>NZ_SUMC01000111.1 GCF_005047355.1 Actinacidiphila oryziradicis
CGATGGCCCGCCAGGCCGAGGCCGAACGTGAGAAGCGCGCCAAGATCATCAGCGCTGAGGGGGAGTCGCTCGCCGCCGCGGCGCTCGGCGAAGCCTCGGACATCATGATGGAGCACCCGGTGGCACTCCAGCTCCGCAATTTGCAGAGCCTGGTGGAGATCGGCGTGGACAAGAACACCACCGTGGTCTTCCCCGCCCCCCTGATGAGCACCATCGGCGAACTCGGCTCCTTCCTCGCCCGGGAAACGGCAGCGGCCGCGCCCACAGCACCGTCCGCCGATACCCCCAAGGCGATCCCAGGCCCCGTGCCGACCGAGACCGTGTAACCAGTACGCTCCGCCAAAGACCGGCCGTAGGCTCGGGGCTGGTAAGGGAGGCTCTCCCAGCGCCGGAGCGCGCCCGCCGCGAAGGCGTTCACCTAGCTGGTGAGCGCCTTCGACTCGCGCTCAAACCGGCCTGTGGGGCTCAAATATAGGATCAGGCCGCTGATCTGCGGGTTCTTGGTGGTGTCAACTGGCGATCTGGTACTCGTTGATGAGTCCGCCGAGGAGCGCTGTGCGGTGGACGTGGTGCTCGGCGAGGTTGATGGGGCGCGGTGGTCCGGCCTCGGCTTGCGATGGGCAGAGCTGGCTCAAAGCTCGGTGGGGCCGGTGTCCGTTGTAGTGCTCCAGGTATCTGGTGAGAGTCCGGCGCAGGTGCCGTTCGTTGAGGATGAGCGTCCGGTCGAGGAGCTCGCGGCCGCTACGGTCTCCGCCCGACTGCGGGAGATCCCCTACATCGATCATTTCGCCCTGGTCGGCGGCGACTACGACGTCCGGACGCTGGTGCGGACGCCGTGCTGCGACATGTCGTCCTGGAGCGCATCCAGGACATCCCCGGCGTGCGGTCCACCCGTACCTGGCTGGTGTTCGAAGAAGACCGGGACCGGGGCGTCCAGTGGGACTCCCCGCCGGGGTAGCGGCTACCGCTGCCCGGGTCGCCCGCCGCCGAACGCGGCCAGCCCGGCGACCAGGTGGTCCACCGGCACCTCTTGCACGAGGTGGTGATTGACCAGCAGGCCAGGCATGAGCGTCATCACCACATTGGCCATGTCCTCGGGGCGGGCATCGGGGGAGATGAATCCGGCATCGCGCCACCGAGCGGCCAGCTCGGTCAGCTGGCGGCGCACCCCGAGATAGAAGGCCCGGGTGCGTTCCTCCATGGGCGGCCTGCGCAGCGCCTCGCCCCACGCCTGGATGACGATGCGGGTGAGGTCGTAGTCGGCGTGCGCCTCGCGAGCGTGCACCTCATCCACTAGCGCGGTCAGTGTCCCGGCCGGGGAGGCAACAGGATCCGCGGCGAGCAGCTTGTCCAGGAGTGCGCTGATTGCGGCGAGCGCCTCATCGGCTGCTGCGTCAATCAACTCGTCCTTGCTGCGGAAGTAGCGGTAGACGGCGCTGGACGACATTCCCGTCGCGGTGATGATGTCGTCCATCGACGTGGCGTGAAAGCCATTACGGGAGAAGCAGCCCCAGGCGCTGGTCAGGATGTGCAGCCGTCGCTCGGCGCGGAGCTGGTCACTCAGTTTCGGCACAGGTCCATCTTAAACAGAAACGAACGTTGTCATGAAGTGTGACCCCGGTGTAATGTCCTGAAGGAAACGATCGTTTCCGTTTGGAGTGCCGTTGTGTCTCCGACCTTGTCCGGCCTGCACCATCTCAAGCTCCCCGTGGCAGACCTTGACGCGGCTACTGCCTGGTGGGCGGCTGTCTTCGATGCCCGGCGAGTACCCAGGCTCGACCATATCGACGATGCCGGGACCCGCTACGCGGTGGTTCTGGAGGTGCCCGGCTTGGGTGTGCCGCTTCAACTGCTACTGCTTCCGGCAGCGAGCAGCGCTCTGCCCGGTTATGACCCTGTCACTCTCGGGGTGCCCGACCGCCGCGAACTCGACCGGTGGACGGCGCACCTGACCGCTCTCGGCGTCACCCACACCCCCGTTGCGGGCGGAGTCATCGGCGACACACTCGTCCTTCAGACCCCCGAGGGTGCTCTCGTGCGGCTCTACACCCTTCCGCCCGGGGGATTCGGTCCCGAGTTCGCCGCCCCCGCTCAGGACTGACAGCCGATCCCTGGGCGTCCGGCGGCATGCCAACGAATAGACGAGCCCTCTCGGAGGAGAAGAATCATGCACCATGCAACTGTCCTGATCTGCGGCGGTGGACCGGTGGGACTGACCGCGTCGATGCTGCTGTCAGAGCTGGGCATCTCGAACGTAGTGGTGGAGAAAAGGCCCAGTACCACCCAATTGCCGCGCGCCCGTGGGATGAACTGCCGAACCGGAGAGATCTGGCGTTCGCTCGGCCTGGTGGACCGCATGGAGGGCATCAGCCTGCCGGCGGAATGGACCGAGGACATCGTCTACTGCACCACCCTCGCCGGCGACGAGATCGGAACCATGCCCTCGGAGTCGATGTCGCGCAAGGCCACCGCAGCGTACAGCCCCGCTCCGTTCCTCTCTTCCTCGCAAATCGAGATCGACGCGCTGCTGCACGAGGCCGCAACGGCGCAACCGCAGGCTGAGGTGCGCTTCGGCCACGAGGTGACGCATGTGGAGGACGACGGTGAGGGCGTCACCGCGGACATCAGCACCCATGACGGCCGGCAGTACCAGGTGCGGGCCGACTGGCTGATCGCGGCTGACGGAGCGAACAGCACCGTACGACAGGCCGTGGGTGTGCAGCTCGACGGCGTGCGAACGAGCCGCTGGTACCTCAACAGCCACTTCCACGCCGACTTGTCGCGCTTTACCGATCACCGCAAGGGCGCCCTGATCTGGACGCTCGAACCCGGCCTGGAAGGCGTCTTCCAGCCCCTGGACGGCGAACACGACTGGAGCTGCGGGGTGCTGTTCGACGCCGAGACCGAATCACCGGATGACTTCACCACCGAGCGCGTGATCACCCTCATCCAGAACATGATCGGCGCCCCGGGCGAAGACGTGGGGATCGACCTGCTCAACTTCCGTCCCTGGTTCGTCGCCGCCACGGTGGCCTCCCAGCTGCGCAGCGGAAGGGTCCTGCTCGCTGGTGACTCCGCCCACCAGATCCCGCCCTTCGGCGGCATGGGTATGAACACCGGCATCCAGGACGCGCATGCCCTTGCCTGGCGAATCGCCGCCGTCGTCCGCGGCTCGGCCTCCGAGGAACTGCTCGACACATACAGCACCGAGCGCCGCGAAGTAGCCCTGCGTATTTGCGACTTCGCCAAGCAGAACATGCAGCATGTCACCGAGATCCGGTCCAGGCCCTCAGCCGAGCGCGTGCAGTCCTCGCGGGAGTACGGTAACTGGAACGGCCTCGATATGGGTGTCCATTACACCCACGGCGCCCTCGTACCCGACGGCACGTCCCGGCCCACCCTCGCCAACGAGGTCACCGAGTACGTACCCGACGCCCGCCCCGGCTCCCGTGCCCCGCACCGCTGGCTGACCGCCCGCACCGGCACCCGGCTGTCGACCCTCGACCTTTTCAAGGACGCGTTCGTCCTGCTCACCACCGAAGGCGGCGCCAGCTGGCGCGCTGCGGCCCGCCGAGTCAGCGACCGCCGAGCCTTGCCGCTGCGAGCCGTACAAATCGCCCCGGGCGCGGAACTCGAAGATGAGGACCACGGCTTCGCCCGGGCGTACGGCATTGCCGCCGACGGAGCGGTCCTCGTACGCCCGGACGGACACGTCGCCTTCCGGGCCCCGGCGGCGGTCACTGACCCGGACGCCGTTCTCGAAAAAACCCTCGACGCGGTACTGGGCAAGAAGCCCGTTGCCGCCCTCACACCGGGGACCCCCGTGCGCACCTCGGAAACCACCCTCGACTGGCTCGGCTGTGCCACATTCCGGCTGAGCGTCGGCAACACGGTCGTCTTTCTCGACGCCTACATGGACCGGGTGACCTCCGCTCCCCAGGTCGGTATGACGACCGACGACGTCGACCGCGCCGACTGGATCTTGATCGGGCACTCCCACTGGGACCATCTCTGGGGCGCCGACTGGATCGCGCTGCGCACCGGCGCCAAGGTCGTCGGCTCGTACGAGACGGTGCGGGTGCTCCTGGCCCAGGGCGTGCCCCAGGAGCAGTTGATCCCCGTTGCCGGCGGTGAGCGGATCCGTCTGGGCGAAGGCGTGAGCGTGCGGGTGTTCCCCAGTCTGCACTCCTGTGTATGGGCCCAGAAAGGAGCGCCGGCGGCCGACGAGGTCTGCGTGGGGGACCTCGGTCTCTTCCTGGACGAGCAGCAGGCGCGGTTCGGGGAGGTTTTCGAGTGGATCCACACTCTCGGCACGGAGGTGGGGAGTCACCTACGGGCCACCGCCCAGGGCGCTCAGGGTGACGGCGGCTCACTTGTGTATCTGATCGAGACGCCCGAGGGGAGCCTGCTCTACCAGGACACCTCCGGGAGCTGGTCCGGTGTCCTGCGCGGCCTCTCACCGGATGTGGCAATCCTGGCCGCGGGCGGACGGGCGAACGTCGACGGCGAGCCGGTTCAGGGCACGCTGGCGGATTTCGTGGCACACCAGGCCCGGCTCCTCGGGCCGCGCCAGGTGATCCTCTCGCACCACGACGACTTCTTGCCCGGCTTCTCCCAGCAGGTCGACGCCGGTCCGATCCGGGAGGCAATGGCCCGTGAAGCCCCGGCAACGACACTGACCGAGCTGACCTACCTCTCCGGCCACCGCCTCTTCACGGATCTCTAGATGCATCTAGACGCATCGAGACGACATCTACGGCGCCGGCAAGGGAGCACGACTGCGCGAGATCAAACGCCGGTACGACCCCCACGGTGTGTTCACCGGCCACGTGCCGGTCCTCCCTGTGACCCGGCAGAAGGCAGAACTCCATGAGCGACAGCGGCAAAGCCCGTCTTGACGGCATCCACCACCTCAAGTTCCCTGTCAGCGACCTCGCGGTCAGCCTGAAGTGGTGGGAGCGGGCACTTGGCGCAGAACGGCAACCGAAGTGGGACCACTTCACCCCAGACGGCCGACTGTTCGCCTACATCCTGCACGTGCCAGGCATCGACATACCGATCGAGCTCCGACTCGCCCCCGAGGCCGCGGCAGCCGTGTCCGGCTTCGACCCCGTCACTCTGGCAGTCGCCACCGAGACGGATCTGAAGAACTGGGCCGCGCGACTCGACGCGGCGCAAGTGCCGCACTCTCCCGTCCTGCGCGGTCTGCTCGGTTGGCTCCTGGCGCTGCATGATCCTGACGGCCTCGCAATCCGGCTCCACACCCGCGAGACGCATGGCTGGGACGCGGACAATGCGGACCTCGATTCGCCCTGGCTGCAACGCGGTAGCGCCACTCGTCCTGAGACGAGGCCGTGACGGTTGCCACGAGCAGGAGCAGGCCGCTCGCGTCGTCGGCGCATTTGCCGACGATGCCTGAGTCGATCGGGCCCGAGGCCTCGGCCGGGAACGGGGTGGCGGTGCCGTACTCAGGCAGCGCGCCGGCGGCGACCTCAGCCGCCGGCGTGCGTGCTTGCCGCACTTTGGGCTGCTGAAGGGGCAGGTGCTCGGTGATGACAAGGGGCCTGTCGCCGGTGTGTCCGGTTCTGCCCGGGGTATCCGACGACGCGAGCCGGATAGCGGGACCACAGGCCAGTCACGGACGTCTGTTCGCGAGGAGGAGACCGACATATGTGCCGCCTATTCGGCATGAGCAGCGCCCCGCACAGGGTCCGCGCCACGTTCTGGCTGCTCGAGGCCCCCGACAGCCTCAGCGAGCAAAGCCGCCGCGATCCCGACGGCACGGGCCTGGGCTACTTCAATGCCCACGGCGTCCCCGAGGTCCACAAGGCGCCCATCGCCGCCTACGAGGACCGCTGCTTCGCTGAAGAAGCGCGGGAGGCGGAGTCGTCAACCTTCCTCGCCCATGTCCGTTTCGCCTCCACCGGCAGCCCGCAGGAGCGCAACACCCACCCCTTCCTCCAACATGGGCGGCTGTTCGCCCACAACGGGGTCATCGAGGGCCTGGACCGGCTGGATGCCGAGCTGGGCGGCGCCCAGTCGCTGGTGAAGGGTGATACCGACTCCGAACGCTTCTTCGCGCTGATCACCCAGCGGATTGAGGCAAACGGCGGTGACGTAGGTGCCGGTATCGAGCAGGCTGCAGTCTGGATCGCCAAAAACTTGCAGGTCTACGCCCTCAACCTCATCCTCACCAAGCCGAATGAGCTGTGGGCACTGCGCTACCCCGACACGCACGGCCTGTACGTGCTGGAACGCCCCGCCGGCGGGCCCCACGGCACACGCCGGCTGGACCACGCCGGAACCGCCGGGCACCTCCGTGTACGCTCCCCACCCCTGGCCGACACGCCGGCGGTCATCGTTGCCAGCGAACGCATGGACGACAACCCCAACTGGCGGCCCCTGCAGTCTGGCGAACTCCTCCACGTCGCAGCAGACCTGGACACCAGCAGCAGAATCGTCCTACCGGATCCGCCGGAACATCCCCTGACCACCGGCGACCTAGAACCCCGGGCCGCCGCTTCCCAAACCGCGCCCTAACGACACTGCCGCCCACAGCAGAGCGCAGCAATGGGATCCGCTGGGCCCGCCGCCGGGTCCGCGCAGGATGTAGGCGGCAGCGACAGCAGCAAGCGCGCCGACCACCGGGGCGGTGAGGTAGATCCGGCCGCGGCGACGGCGTCCAGGACCTGCAGGCCCCGCTGGAGCGGGGCGAAGGCATCGCGTCCCAGCGCGCGCCGCCCACCGCGTCCCAGCTCGTGCCGCACGGCACGGAAGGCTCTGGGTGCTGCCTGACGTCTCGGTTTCGAGGAACACGTTTCAGGCGGCGTCGCCCCGCCAGCGTCCCGGCAGGATTGCCCCATTCACAGTCCGGGCCCGGCGGCGATGAGGCGGGGCATACGTGATGCGTCCGTGATCGCGGCCCGGATCGGCACACATGCGCCCCCGGCGTACGTGCTTCTCCGGTCGGCCTGCGTAAGTTTTTTCCAGGTATAACCATCCATTTCACGCTTTGCTACGTATCTTGATTAATTGGTCTCTAGAAGGGAGAAGATCATGGGTATCTTCAGCATCGTGGTGCCTACTCGTGGCGGTGGCGGTGGCGGCGGCGGACACGGCGGCGGCGGACGCGGCGGCGGCGGACGCGGCGGCGGCGGACGCGGCGGCTACGGCGGCGGACGCGGCGGCTACGGCGGCGGACGCGGCGGCTACGGCGGCGGACGCGGCGGTTACGGCGGCGGACGCGGCGGTTACGGCGGCGGACGCGGGCGCTGACCACGCCGGAACACCTCCCGGAGGGGTACCGGCGGCGCGGAGGCGACCACGGCGTCGGAGTCCGCGGCAACGGACAGCAACCGTCGCGGTGCGGACCGCAAGATACCTGGCATCCTCCACGTCCTTACTCCTCAGAAGAATGGCTCAGAGGAGGGCCGAGGCCCGGGACGGAATCGTGGCCTCGGCCAGACCAGCACACGTGTTTCCGCCTGCGGAAAAGCCTGCTTTTCCGCAGGCGGAAACAGAGTGGCCCAGCAGGAGTTCGCGAGAGTGCGTTTGTTCTTGAGGGACCCGATGACCTGCGCGTCTCCGAGAACGCGCAGCTCGCCAACCCACGGGGCGGCCTGCGATGCCGCGCGGATGCTCTGGGTCTCGGCGGCCATCGAGCAGGTCAAGCGGTTACGCCGTGAACCCGCGATGGGACCTCAGACGCGTGCACAGCGAACTCCGATGCCTCGGACACAAGGTCAGCGCGGCCACCGTGCGCCGGGGCCGGCGCGCTGCCGGCCTGGGTCCCGCCCCACAAGGATTCGGCCGCATGAAGTCACAGGCCACGACAACTTCGGCCTGGCCTTGACGTGCCGCGACGACTTCCGAGCCCCACAGCCGGCAACGGGCGGGGCGGCATCGAAGCGCCACCTGCTCCACGCCCTACGCGACTTCGAGTCGTTCTACATCGGGCATCGACGCCACCGGACAAAGACAACCCAGCGCACTCTCGCCGTACTCGAATTCCCAGCGATCAGTAGTGGTAGCGAGCGGCGAGGATGATGATCTCTTTGTCGGTGACCACGTAGACGAGGCGGTGCTCGTCATCGATCCGCCGCGACCAAGCTCCGGGCAAGTGGTACTTCAGAGGCTCGGGCTTGCCGATCCCCGAGAAGGGATCACGCTTGGTGTCGTCGATCAGCCTGTTGATCCGGGCGAGCATCTTACGATCGATCTTGAGCCAGGACGTGTAGTCCTCCCAGCCCTGATCCTCGAAAACGAGCCTCACGCGGCGCCCGTCCCGGCGTCCGCCGAGTCAGGATCGATCAGCTCACGCTCCGAGACGTTGATGTCGGCCAGGGCATTCTCGTAGGCCTTGAGCAGCCGGCGCGCGTTCACCGGCGAGCGCAGAAGGTAGGAGCCCTCACGCAAGGCGGCGTAGTCCTCGGAGGAGACGAGCACAGCATTCCCGTGCTTGGAGACGATCTCGATGGCTTCATGATCGTCGTTGACCTGCTTGATCAGCGGAAAGAGAGCCTTGCGGGCCTCACTCGCAGTGATGGACATAGCCTGACTCCATTCAGTGAGCGGTACGCAATAACGTACCACTTTCCAGACCGCAAGACAGGGCGAGTAACTTATGGCGGATCGGGAAACCCAGCACCAACCCAGCACGGGATCTTGTCCGGGCGGTCCTCGGTAACGAGGGCCGAGGACCACAGCACCCCGTGCCAGCTGTGGTCACGGGTGACATACAAGGCGTGCTCGGGGCCGTCCTCGTCGTTATAGGCGTGCTCGGGGCCGTCCTCGTCGTTATAGGTGCCAAGAACCACGTCCGTGCTGGTCACGCTGCACGTTGGTATTCGTGCAGGAGGCGCCAAGGCGGTCGCGTCGGTGGACGTGGAGATGGGTGAGTCGGTCGGGTTCGGTGATCGGCTCGGGAAGTGGGCGGCGCGGCGCTGGCGAGGCTGCGGTGGGGCCTGTGCTCGTTGTAGAACGACTCGTACTCGCGTAGCGCGTGGAGCAGGCGGGCTTGGTTCCACACGAGGGTGCGGTCGAGGAGCTCGGTTCGGCATGAGCGCACCCATCGCTCCATGATTGCGTTCATGCTCGGCATCCGGACGCCGGTCTGGACGACCTTGATGCCCTCGGCCTGCAGGACGGCGTCGAAGGCGGCCGGGTAGCGGATGTCCCGGTCGCGGATCAAGAACTTCACCCTGGCGCCCGTATCCGGAAGGTCCATCACCATGTTTCGGGCGAGCTTGGTCATCCAGGCTGCGGTCGGGTACGCGGTCCTCCCGAGGACCCGCACGCGAGGGGTGGCGTGCTCGATCACCGCCAGGACGGTCAAGGTCGCCCCGGTCAGTGTCTTCGTCTCGAAGAAGTCGGCGGCGAGGACGGCGTGCGAGACCTCCACCGTCACGCTCGACTGGCCGGGCCTCACGACAGCGCCCACATGTCCACTGACCAGCGCGGATGAGGTTTCTGGCACCTACACGGCCCCCGCCAGTGGTCGTGTGATGAAGGACCCAGTAGGTGTCACAAGGTCTTCAGATCTGGGCTACCTAGAGTGGGGCCCATGGCACAAAAGCGCTCCCCCGTGCGGAAGACCGGACTCGCCGCTGGTCTCCTGGTCCTGAGCATCCTGGCAGGTGGCCTCGTCGCCGGACTGGCACTGCCCTCAGTGGGAGCGCTGGGCCTGGCCGCCAAATCCGCGGTGCAGGATTTCAACAGTCTCCCGGCGGATCTCACGGCGCCACCGCTGTCCCAGGCCTCCTCGATATACGACGCCAACGGCGGCCTGATAGCCACCGTGTACGACCGCGACCGGACCGTCGTCCCCGAGAGCCAGATAGCCCCGATCATGCGCAAAGCCCTCGTGGACATCGAGGACAACCGCTACTACCAGCACGGAGCGATCGACCCGAAGGCCGTGCTGCGGGCGCTCAACACGAACGCAGCCACAGGCGGAGTCTCCCAAGGCGCGTCCACGCTGACCCAGCAGTACGTGAAGAACGTCTTCGTGGAACAAGCCGGCAGCGACCAGCAGGCGGTGCTCGCCGCACAGCAGCAGACCCTCGGACGCAAGATCCAGGAACTGCGCTACGCCATCAAGCTGGAGCAGACGCTCAGCAAGGACCAGATACTCACCAACTACCTGAACATCACCTTCTTCGGTGAGCAGGCGTACGGGATAGAGGCGGCGGCCGAGCGCTACTTCAGTGTCCACGCCAAGGACCTCACCCTGCCGCAGGCCGCACTGCTGGCCGGCCTGGTCCAGTCGCCGTCCTACTACGACCCGATCGTGGACAAGAACCTCGCCCAGCAGCGCCGTGACACGGTGCTGAGCAAGATGGCCCAATACCACACCATCACCCAGGCCCAGGCGAAGAAGGCGATCGCCACACCGATCAAACTCAAGGTCAGCAAGCCGCGGCAGGGCTGCATCACCGCGAAGACGGGCGAGGGCTTCTTCTGCGACTACGTAGAGAAGACCATCCTCAGCGATCCGGCCTTCGGCAAGACCGCGGCCGTCCGGCAGGCGCTGTGGAGCCGAGGCGGCCTACAGATCCACACCACGCTGGACCCGAAGGCGCAGAGCGCACTGCAGCAGTCGGTCACCTCACACGTGTACGCCTCGGACAAGGCCGCGACCGCTATGACGCTGGTGCAGCCTGGCACCGGCAACATCATCGCCATGGGGCAGAGCCGTCCGTACGGCGTCGGCACCCACCAGACCGAGATCAATCTGAACGTCGGCACCGCGATGGGCGGTGGCCTGGGCTTTCCGACCGGATCCACCTTCAAGCCGATCGTAGCCGCAGCGGCTATCGAGAACGGGATCCAGCCTTCGCAGACCTACCCGGCCCCCTACACCATGCCGTGGCCCGCCATGACGGACTGCGCGGGCGGCCGATATCCGCAGAGCGGCACGGTGCACAACGACAGCAAATCGCTGGTCGGCCCGTTCGCGATGCCGGCCGCCATGGCCCAGTCGGTCAACACCTACTTCGCCCAACTGGAGGCTGACACGGGCCTGTGCAATGTGGCGACCATGGCCAACAAACTCGGCATCACCTCACAGGCCGGCGGCGAGAAGCTCAGCGTGGTCCCGTCCATGACACTGGGCAGCAACGACCTCACCCCGCTGGAGATGGCGAACGTCTACGCCACGTTCGCCAACCACGGCACCTACTGCGCCCCGACCGCCATCACCTCGGTGACCACACCGGACCACAAGAACCTGCCCGTCCCGCAGGCCGGCTGCACGCAGGTCATGTCTCCGAACACCGCCGACATGATCTCCACCATTCTCAAAGGTGTCGTCCAGGACGGCACCGGCAAGCCCGCCGGCCTCACCGACCGTGACAGCGCCGGCAAGACCGGTACCACGGACGCGAGCAAGCAGGTCTGGTTCGTCGGCTACACCCCCGAACTCTCCGGTGCGACCGTCGTCAGCGATTCGGTCAGCCCCCAGGACCTGGACGGCCAGAGCATCGGCGGCACCGTCATCGGCCAAGCCTTCGGCGGCACCCTGGCCGGACCGATCTGGCGCAGTGCCATCGAAGGCGCACTAGCCGGCGCTCCGGCAAGCAGTCTCACCACGGTGAACCTGCCCTGATCCGCGAGGCAGACGCCAGGCCGTGCCATCCGAGCCCGCGCGGAACCGCGCGGGCTCCCTGGTCAGAAGGCGAAGCCCGTCATGGCTGGGGGGAGGAAGCGACGCGTCCCCGTCCGCGAACTTCGTCACCGTCGAGGTCAAGTTCTCGTTGGTCTCAGCGGGATTGTCGTTGAACTCGATCGGCGCGGCCGGCTGGCTCGGACTACAGGCCGACCCGCGGCCGGCCGAGACATCCCGGTCGACCATCAGGTCCCAGTTCTTCGTCGGCCCGGGCCAGTTGGTGGACGCATCTCATCAGTCGCACCGCCATAGCCACCAAGCACTTAGGTGCTACCCAGTAGCACCTAATAGCACCATTGGCTATCGTGGACAGCATGACCGCGCAGCCCGAGATCACCCAACGCGACCTGCGTACCAGGTCCAAAGAAATCATGGACGCTGTCCAAGGTGGACAGGCATTCACCGTCACCCGGGACGGCCACCGCATCGGCGAGCTGATCCCGCTGCGCCGACGCCGGCACTTCGTCCCGCGCAGCGAGTTCGCCGTCATGTCCCGCACGGCCCCTGACCTCTCGCTGGACGCCTTCCGGGCTGATCAGGACATCACCGCCGAGCAAGGGCTGGATGACCCGTATGGCCGTTGAGTACGAGCAAGGGCTGCTCGACACGAACATCATGATCCTCCGCAAGTGGGTGGCCCCCGAAGAACTCCCCGCCGAGGTGGCAATCAGCGCCATCACCCTGGCGGAACTCTCCGCAGGTCCCCATGAGGTACGCCGCAACGAGGAGCAGGAGGCCATCGTCCGAGCCGCCTCCCGCCCGCTGAGTCCCATCGCCCGGCACCCGGTACCGGCCACGCCCCGAACCACTGATCATTGCGCCTCATCCACACTCAACGGCAAACCGGGCAAAGGCTCACATATCGCCCTCTGACGCTCTCAAATTTGGAGTCGTCGCCACGCCCACACCTTCGACACCGCCATGGCAACCCACCCCGTACTGACCGGGATGACCCGACACGCACTCGATCAACTCACCACAGACGTACGCACGTTGATCGATCAAGTGCCCACCGGCCAGCGCCCCCGTCACCGCAAACTCGCCGTGGAAAGCATGATCTGGGCCGCCGTTCTCGATCAGCGCGGGCTGCCCTGCTCACTGACCGCCCACCTCTTCCGCATCGGCGAGAACCAGATGCGCACCCTGATCAAGCAGGTCCGGCCCCTGCTCCAGCAACACGGCCACCACGCGGAACCACTGCCCATCCGACTCGTCGACCCCAGCGAACTCGCCGCCTATGTCATGCACGCAACATCAACGACAGGCTGACGTGACACGGTCCATCAATTTATCGACGCCCCCAAGGGCCGGTCAGAAGTGGGTGGCGATCCCGAATACCTGTCGGAGTCGGGCCATGTCGTGACGGTCGTCGTCGGCCGGTTCGTAGCCCTGATGGAAGTAGACCTGCTGCTGGGCCGAGAGGCACGGAACTGTGGCTTCCCGAATCGTGCCGGTGACGAAGCACGAGGCGGGATAGACGAATGGTCGCTGCGGGTCGGGCGAGGCCTGCACGGCGGAGCCGTCTGCGGCGAAGGCCAGCGGATGCAGGTCGATTTCTCGGCCGGCCGGGTCCGTGACGACGAACCGCACGGGGCGCCCGTCGAGGGTCTCGACGAATCCTGCGTCGGCGAGGGCCGCGACGGCAGCCGATTCCTGGTTCTCCCGGTGCATCAGGTCCAGATCGCGGTGCTGGCGGGTTTGCTCACCGACGAGGGCGTCGATGCCCCAGCCGCCTCCGATCCAGGTGTCGACGTCGGCCTTCCGTAGCACCGCGAGGATGGACAGTACGTCTTCAGCCGTCATCACCAGGAGCACGTTAGTGGTGTCCCGGCCCCGGCGACCCCGGCTCCAACCCTCAACACCACCCAACCCGCCGTCAGAATTCTCGGGTCGTGATCGCCGGGCGGGCCGGTGGCGGTACCGGGTGGGCGCAGGCGCGCCACTCCGGACGGGCGATGCTGGCCGCGCTCATCGACGGGGAACGCGACGTGCATGTCCTGGCCCAGATGGCCAAGGCCGCATGCGCCCCAAGATCCCCGGTGACGGATCGTAGGCGGCCCGCTGAAGCAGGCGCAGCAGAACCAGAGAACCGTCCCGGCCGACCGGTCAGACGATCTTCACCGTGGACACCCGCCGCCGACCAGCCCGAGCACCCCGAAACCCGCGCACACCAGCCCGCCCGACCTGCACTTTTCACGATGCACACCACTCATTGGGAGGCGCCGTCAGTCCAGGTGTTTCTGTTCACGACTTCGGACAGCGGATGCTCAGCACTTCGGGAGACACCCGGTCCGGGCCTCGCTCGATGTTCACGACAACGGACAGTACCCGGCCCATCGGCACTCCAGTCGGGCAGGGCGGGCCTCGTCATCAGAGGCTCAAGCCGCCACCCGAGCCCGTTCCTATGGGCCGTCGGTGGCAAAGTCACCCGCGCCCGCTTGCGCCTGGTGTCAGTTCACCCACGCCACGATGAACAATTGCCGTGGTCAAGACGCACGGCCGTGTCGGAGCGGCACCGAGGGAGAACGAACGATGGACAGAGCAGCACCTCTGGACCGTAGAGCTCTGCTTGCCTGCGGACTTGCGAGCGCCACGGTCGCGCTTGCGGGATGCTCATCGACCAAGGCCGCCACCTCGGCGACCAGCCCTTCGCCGAAAACGCATCCGACCACGCCCGCCGCTGCATTCGCGAGACTGATGGAAGGCAACAAGCGCTGGGTGAGCGGAGATCTTCAACACCCCGACCGGGATCCGAACCGGCGTCAGCTCGTGGCCCAGGCACAGGAGCCTTTCGGGGCGATCCTCTCGTGCATCGACTCGCGAGTGCCGCCCGAACTTCTCTTCGACACGGGGCTGGGTGACCTTTACGTGATGCGCACGGGCGGGGAAGCGGTCGGCCCGGTAGTTACCGGTTCTGTCGAGTACGGGCCCATGACCAGTGGCACCCCGCTCATCGTGGTCCTCGGGCATCAGCGCTGCGGCGCCGTCGAGGCGGCGTACAAGTCCTTTCGTGACGGCAAACCGCTGCCCGGCAACCTACAGGCGATCGTCAAGGCTCTGCGGCCGGCGTACCAGCAGGCAGTGAGGGAAGGCGGCGCCGACCCGGTCGAGACCATGGCCCGCGCCCAGGTCACGTTGACCGCGACCGACCTGCGCTCAAACCAGGACCTCGCCCCCCTCGTGGGCAAGGGCGCCCTTGCCGTGGTCGGCGCCTACTACTCGCTCGATACCGGCAAGGTGGAAGTCCTCACCGGCGCGCCCTCCTGAACTGCTGCTTGACAGCCCCTCCACCGAACTGGGACGGTCCAGTCACATGGGGAGTCACTCCGGCAAAGGGCTCAACCGGCCGCTCATACGCGGGTCGTCCACCTCCCCCGGGTGCGTCAGCCGGATACCGAAAGCGTTCTCAACAAGCGACAGGACGCCATAGAGAGGGAGCCGCTCGCCAGGGACGAGCCCCAACGGCCGCATGTACTCATCGAGTCGTGTCGGGTCCTGCCCGGTCGGCTCAATCTCCTGGAGCGTGTGAAAGTCGACGATGACGTCGCCGTCGACCGCGTACTTGAACCAGTACATCGGCTTCTCGTTGTAGTGCAGGGCAACGGCCTCAGTGCCGACGGACACGGCGCTCAGGATCTGCTCCTCGAGCCCGTGCACACCACCCTGTTCCCACGCCCAGGTCCATGAGCCGTCGATGCCCGTGGTGACGACCGGTTCCTCATCGTCGAGAAGGTCGTCGCCGAAGTCGTCCGACAGATCCATGCCGTCGCGGAGTGCGAGGGTCCCCTGGTCAACCCCCATGCGGGTGAGCAGCTCGACAGGGCTCAGTCCCCGTACGAAGGTCAACGTGTAGATGGGGAAGTCGCCTACCCGAAACATCTCCAGGCCGCGTCCTGCGTGTGCACTCGTCATTCGACGGATGCTGTCACACCCCACTGACACCGCAGCAAACCGTCGTCGCCTGACAGATCAACTGCATCGGATGTCTTTCCCGTGGCCCCGCACCGCCGGTGCCCGGTTGGAACCAGCCCGGCACCGTCCCTGACCGGCTACGACGAGGGGCAGACCGGGACGCAGGGCGGCCTGCGTCGCGGTCCGGCAGCGGTCCATGAGGCGGGGACGAGATGTCCCGTCGTTGACGAGTACGCCGCTCCAACACCTATCGGCCCCACCGATCACTGGGACAACGATCTCCTGACAACCCGTCCCGCCGCTCCCCCGCAAGCTCATCACCCCGCTCACCGTCGAACAGGTGCGGGTGCTGGCCAGTGTGGCCCGGGGGTGCGATACCGGCGGGCGCGTTGGTGACGCCGAGTTCGGCATAGCCACCATGACAAGAACCCGCAAAGAGCGGAGATTCGTAAACCGGTGCGGGTGGCGACGGGCGATGCCAATCCGAGGAGTACAAGCTGCGGATCGTCGCGGAGTACGACGCGCCCCCGAACGGCACCGAGCGGGTCTCGCCGCTCGTCTACTAGGATCTGTGTCCGTGACCATCACCCTTGAGCAGGCCCAGACCATCGTCACCGCCGCCCTCGCGCACGGCATCGAGCAAGGTTTCAAGCCGTTGACGGTCGCGGTGCTCGACCTGGGCGGGGCGCTCGTAGCCCTCGGGCGGCAGGACGGGTCGGGCTTCCTCCGCCCCGACCTCGCCGTCGCCAAGGCCTCGGGCGTCCTCGCCCTCGGCATGACCAACCGCGCCATCGCGGCCCGCGCGGCCGACTCCCCGGAGTTCTTCACCTCGGTCGCCACGCTCGCGGGCGGGAAGATCCTCTCGGTGCCCGGCGGCGTCTTCGTCCGGGACTCGGACGGCGGTCTGCTCGGCGCCGTCGGCGTCACGGGGGACGCGTCGCTCAACGACGAGGCCGCCGCGCTCGCGGGCATCGCCGCCGCCGCCCTGGTGGGCCAGACAGGCGCGGAGTGACTGCTCCGACCAACCCCTCGACCGGACCGGCGCGGGGCTCGTCCTCGCGCCTGTGCGACTCTGTCGCCCGATTCGGCCGACCTGCCGAAACCGACCGGCGGCTAACGGTGAACGTGCTGGTGAGGCTGATCGAATCCCCGCCGCCACCAGATGACCGCACCCGAACACCGAGCTGAAATGACCATCCGCTTCGCCATCTGGGACCAGGTCACCGGCGCTGTCGGCCGGCCCACCACAGCAAGAGCACCGGCCCGGAACCCGGCACCACCACGCCCCGACACGTCGTCAGGCACCCACGCACCCAACAACGTGACAACGCCTCGGCGGGCGGTGCGGTGTTTCCGGACCTTCGGGCGCGACGTCCCTCGCCGACTTCAGCGAAGGGACAAGGCACTGGCTGCTTGCACTTCGCTGAGTGTTCGCCGTGCGACTTGGGGTCTCCGTAGTACTCGCCGAAAATCGGGCGGATATGGCTGATCAGGCTTCTGAGCTGGGGATCTGTGGGCTCGTTGCAGGTCGTTGTTGGCTACGCAGGTGTTCGCCGACGAGGAGCTGGAACGCCTGCGGGGGTTTCCGGAGATCGTGAGCCGTCTCAGTGACTTAGAGGACTTCGCGGAAGAGGACCAGAGGCGCGTTCCAGCATGAAAGGCAAGAGAGGGTCATAGCTGTGCGGCCGTGCGGATCAGCCCGGCGAGGGCGAGGGAGCGGCTGTGCGCGGGCCAGGCGATGTGGGTAACGACGGGGGGTGCGTCGGTCAAGGGGACGGCGGTGTGCTCGGCCCATAGCCAGGCGCGGGCGGAGTCGGGGAAGACGGCCACGGTGCGTCCGAGGGCGATCAGCTGGGCCAGCTGCGTCTGGTCGTGGATCTCGGGGCCCGGGCCGGGTGGGTACGTGCCGTGGCGGGGCCAGCGGGCGAGCGGAAGATCGGGGACGTCGCTGACGTCGGCCAGGGACAAAGTCTTACGCGCGGCGAGGGGGTGCCCGGCGGGCAGGATGGCGATCTGCCCCTCGGTCAGCAGTTCCTCGCTGTCGAACCCGGCGAGGGAGTTGAACGGCGCGTGCATGAGCGCCACATCAGCGCGGCCATCGCGCAGCAGCTCTGCCTGCTCACACATGCCGCACGGCAGCACCTCGATCTCCGCGGCATCGGGCTCGGCCGCGTAGGCGTCGAGAAGCTTCTGCAGCAGTTCGTGAGACCCGGCGGCCTTCAACGCCAGGACCAGGCGATTGCGGGGGCCACCCGGACTATCAGCGCCACCGGCGCGACGGGTGCGGCGAGCGGCGGCGGCGGTCGCGTCGAGGGCTGCCCGGCCCTCGTGCAGCAGCACCTCTCCGGCACCGGTCAGGGAGACGCCGCGGCGGTTACGTTCCAGCAGACAGACGCCGAGGCGCCGCTCGAGCTGCTGGATCGCCCGGGACAGCGGTGGTTGGGCCATGCCGAGTCGCTCGGCGGCGCGGCCGAAGTGCAGTTCCTCGGCGACGGCCATGAAATACCTCAACTCGCGGGTCTCCAAGGTGTCCATGGCCACAGCATACCTCGGTGATACCTACCGGGTATGACAGAGCACCGTATCGGTGTTGGCTGCACCGCTCGTCCGCGAGCGAACATCAACGGCATGAGCGAAACGAAAATCGCGCTGGTGACCGGCGCGAACAAGGGAATCGGGTACGAAATCGCGAACGGGCTGGGCGCCCTCGGCTACCGCGTGGCCGTGGGAGCCCGCGACGAGGCCCGGCTCGAGACCGCCGTCGAGAAGCTGCGCGCCGCCGGAGTGGACGCGTTCGGGGTGCCGCTGGACGTGACCGGCGACCAGAGCGTCACCGATGCCGCGGAACTGGTCGAACGGCAGGCCGGGCGCCTGGACGTCCTGGTCAACAACGCCGGCATCTCAGGAGAGACGGGGCCGGGGTGGGTGCAGGACCCGACCACGCTCGACCTCGACGTGGTCCGCACGGTCGTGGAGACCAACGTCATCGGTGTCATCCGGGTGACCAACGCGATGCTGCCGCTGCTGCAGCGCTCGACGTCGCCACGCATCGTCAACGTCTCCAGTGCCGTCGCCTCCCTGACCCGGCAGGCGGACCCGGACATCGAGATCGGCCCCATCATGGCGGCCTACTCGCCGTCGAAGTCGTTCCTCAACGCCGTCACCGTGCAGTACGCCCGGCAGTTCGCCGGTACGAACATCCTGATCAACGCCGCCTGCCCGGGCCTGGTCGCGACCGACTTCACCGGCTTCCATGGACCCCGCACCCCTGAGCAGGGTGCAGCCACAGCGATCCGGCTCGCCACACTGCCCGACGGCGGCCCGACCGGTTCGTTCTTCGAGGACGACGGCGTCATCCCCTGGTGACCCCGAACCTGTCGTGATCATGCTGTAAGCCCTGGCGTGGCCCGACGCGACCGCGGATACCGAGGCCAGTGGCGTGGGGTACTACCGCTCCCAGCCCGACAGGCCGTCCGCCGCACGCTGACCACCCGGTCGTGTGGTCAGCGTCGGCTGTCGCCGGGCGCGAGCAGGCTCGTGACCTCGGCGATCGCCTCCGCTGAGGGGCCAACTACCGCTGGAGAACGAGAGCACGTCACACGCCCCGGTTGTAGACGTCGGTGCCGAACCTCGGGAGGCCCGGGGCTCCGGCATAGCCGAGGTGCGAGAGGCCGAAGAGATCCTCAATGCTGGCCAGCAGCGAGTAGTGGTTGTACGCGGTGGAGTTCCACGTGTTGGGCGTGACGAAGCGTGGGGACACCACCAGGGCGCCGACCCGGCCGCCGCCGAGGCCGGCGATCCCGGGGAGCGGGCTGTCCGGCCCGGGGCCCTCTCCGCAGCATGCGCTGGAGTCCTGCTGCGGGCTGCCCGACTCGTCGAAGGTGACCACCAGCATGCCGTCCTTCTGGAAGGCGGGCGAGGAGGTGATCTGCGGCACCCACTGGCGCAGCCAGGCGTCCGCGGAGGCCAGCCCGCCCGGCTGCCCGTCGACGCAGGGTGAGTCGTGCCCGTCGTGGCACAGGTTCGGTGTGATGTAGGAGAGGTTGGGCGTGGTCGAGGCGCGCCGCAGGTCGGCGGGGAGACCGCTCAGGTCCACCACATTGCTCTGGCACACCGGCGAGTCGGTGATCGCGTGGAAGTAGACGAAGGGGTCGTGCCGAGCCGCGTACTGGTCGCCGACCTTCGCCGTCTGTGTGGTGTCCTGGGTGCCGAGCTGAGGGTGCCGGCAGGGGGTACCCATGTCCTCCATGTACCCCTTCCAGCTGCGCCCGGCGGCGGTCAGCTGGCCGGCCAGCGTCGGCACGGATGATGGATACACGCAGCCCTGGCCGACCGCCTGTCCCTGCGGCGCGGTTCCGGTCTGGACGAATTCGTTGTAGGTCTGGCAGTCGGACTGGGTCTCGGCGTTGGGTCCCTGGCCGGAGATCTGCGCGATGTAGTTGTCCAGGCTGTTGTGCCCGATGCCGTAGTACTGGGACAGCAGTACTCCCTGCGCCCGCAGGGTCTGGCTGAGGTACGGCGCGGCGGAGGCGGGGCCCCAGGTCTGGTCGTAGCCCTTGTTCTCGAGGTTGATCACGAAAACGTGCCCGACGGGTGGCGTGGCGGAGGTTGTGGCCTGCACGCTCGCGACGTTGCCGGTGAGGAGTGCGGCGGCCAGCGCGAGGCTGGCGAAGAGCGAGAAGCGACGCAGCCGAGCCGCGCGGGAGCGGTGGGTTCGCCGGCTCATGTCAGGCTCCAGCCGTTGGACGCGGCAAGCTCGTGAAGGGCGTGCCATTCCTCGTAGTCGCCGGGGGTACTGAGCCCGCAGGGTGCGCCGACGACTGACGGGACGTTCCACTGCGGTGCCGCCAGGCTGGGCGGGTTGCTGAAGTCGAGGACCTCGGCGAGATTGCGGGCGTTGGCGTCACGAGGGGTCAGCGGGGCGAGGTTCCATCGCCATTCGATGGCCTTGAGCACCGAGGTGTGGTCGTAGACGTCATGCGCGACATATCCTCGGCGGGCTCGCGGTGAGATGACCAGGCAGGGCACGCGGAAGCCGCGCAGCCCCCAGTCGGGGTTGGCGTCCGGTGCCACCGCGGGTGCGACGTGGTCGTAGAAGCCGCCCCACTCGTCGTAGTTGATCACCAGGAGGGTGCGGCCCCAGGCCGGGCTGGAGGTGACGGCGCGGTAGACCTGGTTGAGGAAGGTCTGGCCCGCGCGGATGTCGGCATGCGGGTGGTCGTCCGCCGATGTCCCGGTGCCCTCGTCGAGGAACTTGGGGTCCACAAAGGAGACCTGTGGAAGGGTGCCGGCTGCGCAGTCGGTGAGGAAGTCGCCGTACGGGTGGCTGATCGGCAGGTACTTGGTGCCCCATAGCGCGGTGAACGGCGTGTCGTAGTAGTAGTAACGGCCGCTGAGTCCCGCCCCGGCCAGCCGGTCCCAGATGGTCGGCAGGGTCGAGGTGGTCGTGGAGTTGTGGATTCGGTCCGTCTGCGCGGCGTGCTGGTAGAAGCGGTTCGGGTAGGTCTCGGCCATGATCGCCGAGAAGTAGCGGTCGCAGACGGTCCAGTAGGGTGCGGCGTTGCCGTAGAACGCGAGGTCCTCAGGGAGGTAATAGCCGATCGAGAACACGTCGTTCTGGCCCGCCCGCAGCCATCCGTCGCAGGCGCCGCTGTTGTATTCGACGCGGCCGCCCTCGAAGGAGTGGTCGGGGTCGTTGTAGCCGCAGCCCTGGGTGGTCCGCAGGTGGTACGTGCTGTGCGACAGACCGGACCGGTCGGTGTAGCGCAGCCCGGCCTGCTTGCCGTCCGCCCCTGGCAGCCAGCCCAGGTAGTGGTCGAACGACCGGTTCTCCATCATCACCACGACGATGTGGTCGATCCCGGAGTTTTCGGGCGCCGGCAGAGGGCTGTCGGTGCGGGTCGCACCGAGAGCGGCGGGCGAGGCCAGGGTCGTACCGATCGCGGCCGTCGCGGCTCCGGCGAGGAACTTGCGGCGAGATGTACTCATTCGACCCTTCTACGCGACGAACGTACGCGCGAGTAGAACGGAATATGACACTTCGGTTAACGCGATGAGCAGCCGCTGTGCCCGAGAACGGGCTGGACTGGCCCCACGCTTCCCAGGCCCGGTGCGAACCAGGGGCGTGAGCGGGGAGATCCTGGGGCGGCGTCACCAACTCCTCGCAGCTGGGACGCGGAGTCACGTTCTGCGCGCTACCCGCTCCCGGAGCCGTCGACGAGGAGGTGTGCAGAGAGAGTGTGCTTGGCTTCCTCGGCCTCCTAAAAGGGTGGTTCCCTCGAGGGCCGAACCGCAATGGTCCACGGCAAAGGACCGGGCAACCATCGCGGTGAGCAGGCCGGCATCCCGGTCGGCAACTGTCCCTGTCCCTGCGCTCCCCCGCGACATAACCGCAGCTCACCGTGGCGAGTGCGACCCGTGTCGGCAAATCCTGCACATTGTGCACACATAAGGCGCGCGGCAACCTGACGGGATCCCGCTTCACCGGCGTCATTAAGTGCAGGTATGTCCGATAGTGATCAGTCGCAGGACTTACTCATGACAATTCTCCGTTAAAAAGCGTGTGAAGGAGTCGTCACGGTCCGGTGGGCGATTGCGCGCAAGTACGTGGCGGTAGCGGGGTGTTGGGTGACTCATACGACAAGTCGGGTGGACGGGCGGCCTGCTGAGGTGGTTGCATCTTGCCCCAGACGGAAGTTACCCCGGTTTTTTCGGGCATCAGGCGACCGTTGAACCGGCCGGATCGGTTTACCGCTGAAGCTGGCCGGCGCCATTCAGAAATCCAAAGCCATGAAGGGAAGCGCAATTCATGCGTAGCTTCACGCCTCAGGTCGAGACCAGCGAGATTTCCGACGCCGACCTGGACAACGTTTCCGGCGGTCTCAGCATTTCCGGCGGCGCCATCTCCCCCCTCGGCGGCGTTTCCGGTGGTGTCTCTGTCGACGGCCTCGGAGAGGTTCTTGGGGCCCTCCCCACCGCGCTGCCCCTTCCGCAGGTCGCCGGTGGCGCGGGCGCCAGTCTCTGACGGCGGCATTTGCTGCGAGGCGTCATAGCCAGGAGCATTACTCAACCTACGGGAACACCTGAATCCCGATGGGGTTGCCCGGGGACCCCGAAACTCCTCGTTCCGGGGTCCCCGGATGCTGTCGGCCGTAGCTGCCATGTGGGCACCCGGCGCCTGTATTGCAGTCGTGCACTGTTATGCCTGACCACCCTGGCCTGGGCGCGAGCGCCCGCAAGAGCGAAGCCACCTACCAGCGCGGTCCGCAGCGGTAATCAATAGCTCTCTCCACCCCTGGGAGTCTTCCAGGGGTTGCACGGGCTGCTGCGGGAAGTTGGCCGGGTGGGGTGACAGGGATGGTTGCGTCAGTCGACTGCACTCCCCGCGCGGCCCCGCTCAACAGTGCCCCCCGAGAATTCGGCAACGGGTCCGGGCCGATTTCGATGGCAAGGATCCGCGGATCGGCTCGATTCGCTGTCAAACGGCTCGATTGTGTGGCAACGGACAGGGGCCGCCCTCTCTGTCAGTGAGTGTTTGAGGCCAGTGGTAGGGAGTTCTGACTCCACTTGGCGCGCCGAAAAGCGTGTAAGTGAGTTCTGACTCCACTGGGGGCCGGCGCGGGACGCCGACACCGATCACCTCATCGCCTTCGTCGGCGACCGGCTGGCCGAGGAGGAGCAGAACGCTGACCTGTTCCGAACTGGCCTGCACTCTTCATAGAGAACCGGGACGAGTAGTCGCGTCCCCTCAGTTACCTACGGAGCTGCCCCGCCCCCGCTCACCTGATCGCCCATGCTTGTTCGCCTCAACGACCTGAGCGAGGTTTGCCAGTGCCATGCGCGTGCCCGTCTCATTGTCGGCGGCGGGCACACTGTCAGGAATCCCTTCGTGCACAACGAGGACATCAGTGCCGCCGCCTGCATCGGTGAGCGTGGTCGTCATCGTCATCGTGCCGCGAAATGCGGGAT
>NZ_SUMC01000112.1 GCF_005047355.1 Actinacidiphila oryziradicis
AGATACCGGCGTGCCTGACGCACCGACACCCCGTACCTACTCGCCAACGTGCGGGCGGCTGCGGCCACAGGCGCACCTGCCCCGGCCAGATCCGCGGCGGCGTTGACCCGCCGGGCGTACTCGACGCTATCGACACGATCACCACGCACCATGTCACAAACCTACTACCCATTGTGACGCCCCTTACCCTCCGTGCGGGGAAGGAGTTCCAGCCGTCGGTAGCCGAGCGTCACCTCGAAACAGAAGTTGCCCATTGCGTTGGGGGCGTGATTTCCCCTCTGCTGATGAATGTCGCATTGCACGGTCTAGAGGAAGCCGCTGGAGTTCGCTATGTCGTCAACGGCGCTCAAGCCGGTGATACGAAAAAGGACTCCCCGGTATTGGTCCGCTACGCCGACGATATGGTCGTGCTCTGCCACAGCCAGGAGCAGGCACACCAGGCCAAGGTGAAACTGGCGGAGTGGCTGGCGCCTCGGGGGCTTGTCTTCAACGAAGACAAAACGCAGATCGTTCACCTGAAAGACGGGTTCGATTTCCTCGGGTTCAACGTCCGCCGCTACCGCCGCAAACTGCTGATCAAGCCGAGCAAAGCGGCTGTCGGGCGCCTCCGGAAAAGACTCGCGGACGAGATGCGCAACCTGCGCGGATCGAATGCGATGGCAGTTGTTGCCAAGCTCAACCCCATCATCAGGGGTTGGTCTGCCTACTACCGGGGCGTGGTGTCGTCCAAGATGTTCAGCTCCCTCGACAACTACCTGTGGAGGCTGCAATACAAATGGACAACTTGGACCCACCCCCACAAGCCGAAGAACTGGATCGTCAATCAGTACTTCGGTAAACGCAACAAGTTCAGGAACGACCGAGGGGTGTTCGGTGCCCCTGGCACCCCTGCCTACGTCACTAAGTTCTCCTGGACTGACATCGTCCGGCACGTAATGGTCAAGGGGAAGGCATCACCCGATGACCCTTCCCTGGCTGACTATTGGGCAACCCGGCGCAAGAAGGTCAAGCCGCCGCTCGACAATTACACGCTCCGCCTGCTCACCAAGCAGGAAGCGCGCTGTCCGTTGTGCGGCGACCATCTCCTCTTCGCCGAACAACCCCCTGAGTCTCCTGAGCAATGGGAGCGATGGTGGCTGCGGATCGCCCGTCAGGCGATCACGGCCGACTACCTCGTTCACCATGGAAGACCAGGGTCGCGGTCAAACGATGATGGGACCCGGCTCGTACACGCTTCCTGTCGACGCGGATATCTCATCCGCCAACGCAGGTACACAGCACAGCTCTCCTGAATCGCCCCGTGGGGCTTGCATGAGCCGTGTGCCGCGATGAGTGGCTCGCACGGTTCTGAGGGGGGAGCGGCGGGGTGACCCGCCGCTCCTACCCGGCAATGCCCCCTGCCAGGTCGTCATGGAGTCCAGTCCGCGAACTCGTAGAGACCATGTCGGCTGAGCTTGGTAGCGACCTCGTTCCAGTCGGCTCCGGCGCATTGGGAGACCAGTCGCTGGAAGAAAGTCTCGAGTGCGGGCCAGTCGAAGGAACCGACGATCACGTGATAGACACCCGGCATGGGGCCCTCCCGGCTGACCCGATCTTGTAGCCATCCTGGTGTGCAGACGATGAACTGGAAGGACTCCTCTCCCTCTCCATCGCATGGCCCGGCCAGCAGCTGGACCACGAACATGAACCGCTCGGGATCCTCGGGGGCGAAGGTGGTCGGGTCGATGTCCGGGGTGAGGAGATGACGGATCTGAGCTCTCATGTGTTCCCCTGTGCTTTGGTGGTTCGGCGGCTGACGTCGGCGGCGTAGGCGGCCCAGTCGCCGGCGGATGCCTTCTGCCACTGGACGGCGACTTGGATGTGGATGCCGAGCATGCGGGCCAGGATCGCGACCGGGACTTCTTCGGCGAGGGCGAACAGGGCCGTTGACCGGGCCTGGCCTGGTTGGATCCCGACGTTGATCAGTCGTTGGCCGAGGCGAGCGATTAGTCGCAGGGTGCGTTCGGTGACACCGAACAAAGGGCCCCGCCTCCCGGACGGGGGGTACCAGGAGGCGGGGCAGCATCAGGGGGCGGTCAGACGTCAGTGCCTGCCCGTACGGTACGCCCCTCCGGGACGCCGTGTCCCTCGGTCACAGCGGC
Organism: Actinacidiphila oryziradicis; assembly: GCF_005047355.1. Taxonomy (GTDB): domain Bacteria; phylum Actinomycetota; class Actinomycetes; order Streptomycetales; family Streptomycetaceae; genus Actinacidiphila; species Actinacidiphila oryziradicis. Next base: position 2,142 of record NZ_SUMC01000112.1, read on the forward strand.
CTGCCTAGGGTGTTGCGGCGACCGTTCCTGCTGCCGGACGGCGGCGACCAGCTCGCGCAGGTGCTCGGCCGAGCTGGTGCCGGGGATGGGCGCGATGTGATCGCCCAGGCCCAGCAGCCACGTCAGGGCCTTCTCGGCGGAGAGCTTGCCCGCGTTGAGCGGCCTGTAGGGGACGTACGGAAGGCCGCGCCGCTGGCAGACAGCCACCACGGGGTCGTCAGGCTCGTCCACGTTCAGGACGTTCTGCTCGGCCGCGACCTCGACCAGCGCACTGGCCGCCCCAAGGTCGTCCACGGTGACCTTGGAGATGCCAATGTGCCCGACCTTGCCTTCGACCTGCAGTTCGCGCAGGGCGCCGAGCTGGTCGGCCAACGGCACCTGGGGGTCGATGCGGTGCAGGTAGCACAGCTGGAGCCGGTCCACGCCCAGTCGCCGCAGCGACGCTTCGACAGCAGCCCGCAGGTAGTCGGGCCTCCCCAGGGGCTTCCACTGGTTCGGGCCGGGCCGCACCATGCCCACCTTCGTGGCGATCAGCAGGCTCGCCGGATAGGGATGAAGGGCAGAGCGGATCAGCTCCGCGGCCACGGCGGGCCCGTAGGCGTCGGCGGTGTCCAGGTGGGGGTGATGCCGTGGTCATGCACCGCCTCCTGCAGCACGCGGCGCGGCGCATCGCCGACGGGGGCACCCCAATGACCCGGGCCAAGCCCATGGTGCCAAGGCCCAGCCGGGACACGGCGACACCGGCGATCTGGATGGTCCCCGCGGGCCGCGTCACGCGGCGCTCATCTGGGCCACAGCCGCCAGAGCCGCCTGGATCGCAGCTTCGCGCGAGTCGTCGCTGTTGGCGACCTGCAGCACCGGCACGTCGAACTGCCGAAGGAGCTCGGCCACCTTGTCGGCGACCAGCGCCCGATAGCCCAGGTCACGGTCGCGGTGCTCCCCCAACGGGACGGCCGGGTCCAGCACGGTCGCCAGGATCAGGCTGTATCCCCGAGAGTGGATCTGCGCCACCTGCATCAGATGCTCCAAGCTCCCGGCCTTCGGGGACTCCCCCCGGTGCTGCAGCGCAGCGAGCCAGTACGCCACCGGGTCGATGACCGAGCGGTCCACCGGCACCACCTCGGCGTCCAGCGCCGCCTGCAAGTCAAGGGCGTGCCGCATCTCGGCGGCATCTCGCTGTGAATGGGGTCCGTCCGCTGGTGGTCGGCGTGGTCCGGCGGGGATCAGGGACCACCGTGGGCCGACGTGGGGCTGTACGGACAGGTGAGGCTCGGCTGGCGTGCGGCGTCGCGGTGGACGAAGGCGGGGCGCTGCCGCTCGTCCGGAAGGTCGTAGTAGCGGTGGAAGACCGCGGTCGCCGATCCCGACAGCGGGGGCACGATCCAGCTCCAGTCCGTCGGGACTGGCCGGCCGTGCTTGGCTTCGCGCTCGATATGCGCCAGGAACCGATGGGACTCGGTGTGGTGGTCGGCGATGGTCACGCCGGCCTGCTGGTAGGAGTGCAGCACGGCGAGGTTGAGTTCGACCAGGGCGCGGTCGCGCCAAAGAGTGCGCTCGCTGCTGGTGTCGAGGCCGAACAGGACGGCGACAGCGGGCAGCAGGTTATACCGGTCGGTGTCGCCCAGGTTCCGCGAGCCGATCTCGGTACCCATGTACCAGCCATTGAAGGGCGCGGCCGGGTAGGTGATCCCGCCGATCTCCAGGGACATGTCGCTGACGGCCGGCACTGCGTACCAGCGCAGGCCCAAGGCGGCGAAGCCGGGGTCGTGCGGGTGCGTCAGCGGCACCTCCAGCACGGCGTCATCGGGCACCTCGTAGAACTCCGGTGTTGCGCCGGGGGCGGGCTGGACGAGCAGCGGCAGCACTTCGAAGGCGTTGTCGCCGCCCTTCCATCCCAGGTCCTTGGCGAGCGCGGCGCGTGCGGCGCTGCGCGGGTCGTCGGCGTAGCGGACCAGTTGCTCGCCCAACAGCCGGGGCGCGGGGCGGCCGGGACGGTCCGGGGCGAAGACGGTGATGACCGGGCGTATGCGGCCTTTGTTGGTGGCCAGCCGCAGGTGGTCGAAGCACCCCCGGGCCACGTCGTCGGGGTGGTGAACGTGCCGCAGGTCGCGCACGGTCAGGTTGTTCCAGTACAGGCGGCCGATGCAGCGCGCCGAGTTGCGCCAGGCCACCTGGGCGCCGAAGGTCAGCTCGGCGGGCGTGTGCTCGTAGGTGCCGGTCTCCGCTACCTCCGCCTTGATGCGGTCGAACCTGCCCCGCGGGTCGGCCGTCTCGGGATTCTCGGCCGCGAACTGGCGGATGAACGTGTCGGCGGCTTTAAGGAGAGCGCCGTGCTCAGGCGGCCGGCGGTGCGTGAACGCGCTGCGCAGATTCGGGTGCGGGAAAGGCACGGGGATTTCCCTAAGAATGGTCGGCGGTCCGGGAGGAGCGGGTGCGGCTGACGGGCGTTTGCCATGGCTCCAGGAGAATCTGAGGGCATCGCTGGTAAGAGACCTGTTGGCGGAGTGCTCCTCGAGCCGTGAAGTGCTGGGCGCGAGAGATACGGAGCGACGGGCTCGAGCACGTCTCACGCGCGGATATGTGCCGGCATCGATGCCGGCAAGGGGCGTCTCGACCCTCCAGATGCCGGCCAACTACCGGGCCGACCGGATAACCGAGTACCAGACCCCGGCCGGCCCTGCGCCAAATCGGCGTCGAGTTCCTGGTCGGGGTCCGTGCGCGCGGATGGCAGCGCGTACGCGGGAGGCCGAGAGCATGCGGCTGCTGGGGTGCGGGGGACGCGGGGCCGGGCCGGACCCGCTGGGGAGAGCCCGGGCGGCAGCGAGGGGCAGTCAGCCGGCTCGTGCCGGTGGTCCTTGCCGTTCCCCGGATGCCTCACGCGTAGTCCTCGCCGGGCTCGCCTTGCTGGTCGCGCATCCGCTGCGGCAGCAGCGCGGCCTCCAACGCGGGTACGTCGAAGGGGTCGTGCAGGATCCGCTCGCGCGGGATGCCCTTGCGTACGAGGGTGCTGGTGGCCCGGGTGACCATGTCGATCGGGCCCGACAGGAAGGCGTCGTGCTGATACCACGGCCCGAACTCGCTCAAGACCTGCGGCAAAGTGCCCTCCAGGCCGGCGATGCGCTCGTGGGAGACGGCGGCGCGCACCGACAGCCAGTGGTGGCGTTGGGAGATCCTGAGCATGTCGTCGAGTCCGTAGAGCTCGCCGGCGGTGCGCGCGCCGATGAAGACGTCGACGTGCCGCTCCATGCCGCTGCGCGCTGCCTGCTCGACCAGGGCCTGGATCGGGGCAATGCCGGTGCCCCCGGCCACGCAAACCAGGTCGCGGTCGCTGCGCGGGTCCAGGACCATGTCGCCCTGCGTCGGGCCCAACTGCACCTGGTCACCGGGCTTCGCCCAGTGCACCAGCGCCGGACTGACCTGGCCGCCGGGTATGGCGCGCACATGGAAGGTGATGGTGCTGTCGTCACGCGGGGCGTGCGCGGGCGAGTAGTACCGCCATGCCCGGGGCTGCCAGGGCGTCTCCATGCTGGCGTACTGCCCGGCGGTGTACGGGTACGGGAACTCGGTGCGCACGGTGATCTCGGCGATGCCGTGACCGCGATGCACATGGCGAATGATCTCCGCCTGCCAGACCGCGGGCGCCTGCTGGGCGTCGAGTTCGGCGGCCTCCGACATCACCTGGGCCACCAGTCCGTACGCGCGGGTCCACACGTCGGCCAGCTCCGCGCTCCACGCCGCACCGGCGAAGCGTGCCAACGAGGCGAGCAGGCACTCGCCCACCGCCGGGTAATGGGGGCTGAGAGCACCGAATTTGCGGTGGTCGCGGCCCAGCCGGCTGCAGAACCGCACCAGGTTGTCGGGGTCGTCAACCAGGTCGACGATCCGCAGCAGACCGCGCAGCAGCCGGTCGCGCTGCACGTCCATGTTCTGCGGGAACAGTCCGCGCACCTGGGGATAGCGGGTGAAGAGGATGGCGTAGAAGTACACAGTCATGTCCTGCGCCAGCGGGCTGACGATGGCCACACTGGCACGCAGCATCGCTATCTCGTCGCCAGATAGCAGGGCCGGCACAGGCGTGACAGCCTGCGGGACGGGCGAAGCCGCGGGCGAGGGTGGCGACGGTACAGGCCGCGCCTCATTCCGGGCCGCGGACGTATCTTGCGGTCTGCCGCCCAGACGCGGCATCCGCGAGGAAATCCTCACTCAGTGCACCCCAGATAACAGTCACTCGTCGCCGCGGGCAAGAACCGTCCTGCTCACCACTGCAACGAGTTGGCTCACATCGACCAGCGTGCGGGAACGGTGGCGGACGGCAGGACACGGCGCGGTAAGCACGCGCCAAACAGCGACTCCAGCGGCGCAGGGCGCCAAACAGCGACTCCAGCGGCGCAGGGCGCCGGGACGCGTTGCCGCCACGTGGCGAACGCCGCGTTCCGGTGGCGGCGCGGCGGGGACAGGGCGCGGTCACGCGGGGTCGGATCCGGCATGAACGGCAAGACCTCCTCGGTCACTTTGCCATGACGGAAAGAACTCGAACATCTTATTGGATTCACCTCATCCGTCAAAGGCGGTCACGCAGTGGACTGTTGCCCACGACACCTCCTCAACCTCTTCACGAGCAGAGCTTCGAGCAGGCTGCCGTGGCCCGATGACGCGTGCTCCGCGATCTCCTGGTGAGGTGGCAAATGCGGCGATTTACGGCCAGGTCGGCGGTCGGTGCTGCGCTTGCCGGAAGTGCTACTGAACGACATGCCGGATGTCGCCCACGAATTCCTATTTGTTAGCGGCCAGTTGCGATTCTCCGTCGACGGCCAGTTGACGGGGCGCTGTCTGGCCTGATGGTCACTGTCTGCCGTTGGCCGCTCCACCGTGAGCGGCGGCCGGAACGGATCGTGTCCCGTTCCGGCCGCCGCCCCGTGCAGTGTGATCACTGCTGCGGGGCCCGGTAGTAGTAGCTGCCGATTATGTGGAATCAGGTTTGTCAAGGTTCACCCCAACCTCCGCGATGGGCAGCACGGTGACGGTGGCGTTTAGGTACACCAGTTGCGGCACAGGTCGTCAGGTTGCCGGGGCTGGCCAATAGCTGCCGCTCCGGAAGCGACGGCGTCGCGGTCGACGAGGACATCTCCGCGACAGCCAGATGGCCCGTATCACCGAGGTGGAACAGGAGGGATTTGCCGCCGTCGTAGGGCGCGTTCAAAGACCCACTCCCGACCTTCTCTGTTGCACGTCTGTGATCGGACCACACCGACACGCGTGGGTAGGCCCGTCAGGAGGTGAGGATGCCGATGCCGTCTCCGAGCAGTTTCAGCCCGAGAACGAAGAACAGGGCCGCCATCACGGCGACGTTGTGCTGGGCTGCCCAGTCTTTCCAGTTGCCGAGCGTGATTTTCGCTCGCTCTCCCCCGAGCAGGAAGACTCCCAGTGGGGCCAGCAGGCCGAGGGTGGCGATCAGGACGAAGATAGCCAGCGACGCGATCTGCTGCCCGACCGGCAGTCCGGCTGAGCCGATCGCGGCGCCCGCGGCGATGGTCAGCGGGGCGTTCTTGGCGTTGAGCGCGGCCAGGGCCGTTCCAAGGCCGAAGACCTTGACCGGCGTGAGGCGGTCGATCGCGCCCATCCACTTCGGCAGCTGGGCCTGCGAGGGATCCTTCGGGCGCCGGTGCCATTGCCGGGCGCCGAAGAGGACGAGCAGCACGCCCAGAGCGAGCTTGAGGGCTCCCACCCAGGTGGCCGGGTGATTGTGGGCGGAGGCGCCCGCGGGGGAGGCGATCGCCAGCATCACCGCGCCCAGCGCCGAGAGTCCCAGGATCCAGCCGGCGGCGAAGAGCAGTCCGTTGAGACGTCCCCGAGGCGTGGCGAGTATGAGGATGATTGCGATGATCGGGAGCGGGCTGATCGCGACGCCGGCCGCAAGACCCAGCACGTCACCGAGAACTTTGCCCATCATTGCCTCCAGGTGGGGGGTCAGGGTGGCGATCGAGTTGAGCCACGTCTGACGGGGGTTGGTGACCCGACCGCCTGCACGCGGAGCCGTGGGACTGTCGTGGACGTGTCCGGGACGTGTTGGAAGGGCCCCGGAGCTGGGTCTGCGCCTCCGGAAGCGGTCCTTCTGGACGGCGATCTTTAGCGGTCTGCACCGTCCGGCGGTCGGCCGGATGTTCCAGACTGCTGAGCGTCTCGTCGCTCAATCCGGCTCACGGGGCAGCCGGAGCGGCACCGGGGGTTACGTGGTCGGCTGCGTGGCTGCCCTTCTCGGCCACGCGGAAGCAGTTGCCCGAGAACGTGACGCCGACAAACTCGGCAGGTCCCCATTACATGTTCCTGCGCCCTTCCGAATCTGTCTTCGGGAGCTTCTCGGAGCGCAAGGGCTTGGGCCTGCTCGTTGCCGCGGTGGTGCCTCCATCGAGCTCGACAGTGAGCCGACACCCGAAAATGCTCTCTCGGCACCGTGACGGACGAGGCGCACCTCGACGGCATATCGGGCACGAACCGTAGCCGGCCGGTGTCGGGGAATGGTGAACCGATCGGGCTGGACCCCGCAGTGCCGGAGCCTCTCGACAATCCGCCCCCGGGTCACCGCATCACCCCGGGCCGGGGATGCGAGGCGGCGTGTGTGCAGTCAGGATGAAGAGGTGAGGGCGATGGCGACTCATATTCGAGCGCTTGGCGACCCTCGCACCGTTTTGTGGCAGGAGAATCTCACGATGACTGCGACGAAAGGTGCAACCCAGTCGGCTCAGCCCGAGCGCCCGGGCATGACGGATGGGGTGTGTAGCGAGTTCACGGTCTTTACCAAGATCAAGCCGGGCCATGCGGATGCGATGCGTGAGGATCTCGCCACGCTCGCCGCCGGGTCGGCTGACGTGACGGCGCGTGGGGCGCTGCGCGAGATCGGCACCCTGCACGACGCACGCCACGTGCTGTTCGACAACGACACCCGGCACATGTTCGCCAGCGTCTTCGACGGCTCCTGGGACACCTACATCGACGACTTCGGCAAGACGGTAGTCGGGTCCCGCTTCGACAAGGTCTTCTCGCACACCGAAGGGTTTCCTGGCGTCAGCGATCCAGGGGTGAAGGACTGGTTCGTCGCCCACCAGGCGCCCGCGGGTGTCTTCGTCAGCTCGTATCCCGATCTGACCGTTCAGCAGATCTGGAAGGACCAGCGTGTGAACGAGGCGTTCCAGGCGGTGCTGGACACGCCTGAGTTCCGGGCGGCGCTGGAGAACCCGGCCAACGCGGCGTTGCTGGCTACGCCTGCCTTCCAGAAACTGATGGAGGAAGCCGCAGGCTAGGAGCCGGACCAACCAACCCTCAGAGCCTACCCAGCGCCGTCGGGCCTCGTCGGCGGGCGCTGGGCAACCGGTGCGGGGCTGTCCAGGCAGAGTCCCGATGTGGAGGCACACGGCATCATGAACACGGCGGACAGCAGCGGCGCGGCCGGCGTGGGCGTCGAGATCGACGACGTCCAAAGCGGGGCACTGCGTCCACGGCCCGTGCCGTACGAGGGAAAGTTCATCTTCCTGCGGGTCGATGACCGCCACGCCGGGCGCGCCCTGCTGCGGCGGCTGCTCCCGGTGACCGCGGGTGGTTTGCCCAGCGTGGACCCGAGCCAGGATGCCTGGGTGGCTGTGGCGTTCACCTACCAGGGACTGAGGGCCCTGGGGGTGCCCCAGGAGTCGCTGGACAGCTTTCCGCGGGCGTTTCGTGAGGGCATGGCCGCTCGGGCGGAGCTGATCGGTGACGTGGGCGAGAGCGCCCCGGACCACTGGGAGACACCGTTTGGAACAGGCGACGTTCATATCGCGTTGAGCGCCCTCTCCTCCAATGCGGCGCAACTGGACAAAGAGCTGGAGCAGGCCCGCCTCGCCTTCCAGGACACACCCGGTGTCCAGGTGATCTGGCAGCAGGAGGTCCACCAGCTCCCGACCGGGCGCACCACCTTCGGATTCCGCGACGGCATCAGCCATCCGAACATCGAGGGCGTCGGCCTGCCCGGCTCCAATTCGCAGGAAGTCCCCATCAAGGCCGGCGAGTTCATCCTCGGCTACCCCGACGAAACCGGCAGCCTGCCGCCCATGCCCAGCCCCGATGTGCTGGGGCGTAACGGGACCTACGTGGCCGTTCGCAAGATCCACACTGACGTGGCGGCCTGGCGCCGGTACCTGCGCGCGAACACCTCCAGCGCCGAGGAGGTGGCACTCCTGGCGGCGAAGATGGTCGGGCGCTGGCCCAGCGGGGCGCCGCTGACGCTGACGCCGGAGCACGATGATGCCGAGCTCGGTGCGGATCCGCACCGCAACAACGACTTCCTGTACCGGGAGAACGACGACCGAGGGTTCCGGTGCCCCGCCGGTGCGCACATCCGGCGCAACAACCCCCGCGATGCCACCATCATCGGCGACGCACGGATGCACCGCCTCATCCGGCGCGGCACCACCTATGGCCCGCCGCTGCCCGAGGGCGTGCTGGAGGACGACGGCGCCGACCGGGGCCTGGTCGGAGTCTTCATCGGAGCCCACCTGGAACGACAGTTCGAATTCATCAAGGCCGAGTGGGTCAACGACGGCAACTTCATCGGCTACCCCGGCGAGAAGGACCCGGTAGCCGGGCATCACGACGGAACCGGCAGCGCCACCATCCCGGAGAAGCCGGTCCGGCGCCGCCTGCGGAACCTGCCCAGCTTCGTGGTTACCCGCGGCGGCGAGTACTGCTTCCTGCCGGGTCTGCGCGCCCTGCGCTGGCTCGCCGACCTGGAGGACTGAGGGGAATTCCTACCCCCTGAGGTCCCACCACGCTCTCCGAGGAGTGGTCGAAGTCATGGCAGCACAGTTTGTCCCCTACACGCCGGACGTCGAAGACGACGACCCGCGCTTCGACCAAAACCTGCAGACGGTGATCGACAAGACCGAGAGCTACATCACCGAGTCAGTCGAGGCCGGTGGCACCGGAGGGGCCCTCCGCGACGCCCATGCCAAGGGCTACGGGCTGGTCCGAGGGCAGGTAAAGATCCTGAACGGGCTTCCCCCCGAGTACGCCCAGGGCATCTACGCGACTCCTGGAACCCACGATGCGCTCATCCGCTTCTCCAACGGCTCGCCTCACGCCGGAGCCGACGCGCGACTGGGCAGCGCGACCGGATTGGCGCTGAAGATTTTCGACATCGACGGCCCGACCCTGCTGGAAGACGAACCGGACACAGGCACCTTCGACTACGCCAACATCAACGCACCGATCTTCTTCTGCAACACAGTCGAGCACTACCTGTTCATCCAGGAATTGTTTCTGAACGCGCCGGCCTACTTCTCCCAGGGCCGACCCGGCGCACATCGCTTCTTTACCGAGTTCGTGACCGGAAAGGGAACCCTGGACCAGGACGACTGGGCATGGGACGAGTTCCTGGCCTTCCTGCGCCTGTCAAAGATCCCCCCGGTCAACGTACTGCTGTCCAGCTACTGGACGATGGGCGCGGTCAGACACGGGGACTACATGGCCAAGGTGCGCATCACCCCCGATCCGGAATGCGCCGCTGCGGTGATCCGGCGCGCCATCGACCCGGCCTCCGCGCCGGAGGTCTTCCGACCAGCCCTGCAAGCCGAACTGCAAGAGCGGCCCTACGCCTTCGACATCCAGGTCCAACTCTGCACCGACCTGGAGCGCATGCCGGTGGAGGACACCACCGTGGAATGGCCCGAGCAGCTCTCGCCGTCCGTCACCGTGGCCAAGCTGCGGCTGCCACAGCAGGACATCTCGGGCCCGGAAAACCTGGAGAAGATGGACTCACTTTCCTTCACGCCCTGGCGGGTCACCGCCGAGCACGCGCCCCTGGGCAACATCATGCGGGCCCGCAAGGAGGTCTACCGGCGATCCTCCATCGCGCGCCACAAACTCAACCAGCAACCGCGCACAGAGCCCCGCAGCGCCGACGAGGTGCTTGGTGCCTAACCCGGCCCACCACCGCGACGATGCGTCAACCAAGCGGCCGGCCCTCACGGCTCGATGCCATCACCAGCCTGACCACCGGCCTGGCACGCATTAGGCAGAAGGGCCAGTTGGCTTCAGTCCGTGGGTACGAAACAGCAAGCCTCGCAAGTAATTCCACGTAACTTCTAGCTCCTGGTGGTAGTTCTCGTCGCCAACGTGCTTGTCCTTGTCGAACTCCGGGGAGTTCTTGATCTCATCCTTGGTGCGGTCGACGTGGATCGTGCGCTTGGTGGCGTCGATGGAGGTGATGGTGCCGGCGGGCAGCAGAACGTGCTTGTCGAAGATCCACATGCCGGGCGGGCGGCCCGTGCCGGCCTGGACCGTTCCGGCGAGAATGTCAAGCGCCGGATTGGATCTGGAGCTTCCAGTTCAACAAGTGGTGCTCTGCCCGTCGGGCGGCAGGTGAGCCGCTGGACCTCGGGGAATTCGGGGAGGCCCGGCGGCGGCGCGAGAAGCGGGGCTGAAGGCGCGCGGCCTGGTGGCCTCCGATATGAGCGGCTTGTCATGGCAGGAGTTCAAGCGGATCGAGCGCGAAGAGCCGGGCCGCGTGCTGCGCCGACCGTAGCCAGCCTCCACCCCGGCCCACCAGGGTCGTGTACGGGCCACGGGTTTCGTGATCTTGGCATTCTGCCCATACCTCCTCCTCGGGGAAGCTGCCAGAATCGCCCTCTCGGCGCGGGACGCACCCGAGACCGGTCACCTTCTCCCGTAGCCGCGCCGGGTGTACCGACGCGGGGTCCTTCGCGCGTCCGGGGCCGGTCATGGGTCGAGGCCGTTCCGGTTGGCAGATGCTGCACGTCGTGACGTCGGGCATGGTGAGCGCCAGATCCAGCGCCTTCCGGTCGAGCCGTCCGCCGCCTTTGACGCGGCAACCGTCACGGTGAACCACGCCGTGGCCAGTGGCGCCGTCGGGGTTGGGCACGTGCTGCAGCCGCCACGCCAGCTCGGTACGTGGCTCCGGTGGCTGCGCTGCGGCCTTCTCGGCCTGCTGAATCTTCGCGTCGACCGCGGCGAGCTGCATCTGCAGGTAGACACGGATCACCCGCAGGCGCTCCAGATCCGGCGGCAACTCGTACATATATTCGAGCGTAGCCGCGCGCGGCGTGGAGTCAGCCAGATGATGGGCGCTGGTGCCGGTCTGACCGAGCAGGGCGAATGCACCGCCCGGTACGCCGGCGCGGGGGCTTTCGTGCGTCCGGGGTCAGCTGCGCTAAGGAGCGGGCTGATCGCGGCCGCCGCCTGGAGCAGCGCCACGGGGATCCGGTGGCGCTACGGCACCGGGACCAGGTCAGTGACGATCTGGCCGCACTGCCCGCAGACCGCCCGGTAGATGGGCGGAGCGGCGTTCGCATACAGCGTGGCGTTGAACGGCACGCCATCGACGGGGCACCCGGCGGTCTGGCAGGTGGCCACCATGGCTACGGGAGTGGTCTCTTCGTCCATATCAGCTTCCGATCAGCATCCAGTCGATTCCAGTAGCGGTCGTACTGGTCCTGGTCACCCACCGTCAGGCTGGTGGAGGAGATGGAGGTGACACCGACGCCGGTCACAGCGGTGCCGGGGGCGGTCGTACTCGGGGTGGCGAAGCCCCGGATGGTGGCTCCCTGCACGTTCAGCCCGGTGACTGTCACGGATGTCGGTGTATTGGCTGCCGAGGGCGTGATGGTGACGCGGCCGGTCACGATGGAGCCGGCCGTGAGCACGCCGGCAACAGCCGCGCCGGTGTCGACGACCAGGCCGCCGAGCTCGGTGAAGTCCAGGTTCTTCGCGTTTACGTCGATGTGGAATCCGGAGCCGCGCACTTCCACGTTGGTGAAACCGCCGCCACCGCCGGACCCGTTGGAGGCGTACGCCACGACCCGCGACGTGCCGTTGGTGTCCTTCGCGGCCTCCCAGAAGGTGTACGCCGTGCCGTCCAGGTTGTCGGTGGCCTCGATCCGCGCCCGGCCCCCGTCGACGCCCTGGATAGGCGAGTACATCCGGAGCGTGGCGCTACCCCGGGAAAGGTACGGGGCGCCGACGACGGTCTGGGGCTGGAGGTTGCCGCCGCCCAGATCGACGACATCGGAGCTGATCTGCCCGGGGGTGACCTCGCTTGCGTGGCCGCTGTAGATGAGCAGCGCGCCAGCAGACCCGGGGCCGCCGCGAGCTCTCTGTTGCGCGCCGCGTTGCGGATCGCTCTGGATATCAGCGGTGTTTGATAGTGATCATCCATCGCGTACTCGATAACTTCCTTGGTACAGCAATCGAGGACCGTCGCCAGATACAGCCGCCCCTCACCGGTGGCGATGTACGTTGTATCGCCGACAAGTTTCGTTCCCGGCTCGGCAGCGGTGAAGTTGCGACCGACCAGATCCGGGATCGGGCCGGCGGTTGCCTTGGTCAGGGAGACGCGTTTGGGGCGGGGCTGGCACGGCTCCAGCCTCATCGCACGCATCAGCTCCCGGACCAGCTCCAGGCCGACGGCGACGTCCCAGCGTTGCAGCTGGGCGTGCACCCGGCGGTAACCGTAGGTCGCGTCCGAGAGGTCGAAGGCTTTCTTGATGAGGATTTTCAACTCCTCTCGGCGCTGGGCCGTTGCCGATTCCGGCCGCGAACGCCATTCGTACGTGGGGACGTGAAGTCCCTCGCACATGAACGTGACGGGAAATGCGCACTCCGCTGTGTCGAGTCGCATCGTGTCGATGAACTCGTAATTGCCCATTGCCGGGCATCCTTCGCGAAGTACGCTGCGGCTTTTTCAGGAACAAGTTTTCCATCTCCAGCTCGCGGTTCCGCCGTTCGAGCTCCTTCAGCTGTGCCCGCTCGCTCACCGTCAGTTCGGGGTCAACGGCCGATTCTTGCTGCTTCTGGTGTTTCTTCACCCAGCCTCGTAGGGTTTTCGAGTTCAGATCAAGATCCCGAGCAACTTCAGAGACTGTCTTGCTCGACTTGACTGCAACCTGGACGGCTTCCTCGCGGAACTCCGGCGAGTACTTGCTGGGTCGCGCCATTTCTTCCCCATTTCCTTGTTGCAGGGATTCTATTGGATCCCTGTCCGGAAACTTCGGGGCACCTCAACCGACGGCACCACGCACCTCCCGGACAGAACCAACCATCCGCTGGCTGCCCCGTCCCGACCGCCACCACACCCAGCCGACCAGAAAACCGCAGCTCATCGAGCTACAGCACGGTTCACCACCACGCTCTCAACCTACGAAACGCCAGCCCAAAAACAAGATCAACCAAAGATCCAACAACCAGTCACACCACTACAACGACCTGCAGGAAAAAGCTGCCCGGCTCGCCGAGGCCCGGCAACACGTACGCCAGCTACTCGACGCAGGACACGACGACTCCAGCGACGGCACCACCCGTCTGGTGCATCTCGCCCGGGACATCCACGCCCTCACCGCACAACACAACATCGAGGCCCGGAGCGCCGCCAGCCTCTTCACCAACATACAGTTGAACCTCTCCTGCTCTACAGACTATTGACGCTGCACAGCCCCGATGCTTCACTTCCCCGCGAGAGCGCTCTCTGCGCTGGAGGGCCAGCCGCAACACCCTCCCCCACCCACCACGCCAGGGAGATCCATGTCCGCCACCCCCACCCGCCGTGCTGTGCTCCGCAGTGCAGCCGTCGCCGCCACGTTGCCACTGGTCGGCAACCTCTCCACCGGATCAGCCTTCGCCTCGTCACCCGCCCGAGGAGCCAATGACCTGGGCTCCAACGTCCTTGTCTTCGACCCCTCGATGGGCGACGCGGCGATCCAGGCTCAGGTCGACGCTGTGTTCAACACGCAGCAATCCAACCAGTTTGGCACTGAGCGGTACGCTCTGGCCTTTAAGCCGGGCACCTACAACGTCGACATCAACGTCGGGTTTTACACTCACGTGCTTGGGCTCGGCGACAGCCCTGACGACGTTGTGATCAACGGGCATGTCACAGTCGACGCCCAGTGGCTGGGCGGCAACGGCACGCAGAATTTCTGGCGCGCCGCCGAGAACCTGTGCATCGTCCCGCCGGACGGCCTGGAGCGCTGGGCGGTTGCCCAGGCGGGCCCGATGCGCCGCGCCCACATCAAGGGCGACATGACCCTGTGGCCCAGCCCGCCCGGCAACCGCTGGTCCAGCGGTGGATTCCTGGCCGACAGTGTGGTGGACGGCCAGGTCGACTCGGGTTCGCAGCAGCAGTGGCTGTCCCGCAACGACAGCTTCGGCAGCTGGACCGGCTCCAACTGGAACATGGTCTTCGTCGGCACCCAGGGCGCTCCCATCCAGCACTTCCCCAACCCCGCCTGGACCGTCGTCGACCAGACCCCGGCCGTCCGGGAGAAGCCGTTCATCACCATAGCCGCCGACGGCTCCTACCGCGTCTTCGTGCCCGCACTTCGCCGCGACTCCGCCGGGACGACCTGGGCCTCCGGCCAGGCCGACGGACACAGCATCCCCCTGTCCCGCTTCCACGTGGCCCGGCCTGGCGATTCAGCCGCCACCATTAACCACGCCCTTGCCCGGGGCCTCCACCTCCTGCTCACCCCCGGCGTCTACCCCCTCTCCTCCCCCCTCCGCGTGTCTCGCCCCGGCACCGTCGTCCTCGGCCTGGGCCTGGCCACCCTCCAGGCCACACACAGCAACTCGCTCCTCGAGGTCGCCGACATCGGCGGCGTCTCCATCGCCGGCGTGCTCCTCGAGGCCGCCTCCGCCGGCTCCCCCTTCCTGCTCCGCGTCGGCCACGGCCCTAGCCGAACCAGCCACGCCGACAACCCCACCGTGCTCTTCGACGTCTACGCCCGCATCGGTGGCGCCCTCGCCGGCAGCGCCACCGTCAGCATCCAGCTCGACAGCAACGACGTGATCTGCGACAACCTCTGGCTCTGGCGCGCCGACCACGGCAACGACGGCACCGTCGGCTGGTCGGTCAACCCGGCCGACACCGGCTTCCTCGTCAACGGCGACCGGGTCACCGCCTATGGCCTCGCCGTCGAGCACTACCAGAAGTACGAGGTGCTCTGGAACGGAAACCACGGCCGCACCTACTTCTTCCAGAACGAGCACCCCTACGACGTCCCCACGCAAGCCGCCTGGGTCCATGGCACCACCAACGGCTACGCCGCCTACAAGGTCGCCGACTCCGTCACCGACCACCGGGCCTGGGGGCTGGGCAGCTACTGCTTCTTCAACCTGCAGGCGGACATCTACACCGACCGGGCCTACGAGGTCCCCGACACCCCCGGCGTCGCCTTCACCGACCTGATGATCGTCTGCCTCAACGGCCCAGGTGGCGGGGGCATCCTGCACTGCATCAACAACAGCGGCGATCCCGTGCAGAACGGCTTCGGCACCTACAACATGAAGGGCTACGCGGACGGCATTGTTAGTGTCTGACCAAGCGGATACGAGAATCCACCCTTTCTGCTGATCAGACCGCGCCTGCCCATTGGAGGACCACTTTGTAGCCCCACTTCGTCAGGCTGGTTGACCGACTTCTTGAGCGCAAGCCCGGGCGTTCACGCCCGGGTTAGCTCATCCCGGCTGCGGAGCCGCGCAGCGGCGGAGCACGCTCCGTTCTCTGTGTGCCACCGGGTTGTCAGTCGCGGGTTGCAGTCTTCAACTGGTCCGTCGGCAAGGGCGGAACATGGGGGCTGCGGTGTCGGTTGCTGCTAAGTCTCACCTCGATTTCCTGCGGCTTCTCATCCCGTGTCGCACCTATTTCTCACCCGCTGTCCGACACGCATCTCCCGCACATCACACAAACCAGCAATCGCCATCCGGAATGGGGTTGGACGGCTCAGGGACGACCCGCGATGATCCCGGCCGCCGTGTCCTCATTGGTCGCGTCCGCGGAGTGGTGTAAATGATCTCGACGCGGATGCCGTTAGTTGATCTTATGCGGCGTCGGCGGTTGCTGTCACGGTGGCCGTGGTGGTGGGTCGCAGTTGAGTCAGGGGGTCGAGCAGGGCCCGGCGCAGGTCGTGCAGCGTACGCAGGGCGACGGCGGTCATGGTGAAGCCGCGGGCGGCGCGGTCCAGGACGGCCCAGACCAGGCTGACGCAGGAGGTTTCGCCGGGGAACCGGCCGATGACCTTGACCCTGCGCCGGGTCTCACCGAAGGTCCGCTCGATGAAGTTGGAGTGACGGATCCGCTTGTGGTGCTCAATGGGGAACCGCAGGTAGGGCGTGAGGCTTTCACGATCCGTCATCATGGACTTGATCGCGGCCGGGTATTGCTTCTCCCAGGCCGCGGCGAAGGCGTCGATGCGCTGCTGGCCGGGCGCGATGTCGTTCAGTTCGGGCACGGTGGTGTCGAAGACCTTCCAGAGGTCGTCCTTCACGGCCTGCTGGTCGGGCTTGCTGATCTTCGACAAGACGTTTCGGGACTTGTGGATCAGGCACCTCTGGCGCAGTGAGCGGCCCAGTACGAGCTCGCAGGCGGCGATGATGCCCGGGGCGCCGTCGGATATCACCAGCAGCGGTGGGCGCAGGCCGCGCTGGAGCAGGCCGGCGAGGAAGTCCTCCCACGCGTCGGTGCCCTCCCAGGCAGCGGCGGCCAGGCCGACGAACACCGGCTTGCCGTCGGTGGTGACGCCCCAGCGGCGAGGACCGGCTCGCTGCCGGCGTTCGGGTGCATCTTGAAGTGCGAGGCGTCCAGTAACAGGTAGTCGAGCACGACGCCGGACAGCTCGCGTTCGCGCCAGGTGGCGCACTCGGTGCGGATGGCCTGGCAGATCGTGGAGACCGTTGACTTCGACAAGGCGGCCTCCGGTCCGAGGGCGTCCGCGAGGGCGTTCTCCACGTCGCGGACGGACAGCCCGCGCACGAAGGAGGCGATGACCAGCGATTCCAAGGCGTTGGTGCGGGTGACGTGGGTGCCGAACAGGCGGGAGGCGAACTTCTCGGTGATACCTCGCAGCTTGGGGCGTTGGACGGTGATCGGTCCGGCGGTGGACTTGATGGTGGTGGGGCTGTAGCCGTTGCGGTGTCCGGCGCGGACGGCCGGTGCATCATCGCCGTCCCCGGTGGCGGCGGTGCGCTGGTAGCGGGCCCGGCCGAGGAAGGCCTCGACCTCGGCCTCCACGGCGGTCTGGATGATCATGCGGGCGCCGAGGCGGGCGACGTCCTCCAGGACCTCGACCAGGTCGCGGTCCCCGGTGCACAGGGCGTCGATTTCGGCGCGCAGGACATGCGTGGGCAATACTCGTGCGGTCACGGGCGTAGGACTCCTCGGAGAGCAGTGACGTGTGAACTGGCAGTTCAGCACGGCACCCTACGCCCGTGATCCTTTTACACCGCACCTTGGACGCGACCGGCGGTGGCGTGCCAGTGGTGGGAACAGGCCCTGTCCTGGGAACAGGAGCGGAGATGGCCGGCGCGGCTGCACCAGGTGGCGGGCGGGGACGCCGGACCGAGGTTTTGGTGGTGGCGGCGGCCGCCCGGGAGCCCCGCCGCCGAGATCGCCGTGGACCTGCGGCAGGGCAAGGACATCAAGTCCGTCGCCGACACCACCGCCACCAGCGGCTCCGGCGACAGCGTCCCGGCCAAGCTGCTCACCGCCGTCTCCGTGACGAAGGCGAACATCAAGGACGCCATCGGCACGGACGCCCTCTACACCACCGCCCAGCTGTGCAACGGGCCGTTCACGCAGCCCTGCAAGCACGCCGGCATCCAGTAGGGCCGAAGGCCCCGGCCCCCCGGTGTGTCAGGGGTACCGGTCTGTCACAGGCACCGGTGTGTCAGACCGGTACCTGTGTGTCACGGGTACGAGATGACGTTGCTCGGCGTGGTGTTGGACGGGGTGACCGCTCCCGTGTCGTTGATGACATGGGTGATCGTGCCGACGTTGCCGAGCGAGACGGTCAGCGCGTCGTGAAACTTCACGCCGGCGGTGTTGGGCACCTCGAAAGCGTGGTAGCTGTTCACCGACGGGTTGACGTTGAAGTAGCAGTAGCTGCCCAGGCCCCACGCCTCATGGGTGGTGACGCCCGCGCCGACCTTGTAGGCGGCGTAGCCGTTGACGCCCGGGGAGCTCATCCAGGCGCTTTGGTTGGGCGGGTCGTAGGGCATCTCGTTCTGGAAGAAGATCGTCTTGCCACCCTCGCCGTTCCACACCACCTCGTACTTCTGGTAGTGCTCGACGAACAGTCCGGTGGCCAGAACGTTGGCGCCGTTGACGATCAGGCCGGTGTCAGCGGTGTTGGTGGTCCAGCCGACCGTGCCCGCGGTGCCGTGGTCGGCGCGCCAGGCCCAGATGTGGTCGATGAGGGTGTTGCCGCTGTTGACGACCAGGCTGGTCGTGGCCTTGCCGGCGACCTCGCCGCCTATGCGGAAGAAGACGTCCTGAATGGAGGTCGGGTTGGACGCGTGGCTCGCGGACGAGCCGGACGGGCCGACGGTCAGCAGGGCCGCCGAGTTGGTGGTGCCGGCGTCGAACAGCAGGCCCTTGAGGCGTACCCCGTCCACATCGGCGACCTGCATGGCGTTGACGCCGTTGTCCGGGATGAAGGTCGGGTAGCCGATGCCGAGCACGACCGTGTTGGCCTTGGTGATGTTCAGCGTCTGGCTGAGGTGGTATACGCCCGGGGTGACGAAGAGGTTGCAGCCCTGGGCGAGGGCGTTGTTGATGGTCGCCGCGGTGTCGCCGGCCTTGACCACGTAGAACTGGCTCATCGGCAGTGAGGTGCCCGGGGTGCTGCCGTTCGCCCAGCTCGGGCCGGAGGCGTTGGTGCGCAGGGAGGGCAGGAACACCCGGTACTTGCCGGTGCTGTCCAGATACAGGTAGGGCACGTCGCGGGAGACTGGGGTGGTGGCCAGGGTGGTCTCCGGCGGGCTGGGGAAGGTGTTCGCCGGGGCGCCGTTGACGCCGGAGAAGACCATGTTCCACACGCCGCCGTTCCAGCTGCCGAGGTTGCTGTCGCGGGTGTACCACTGCTGCTGGGAGATCGACGCGGTCTGGCCGCTGACCTTGGTGTCGGCGATGTAGCCGCCGCTGGCGTAGCCGTAGCTGGCCGGGTAGAGGTTGAGCCCGCCGTGGACGTCGATCCGGCGGAAGGGGGCGGCCTGCGCCACAGCCCACCGGTCGGCGCCGGTGCTGGGGTTGATGGCCAGGTTCTCCGCGGACCGCCAGAAGTTCTGGGTGGCGTTGCCCTGGTCGGAGGTGTTGAAGGCGTCGACGGTGACATCGCCGTTGATGGTCACGTCGTCCGGGTTCTGCCCGAGTCCGGCCACCGAGGTGTAGAAGCCGACGTTGTCCTGGACGCTGTACGTGCCGGGCTTGTAGAGGTCGGCCACCCGGTTCTCGCTGAACTGCGCGGTGTTGGTGTCCTTCATCTGGTTGAACTGCGCGTCCAGCTGGGCCTGGATGGCGGCGTTGCCCATGGACGGGTCGAAGATGTGCACGTTCGACCCGAAGTCGGGCGTGTCCGACTGGGTCGGGCAGCCGGCGGACGCACCGATGGTGTACGTCGCGGTGGCCACCGCCGAGTCGGTGGAGCCGGACAGCACCGCGATGGCCTTGACGGTGGTGGTGGCCGTGATGCTCAGCGGCCCGGTGTAGGTGGCGGAGCTCGCGGTCGGCGCCGAGCCGTCAAGGGTGTAGTGGACGGTCGCGCCGGAGGTGGCGTCGGAGATCGTCACGGTCTGCGCGCTGCTGAAGGTGCCGCCCGCCGGGCTGAAGGCGGGCGTGGCGACGGCCCCCGGGCTGCTGCCGCCCTGGGTGTACGTGAATTGCGGCGTGTCGTACTGTGCGCCGTTCTTCTCGTATGTGAACGAGTACGTCAGCACGGACCCGTTGGTGAGTCCGGAGACTGTAAAAGTCCACGCGCCAGAGGAGCTGGCCATCTGGACGTTCTGCTGGTTGGCGCCGTCGACCAGGTAGTGCGTGATCACGTACTTGGCCGGAGTGGTCGGCGTGAAGGTGATCTGCGCCTGGGTGGCGCTGACCTGGGTGACGCTCTGGGTGTAGTCCGTGGCGGCCGAGGCGGTGCCCACGACGCCGTTGAGGCCGAGCAGTCCGGCCAGTGCCATAACCAGGGCGGCGAGCACGGCGAGGGCGCGCCGGTGGCGGCGCGGGCCTGAGTCGCCGCTCGGTGACAAGTGTCTGCGCATAGTGGGAGGTTCCTTTCGCCCGGCTTCGTGAAGTGAACACCGGGTCCGCACGGAAGTGGGGGGTGATTGCGCTTGCTTGTGCTGGTGAGCTGGGACTTACGGACCCTGGACATGCGTGCCCCTTGGATTCAGCATGCTGAAAACGCTCTCAATCTGCGGTCCAGGGCATTCCCGAGTCCGTAAGGCAGTGTCAAATGGCCTCGGCGACGCGTCAAGAAGATGCGCCGGATTCATCCTGCGAACGCTTGTGGTTCGGGTGGTCCCGGGCCGCCGTCACTTCGCGGGAACTGCGGGGCACGCGGGCGGAGATCGCCTGGAAACCCCGGTCGGACCTGGTACGTGAGCACGTACCGGCGCACCCAGGTCACCAGCGGGGCCAAGCCGCGGTTGACGTCGCCCTCACACGAGGACTTGGTGCACGATCAACCCGCCCTCGAAGCGGAACAGCACGGTGGCCATGGCAGGGCGCCAAGCGCCACCGACCCGGCGCGCGATGTGCACTTCGCGCGCGGCATCCCGGTATGCCCAAAGTGGCCGAGCGACTGGCAGCGCACCTGCGCCGCCATCCGCGAATGCCTGGTGGCGGCCGGCGCCGCCCTCGCCGAAATCCTGCCCGGCGCCACCCTGCACGGCCAAGGCGTCGGGAAATGGCTGGAAAACAAGCGCAGCCCGCCGTGTGGAACGGGCTCATGCCGGAGCAGCGCGAGCGCCTGGAGCAGCTCGGGGTCGAGCCCGCCGCCCCGGCCCCGCGTCCAGCAAGAGCGCTGGGGGCAGCTCTGGAGCGTCTCTGGAACTCTGTGTGTGCCTGAGTGATTCAGGCTTTTCGGGCGCGGCGTGGCCGTCTGTCGTGGCGGTGGGGTCCGAACCTCGGGGTGAGGGTGTGGACTCCGGTGGCGTACAGGTGGTG
>NZ_SUMC01000113.1 GCF_005047355.1 Actinacidiphila oryziradicis
AGGGGCAGCCGGGCAACCCGGATGGCCTGCCCGGCGAGGTGACGAGCCCCCTCAAGGGCATCCTGCAGCAGACCGTGGGGCCGCAACTGGTTCATGTGTTCGTCGATGCTGCTGACGTGCTCCTCGGCGTCGGCGACGTGGTGCTCCAGGATCCGCCGGTAGCTCCCGGCGGGGGTGACGGCTATGTGCGCCTGGAACTTCTCGATGACCGCAGCTTGGGCGTCGCGGGCGTCATGCAACGCCGGGATGACCAATTCCGTGGTGGTTGTCATCGGGTACTCCTCCTGAATGATCTGGGCGGCTGGGTATTAGGTGTGCATGACGACGATGACGGCACGATGGGTGCGGGTCGCATCGCACGGCGGCGAAACGGTCCCGCGCCCGGTGGACGCTCCGATCTTCGAAGCCCTGGCGCGCCGGTGGGCGACCGCGGGGAGGCTCGTGCCCGGCCAGGACGACCGGGAGTGGACGACTCTGGCCGGGCACTGCCCGTGGCCCGACGCTACGACCAGGGTGATGCCGGCCATCCCCCTCCCGGCCCACGCCACGCTGCCCCGGCCGGCCGGGCACCTGGCAGCGACGACCGCCCACCGGCGCCGATGTTGCCGGACCGGCCGGTAGCGATGGGGCCCCCGCCGCTCGTAGTCGGCCTCGTCGGTGCATGCCAGCGGGAGGACTCCGCAGTCGGTGAAGATCTGCCAGTGATGGGCGTAGGACCTTGCGATGTCCAGGCGCAGTCCGAGGTGGCGGGGCGTGATGGCGGCGTGCTCGTGTGAGGAGCCCCGGTGGCACCACGCCGAATCACGGACCGACCAGCCCGCCAGGCACCGGCTGGGCAATCCTCGGGCGCGTGTCAGCCGCCGAGCCGGGTGCGCAGCAGTTGCTTGCCCAGTTCGGCGCCCTTTCGGCTGTCGGCCTGTGCTTTGCGGAACAGTTCCGTGAGTTCGGTGTCGTTCTCGCGTTCCGCGTCCTGGATGTTGATTTCGAGGCGCAGAGCGTTGCGCAGGCACGCCTCGATGTACCAGATCAGGTTGTAGTCCTTGTCCTTCGTGCCGGTGACCTCGCCGGTTTCGGTGCTGGTGGCCATGGCGATCCCTCCTGCGTGTGTGGGGTAGCCGGGCAAGAACGGTGCGGGCAGCTGTGGAGGCGCACGCCGGTGTCAGCTGTCATCGCCGGTGGCGGTGATGACAGCCTCGCTCTGGCAGTGGTGATGTGGCTAGTCCAGGACCTGGCGGGCCACCCCGGTCGGCGGTCTGCAGCCAGGCGTGGACCTGGTCGGGGGTCATGGTGGTGTCGCAGCCGGGCCACGGCTGGTTGCCGACGACCGCTCGATGGCGTTCAGGGCCCCCGGGCCGGTTGGCGTGGGCGCCGAGCATGGAAGCGGGTGTACCAGCCCCGGATGATTCAGCTACGGTGCCAGCCCGCAAGATGCTTCTGCTTCCAGTGCAACACCGACACCCGGGTGGCGCATCCGGGCCGCGAGCGCGCGGTCGCCACTTTGTCGGGCGCGGGCAGCGGTGAACTGGTCCGGCCGCAGCCCGTACAGCCCATCGACGACCGTCTGCTCTGCGAGGGCGGTTGACCTGTCCGGCATGCCACCGGGCACCGTGCGCTAGTCCGGACGGCTCGTGGCAGCTGCGGTCGGCCGGGCATCAGTGGGATGGTCCGCCGCCGCGCGCCGGAGGCGAGAGTGACGTTGCTGTCGGCTTTGCTGGTGGAGCGGGAGCGGGAGGTGACGGCCTTGTCCCATCCTGCCTTCTGCGGTGTGAGTCGCCAACATCTCGGCGAGTTGCTCGATGAACTCGAACCCCAGTGGCAGGCGCGCTGCGAGGGTGGGCGTCATGACCGGCGCCGTGGTGCTCGCCGCAGGCAGGCCGGCGCGGGACCGAAGTACGAACTCACCTTCCGTGACCGGCTGGTGGTCACGCTCGTCCACCTGCGCACCGGCCTCACCCACGAGGCGCCCGCTGTGGCCTACGGCGTCGGCTCCTCGACCGTCGGCCGGGCGATCGCCGAGATCCGCACGGTGCTCGCGGAGCGCGGCTTCGCCGTGCCCGACCGGCCTGGCCTACGGCTACGGACACTGGAGGACGTGTTCGCGTACGCCGAGGCAGAGGGCGTCGCGCTGCGGCTGGACGGTGCCGAGACCCAGGTCCGCCGCCCGAGGGCGGGCAGGCCCGGACGCCGGGCGTTCGTCTCGGGCAAGCGCAGGCAGAACACCATCAAGACCACCACGTTCAGCGACGGGCAGGGCCGGATGCTGTTCTCCGGTGTGGAGCGGCCCGGCCGAATGCACGACCAGAGCGCCGTGCGCACCGAGGGCATCGCCGAACAGTTCCGCCAGCGCCCCAGCGTCAAGGCCAAGGTCGACTCCGGCTATCGCGGCCTGACCAAGGAGTTCCCCCACCAGGTCAGCGCCCCTCCGAAGAAGCCCACGGACGATGCCTGCGAGGGCGAAAAGCGGGCCTGGCACGAGGCCAGACGCCGGCAGTTCTCGGCGCGGATCTGCGTCGAGCACACCAACGCCGAGCTACGCCTGTGGGCACCGATGCGCAGATTCACCGGACGCCGTGAGACGTACACACAGACCCACCGGGCAATCGCCGGCCTGATCTCCGACCGCGCCGCCAAGCGACCCACCCGCCGCGAGCACAGCACCGAACTCGTGCTCGCCCGCGACGCGGCCAGCTGATCATCCACCAGCCGAACCACCAGGCCGGCATACCCACAGATCACTCGCGGGTGAGGTCGTTAGTCGTGCGTCGGCGCCTGGGTGGTGCAGCTCAGGGTGACGCCGGTCGGGACCAGGCGCTCGACGGAGCCGGGTCGGCCCCCGCTGGCCGCCAGCTGGGCGGCATTGAGGTAGCCGATGAAGAGCTGCTTGCCCGCGGGCATCGCCGAGGGGGTGAACACCAGCTCGACCCGGCCGTTGCTCTGCCGCTCGCCCGTGATGACCTGCGTGACTCCGGGGCCCTCGCCGTGGCTCAGGCTCGCGTCGTCGCCGGGCCCCAGGCAGAACTCGCCGACCTTGATGATCACCGGGAACCCGGCCCGGGCCAGGGCCTCCTGGAGGCCGGCGTGGTCGCTGAAGTACTTCGCCTTGTCCCAGCTGACGTGGACCGTGCCGTCCGTCTTGGTGTCCACGCTGAACGCGACGGTGTGGATGTGCACGGCACCCGTCCCGGTGCTGTTCCCGGCCGCGGGCGGCGCGGTCGCCGGGTTGCCGTAGCTGTTGACGCCGAGCGCCAGGCCGGCCGCCGCCGCGGCGACGACGGAGACCTTGGCCAGGCGCTGCCGCCGGGTCCGGGCCCGGCCTGCCGCGGCGATCCGCTCGACCGGGGCGTCCATGGTGACGCCGTCCATGGACTGCCGCAGGGCACCCAGGACCTGCTCTGCCTCGATGGTGTCCTCGTTCATGCTGTGCAGGCTCATGACCTGACCTCCAGATTGTCCGTGCTCACGAAGTGGCCGCGCAGGGTCGCGACGGCTCGGGCCAGATGGGCGGTGACGGTTCCGGACGCTATCCCCAGAGCCGTGGCCGTGGCCTTGGTATCGAGGTCGAGGAAGACCCGGAACGCGATCACCTCGCGCTGTCGCTCCGGCAGGCCGCGCAGCGCGGCGAGCAGGTCGGGGTCCAGCCCGCTGTCCGGACCGCGGTCACCGGCGGCGATCTCCGGGGTGTCGGGGACGACGTCGATAGCGACCTCGCGCCGCCGTCTGCGCCACCACGACACCCGGGTGTTGAACGCGGTCCGGACCACCCAGGCACGGGGCGCGGGGTGCCGGCGCACCACGTGCCACGACGTCCAGGCACGGGTGAACGCCTCGGCGACCAGGTCCTCGGCCAACTGCCGATCACCCACCCCGGCCAGCACCGCCCGCAGGCAGACGTCCCGATTGGCCTCGTAGAACTCGCTGAACTCCAACTGCTTCACACCCCCTTAACGCTTCGGGGGCCGCGATCCGCTTACTTACTCCGGCGACTGCTCCAGCGGCATTCGTCCAAGGCGGAGTTGCAGCCAGCAGGACAGCGGGTCGTCCGGGTGGTCCAGGTCCAGGCTGAACAGCTCCCGGGCGCGGCGCAGCCGGTACTTGAGGGTGTCGGGGTGGATCGTCAGTCGTTGTGCAGCCTCGCCGACGCTGCCCACGGCGTCCAGCCTTGCGGTGAGCGAGGCGGCGTAGGCGGTGCCCCGGGTGCGGTCGTGGTCGGCGTGGCGTCGATGCCCGGGTGGCGCAGCTGCGGGCGGCCCTCGTCATGTCACGGCCGCACCTCGATCAATCGCGGGTGAGGTCGTAAGCGAGGGCCGGGCGACCAGCGCCTACTACCCGCTCGGGGAGGGCATGCCCGGGCACCGCGGCACCGCGGGGCCAGTGGGCGTGGCCTCCCACAACGGCGTCACCCAACTCGAACGCAGCCTCGACATCCTCCTGGCCGGACGGACACCGCCCGGTGTGTGTGCCCGGGTGTCGCCGCGCAAGGCGCAGACTGGAAGTGCACAGGTCACAGCGGTAGACAGCCAGGCGATCGGGGGCTTGTCTCAGGTCGCCGGCACGGTGGATGGGAGATGCGGTGATCGAGGCAGCGGATCTGCGGGAGTGGCGCACCCACGACGTGGTCGACCCCACCGGGCACCGCCTGGTCTTCGTCCCCCTGGACGGCGTGATCGTGGGAACCGGCTACGTCAAGATCAACTACGCCACGTCGCTGGTGAAGAACTGCCCTCCGACCGGCACCGACGACGTGCTCCCCGCCACCAGTGAGGAAGCGGTCTTCCAGCACTACCGCCTGCCCTAGCAACCCGGCGGCGAGCGGCAGCCTGCCCGCCGCTGACCACCCTGTCCCAAGGAGGCACCACCATGGTCCTGTTCCTGCTTGTGGTCATCGTCGCGGTCGTGCTGGGCATCATCGGCGCCGTCGCCAAGGGACTGCTCTACCTGCTCGTCATCGGCGCCGTGCTCCTCGTGGCCGACCTGGTCCTGGTCGGCGTGCGCTGGTCCAGGCGCACGGGGCGGTGAGTGCCGCTTCCGCGAGCGGACTCCGGTGACTACACCGTCCAGCAGATCGCCGAGGAGTTCGGCGTCACCCGCCCCCCATCTACCGCCACCTCGGCAGAGCACCGCCCCCGCTACACCGTAGCGAGGCACCCGGGACTGTCCGGAATAGTGACAGCTCCACCAGCCACTTCCCGCTGGTTTGCGGCTGGTACGGTGACACGTTCGTTAACGGCACAGTAGAGCACGACGCGGTCGCGGCGAGGCCCGTACCAGCCAGGCGCTCGCCAGCCCGATCGCGGCGCCGGCGATCACATCGCTGGGGTAGTGGGCGCCGTCGTGGACCCGCTCCACGCCGACCAGGACGGCGGGGACCGCGCACGCCGCCCCGGCCCACGGCCACGCCGGGGCGACGGCAGCGGTGAAGGCGGCCGCGGCGGCCATGTGCCCGGACGGGAAGGAGGAGCTGTCCGGCCGGTCGTCACGTCGTTGTGCGGGATCCATTCCTCCGGTGGCCGGCGGCTGCTGCCCTCGCACCGCGCAAGCCGCCGCCTCGCCATCACGTCCGCCGCACCGCACCACAGCTTGCTGTGCTCGGCCGTCTCCAACCGCCGACAGCACGCGGCGGCCACGGGGTGTCCCAGGACGCGATGCGCTTCGTCAGCCGCCGCTCACTGTCTCGTAGACCCGTCACAGCATCCATGGCCTGCGGTTTCCTCTTTCCGTCCGGCTCACGCCGTGATCGGCACAGCCGTCACCGCTGCCCTTTGAGACGCCGCCTGTCCCGCTCCGTCCACTTGCGTGTGTCGCGGGCCTCGACGTAGGGCTCGGCCTCGGCGGGGTGGCCGCCGACGATGGCGCGCTCGCGGGCCATCTCGGCGTCGAACTCCAGGCCCAGGAGGATCGCCAGATTGGTGATCCACAACCAGACCAGGAAGACGATGATCCCGGCGAAGGTGCCGTAGGTCTTGTTGTACGAGGCGAAGTTCGCCACGTAGACCGCGAACCCGGCGGAGGCGATCATCCAGATCAGCAGCGCGAGGAAGCTGCCCGGAGTGATCCAGCGGAAGCCGCGGCCCCGCACGTTCGGCGTCGCCCAGTACAGGATCGCGATCATGAGGGTGACCAGCACCACCAGCACCGGCCACTTCGCGATCGACCACACGGTCAGGGCGGTGTCCCCGATCCCGAGGGCGGCGCCGAGCTGGCGGGCCAGGCCGCCGGTGAAGACCACGATCAGCGCACTGACGACCGCCAGGATCATCAGCACCACGGTGACGCCCAGGCGGACCGGCAGCACCTTCCACACCGGCCGCCCCTCGGGAATGTCGTAGACGGCGTTCGAGGTGCGGATGAAGGCGGCCACATATCCGGATGCCGACCACACTGCCAGCGCCAGACCCACGATCGCTACCACCGAGCCGATGCCCGCGTTGCCCTGCAACTGCTGCACCGCATTGGTGATCACATCACGGGCCGAGCCCGGGGTGAGCCGCTTGAGGTTGTCCAGGACAGTGCTCGTCGTCGACTTGCCGAAGATCCCCAGCAGTGAGACCAGCACCAGCAGCGCGGGGAACAGCGACAGCACCCCGTAGTAGCTCAGCGCCGCCGCGCGGTCGGTCAGCTCGTCGTCCTTGAACTCGCCGAACGTCCGCCGCAGCACCGCCCGCCAGGACCTCTTCGGCATCTCCGTTGGAGCGTCCGGAGCATCCCGCTCCACCTCCGGAGCCGGACCGAAGCCCTCGCCGGGTCCCGACGAGGGCCGGCCAGGACCGTAGGTAGCATCCCGCGCCGCCGGCTGTGCCGGGCCATCGTGCGGGGTCTCGCCATCGTGCGGGGTCTCGCCATCATGGCGATCCGAACCGTGTCGGTGTCTGAAATTGAGTAGGCGTGTCATACAGAACGCGTAACCCCGTACCTGCGCCACACACCCCGCGCCGGTACCGAAGTCGAAGACAGCCACCGCGTGGGGGTGGCTCAGCCGCGCCGCCGTCCAGGCCTCCAGCTGGAGGCTATCGCCGCATCCGCCAGGAGATCATGGCGGCCCGCGCTCGCGCCACCGCTGTACGTTCCCGCCGGGCTGCCGCATGAATTGGGGCTGTCCCACATGCCCTGATGTTGCAACCCTCGGCGACGTCGTCTATGACGCTGGGATGCTCATCGCCCTCGCGACACCAGGCAGTTCGCGGGCCGGGCGGCAGCACGCCGAGTACTGCCTGACGGGGCGGCCGGTGGTCCCGGCCCCGGTCATCGCTCAAGCATGGCGCGGTGGAATGAAGACGGCGCACCTGGCGCGGGCGCTCAAGGACTGCGCAGTAGTCTGCTGCTACACCGAAACCGAATGGCGTCGGATCGGTGAACTGATCGGCAGGGCTGGGCTGAATCGGAAGAAAAAATTCGACCCCGTGGACGGCCTGGTTGCTCTGACCGCCCTGGAGATTGATGCGGCGATCATCGCAACCTCGGATCCCGGCGACATCCAGGCATACCTGGACCAGATTCCCGGGAGCGAGGCAATCGCCGTACTGACCGTGTGATCAGACCTGTGGGGCTCAAAAACACGAATCGCTGCTCGTTGAGGCGCATCACCTCCCTGGCGAGCGTGTGCACGAGCTGGGCCGTTGGTTTCTCTCCGGTCACGCTGGTGTGCTGGTTCTCGGCGGCCGCCAGGCCGCCCGGCCCCCAGCCGGACAGCCCCCAGCCGGACAGCCCCCAGCCGGACAGCCCCCAGAACAAGATCTTCAGCAATCTTCTAGGCGAATTCACGTGTTCTACCAGGCCGCAGGCTCGTGACCTGCGACAACGGCCTCAACCGTGCCACGAAGCCGCCGTCAGCTGCGGAACCCCGGTCCAAGGGCGTGCGCGGCAGTGTGGGCGAACCTGCAGCACACGGCGTAGACGCCGACGACCACCCTGGCCGCCAACGGTCACCACGTATCCGAAACCGTCACCCTGTGCTCACCCGGTGAAGGAGTGCAGAAGTTCCTCAGGCAGGACGAACCGAGCGCGCCCCGCGCCCGTCGTAGATCTTGAGTCCGCCCCGACACCTCTTCGAGGCGGCCGGAATCCACAGGACACGAGGGGCTTGCACTGATGGGACGAGGAAACGCGGGCGGCTGGGCTTCGGGCTGGAACGCCGGGGCCGCGCTGGTGGCGGCGGTACCGATGCTGGCGGGGTGCTCGTCGGGCGGGTCGAACAACGGTGGCGCATCGTCCAGCGCCGGCAGTTCCGCCTCGGCCGGCACCACGCCCTCCTCCGGGGCGACGGCATCCTCCGGGCGGTGACGTCGCCGTCGGCCGGCGGATCCAGCGCCGAAGCCGTGGTCGCCAAGTGGGTCACCGCGGTCGTCGACGGCCACGTGAAGCAGGCCTGCTCGTTCATGGCGCAGCCCCGGCCACCGGCACGTCGCCGGGGCAGCCTGTGTCTGCGCAACTGTGCGCCGGTAAGGGGACGCAAGGGCAGCAGATGCGAAGTACAGTCGCCTCTTTCCGCAAGGCGTTCACGCCCAAGCATGCGACGGGCCGCCCGGTCGTGCGGGTCTCCCAGGTGCCGGTACAGGGCACGACCGCGGTCGTACCCGCGAAGGACATTACCGTCGGTGGACAGCCCCTCAGCAGGATCCTCCTGACGAATTCCAGCGGATTCAAACCCGGCCAGGTCCAGGCCCGGGCCGACGTCACCCGCATCGGCGGCACCTGGTACGTGAGCAATTCGACTTCAATGTCGGCGGCGGTTCCTCCGGAGCACAGTGATCCCCTTCCGGGAAGTCGCAGGTGAGGCAACCGCTGCTCAGGAGGGTGGTCGACAGCCGGCGCCCGCAGACCTGCCGCGGCAGCGACCGCTGGGGGGAGCGAGCGCCGCGCGGCCCTCGTCTCAGCTACCCGCCGGGCCCTTCACCCGCCACCTTGCCGGGTGAACACGCTGCCGCCTGCGAAATCGCGGATCGCCCACGGCGGCACCATCCGTTGCCGCTACATCGAAAGGGAGTTATGAAAGACGACGCCGCCTCAGCGCCCGTGGCAGCCGGCGCAGCTCCGCAGTTCTCGCGCCGACAGGTTCTGGGCGCGGCCGGTGCCCTCGGCCTGGCCGTCGTGGGCGCGGCCGGTTGCCGCGCCACGTCCAGCACCACCCCCAGCACCACCCCCAGCCCAGCCTCGTCGAGCGGCAGCGCCGGCAACGTCACCGCCCCGCCGGCCCAGGGCGTGCTGGCCGCCAACTACAACCAGGCCCTCGACCTCATCGACTTCGCTCAGTTGCGGGCCGCGTCGGCCAGCTGGCTGCGCGGCTTCTACATACTGGGGGAGGCCGGCAAGGCCAGCGCCGCGGACCAGCAGCCGGGCTTGAAGAAACTCCTGGCCGCCGCCGACCACGGCTACGGCACGGTGCTGACGCTGAAGTTCCAGTACCAGGACCAGCCGCTGCCCGCATCCGGCAGCACGGCGATGCGCACACCGCTCGCCCAGCTGCAGAACGCCATGGCGGCGGCCATGGACAAGGTCGACATCATCGTCATCGGCAATGAGCCCTTCTACGAGACCACGAAGGCCGACCGCCATAGCCCGCGGATCAACGAGTTCTACGAGACGCTGGCACAGCATGCGATCGCGCAGCGCGGACACAGCCGCACCCAGCTCTACATGGGCGCACTCAACGGCATCGACGAGGTCGGGAACCAGACCCCCCAGACGGACCGCTGGGTGAGGTTCGCCGCCCGGACGCCGGAGCTGGCCGGCGTGGACATCCACCCGCACGTGTCGTCGATGGCGGACGCGAAGAAGTACGTCGATTACGTCCTGGCCCGGCTGCGGCCCGACCAGCACTTCCTGGCCACTGAGTTCTCGCTGGTGAAGCTGTGGAAGCAGCATATGAAGGATCCGGTCGATCCCGGTTTCGCCTCTCGCTACGGCATCCCGAGCGGCACACCGGTCTGGCAGATACTCAAAGACGCCAACCAGCGGCGATTCAGCCAGGAGGAGTGGAGCGGCTTCCTGGCCAGCACGTCCTGGCTGCAAGCCCACCGCGACTACCTGACACGACAGATGGCGGCGTTCCGCGCGACGGGGCGGCTGGCGGTGGCCGGCTACGGAATCACCCAGGACAAGGCTGGAGCGGCGAACTTCAACCCGGACAAGACGCCGTGGGTGCTCAACAGTCTGTTCTGCCCACAGATGGTGCAGAGCGGCAAGGGCGGCCTGCCGGGCGAGAACCCCGTCTGGCTGCCGGAGTTCCGCGCCGCCCAGCAACGCTGAGACAGGGGGCCGACGGCCGCGACGGCAAGGCGGCGAGCAGTGCCCCGGCAACAGCACCGACCGCCCGTCCAAGAGGTGATCACACCTCACCTGCATCGCTTCAAAACCAGGAAAAGGAGGCCCGTTACCTCGGCAGGCCGCCGCACCGCGAACCGTTCTCAGCCGCTGCGCTCGCTGCCTCGCCGTTGCGACCGGGGAGTACCCATGTCCATGCATGAACAGGGCGGCTACGCGCTGCCGACGGAGGTGGCGGCACGCAAGGCGCGCGTCGCCCGCATGACGCGGTGGGTCCTCGCCGTGCCGTTCTGGGGGCTGCTGGCACTCACCATCGTCTCCTGGCCGGTCGGCACAGTCGTCCCGAACGCCGGGTGGAACGCCGCGAAGTTCCTCTCGCCGATCCTGCTGGTCCCGATCGTCCTGATACGCGCGATCCTGACGACTCGCGTCCTCGGTTTCTCCCGCCACCGGATCGCTCCCTTCGGCGGGCCGCCCGGCTGCGTCGTCGGGTTCGGTCTCCTCGCCGGGGTCATGTGTCTCGCCGGGGCCGCGAACTTCCTCGCCCCGGCGCTGGCCCCGACCACCCCGGTAAACGCCATGGTCACCAAGTGCCACCCCAGCAGTGACGGCGACACGGTCGTCTGCATCGGGAACTGGACCGTCAACGGCATCCGCGAGATCGGTCGGACGCTGCCCGTCAGCGCTCGGCCCGGCAGCACGGTCCCCATCATGGTCAGCCAGGTCGCCGCCGACGTCGCCTACGCCCCGCTCTCCGACAGCCGTAGGGCTCTCGGCGCGGGGTCCGGTGTGCTCGGTGTGGCCGTGACGGGTGCGAGCCTGTTCGGGCTCATCGGGAGCGGCCTTCGGATGCGCCGGGGGTTCGATGACGTGATCGCGGGACGCGCAGCCGTACCCGCACAGGTTCTGCGGCCACGGCGAACTCCTCGTTCTCGGGATCAAGGTGGGGAGTGTCATGAATTGGGTGTGTATCTCCCCGAAGGAGTCACCTGATGAGTACGACAATGCGGCGGTATCCCCAGCTGGGATTCTCCTGGGCGAGCCGCAGCACCAGGGAGCGGATGGAGCGCACGGTCCGCGGCCTTCCTGAGCGTTTGGGCTGGGAGGCGGCAGCGTGGCGGCGTGCGATCAGGTCGCGGTGCCAGCGCAGCACCGTGTCGGGACGCACTAGCAATCGCACCCTGCGCAGCACCTGGGACGGCAGTCGGTGCAGCAACGCCGCCAGGAACGCCCGGTCGCTCGGGGTGAACCGTACTCTGTCGTTGCCGAGTTGACGCTCCAGCACGGTGATCTGATGACGCAGGGCAAGGATCTGCGTGTCCTTGTCCCGATCGCTCATCGGCATCAAGCGAAGCATGGCGAACGCGTTGGTCACGGCCAGGTAAGCCAGTCGCAGCAGCACGACCGACCATCATCCCGGGCGATCATCAGCCTCGCGAGAGCACCATTCGAGCGCCCGCCCCCGACACCCCGAGCACCCCTCACGCCATCCGCCACCAGGCCGGATGAGGTTTTCGGCAAGGGCAGGGTCGTGGAAGCAGCCTTCGCCCTCCTGCACTGGTTCCGCCGACTGCGCATCCGCTGGGAGATCCGCGCCGACATCCACCAAGCCTTCCTCACCCTCGGCTGCGCGATCATCTGCTGGCGACGCCTGAAAGCCTCTTTTTGATCTGACTCCTAAGACCCACGGCCACCCGACTTTCTTCGAGTCCTTCGACAGTCCCGAAGAGTGCCAGGTGGCCGTGCCGCGTGTCAGGCGTATCCGCAATCCCAACACAACATGATCTTGCAAATCTCAAGCTACGACAACGAGGCTACGATCCGCTCGCGGGCATCAACTGGGCCATGTTGAAGCCGCCGACATCCTTGCTGGAGCCGATGCCGTCGCCCCACTGCATGTAGCCCTTGCGAACCCCGTTGTCCTTGTCGTTGACGTCCAGCGAGAAGGAGAACACGTTGTTCGCTGCGGGCTGGACCGAGGTGAGGTCGCTCCACGGCAGCGCCAGCTCGTACAGGGTGGTGTGGGTCGTGTCGTCTCTGGTCACATTGACGGTCGCGTTCGTGACCTGTCCGCTGCCCTCAGTCGGAGCGATCCATCGGTACAACTGAGCGCCGACCGAGGTGAGCGCGGCTCCGTACTCGTAGTGTCCGGTGACCGAGGCGGTGCTTTCCGCGGCCGACGAACCCGGCACGCCCGAAGTAGCCGCTACCTGCAAGCAGTCGCCCTGCCAGACATTGGCCCCGGTTGCGGGTTCGGAGAAGACATCGTCGGTGATGTCGGCCGTGATGTAGAGGTTCGTGGAATCCCAGTCAAGCCACACCTTGCCCGACAGATCGGACGGACCGCCGTAAGGCTGGGAGGTGTCCAGTGATTTCCAGGTCCCGTCGGCGGTGGTGGCCAGATCCACCGCGGGGCCGTCTTGGACCTGGGAAAGCGTCCACGAACTGCCGAGGCTCTTGTTGACCACGGGTAGGAAGGTGACATGGCCGGAAAGGGCTTCCGAGGGCAGGTCGCCGGAGATGACACTCGTCACCGTGAAGGGGTAGATCGTGGCGAAGCTGACGCTCGTCACCGGCACATCCACGGTGGCCGACGCCTGGGGAGCGATGGTCACGCTGACAGGCTGGGTACCCGATTCGCTGCCGAGTTTCCAGTTGACCGCCGTCACCGTGGTGGGGGTGTCCGACGGGTTGTTCAAGACCACCTGGAGCGAACCGGCCGGCGGGCTAATCCCGGTCACCACCGGGGTGACCTGTCCGGGGGTGGCACCCGAGGTTACGGTGAGCGGGCTGACTGCGGCTTCGGTGTAGGCACCGGCCCCGCCGGTGAACGCTGC
The DNA here is from genome assembly GCF_005047355.1 of Actinacidiphila oryziradicis. Taxonomy (GTDB): domain Bacteria; phylum Actinomycetota; class Actinomycetes; order Streptomycetales; family Streptomycetaceae; genus Actinacidiphila; species Actinacidiphila oryziradicis. The sequence continues at coordinate 13,095 of NZ_SUMC01000113.1, forward strand.
CGTCGCGTCCAGCTCCGCCTTGGTACCCGGACTCGCGGTGCCTGGAATCGTGACGCTCCAGGTGGCCGTCACCTGCTGACCGGGAGCCACATTGGACAGCGAGACCGGTGAGGTCGCCGTCGCCGTCCAGCCGCTCGGCGAGTTCAGGCTCATCGAAAGGTCACGGACGGCGTGAGCACTGATGTTGGCGAATGTTGCGGTCGCGGTGATAGTGGTGTTCGGCTTCACAATGCCGGCCGCCTGCAGATTGAACGGGTTTTGCACCACGATCGGAGCTGTGCCGGTCACGCCGTTCACCGTCACCTCGATTGTCGCGGCGCCGGGTGCTCGCATGGTGACCACGCCGGTGTCGCTGACCGTGGCGACCCGCGGGTCGCTGGTGCGGTAGGTGACATGAGCGTGGGACAGGTCGACGAACGACTGGTCGTTGTCGGCCGCTTCGATGATGTTGTCCGCAGTCGCATGATTTTGCTCAAGCGCGGAGTTCGTGTCCGGCGCGATCCATGGGTTGGTACTGGTGAGGTTCAGCGTGTCGCCGGGCTTGAAGACCACCTGGTCTGGCTGGACGGTGACCGATTGCACCCGCGGAGTAATGGCGCCCCGCACCCGCACCGTGCCGGAGCCGGCCACGGTGGCGGAGTCAGGTCCGATGCGGAACTGGTAGGCACCGTCGTAGACGACCTGCTTCAGGGCGCTCTCGTCCCACTGGCTGAGGTCGGCGATCTTGACGGACAGGTTGACGTGCTGGGTGTGCCCTGGCGCGAGCACCGCCGTCTTCTGGAAGCCCGCCAGCTGCTCCTTCGGTAGCTCCACACCGGGCACGGTGAACTCCGGCGCCGCGTAGAGCTGGGCGACCGTCGAGCCGGCGACCGTGCCGGTGTTGGTGACGTCGAAGCCGACGCTCACCGTGCCGTCGGCGGAGACGGAACCGGGTCCGACCTGTACATCGGAGTACGTGAAGTGAGAGTAGGACAGGCCGTATCCGAACGGGTAGGTCGGCTTGCCGGTGAAGTACATGTACGTGCGGCCGAGTCCGCCGGTCTGGGACGGGGTGAGCCCGTAGTTGTCCATCGCCGGGATCTGTGAGTCGTCGGCAAACCAGGTGAAGTCCAGGTGGCCGGAGGGGTTCTGCCGGCCGAACAGTACCTGGGCGAGCGCTGTGCCCTGGCTTTCGCCGTTGTAGCCGCTGAACACGATCGCCGGGAAGTCCTTCTGGGCGTCCTGGATGTCGTACGGGCCGTCGGCTTGCATGACCAGCGCCGTACGAGGGTTGCCGAGGGCGGAGACCTGGCTGATCAGCGAGTCGTAGTTGCCCGGCAAGGCCAGCGCTGACCGGTCTGTGCCCTCGTCGGCCACGCCGAGATCCGAGCCGACGACCACGATCACCAGGTCCGCCGCCTTGATCGCGGTCTGCGTTGCGGCCGAGCACGCCGCAGGCGTGGTGGCGGTCGTCGAGGTGCCGCAGGCGTCGAAGGTGACCGTCGCCGACGGGTTGGCCGCCTTGACCGCCGCGGTGATCCCCTGCACGGCGCTGACCTTGAGCGTCGGCTGGCCGGAGTAGCCGCCGAGCGTCGTCGTGTTCGCCAGATTGCCGACGATGACGATGTTGTTCAGCTTGGCGGGGTTCGCCGGCAGCAGCGGGGATGACGTGCCTGAGACCTTGTTGTTCTGCAACAGCACCAGATCCTGCGCCGCGACCTTCTCGGCCAGCGCCTGGTGTGCGGGCGACTCGATCTGCGCCTTCGTGATCCCGGTGTAGGCGACCTTGCTCGCGGGGTCGAACTCGCCGGTCTCCATCCGGATCGTGAACAGCTTCGTCAGCGCGCTGTCGATCACCCCGGGCGTCAACAGGCCCAGCGAGATCGCCGCGTCGATGTTCTGCGTGGTCAGCTCATCGCCAGTGCAGTTCAGCTGGGTGCCGGCCCGCAGCGCGAACGCCTGCCCACCCGCCGCCGCGGGGACCTGCTTGCCGGTGGCGGTATTCGTCCACGTCGTGCCGTTGGTCGTCCACCCCGGTGGCGCCCAGTTGTGGCCGCCGGAGGAGTAGACGTCGCTGATCGCACCGCAGTCCGAGGTGGTGTACCCACCGAACCCGTAGGTCGCCTGCAGCAGCTCGTTCACCGTGTAGGTGTCTGCGGGCGCCGGCGTGCCGTTCACCGCGTTGTAGGACGTCATCACGCCTGACACGTGCGCGTCCTGCACCAGGCTGGCGAACTGCTTGGTGTAGTAGTCCCTGATGTTCGCGTCGGTGGTGTTCGCGCTCTGGGTGTGCCGGCTGTTCTCGTCGTTGTTCAGCGCATAGTGCTTGGCGGTTGCCGCGACCTTCAGGTACGGGGTCATCGACTGGCCGGTGATCGTCTGCCCCTGATACCCGTTGACGAACGCGTCGGCCATCGTGGACGCCAGGTAGGTGTCCTCGCCGAACGACTCGTTGGTCCGCCCCCAGCGTGGATCACGGTCCATGTTGACCGTCGGCGCCCAGAAGGTGAGATCGCCGTAGTTCGACGCGGACGGGCCGAGGTTGTTCTGTCCGGTCCCCCAGAGCGACTTGTCGAGGAACCCACGCGCCTCATCCGAGATCGCCGTGGTCTCCTGGTATATCAGCTCCGGATCCCAGGACATCGTGGCCGCGGAGTTCACCGGGAAGCTGGTCGCCGTCACGTCGAGCTGGCCCTGACCGCCCGCTGCAGTGTCGGCACCGAGCCGGTTGATGCCGTGCTGGCCCTCACTCCAGTACGTGTACTGCTGGAGTCCGAGCCGCGGGATGGCCGGCGCGTTATTGGTCTTGAGTTGCGCCACCTTCTCGGCCAACGTCATCCGCGACACCAGATCGGCCGCCCGCTGAGCGAACGAGTAGTGCGTGTTCAGGTAGATCGGCTGCGTTGAGGCGGCGGCAGACTGCGCCGCACGTCGCGAGCTCGCCTGTGCCACCGCCGGCACCCCGGCGACCACGCTCACCGCTACCGCGGCGGCCAGCACTCGTCCAGCTGACGATATGAGTCTTCGGGAGCGCATAGTTGTCTCCTTCACGTCATGCGCCGTTGGGGTACAGGTTCATGGGGAGCACGCCGGCACCGGTGATGGTGGCCTGCGCGGAGTGCACGATCACCGGGGAGCCGGGAGCGATGCGATGACGGGGTGGTCGGCGCGCTCGGGCAGCAGATGCACCGTGTAGTCGTGGAAACCCGGCGGGTGCATCGCGAACTCGCCGCCGGTCAGCAAGTGGTAGTTGTGATCGTGGAAGCAGTCGACGATGCCGCCGTGCCAGCCGGCCAGGCCGGTGCCCGCGCGCACCGCGGCGGCAAGACGCTCTGCTCCCGGTTGATCGTTCCCATGGTCCAGCACTGCACGATCAGGTCGGTTGCGGTCAGGCGCTCCGCGTCCTCGTACTCCGCGAGGTCCTCGGATGTCTCGACGACGAAGCCCTGCTCCTTGAGGAACGGCACGAACGCGTCGCTGATCGTCACGGGCTGGTGCCCGTCCCAACCGCCGTGGACGACAAGCGCCCGCCGGATGTCAGTGGTCAAGGTGATTGCACGCTCCCGTCGGCGCCGCGCGGCAGGCGCGGCGGTAGGAAATGAACGGTGTAGGCCGACCGACCGCGCCGACACGGGGTGCTCGGACGGGGTCGGAGGTCGGAGGGGTGCCATGCGAACTTATGAACCGCCATCGCAGTTTGTCAATACGTTTTACGAATTCGGGGCCGCGGTGCTCGGCTTGAAGCGCACCTGCACATGCCTGCCTCGCAACGCAGGCCGCGGTCGAGTCTGCGCCCCGACGAACCTGAGCGCAGACTCGACCGCGGGGTGAACTGAGCGTCAGGCCGGTTCTCTCAGCGGGTGACGCCGAACGTGGTCGGTGAGTCGTTCTGTGTTGCGCCCTGGCCCGAGCGCAGATTCCGCACCTTGTTGCCCCTGAAGGTGCCGGTGCCGGTGACCCCCGACGTGATCCAGATTCCCTGGGTGGCCGGACCGTCGATCGTGTTGTTCGTCAGCGTGACGTTGACGCGTGTGCGATCGATGTAGAGGCCGGCCCGCAGGGCTCCGCGCATGATGTTGTTCCTCAAGGTGACGTTGGTGTACGCGGTGGGGAACTTCGAGGTGCTGGCCGGAGAGCTGATCCGCACTCCGTGCCGGACACCGTTCCAGCCGCCCGCCCTGCAGGACGTTTCCGCTGACCGTGGCGGACTCCAGCGGGTGTCCCGTGTCGCCGAATACGCTGATGTCCAGGGCGCTGTTGGACGACACGCTGTTCACCAGGTTGTTCTTCATCTCGATGTTCTGCCCAAGTGGCTGTCAATAGGCCTCCGCGTATTGACCTTGATCCGCCTGCCAGGGTGAGTCGCCGACAGGTCCGGCGATTCACCCGGTGATGTCCCGTATCGGTGAGGGAAGGGTCGTCGCGTGGCGCCGCGGGTGCGCCGGGTTCCGCGGGCCCGGAGAATGCGGGTTGCCTTCCTTCCTTGTCCTCGCCGTGGCGGGATCCCGGCCGTCAGGCGGCAGGAGGCTCGGCGGACCTGCACCGGCAGGTGATGGCCCAACGGGCGGGTTAAAAGCGGGAGTTACCACTGCTCGTGCAGTGTCGGGCGTGGTGCCATGTGAACGTATGAAGCGGTACCCAGGTTTGTCAATACGCTGTACTAAGGGCTCAGCGTGATTCAAGGTCGGCGGGGCGTGTGCCAGCCCGTCGCGCCCTGAGCACAGGCCCGGAACCGGGCCCCACGCCCCGACACACCGCCAGACACTGCGGGTGCCGAAAACCCCATCCATGGCCTGTGACGTGTAGGTTTTCGCGAACGGCCGGTGATCGCCGGGCAGGCGTGTCAGGCTGATGGATCGTGCTGTTGCGACTGCCCTACCTCGCCGTGTCGAGTGTGTTCGCCCTCATACGGCTGCTGCCGATCAGCGACGTCGACAAGGACATGGAGATATTGACGCTGCGCCACCAGCTGGCCGTCCTGCAGCGGCAGATCGACAGGCCGCGCGTCACTCCGGCGGACCGCGCTTTCCTGGCCGCGCTCCTCCACCGGCTCCCCAGGCCCAAGCTGCGGCAGCTGCGGCGTAGCACCGCGTTCTCATGGCGCAGCGCGAGCAGCTCGACGTCCTTGGCGCCCGGCGAGCGGGAGAGCAGCAGGAGCAGTCCGAGGAGCCGCAAGAAGATCAGGTAGAGCACGCGCAACGCCATAAGATCCGACCCTGCCATGATCGACGGGTGCTGCAAAATACCTGATCAGAGGCAGTGCGTGACTTTCGGCACCCTACAGGCCTGGCCGTCGAGCAGGTCGCCGACCACGGCGGCGACGTCGGCGGCTTCCAAGCCGGCAGCGGCCGCGAGGTCGGCCAGCGTGGAGACCTGGCCGTCGACCAACGGGCGCAGCACCGGCTCCGCAGCCCGGGCGAATTCGTACGCCGTGCCGGCGGCTGCCAGCAGCACCGGTGACGGGGAGGGAGCCAGCCTGGCTTAAGCACCCACAGCGTAATCGGCTGGACGGCTACGGCGATGGCCCTCGGGCGCCGCCACAAGTGAAACGTGCAGGCTAGGCTCTGTGCGCCGCGTTCGCCGGCTCGGCGCGGTCCCAAACGCTCTCGAAAGCGAGTTGCAGGCAGTTGGCGAGCGCTGGGTGTTCGATGTAGAGCGCGGTGGTGGCGCCAGTGCCGGCGACCGGGTCCGGCATGTCGCAGAGCACGAGCGAGGCGTCGGCGATGATCAGCTTCAACGGCAGCTCGGCGGTGAACCGGGCCTCCTCCCCGGCCTCGCCGAAACCCCGCACGCTCTCCAGCACTTCGGCGTCGTTGAGCGCGTCATGAGTGTAGATGGCCCGGGCCCGGCCCCCTGCACCGCGCAGCCTGCGCACCGTCGCGATCCCCTCGGTGTTGCCGGCCGGGGCGACGAAGGGGGGTTTGCAGAAGCTCAGCAGTTCGCGTTCGGCGTGTTCCTGGATGTCGGCGAATCGTTCGGTGATGGCCTTGGGGTCGCGCAGCACCTCGATGTAGTCGAGCGGGTCGGTCTTGGTGCGCCCATCGGACCAGACGGGCAGCAGTGCGGTGGCCAGTGCCGACGACACCTGTTCCAGCCGCTCCAGGGATTCGCGTTGCAGCGCCATGAGCCGGGCGGTGGCGAGCTCGGGTGCGACGGCCGAGAAGGTGGCCACCCTGCCTGGGCGGACGATGGCGAGCCGGCGCCGCACCAGGGCGTCCAGCACGTCGTAGACGCGCTGGCGGGGCACATCGGCCTCACGCGCCACCTCGGCCGCGGTGTACGAGTCGCGTCTGACCAGCGCGAGGTAAACCCGCGCCTCGTAGCGCGCCAGGCCCAGTGCTGCGAGGTCGTTTACCGGTCCGTCGTCCACATCCATGGCGTCAAACGCTATAGCCGTTCGGCGCTCCGGACTCTTCCTCCGGGATCACCACATCAACCCCCGCCCCTTTCACGGTAGTTGGTCCTGGACATTTCCCTTACCGAGGCAAGGCTTTGCCATTCACTGGTAGTCCCTTGGGGCAGGCATTCACTACCGTCATCGACGGCCACCACTGACCGGGGTGGCAGCTCGCAACGAGGAACGTGCGCTACTCGCAGCCCACAGGCAGCAGTGAACCCGTGGCATGTCGGAGCATCATCGCTTGTCATGCCCTTGACAGACAAGCCATCCCGCAGTAGGGCACAGATCCCCCATGGAGGGCAGTCTTTTGCGACCGCAGAATACGGACCACGCGAGACCCGACCGACTCCGACGGTTCACCCGCCGCGGGGCCACCGCCCTGCTGTCGGCAGCGGCCCTGATATCCGGCGGCATGCTGGCCGCCGCACCGCAAGCAGTGGCCGCACCGGCCGCACCGCAAGCGGTGGCCGCCTCGGCCGCACAGCAGGCGAAGAGCAACTCCATCGCCAACCCCTACAGCCCCGCGTACCAGCACCCCTATCGGCACGGCGTGGTACCGACCCTCCAGCAGCACGCCAAGATGAAGTCCTGGGCAGCCTCCCAGGCGTCCCCGAGCATCGCGACCGGGCCGCAGACGCTGTCCTACGGCGGCGGCGTCGACGGCATCGGTGTCCAGAGCGGCCACTCGAAGGTCTATCTGGTGTTCTACGGCACCCAGTGGGGCACGCAGAGCACCAACAGCAGCGGAGACATGACCTTCTCCGGCGACTCGGCAGGCGCCGCGCCCGTTGCTCAGAAGATGTTCAAGGACATCGGCACCGGTAACGAGCTGTGGTCGGCTGACCTGACGCAGTGGTGCGACGGTCCGAACGTGGCGTCCGGCGCGACCAGTTGCCCCTCGAACGCCAACTTCATCCCCTACCAGAGCGGCGGCGTGCTGGCCGGCGCGTGGTACGACAATTCGGCCGCGTCGCCGAGTGCGGCCACAGGGCACCAACTCGGCGTCGAGGCCGTGAAGGCGGCCAGCCACTTCGGCAACACCACGGCTGCGTCGAACCGCGACGCGTACTACGTGATCCTGTCGCCGCACGGTACCAACCCGGACAACTACCAGAATCAGTACTGCGCTTGGCACGACTGGAACGGTGACACCACGCTGACCGGCGGTGCGGCCACCTCGACCGTCGGCGACGTCGCCTTCAGCAACCAGCCCTACAACATCGACTCCGGCGCGGGCTGCGGCGTCGGGTTCGTCAACTCCCCCGGCACCCTCGACGGCTGGACCATGACGCTCGGCCACGAGTGGCAGGAGATGATGTCGGACCAGAACCCGGCCGGCGGCTGGACCAACCGCACCGGCAGCTCGTACAACGGCCAGGAGAACTCCGACGAATGCGCCTGGATCTCCCCGGGCAGCGCAGGCGGAGCGGCCAACATCACGATGGGCACCGGCACCTTCGCCGAGCAGGCCAGCTGGTCCAACGACACCAACGCGTGCGCCATCACGCACCCGATCGTCGGCGGCACCACGGGGAACACGGTCATCGTGAACAACCCCGGCAACCAGAGCAGCACCGTGGGCACGGCCGTGTCTCTGCAGCTGACGGGTTCTGACTCCGCCTCGGGCCAGACCCTCACCTACACCGCGACCGGGCTGCCAGCCGGGCTCAGCATCTCCTCCAGCGGTCAGATCAGCGGCACCCCGACCACGGCCGGCACCTCCTCCGTCACCGTCACCGCCAAGGACAGCACGGGAGCCTCCGGCACCACCTCCTTCAGCTGGACCGTCAGCAGCACCGGCGGCACCTGCGCCACCCCGGGTCAAAAGCTGGGCAATCCCGGCTTCGAGACCGGCACCGCTTCGCCGTGGACGGCCAGCACCGGCGTGATCGACAACTCCACCGGTGAGCCTGCCCACTCCGGCAGCTGGAAGGCCTGGCTGAACGGCTACGGCAGCACCCACACCGACACCCTGTCCCAGTCAGTGACCATCCCCGCGGGGTGCAGCGCCACCTTCTCCTTCTACCTGCACATCGACACCGCCGAGACCACCACGACATCGGCCTACGACAAACTGACCGTCCAGGTCGGCACCGCCACCCTGGCCACCTACTCCAACCTGAACGCGGCGAGTGGCTACGTACTCAAGTCCTTCAACCTGTCCAGCTACGCCGGTCAGACGGTGACCCTGAAGTTCACCGGCACCGAGGACTCCAGCCTGCAGACCAGCTTCGTGGTCGACGACACCGCCCTGAACGCCGCCTGACCCATCCGGATTCCCCGGCACAGCACGACACGTTCCGCCCCGGCAGGGAACCACTGCCGGGGCGGACCCGTCCTATCGGCATTCACTGCCCGGAAGGGGGCACGTTCATGGCGCTCCCGTGCACCCACTCTGCACTCCGCTTCGCCGCATGCCTGGCTCTCGCCGCCACCTCGGCGTGCGGCGCCGACGCCGCACGGTCTGTTGCACCGACCACGCCAACGCCCACAACCCTCCGGCTGGACGAGCGCGTGAACCACACGACCGTCTCGGCCACGGTGGGCACCTCGGTTGTGGTCACGCTGCACAGCACATACTGGTCGGACCTCACCAGCGGTACACCGGATGTCCTGGCCGCCGTCGGGGCCTCGCGGGTCACACCAGCCCACACCTGCGTCCCGGGCGCCGGCTGCGGCACGGTCGAACTCGCCCTGCGCGCCGTCCGACCCGGCTCGGCAAACATCACAGCCCGCCGCACCAGCTGCGGCGAGGCCCGACTCTGCGACGGTGACCAAGGCCGTTACAGCGTGACGGTGCAGATCAGCGGATAGGTCGGCAGGAACGAGCCGTGCCCAGCCGGACACCGTGAACGACTTCGTGGTGTCAACGCCGGTGCCGGTCGCACTGGCGTACGCGGCGGTGCCGTCTGCGGGTTCGCCCTGCGGGTGCCGAAAACCCCATCCATGGCCTGTGAGCTGCAGCCGCGAACGGCCGTCGATCGGCGGACAAGCGTGTCAGGCTGATCAACCATGCTGCTGCGACTGCCCTACCTCGCCGTGTCGAGCGTGTTCTCCCTCATACGGTTGCTGCCGATGAGCGACGTTGACAAGGACATCGAGATATTGACGTTGCGGCACCAGCTGGCCGTCCTGCAGCGGCAGATCAACAGGCCACGCGTCTCCTCGGCGGATCGCGCTTTCCTGGCCGCGCTCCTCCACCGGCTCCCCAGGCCCAAGCTGCGGCAGCTGCACCTGATCGTCTCCCCGGACACGGTTCTGAGGTGGCACCGGGACGTCATGCGCCGCCGCCACGCCGCCGCCTCCCGTCGCAAGCGGCCCGGCCGTCCACCGACCCTCCCCCAGCCTTCGGCCGGGAGGTGCCCCCAGCAGCATCCAGGCTCTCGTCCTGCCACTGGCCCGCGAGAACAGTGGGTGGGGCTACAGAAGGATCCACGGCGAACTCGCGGTCCTCGGTATCAAGGTCGCACCCTCCACCGTGTGGGAGATCCTGAAGCAGCACGGGATCGAGCCGGCGCCCGAACGTGACCGTCAGACCTGGGCCGCGTTCCTGCGCAGCCAGTCCCACGCGATCCTGGCCTGCGACTACTTCACCGCCACCACCCTGAACGGTGCCACCGTGCACGTCTTCGCCGTCATCGAGCACG
>NZ_SUMC01000114.1 GCF_005047355.1 Actinacidiphila oryziradicis
GTAGAGAACAACCATGATCACGGACGCCTGCGGGCTCACTGCGTCCAGGGCGCCGGAACCCCAAGACCGTCGCTCAACGTCACAACCGGGCCAGCGATCCGCCACGTTGCCCGCCTAAATTCGAAGATCCGGTATGGGGCGCCTGGATGGACTGGACCGGCGGTTCGGGGAACCCGGTTGAGAGAAGGGCGCGACCGTGCCCCCGAAGACGCTGGGAGTGTTCCGATGTTGGCCATTGTTGCGGCTGTGGTGTTCGCGATCGCGTTCCTGATCAATGCCACCGGCACTGCGACCGACGCGGTGTTCACCCCCACCAGCCTGTTGCTGGTCGGGCTGACGCTGCTCGCCGCGCACCTCGGCGGTCTCGGCACGAGCTCGGGCTGGTCGGGGTACCGTCGGCGTCGGCGTTAGGGCCTGTCGTCAAGCGGCCTTGGGCGGCGGATTCGCATTTCGGTGGGGTGAGGTGCCCCGAAGTTTCCGGACAGTGCCCCCAACTACAATTGGGGGTGTTGGAGGGGGTCCAGAAATTTCTGGGCTTGTTGAGTTTCTCGGCCTTCAGCCGAATGTCGAGGGCGGGTGGTTCCGGGAGACATGGAGAACTCCGGCTGAAGCGGTCCCTGACGGGTACGGCCGGGCGGGGGCGTTCGCGACGGGTATCTATTACCTTCTGCATCCCGGCGAGGTATCACGGTGGCACCGGGTGCGCTCGGACGAGCTGTGGCTGTGGCACGGGGGCGGGCCGCTTCGGATGCGCCTCGGAGGCCAGGGCGGGACGCCGAACGAGGCGGGGGCTGTCGAGGCGATGGTAGGGGGCGGTATCGAGAGGGGCGAACAGCCACAGTTCCTTGTGCCCGGCGGGTCCTGGCAGACAGCCGAGCCCGCGGGGGAGGAGCCGGTCCTGGTGACGTGCGTGGTCGCCCCGGGCTTCGACTATGAGGACTACGAGGGCGTCCGCCCGGAGTGAGCGCCGGAGCGCGGGCATTACAGGCGCACGTGGTGCTCGATGTCCTCTTTGAAGTCGGTGAGTGCCTGGTCGGTGAGTGTGGGCCGGGTGTCGGCGATGGCGGCGAGGTAGTCCTCGGTGCTGGCCGGCGCGCCTTGGGGGTCGGCGACTTCGCGCTCGAACGCGGTGTGGGAGCCCTTGCGGGCGGCGAACTCGATGTCGGCGGGTGTGAACATCTCGCTGGCCGCCACCAGCCGGTGCAACTCGGTGCCGTCGGCGGCGGGGCCGAGGTAACGCTGCCAGATCGCCGCCCGGGCGACCGGGTCGGGGGGACCGACCGGAATGACGTAGTCGAACCGGCCGGGGCGCAGGAACGCCGGATCGAGGGAGCGGACGGAGTTGGTGGCGCAGATCAGCAGGCGGTCGTCGTGGTCGCGGAAGCCGGGGATCAGCTTGAGCAGTTCGTTGGTGACTCCGTGGCCGGGATCGACGGCCACGCCGGACCGGATGCCGGCGATCTCCTCGACCTCGTCGATGAACAGCAGAACGGTCTCCAGCTCGGCCAGCTCGGCGAACGTCTCCCGTAGCGAGGTGGCCAGGTTCCCGGCGGCTCCCGCCGCGAGCCGGGAGGGGAAGAGTTCCACGAACGGCCACTCCAGCCGGGAGGCGACGGCTTTGGCGAAGCTGGTCTTGCCCGTGCCCGGCGGCCCGAAGAGGATGACCGCCTTCGGCGGCGTCACCCCGTACCGGTCGGCCAGCGCCGGCTCGGCCAGCGGCAGCACGATCCGCCGCTCAATGGCTTCCTTCTCCCGCTCCATCCCCGCGAGGGCACTCCACAAGCCCTGCGGTAGCACCCTCCCGCCGAGCTCCGCGAGCAGACCGGCATCGCTCGCGCCGAGATGCTCGACCTTCTCGTAGTAGATCAATCCGGCGCGAGCGCGATAGCCGGAGTTCTCCAGGGCCGCGGTTCCGGTGGCCCCGGGGGCAAGCAGTGCACCGATCCGGCGTACCCCCTGCATTCGCAGGCGCCGCTCGAGCTCGGCAATCAGGGCGCTGCCGATCCCGCGCTTACGCCACAGCCCTGCCAGCGCCACCAGCATGATCCAGGCCCGCTCGCCCTGGGCCTGCGCCACTGCCATGCCCACCATGTCATCGCCCACCACTGCGACCACGGCGGCCCCACCGGTCCGGGCCGCCGCCATGACCTCAGAGACGGGGAACACGGCGGCTGACTCGTCCGCCTGCCGGTCCTGATCCCAGATCTGGATAGCGCGGTCCAGATCCTCGTCGTGGAAGTCCCGCAATCGCCACGTCGGCATCGCCACCACCTTGCCGGCAGGCCGCCACCGCCTCACTGCCTCACCGGCGCTCTGGTTGCTCCCTACCGAGGCGGCACCCTGCCATACTCATTCTCCGCGCTGATCAGACGTCCGTCGAACCGGCGGGCAGGTCAAGGGCCGAACCGAGGACGCACTGCCGGCCATGCCCTTCCGTGCCTACGTCTTCCGCCCGGCCTACATTCAGCCACGGCATGGCGCACGCCCCCGGACCCGCTCCTACCGTCTGGTGTATGCCTCGACGTCGTGGCTCTACCCCTTGCTGCACCGGCCGTTCCTGCGGCACACGACCACGACGGACACGCTGGGCCGCGCCATGCTCGCAGTGACCAGACCGCAGGGGCGAGGACCGCGCGTTCTCGCCAGCGCGGAGATCAACAGCCTCCGGGCTCGGCCCTGACCATCCCCGCCGCACCCGCGCCGCCCACTGTGGACGCGCGTCAAGTAACTAGGCTAGCACTTGCTTCGTTGCATCTATGTCTACCGCCGAGCAGTCGCTGCCACCCCTGACTCCGGACGAGGAAACGCTGTTGCGCGAGCTCGGCCGGGTGATGATCGTCCTGCCCCGCGCGATCGACGCCGACATGATGCGCGAGCAGCGCCTGCCGCTCTCCGAGTACACGACTTTGATGCATCTGTCCGAGGCCCCGCACCGGCTGATGCGCATGAGCGAGCTCGCCGCCGTCGGCAATGTCTCGCTGAGCGGGATGACCCGCATCGTCACCCGCCTGGAGAAGCAGGGACTGATCGAACGGGTCAGGTGCGACGAGGACGCACGCGGGTGGAACGCCGTCCTCACCGATGCGGGCCTCGCCCGGCTGGAGCAGGCGTGGCCCGCTCACCTGGCCAGTGCCCGGCGCCACGTCTTCGACCACGTCGAAGGCACTGACCTGACCCAGCTCATCCACGCACTGCGGCGCTTCGCGACCTGACCCCCCTGGTGTTGCGCGCCGGCCGGCCACAGCATGCCCCTGGCTGTGCGCCCGAGGACGCTCTCGTCACAAGATCCAAGGAGTACGACATGACCAACCCTTCGACCGGCCAAACAGATGGGGGAGACATCGCGCTTGGGCTGGACACGTTCGGTGATGTGACGAACGACGCCGAAGGCAAGCCGCTGTCGCACGGCCAGACCATCCGCCATCTCGTCGAGGAGGGGGTCCTTGCCGACCGGGCCGGCCTGGACCACTTCGCCATCGGGGAGCACCACACCGACTCGATGCCGCTCTCGGCCGCCGACGTTGTGCTCGCGGCCATCGCGTCGCGCACATCGCACATCCGCCTCGGTTCCGCAGTGACGGTGATCAGCTCCGACGACCCCGTCCGCGTCTTCCAGCGCTACGCCACCCTCGACGCCGTGTCCGGCGGTCGGGCCGAGGTGATCCTCGGCAGGGGATCGAGCACCGAGTCCTTCCCGATCTTCGGCTATGACCTGAGCGACTACGAGGAACTGTTCGAGGAGAAAGTCAGCCTGTTCGCCGAGCTTCTCCAGGAGAAGCCCGTCACCTGGTCCGGCAACACCCGCGCGTCCCTCGACGGACTCTCCATCTACCCGCACAGCGAATCGGGATCGATCCCGACCTGGATCGGCGTCGGCGGCAGCCCCCAGTCGGTCATCCGGACCGCCCGGTACGGGTTCTCGCTGATGCTCGCGATCATCGGGGGCGAGACAGCCCGCTTCGCGCCGTTCTCACAGCTGTTCCAGCAAGCACTGGAGAAGTTCGGACAGCCCCGGCGGCCTGTCGGCGTCCACGCGCCCGGCCATGTCGCCGCCACCGACGAACAGGCAGTGGAGGAGTTCCTGCCCGCCTTCGAAGCCACGATACGAAGCGTGTCCAAGCAGCGCGGTTTCCGCACCCCCACCCGTGAGAGCCTCATGCGCGATGTCGGGCCCGGCGGCGCGCTGCACATCGGATCGCCCGAAACCGTAGCCCGCAAGATCACAGCGACGCTCAAGGACCTCAACGCGACCCGTTTCGATCTGAAATACGGGATGAACGGAATGTCTCACGGCGCGCTCATGACCAACATCGAGCTGTTCGGCACCAAGGTGGCACCGCTGGTACGCGAGATGATGGGCTCCTGACGCCTACGAGCGCGGTGCCGCGTCCGCCTACTGGTCGTCGCTGTGCAGGCCCTGGCCTCCTGTGCCCTGGCTTCGCGCGACAGCGCTGACACGTATCCGGGCCGCGGTGTACTCCCAGGTGGCGTCCGTGCGGTCGTAGTCGAAGGCGGGTTCGCAGTCCAGGGCGATCTCGACGCCGCCGTACACGCAGATGGCGATCCGGACCAGGACGTGGTCGGCGTCGAAGTCGCCGGGGACGCGCCGGTGCAGTGCCGGGCGTTCGCGGGTGCGGTGCCAGGGGCCGACGGCGAGGAAGTCGGTGAGGAGCAGCCAGGCGGTGCGGGTCTGCCCGGTGGTCTCCAGGATCGGGCAGGTAGCGACGGCTGGCAGGTACCTGGGCCTCGGCGGGGCCCAGGCGGAACGAGCCCGCGGACCGGTCGAGAAGGGTGCCGAACACACTCGCGGGCGATCGGCGGAAGCGCCCGTCAACGAGGCGCGCGCGTCAATTCCCGAAGGCGGGACAGGTCGCGCGGGCGCCTTCGTCTGCAACGCGCACGTGGCGTACGAGATCTGGCGAACTGCCGAGCGCCACCGCGGCGTTGGCGTCTAGATTGAACGTATGAACGACGACGCGCCCGCGAAGAGGATCGACACGGCCAAAGCTCACCCCTCGCGGGTGTACGACGTGTTCCTCGGTGGCAAGGACCACTACCCCGTGGACCGGGAAGCCGCCAAGGCCGGCTTCGTGGCCCACCCCCGTGGCTACCTCGACATACGGCACAACCGCGATCTCCTGCGCCGGGCCATCGGCTTCCTCGCCGGGGAGGCGGGCATCCGGCAGTTCCTGGACATCGGTACCGGCCTGCCGACGCAGCGGAACGTCCACCAGATCGCCCAGGGAATCATCCCGGACGCCCGGATCGTGTATGTGGACAACGACCCGGTGGTCCTGGCTCACGCCCGCGCTCTGCTCACCAGCGGTCCGGAGGGCAAGACCGACTACATCGACGCGGACCTGTGCGACCCGGCGACCATCCTCGAACAGGCCGAGAAGACCCTGGACTTCAGCCGGCCGATCGCGCTGGTCCTGCTCGCTGTCCTGCACTTCGTGGAGGACGAGCAGGCCTACAACGCCGTCCGGCGCTTGGTGTCGGCCCTGCCCTCGGGCAGCTACGTGCTGCTCAGCCATCTCACCGCCGATCTCAGCGCGGGGAGCGTCGAGGTCGCCCGCTCCCTCAAGGAGCGCGGGCTCACCTTCATCCTGCGCTCGCGGGAGGAGATCGAACGGTTCGTCACCGAAAACGAGTTGGAGCTGGTCGAGCCCGGCATCGTCCAGGTCCACCGCTGGCGGCCGGACCACGTCTCCGACATCAGCGCGGCGGAGAGGCCGAGCCAGGAGTACATCGACGGTTTGGAGGATCTGGACAAGACGCTGTACCAGGACATCCGCGACGTCACGGACGAGGACATCAACATCTACGGACTGCTTGCGTACAAGCCCTGACCGTTGCCGCTCGAAAGGCCATCGCCGCGGATGGAGAGATGCGGTTCGCTCTGTGGTGAGAGGTGCCCGGCTACCCCATGGCCGGCGAGGTCTGGCTGGAGGGGGGGCGATTTCGCGAGCTGGGTTGTCCTTGCACCCAGCTGGCGCGCGCATATTCGGCTTGTCGGGTAGCGTAAACGGCGTGGGTGCGCTTTGCGACCGTTCAGCAATCTTGTGCTCATCGGCGGCGAACGCTCCTCACCGACGTTCGGGCGGATTCAAATGGCGGCGCCGATCCGGCTCATTGGCCGTGACACCTCCAGCGTTCCGGACTTCCGGGCCTCACGCGGCCGTGGCATCCCATGTCGATTCAATCGAGAGGACCACGCCATGTCTTTCATCACGACGAGAGACGAGACGCAAATTTATTACAAGGACTGGGGAGCGGGGCAGCCTGTCGTGTTCAGCCATGGCTGGCCCCTGAACGCGGACGCCTGGGACCCTCAGACCCAGCTGATGGCGGACAATGGCTTCCGTGCCATCGCCCACGACCGGCGCGGGCATGGACGCTCCGGACAGCCGTGGAACGGGAACGACCTGGACACCTACGCCGACGACCTGGCGCGGCTGATCGAGGATCTGGATCTGCGCAACATCATCCTGGTCGGCCACTCGACCGGCGGCGGCGAGGTGACCCGCTACATCGGCCGCCACGGCACCGACCGGGTCGCCAAGGCCGTCCTCCTCAGCGCGATCCCGCCGCTGATGCTCAAGACGGAGGCGAATCCGGAGGGACTGCCGGTCGAAGTCTTCGACGAGATCCGCAAGGGCGTCGCGACCGACCGCTCGCAGTTCTACCAGGACCTCAGCGCGGCCTTCTACGGTGCCAACCGCACCGGGGCGACCGTCTCCCAGGGCACCCGTGACGCGTTCTGGCTGTGGAGCATGCAGGTGGGAATCAAGGGCTCGTACGACTGCATCAAGGCGTTCTCCGAGACCGACCTCACCGAGGACCTGAAGGGGTTCGACATTCCGACCCTCATCGCGCACGGCGACGACGACCAGATCGTCCCCATCGTGGCGGCCGCCGAGAAATCCTCGAACCTCGTCAAGGACGCCACGCTGAAGGTGTACCCGGGAGCCCCGCACGGCCTGTCGATGGTCGCTCCGTTCAAGGACGTGTTCGACGCCGATCTGCTGGCCTTCGCACGCAGCTGAGCGGCAGGACATCAGCCCCTGCCGGCTGCACGGCCGGGGTCTCCGGCCTGTCTGCCGTCCAGGTCCGAGCCGGCAAGGCAGTAGCGGACTTTGATCGATGCGACAAGAGGAGTCACTGAGGAGAAGAGATGACGGCACGCCCTCCATTTCCCCCGTTCACCCGCGAGACGGCCATGGAAAAAGTCCGACTGGCGGAGGACGGCTGGAACACCAGGGACCCCGAAAAAGTGGCGCTTGCCTACTCGGAGGATTCACGTTGGCGGAACCGGGCGGAGTTTGCGACCGGACACGACGAAATCGTGGCGTTCCTCAAGCGGAAGTGGTCCAGGGAGCTCGACTACCGGCTGATCAAGGAACTGTGGGCCTTCACCGAAAACCGGATCGCCGTCCGCTTCGCCTACGAATGGCACGATGACTCGGGCAATTGGTTCCGCTCCTACGGAAACGAGAACTGGGAGTTCGACGAGCAGGGCCTGATGCGACTCAGATACGCCTGCATCAATGACCTGCCCATCCAGGGGGCGGAGCGGAAATACCACTGGCCTCTGGGGCGTCGCCCGGATGACCACCCGGAGCTGAGCGACCTCGGCCTCTGAGCGGTCGCTACGCGTCCGGTGGTCCGGAAGGGCAGCCCGCCCGGACGGCGCCCGGGAGCACGGCGGTCTCGCAGGTGTGGCCGACGCCGGTGCGGCAGGACCACCTGGCGGCATGAGGTGCCGGGGCTGGGAGCGTAGGTCCACGGCCAGGCCGCGCAGGGTGCGGATCAGGGACGCCGGTACGCGGACCGGCGGTTCCTCCGGCGCCGGACCCGGAGCCGGGGGAGTGGACCGTCCGTCGGCGGCGGTTCCACGCCGACCGCTAGGGGGGTTCCCGTGCCGGATCGCACACCAGTTGCTCAGGGCCGCACGCGGGTTGCTACAGTGCGCCCGTGTCCGCCTCCTCACGTGATTCCCTGGCCGGTGCCGGCTGGCAGAGCCAGAAGCCCGGTTCCTACCGGGAGCTGATGCCGGCTCATGTGGCGAAACTGTCGTGGCTGAACCCGGCCACTTTGTGGAAGGCACGCAACGGTCCGCTCGCCGCGCTGTTGGGCGACCCGACCGGAACCGACCGACAGCGTTGGGTGCGGGGCCAGTTGGACCGCGGAGCTGCCACCGCGGACCTGGTGATCGAGCGCGACGACCCCGACGAGTACTCCTTCATCTACATCGCGGACACCGGCGAGGGCGACGATCCGCAGTACGCCGTGGTGCCCGGCCTGCTGAAGGCCGGGGCCGGCACCCGCTATGCCGTGCTCTCCAGCGACGTCATCTATCCCGTCGGCAGTGCCAACGAATACGGCACCAAGTTCTTCCAGCCCTACCGGGACTACGACGCCCCGATCTACGCCGTCCCCGGAAACCACGACTGGTACGACGGTCTCACCGGCTTCATGCGGGTCTTCTGCCGCGCCCCGGCGCTGCCGCCCGCAGCCCGCCCGCGGCCGCTGACGGCAGCCTGGTGGCGGACGCTGCTGTGGAAGAGCCCCGATGAACCGGACGACGCCCGCCTGGACGAGGCCCGGCTGATGCGGTCCGCCGCCTCGCAGGCGGCGTCCCAGCCCGGACCGTACTGGGCGCTCGACTCGGGCCCGATACGGATCATAGGCATCGACACCGGGCTGCTCGGCGGCATCGACCGGGAACAGGGCGAGTGGCTGCGGCGGGTCTCTCTGGGGTCCCGGCCCAAGATCCTCGTCACCGGCTCGCCCATATATGTGGACGGCGAGCACCACCCGTGCGCCATCGAGGGCGGCGGCACGGTCGACGAGATCGTCCGCGATCCGACCCGCAACTTCGTAGCGGCGATCGGTGGCGACATTCACAACTACCAGCACTACCCAGTCGACGTGGACGGCCGCAGGATCGAGTACGTCGTCTCCGGCGGCGGCGGGGCCTTCATGCACGCCACCCACACCATCCCCCGGGTGGCGGTCGGCGGCGTCACCGAGGAACAGTTCCGCTGCTACCCGATGCGCGGCGACTCCCTGGCGTTCTACAGCAGGCTCTATGGGCGCCGGCTGCGGATGCGCCGCCTGTTCGACCTGACTCCGGACGAGGCGTCGGCGGTCATCGCCCGGCGTCTGGCCGTCAAGCCCATCCGGGCCACCGGCGCCCCCGTGACCTTGCGTACCCGCTTCGTCGCGACCGTGTTGGGCGTCGCCCCACGCCCGCACCGCAGGGCCCGCGTGCGGCTCCCCGTCCGCAGGGCGCTCACCCAGGTGCTCTCGCCGGGCTCGGCCACCTACAGCCCGCCGTTCTTCAAGAGCTTTCTGCGCCTGGATGTCAGCCCGACCGCTGTGCGGGTGCGGTGCTTCGCCGCCACCGGCTTGCGGGACCAGGAGCTCGACCCGCCGGTCGAGGACGATTTCCTCATCGCGCTGCCGCCGACCGACGGCGCCTGATCTTCCGCGGGATCGCCACGTCCGTTGGGTAGGCGACCTGCGGCCCGGCGCCCCGGACCGACCCGTCCGCGTGCGCGTACCTCGTCTACACCTCCGGCTCGACCGGAAAACCCGAGGGGACCCTCGTCAGCCACCTCGCCCTGGCCAACGCTGCCGCGCACTTCGTCGCCGGACTCGGCGCCGGTACTGCGGTGGCCGGGTGGTGGTCGCCCCCGATGCGGCCAGGACCGACGGCACGGTGCTGCGTGACCTGGTCGAACGGCACGACGTCCGGACCGTCCAGGCGACCCCGACGACCTGGCGGGCCGTCCTCGACCGGGTCGGCCCCGCGCTCGACTCGACGGCCGAGAGGTCCTCTGCGGCGACGAACCCGTACCCGTCCGGCTGGCCCAGCAACTCCTCGCGGCCGGCTGCGAAACCCCACCACGCCTACGGCCCGACTGAGACCACCATCTGGTCGACGTCCGCCGTGCTCTCCGGCCCGCTCGGCGCCCGGCTCGACATCGGCCGCCCCATCCGCAACAGCGTACGACCTGCTGTCCAAGAACTTCGGCCCCGGCTTCAACGGCCCGCTGACCGTCGTCGTGAACGCCAAGGGCAGCGGTGTCCGAAGGCTGAGGCTCGCGCCGGCCTTCGGCAAGGGAGCCGGCCGTCAGGGTGGCAACTGCGACGCGCAACGTGCTCGTCGTCACCGGCACCGGGGGCGTGAGGGTGCGTGGTGGACCACACGCATTGGCCGGCTGACGGAGTGTGCGAGAGGCGCCAGAATGCTGGGGCGCTTCTCAAGCCCGTAGGGCTGGCGCCCCATGGCCTGCTGTTCAACCGTCGAGCGTGGTGCTGGGCTCCTCCGGCGGCATGTTGTACGGGGTCACGACCTGGATGGCGGACGGCAGGGAGGGCGCGGTGCCGGCGGGCAGGGCGCGGTGGGCCTGCATGATGATCTGGCAGGCGCGGCGCATGTCCTGGCGCAGGTCGTGGTGGAGTACTGCGGAGAGCCGTCGCCGGCGGAGCAGGCGCGTGTTGTCGTGGTCGAGATCGTGCGCGATGAAAACCGCGCATTCGCGGTCCAGAGCCCCGAACGCCTCCAGGGTGGCGATGTTGCCGCCGCCGATCGAGTAGACCGCCCGGATGTCGGAGTCGCGTTTCAGAGCGTCGAGGACCAGTTCGCGCTGGGTAGCGTCCAGTCCCTGGCCCTCGGTCATCTCGACCAGGGTGCGTTGCGGATGCAGTGTGCGCATGGCGCTGCGGAAGCCCATCTCACGTTCCTCCTCACCACGGAAGAAGCCGCTGCTGAGGCTGGTGAGCACATTGCCGGGCCGGTCGCCGAGCCACTGGCCGATGAGGTACGCGGCGGTGGCGCCGGCTGCCCGGTTGTCGATGCCTACGTACGCGAGCCGGCTGCTCGCCGGAAGGTCGGTGACGAGGGTCACCACGGGAATGCCGGCGGTGGTGAGGCGGCCGACGGCAGCGGTGACCTCGGGGAGGTCCGGGGCCTTGAGGATCACTCCCTGGGACTGGGACTGCCGCTTCGTGGCGAGCCGGTCGAGGGTGGCGACCAGCTCGCCGACGGGGCCGGTCTCGCGGAAGTGGAAGCGTGAGCGCATGACGGCCGGGTGCAGCGCGGGCAGTTCCGCTTCCAGTGCGCCCTGCACGGTGGAGGAGAACCGTTCGGGTGCCTGCATCACGATGTCGATCAGGAAGGAACGGCCGCCGAGGCGGATCTGGTCCCGTTGACGGTGCAGGTCGGTGATGGCCTGCTGCACCTCCCGTGCGGTGCTCTCGCGGACTCCGCCACGGTTGTTCAGGACCCGGTCGACGGTGGCCTCGCTCAGCCCTGCCTGACGGGCGATCTCCCTGATCGGGTAGGGGTGGGACGGCACGTCGCGCTCCTTTGAGGGCTATTTGATGGCTTCCTGGTGGTTGATTGCGGGGTGCGCGTTAACAAGAATGACATCAATCCGTCGCCGTCATCCTCGAAAGGACGACCGATGTCCCTCACCACCGAAGGCCGCCGGACCTGGCTGTCCGAGAACGATTGCGACCTCGACGGCTTCCGCGCCCTGGTCGAGCAGCGCACCGACCCGCGCGACTACCCGTACGCCGCCCGTGCGGAGCGGAATGTCCTGCTCTACGACGGCGACCGGTTGCGCGCCGCCGCTGCCACTCGGGCGGGTCGCCGGGACGTACAGGCCGAGCTGGTCCGGGCACTCACCGACGGCCCCGGCATCGTGGTCTTCCGGCGGGCCTTCCCCGACCTGTCGGTCGTGGACCGGGCCACCGGCGCGTTCAACGCGCTGATCGCCGACCAACGGGCGTCGGGCGCAACGGCGGGCGACCACTTCGCCAGGCCCGGCGCGAACGACCGGGTGTGGAACGCCATGGGGAAGATGGCGCTGCGCGACCCGGAGGCGTTCACCGACTACTACGCCAACGACATCGTCGCCCTGGTCTCCACAGCCTGGCTCGGCCCCGGCTACCAGATCACCTCGCAGGTCAACGTGGTCAACCCGGGCGGCGCCGCCCAGACGGTGCACCGTGACTACCACCTGGGCTTCCTCCCCAACGACGTGGCAGCCGCCTACCCCGCCCACGTCCATCGCCTCTCGCCGGTGCTGACCCTCCAGGGCGCGGTCGCGCACTGCGACATGCCCGTCGAGTCCGGCCCGACGATGTATCTGCCGCACTCCCAGAAGTACGAGCCCGGCTACCTGGCCTGGCGGCTGCCGGAGTTCCACGAGTACTTCGAGGCGAACCACATCCAGCTGCCGCTGGCCAAGGGCGACGCGGTCTTCTTCAACCCTGCCCTCTTCCACGCCGCCGGGACCAACCGCTCCGCCGGCATCAAGCGCATGGCGAACCTGCTCCAGGTCTCCTCCGCCTTCGGCCGCGCCATGGAGACGGTGAACCGGGAGGCGATGGTGAACGCGGTCTTCCCGGTGCTGCTGAAGCGCAAGGCCGAAGGCGCCGGGCGGGACTGGCTGGAGGCCGTGGTCTCGGCCTGCGCTGAGGGCTATCCGTTCCCCACCAACCTCGACATCGACCCGCCGGTCGACGGCCTGGCCCCGCTGTCCCAGGCGGACATCGTCCGCCGCGCGGTCAACGATGGCTGGACCCCCAACGCTCTGCGCGACGAACTTCGGGCCGGCGCCAAGCGCCGCGAGAGCTGAGCCGAGCCGAGCCGAGGAGAAAGATCACTCATGGGACTTCTTGAGGGCAGAATCGTCCTCGTCAACGGTGGCACCCAGGGCATAGGCGCGGCCGTCGCCCGCGCTGCCGCCCGCGAGGGCGCCGTCGTGGCCGTCACCGGACGACGTCCTGAACTCGGCGAGGCCCTGGTGGCCGAGCTGGCCTCCTCCAGCCCCGACGGCTGGGAGGGCCCCTCATCCGGTGCCAAGGCCATGTTCGTACGGGCCGACCTGGCCGACGCCGAACAGGCGAAGGCCGCCGTGGCGCAGTTGATCGCCGCGCACGGCCGCATCGACTGCCTGGTCAACTCGGCTGGGCTCACCTCCCGCGGGTCGCTGCTGGACACCACTCCGGAGCTGTTCGACGCGCATATCGCGGTCAACCTCAAAGGCCCGTTCTTCGCCATGCAGGCAGCCGTCGCCGACATGGTGGCGCGGAAGGCGCCCGGCACAATCGTCAACATCATCTCCAACTGCGCGCACGGCGGCCCTCCCTTCCTGGCCCCGTACTCCGCGGCCAAGGCCGGACTCGCGGGCCTGACACGCAACGCCGCCCACGCCCACCGCTGGGACCGGATCCGGATCAACGGCCTGAACATCGGCTGGACCGCGACCGAGGGTGAGGACGCGACCCAGCGCACCTTCCACGGCGCGGGGGACGACTGGCGCGACGAAGCCGCCCGCGGGCTGCCGATGGGCAGACTCGGCCAGCCCGACGAGATCGCCGATTTCGTCGTCCTGCTTCTCTCCGACCGCTCCGGTGTGGTCACCGGCTCGGTCATCGACTGGGACCAGAACGTCCTCGGCGGACTCGACTAAGAGGCCGCGCGAATAGGTGGGGTGGAGGAAGGAGCGGGGCGATGGGCAAGTCTGGCAAGGCGGAGGTGGGGGCACCTCCTGGGGGCACCTCCCGGCCGAAGGCTGGGGGAGGTAGCTGGGGGAGGAGGCGACGCGATGGGGGTGCCCCCTGCTCGAGCGGAGCCGAGAGCTTGGTGGGGGCACCTCCCGGACGGAGTCTGGGGGAGAGTCGTCGACCGACACCGACGGCAACACTTCCAGACTCCGCCCATCGGCACGCGACGCCGCCCCACCTATTCGCGCGGCCTCTAAAGATCAAGGAGCGGTATCACCCATGCGTATCGGAATCATGGGCCTCGGCAGGATCGGCGCGTTCCACGCGGAGACGCTGGCCGGGCTGGACCAGGTCGGGTCCATCGTCGTCACCGACCCGTTCGCGGACGCGACGGCTGTCGCCGCGCGGTTCGGCGCTGAGGTGGCGGACTCGCCGGAGGCGGTGCTGGCCGCCGGGGTGGACGGCGTCGTCATCGCCGCCGCGACCGACGCCCACCCGGGCCTGCTCCTCGCCGCCGTCGAGGCGGGTGTCCCGGTCTTCTGCGAGAAACCCGTCGCCCGCACGATGAAGGACGCCGTCGAGGTACTGAACGCCGTCCAAGCGGGCCACGTGGAGATCCAGATCGGCTACAACCGCCGCTTCGACGCCGGGTTCGTCGCCGCCCGCGCCGCCGTCATCAGCGGCGAATTGGGCCCGCTGCACACCGTACGGTCCACCACCCTGGACCCCGCGCCGCCCCCGCCCGCGTACGTCGCCGCCTCCGGCGGCATCTTCCGCGACTGCTCGGTCCACGACTTCGACATCATCCGCTGGGTCACCGGCCGCCAGGTCACTGAGGTCTACGCCACCGGAAGCAACCGGGGCGCCGACTACATCGCCGCCGCGGGCGACGCCGACACCACCGCCGCGATCCTCACCATGGACGACGGCACCCTTGCCTTGGTCTCCAACAGCCGCCACAATGCGCGCGGTTACGACGTCCGCCTGGA
Source organism: Actinacidiphila oryziradicis (assembly GCF_005047355.1). Taxonomy (GTDB): domain Bacteria; phylum Actinomycetota; class Actinomycetes; order Streptomycetales; family Streptomycetaceae; genus Actinacidiphila; species Actinacidiphila oryziradicis. Next base: position 14,514 of record NZ_SUMC01000114.1, read on the forward strand.
GCTGCACGGCTTTACCGACAGCATCGCCGTCGGTCTGGAGGACAAGCTCCCGCTACGCTCTGTCGAACCCGGCGTCACATTCCCGGCAGACACCCCGCACGACTTCTTCATGGACCGCTTCGCCGCCGCCTACCGCGCCGAACTCACCGCCTTCACCGAGGTCGTCGCCGGGCGCCGTCCGTCCCCCTGCACCGTCGCCGACGCACTCGAGGCGGGCTGGATCGCCGAGGCCTGCACCCTGTCGCTGCGCGAGCACCGAACCATAACGATCGAAGAGGTACGCACCGCATGACAGTACGAACCGAGCCGTTGCGCATCGGAGTGCTGGGCGCCGCCCGCATCTCCCAACAGTCCATCGTCGGACCGGCCCGCGCGACCGGCCATCGCCTCGTAGCGGTGGCCGCCCGCGACCGCTCCCGCGCCGAGTCCTTCGCCGCCGAGCACGGCGTCGAACGGGTCCTCGGCTCGTACGCCGATCTGGTCGCCGACCCCGAGGTCGAGGCCGTCTACAACCCCCTCGCGAACGGACTGCACGGGCCGTGGAACCTCGCCGCCCTCGCGGCGGGCAAACATGTCCTCACCGAGAAACCTTCCGCGAGCAACGCGGAGGAGGCCGCCGAGGTCCGTAACGCCGCCGCCAAGGCGGGCACGGTCTTCATGGAGGGTTTCCACTATCTCTTCCACCCGGTGACCAGGCGCCTGCACGAACTGCTGGCCTCCGGAGAACTCGGAGAACTCCGGCACGTCGAGACAGTGGTCTCCATCCCTGCCCCGCCCGCCACCGACCCCCGCTGGTCGCTGGCCCTGGCCGGCGGCGCCCTGATGGACCTCGGCTGCTACAGCCTGCACGCCCAGCGCATGCTCGCCCCCTTCGCCGGCGGCCCGCCCCGTCTGGTCGCCGCCCAGGGCTCTCCGCGCGTGGGCGCGCCGGACGTGGACGAGTGGCTGGACGCCGAACTGGCCTTCCCCGGCGGCGCCACCGGGTCCGCGCGCTGCCACATGGCGTACGAGCGGACGCGGATGACCTGCCGGCTCGTGGGCTCCCGTGGTGATGCGACCGCGGCCAACTTCGTCCTGCCGCATCTGGACGACCGCGTCACTGTCCGGACCCCGGCGGGCGAACGCGTCGAGGAGCTGGGCAGACGCTCCTCGTACACGTATCAACTGGAGGCGTTCGCCGCCGCCATACGCGAAACCACCCCGCCCCCGCTCGACGCGGATGACGCCCTGGCCACCATGGCGCTGATCGACGACTGCTACCGCGCCGCCGGATTCCCGCCCCGGCCGCGCACGTCGGTGCCGGTGTAGGCGCGGTGATGACGAAGTCGGGGCCGGTGAAGACCATGATCTCGCCGGTCTCCACCACTTCGCTGGTGGCGGTGAGTTCGGCGTGCTCGACGTAGCGGACGGTCTTGAAGACGGCGAAGAGGGTGTCGTCGTAGCGTTCGACTTTGGGGCGCTGGTGGGCGTGGACGGCGTCCTCGACGGCCAGCGGGTGGAGGCCGAAGAGCTCGGCGATGCCGGCGAACTCCTCCTGGGTGGGTTCGTGCAGTCCTATCCATACGAAGCCGTTGCCGGGCTTCTTGCGGACCTGCCTGATCGCTTCGTGCGCCGGGCAGTCGCCGGTCTGGCGTACGCCGTCGCGATAGACCACGCAGTTCACCACGGCGCTGCCGAGCGGAGACCTGGGTGGCTGAGATCCACGCCCCGGTGGCGCAGGTGTGGCATGCGGACCGCTTTCCGGAGGTTCCGGATGTTGGGGATCATCGACACGGCGGACTCCTACGGCTGGCTGAGCTGCCAGGATGCCGAGCCGAAATGTGTCGTGGCAGGGAGGGAGGCGCCGGGTTCCGTGCGGCCCGGCCCTCCGGCGTCAGGGTTCCGTAAAGACCCTGGAAGTGGGCGCCTGGTGGTCGCAACGCGCCGGTCCGTGCGCGCGACGGGCGTGGACGCTCCTGCGGCGCGATGCCGAACGGTACGGGCACTCCATTCGGGCTTCCTTCAGGCCGTGGTCCAACGCGCGCTCCAGCAGCCCGGGGTCCGCCTCGGCCTTCGGAAGGTCATCGGAGATCTCGATGGCGAGGCCCCGGTCCACTTTGGTCCCGGGCAGACTGGTGACAGCCGCCTGAAGGACATCCCGGACGGCTGTCGGACGCAGTCACCTCTGGACTGCGGTCGGCGCTCGTGCGACGGCTATCCGAGCAGCAGGCCGGCGCCCAGAAGAATGAAGACGGTGCCCGCGCCCACCATCGTGTACTCCAGTGTTGCCCGCTCGCGTCCGTGGAGCTGCAGTTCGCGGGGGTCGTAGGGGTCGTATCTGACGAGTACGAGACTGCCCTCGGCCAGGGGATGACGCTTGGAAGGGGGCGCGGGTGAGCCGACCTCAATGACCCGGCCGTCCTCGGTCTGGTACTGCAGCAGCGGCCGTACGCTGTCCTCGCCGGCAGCCGGGCCGGCACGTTTGACCAGCGCCCACACGTTCACGCCCACGCGGCGCAGGCGGCGGATTCCCCGTAGCCCGGAAAGGCCCGCCAGCAGTGCCGCCGCGCCGCTCGCGGCGGTGAATACAGCCATCGTGACGACGGCTCCGTCCGGCATCCGTGGGTCTCCCTCCGCTGCGGGATCTGCCCTTCCAGTGTGCGCCAGGCGGGCGGGGCCAGGGCCGCGCCTGTCCGGCCCTCCGTCACAACTGAACACTGGTCCCTGCCGCCTGGTCACCGGCCGTCAGCTGCTCCGGGACGTCCGGGGCCCCGATCGCGAACCCGGCATCGGCTACCGCTTCGAGCCATGAGCGTACGCACGCACCACTACTCCAGCCCCGAGGCACTGAGGACCGCCCGAGCCGTCTCGCCGTCGATCCTCCCCCAGCTACCGTTGGGAGGTGCCCCACCGCCAGCTCCTGCAGTACGCCGGTCCCGGACCGCAGCATCCCGCGCTCGCGCGAGCGGCGGGCGCCTGCGTCCAGCAGATGCCAGAGCAGCGGGTTGGCGGCGAGGACTTGAGGGGTGAGCTCCACACGCCCGCCGTAGGCGTCCCGCAGGACCAGCCGCTGCGCGACGGGGCCGCACGAATACAGCGCCACCAGGGCGTCCGTACATACCCGCCGCTCGCGCACGGATCCCCGTACCGCCAGCCATCCCTCGACCGCGGTGACGCGCGGCGGCAGGAGTACGGCGAACACCATGGCGCCCAGTACGGCCCGGCCGCAGCACCTATCGCATTCCCTCGGCCAGCGGCCCGAGCGACAGGGCCGGGAAGAAGTTGAGCAGGGCGAGGACGAGGGCGGCCGCAGTGGCCAGGACGACGAAGTTGACGCCCTGGGCGCGGAGCGTGCCGACCGTGACGACACCTGGCTGCTGTCTGCCGAGCCGTCCTGCCAGGGCCAGGACGAAGACGATCGGCACATAGCGGCCTATCAGCATCGCCGCGACCATGAGCAGGTTGTGGAAGTCGGTGGCGCCGTTGAAGCCTGCCATGGCGCTGCCGTTGCTGTTGACGTTGCTGGTATAGGCGTAGATCAGCTCGCTGAGGCCGTGCGGGCCGGTGTTGCCCATGGAGGAGCGGCCCTGTGGCAGTGCCACCGCGATCGCCGAGCACGCCAGGATCGCGGTGGGCGCGACCAGGGCGTACAGCACCACGTAGCGCATCTCGCCGAACCCGATCCGTTTGCGCAGGTATTCGGGCGTGCGGCCGATCATGAGGCCGCCGATGAACACAGCCACCATGACGGCCATGAGCAGGCCGTACAGTCCGCTGCCGGTGCCGCCGGGGGCGATCTCGCCGAGCATCATCGCGGCCATGAGCACGCCGCCGCCGAGGCTGGAGAAGCTGTCGTACGAGGCGTTGGCCGCGCCGTCCGCCGACCCTGTGGCCGAGATACCGAATAGGGTGCTGCCGGGGATGCCGAAGCGAGTCTCGGTGCCCTCGCTCTGTCCGCCGACGGCTGCGGTGACGGTGCCGGTGTGGGCGCTCTGCGCCAGGGTCCCTGCGGCGAGCAGCAGGCCGAACAGGATGCCGACGACGGCGAGGAGTGTCCAGCTCTGCTTGAGGCTGCCGATCATGCGGCCGTAGGTGCGGATGAAGGCGGTCGGGATCAGCAGCATCAGCACGATCTCGATGGTGTTGGTCCAGGCCGAGGGGTTCTCGTACGGGTGGGCGCTGTTGGCGTTGAAGATGCCGCCTCCGTCGCCCGAGAAAAGCTTGAGCCCTTCCCAGGAGCCCGCCGGGCCGCCGAGCAGGGTCTGCTGACCGCCCGCCACGGTGGTGACGGTGTGCGCCCCGCCGAGGTTCTGCTCGACACCGAGCGCGATCAGCAGCAGGCCGGAGACGACCGCGAGCGGCAGCAGGACGCGGAAGACGGTGCGTATCAGGTCGACCCAGAAGTTGCCGAGGTCGTCGGTGCCGCGCCGGACCAGGCCGCGGACAAGAGCGAGGGCGGCACAGATGCCGACGGCGGCGGAGGCGAAGGCCTGGGTGCCCAGGCCCGCCATGACGGCGAGATGACCGGTGGTGGACTCGCCGGCGTAGTTCTGCCAGCTGGTGTTGGAGGTGAAGCTGACGGCCGTGTGGAGTGCGAGCCGCCACGGCATGCCCCCGTGGCCGGTCGACCACGGCAGTTTACCCTGGAGGGTGAACAGGGCGAAGAGCGCCGCGATACTCATGAAGGAGAAGGCCAGCAGTGCCACCAGGTAGTGCCGCCAGGTCTGTTCCTTGTCCGGGTCGATGCCGCACACCCGGTAGAGGGCCTTCTCGGCCCGCCAGTGTCTGCCGCCGCCGTCGGTGTCGAGCATGCGGGCCATGTGGTCGCCGAGCGGGACGTGCAGCCCCACCACGACGGCGATGACGAGTGATGCCTGGATCCAGGCCGTCATGGTCAGGCCCCCTGCTTCGGGTAAGTGTGGTCGAGGGCGAGGTTGAGTTCGACGACATTCACGACGGGTTCGCCGAGCACGCCCAACGCCCTGCCGGTGGTGTAGTTCTTGACCAGCATCAGGACATTGGCCTGGCTGGTGCTGCGTTCGCGGGCGACGCGTGGGGCCTGGAGCTTGGCGTACGCGGGGCTGATGTCCGGGTCGAGGCCGCTGCCGCTCGCGGTGACCGCGTCGGCGGGCACGACTGGATTCGCCGGGGCGCTGCCGCGTACGGGCACGGTCACGGTGCCGCTGTAGTCCTGGCCGGGCTTGGCGCACACCACCGTGACGCCCTTGTAGGAGGACAGGAACGGCTTCGCCGGGCAGGCCTGGTTGAGGCTGACGGCCCGGGTGACGCGGCCGCTGGTGCCGTGGTCGTAGGAGACGCCGAGGACCGCGCCGACCCCGTCCGCCGTGCAGTACGGGCGCGAGCCGTCGACATGCTCCAATTCACCGACCTGCTTGCTGCGGGCGCACACCTGCGTGAGCAGGCTCGGCTTGCCCGGCGTGCCCTTGGTGGGGAGGGTGTCCACGACGCTTTCGGGGCCCTGGTTCCCGGCGCCGGAGGCCGTGGCGTCGTAGCCGGCACCGGCGTTGGAAGGCCGGGACTGGAAGTACCTGGGGATCGGGTTGCCTTGTTTGTCGGTGAAGGACTGGCCGATCAGCGAACTGCCGACGGTCCTGCCGTCCGAGCCGGTGACCAGGGAGCCCTGCGCGCTGTGGCGCAGTCCGGGCACTTGGGCGATCGCGGTCATCGCCAGCGGGTAGGCCAGGCCCACCAGCAGGGTCAGGACGAGCACCACCCGGGCGGCGGCGAGGTTCTGGGAGGCCCAGTGCGGGAGTCGTGTGGTGGGTGTCATGGTCAGATCCCCGGAATGAACTGGAAGATGGCGACGTCGATGAGCTTGATGGCCACGAACGGCACGATGACCCCGCCGAGCCCGTAGACCCACAGGTTGCGGGTGAGCAGGGCGGACGCGCTGCTGGGCCGGTAGCGCACTCCGCGCAGGGCCAGCGGGATCAGCGCGACGATGACCATCGCGTTGAAGATCACGGCGGACAGGATCGCGGACAACGGCGAGTGCAGCCGCATGATGTTCAGCGCATCCAGCCCCGGGTACACCCCGCCGAACATCGCGGGGAGGATCGCGAAGTACTTGGCGATGTCATTGGCGATGGAGAACGCGGTCAGCGCCCCGCGCGTGATGAGGAGTTGCTTGCCGATCTCCACGATCTCGATGATCTTCGTGGGGTCGGAGTCGAGGTCGACCATGTTGCCGGCCTCCTTGGCGGCCGACGTGCCGGTATTCATCGCCACGCCGACATCCGCCTGCGCCAGCGCCGGGGCGTCGTTGGTGCCGTCGCCGGTCATCGCGATCAGGTGCCCCCCGGCCTGCTCGCGTTTGATCAGGGCCAGCTTCTCCTCGGGGGTGGCCTCGGCCAGGAAGTCGTCGACGCCCGCCTCCTCGGCGATCGCCTTCGCCGTCACGGGGTTGTCGCCGGTAACCATGACCGTACGAATGCCCATCCGGCGAAGCTCTGCGAAGCGGTCGCGCAGCCCCGGCTTGACGACATCCTTCAGGTGGACGATGCCCAGCATCCGGGCCGGCTCGCTACCGCTACCGCTGCCGGCCTCGGCGACGGCCAGCGGCGTACCGCCGGAGGCCGACACCTGCTCGACGTAATCCTCCAGGATGGCCGGTATCGCGCCGCCCTGCTCGTGAACCCACTGCACGACCGCAGCCGCCGCGCCCTTGCGCAGCCTCCGCCCGTCCGGGAGGTCCACCCCCGACATCCGGGTAATGGCGCTAAAGGACACCCACTCAGCGCCGTCGGGCACCTCCAGGGATGGCAACTGGTAGTGCCCGCGTGCGTAGTCGACGATCGAGCGGCCCTCGGGAGTTTCGTCGGCGAGACTGGACAGCAGCGCGGCCCTGGCCAGCCGCCCGGCCGGGACGGCCCCGACCGGCAGGAATGCGGATGCCTGCCGGTTGCCGTAGGTGATGGTGCCGGTCTTGTCGAGCAGGAGGGTGTTCACATCACCCGCCGCTTCGACGGCACGCCCGGACATCGCCAGGACGTTGCGCTGGACCAGCCGGTCCATGCCCGCGATTCCGATCGCGGAGAGCAGCGCCCCGATGGTCGTCGGGATCAGGCACACCAGCAGCGAGACCAGCACGATGCCGGTGACACCGTCCGCGGACAGCGCCGCCGTGTCGGGCGCAGCCCCCATGAATCCCTTGGAGAAGATCGCCATGGGCTGCAAGGTCACGACTGCCATCAGGAAGACGAAGGTCAGCATGACCAGCAGTAGATTCAGCGCCAGCTCGTTGGGGGTCTTCTGCCGGTTGGCGCCCTCGACCAGCGTGATCATCCGGTCCAGGAAGCTGTCGCCCGGCTCCTGTGTGACCCTCACGGTGATCCGGTCGGAGAGCACCCGGGTGCCACCGGTGACCGCGCTGCGGTCACCGCCCGACTCGCGGATGACGGGGGCCGACTCGCCGGTGATCGCCGACTCGTCGACGCTCGCCACACCCTCGATGACGTCGCCGTCCCCGGGGATCAGCTCGCCGGCCGGCACTGCCACGATGTCCCCGCGCCGGAGTTCCGCCGCCGGGACGGTCTCCTCGAAGTACGCGTCCGTCGGCGCGCCCGGTTCCCAGCCGACCAGTCGGTGGGCCGTGGTCTGCTGCCGGGTGCGGCGCAGGGAATCGGCCTGCGCCTTGCCCCGGCTCTCGGCGACGGCCTCGGCAAGGTTGGCGAAGACCACTGTCAGCCATAGCCAGCCGGTGATCAGCCAGCCGAAGAGGCTGGGCCGGGCGATCGCGATTCCGGTGGTGAGCGCTGCACCCACCTCGGTGACGAACATGACAGGATTGCGCAGCAGCGTCAGCGGGTCGAGCTTGCGCAACGCCTCCGGGAGCGCGCGCCACAGCTGCTTCGGGTCGAGCATTCCGGCGCTGACGCGGCGCGGCCGGTCGTCGGTACCGGGTGGCTGGGTCTCCAGCTCGGGGGCGCGGCTGGTGGCCGGTGCGGAGGCGGTCATCAGGAGCGCTCCGAGAAGATCAGGGCGTAGACCAGGTAGCCCGTCAGGGAGCACGCGACGATCAGGCCGACAGTGTTCTCGACGCTCATCGGGACCACGTCCGTCGGTGTCTGCACAGCATGGGGGACTCACTTAACGGTGGAAGGGCTCCGGGCGGACGGTGGGGGAGCCGTCCGCCCGGAGGGCTGGGGGAGACGAGGGGGTACGCGCGGAGGGGTGGCGGTTACAGTCCGATGTCGCGCAGGCTCATGTCGGCCAGTGATTCGCGGCGTACGAGGACCCGGGCGCGGCCGTCGGTGACCGCGACGACGGGCGGGCGGCCGACGAGGTTGTAGGCGGAGGCCATGGCCAGGTGGTAGGCGCCGGCTACGGGGACGGCGAGCAGGTCGCCCGGGTGTATGTCGCCGGGCAGTGGTACGCCGTC
>NZ_SUMC01000115.1 GCF_005047355.1 Actinacidiphila oryziradicis
GCGAGGACGTGCCGTAGGTGCTGTTCGTTGTAGATGAGCAGCCGGTCGGTGCATTCGGCTCGGGCGGTGCGTATGAACCTTTCGATGTGGGCGTTCATCCTTGGGGCCTGCGGCGCGCTCTTGAGAATCTTGATGCCGTGGGTGGTGAAGACGGCGTCGAATGCTTGGGTGTAGCGGCTGTCGCGGTCGCGCAGCAGGTAGCGGAAGCCGGAGTCGCCGAGGTCGGACAGGAGGTTTCGGGCGAGCTGGGTGGCCCAGGCCGCGGTCGGGTGGGCGGTGACGCCGAGGATGTGCACGGTTCGGGTGCCGACCTCCATGACCGCGAACACGTACAGCCGCTTCAAGATCACGGTGTCGACGTGGAAGAAGTCCGCTGCCAGCAGGCCGGAGGCCTGGACGCGCAGGAATTCGCGCCAGGTGGGACCTCCATGGGGGCTTCGTCGGGGTGCTGGGCCGAGGCCGGCGCTGCGCAGGATGCGGCGGATGGTCGAGGCACCGACCCGGTGTCCGAGGCGCCGCAGCTCGCCCTGGATGCGGGTATGGCCCCATGTCGGGTTTTCGTGGGCGAGGCGCAGGATCAGGGCGGTGAGCTCTTCGGAGATCGGCGGCCGTCCGATGCGCGGCGGTTTCTGCTTCCACTTCCAGTGAAGCAGGCGGCGATGCCAGGTGAGCAGGGTAGCGGGGGTGACCAGGCGGTGCCGACGCAGGTGGGATGGCAAGTACCGGGCGAGGGCTGCGAGCACGGCGCGGTCTGGCCAGGCGAGACGCGGCCGTGCGCCGAGCTGGCGGCACAGCACCGCGTTCTCGTGACGCAGCGCGAGCAGCTCGACGTCCTTGGCGTCCTGCGAGCGGGAGAGCAGCAGGAGCAGTCCGAGAAGCCTCAGGAAGATCAGGTAGAGCATGCGCAACGCCATGCAATCCGAGACTGCCATGATCGTCCGGAACTGCAAAGTGCCTGATCAGAGGCTACGCGCGAGTTCTGGCACCCTACAAGGTCATAGAGGTACTGGTCGCCAACCGGCTCTCCTCGCCCACGTCGATGGTGCGCGTGGAGAACTGGGCACGGACCTGGGCGGTGGAGGAGATGTTCGGAGTCCAGCCCGAGTTGCTGAACGACGACCGGCTCGCCCGGGCTCTCGATGCCATCGCACCGCATCTGGAGGAGATCACCGGCTCGGTCGGCGCCCCGGCACCAGCACCAGCCCCCCGGCCATCCTGATCAACCGAGGAATCCAAGCACACTTACTCGAACTCCTCGGAATCGACGAAACCCGCCCCCGCTGGCTGGAGACCTAAAACCCCATGTGCGAAGTCACCGGCTAGCCGACGAGGTTGGAAGAGACTCACTCAGCGCGTGCACGTCGGCGATATCTGTCACTGGTACCGACCAAGCGGAGCCGCGCTTGACGGCCGCTTGCGGCTGGGCGGAGGCCAGGTGGGACGGCACAGTGCCACCTCCTCGAGTGGCACACCGTCAGGCGCCGTCGGCCGTCAGGCCAGGAAGTCGAGGATCAGAGAGTCCAACTCGTCCGCGTGGGCGAGAGGGAGGGTGTGGTGGGTGGCCGTCGGGAGGACGTGCGTCCGCACCCGCGGGAGCAGGGCCTTCGCGCGCTCGCCGACGGCCGCGGCGTCGTGCGCCCGGCTGCGCGCGGCCAGCACGACGAGCATCGGCACCTCGCACCCGCGCAACCGCTCGGCGGCGGGTGGTCGCGGATCGACGATCTTCCCCCAGCGCTGCTCGGCCCCCAGGGCAGCCAGTTCCGCCCAGCCCTCGTCCACCGTGGCGCCCCCCGTCTCCCACCCCAGGAACCTGTGCCACGCCTGCCGGCTCGGCCGCAGGAAGAGCGGCGCGGCCTTCAGCAGGTAGCCCGCGCGGTACCCGGCGAAGCACCGCGTAGGGTCCAGCAGCACCGCTCCGCTCACCCGTTCTGGCGCGTGCAGCGCATAGCAGAGGGAGAGCCAGGCGCCGTAGGAGTGTCCGCACAGCCCGGTCCGGCCCACGTCGAGACCGGCCAGCACCTCGTCCAGCCACACCATCAGGTCGGCCTCGCTGCGCGCCGGACGGCCGTCCGCCGCGCTCCGGCCCGCCTGGCCGATAGTGTCGACTGCGTGGACCCGGTGCCGCGCGCTGAGCCGCTCCACGTCGGCGAGCCAGACCGTGGAGGTCGCCCCGCCGCCGGGCAGCAGCATCAGCGGTGGCGCGTCCGCCGGACCGCAGGAGTTCACACGGGTCGTGCCATAGGCCGTCGGCACGTCCGCCGACTCGACGGGTACTGGCCAGCGGGCCAGCAGGGCGTCATACGCGGCAGGGAAACGAGCGGGATCGAGCATCGGTACTCCCTCGGAGGATGAAAGCTCATTGAATGATAATCTCACTCGCTGAGATAATTTGGATAGGAGCCCGGCCCTGTGGATCACCGCGACCCGCGACTGGAACTGGTGCACCTGCTGCGCGGCATCACCGTGGAACTCGACTTCTTGGGCGCCGAGTTCGCCGCGCGCAACGGCCTCCATCCCACCGATCTGCGGGCGCTGATCCACCTGCTGGACTTCGACCGGGCCGGCATCGAGGCGACCCCGGGCCGGCTGGGCGACGAGCTCGGCCTCAACTCCCCGGCCGTCACCGCCGTCGTCGACCGGCTGCAGCGGCTCGGCCTGGTCCGCCGCGAGCGCGACGAGCGTGACCGGCGCCGGGTGCTGCTCGTCGTCACCGAGCGGGCCACCGACCTCGGCTGGTCGTTCTTCGGCCGGTGGATCGGCGACATGGTCACCGCGGCCGAGGGGTTCGACGAGGGGGAACTGGCCACGGTGCGCCGCTTCCTCCAAACGGTGGAATCCGTACTGACGACAGCGAGACCCTCGGGCGGACATGGACGCCAGAGCAGCGGGAGCAGATGACTCCGAAGGATCACGGGCGGCCGTACCCGTTGTCAGACAAACAGCGAACCCCGACAAGAAATGATCTTGCCGGGGTTTAATCTCAAGCTAAGTCATCCAGGCTGCGGTCGGGTGCGTGGTCGTCCCGAGGATCCGCACGCGACGGGTGGCGTGCTCGATCACCGCCAGGACGGTCAAGGTCGCCCCGGTCAGTGTCTTCGTCTCGAAGAAGCCAGCGGCGAGGATGGCGTGTGCTGGGGAGCGCAGGAAGCTCGCCCAGGTGGTGTGGTCGCGCTCGGGTGCGGGGTCGATGCCGTGTTCCTTGAAGATGTTCCACACGGTGGAGGCGGCAACCTTGACGCCGAGGGCCGCGAGTCCTGCGGGTGCTGGTTAATCATCCGCCCAGGTGAAGCGCTTGATCGCCGACCTTCGGCCGCGTTTCCCGCCTCACACTGTTGTCTTCCACTGCGCAGGGCTCCGGCGGCATCATGATCTGTCGTGCTGCTGGCACGTCATGAAGGATCACGCCCCTACCGCGAACTCGGCGCCGCCGGTGCTGCTGTCCACTCCTCGGCGCGGCAGCCTGCTGCCTACGGTGTGGCTGAGGAGTCCAGCCCGGTCTCGTGAGCCGGCTGCGGCGGCGTCGCCGTTCGGCTGAACGGATAGCCGCCCATCGCGCGTTTGGCGAAGAGGACTCTCGCGGCGGCGAAGTAGAGGGCGCCGGCGACGACCATCGACGGCAGGGTTGCGGAGGTGTATCGGAAGAGGGCCTTCCCGGCTGTGAAGGTGAGCGCACTCGATCCGCTGAGCCAACCGCCGAGGAAGAGCCAGACGATCATTCCCACCAAGGTGCAGCCCATTGCGACGAGGTTGAACCCACCGGTGAACCGGTACACGCCCTGCGGGTCGTAACAGGCGCGTACGTCGATTCTCTGGCCGCGCAGGAAGAAGTAATCGACGAGTGCGACGGCCCAATAGGGTCCGACGAGCAGGCCCACGAAGACGAGGAGCAGGTTGAAGACCTTCTGGAGTGAGTCGGCGTAGACGAAGATGACGGAGGGGATCGTCACGGCCAGGCAGATCCAGCGGTAGTTGAGGCTCGGGAACGCGCTGAGTATGCCCATGGAGCCGGAGCCGAGCAGGTGTGTGACGGAGGTGACGGTACCGAGCACGATGACGGCGAGAGCGATCGGGCCGAGACCGAGTTGGCTGGACCACTGGGCGGGATCCATCTGGCCTGTCGCGAGAGTGGCCATGCCGCCGACGGCGGCGAAGAGGATCCCGGTGGACGCGAGGCCGAGATAGGTGCCCCAGAAACCTGTCCGCTCCCTGTTGGCGAACCGGTTCCAGGAACCGAGATAGGGGAACCAGGAGATCGAGAATGCGACGATGATCTCGAACGCTGCGGTCCAGTTGGTCGAGCCGTCCCCGGGTTTGGCCACGATCCGGGCGAAGTACCCGCCGAAGGCGAGGCGAATCAGGATATACGCCACGAAGACGAACAGGATCGGTACGGTGATCTTCGAGAGGCGGAAGGCGGCCTTCTGGCTGAACATGACGATGGCCAGGGGAAGCGCTATGCCCACGCTCAGGGCGTAGACGGTGTAATTGCCAGGAATGGTGGATCCGCTCCCGATGCCCTTGGCCACGAGACTCATCGCGGAACCGGCCATCGAGGCGAGGATACCGACCCACCCGAAGTTCACACCGACGAGAACGACCACGCCGTACGCGGAGCCACGCGCCCCGAACGTCGGGCGGAGCGACACCATCTCGTCGAGACCGTACCGAGCGCCACGCTGCGAGTCCCAGGCGCAGAAGGCGAGACCCAGCGTAGAACCGGTGACGGTGATGACCAGCATCGGCCAGAATCGCAGGCCGAGCGCGTAGGAGGATCCGGAGACGAAGTTGGTCAGGAGGACATTGCCGCCGGCCCAGAGCCAGAAGATGGAAGAGAAGCCCGCATACCGGTTCCTGGGGGCGATGGGAGCGATGGTTTCGCTGGTTGCCACGGGTACCTCCGCGGTGCGCTCAAGACAGCACGTACCACACGGTGGCTGCTGTGAAAGGGAGGACGGCGACGAGGATGAGCAGGATCTGGTCTCGCACGGTGACGTCGTGCGATTCCACGCTCCCAGCCTGATCGAGTTGACCGAGTCGATTTCGATTCATGGGTCACCCTTCTTTGGGGTCGAGCAAGGCGAATACCTGGTTGAGAGTGTCGGGCGTGAATTGCATCTGATCCGGAGCGGCCGAACGCCATGACCTGCAGGACTGGCCGCGGAGTTTCTTGACGATCTCCGCGGCGTTGAAGATCTCGATGTCGTACACCCAGTTCGCCATCATCAGGATCGCCGCCTTGTGCGAGCCGCTGTTGGTCGCTGCGCTGATGTCCTTGACGAGGTTGACCTGGTAATCGCGCGCGTAGGCGTCGAAGACAGTCGTCATCAGGCAGCCGTCGGTCACGAAACCACCGATGATGAGGTGCTTGATTCCCAGGCTGCGCAACATCAGGTCGAGTGGTGTCTCGTAGAAACCACTCCAGCGGTGCTTGTCGATGACGATATCCTCCGGCCGGGGTGCGATGGCATCGATGATGTCCATGGCGTCGGAGTCCGACCGGTAGTAGACGGGTTTACCTCTCTCGTCGAGTACCTCCTTGTTCGGCAGGCCGACCGCGTCTGCCCGGCTGATGTGCCGGGTATACAGAATCGGGATTCCCCGTTCGCGGCAGGCCGCGATCAGCGGAACCGTCGCGGCAACGGCTCCGTCCACGTTCTCGATTCCGTACTGGCTCTCCTTCTGCATGTCGATGAGCACGAGGGCGGTCTGCGAGAGTTCCATGGTTCTCCTTGTCTGGCTCGCTGTTACTGCCGACATCGGCTGACGACCGCAACCAGTGGGTCGTGGTTGCGCGGGCGCGGTCCCGGGGCGTGCCCCCAGTGGCCAACGCAATCAGGTTGTCAACCGCCGACCGGCATGCGCCATGATCTACATCACAGCGCAGCGTCAGGGTCGTCGTCCGGCCCGACGAAGCCCAGGTCGGCCAGGGCGCCGAGTCCGGCCTCGCGCAGCTTGGCGCACAGCCTGTCGTGCCGGGCGACGGTGATCTCCGAGGAGCGCCCGGGACGGTGTGCGTGCCGGAAACCTCATCCATGCTGGTTGCAGCTCTGCACCCGCCTGCGGAGGGCCCTCCCCAACCCGGTTGCGGCATCCAGCCCGAAGCACGGCATGATGATCACTCGTGCTGCTTCGACTTGCCTATCTCACGGTCACCAACGCCTTCGCCGCGCTGCGCCTGCTGCCGGTGAGCGACCGGGACAAGGACGTGGAGATCATGGCCCTGCGCCACCAGATCACCGTCCTGCAACGGCAGATCGGCCACGGAAAAGTGCAGTTCGCCGCCGAGGACCGGGCCTGGCGCTGTCACGTTGGCTGATGGGGTGGGATGATCTTCGGGTTGATCGTGGTGGAGGGGAGTCGTCCGTGGAGAGTACGTCGCCGTCGTACAAGGGGCACCGGTACCCGGTCGAGGTGATCTCCCACTGCGTGTGGCTGTACTTCCGCTTCCCGCTGTCGTTCCGCGAAGTCGAAGAACTCATGCTCGAGCGCGGCGTGACCGTCTCCCACGAGACGGTCCGCCGCTGGTGTCGGAAGTTCGGGCAGACCTACGCCAACGCACTGCGCCGCCGGCAGCCCCGGCCCGGGGACAAATGACACCTGGACGAGGTCTTCATCAAGATCAACGGCGAGCTGACGTACCTGTGGCGGCCGTCGACCAGCACGGCAAAGTCCTCGACATCCTCGTGCACAACCGTCGGGACACCGCCGCGGCCAGGCGTTTCTTCCGCCGCCTGCTGAAGAACACGGGCGGCATGCCGCGGGTGATCGTCACGGACAAGCTCCGCTCCTACGGCGCCGCCCACCGCGAGGTCATGCCCTCCGTCGAGCACCGCTCCCACAAGGGCCTCAACAACCGGGCCGAAAACAGCCACCAACCAACGAGGCAGCGTGAGCACGCGATGAAGGGTTTCCGCAGCGTGGGTGGAGCCCAGCGGTTCCTGTCCGCGTTCAGCGGCATCTCACCCCACTTCCGCCCCCGCCGCCATCTGATGACAGCCCCCCACTACCGAGCCGAAATGACCGTCCGCTTCGCCATCTGGGAGCAGATCACCGGCGTCACCGGCCAGCCCGTCGCGCCCGGAGCACAGGCCCGGAACCGGGCCCCACCACGCCCCGACACACCGCCAGACACCCACACACCCAACAACGTGACAACGCCTTCGCGACGCCACCCGCTCAGATGCCGATGACATCTACCGTCTGCTGAGCGGGTTCGTGACGAGTTACCGGCCCGACCGCGCGGTCTTCGACCGGCGCCACGTTCCCTCGGATCATCGAGGCCGCCGCAGGGCGTGCTAGCGGCTGGTCTCGAGGTCGTTGAGGACGGCGAGGACGGGGCCCCAACACATACCGACGGTGTCGCGGTCGGGTACGACGCCGCGTTCTCGCTGTTTGCGCAGGTGAACGAAGTTTCGGTACTCGCGGACGATCGCCATGAAGTCGTGGGCGTCCATCTGGATCCAGCCGCGGGCACGGGCCGTGTCCAGCAGCAGGGCAAAGCTGGCCCGCTCGGGGGCCACCGGCTTGCCGCCTGCCGGTGCAATGCCCTGCTGCAGGGTGGGGTCACGGTAGGTGAGGATGTCCAGGAGAAGTGCTTCGGTGAAGCTGCCGATGCCGATGATGGCCAGGCCGTAGGCGCCGTGGTGTTCGCAGATCTGGCTCTCGGTTACGCGTTCCATGAGTTGCTGGAGGAAGTCTTCGCTGCTGACGAGCGGGCGTATGCGGGCTTCGAGGTCGTCGGGGACGGTGAAGACGGCGGTGTGGCCGTCCGCGCCGAGTTCGCCCAGGACGGGGCGACCGGAGACGTAGGTGACGGCGAGGTGCTCTGCGGCGAGCTGGGTGTTGAGTTCCTGGCGGATGAGGTCGGCGGAGGCGAGACCGTCGTCGTATTCGAGTGGGTCGCAGATGCGGCACAGGAGCCGGGCGACGGCGGTCGGATCGTCGGAGCTGGTCAGAACGTCGGTGAGCCAGGGGATGCGGGGGGAGCCGTCGTACTCCTCGGGTTTGGGCCAGGCGGCGCGTTGCAGGAGTTGGGTGAGTTGGTAGCCGCGGCGTTCGAAGGGGCCGTCGATGTCGACGATGAGACGGGCGACGCGTTCGATTGTGAGGGGGTCGAGAGGTTTCATCGCTGGGTCTCCTTGTCTGCCGCGTGTTGGGCCTGGTCGAAGGCACCGGTGAGGCGTTCGACGATGACGCGGCCGCGTTTTTTGAAGCCGAGTTCGGTGATGGCCTGGGTCATGCGGGTGTCGCGGTCGAGTTGGAATCCGTCGCTCAGCAGCCAGCGCGCCAGGGCCAGCAGGTCGGCGTCGGAGTAGTCACCGATGCGTTCTGCCTGGGGCAGGACGGGGTGAGGGCCGCGTTCGGCCGCGTGTCGGGGCGGCGTCGCCGCAGGACGGGGGGTGGGGTCGGCGGGGGCTTCGTCGGCGTTCCGTACGGCATCGCGCCAGGTGGTCAGGAGCCGGTCGAGTTCGGTGTGCGGGTTGGTGAACCAGTCGGAGGCCCAGATGCGGTGGAAACGCCATCCGAGGCGTTCCAGGTGCGCCTGGCGCAGGCGGTCGCGGTCGCGGGCGCTGGGGGCGCGGTGGTAGCGGTCGCCGTCGGTTTCGACGGCGAGGATCATCTGGCCGGGGCGTTCGGGGTGGCCGAGGGCGAAGTCGATGCGGTAGCCCGATACGCCCCACTGCGGTGTGACGGGGACGTCGGCCGCTTCGAGGGTGGCCAGGACCTGCTGTTCGAACGGGTTGAGATTCCAGTCGGTGTGTGCGGTGCCGGTGCGCTGGAGGTCTCCTCCGTGGGAGCAGTACTCGAGGAAGGCACGCAGCAGTTCGGGGCCGCGGTTGCGGGTGTTTTTGAGTTTTCCGGGGTCGAAGTCGTGGTGGGTGAAGGAGCTGACGACGGTCATCGACTGGCGGGCGCGGGTGATGGCAACGTTCAGGCGGCGCTCGCCCCCGTCGTTGTTGAGCGGGCCGAAGGTCATAGACAGTCGGCCGTTGGCGGCTTTGCCGTATCCGATGCTGAGGATGATGGCGTCGCGTTCGTCGCCTTGCACCTGTTCGAGGTTCTTGGTGAAGAAGCGTTTGCGGGGGCCGGCGTCGGGGCTGAAGAACTCCTGGAGTTCGGGGCGGTCTTCGAGGGCCTGGCGCAGGGCGAGGTTGATGCGGTCGGCGTGGCGCTGGCCCATGGTGATGACGCCGAGGCTGAGACGAGGCTGGTGGGTGGCGTGGTCGAGGGCCAGTTCGACGACACGTTGGACTTCCTCGGGGACAGAACCGCTTTGGCCGAGGCGGGCGTGCGCGTCGACGGTCTCCAGACGGATGGGGCTGTCGAGCGTGGTGCCGGGGAAGGTGACGAGCCGGTCGTTGTAGATGGCGTGGTTGGAGAAGGCGATCAGGCGTTCGTCACGGCTGCGGTAGTGCCATTTGAGGGTGTGGACGTGCGGCAGCCGGCTGCAGAGCATGTCCAGCAGCGACTCGAAGACCGCGGGTGCCGAGTCGTCCTCGGGGTCGTCGTCCCTGTGGTCTGCTCCGCTCAGGACGCGCTGGAAGAAGTCGGTGGGCGGCAGCTGGTGGGGGTCTCCGGCGACGATGACCTGCCGGGCTCGCATGATGGAGGTGATCGCGTCGTGCGGCATGACCTGGCTGGCCTCGTCGAAGATGACGACGTCGAACAGGCGGGTGGCCGGCAGGACCCGGCTGACGACGAGCGGGGACATGGCCCAGCACGGCTTGGCGGCCAGCAGCACGTCGGGAGCCTTGTCCACGAGCCTGCGCAGTGGCAGGTGCCGGGACTTGCGGTGGGCCTGGGCGCGTACCAGGGTGCTTTGCCCGGGGTGGGCGTCGCGGACTTGTCGCAGCCGGGTGGCGACCTCGTAGCGGACGCGCGCAGGGTTGCCGGCCAGGTGGATGGCGTCGTGGTGGCGGAACTGCTCGATGATGTGGTCGTGTTCGAGTCGAGTGAAGGACCGCAGGTGGGCGGAGTGCATTTTTGCCTCGTCGAGGACGGAGGACCGCCACAGGTAGCGGAAGGTCTCGACCGCAGTGTCGGGATCAGCGTGCTGCTGTGCCAGCTCGTCGAGCAGACCCGCGAGGCCGGCGGCTTCGAGCCGGTCGGCGAGCTGGTTGAGCTCGGGCATGCGCAGCAGGGTGTCGCGGTCGCCGTCGAGGCGCTGAATGGTTTCTTCCACTGTGTCGGTGGGTTCGGCGTCCCAGCCTTCCCACCGGACACACAGGGCCACTGCGGCCAGCCGGTCTCGCAAGACGTTCAAGGTGGTCAGGGCCCGGGAGAGTCCGGGAACGGTCCACGGAGTGGTCGTGGTGGCCGACAGTGACTGCCACCGTGTGTGCTGGTCGGCTGCCTGCAGGAGTGCTGCATGCAGCGCGCGGCGTTCGCGCAGGCCGTCCTTGGACAGGCCGCGAGCCCTGGTGAGGAGTGTGCGGCGGCGCCACCAGCCGATGTGCCGGTCGTGCTGCCTGCGCCAGGCCCGGTCGGCTGTCGCGGCGATCAGATCGTCCAGGCCAGGGGCGAAGACGGCCGCCTCGAAGCGGGCCAGCGTGCCGGTGACGTCGTGCAGGAGGGTGAGCAGGGTCTGCCAGCCGCTCAAGTCATCGGCCCGGCGCAGGCCTGCGGCGTCCACCAGGTTCTCGAAGGTGCGGCGGGTGTCGG
This sequence comes from Actinacidiphila oryziradicis, assembly GCF_005047355.1. GTDB lineage: Bacteria > Actinomycetota > Actinomycetes > Streptomycetales > Streptomycetaceae > Actinacidiphila > Actinacidiphila oryziradicis. The sequence goes on from NZ_SUMC01000115.1 coordinate 10,663, forward strand.
TCAGTGTCGTGCCGGTGAGCTGGTCCAGGCCCTCGACGACAGCACGCAGTTCGTCGTCGGTGCGGGCCTGGGTGTGGGACCAGGGTGACTCGCCCCGGCGGATCGTCAGGCCTTTTTTGGCGACGAATGTCCGTAGGTCGTGCTCGGTCTGGCGGTAGCGCTCGCCGTGCATCCGGCGCAGTGCGGATCCGCGCAGCCGCAGGCGGGTGTGGTGAGCCGGTGGGCAGCCCATCAGGTAGGTGATCGCCTGGTATGGGCTCACCTGCCAGGGCGGGAGGGGCTGGTGGAACTCCTGTATGTGCCGGATGGTCTGTTCACGGTAGTGGGCCAGGCCGGCGTGGAGGTCGGCCGGGCGGGGCGGGGCTTCTTGGCCCGCCCGCTCCAGGGCGTGCTCCAGTTGCTGGGCGATCTGCCGGCGGCTGAGCTTGTTGCCGTGGAGGTCGAAGACGAGGCTGTCGAGATCCACGAGGGCGAGGCTGTCGGTGACGGCTTCGATCGCGGCGCGTTTCTCGGCGACGAACAGGACCCGTTTGCCCTGGGCCGACAAGATGGCGATCAGGTTGGCGATGGTCTGGCTCTTGCCCGTTCCGGGCGGCCCTTCGATCACCAGGTGCGAGCCGGCGAGGGCGGTGCTGATGGCCCTCTGCTGGGAGGCGTCCGCGTCGTGGACCAGGTACTCCGACCGGGGCGCAATATCGTCGGCGCCGTCCGGCTCGCGACGGCCGGTGTCCTCGGCCAGGGCGCGGTCCGCTTCCTGATCGCCTGCCAGGGCGGCGATGACCGGGTGGCTGGCCAGCAGGTCGGTGGCGTTGCGCAGGTCCTTGACCATGGGCAGCCGGTCGAAGCTGAAGACACCCGCCACAATGCGGTCTTCCAGTTCCACCGTCAGATTGCCGCGCGCCAGGCCGGCGTCGAGGATCCCGTACGCGACGCGGATACGGTCGGCCGGATCCGCGCATTCCTCAAGGGCGGTCGCCACTTTGTCGGCGAGAGCCTCGGTGTCGCCATCCATGCCGTACTGGCGGCTGAGCGCGTACAGCAGCACCGGGTTGATCTCCGCCTCGCCCGCCGCCTCGAGGACGAAGTCGTTCTCGGAAGAGGTACGCGGCTGGATGACCAGAGGCTGGAGCAGCAGCGGGGCGCGCAGCGCCGGCACGGGCGTGATCCCGCGGGTGGGCGGAGCCTTGACGTGCAGCAGACCGAGGGCCAGGCGTCCGGCCTCGATGCCCTGTTCCTCATCGAGTTCGACGGTCTTGCGACGCAGACTCCTCGCCCGGGTGCAAGCGGGTCCATGGTCGGCGGGATCAGGAAACAGGCTGCCCAGGCGAGTCTTGCGGCCGGCCAGGAGCGAGGTCAGGGCTTGCGGAGCAGCGTCGGTCACGTCGAGTGACGCGGTTTTGGTGTCCTTGAAGTGCAACAGCGTGTTGTAGGGCCCGAAATCGATGAGGGCGTCAGCCCACTGTTGTACCCGGGCGGCCACTTTCTCCCTGCGAGCGTGCCGCGCTATGGCATCCACATGTCACTCCGTCTACGGGTTCGTCTGCCGCCGGAACCCGGCCCGCCGAGCACCGGGGCCCACCCCCTACTCCGGGCGAACAGACCAACGTAGAAGGCCACGGCCTTCTGGAACAGGCGGAGTTGGGGCGCACGTGGGGCGTGCATGAAGCACTTCGGGCGCACCGGGGGCGCTCGAAGGCAGGCCCCTGCCGCCGACGGCAACAGGCGGCAGGCCCTGCGACGGCACGAGCCCGTAGCCCCTGAGAAAGCCACGGCTCAGCGAACTTGCTGAGGCGGCCTCCCCACACCTCCCGCGCGTTCGTCGACGCCTGCCGTCGCTCTGGCGTGATCCGGTCGGGGAAGCACGCGCCACCGCGTGATCGACTGAAGATGGGGCCGGGGCCCGCCGCTGTCTCCTGGCCTGAAGCGCTGCGGCGGGTCCCCTTCACACACCCGGCGTTCCTCTGCGGGCAGAGGTTCGCCTTCGCCCTGTGGATGCCATTGGGCCCCTTTTTCGCGTCATGGCGCTCAACGGCATTCTCTGTGCAAAGAGCCACACCCGCCCCTGCAATATCGGCGTCTCCAAATCCCGTCTGTGGAGGCAGAATTGAGGCTGATCCACCCTCCCCGGGGCCCGCTGCCGCCACCGATGTCTCCTGGCCGATTCATGCGCGCGGACGGCGATCCCCCTTCACACACCTGCCCTGGAGGCGCCATGTCCTTGATCTCGCATGCCCATGACCCGGTCCCCGGGCCGTCTTCCGCTCTGCGGTCAACCACGCACGGCCCTGGTGTCCGCCACCCGCTGCACGAGGAACCGGTGCTGCTCAGCGGCTCGGTGATCATTGTGGTGGTCGTGCTGGCCTGCATCGGCTGGCGCGCACAGGAGATCTCCGTGCTGCTGGCCGCTCTCGCCCCGGTGGTCGGCTACCGGTACCGGTCCGGCCGGGCGCAAGCCGAAGCTGGTCTTTTTCGACCGGCTGCTGGTCACCCTGGTCCATCTGCGCCACCAGTTGCCGCACACGGTCCTCGCCGAACTCTTCGCCGTGGACCGCTCCACCGTCTCCGAGGCCATCCGTCAGGTCCGCCCGCTCCTCGCGGCCCGCGGGTTCGCCGTACCCGACCGGGCAGGACTGCGGCTGAAGACCATCGAGGACGTCTTCGCCTATGCCGAGGCCGAGAGCGTCGAGCTGCGGATGGACGGGGCCGAGACCCAGGTCCGCCGCCCTCGGGCGGGGCGCCCGGGCCGCCGGGCGTTCGTCTCCGGCAAGCGCAGGCAGAACACCATCAAGACCACGTTCAGCGACGGCCAGGGCCGCATCCTGCTGTCCGGCATGGTCCGGCCCGGCCGCATGCACGATCAGACCGCCCTACGCACCGAGGGCATCGCCGAGCAGTTCCGGACCCGTCCCACGGTCAGGGCCCGGGTCGACTCCGGGTACCAGGGGCTGGCCAAGGAATTCCCCGACCAGGTCAGCGCACCGCCGAAGAAGCCCGCGGACGAGGCATGCGACGGCGACAAGTACGCCTGGCAAGAGGCCAGGCGCCGCCAGTCCTCGGCCCGCATCTGCGTCGAGCACACCAACGCCGAGCTCCGCCAGCGGGCGCCTCTGCGCAGGTTCACCGGACGGCGCGACACCTACGCCGAGACCCACCTCGCGATCGCCGGTCTCATCTCCGACCGGTCCGCCCAGCGGACCACCCGCCAACCCACGAGCACCGAGCTCGTCCTCGTCCGCGACACCGCCTGCTGATCACCCACCAGCCGAACCGCCAGGCCAGCACGCCCAGACCTCAATTTCCCCCGAGGTCGTAAGCGGGGAAACGGTGGCGGCAGCACGCATGCTGCCGGGCACGCGCGGAATCTGCTCGGCGAGGTGGTCGGCTGCCAGCAGTGGCCAGTGACAGCGCTTGCGGCGCGCGGCCGGGTGGCGTTCCTCGCGACCTCATTGAGGGACTCTGTCGGGGATCTTGAGATTTCTTGATCACTGTCCTTGGCGCCACCAGCGGGGGCGGGGTAAGTCGTTCTCGTCGAGGTACTGCTGGAACGCCGTCGGTGAGCGGGGGCGGTAGGTGGAGTCTGCCGGTTCCTGGGTGCTGAGGCGTTCGACGTTGACGGCGATCGCGGTCAGGACGTGCTGGACGTGGGCCTTGGACACGCCGTGGTAGCGGCAGCGGCGCATCCGGTGGCCGTTGACCAGCTCGTTCATGGTGCCCTCGATGCCGGAGCGTGAGGCGTAGAGCCGCTGCCACTGCGGGTCCTGCTGGTCGCAGCGGTTCCGGGCCTGGAGTTCGTGGAGGTGTTGGGGGAGGAAGTTCACGGTCCGTGCCGCCCCGGAGGTGCACGAGGACTTTTCGGGGCACGGCCCGCACTGCCGCTTGTCGAACCGGACCACCGTGAAAGGGGCCATCGCCGGAAGCTCGTTCCAGTTGCCGCTGACCTGGCCGTTGGGGCAGGTGACCTCGCGGCGCTCGAAGTCGATGACGAAATTCTCCCGGGCGAACCCGTCGCCGGTCTTGCGCTGCCGGGAGTTGTTGGTCCTGAGCGGGCCGACCATGGTGACGCGGTGGGTGCGGGCGGCGGCGTCATGGAGTACGACGGAGGTGTAGCCGGTGTCCACGAGGTGCTCGGCGGGCAGCAGGCGGCGGCGCCCCAGCCGGGTGTGGATGCCGGGCAGGGCCACGCTGTCGCCGGTGGGGACGGTGGTGGCCACGTCCGTGATGACGTTGATGCTGTCTTCGTCGCAGGTCTCGGTGGCATGCGCGAGATAGCCGACCCAGGTCCGGTGCCCGCGGCGCGTGTAGCGGGCCTCGAGGTCGTAGGGCGACTCGATGCGCCGGCCGGTGGGCGGCAGACCGTCCTTCTCGGCCCGCGGACGCAGTCGGCCCCGGGCATCGATGAGGAAGTGCTGCACCATGATCTGACGCAACGCCTCCGCCGCGGGCCCCGGCGCCGCGCCCGGGCGGTGGCCGCGGACGCGCTCGAGGAGGTCGGCGGCATCGTTGCCGGCCTGGTTGAGCCGGGCGGCCGGATGACTGGGCTGGCTGACCAGGCGGACCTGCCGCCCATAGCGCTGTGCCCAGTCCTCGTCCACCAGGCCGTCGAGGAGCTCCGGGGTGGTGCGGGCGCACTCCTCCAGGGCGGCGCGGACCGTCTCCAACACCAGCTCCAGCCGGGTCAGTTCGCGCACGGCGGCCCGCAGGTAGGTGGAGTCGGTACGCTGCCGCCCCCGCGCCTTGACCAGCCCCGCTTCCCTCAGCCGGGCCAGCGCAAGGTCCAGGAGGGCATCGGCGCGGTCGTCCTGGGCCAGCCGGTCGCGGAAGTCGGACAGCACGCTGCGATGGAAGCCGGGATCGTCCAGCTCGAGCGCGAGGGCGTACTTGAAGTCGATCCGGCACCGCACCGCCTCGGCCGCCTGCCGGTCGGAGAGGTTCAGCAGGAACTGCAGCACGCTCACCATGGCGAGCTGGGCCGGCGACAGCCCGGGCCGCCCGTCCCGTGGATACCAGGCATCGAAGTCCTCGTCGTGCCACAGGCCGTCCAGCCGGTCCCGTACCCACATCGCGGTCGTGCCCCGGGGATTGCTCGCCCGCGCCACCCGCGCTGTCGAGGACGGAACTTGCTCACCAGTACGGGGACGGAGAGACACCGGCTCACCTCATGTTCGGCAGTCGACCTTCGGAACCAAGCCGAGCCTGCCCGACGACCATGCGCTTCCGCCCAGGAACCTCAAGATCCCCGACAGAGTCTCTCATTGGTCCCAATCGCGCCCGCGCCCGCGGAGTATGTCACCGTGAGAGACTGCATTTGGGGGTCGGCCGAACGGAACGGGGCCGGCCCGAAGCCGCCCGGAGCTGGCGTCGTGCGTCCGGTGTCATACGTGGAAGAAGGCGTCAGAATGGCTGCAGCGGGGCACGTCGACCGGACCGAGCAGCGCGGGTCCGATGAGGCGGAAGCCCTGATGCGAGCTGTCGAACCACTGGTGGGCGGGCTGGCGGCGACGTTCGGCCCATACTGCGAGGTGGTACTGCACGACTTCCGCCACCCCGAGAACAGCATCCGCGCACTGTCCGGGTCGGTGACCTCCCGGCATGTCGGCGGCGCGATGAGCGAGATCGGCCTCGGACTGCTGGCGCAGGGTGACCAGGCTCAGGACCAGCTCAACTACACCACGCGCATCGCTGACGGCCGCACGGTGAAGTCCTCGACCATCGTGCTGCGCACCGGCTCGGGACAGGTAGTCGGGGCCCTGTGCGTCAACCTCGACATCACCGAGCTGCGGGTGGCCGCCACATCCCTCGCCGCGCTGGTCGGCAGCACCCCCGAGCCGGAGGCCACCGCGATGACGGTCTTCTCCGACGACATCGGCGACGTCATCGAGACCGTGATCGCACAGGAGGAGTCGTTGCTCGGCCGGGTGCTGCCCAGAGACACCCGTAAGGGCCGGCTCGCCATCATCGGCGCGCTGGACTCCAAGGGCGTCTTCAACCTGCCGAGGGCGGCCCAGCAGGTTGCCGCGTATCTCAACGTCTCCCGAGCGACCGTCTACGCCGATCTCAACGCGGCTCGCGGAACCGAAACCGGCGCGTAACAGGATCGACCCAGACTCCTTCTTGACATATAGTCTGAGCACTTGGACAGTATGTCTATCCGGTCCTGGGCTGGCGGAGAGTCGCGCGGAAATCCCGGGCGTCGCCGTTAACCCCCAGGGCGTTCGTCGGCGGTCGCACGGCGCACCCGTTGCGCAACGACCGATAACGAACGGCACCAGTACAAGCGCATTACAGGCGTTGCCGACGTGCGCGACCTGTTGCGCTCATTTTTTGCTGCCAAAAAAGGATTTTTAGGGCTACTCATGAATACCCGGCCGGTCGCACCCAAGCGGTTCTCCGACGCAGACCACCCCTATTCGGCGAGCCGTACTACAGCAGGCTTGATTTTCGTGTCCGGACAACTCGGCGTACTCGACAACGAAATTGTGCCCGGTGGAATCGGCGCCGAGGCCCGGCAGGCACTGGCGAACCTCAAGGCATGCCTGGCCGAACACGGCTGCGGTCCGGCCGACGTCGTGAAGACGACGGTACTGCTGGCGGACCTCGCTGAGCGCAATGAATTCGACACGATCTACGCGGATTTCTTCACCGAGCCCCGGCCCGCCCGGACCTGCTACGCGGCGGGCGCACTCCCCTACGGCGCCCGAGTAGAGGTGGAGGCCATCGCCTCGGCCAGCGTTCCCCATGATTCTAACGAAAGAGTGACATGGTAACCGTCGCCACGCCTACCGGCTCGCCCGGAAAGACCGGTCAGAAGCCGACCCGGAGAGTCCCGGGCCCCCTGGTAATTCTCGGTGCACTGTTTCTCGCGATAGCGGTCACGTCGTCGATCCTTTCGGTATGCGGCGTATCCTTCACCGCTTCCGGAGGAAAGAACACGCCGATCCTCGGCTTTTTCTCCGGCGCGGGCCTCCTGAACCTGCTGACCGGCGCCATCACCAACTTCGTGGACTTCCCCGCCCTCGGAGTGACGCTCACCATGGTCCTCGGCCTCGGTGTCGCCCAGGGAACCGGCGCACTGGAAACAGCGGTGCGGATCGCTTTCTCCCGGGTCCCGGCGCGGATCGTGCCGTACGGCGTGGCCTTTCTCTGCTGTCAGGGACATGTGCTCTCCGACGGCTCCTTCGTGTTGCTGCCGCCGCTGGCGATGCAGATATTCAAGGCCAAGGGACGCAACCCGCTGGCCGGGCTGGTGGCCGGGCTGGCTTGCGTCAGCGTCGGCTACGGCGGCGGTCTGATCTTCGGTACGTCCGACGTGGGCTACACCGCGGTGACCGAGAGCGCGGCGAAGCTCGCCGGTCATGTGCCCGGCTACGTCTCCAACACCGGCGTCACCATGAACTGGTTCATCACCTCCACGATCGGGATCGTGCTGCCGCTCGTGCTCGGCTGGGTGACTGTCCACATTCTGGAACCCCGCATCGCGCCGATCACCGCCACCGACTCCGACACCCTGGACCAGGAAGTCGTCATCACGCGTGCGCAGCACCGGGCGGTGGCGGTCGGCCTGACCGCGGTTGCCGCCTACATCGCGGTCGTCCTTGTCTGGTGGCTGTGGCCGGGCAGCGTGCTGCGCGGCGTCGGCGGGGCGCTGGTGCAGTCCCCGTTCCTCAAGAACCTCGTACCGATCCTGGCACTGGCCTTCGTCATCTTCGGCATGGTCTACGGGCGCGTCGCCGGCATCCCCCAGGAGCAGCGCAAGCTCCTGCCGCTGCTGACGAACTCCATCAGGGAGATGTCCGGCTTCATCGTCATCGTCTTCGTGCTGGCGCAGGTGATCTCGGTCCTCACCTGGTCCAACCTGTCCTCCTTCTTCGCCGTGGGAATCGCCTCGGGCCTCGACCGCATCGGGATCACCGGCTACCTGGCACTGCTCGCGGTGGCGATACTCACCGCGGTGATGAGCGTGTTCATCAGCGGCACCGCGCTGTGGGGTCTGGAGGCTCCGGTGATGGTGCCCGCCCTGATGATGACCGGCCTGGCTCCCGCCGGGCTGCAGGTCGCCTTCCGGATGGCGGTGATGTGGGGGTCCGTCATATCGCCGGCCAACGTGTTCATCTACTTCACCTACAACGAGGCACGCAAGGTCGATTCCGGGATCACCATCGGCTGGCTGATCCGGCGCACCAGCTTCTTCGTCCCCGCAGCCATGCTGACCTGGTTCGCGGTGCTGGCGGTCTTCTACTTCGCGGGGATACCGGTCGGCCCGGGCGTCGGGCTGAAGCTCGGCTGAGCCGTCTGACAGCTCGGGGACCACGGCCAGTCCGGCCGGTCCATTTTGAGAAAGGGAAAGTCCAGCATGCATGACCTGGTGATCAAGAACGGTCGTCTCATCGACTACGCCGGCGATACTGACCGGTTCGCCGATGTCGCGGTGGAGGGCGGCCAGATCACGGCGATCGAGGATTCCATCACCGGGTCGACAAGATCGGTGATCGATGCGGACGGCTGCTACGTACTCCCCGGCCTCGTCGATCTCCACGTCCACCTCGACACCGGCTTCGGCGGCGACGCCGGGCACGCCATGCTCGCGCGAGCCGGGGTGACCACCGCGCTGGACCTCGGGACCCCGTCCGCCGCCGACGTGTTCGAGCTGGCCGACCAGTACGGCACCGGACTGACGATCGCGTGCGTGGTGCGCCTCGTCCCGGGGCTTCAGCTGTCCGCCTCGCCCAGCCGCGGCGAGATCAGGGCCGCGTTCGAGAAGGTCCTGGCGGACGGGGCGCTCGGGGTGAAGATCCATGTGGACTCCGGCTGGGCGGTGGAGAGCGCCGCGGCCATCGCTGAGACAGCGCACGAGCTGGGGGTGTGGCTGGCGGTGCACTGCGGCACCAGCAGCGCCGGCAGCAACATCGAGGGGCTACGCCAGACCATCGAGTACCTCGACGGGCGGCCGGCGCAGATCGCGCATGTGAACAGCTACTGCCGAGGCGACCTCGGCGCGCCCGAGGACGAGGCGCGGGAGGCGATCGAGATCCTGCGCGGCTCACCGCAAGTGTTCGCGGAGTCCTACCTCGCCGAGATCAACGGCAACTTCGCGGGCTGCGAGGACGGGCTGCCCAAGGTGCCCAGGGTGGCCGAGTGGCTGGCGCAGGGCGGCTACCCGGGCACGCAGGACGGGTTGCGGGCCGCGATCTTGGACGGCTGGGCGTCGATCCCGTTTCGCGACGGTGACCACACCGTCCCGTTGTCAGGCCCGGCGGGCGTTCGGGCATGGGAGGAGGCCGGAACGCACATCGGCCTGTGCCTGCCGCTCAACCCGGCCGCATCCAGGGTTCCGCTGGTCGGCTCGAAGAACGACAAGGGAGCCTTCGACGTCGCGGCCATCGCCACCGACGGCGGGGGCATCCCGCGCAACGTCACCGTGCAGTCCGGCCTGTCCCTGGTGGAACTGGGAGCGTTGAGCCTCAAGGAGTTCGTCCAGAAGTCGTCCTGGACTCCGGCGCGCGCCCTCGGACTGCAGACCAAGGGGACGATCGCGGTGGGCGCGGACGCCGATGTCGCGGTCGTCGACCGCGCCTCGAAGTCCGTGGTCTCCACCGTGGCCGCCGGGGAGGTGGTCTTCCACCGCGGCACGGTGATCCCGCGCAGGCCGCGGCTGCTCACCACCGCGCGTGCCACAGCGGGACCGCTCGCGGACGCCATGAGGATCAACCCTGCCGCCAGTGGCCTGTACACCGGCGCGGGAAGGTAAGGAGATGAACCGTCCGATGGAGGAATCCGAACTGCGCGAGCTCGTCCGGGGCGAGCCGTTCGACTCGGCTCTTACCCCCGCCGTGCTGATCGACACCGGTCGGGTGCGTGAGAACATCGCCACCACGCTGCGGTATCTGGGCTCGCCACGCGCCTGGCGGGCGCATGTGAAGACCGCGCGACTGCGCTGGACCGTCGAAGTCCTGCTGGACGTGGGCGTCGCACGCTTCAAGGCGTCCACACTGGCGGAAGTGGAACTGCTGCTGGAGGCCGGCGCGCGGGACGTGCTGCTGGCCTACCCCGCGATCGGGCCAACGCAGTGGCGGCTGGCCGAACTCGCCGCCGCCCACCCCGAGGCACAGGTGTCCACGCTGGCCGACCACGTCGAGGCCGTACGCGGCTGGCGGCCCGGGCCGGTGGCGGCATTCCTGGACGTGGACAACGGCGGCGGCCGCACCGGATTCCCGGTGAAGGACGTCGAGAGGGCCCAGGCCGTCGCCGAGGAGCTGCTCGGGGCCGGCTTTGCGTTCCTCGGACTTCACTCCTATGACGGTCACCTGGCCGACCTCCCGGAGCCCGAACAACGTGATGTAGTCGCCGGAGATCTGCACGACCTCGTACAGCTCGCCGAACAGCTCGAAACTGCTGGCCATACAGTGGGCGAGATCGTAGCCGGCGGCAGCCACACCTTCATACCCGCCGCGGCCACGCCCCTGCCCGCGCCCTGGGACGAGCGGGTCACCTTCGGTCCCGGCACGGTGGTCTACAACGACCTGCGCAGCCTGGACCGGTTCGGCGACAAGGGCTTCCGGTGCGCCGCCTTCGTACTGTCCCGCGTGGTCAGCAGGCAGGAGCCGAACGGGGTGACCCTCGACGCCGGGCTCACGACCATCCAGGTCGACGGCGGCCGGCCGCACGCCCGGGTGATCGGCATTCCGGCTCAGGTCGGGGCTCCCTCCCAGGAGCACCTCAAGGTGACCGTCGAGTCCGGGCCGGTCCCCGCGCGGGGTGACCCTGTCCTACTCGTGCCGCGCCATGTCGACACCACGCTAGCCCAGTTCGACCGTGTCTACCTCATTGGTGACGGCCCGGTCCGGGCGACCACAACGGTCACGCGGCCCTTCTGATCTGAGGTAAAAGTGAACACCGGGGAAGCCCGGTTGCCCGCGACCGGGCTTCCCCGCACGGTCGTGTACCGCTGCCATCCGATATTCCTGGCGCCGACTACCGACTGGTCACAGTCCTGTTCTGCTCGCATGCTTCCTCGTCTGGACGCCTGTCCCGCGTGAAAACTCGGGTTCAAGCTGCTGAGCTGGAGCATTTGCGGGGGCATTGTCAACTTGTCGGGCTGGCGGGTTGGTTGAGGTGTGTGAGTCGTGGTGGGGCCGGGTGACCGGCCCTGGTTCAGGCCGTGGTGGGCAGGGTGGTGACGCCGGTGATGCGGTCCCAGATGGCGAAGCGGACGGTCATCTCGGCCCTGTACTCGGATGCGGCCATCAGATGACGTCGGGGCCGGAAATGGGGCGAGATCTGACTAAATGCGCCGAGGAACTTCTGGGCTGACCGGGGTGAGCGGAAGTACTTCATCGCGCGTTCGCGCTGGCGGGTGGGCTGATGCGAGTTCTCCGCCCGGTTGTTCAGCCCCTTGTGTGACCGGTGTTCCACCGAGCCCATCAGTTCCCGGTGAGCCGGCCCGTGGGAGCGGCACTTGTCGGTGACCAGCACCCGGGGTACCCGGCGCTGCTTCTTCATGAGCTTGGCCATGAACCGCTTCGCGGCCTTCGCGTCCCTGTAGGGTGCCAGAACTCACGCGTAGCTTCTGATCAGGCACTTTGCAGTTCCGGGCGATCATGGCAGTCTCGGACTGCATGGCGTTGCGCATGCTCTACCTGATCTTCCTGAGGCTCCTCGGACTGCTCCTGCTGCTCTCCCGCTCGCAGGAGGCCAAGGACGTGGAGCTGCTCGCGCTGCGTCACGAGAACGCGGTGCTGCGCCGGCAGCTCGGCGTACCACCGCCTACCCGGCCAGCCGCCGCGGGCCTGCGCACTCGAACGTCGCGGCGGTCCGCGTGGTCCTGGCGAAACTGCTGGCCCGTGATGTCGAGCTGATCCCCGAGGCCTCCCGGCCGGTCGTCTTCGGCGCCGACCTGGGACCAGGTGCATGTGGGTGATCCGGCCGCGTACGGCGGGCCCCTGTGGGGTTCCAAAAGTCCCGTACAGCGCCGACCTGCAGCTTCTTCAGCCGTCGTGATCTTCGTCAGGCGGCGTTGTGGTACTCGTGGATGAGTCCGCTGAGGATGTCGTGACGGTG
>NZ_SUMC01000116.1 GCF_005047355.1 Actinacidiphila oryziradicis
GAAGGGTGCCTCCCCTGCACGTGATCCAGTCCTAGAGAAGCTGAATCATCGCAGGTCGGAAGCACCCTTCCTCCATGAGGTGACTGGCTGTCACTGAAGTGCCTGGTGCCGTGAATTCGTGAGGCTGGCGCCGCTGGAGACATTCGCGCTGTGGCGTCGTATGACGCTGTGGGAGATCACTTCGTACGCGGATGCTCTGGCCCGCGAACGGGACCGTCAGCTGGCCCGTGCGGAGCTGCGCGAGCGGCACGGCCGAGGCTGGCGCCGGAAGGCTCCGCGACGTACGCGTGTGCTGCTCAAGCTCGGCGAGCTGGCCCCTGCCGAACAGCAAGCGGACACCGCCGTACGGCAGCCCTGCGCAGGCCATGCGCCGGAGCACTTCAAGGCGGCAAACGGCCACGTCGCACGCCGGACGCCCTCGGTGCCGGAGCATCCTCCAGCACAAGCGGCCGAGACCACCCGCCGCGCCTACTTCGAGCAAGCCGAGCTGGAGCGTACGCGGCAGAACGCGCGCCGTACGTACGCCGAATCACTGAACGCCGGACACCCGATCGGGCCGAAGGCCCTGGGAGAGGCGTACGGCTTCAGCGAGGGATGGGGCCGCAAGCAGATCAAGGCCGTGCAGCAAGGCCGAGTCAACGTCCGCCCGATGGCAGTCCCGGCGGCCATCGACGCCTGACGCCCCGAACGGCATCCCACATTCCCGGACGGTCTCGCCCTACCGAGCACCGCCCGCCGCACGATCCCGACCGCCATCGAAACCGCCTCACACGACGGGTCCGGCCGCCAGCCGTCCAAAGCGCCGGCCGGACCCGCCACTACCTCCCGTAAGGAAGGAAGCTCAGTGAACCACGAGGACGAGAACGAACTCTTCAACCGATTGGAAGCAGATATCGCCGCCGACTTCGGCGGCGAGGTACTCGACCTGGACAAGGCCCGCGCCGCCCGCAGCGGACCGCCAGACTCCGCCACGCCTGAAGCCAACGACGAACCCGGCTCCGACCCGATCGAGGCGGACGACGCCGTAGCGATGGTGGATGCCCCGGCCCCGACCGGCCAGGGTCTCATGGACCGCATACGCGGGGCCAACCGCCGCCCAGTTGTCTCGGCCTGGCTCAAGTCCAAGCCGGAATTCGTGGACGCAGCCGGATGGCTGCTGGGCCACACCGCCCACGCGGTCGGCTACCACGCCCTCCGCACCCCGTACTACGCGGCCAGCCTGGCACTGCGCGCCCCGGCCGGGGCCGCGAAGTTCACCGCGGGCACGCTGCGTTGGGTGACCGACGCCGAAGGCGACCCGCTCCGGCGGGCGGCGGCACGGCGGGAGAACGCGGAGGAGTACCTGAGGCTGTCCCGGCAGAGGGACGGCCGGGTACGCCTGCGCGGCATCCTTCTCGCGCTGGCATGTGTGGTCGGCCCGGTCGCGGCGCTGGCGATGTGGATCCTGGCCCCGGCCTGGCTGCTGGCCACCACAACCGCCGCCCTCACCTTCGCGTTCGGCTGGCTGGGGGCACCGGCCGACAAGCCCGTCATCTCCCGCGCCGTCGTCGCGACGCAGGTGGAACGCCTCACCTCCGTGATCGTGGAACGCGCCCTCGGAGCGCTGGGCAACGCCGAGATCAACAAGGCACTCGGCAAGGGCGGCGAGGGCATCAAGTTCCCGGCCCCGATCACCCGGGACGGTCCCGGCTGGCGGGCGGACATCGACCTGCCGTACGGAGTGACCGTCACTGACATCCTCGACCGCCGCGACCGGCTCGCCTCCGGCCTGCGCCGCCCGCTGGGGTGCGTGTGGCCGGAGCCGGTACCGGACGAGCACGCCGGCCGGATGATGCTCTGGGTGGGGGACAAGGCACTGAACAAGGTGCCCCCGCCCGCCTGGCCGCTGGCCAAGGGCGGCACAGCGTCCCTGTTCAAGCCGTTGCCGTTCGGCACCGACCAGCGCGGGCGGCCGGTCACCATCACGCTGATGTACGACAACGTCCTCATCGGCGCCATGCCCGGCATGGGCAAGACCTTCTCCCTCCGCACGCCTCTGCTGGCCGCCGCCCTCGACGTCCTGGCGGAGCTGCTGATCTGGGAACTGAAGGGCACCGGCGACCTGAGCGCGCTCGGCGAGACGGTCGCCGCGGACTACGGTTCCGGCGCCAACGACGAGACATGCGCCGCCGCGCTGGAGTCGATCCGCTACGTCTACAAGGACCTGGAGCGCCGGGCCCAGGTCATCAGCTCGCTGCCCAAGGACAAGTGCCCGGAGAACAAGGTCACCCCGGAGGTGGCCGCCATCCGCTCCCTCGGGCTGCACCCGCTGGTGCTCGCCATCGACGAGTGCCAGGAACTGTTCTCCCACGAGCAGTACGGCAAGGAAGCCGGCGCCCTGTGCACCTCCATCATCAAGCGCGGCCGGGCACTGGGCGTCATCCTCCTGCTGGCCACCCAACGCCCGGGACAGCGTCCGCGCGAGTCACTTCGATGACCACCTGTGGAAGCCCGCCCTCGCAGCCGCATGCATCATCCCCAAGCCCGAACCGGGCGAACGGTATGCATCGGCACGTGAGTACGGTATGCACGCCCTGCGGCACTTCTACGCCTCCGTGCTACTGGATGCCGGCGAGAGCATCCGGGCCCTGAGCGCGTACCTGGGGCACAGTGATCCGGGATTCACGCTCCGCGTGTACACGCACATGATGCCCAGTAGCGAGGGGCGCACCCGGAATGCCGTGGACCGTGTCTTCCAGACCCTGGGCAAGCCGCTCGGCGGCCCACGTACAGCCCAAGCGGCATAGGGAGGGCGCTGGTGGCAATCTGCGTTGCCCAGGGCCATGTGGCCTAAAACGGGTAAATGTGAGCGAGGCCCCAGCCATGATGGTCGGGGCCTCGTTTTAGAACGCCGAATCGAACGAAATTACCCGCGGCGTTCGAATATCACCAGAAACGGAGTCACATACCCAGAGGCTTCCACTGGGGTCGCGTGTCCCCAGATAACGAGAGCCAAGCCTGTTGCCAGAGCACTTATGTATACGACCGGGCGTAACGTCGCGCGACTGCCATCGGCGTTCGGGTCGGCGAGGGGCGTTACGTGGCTACTTGGCTCATGGCCTGTTTTGGCGGGGACTGGGTCCTCCGTAGAATCGTGTGAGATGAGTTGACCTCCAAAACGCATGGGTTGGGCTCATTGGACGGCCCCCTGCTTGCACCAGGGGGCCGTCGCGTTGCTGCAGGTCTGTTCACGACCCGCTGACCGAGCGTATTGACAAAGGTCCGTAGCTACCCATCTGGCGAGACCTTGCGAAGGGTGGCGAATTACATTTCGCCAGGTCAAGCGCCGATTTTGTCACGCTGTCCCCAGGCTGCGGAGGGATTAGCACAGGAGAGCGGTGGATAGGGCCTGCAAGGATTCGTCTCGGGCGGCAGCCGCTCAACCTGCGATCACACGAGCTGGCGAATCCAAGCCTGGCCCGACCGGATCGGAAGCCGATGCGCACGGGCACGTTGTGGGTGGGGTCACACCAAGCCCGCAGTGCGGGCGGGAAGGGCTGCGGCCTTCCGAGTTTGGTAGCACTTCCACGGCCCGGGGACGGCCCAAGCGGCATGACACGGCCTTGGTCAGGGATGTTTCCCCTGTTCAGGGCCGTTTGGCGTGCCGGATGCGAGAGTTCATCTACTTCTTCCCGCTCTACACGGGCATGACGATCCCGTACTCCTCCTGGCGCGCCCGAATGTGGCTGGACACCTGGATCTAGCTGCGCCTTTGGGCTGCGGGCGCCGGGGCAGCGGCGCCGCCGCTGCCCCGTACGCGCAGGTCAGCAGGGCACGACAGGACCCGGCCACCCGCGTCCTGCCCGGTGTCGAGCAGTGTGTTCGCCAAGGCCTGCCCGCGGGTTTCGGACGCCCTATGTGTGGCGGTCCCGTGGGTGCTGCTGGAGTCTCCTATTGCGCCGCCTCAAGACCACGCACCCTCGCAGAGCCAACTCGGTGAGCAGGCTGGGGGGAATCGTCACGCTTCAGAGCAAGTATCCGAGCTCCTGCGGTCAGTAAACTCGACGAAACTCGCCAGACCGTGGACCCCCGTCCGTCCGATGCGGTTGTTCGGGATCGCGTCCTCAACCGCGATCCACTCCACGCCGCCCATCCCGAGCACTTCGCCGTCGATCCGACACAAGCCTAGGCCGTTTCGTTCGGATCACGCCATGATTCGTTGCTCGGCGTGGCCACGAAACCCGTTTCAGGTCCGCACGGTTTGGCGAGGCTGTTTTGCTCGCTCCTACCAGGCTGGCCGCAGGTCCCGGCAGTCCCTCGGAGTCTGCTCGGGCAAGTTCAAGCGAGCGTCTGTCCGCCACAACACTCCAGGGCTCGGCGGGTAGTCCTCATTCGGCGGACCCGGGGCATGGAACCGCTGGGTGCGCGGGAGGGGCACCTCCACCAACCTGCCGTCGTGGATCATCCACAGTCCGAAGCAGTCGTCCTCCTCGTCGTGGATCAGAACCTGCACGCTTTCCGGCCGGGGCCACGAGAGCGACTCCAAGTGCTTCAGGAGGCCGGACCGCGAACGCATACGTTCGAACTCCGTAGCCCAGCCAATACCGAAGGAGCCGACCCACTGGCTCTGTATCGGCTCGAACCGACCGCGCCAGGTGCGTTTCTCGTCGTCCCGGGTGAGAGGCTCCATGACTTCATCCGCGTCGAGTGCCAGCACGACGACCTCTGCGTTTCTGCTCACACCGAAGTATCACCGCGCGCCTTGAGGCCGGCCAGCTTGGTCATCGCGGCGTCGAGGCTGGCTTGGAGTCCTTCGACTTCGCCGAGTCAGCCGTTGCCGCGGGCCTCGCGGATGCGGTCTCGAAGGTTCTGGATGATCTCGATGAGGCGGGGTCGCTGACGGGGGTCGAGTTGGAGGACTGGCAGCGGATACAGGCGTCAGATGCTCACTCCTTCGACCGGACCCGGCCCAGCGGACACGACTCGCCGACATCCGCGACAACCTCATCGCCCGTATTGCCGAAGCCGAGAGCGAAGGCTGGCTCAGCGAGGTCGAAGGGCTACGGGTCAGCCTCGCTGGGGCAGAAGAGAAGATCGCCCAGCTCGATGCCCACCAGGAGCGCAGGTCATTGAGGGTGTTCCTCGGAGTCCCCTCGTTCGACCAAATCGGAGCTCGAACGGGCGGTGAGCCTTGATCACGAGTCGACGCCTGGAGCCTGACAGCTCCCCGTGCGGCAGGTTGGACGCGATCATGTGTTCGATCAGGCAGCCCCTGCCTAGGCTTTGCGGGCGAGCAGTTGAACCCCCTGGAACTGCCGCCGGTCGGTGGGCTGAGGCTCGCGAACCATCCGGGCCACCTCGGCCAACCCGGACTTGCGCAGCATCGCGGCGAGGTGATCAGGCCACCACCGATAGGCCGGCGCGACTGTGTGATCGAAGACCTGCGTCGGGTGAGACGGATCATCGCTGGCCGAAAAGCCGACCAGAAGGTGGCCGCCAGCTGCCAGCACACGATGGAACTCCGCCAGGATGACGGGGAGTTCCTGCGGCGGAGTGTGGATGATGGACCAACGTGAGAGTACGCCGCCCAGCACGCCGTCAGCGATGTTCAACGCGGCCATCGAGCCCACGTCGAACCGCAGGCCCGGATAGGCCTGTCGAGCCAACTTGATCATCGCAGGAGAGGCATCAACGCCAAACGCCGTCAACCCCAGCTCGTCCAGATAAGCGGTGATATGGCCAGGTCCACACCCCAGGTCCGCGACCTGACCGTCCCCACTCGCACTTACGACCTCGGCGAAGGCATCCAAGATCGAGCGGTCCAGGGGGCTGTCACGCAGCGTGTCGCGGAACAGCTGCGCATAGGTGGGGGCAGCAGCGTCGTAAGCCTCGCGGGTGGCGCTGAGGGCATCGTGTTCGACCATGCTCGCGACAGTAGTTCCTGGCCCCGAGGCGAGCCGAGAGAATCACGATCTTCCCTCCCGCCCGTTCGCCCGAGCTATCGCTAGTTGAGAGAAGCACGCGTGTTCATGGACACAGGGGCTGCCGTAGTCGCGGGTGCAGATGCCGAGGGCGACCTTCCGGAGCTCGAAGTGGCCGAGGAATTAATGCCGTTCATCTGGGGGTGAGGCTGCGGTACTCCTCGCCGGGGCGCTCGGCTGCAGGCATCATCCCCACCCCCCCCGAATGTGGCTGGACACCTGGATCTAGCTGGGCACTCCGCTCTTACCGGGGACTCGCAGCCTCAGGTCTTCGGCGGCTGTGTCCGTAATCCGTAGTGTCGAGGACGAGCCAGGCACTCAACAGTCGGTCGACGCGTCGAAGTCCATCAACGTCTCCTTGAGCACGTCCGTGTACCGTACGTTCGCCCCGGCAGCGGGGTAGCAAGCGCGGCCGGGAGGCGTCGCCGGACGCTGAGGGCCGCGACTGACGTGGGGTACCCGAGGGGCGCCCGTCAGCCCATGAACCGCTCGGATCACCCCGCGAGCTTGTCCAGTTCGTTGCCGATTTCCGCCCGGAGAGCATCGTGCTGCGGACCGAGGGCGAACTGCTCGTCACTCCACCGCTGGTGCGGATACAGCCATACCGGCATGCCCACGAGATCAGCAGATTCCCACTCATACCGCGGCCACACATGCGCATGCAGGAATCCATCCGTGTTGCCCAGAATCTCCAGGTTCACGCGACGGAAAGCCGAATCCAGTCGGCGACAGGCACGTTCGACGGCCTCGCCCAATCGCTCCATGTCGGCCAGGAAGGCCAGCCGTTGGGCCCGTGGGAGGTCCGACAGCCGCTGCACGTCGGGCTCATCGGTCAAAAGCACCGAGTATCCGGGAAGGAACTGGACGTCCCCGATCACCGCGAACCCCGCGTCGAGGCGTCTCAGCACGGCGGGATTCTCTCCCCGCAGTGCGCTTCCGATCCGGTCCATCCGCCAGCCATCGGTCATGGCCGGGAACCCTACACGGCAATGTTCAACTGGCGACCAGCCACTCAATGACCCACAGCGCACCGCATCAGCTGAGGAACCTGAGCAGCACCCCCCCGTGACCGTGCCGTCGCCAGGTGTTGTAAGGAGTGAGCCACTTGAACACGGCGAGGCGGGTCGCACGGGCTCCGGGCCGGCGTTTCGCGCCCTGCAGGGTCACCGGCATTGGCTTGGACGGACTGGGCAGGTGCACCGTCAACGGATCATTGGGCAACAGGGAGGTCGAGACCGTGGCGACGGGAACTCAAGGGGAATGGGGTCGGCCGGCGGGAGGACCGTGGTGGCGGTTCGTCCCCCGGAACAAGGCTGTGGCCTACCTCGGTGCGGTGGCGGGGATCCTATTGCTGGTCCAGAGCGTGGTCATACTGTCTTCCGGCCACCGGTCAGGAGTGTCCGTCGCTCTTGAGGTGTTCGTCGGCGTGATCGGGGTCGCGCAGCTCATCCGCAGCATCGATGGCCTGCGCGTGCTGCACAAGTCGTGATCGATGATGACTATGAAGGGCGCCCCCGGTTCCACAGGGGCGTCCCTTCTTGCCGGGCACCATGGAGATGTCGGGCCGCCACGGTGCGCCGGACCGCGACCTCGGCGCGGGTGTGCGCGGCGATGAACTCCCCACCGGCTGGGCCGCGACCAGCCTGCCCCGGCCGATCACCACGAGATCCTAAATTAACGGGCACTTGACTACCGAATAAGGCCGATTCGCGGATGCCGGACCATACAGGGCAGTGTCAGCGGACTATCACAGCCATATCTCCGTACGTCGCGTAGGCAGCACCAAAGGTCGCCTCGCTGAGGGAGAGTCGTCCACGGGCTGGGTCGTTGACCGTGACGCGGCCGCCGGAGAAGCCGGTAATGACGACGACGTGTTCTGCAGGACCGGCGTAGGGGACAGGGCGGCCGTCATAGGCCGTATACGAGCGAGACCCGAGACGCCGCCAGAAGTAGTCCACCCAGACTATCGCGGGATGACCGCTGGTGACCCGTGCCCGGAGGGTAGCCGGCGAGATGCCCTGGCCGGCGGCGAGCACGGTGAGGCCGTAGGAGCGGGCAGCGGCGGCGACAGGCGGGGAGTAGACCCCGAAGCCGGTTCCGGCGACCTCCGAGCCGTTCGGGTCGCCGACGAAGGCGCGGAAAGGGTCTCCCGCCAGGGGACCGGAGCGCCCGAACTGATAGTGAACGCGGTCAAGACCGATCCGGCCCGAAATCGCTTGGTCCCCGGCCCGCACGCCCCTGGCGGCCAGGACCATGCGAAGGGCGCTGGCCTCGCAGTCGTTCCGCAATTGCATGCGGTACGAGGGGACGACGGGACTGCTGGCAGCAGCGACTCCCGCGCCTGTCGTCAGCGCCATGAGCGCCGAAAGGACAGCCGTGGCCGACTGTATGCAGGTTCGTTTGATTCCTGTGTTCACACTCAGTGAAAATATGGTCACGCGTAGGTTATGGCGACCGGGCGGAGGCCATTCGAGGGATCAACGATCCCAACTGGAGACAGGCGACCTGTGCCGCTCGAAAAGTCGTCGCCACAGGTGGGATGTTGCCTTGCTGGGATGAGAACGCGGCGGGACGCCACCCCGCCTGACCGCTGCGGCCTCGGGAGCCGTGGCGGCGGCTGGGCTGCCATGGGATCGGGCCATGCGCCAAAGATCCGGGGCGCCGCGCGGAGTGCGCTAGGGCTTTCGGCCGATTCCGCCGAAGACGGCCGGGTGCCGCACGGTGTGGACCAGGAAGGTCCGGCCGATGCGGGCGAGGTCCACGATGCCGGGGAAGGTCTTGCGGACCAACTCGCCGGCGTCGCGGTCGACGGCTGTTGGTGTTCAACTTAGATGTATGTAGGGCCAGTTGGCGCATATTCGTTGATCGTCGGAGTAACCGCACGGGCGCGGCGCGGCCCGGCCGTACTCGTGGGCCGACGGCTGTCGTTGCGATGTCGAGTCGATACGTGAAACCGACCCCAATGCGCCTCTTGGGGCGCGTAGAGTGCGTTTGCTGCGCAGTGTTTTGAACAGGTTCAAGGTGGGGGTCGGGGAAGTGCGACGTGGGGCGAAGATCGGCATAGTGGGCGGCCTGCTCACCGCGATGGTGGGAGCGGCCGGGTATGGCACGTACAACCTGTATCAGGGGGTGAGCGGCGGCAACAGCGGCGGTACGACGGTTGCGAAGGCCCTGCCCACCGTCACCGGACCGCCGACAGCGGCCGAGGTGCGGAAGACGGCCCGGGACTTTCTGGCCGCATGGGCCAAGGGCGACGAAACGGCGGCCGGAGCGCTCACCAACGATCCGACGACCGCCGCAGCGGAGCTGACCGCTTACCGGCAGAAGGCGCATGTGACGTCGTTGAAGCTCACCCCGGGCGTGCCGGGAGGGGCTGAGGCGACGAAGGTGCCCTTCAAGGTGGCCGCGACGCTGACGTACGACGGCAAGCGGTCGCCGTGGTCGTACGACGGGTCGCTGACGGTCTTCCGGGGGGCGACGACGCACAAGCCGCTGGTGGACTGGCATCCGTCAGTGCTGAATCCGAAGCTCGGCGAGGGGGAGTCGCTGGAGACGGGCAAGGCGAGCAAACCGCAGGTGGAGCTTGTCGACCGCAACGGCAAGGCGCTGGACGCGACTGCGTACCCCTCGCTCGCCCCCGTCCTGACCGACTTGCGGCAGCGGTACGCCACCAAGGTGCAGGGCGGTACGCCGGGCATCGAGACCTGGATCGACGGGGGAGACGGGACCGCGGGCGAAACCCTGCACGTCCTCACCAAGGGCAAGCCGGCGAAGCTGCGGACGACGCTCGACGCGGGGGTGCAGGCGGCCGCCGAGAAGGCGGTGAAGCAGCGCTCGAACGCGGGGGTGGTCGCGCTGAAGGCCAGCACGGGCCAGATCCTGGCGGTCGCGAACAACCCGGCGGGCGGGACGAACCTGGCGCTGGGGGCGACGGTCGCACCGGGGTCCACGTTCAAGGTCGTCACGGCGGCGACGCTGCTGGAGAAGGGCGTGACGCCGGGGCAGTCGGTGCCGTGCAAGCAGTACGACAACTACAACAACGGCAAGATGTTCCACAACGTCGAGAAGAGCCAGAACCTCTCGGCGACATTCGCCTGGGACTTCGAGAACTCCTGCAACACCGGTTTCATCTCGCTCGCCGGAAAGCTCAGCGAATCCTCCGTCCCGACCGTGGCCCACGATGTCTTCGGCTTCGGCCAGACCTGGAACGTGGGGGTCGGCGCGTTCGACGGCAAGGTGCCCGGCGGCAGTGGCGACGAGATGACCTCCGAGATGATCGGCCAGGGGCAGATCCAGATGAGCCCGCTCAACATGGCGTCGGTCGCTGCCACCGCCAGGACCGGGCTCTTCCACCAGCCGGTGATCGTCGCCCCCTCGCTCATCGGCGAACCCATCGCCAAGGCCGGCCGCGCCCTCAGCCCGAACGCCGACGCGAGCCTGCGCTCCCTGATGCGCCTCACCGCCCAGCAGGGCACCGCCGCCACGGCCATGAGCGGCCTGACCGGCACCTATCTCGGCGCGAAGACCGGCTCCGCCGAGGCCGGCACCGAACAGCCCAACGGCTGGTTCCTCGCCTACCGTGACGACGTCGCCGCCAGCGGTGTCGTGCTCCAGGGCGGCCACGGCGGCGACTCCGCCGGACCGATCGTCGCGGACGTCCTGAAGGCGGCCCGCGGCTGAAGGGCGGCGCGGGTCGAGGGGCCGCGCGGCGGGCCGGGGCCGAAGGGGCTGGACGCTGTCTTCTACTCGGTCTGCTTCGGGTGGCCGGTTCCGGCGCGACGTACCCAAACCGTCCTGCGCTCCTCGTCGAGCAAGTACCAGATCCGGCCGCCGCCGGTCACTTCTATCTGCCATTGCGGAAGCACGTCGCGGCCTCTGACCGCGTGCGCCTTTTCGCCCTTGAGCCGGTGATGGCGGGGGGTCGGCGGACTGGGTGCTGGACGGGTGCGCATCTCCCGCCAGGCCAGCAGGGCGTTGCCGGGGGCCTGCTGGCACAGGTCGTGCCAGCCCTTCGCTGCGTCATTCGTGTCGAACCGGATGTCGTACTCCTCGGGACCCGGCGGCGGTGCCAGCCGGTCCCCCTTCTTGGGGCTCACTCAACGCTTCCCTGGGGCATCGGTACGGGGCCGAAGTCTTCGCCGGCGGCCTTGGGACCCAGGGCGGTGGCGAGTTCGGGGTCGGCCCATACCTCGGCAGTGTGCTTCCACTCGGTGATCACCTGGTATATCGCGGCGACAGTATCCAGCTCGACGCTGGCCCGGGACACCTCAATCAGCTCGTCCAGGAAAAGGTCGGTGTCCCTCGACGGCAGGAAGCGCACCCAGGGGTGGGCATCGGCGAGGGCGCGCCTGAGAAGGCCTTGCGGTGCCCCCTCGTCCTTGAGCAGAGAATGGAACATGAGGGTATTGGACCGGACGACCTCGGCCGTCTGCTCGGCGCGGTCCGCCGTGGTGATGTAGAGGTCGGGCTCGCCCCGCCGAACCAGTCGGAGACCGGCAAACGTGCCGGAGAGCCGGGCCACCGTGGCGCGCGGCTTCTGGATGAGGTCCGAGAAATTGACCTGAGCAAGCGTCGTCATACTTCAAAGGTAGTTCAGAAGTCCCCGACCGTCCATGGGTGCCGTGCGCCCTCGCGCCCCGGTCGAGCGGGCGGCAGCCATGGGTCTGGCGACCTGTCCGGCCCGCACTACTCTGGAGAGCCGACCTGTCCCCCGTGAGCATGGAGCAAAAGTGGCCGTCAACCTGGTCAACGTCGAGGCCGTAGGAAAGGTGTACGGCACCCGTGCACTGCTCGACGGCGTCTCCCTCGGCGTCTCGGAGGGCGACCGCATCGGCGTCGTGGGCCGCAACGGCGACGGCAAGACCACCCTCATCCGCCTGTTGGCCAAGCTGGAGGACCCGGACACCGGCCGGGTCACCCACCTCGGCGACCTGCGGCTCGGGGTGCTCACCCAGCACGACAGCCTGGACCCGGCGGCGACCGTCCGGCACGAGGTCGTGGGGGACAGGGCCGACCACGAGTGGGCGGGCGACGCCAAGATCCGCGACGTCCTCACCGGACTTTTCGGCGGCCTGGACCTGCCGGGCTTCGAGCAGGGCCTGGACACCGTGATCGGCCCCCTGTCCGGCGGCGAGCGGCGCCGCATCGCGCTCGCCAAGCTGCTGATCGACGAGCAGGATCTGGTCGTCCTCGACGAGCCGACGAACCACCTCGACGTCGAGGGCATCTCCTGGCTCGCCGGGCACCTGCGGGCGCGCCGCTCCGCGCTCGTGTGCGTGACGCACGACCGGTGGTTCCTGGACCAGGTGTGCACACGCATGTGGGACGTGCAGGGCGGTGTCGTCCACGACTACGAGGGCGGCTACAGCGACTACGTCTTCGCACGGGCCGAACGGGAGCGGATCGCCGCCACCGAGGAGAGCAAGCGGCAGAACCTGATGCGCAAGGAGCTGGCCTGGCTGCGGCGCGGCGCGCCCGCCCGCACCAGCAAGCCGCGGTACCGGATCGAGGCGGCCAACGAGCTGATCGCCGACGTCCCGCCGCCCCGCGACAGCGCCGAGCTGATGAAGTTCGCCAACTCACGGCTCGGCAAGACCGTGTTCGACCTCAAGGACGTGACCGTCCAGGCCGGCCCCAAGATGCTGCTCAAGCACCTCACCTGGCAGCTCGGCCCCGGCGACCGGATCGGCCTGGTCGGCGTCAACGGCGCCGGCAAGACCTCCCTCCTGCGCGCGCTCGCCGAAGCCGCCTACAGCGAGGGCGAGAAGCAGCCGGCCGCCGGGCGGATCGCCGTCGGCAAGACCGTCAAACTGGCCTACCTCTCCCAGGAGGTCGCCGAACTCGACCCGAACTGGCGGGTGATCCAGGCCGTCGAGCAGGTACGGCAGCGGGTCGACCTCGGCAAGGGCCGGGAGATGACGGCGGGGCAGCTGTGCGAGAAGTTCGGCTTCACGAAGGAGAAGCAGTGGACCCCGGTCGGGGATCTCTCCGGCGGTGAGCGCCGCCGCCTGCAGATCCTCCGCCTCCTCATGGACGAGCCCAATGTCCTCTTCCTCGACGAGCCGACCAACGACCTCGATATCGAGACCCTCACCCAGCTGGAGGACCTCCTCGACGGCTGGCCCGGCTCGATGGTCGTCATCAGCCACGACCGTTACTTCCTGGAGCGCACCACCGACCGCGTCATGGCGCTGCTCGGCGACGCGACCCTGCGGATGCTGCCGCGCGGCGTCGACGAATACCTCGAGCGCCGCAGGCACGTAGTGGAGGCCGAGTCGGCGGCGTCAGCGGCGGCCGCGTCCGCCTCCGTGCCGGCCAGGGCGAAGACGAGCGTCGACGCCCGCGCCGCCAAGAAGGAGCTGCAGAAGATCGAGCGGCGGCTCGACCGCATCGCCCAGCAGGAGACCAAGCTGCACACCGAGATCGCCGACAACGCCACCGACTTCGCCAGGGTCGGCAAGCTCGACGCCGAGCTGCGCGCGCTGAGCGAGGAGCGTGACGACCTGGAGATGCGCTGGCTGGAGATGGCGGACGACGCGTAGCGGGGGGATCGCGGCCTTCAGGCCTACTCCCTGCCCAAGCGGTGACCCTGCACCATGCGCGCCGTGCCTACGACCGCGGACGAGCCATCGGTGCCGTTACCTGAACACGATCACGACGATGCCTGGGCGCATGCGGGGGTCTGGGTCATCAGCGGGCGTCGTCGCCACGCATGCCGCGCAGGGTGTCGTCGATCTCGTCGTCCGTCAGTACGGGACAGCGTATGAGCGCTGCTCCACCAGCACGGGTATCGCCAATGACTCGCAGGTGGTCATTTTGCTTGCGTTGCCAGTAAAATGCTTGCATGGCTACTATTCATGTACGGGACATCTCCGACGACACCCTCACCACACTCAAAGTACGTGCCGCCAGAGCGGGGCAGTCCTTGCAGGCCTATGTCCGGCAGCTTCTCGAGGGTGAGGCGGTAACCCTCAGCCCGGAGGAAGCCGCCGAGCGGGCGCGGGCCATCGCCGCCCGGTCCACGGTGACCGCGGATGACGTGGTGGATGCGATCGCGGAGATGCGTGAGGCCCGCGCGTGATCGTTCTGGACACTTCGGCTCTGGTCGAGTTCCTGGTCGGCGCGGACGCTCTCGCGGAGAAGGTCCGCACAGCTGTCGTTGGTGAGCGGCTGGCCGCACCGCATGCTGTCGACCTCGAGTGCGCTTCCACCCTGCGCGGCTTGGTGCGAGGTAAGAAGTTGCCCGCAGATGAGGGAAAGCGGGCGCTGGAACTGCTCGGCGCCATGGGCCTGAAGCGGTATGACCACGTACCGCTGCTCCCGCGGATCTGGGAATTGCGGCACAACATGTGGCCGTATGACGCTTCTTACGCGGCGCTGGCTGAGTGCCTGGGGGCGGAACTGGTGACGGTGGACGGCAAGTTCGACGGCGTTCCGGGTCTCAAGTGCGGTGTTCGCAACTTGCGCAAGGAGTGATGGCAGCGCGCTCGCTGCGGTCGCGTGATCGTTTGGGGACGGCCATCCTGTGCAGACTCTGGCACTGGGCGGCCGTTTTTTGGGCACGATGCGTAATGGATCGGACTGTTTCGGGGGTAAACCGGCCATGAAGGATGGGATTTCCGATATTGGGAGAGGCTTCTGACCACTAGGGGGCGCGGATTCTCGAACAACCGTGTAGCTTCCGGGGCTAGAACCGGGCCCGCGGCGGTGGGGACTGAGGTGGGACGCCGGGCGGATCGCGCTACGGCATGAAGGGGGCACAGGCGTGAAGCCGGTGGGGCGTTGCCCACGGCTTCCTGGGGGATAGGGGGATCGCCAGATGGGCGTACGGGTTGTCGTGGTCGACGACCACCGTCTGCTGGCCGAGGCGTTGGCCTCGGCACTGAAACTGCGCGGGCACCGGGTGCTCGCGGCGGCCGCGCCGGCGTCCGGGGCGGCGGACGTGGTGCTGAGCAGGTCGCCGGAGGTGTGTCTGATCGGGACGGCGGCGCCGGCGGAGCCGGGGATGTTCGACGCGGTGGTGCGGATCAAGCGCGAGCGCCCCGGGGTGGCGGTGCTGGTGCTCGGGCCGGTGCCCAGCCCGCGCGGGATCGCGGCGGCGTTCGCGGCCGGGGCTTCGGGCTACGTACGGCACGACGAGCGCATCGAGGGCGTCGAGCGGGCGATGGCCAAGGCGAGGGCCGGGGAGGTCGCGGTGGCGCAGCAGCTGCTGCAGGGGGCGTTCGCGGAGCTGTTGAATCCGGCGGTCGAGCCGGACGACGAGGGCAGCAGGCTGTTGCAGCTGCTCACCCCGCGCGAGGTCGAGGTACTGGTGCGGGTCGCGGAGGGCGATGACACACGGGTGATCGCGGCCGGGATGGGAATCGCGCCGAGTACGGCGCGTACGCATGTGCAGCGGGTGCTGATGAAGCTGGGCGTCGGGTCGAGGCTGGAGGCGGCGGCGCTGGCGGCCCGCACGGGGCTGCTGGAGCGCGCGGCGGACAGCCCCGGGTGATCCCCCCCACGGGGCCTACGGGACCTCCGGTGGCGCTGAGGGCTCCGGAGGTGCCGAGGGGGGCGGCGGGCTTGGGCTGAGGGTCAGCCAGATGAGGAAGAACACGCCCAGGGCCAGCATGCCCAGGCCTGTCCAGAGGTTGATGTTGATGCCGGCGGCCTTGTGGATGGCGGCGTTGGAGGCGGTGATCCCGGCGATGGTGACGATGATGCCGTAGATGACGAAGAGGCTGCCGATGACACGGCGGATGTCGAAGAGCCGGGCGGCGGTCGCGGACTCCTGTTCGAGCTCCTCGACCTCGCGCTGGTATTCGTACTCGTTCTCGCTCACGGTGCCTGCCTCAGAAAGAGATCAGAAGGAGAAGGGGATGTAGCACAGGGCGGCCAGGATCAGGGCGGTCCAGCCCAGCAGAGCCGGGCTGCGGTACCAGGCGTCGTCGCCGGTCGCGGCGGGCTCGGCCATGCCGGGGGAGTGGGTGCCGTAGACGAGCCCGGCGAGGGATTCGGCGGGCTTGGGGCGGGTGAAGGGGGTGACGATGACCACCACCAGGGCGCCGACCACGAAGGCGACGATGGCGGAGACGAAGTTGGCGCCCTGGTCGGTGGGGATGGAGATGATGCCCTGCTTGTAGATCCAGAAGTAGTTGATCATCGCGGCCACCGTGCCGGACAGCAGGCCCCAGAAGCCGGCCGCGGCTGTCACCCGCTTCCAGAACATGCCGAGGATGAAGACGCAGAACAGCGGCACATTGAAGAAGGAGAAGAGTGTCTGCAGGTAGTTCATGATGTTGCTGAAGCTGGACGCGATGACGGCCGTGCCCATGCCGATCACCACCCCGATGGCGGTCAGCACCCGGCCGGTGGCCAGGTAGTACGAGTCCGGGCGGCCCGGCCGTACGTAGGCGCGCCAGATGTCGTAGGTGAAGACGGTGTTGAAGGACGAGATGTTCGCCGCCATGCCTGCCATGAACGCGGCGAGCAGCCCGGTCACCGCGATGCCGAGCACTCCGTTCGGCAGCAGATCGCTCATCAGGAGCGGGATGGCGTCGTTGTACTGCAGACCGCTGCCGGGCCGGCCCAGTGAGGGCTCCATGGCCAGCGCGATCAGACCGGGGACGATCACGATCGCCGGGATGAAGATCTTCGGGAAGGCGGCGATGAGCGGGGTGCGCCGGGCGGCCGACAGGTTCCTGGCGGACAGGGCCCGCTGCACCTCGGCGAAGTTGGTGGTCCAGTAGCCGAAGCTCAGCACGAAGCCGAGCCCGAGGACGATGGTCAGCCAGTTGGCGCCCAGCGGGTTGGGTGAGCCGATGCCGGTGCCCCGCCAGGCGGTGAGGAAGGCGTGGCCGTGGGTGGCGGTGAGCTTGTGGCTGAGGCCGGCCCAGCCGCCGACGTGTTTCAGGCCGACGACGGTGAGCGGGATCAGCGCGGCGAGGATCACGAAGAACTGCAGCACCTCGTTGTAGATCGCCGAGGAGAGTCCGCCGAGGGTGATGTACGCCAGTACGAAGAACCCGGCGATGACGATCGCGACCCACTGCGGCCAGCCGAGCAGCGCCTCCAGCACGATGGCCATGGCGTAGAGGTTGACGCCCGCGATCAGCACGGCCGAGATCGCGAAGATCACCGAGCTCAGCAGGTGCGAGGAGGGCCCGTAGCGGTGCAGCAGGAACTCCGGGACGGACCGGACCTTGGATCCGTAGTAGAACGGCATCATCACGATGCCGAGGAAGACCATCGCCGGGATGGCGCCGATCCAGTACCAGTGCACGGTGTAGACGCCGTACTGTGCGCCGTTTGCGGCCATGCCGAGGATCTCGGTGGCGCCGAGATTGGCGGCGACGAAGGCCAGCCCGGTGACCCACGCGGGCAGTGACCGCCCGGACAGGAAGAAGTCCAGGCTCGTCCTGACGCTGCGGCGCGCCAGGAAACCGATGCCCAGGACCACGACGAAGTAGATGATGAGGATCGCGTAGTCGAGTCCGTTGATGGGCAGCCGTAGGCCCGTGGCCAGGTATGTCATGTGCGCATACGTCCCACCGTTCCGCGCAGGATTGACGTATCTGTTGAGTTGTGGTTCATTGTGTTTAGTTATGTTGAGTGCAGTGTTGCTACTCGTGACTTGTGACTAGGGGCTCCACCGTGAAGAAGACGACGACCCGGCTCGCCGACGGACGCGAGCTGATCTACTACGACGGCCGGGACGACGCCGTCCGTGACGCCGTCGACCGACGCCCCCTCGATCCGATGGCCAGCGCCTCCGAGGTCCGCCGGGACCCGCTCCTCGGCGAGCACATCGCCATCGCCTCCCACCGCCAGGGCCGCACCTACTACCCGCCGGCCGACGAGTGCCCGCTCTGCCCCTCCCAGGAGGGACGGCTCAGCGAGATCCCGGACAGCGACTACGACGTCGCCGTTTTCGAGAACCGCTTCCCGTCACTCAGCGGCGACACCGGCCGCTGCGAGGTCGTGTGCTTCACCCCCGATCACGACAAGTCCTTCGCCGACCTCACCCCCACCCAGGCCCGCCTCGTCCTCGACACCTGGACCGACCGCACCGCCGACCTCTCCCAGCACCCCGCCGTCGAACAGGTCTACTGCTTCGAGAACCGCGGCAAGGAGATCGGCGTCACCCTCGACCACCCCCACGGCCAGATCTACGCCTACCCCTTCATCACCCCCCGCACCGAGCAGATGCTCCGCGCCGCCGAACAGCACCGCGAGGCCACCGGCGGCCGCAACCTCTTCGACGACACCGTCGAGGCGGAACAGGCGGACGGACGGCGCATCGTGCTCGACGGCGAGCACTGGACCGCCTTCGTGCCGTACGCGGCGCACTGGCCGTACGAAGTGCACCTCTACCCGAAGCGACGGGTCCCCGACCTGCTGGGCCTCGACGAGGACGAGCGCGCCGAGTTCCCGCACATCTACCTGGACCTCCTGCGCCGCTTCGACCGGCTCTTCGGGCCCGGCCTGCCCCCCACCCCGTATGTCTCGGGCTGGCACCAGGCACCGTTCGGCATCGAGCATCGCCGCGAGTTCGCCCTGCACCTCGAGCTCTTCACCATCCGCCGTACCGCCGACAAGCTGAAGTTCCTCGCGGGCTCCGAGTCCGGTATGGGGGTGTTCATCAATGATGTGCCGCCGGAGGCCGCCGCACAGCGCCTGCGCGATGTCGTTTCCGCCTAGACAGCACACAGCGCTTGGACAGGGCCAATTGCTAGGTTCGGCTACGTTGGCGTCCACAGAACCGAGGGAAAGGCTGCGAGTCAGTGAGCAAGGCAAAGAAGGTACTGGTCACCGGCGGCGCCGGTTATGTGGGCAGTGTCGTGACGAAGCACCTGCTGGAGGCCGGACACCAGGTCACCGTCCTCGATGACCTCTCCACCGGCTTCCGCGACGGTGTACCCGACGGCGCGGCCTTCGTCGAGGGCCGCATCCAGGACACCGCCGCGCGCGTCCTCAGCTCCCCGGACTCCCCCTACGACGCCGTACTGCACTTCGCCGCCTCCTCACA
Source organism: Actinacidiphila oryziradicis (assembly GCF_005047355.1). Lineage (GTDB taxonomy): Bacteria > Actinomycetota > Actinomycetes > Streptomycetales > Streptomycetaceae > Actinacidiphila > Actinacidiphila oryziradicis. The sequence goes on from NZ_SUMC01000116.1 coordinate 18,970, forward strand.
GGTCGGCGAGTCCGTCGTCAACCCCGAGAAGTACTGGCGCAACAACGTTGTAGGCACTCTTGAGCTCCTTACGGCGATGCGGCAGGCCGGCGTCCGGACGCTGGTCTTCTCGTCCACCGCGGCCACTTACGGGGAGCCCAAGTCCGTGCCGATCACCGAAGACGACCCGACGCTGCCGACCAACCCCTACGGCGCCTCCAAGCTCGCCGTCGACCACATGATCAGCAGCGAGGCCGCCGCGCACGGCCTGGCCGCCGTCTCCCTCCGGTACTTCAACGTCGCCGGTGCCCACCTCACCCCGGACGGGACCGCCTACGGCGAGCGCCACGCCCCCGAGTCGCACCTCATCCCGCTGGTGCTCCAGGTCGCGCTGGGACAGCGCGAGTCGATCTCCGTCTACGGCGACGACTACCCCACCCCCGACGGCACCTGCGTCCGCGACTACATCCACGTCGCCGACCTAGCCGACGCCCACCTCCTCGCCGTCGACGCCGCGACGCCCGGCGAGCACCTCATCTGCAACCTCGGCAACGGCAACGGCTTCTCCGTGACCGAAGTCATCGAAACCGTCCGCCAGGTCACCGGCCACCCGATCCCCGAGGTCACCACCCTCCGCCGGGGAGGTGACCCGGCCGTGCTCGTGGCCTCCGCCGAGCGGGCCAGGCAGCGGCTGGGCTGGAAGCCCAGCCGCGCCGACCTCGCCGGCATCGTCCGCGACGCATGGACCTTCGCCCAGCATCTGCACGACCAGGAGAGCAGCAAGTGACAACAGCGGACGCCTTCCGTGACGTCTACGGCACCAGCCCCGACGGCACCTGGGCCGCACCAGGCCGGGTGAACCTGATCGGTGAACACACCGATTACAACGACGGCTTCGTTATGCCCTTCGCCCTGCCGCACACCGCCATCGCCTCTGTCGCCCGCCGCGACGACGGTCTCCTGCGGTTGCACTCCGGGCAGGCAGAGGGCGGCGTCGTCGAAGTCCGCCTGGACGGAGAGCCCGCCAAGGGCTGGGCCGCGTATCCGGCCGGCGTCGTATGGGCGCTGCGCGACGCCGGCCACGCCGTCGGCGGCGCGGACATCCACTACGACAGCACCGTGCCCACCGGCGCGGGTCTGTCGTCCTCGGCGGCCCTCGAAATCGTCACCGCCCTCGCGCTGAACGACCTCTACGACCTCGGCCTCCAGCGCTGGCAGCTCGCCCGCCTCTGCCAGCGCGCCGAGAACGTCTACGTCGGCGCGCCCACCGGCATCATGGACCAGACCGCCTCCGCCTGCTGCACCGCCGGGCACGCCCTCTACCTCGACACCCGCGATCTGTCCCAGCACCAGATCCCCTTCGACCTCGCCGCCCGGGGCCTGCGGCTGCTGGTCGTCGACACCCAGGTCAAACACGCCCACAGCGAGGGCGAGTACGGCAAACGCCGCCGAGGCTGCGAGGACGCCGCCGCGGCGCTCGGCGTCGACGCCCTGCGTGACGTTCCGTACGAGGGCCTGGACGAGGCCCTCGCCCGGCTCGAGGACGAGGAACAGCGGCGCCTGGTCCGCCACGTCGTCACCGAGGACCAGCGCGTCGAGCGCGTTGTCGCGCTGCTGGAGGCCGACGATGTCCGGGCCATCGGCCCGGTGCTGACCGAGGGCCATACCTCCCTGCGCGACGACTTCCGCGTCTCCTGCCCCGAACTGGATCTCGTCGTCGCCACCGCCAACGACGCCGGGGCGCTCGGCGCCCGTATGACCGGCGGCGGGTTCGGCGGCTCCGCGATCATCCTCGTGGACGATGCCTCCGCCGACAAGATCGCTGACGCCGTCACCGCGGCGTTCGCCTCCGGCGGATTCCGCGAGCCGCGCGTCTTCGTAGCCGTCCCCTCCGCCGGAGCCGTCCGCCTGGAGTGAGCCCCGGGGGCGGGACCAATCCCGGTGCAGCCCGGAACAGCCCGGCGCGGCGCAGCCGGACAAGCTCGCGCGAATTGCCAATTTTGGTCAACCTCGGCCAGAAAACGCACCGTGGGCCACAGCTTCACACGCCAGAAGCCAACCACATCGAGCAAATTTTGCCATTGGGCCGTCTTTGTCAGTCCCTGCGCCTACGCTTTTTTTACAGCGCCGGTGGGGGCCGGCGCCCATCAGGGGGCGAGACACAAGGATTCGGCACCTGGAACGGGGCAGGGCAGCAGCCCAGGAGTACGACGGCGGTCGTACGGAGGCTGTGTGCACGACTCCTGCTTCAGGTGCCGGATCCTCCGTGAACCGCAGACCATGGGGGAAGCCGAATGCCGGGAGTGGGGCACGTGGGACGGATCCGCGTTCTCGTCGTGGACGATCACCGCATTTTCGCCGAATCGCTCGCCGCTGCCCTGGCAGCAGAGCCGGACGTCGATGTCTCGGCGGCCGGCAGCGCACCAGCCGCACAACGCTGCCTGGAACGAGCGGCGACCGACGCCCGCCGATACGACGTACTACTGATCGACGCCGACCTCGGCGCCGCCAACCGCATACCGGCGCCGGCCACGCCGAAGGTGCCCGAGCCGCGCCCGCCCGAGCAGCAGCTCCAGGCCCACCCGCAACTTCAGGCCGTGCACTCGGACAGCACCCCCGGACTCGACGGCATAGCGCTGGTCGAGAAGGTACGCACCGAGCACCCCGGCACCCGCATCGTCGTCCTCGCCGAGCGGGACGACGCGCGCCGCGCCGCCCGGGCATTGCAGGCGGGAGCATCGGGTTGGGTCGCCAAGGACTGCTCCTTGTCGAGGCTGCTGGCGGTAATGCGCGGCGTGCTCCGGGACGAGACACATCTGCCACCCGCGCTGCTCACCGGCGTGCTACGGGAGTTGACTGCCGCCCGCCGCCATCGCACCGAGAGCGAGCTGCTCGTGGAGTCGCTGACCCCCCGTGAGCAGGAGGTGCTGCGCTGCATGGTGGCCGGGCTGGGCCGGAAAGCGGTGGCCGAGCGGTTGTATCTGTCCCCGCACACCGTGCGCACCCATATGCAGAATGTGTTGGGGAAGCTCGGGGTGCACTCCACGCTCGCTGCGGTGGCGCTGGCCCGCCGGGCCGGAGTCGGGCCGGTGGACCTGGCCGCGTCGGCCGGCAGCAGCTCCGCGTAGGGCCACGCGCGCGGCGTCCACTCCGGAAGGAGCGGACGCCGTCGCGGGGTCCGTATCAGTGGCCGCAGTAGCGCGGCGACCTGTCGAGGTTGTTGATGTAGCGGGCCGAGGACCAGGCGTAGTGGTGGTCGTCCAGCTTGTACCAGCGCGGGTTGCCGCCTATCAGCTGCGAGTTGACCTTGCAGGCGATCCGCACGAGCGCACCGTACGGCAGGAAACCGACGCTGAGGGAGGTGGCGTTCGGCGCGGAACGGATCCGAAGGCCCGTCCTCGCGACCACGCGGCCGCGGTATGCACCGTACTGGGGACGGTAGTGCCCGTTCTCGTTGCCCCAGTCGTCGTAGCACCTGCCGCCGTGGTGGTGGCCGCCGTTGCCCTCGTTGCCGCCGTCACCGGCTGCGATACGGTTGCCGCCGCCGCCGTTGCCGCCGCCACCGCCGCCACCGCCGTTGCCGCCGCCACCGCCGCCGCCACCGCCGCCGCCGTTGTGGCCGCCGCCGCCGTTGCCGCCGCCGCCGTTG
>NZ_SUMC01000117.1 GCF_005047355.1 Actinacidiphila oryziradicis
TCAGCTGCTGCAGCAGCCCGCCCTCCCCAGTCAGCTGCAGGCCCTCCGACCTGGCCCGGTCCACCAACATCGAGATCAGCTGGTCATCCGGCACCCCTCCGGACACCGCCGGACCAGCGGCCTCGATTGACTTCAACTCCACACTCTGCACAGTCACTTGGCGTCTCTTCCTTGATCGGCAGATCCGCCGTTAGTTTTACACTCCCGCACCGGGGCGCAGCAGATCACGCGACAGCTCGCCGACGCCGTCGCCGCATGGGGACACAACGTCGCCAACGTGCGGTACTTCGAGGAGACCGCCGCCGACGCGAACGGCCGCCCGACGTGGCCGGCCTTCGCGCCATCCGCGCCGAGTCACCGCCGACGGCCACGCAGTGGCCATCCGCCACGACGCCCAGGCCAGTTGGAGCGACAGCCCCTGGACAGTCACCGTCGACAGCCAGCCCCAGGAGTACCCGTCCCTGTACCGGCTCACCTGGCCCGAACACGTCCAGATGCTCGCCCTGACCATCCACCGCACCCAGCACTGACCAGCCCCACCGAGGCCCGGACACCCGGACCCCGCGGCGGTGCAGCGGGCGCCGGCTCAGCCGTGCTGCTCCGCGTGGGCGCCCAGGCGCACCAGGAATCGGCGCCAGTCGACGTTGCACAGCTCGAAGCACTCCAAAGTGGGGACCAGGCCGTGGTGAGTGAAGTCCAGACGGCAGCCGCCGTCGGTGGTCGTCATCGTGAACGTCGGTCGGGTGCCCTCCCAGTCGGGGATCAACGGGCTGGACGTGACCTCCCAGACCACTACGTCGGGGCGGTGGGCGGCCAGCACCCGCATCACCGTCGGCTGCTCCTCGGTGCCGAAGGTGATCTGCAGTTCGCCCCCGGTCTCCCCAGAGCCGGTCGTTGACTTGGCGCTCCACCAGGCGGTGACCTGGTCCGGGTCGGTCAGCGCCGCGAAGACCTCCTCGCGGGTCGCGGCGAGGCTGAGGGTTTTGGTGTAGCTGTTGTCGCTGGTCATGGTCGGGCTCCTGTTCTGGCGGCCGGTCCTGCGGCCGGTTGTGTGCTCAGTCGTCTGATGGGTCGTCGGGGAGGATGCGGGGTAGCCCGAAGGGGCGCATCGTGCTGGTCTCGAAGCGGGTCAGGCCGGTGATCCGTTCACTGTTCAGGCTCAGGACGAGCAGCCCGCCCGCGCGCCACAGCCCGTCCGCGGCGTCGTGCATGTAGACGGCGAGGGCGGGCTGCCCATTGGCGCGGGTCTGGACGAAGCGGGCGCGTGGCACCAGCCGGAACGCCACCTCCGCCAGGAACGCCGCCGCCCGGTCGCGGCCCTGCCAGACGGCGGGCAGCGGCGGCATCGCGATCCGCACGTCCTCGGCGAGCAGGCGTACCACGGCGTCGACGTCGTGGGCGATCAGCGCCTGGGTGAGCAGCCGCACCAGCCGCGCCTCGCCGGCAGTGCCGGCAGTGCTGCCCGTGGTGGCGCGCGCCGGACCATGCTCGCGCAGCGCTGCGCGCGCCCGGCTCAGCGTCATCGCGACCGCCTGCGGCGTGGAGTCGAGGGTCTCGGCCACTTCGGCGGCGCTGAACCCCAGCACGTCGCGTAGTACGAGTACGGCCCGGGCGCGCGGCGACAGCAGTTGCAGCGCGGTGACGAACGCCAGCGACACCGCCTCCACCCGTTCGATTCGGGCTTGCGGGGCGGCCTCGGGGTCTGGCAGTTCATCCAACAGCAGGTCGGGATACGGCTGGAGCCAGGTGACCTCGGTCGATCCGGTCGGTGCCGGTGCCGAGGCGGGCAGTTGGTCGGCCATCTGTGGCCTCCGAGAGGCGCTTCGAATCAGGTTCAGGCAGGTGTTGGAGGCGACCTTGTACAGCCAGGTGCGCACCGAGGCGCGGCCCTGAAAGGAGGCCAGGCCGCGCCAGGCCGCCAGCAACGTCTCCTGCACCGCGTCCTCGGCGTCGTCGAACGAACCGAGCATCCGGTAGCAGTGCACGTGCAGCTCCCGCCGGTACGGGGCGACCAGGCCGGCGAAGGCCTCCTCATCACCGGAGCAGGCCGCCTGCAGCAGGTCGGTCTCGGCCATGACTTCTCATCTCCCTTCCTGGGCGGCGGCTCCGCCGCCCCAGCGGTCCCACGGTGTCAGGCGGCGGCGAAGTGCTCCGTCAGCGGGGTGAGGTAGAAGGTCGGCCAGTTCGCGGCGATGTGGTCGTGCCAGTCATCAGGCTCGCCGTGCTGGTCGATGGCCAGGAGGGTGCCGCCGTCCACGGCCGCGAGAGTGAAGGTAACCAGGGAGTACTGTCCCGGCTCCCAGCGAGGGAACCGCCATGCCTGCACGATCCGGGCGCCGGGAACCAGCTCGATCTGCCGCCCGGTCACGTTCCCGTCGAAGGCGGCGAACTCGTGCCCCGCAGTCCACGCCACCTTGCCGCCCATCCCCGACAGCGCCGACAGCGCCTCCGCGTCAGCGAGCACCTGGTAGACACGCCGCGGGTCGGCGGAAATGGTCGCCTGCTGGTGAATGCTCATCGATCCCTCCATGTTCGAGTCATCTCGGTTCCACCCATGCAGACACCGGCGGCACGCGGAACCTAACATCGCCCCGAAACTCTTCCGACAGCGGCCACGAGGCTTCACACGGCCACCGTCAGGGTTACCGAGCCTCATCGGCGACGACAGACCGCTCTGGCCCACGTGGCTGTCTCAAACAGCGGGCGCGCCAACGTGACACGGCTACACGACCACGACCCCACAAACCACCCGGCCAGCAGACACAACATCACAACATCCACTGCAACCCAAACGCCAACCCACTGAAGAAAAACCGCCGAACAACAGCCCGGACTCCGCCGCCCACTCCGTCCCATACGCCGCCGGGTGAGCAGGCACAACCCCCGAGGACGTCGCCGCCACCATCAAGGCCGCCGGAAACCGAGTCATGACCGCCGCAAAAACCACCCTTGCCGCCGTCACCCCGACCGACTGACGCCACGGACGACCAGCCCGAGCAGTGACCGCCCCGCCCAGGGGCCCCGTCACCCGGGCCCCCGGCCCCTCCCCGCCAAGGAGAGCCCCCATGGACATGGACGCCGAGATCACGTGGGCTGACCGCCAGTACCCCGTGCCCGCGACCCTCCCCGCCCCCCAGCTTCACCCGGGCACAGCAGGTCACACGGCAGCTTGCCGACCCCGTTGCCACATGGGGGCACGCCGTCTCTGATGTGGCGTACCTCGAGGAGGCCGCCGCCGTGAACGGTCGCCCCACGTGGCACACCGGCCCCCGCGCCATCCGCGCCGAGTTCACCGCCGACGGCCACGCAGTGGTCATCCGCCACGCCGCCCAGGCCAGTTGGAGCGACAGCCCCTGGACGGTCAGCGTCGACGGCCAGCCCCAGGAGTACCCGTCCCTGTACCGGCTCACCTGGCCCGAACGCGTCCGGATGCTGGCCCTGACCATCCGCCGCGCCGAATGCCGACCCCACCCCAGGGGGCCCGGCCCACCCGGCCCCTGCCCGCCCGAGGCGCCCTGTTCTGCGCGGCCCAGGAGGACGACACCGAGCCCCCAGGAGCCAAGCCGTCCGTCCCGCCCGCACACGAGCCCTTCCCAGCCCGGAAAGGCCGGCCAGGCACAGCAGCGCCCCGCCGGCCCGCCCAACCCACCACCAGGAGGAACCCCGCCATGCCCAACTTCACCGCGTTCACCGCCCGCGAGACCGTCACGTTCGCGCTGCTCAACCCCACGGCGGAGCGCGTCGGGGACGTGCGCCGACATCTGATCAGAGCACGGCTTCCCAGAGGAGTTCGAGGATGTGCCGGTAGTCGTGACCGGTGGCGCGGGTCATGCCGATCTCACAGGTGCGGTTGCACGACGCGTAGGCGGTGTAGGTGCGCCCCGCCAGTTCGGCGGACTCTGCCCTTGTCGCCGAGGCGGTGAGCTCGGGATGCAGCAGACCCCTGTCGCCGGCGAATGCGCAGCACCCCCAGGCCTGGGGCACGACGACCTCATCTGCCACCGCGCCGGCGAGGGACCGGAGCGCATCATCAAGACCGAGCCTGGTGGAGGAGCACGTGGGGTGCAGGGCGAGGGAGGGCAGCCGCCGTTTGACTTCGATTTCCGGAAGCACGTACTGCGATACGAATTCGACCGCGTCGACCACGCGCAGCCCTTCGTAGGGGCTGCCCTCCGCACGGGCTGCCGCGACGCTGGACCTGAGTCCCTCGGTGCATGACGAGGCGTCGCACACGACTGGAAGCTCGCCGTGTCGGCTTGCCTCCCACAGCGCGGGAAGTAGCCGCTGCCTCATCGTGTCGTAGCCTGAGCGAAGTCCCTTGGACTGCCAGGGCGTGCCGCAGCACAGGCTGTCCAGCTCGGGTGGCAGGGCGAGGCGCACACCGGCGAGCCGGCTGAGCTCCGCGAAGGCCCGGCCCGCGCCTGCCTCGCGTGTGGTTGTGCCGAACATGGAGCCGACGCAGGCGCTGAAGAAAACAGCGTCCGCCTCGCGGTGGCCGCTGCGTTCGCTCTCCTGGTCGATGAGGCGTCGACGGGCCTGGCCGCCGGGGGGCAGGTCGGCGGTCCACAGCGGGACCGCCTCCTCGCCGCCGACGCGCCGCGCGGCCTTCGTGGCGCCGGTGACCACAGGCGCAGGGAGCGAGGCGGCAATGTCCAACGCGAGCGCGGCGGCCCTGGTCGTGGCGCCCCAGTGTTTGGCTGCGGTCCGCCACCCGGCCTCGGACACCTTGCCGTGATCCTGGGCACGAAGCCGCTTGACGAGGTCACCGGTGTTGATCAGGACGGGGCACGCGGTTTGGCACATGCCGTCCACGGCGCAGGTCTGCACCGCGTCGTAGTCGTAATCCTCATCGAGTTCGCGCAACAGCTCGAGGTCACCTCGCGCCTCGGCTGCGACCATGGCCCTGCGCAGCACAATGCGTTGGCGCGGGGTGGTGGTGAGGTCGCGGCTGGGACAGACCGGCTCGCAGTACCCGCATTCGACGCAGCGGTCGACCTCGGGCTCCACTGTCGGGGTCGTTTTCAGGTGCTGAACGTGGGCGCCCGGGTCGTCGTTGATGATCACACCAGGGTTCAGGAAGCCGCCGGGGTCGCACAGGCGCTTGATGTCGCACATGACGTCGTAGAGCTCGTCGCCGTACTGCCGGCGTACGTAGGGCGCCATCATCCGGCCGGTACCGTGCTCGGCCTTCAACGAGCCGCCGTGGCCCAAAACGAGGTCCACTATGTCCTCGCTGAAGCGGTGGTAGCGCGTGAGGTTCTCCGGGTCCTCGAAGCGCTCGTTGAGCATGAAGTGGACGTTGCCGTCCTTGGCGTGGCCGAAAATGACGCTGTCGTGGTATCCGTGCCGGTCAAAAAGCCGGGTCAGTTCCTCGCAGGTCGCCAGCAGCGCCGGTACCGGGACCACGATGTCCTCGAGCAGTGCCGTCGTCCCGGAGGGGCGGGCGCCGGCGACGGCAGCGTAGAGCCCTTTGCGGACGTGCCAGAGGCGGTTACGTGATCGCGGGTCGCCGGTCAGGTGCGCCGGTGTTGACAGCGGCAGCTGTTGCAACACCCCCTTGTGGTCAGCTGTGTGAGCGGCGAGCGCGTCGGCGGATTGCTCCTGATACTCCACAAGCAGGGCCGCGTGGTTCGCAACGGCGATCTCCTGCAGGACGCGGTCAGCTTGCGGGTCGAGCTGCCCGACCCGTAGCGATGCCGCGTCGAGGAGCTCGATCGTTGCTGGGGCCGTCTCCACCAGGGCCGGCAGTGCCCCGGTCGCGGCGCTCAGCGTGTCGAAGACCAGCAGCCCGGTGACGGCGTGCGGCATGACCGGGACGGTTCGGAAGGTCGCCTCGGCGACGAACGCGAGCGTTCCCTCGCTGCCCACTACCAGGTGCGCGAGGACGTCGACCGGCCGGCTGTGGTCCAGGAACGAGTTCAGCCCGTAGCCCATGGTGTTCTTCATGGCGAACTGCCGGCGGATGGTGCGCACCGACTCGGGGTTCGCCAGGATCCGCTGGCGCAGCCGGTCGAGGCCCTCGTAAAGCGCCGGCTCCCGCGCCCGCAGACGTTCGTCGGCGTCGGGTTCGCCGGTGTCGATCACGGTGCCGCTGGGCAGCACCAGCGTGAGCGAGTCCAGGGTCGAGTACGTGTTGTGGCGGGTGCCGCATGCCATACCGCTGGAGTTGTTGGCGATGACGCCGCCGACGGTGCAGGCGCTCTCGCTGGCGGGGTCCGGTCCCAGCTTGCGGCCGAACGGTGCGAGTCGGGCGTTGACCTGCCGCACCACGGCGCCGGGCTGGACGCGGACCATGGCCCCGCCGTCGAGCACCTCGATGTCGCGGAAGTGGCGGCGCGTGTCCACCAGCACTCCGTCGGTGACGCCCTGCCCGCTCAGGCTCGTGCCGCCGGAACGGAAGGTCAGTGGAACGCCGAGGGCCGCGGTGGCGCGCAGGAGCCGGCCGACTTCCTCGGCGCTGTCTGGCGCGACCACCGCTTGTGGCGTCAGCATGTAGTGGGAGGCGTCGTTCGCCCGGGCCAGGCGGTCCGAGGCGCGGTGCAGCACGCGGTCGGCTCCGGACAGCGCTGCGCGCAGGTCGGTCAGCAGGCCCTCCGCGGGGGCCGGCAGCCCGCCGTGTCGGGCGCGATCTTCGTCGGCGTTCGTCCGGTGCCAACTGCGCGGCATCGACGGTCCTTTCAGGTTGTTCGAGCGTTGCTCCAGCTCATCAGCCGGTCGGGGCGTCGCACGACTGCGTGCAGTCGCGGCGATCGATCGTTGGGCCGTTCAGGGCGCTGTGGCCACGACCTGCCGCTGTGTGCCGAGGTTGTCGATGCCCAGCTCCATGACGTCGCCGGGCTGCAACCAGATCGGCGGGGTGAAGCCCATCCCCACGCCAGGAGGGGTTCCGGTGTTGATGAGGTCGCCGGGCTCCAGGACCATGAACTGGCTGAGGTAGTGCACCAGGTGGGTTACTCCGAACAGCATCGTGGCAGTGGAGCCGGTCTGTCGGCGGACGCCGTTGACGTCCAGCCACATGTCCAGGTTGTTGACGTCCCCGACCTCGTCTGGGGTGACGAGGTATGGCCCACACGGGTTGAAGGTTTCCGCCGACTTGCCCTTCACCCACTGACCGCCGCGTTCGAGTTGAAACTCTCGTTCGCTGACGTCGTTGACGAGCACGTAGCCGGCGATGGCGTCGGCAGCCTCATGCTCGTCGGCGAGATACCGGCACCGCTTGCCGATGACGACGCCGAGCTCGACTTCCCAGTCCGGCTTGGTCGAGCCGCGTGGGATGTACACCGTGTCGTTCGGGCCGACGAGCGTGTTCGGTGCCTTGTTGAACACGATGGGTTCGTCCGGGATGGCCTGACCGGTCTCGGCGGCATGGTCGCTGTAGTTCAGGCCGATGCAGACGATCTGGTGCGGCCTGGCGATCGGCGCCCCGACTCGCTGCCCCTTCAAGGTGGCCGCCCCGCCCGAGGCCACGCGATCGGCCACCGCGTCGGCGAGCAGCGACGGCCCGCCGCGGGCGAAGAAGCGCTCGTCGAAGTCATCGACGAGGTCGGAGACGTCTACGTAGGTGGTCGCGTCGATGCGTACTGCTGGTTTCTCCTGGCCGACGGGACCGAGGCGGATGAGTTGCATGAGTCCTCCAAGACTCGCGGGGGCGTAAAAGGGGGGAGCTGACCATGGTCAGAACCGTGCCGTGAGGCCTCCGTCGACCGTGAGTACTTGGCCAGTGACGTAGGAGTTGGCTTCGCTGGCGAGCCACGCGACGGCCTCGGCGATCTCGTCGGGCCGGGCCGCGCGGCGCATCGGCAGCCGGTCGTTGTCGACGTAGACCGTTTGGAACGAGTCGCTGTCGAGCTCGTCCACGCCGTCCACGACCGACATGCGCGTGGCGACGAATCCGGGCGCGACTACGTTGACCAGCACGCCGGTCATAGCCAGCTCGATCGCCGCAGTCCGGGAAGCTGCCTCCAACCCGGCCTTTGACACGTCGTAGGCCAGCGAGCCCGGCTCGGTGAAGCGCGCGTGGATGCTGCCGACATTGACCACCCGGCCGTAGCCGGCCCTGCTCATCGGGCCGCACAACTGGCGCATGAGCAGGACCGGAGCATGCAGGTTCACCGCGAGGGTGCGCTGATAGGCGTCGAAGTCCAGCTCAGTCGCGCGGCTGGGCAGTGAGACACCAGCGCAGTTGACGAGGATGTCCACTCCCCCGAGCCGCTCGGTCGCCTGATCAGCGGCCCGCAGCACCGCATCGGCGTCCGAGAGGTCCACAATGACCGTGTCCGCCGGGCGGCCCCCGGTCTCGATGTCGAGGACGACGACACTCGCGCCGTCCCGCTGCAGCCGTGCCACCGTTGCCGCACCGATGCCGTTGGCTCCGCCGGTCACGACGGCACGGCGTCCGATGAAATCCACGATGATCTCCCTATGTGTCCTATGGGATGGTTCACTCGCCCTTGACAGCGCCGGCGGTCAGGCCCTGGATGAAATAGCGCTGCCCGAACAGGTAGGCGAGGACGAGGGGCAGGACGGCGAGCGACATGCCCGCCATCACGGTGGGGATGTCGAGGCTGTACCGGCCCTGGAACCCGGTGAGACCGACCATGAGCGTCTTTTTCGAGTCGCTCTGGAGGAAGACCAGCGCCAAAAGCAGCTCGTTCCACACCCACAGGAGGTTGACGACGACCAGCGTGGCGACGGGCGGCCCGGACAGCGGAAGCACGATGCGCCAGAAGGTGCGCCACGCCGAGGCGCCGTCGATCGCGGCGGCTTCGAAGATGCTCGCTGGGATCGCCCGGAAGAAGTTGGCCAACAGGTAGATGGAGAACGGCAGCATCAGGCCGACGTAGATGATGATCACGATTCGGTAGGTCGAGATCCATCCGAGCTTGGCACCGAGCTGGAACAGCGGGAGCAGCAGCACGACTGGAGGGACGACCATGAGGGACACGGTGAGCGCCAGGACCGTGTCCCTGCCGCGGAACGGCCAGTGCACCAGCCCCCACGCGGCCATGGCAGCGATCGTCACCGTGATGAGCACGGCAGCGACGGTGAGCACGACCGAGTTCAGGAACCACTGCGCGAGCTGGTCGCCCAGGGCCGCACGGAAGGCCCCCAGGCGCGGGGACGTAGGCAGCGACCACGGGCTCTGCAGAAATTCGTCTTGAGACTTCAGCGCTCCGGTGACCATCAGGTACGCGGGCGCAAGCGCGGCCACGCTGAGGATGAGAAGGATGAGGTGCCTGAGAGGGGCGCCGAGACGGGTGGTGGACATGATGTTTCCCCTTCAGTCGCCGAACGCGCCTTCGCCCGAGCGCTGCAGGCGGAAGAAGCTGACGATGAGCCCGAGCGTCGCGATGAAGAGCAGCACTGCTGCCGCTGCGGCGAGTTCCGGGGTCTGGTCCGCGAAGGCGGCGCGGTAGATGTAAAGCTCGGATACGACGGTGGAGCTTCCCGGGCCGCCCTGGCCGTTCGTCATGACATAGACGTAGTTGAAGACCCACGACACCATGACGATCGCCTCGTTGACGATGTAGAAGAGAACGATGCCGCGCAGTTGCGGGATCGTCACGTTCCAGTGCATCCGGAAGAAGCCGGCGCCGTCGAGCCGCGCGGCCTCGAACACATCGGCCGGCAGGGACAGCATGCGGGCGAGGAAGAGGATGATGCCGAAGCCGACTTCCTTCCAGACGATGATGGCCGCCATGGTCCACAGCGCACGGGACGGATCGCCCAGCCAGTCGCTGGCCAGTCCTGCCAGGCCGACGCTGCGGAGCGCTTCGTTGAGCCCGCCGTTGAGTTGGAGCAGCTGGCCGAACACCACTCCGACCACGGGGATGGGAAGGATGTACGGGAAGAACAAGGCGGCGCGGTAACCGCGCAGCCCTCGCTTGGTCTCCAGGAGCAGAATTGCGACGCCCAGCGACAGGGCCAGCAGCACTGGAACAACGAGCAGCAGGAGGGCGTTGTGCCAGATCGCCGTAAGGAACAGCGGATCGGTCAGCACAAGTTTGAAGTTCTCGATCCCGGCCCATGTGCCCTGGTACTGCAGGGACTGGGAGAACAGCTCGAACAGCGAGTATCCGAAGACGGCGAGGATGATCAGCGCCGCGGGTGCTACCCACGGCACGATGGCCAAGTTGGGGCCGCGGCGGCGCTGCGGCTGTGGTGCGGCCACCGCGGCGGGGGCGGCTTGAGTAGTGGCTACGGGCATTGATCGGTCACCGCTTCCATGCCTTGAAGTCGTTCACCAGGGATCTGTCGGTCAGGCGGAGCCGCTCAACCTGGCTCTGCATGTCCGCCGCGGCCTGGTCCGCGGTCCGCTTGCCTTGCAGGACAAGTTGCACGTTGGTGAAGACGGCGTTGGAGTCCAGTGCGGCGGGGATGTAGTTCTCCAGGTACGGAGCCCCGTTCAGGGCCATTTGGAAGAGCTGGCGCTTGACGGGGTCGGTCACCTTCGACATGTCGAAGCGGTCGTCCGCCGGCATGGAGCCGGTTTTGTCGTACCAGGCCTGCAGCCGCTGCGGCGAATGCATGAACTCGATGAAGTCGGCGTCGACCTTTGGGTACTTGGTCCAGGGGGTGATGCCGACGGTCTGCGAGGTCGTACCCATCTTCCCCGCGTAGGGGCCATTGCCGATCTTCGGCATGGTCGTGATCTGGACCTTGTCGGCTCCGACCTTCTTCACGAAGTTCGGTGCGTCCGTTCCGGCCGTGATGGTCATTGCCGCTTTACCGGACACCCACTGCTGCTGCGCCTGGTAGAGCTGCTGGGAGTTGATGTCGGCGTTCCAGCAGTGGTGGTCGACGGTCTCCTGCAGCCGCTGCCACCAGTCCGCGTGCATGGGGTCGGTGAACTTCTGCTGGCCGGTGACGGCTGCCGTCACATCGGACGAGGACGACACCAACTGGCCGTCGATCATGGAGTACAGCCAGCCTCCGAACCAACCGTCCTTGACGCCGCCGGCGAGCGTCGTGATACCGGCCGCGTTGAGCTTGTCGCAGGTGGAGAGGAGGTCGGACCAGGTCGTCGGGGTCTTCAGCCCGTGTGCCGCCAGAACGTCCTTTCGGACCAGCACCGGGAACTGCGGGTTGACATACCAGGGCGCCGTAAGGATCTTTCCCTTGTAGGAGTCCTCGGTCGCCGCGTTCAGGTAGTGCTTGAGCTCGCTGGCGGGTATGTAGTCCGAAATCGGAAGGACGTGCCCCGCCCACGCGGGCTCCTGAGAGTTGATGCCGCCCCAGAAGTATTGGATGTCCGGGCCCTGGTTGGCCGCCGCGGCTGCCTGGAACGCCGGGATGAGACTGTCGGTTGTCTGCAGTACCGTTTCGATCTTGACGTTGGGATGCAGCTTCTCGTATGCAGCGACCGTGTCGGCGAGCCAGCCCTTGGCACCCGCGACTTCCTGCTCGCCCCACCACCAGATCACTAGCTTCACGGGGCCGGTCGGGTAGGTGCCTGCGGGCTTGCTGGCCAGCGTGCCACCGGAGGTGCGCGCCCGGTACGCCGCCGAACTGCATCCGGAGAGGGCGAGTAGGGCGGCACAGGTGACGGCGATGATGCCTTTGATTCGTTTCATCCGCGTACTCCGGTGGTCGGCCCGGCGCTGCCGCCGGGACGTAGAGCCAAGTTCAGGTGGTCAGGTCGGGCGTGCTGTAGAGGGTCTTGCCGCCCACGGTGATGTCGACGTCGAGCAGGTAGGGCCGCACGGCGTCGAGGTCGAGGGTCATGCCCAGCCCGGGCGCTTCCGGAGCCGCCACGCACCCGGACTCGTCGAGCGTGAGGTGGTTACGGGTCAGGTCCTGGGCGAGCGGCTTGGCCTCCACCGGGTACTCGCAGATCCAGTCGTCTCCACTGCCCGCGAAGGGCTGCAGTGAGGCACTGAGTGCCAGGTGTGAGGTGAAGGTGTGGTTGACGAACTGCACCTCGCGGGCCTGGGCGTACTTGGCGACGCGGGTGGCGTCACCGATTCCGCCGATGCGCCCGGTGTCGATTTGGGCGAAGCCGATACCGCCGAAGTCGATGAGGTGCTCGGCGAGCAGCGGGTTGTGAGCGCCCTCGCCGCCGGCAAGCCGCAGCCGGTCGCAGCGGTCCGCGAGAGCGCGGTAGGCGCCGAGCGCACCGGAGTTGAACGGCTCCTCCAGCCAGAGGACACCTGCATCCTCCAGCGCCGGCAGGCGCAGCGCGGCCGCCTCAACGTCCTCACCCCACACGGTGCCGGCGTCGACCAGGAGCACCCCCTCGGGTCCGAGTCCCTCGCGCGCTGCCTGGACCTGGTCGGCGTCGGCGGCCACGGTCGTGCGGCCGAACGGGCCCCAGCCGAACTTCGCTGCGCGGTAGCCCATCGATCGGACCGCGCGCGCCTTGTGCAGCGTCTCCTCGGGCGTGTCGCCGAACAAGGATGACGCGTAGGGCGTCTTGGGGTGGGAGCGTTCGTAGCCGAGCAGCTCGTAGACGGGCTGCTCGAGAGCCTTGCCCATCAGGTCCCACAGCGCGATCTCGATGCCGGAGATGGTGTGCTCAGCCTGCAACAGGTCGAGGCTGTTCGCACGCACCGCACGCACGATCCGGCCGAT
This sequence comes from Actinacidiphila oryziradicis, assembly GCF_005047355.1. Classification (GTDB taxonomy): domain Bacteria; phylum Actinomycetota; class Actinomycetes; order Streptomycetales; family Streptomycetaceae; genus Actinacidiphila; species Actinacidiphila oryziradicis. Next base: position 12,571 of record NZ_SUMC01000117.1, read on the forward strand.
GTCCCCGGGGCCGTCGAGCCGCGCTCCCAGCACCGAGTCGAGCACCGGGTGGCAGGCGCTGTGCGACATCGGGCATACCAGGCTGGCGATCGAGGGCAGCGGCGAGGCTTCGCATTCCCCCCATCCGGTGTGGTCGCCGGCTCGCACCCGGACCAGGAGCATGTCCTGGCTGCCGTCGCCGATATCGTAGACGTCGGGCATCGCCAGGTAGAACATGTCGACGGATTCGACCTTCACAGGGACTGTCCTTCCACGCCGCCGTCGGGTGAGATGCCCGAGACGCTGGCGATCTGGTCGTAGACAACTACGGTGAGGGCCGTCTCCACGGTCCCCCCGGCTGGGAGCACCTGGTGCGTACCGGCTTCGAGGCCCTCAGTGACGGACACGGGATAGCCGGTGCAGGGCTCGAGAATGAGGACCTCGTGGCCACGCCACCCCCCGTAGGACGCGAACAGCCAGCAGGATCGGAACACCCCGGGGTCGAACGACAGCCCGATGCCGGTGCCGTCCTCGTAGGTCACCGAGCACCAGCCGCCGTCGAGTTCGGTTGCGTACTGGAACTCGCTCACGTGTGAGTCGGGTGGGAGCGTTTTGCTCATGTCGGTCGAGCTGCCATCGGAGCCGACCAGGTGCGGCCATGGGTAGGTCTCGCCCGGGCTGCCGGCGCGTGGGGCTCCGAAGTCCTCGACGTACATCGTCCGGGCGCCAAGCCCGATGCTCGCCCGCTCACTCACGGGGACCGCAACGTGCTGCTTCCACAGGAAGGGCAGTGCCGTGTGGCCCTCGTTCGTGATCCGGGAGCGTACGCGCAGGTGTGACTCGCCCGAGCGCAGCGTCAGCGTCTTTTCGATGCTGCAGCCGGAGATCGGCGCCCGGAGGGTGAGGATGAGGCGCACCTCCTCGGGACTTCGCTCGACGGTCCAGTCCCAGGTGGAGGCCCACAGCTCGCCGTGATCGGGGTATGGCTCGCCGGCGAGTTCCTCTGGCACGTCGTTGGGGAACAGTTCGTCCCATCCGCCGAGGAAGACGTCGTCGTAGGTCGTGCCGAAGGGGACCACCTGCGCCTTGAGGCGCGGGTTGTGCCAAAGGAAGTCCCGACCGCTGCGTACGGCGGTGAGCTGCCATATCTTGCCGCCGAGTTCGGGCAGTACGACGACGCGGAGGAACTCGTTGTCCATCACGAGCGCCTGCAGCCCCCGGTAGCTCCACTCACTGCTCACACGAGCGCTCACGGACGTATTCCTTCCTTGTCGGAGTCGGCGTCCTCGCTGTCGTGTCCGGGCTGCAACAGCACCTTGGCTGCGCCGTCCCCGCCGACCAGCCGCGCGTACCACTGCGGTCCGTCCGACAGCGGCGCCACGACGACGCCCTCCCGCAGGCCGATCCGACCGGCCTCGAGCCACTGCAGTGCGGTGCGGAAGTTGGCCGTGGAGTACGCGAAGACCCCGCTGAGCGTGACCTGGGACCGGATGATCGAGTTGACCGGGAAGGACGTCTCGTCGTTGTGCAGCCCGACGAGGACAAGGTCGCCGCCGGGCACCGTGCTCGACAGGCAGTCCCTGCGGGTCTGCGGTGAGCCGACCGCGTCGAAGGAGACGTCGACTCCGCGGCCTCCCGTGGCCTCGAGGACGGCGGCGGTCACGCCGTCCGGCCCGGGCTGGACCGCAGTGGCACCCAGAGCAGTGGCCATCGCCAGCCGGGCTGGGTTGAGGTCGGCGACGAAGCGCTCGACCACGCCGTACTGCTTAAGGATCTGCAGGATGAAAAGCCCGATCGGTCCGGCGCCTATCACGAGCGCGCTGGAGGCGGGACCGACGCCGCTGGTCTCAACGGCCCGCAGGGCGCAGGCGGCGGGCTCGGCCATCGCGGCGTCGCGCAGGCTCATGCCGTCCGGCAGGGCGAGGACTGACGCGGCCGGTACGGCGACGAGGTCGGCGTTGCAGCCGGGAAGGTGCGCGCCGAGCAGCTGCCGCTGTGGGCACAACTGCTGGCGCCCTGTCACGCAGTACTCGCATTGCCCGCAGGTGAGGAGCGGGTTGACCGTCACCGGTGTACCGGTGGCCAGCCCAGCAGCGGCCGGCACGTCCTTACCGACCGACTCGATCCAACCGGAGAGCTCGTGTCCGAAGACCAGCGGCGGCTTGCGGAGGCTGTTCTGGCCGAGGAAGCCGCTGAGCTCGGAGCCGCAGATGCCGGAATAGGCCACCCGGATGACCACCTCGTCGGGGCGCGGGGCAGGCGCCTCCACCTCCCGAAGGATCATGGTCTCCGGGGCCTCGTATACCAGGGCTTTCATTCAGCGGTCCTTTGGGGCTTGGCTGGTCGGGGATGGTCCGCGCCGTCACAGACACCGCGTGGTACCCGGGCTGATCTGGCTGGGGTAGGACGACGCGCCGAGGCGCATGGATAGCTCTCGTGCACCGGCCAGCAGCTGGTGAAGCAGTTCGTTGCGTCGCTCGTCGGGAAAGCGAGCAGTCGGCACGGACATGCTCATGGCCGCCACCAGGGCACTGGAGTCGTAGACGGGCGCGGCGATGCAGGCCAGCCCCACGCTCGACTCCTCGGTCTCGACGGCGTAGCCCCGCCGTCGCGTTTCCGCTAATCCCGCAAGCAGTCGAGCTGGGTCCTCGATGGTGTTCGGTGTCAGGCTGGGCATCTGCTCCGCAGTGGGATAGAGCTCCCGGACGGCCGAGTCGTCGAGCCCGGCGAGCAGGACCTTGCCGACGCCGGTGCCGTAGGCGGGGAAGCGCTGGCCGACGGCCGACACCATCCGCATGGACTGGCGGCCTTCCTCCTTGGCCAGGTAGACGACTTGCCCGCCGTCCAGAGCGGCGACGTGCATCGTCTCCAGGCAGGTGTCGACCAGTCGCCGGACGATGTCACGACTATCACGGATAAGGTCGGCATTGCGGGCATATGCCTGGCCAATTTCAAAGATGCGGTGCCCGAGCTTGAAAACGGACCCGCGGGCCGTAGAGCTCGCCGTGATGACGTGCTTGCGGGCGAGGGTCGCGAGCAGGACGTGCGCGCTGCTCTTCGGGCAGTCGAGGGCGGCCGCGATCTCCAACAGCGTCAGCCCGTCCGCGTGCGAGGCCAGCAGGTCAAGGACCTCAATCGTCCGCGACGCCGACTTGACGTCCCTATCCATGTATGTGGACTCCTGCTCAGAAATGTGGACTGGGTTGAGGAATAGTGCGCCTCTGCGGCTGGTCACGTCAAGGCTTGGCCGCCTCCGTTGCGTTGAGCGTTGGCAAGATCGCGGCAGACTTGAGCAGAAGGGCGTCGCCCAGTCCTGGCCCATGCCTGCCTCCGAAGGCGGTGGACGGCGACTTCTACGACGTCATCCCTCTGGGTGGTGACCGCTGGCGTACTTCCTCGGTGACGTGTGCGGTAAGGGGGCCGAGACCACAGCCGGCACCTCCCTGATCCGCTGCACTGTGCGCGTGGCGGCTCAGTACCACAGCAACCCCGTCGACGTCCTGGCCGCCCTCAACAGCGCACTGCTGCTGGACTCCTCCATAGGCAGCCGCTACTGTCCGATCTCCGTAGGTGCCGATCTTGCGGACTCCCGGCTTGTCGAACTTCTTGCCCCAGACCTGGATGACCCTCTGTTGGCCGGGTGATTGGGCTAGCAGTGGGCGGCCGTGACCCATTTAGGGGCCGATCTGGGTGCTGTGCGACGGTGGCAGGGCGCTCTGGTGTGTCTCGAACGGCCAGGGGCGCCCCCAGGGGGGTTATCCGGCGGCGACCGCCCAGTTTCCACTGGCCGGGTGGCTCGGTAGTCGGCCTGCCATGCGGGGTCGGCGCTGTTGGCGCAGGCGCGGGCGGTTGTCGGCGCCTGCATCATTGCGGGTTGATCTACTCCAGGATGTCTCCCCCATCGGCCGACGCGAGGTCATCACGCGGCAATGATCATCGCCTTCGTGTTACTTGATCATGTGGAAATTGGGGTGGTCCAGTCGGCGCCTGCCGATCGGCAAGGGCACCGCGGCTGTCATCACCGAACAGCAGAATCTGTGGGGGCGGTTTCGCCCGTCGGCCTTGAGGTCAGTCGGCTGGGCCGGTGCCGGTGGCGGCGTTCAGGGCGACCTTGCTGTCGTAGCTGCCGATGTAGACGGTGCCGCCAACCACCGCGGGCGACGAGCCGACCACGTCGCCGGTGGTGTAGGTCCACTTCTGGGTGCCGGTGGTGGCATCCAGGGCGTACACCGTGCCGTCGAAGCTGCCGATGTAGACGGTGCCGCCGACCACATCGGGCGAGGAGCCAACCGGGCCGCCGGTGGTGAAGGTCCACTTCTGTTTGCCGGTGGCGGCTTTCAGGGCGTAGACCTTGCTGTCGTAGCTGCCGATGTAGACGGTGCCGCTGGCGATCGTGGGTGAGGAGTAGACATAGCTGCCGGTGGTGTAGGTCCACTTCCCTGGACTGTCCCTTGACAACCGTGAGGGCCGGAAAGTGGCAAGAGCGTGGCCGATGTGGTGGGGGCTTGATCACCCATTTGGCGCACAGATCATGCTCATCATCGTGCGGCGGGAGAGGCTGACAGAGGAGGAACGGACGTAGAGGAGAAGAAACCATGGCGAAGCAGCTATCCACCACGCGCGCCCGAGTCACTGCAAGCGACATGGGGTTGGGCGTGGTGCGACCATGCGGTCGCTACGTCGTCCCTCTCTGACAGTCTCGGCTGACGCCCGGATTATCGGGTTAGCCTATGTGGGCGAGATAGGAGAACCGCCGAGTATGGCCAGCACTGCCACCCCCGGCCTTGCCGGGCAGCCCGACCCGGCACCGAGACCCAAACGTCCCGCGTCCTTGAACACCTCCTCGAACAACTGCGGGAACTTCCCGTCCCGGTCCCTGATCAAATATCGTGCCTGGTGCTCACCGCCCCGCCGAGCGACGATGCGCCGAAACTGCCTCCCGGCCCCCTCAACCGCCCCGGCCGCCGTCGACGTCACCGAGTCGGCCACCGGGCCCGAAGACGTCGTCGGGCTTCGCCAGGCGCAGCAGCACCTGCCCGGCAACACCACCAGCGCCACCGCCCTCAACCTCATCCGAGTCATCGCCCGGTGGAACGGCCACCCTCGACAGAGGCAGCCACAGCCACCTTGCCAGACGCCAACTCACCCTTCACTGCATAGAAGTTGGAATTAGCCACCGAGACCGCGCAGCGCTACGACGCACGGAAGCCAGGCTCGGAGGAACTGTGGGAGATGCCGCGGTGGTCAGCGTGGTGCATGCCATTGAAGTACGTGTGGCATGCATGTTTGCCATTCCGTAAGCAGGCGGATGCCAGACCAGTCCACCTTCTTCATCAACGCCCCCTTCGGTAGACCGCGTGGTTGTAACGCACGAATCGAGAAAGGGCGTTGAGACGCATGGAGACCACTAGGCGCCGGTTCCTAGGAGCGGCCGCGGCCACGCTGGGCGCGACCGTCGGCTTCGACCTGCTGCCTTCGTCGATGCAGAAGGCGGTCGCTGCCAGTCCGGCGAGAGACCTGGCTCATCTTCGGGAGATCGAGCACGTCATCATCCTGACCCAGGAGAACCGTTCGTTCGACCACTACTTCGGGACGCTGTCCGGGGTTCGGGGATTCGACGATCCGAACCCCCAGACGCTGCCCGCCGGACGTTCCGTCTTCTATCAGCCGGACCCGCAAAACCCGGACGAGTACGTGCTGCCATTCCACCTGGACACGACGAAGACCAACGCCGCCGCCATCCACGACCCTGGCCACGGGTGGCCCACGCAGCACCAGGCGTGGAACGGCGGCAAGATGGACAACTGGGTTCCCGCACAAAGGGCAGCGGTCGGCACGTATGGCCCGCTGTCCATGGGCTACTACACCCGCAACGACATACCGTTCCACTATGCGCTGGCCGACGCATTCACCATCTGCGACGCCTACCACTGCTCGGTGATGGGCCCGACGTGGCCCAACCGGCTGCACGCTATGACGGGCACCCTCGACCCGACCGGGGCGAACGGCGGCCCGAACGTCGCGACGAATGTGCTTCCCCCCAGCGGCGGCTTCACGTGGACGACCTACGCCGAGCGGCTCCAGGCTGCGGGGATCAGCTGGCGCAGCTACCAATCGCGCGTCTTCGGGGACGGCCCGGAGCTGGGGTGGTTCAGGCAGTTCCAGACCGCGCCCGTGGGCTCCCCGCTCTACGAGAACGGCATGAAGCTGCGGTCGAAGACCGCGGTCATGGACGACATCCGCAGCGGCAACCTGCCCCAGGTCTCGTGGGTCCAATCAGAGGCCGACGAGCACCCGAGCGGCCTGCCCGCGGCGGGCGCCGAATACATGTACAACATCCTTGACGCGCTCGCTTCCACGCCGGATGTCTGGAACAAGACCGTCCTGTTCATCACCTACGACGAGAACGGCGGCTTCTTCGACCACGTCACCCCGCCGACGCCCCCGCCGGGCACTCCCGGGGAATACCTGACCGCAACGCTGCCCTCGCAGGCGGGCGGCATCGCCGGCCCGATCGGCCTGGGCTTCCGCGTCCCCACGTTCGTCATCTCCCCGTGGAGTCAGGGCGGCTGGGTCGCCAGCGAGACGTTCGACCACACCTCAATCCTGCGCTTCCTCGAGGCCCGGTTCGGCGTGCACGAGTCGAACATCAGCGCCTGGCGGCGGCGGACGGTCGGTGACCTCACCTCGACGCTGCGCTTCCCGCGCCGCGATGTACCGTTCCCCAAGCTCCCCGACCCCGCGCCCCTGGTGGCGAAGCAGCAGCAGGAAGCCGCCACCTTGCCAGCCCCCACCGTACCCAGCACCCAGACGGTGCCCCACCAGGAGCCCGGCTCCCGCCCCCGCCTCTAGGTCCTGTCTGGAGTCCGGATCACGAGTTCGGTAGATCGCCTGCGCGCGGCGGCTCGGGTTTGATTGGCCGTCAGCTATGGCGCGAGGCGATCTCACCGACGAGCAGTGGGCCCCTGGTCGAGCCCCATCTTCCGATCGCCGCGGTCGGGCCCATCCCCGACCTGCGGAAACACTTCAATGCGGTGATGTGGCGCTTCCGCGTCGGCAGCCCCTGGCGCGAGGAGCAGTCCGAGGAGCCTCAGGAAGATCAGGTAAAGCATGCGCAACGCCATGCAATCCGAGACTGCCATGATCGTCCGGAACTGCAAAGTGCCTGATCAGAGGCTACGCGCGAGTTCTGGCACCCTACAGGGCTGCGGGCCCCTGTTCCGCCAGACAGTGCCCCGGCGCGCCGCCCCCGCTCTGAGCGTCGCCGACGCCCGGACGTCAGCAACTCGGGTTGCCTCTCACGAAACCAGCCGATCCCGTCGAGGCCGTGCTCACCCCTGCCACCTCATCGATTGGTGTGTCACGGTGACCGTATTATTGGCATTCTTGGTAAAGCGGACGATCAGGACGTGCTTGCGATCGGTCGGCGCGGTCACCGGGACCGGCTGCCCGTCGTTCAGGCCGGGTGCCTTGAAGTACACCCGGGACCCGAACACCCCGCCTATGATCGGGCAGCGCTGCCCCTCTTTGGGGAACGGGTTCGTGCTGTGACTGGTGGCCGGTATCGATTCTTCGCGTTTCCGCTTGTCCGGCTGGGCCTTGGAGCCGAGGTCCTCCGTGTACCCCGCATGGACCGGCACATCCGAGCAGATGGCAATATCACTGTCTTGAGGATCCGGATCGCCATTGTGGGGTGCCATGGCCACCAGGGCCGCGCAGCCCAACACGCCGATCCCGACCCCGACCCCGACGACGGTGGCAACGACGCGTGCGGACCGGCGCCTGCGAACAAATCGGAACAATGAACTCTCCTTATGCGTGGCTGTCGGTGGGGAGCCAGTAACTACGCCCACCGAGCGTCTATCCGTGTCAGACCCTGCCGTGAGCGACGACCGCGATCGCAACGGCCAGAAAGCCCAGGGTGCCCACGAACCCGACGACGATGCGCAGCCTTCGGTCCGAGGGCAGGTCGACACGGGCGGTAGTGGAGGGCGAATCGGGCAGGTGAACCACCGGGACAGCGAGACCCATCGGCCGGCGCCAGACGCCGAGTCGAACTTGCACCCGTGCACATTGCCGTTGGCGTCGGCGAAGCTCACCACCGCGTGTACGGCGTGGCCGCCTCCTTCGCCTCCGACCCAAGTCCTCTGGTGGCGGCTCACGGTTCCCTGGACCCGTATGCCCTCGTAGTCCATCAAGCACCCTTGCATCCCGCCTGTCAGCGAGGACACACGAGTGGCCAACGTAGTTGGCGACGCGAGCAGCCCACGAGGGGGGGCGATGTTCGGCGAGGTTCCTCTCCCGCGCCCGCCTGCCCCTCGGTCGGACCGATGACCCGGCGCGACCGGCGTCGCGCCCTGCGGTTAGGGCGGGCCTCGGGCGGCGCGCCATAGCCGCCTCGCGCTCGTGGGAGCACTCGCGGCGCGCCGCCCAGGCGGTCACTTGGCGGCGCCCACCGGGTCCACCGTGATGGCGGGGGACGAGTTGCTGTCAGCGGGGACGTTGATGTTGACGAGCATCCCGTGCGAGCGGGTGTTGTTCGGCGGGGTGACCCACGCAGTGGTCAAGTTCGCTCCGGAGCCACCGGTGTTGTTCGGCGGGTAGTGCAGGACGAAGTTGGTCGTCTGCCCAGGCGACAGCTTGCCCCTGGGCGCCTTCATCGAGCTGTGCTTGCTCTGAACCAGAACGCCCTCCGAGCCCTTGAGGAGCACGATGGGGAAGCCGTGCATCGTGCAGGCCGCGTGCCCGACGTTCTTCATGTTGAACAGCATCTCACCCTGCGCCATGCCTGCGGAGCTGCTGAAAGACAGATTGGTGCTCTGGCAGGGCGCTCCCGCCGCGGAGCCGCCACCCGCACTGGCACCGCCATTCACCCCGGCGCCGCCACCCGCGCCGGCGCCGGGGTGGCCTGCCGAGCCGCGGTGGCCTGCAGCGGAACCCTTGGCGCCCCCCGCCCCGGTGCCGGGCTGCTTGGCACCAGACGCGATGGAGGAGGGAGAGGAGGAGACCGAAACGTTGGGGTGGCACGCGGTCAGTGCCAGCCCCGCGGCAAGGAGGACGGCAACCAACGACTCTGCCGTCCACGACCACCCAGGTCAAAGCCTATTACAGGCCCGTGACGAAACGTCATAGACCCGACGACATTCGGTGCCGGCGCATTGCGCGCGCTTGCGGCGCGCCTTCGGAGACCTGTCGCAGACCGGTACGCGACGAGCACTTCTGAGTAGGGTCAGGGGCTGGAAACGGAGCGGAACCCACCGCACCAGTCCCCGACCCTACTAGTGTCCTGCGTTGTAAATAGCGAGTCTAAGTATGTAGACTGTTTTTATGTCGCAACGAGGTCCTCGTGCTGTCGTGGTCGTCCTCTCCGATGATGAGTGCGCCGAGTTGTCGCGCTGGGCGGGTGGGGTGGCGTCTCCCAGGTTGGCGGAGCGGGCGCGGATCGTCCTGGCCTGTGCCGGCGGTGCGTCAAATGCGTGGGTGGCGGCGGAGTGTGGGGTGTCTTCGGCGACGGTGGGCAAGTGGCGCTCCCGGTTCGCGGTCCGGGGATTGGCAGGCTTGAAGGATGAGCCGCGTCCGGGCAGGCGCAAATCGGAGTTGGTGCT
>NZ_SUMC01000118.1 GCF_005047355.1 Actinacidiphila oryziradicis
CTTGCTCACCAGATTGGTGCCCTGATTCTTGCAGCGGATACGACGTAGACACTCGCATCCTCGCAGGTCAGCGGCACCATTCTGCTATCGGGGCGTCAGATCACCCAATTCCGCTGAATATCCAGGGTCAATGTTGACCTGGTCCGAGGTGAGGTCGGCGAAGCCGTTAGCCATGCCGTGGTTGGTGGCCGAGTAGGCGGGCCCGGCGATCTCCCAGTTCGAGAAGTTCTGAAGCGACCGCAGATCGGAGAGGTTCATGTACACCGAGTGGTTCGAGCCGACGGCCTCGGCGGTCGTGTATGCGGTTCCCCGGAATCCCAAGGAGTCCATCTTCGGCTGGGCCAAGCTGTACTGATCCACGTAGCTGTCGTCGAAGGTGACCGAGACCACGCCGCCGGGGAAGATCTCGGAGCCGTCCGAGATCACCTCGATCGACTGGAGGTTGACCGTCGCGGCGCCGGAGTTGTTGTCGTACACCGAGAACTGGAAGTCGGTGAAGCCGGTCTTGGTACTCGGCACCCCGGTGGAGCCGAGTAGGAGCCCTACGCGACTGCGACCGGCAAGATAATCCTGGCGCGGCGATGGGTGGGCGCACCGAGTTGGAGCCGTCGGAGACGCCGCTGTACGCGTCAACGTTCCTCGCCGAGAAAGGCCACAAGGCGGCGACGGTGGCGAAGTTCCAGTCGGGCTTCGGCGACCGATGTGCCCTGTGGCCGTTCAAGCGGAGGCTAGACGGGTGGCGGGCTGGAGTGGTGTGTCAGCCACTGTTGCAGCTCTCGGTGCCGGAATTGGTAGGAGGCGCCTGCAAGTCGCATGATCCCGGCGGTACAGGCCCAGTCCAGGAAGACTCCCAGCCGCTTTGGCAGTCTCCGGCGCGAGCACAGCAGGAAGACCAGGTATCGCCGTCCTGACTCGGCCCCTATGGTTAGCGCGACTGTGAACCCGATCGTGAGCCCCATCACGAACCCGGTCCAGCAGAACGCGAACATGGTCACGAGCCCGATCACTAGCCCGGCCACAAGATCGCTACGGATGATGGCACGTGGTCTTGCGGTCGTCGTCGGCTCGCCTGTTAATCCGCCTGCTAGCCCGCCCGCGAAACCTCCGACGACGAGCCCAGACACGAAGATAGGCACCCCGAAATCTAGCGCGTACTGGAGCAGCGTGAGCCCGAGCCCCAGCCCGGACAGTCCGAGGAGGCTAAAGCCGCCGAGAAGCCCGAGCTTGAGCCCGCTCTTGAGCCCGTCCGCCAGTTGACGGCGTCCGGTTGGGGTATGCAGGCGTGGCCAGCTCAGGCGTCTCGGCGGGTTCACCTGGGCCCGTGCTGCGTAGCAGCCACCTACGAAGGCCAGAGCTGACACGAATGCAGGACCGTCGAAGGAAGGCCGGGAGAGGGGGAGCGGCAGTAAGGCCGCGAGGGTGGTGAGCAGGGCGTCGGCGGTGCGTACTGGGCGGCGTCCGGCCAGTGGCCAGAGCTGGTGGAGGACAAGGTCGGTGCCGGGCCCGGCCTCTCCCTGCGGCGACGGGCCTGGGCCGGGTGCCGGGGTGTTCAGGTGGGCGGCCAGGTGTGTCAGCCAACGGCGTACATGGCTCGCGTCGTAGCCGTGGTGCGGGTGCAGGGCGATGACGGCGGGGATGAAGCGGGCGAGGAGGTAGTCGTCAAGATCGCGTGGGGTGACGTGGTGGAGCAGGTCGGCGGGATCGCCGTCGCGGGCGTAGACGGTGGCGGCAAGGCACAGCCGCCACGGGGTCGATAATGTCGTGGCCAATGTGCCGGACGGGTAGCGGTCCAGGATCTCCAGAACGGGCTGCCAGCGCGCGGCGTCGGTGATGCGCTGGAGCAGGTAGGCCTTGGCAGCGGGTGCGGTGACGGAGTCGATGTCGACGTGCGCGGCGTCCAGCAAGCGCGCCCCTCCGGTCAGGGCCTCGTAGTGAGCGGTGCGGCACGTCAGTACCACCGGCCCGGCCACGCGGCCCTCCTGGTAGGCGTTCAGCGCGTCAAGGGCCGCCCGGGCACGCGGGGCGTCAGGGGACGGGGTCCCGTCGGGCCGGGTGCGGTCCATCTCGTCCAGGCCGTCCAGCACCGGCAGCACACGACGTTGGCGGACCAGTTCGGCCGCCATATCGGCCGGCCAGTCATAGACGTCCACCAAGTGCCGGGCGAGCCGGTCTGGTAGCGGCACGGCGGTGTCCCACTCGGCCATTGACAGGCGTACCGGCACAGGGTCGTCCTCGCCCCGCTCGTCGAGCAACGCCAGCATCAGCTCCAGGACGAGCACGGTCTTGCCCGCGCCCGCAGCACCGGTGACCACCAGGCGGCGCGGGAGCGTCCGAAGGTAGTACCCGGACACGTCCGGGACGGCCGACCCTCCGCCAAACAGGCGTCCCGCGCCAGCGGGAGCCACCGCCGTCCGGGCCGACACCGTACGGAGGGTGAACGTGAGGTTGATCCGCTGGGTGTCGTCGCCCAGCAGTTGCCGCCACGCCCGCTCCTCACTCTCCTGCACCTGCCTGGCCAAGGTCGACGCCCAGCCGCGTGCCAGCCCTGCTAGGCCGCCTTCGGGTCGCTGTCGCAAGGCCATCACCGAGACCACCAGGGCCGATACCCCGACCGGTAGCCCGAGCAGGCCCGCAGTAGTCGAAGCATCCGACTGGCGATGCAGCAGCTGTACCGCCGCGTACGCCGAGCTCGCCACCACTAGCAGCAGACCGAACCCGCGCAGCCACACCCACTGGCGCCTGTCCCCACGCCCCCCGATACCAGCCATCTTCAGATCATGCCCCTGCCCCACACCCGCTGCCCAGGGAGGGGGACCAGCGCCGTCGCGCGGGGGTACTGGTGGGCGGACGGGGCGATGCGGACCACCTCCTGACCGAGGAGGTCGTTAGGAGGCAACGCCGCGCAGATGTATTCTCCGCCGCCATGGGATTCCCCTGGTCCGCGACCATCAATGGCGTCATCGCCGCACTCACCGCAGCCGCCGCCGGAGGCTCCTGGAAAGCGGCACACCGCTCCAGCGCCACCGCCGACGCCGTGGCCCGCATCGAACGCGAACGGTGGCACGCCGACCTCATGCCCCAGTTCGACATCACCCTGACGGAAACCGGTAGCGGCGACGCCCGCCTCAACGTGCACCTCTGCGGCCCCGATCACCTTCGCCATCTCGATGCGGTGACCATCACCGTCGATGATGACGACAATGACCACACAGTCCGTCAGCCTCGCGTCGGCCTGACGCAGGCGGACGTCGACGCTCAGGTCTGGGGGCCTTACCGATTCCTCCTCGGCTCAGATGGAGCAGATCAGCAAGGACGGGCGGTTGCTCCAGTCCCGCTCACTGTGGGCCGAGGTCGGCCTTTCTTCATGGAGCGCACCGAGCCTGGCCGATGGATGGCAATGAACATGGCGGCATGGCAGCGGCAGAACGCAGCCAAGCCCGTCCGGCTCATCCTCACCTGCCGCCGTGGTGACGAGGAGTGGGTCGTCGCCCGGCGAATAGATAACCCGCCGTGGACAACCCAGGCATGACGAAACACCCCCGCCCTCCGTGAAGACGGGGCCTTCGTCATGAGCTGTAGTACCGGTGGTACTACCGCCCTCTGACGGGTCATGAATCCTGCTCTGACCAGGGAAAATACCCTCCCCGGAGGGTATCCTTGACTCATCAGCTGGAGAGGCCGGAGCCGCTCATCCGATGGCGGGAGAGCCGTGTCAGCAGCGAGTTTGACCGGGATCCCCGGAGTGCCATCCCGGGAGCTGGCCACCATGGCGAGGAGCATTGCGGCTCACCTCGGCAGGGACGGCCGGACCAAGGAGGAGGCCCAGGAGCTGGGCATCCCGTTCGTGGCGATCGACCCCGAGACCCTCCTCGTGAAGTACCGCTCACTGATGCGGCGGGCCGTGAAGGACCCGGACCGGGTGGTCGAGGTGGAGCCGGTGATCATGGAGTCCGGCGAGGCCGTGGTCCCCGGGGAAGTGGCGGACGGTCAGCAGACGTACACCGAGCTGCGCGACATCTCCGAGCTCCAGCCGCTGGACCTCGCTCAGGTCTTGCTCGCCGCTGCTGCTCAAGCCCTCGCGGCGGAGCATCGTGCCAGCGACCACTTTGCGGGGCTGCTGTCCCTCCACCGCCGGGCGCAGGGGAGCATACGTGCCCCCTCTCCGACGTTGCACTAATACAAAGATTCCTGGGGCCAGGTATCGCAAGGTCTTACGAATTCGAAGCAAATCGGCACCTGCCTCCTGCGACTCTAGGAGCGAAGTATTCAGTTGCAGGTGCAACGAAATCGGAGGAGCTGGATGAGGACCACCTACGGAGGGCCGCTTCACTTGCGGACCAGGCCCTCCACCAGGTCCCGGACATCGACCCCCGGCAAGCTCGGTAAGGCGCAGCTCCTCCATGACTGGGGGGCACCGAAGCAGCCCGTACCCGCTGAGTTGGGCTCCCGGGTCCGGGTGGCCGCCCGGGGGCTCCAACGAGCCCTGGTGCCGTACGAGGAGGCTCTCCAGCTGGAGGGCACCAGGTGGCTCCCCTCCGACGGCAAGCAGCTGCCCGAGACCCTCCGCCGGGGACCGGCGGCCAAGACCTTCAGGGAGTCCCTGCTCCTCCTGGCTGCTGCTCGTACTCCGGAGGAGATTTGGGGCCGGTCCAAGTACATCCGGTGGGCCATGGAGCACGGGGACCCGAAGTGGAGCCGGGAGGACGAACGCCTGGGTGATGCCCTCCAGTCGCTCGTGGTGGCCGTGGAGCACGTGGAGGCAGTCCGCAGGAGGTCCCGGCAGGACCAACGCAGCACGGCAGCAGCAGGATGCGCAGAGGGCGCTGAGCGGGCCTCAAGGGCCGGGAGGGGAAGGCGGCCATGACGGAGATGCTCACGAGTCGAGCCCCGCTGGAGGCCGTGGAGGAGGCCATCCGGGCCTTCAACCGGTCCTCCATCGAGGAGTTCTGCCGGGAGACCGAGCTGATTCACACCCCTCGGGGCCCGATCTACGAGGTGGGCAGGGCTCATGCTCGCGCACTGTTTCACGACCGACAGGGCCAGGCGTACACGGACGCAGCCCTGGTCATGGAATCGATCGACCTGTCACTTGAGGATTGCGGTTGGGTGGAAGTTTGGCTGGAGACCCACCCGCTCGCCGTGGTCTCGTTGGCGAGGGGGAAGCACCTGGCCCTGGTGGTCGAGCTGCACCATCTCGCCCAGGTTCTGGGAGACGTCCTCCCCCAGCCGGCCAGCGTCAGGCTGATCCGTGCGAACTGGGTTCGTGCCTGGTCAACCCCGCCGAACCTCACCGACCAACAGGCCCTCGCCGTCGAGAGCCCATGAAGAAGGAGGACCCCATGCCCATGCAGCCCCGACGTCCCGTCCAAGCCCAGCCGGTGCAGCCGCGGACCCCCATGCCGGTCTTCCGGCCCCGAGCGGATACCCCGACCTTCCAGCGGATCCCGGGTCGCCCAGCGACCACCAAGCCGAGGGGAGCGGTTCCCCGCTGAGAGCGCTGAGCACCACCTGCACGAGGAGGCCCTGCCGTACGGGTAGGGCCTGCGCTCTGTTCGCAGTACGTTGTCGCCCTGTCGACTAGGAGGGGGTCCGGGTGAAGCGCGATACACCGGAATATGAGGCAGCGCTGGACGCCATGGTGTTGATCCTTCAACGCTGGGCACAGGAGGGGCGAACGGACGGTTGGTACAGCGCTCTCAGCGCGGAACTGAAGGCCGACGATCACCCGGTCCACCACCGGGGCAGGACGATGTCCGAACTCCTGGAGGACGCCTGTCGCAGGGGCAACGGGAGCGGCCAGGAGCCGATGCTCTCCGCCATCGTGATCAACAAGCACAGCAAAAAGCCCTCGGGCCAGTTCTTCGAGCTGGCGAAGGGGCATCCCTTCTACCGCACGGACCCGGACTGGACCTGGGTAGACGAGCGAGACCGAGTGTTCGGCCGCCGCCAGAACTGAGTCCCGGCGTGGATACAGGGCCGACGAACGTCGGTCTGCTCGCGGCGACGCTGGCCACTGCCGTGACCAGACGAACCGGCCGGACGAGCGATGCCCCCACCCTCACCTCGGTAGGGCATCGATGCTGCCGGAGCGCTCAGCCCTGGGCGCCACGTCCACGGCGCCTTTCGGGCATGATGCCGCTCACGTATTGGCGACGGCAGCCCACACACACCGGGAGTCGGGGAGGGGCTAGGTCTGCCGATGTAGGCCGAGGGAGCTGGAGCCGGGCCCGACCCGGACAGCATCAGCGCCGCCCAGCTCCACAATGCGGTGCCCGGTGGCGACTTCTCTGTCGCCCAGCTCGCGCGCACCCTGAAGACCACCACCGCCCACGTCATCTACTTGCTGTCCCGGCACCCGGTCGACTGGAGCCCACCGCGTTTTCGCCGCACCCAGCACACCTCCGTCCGCGCGCTGCAATGGCGTACCTGGTACGAACAAAACCGCCTATCGCTGCAAGCCATCGCCGACCTAGAGGAGACCAGCCTCGCCACCGTCCGCCTCGCACTGCTGAAGAACGGCGCCGAGCTCCGCCCTGCCGGGTCTCAGCCGGGTCGCCCGCGAAGGAGGTGAGCTTTCCGGGAGCGGAGACAAGTGGGCCTCTCCGCGCGGCGTCGCCGAGGGCTGATCTCGCCAATTCGGGAAGGGGTTCCGAACCCACTCGCCAGCGGATTGCCCTTCCATCGCGCGGAGGCTCCGCCCCGTCACTCGGGGGGTGGAATCTCCGCGCGCATGGTCATAGGTCGGCCTGATCGGTGGTCACAGCTGATTCACGTACGTGTCCTGGTACGCCGCCCTCCCTCCGAACACGTTGAGGCCGATGTGTCCGTTGGTGTACGTCGTGTCCGTCACGTCGATGATCCGCTTGCTGTTGAGGAACACCTGAATGCGGTCGCCTTCGGTGAGGATGCGGACCGGGTACGTCGTGCCGCGGCGGACCAGGGCGGGGACGTGGGCGAGGGCGGCGCCGTCGTCGAAGTAGCCGTTGGCCTTGGCGACCAGGCGGATCACGCGCAGGTCGGGGTCGATGTTCAGGCAGTAGGCGTTGGCGCCGTCGGACGAGGCGCGCCAGATGAGGGAGAGGGCTCCGCCGGTAGCGGGGTCCGGGCCGCCCAGGCGGACCAGGGTGGTGATGTCGACGTCCGTCGCCGTGCGCGCCGACATGGCGTTGGAGTCCTGGTCGAAGGTTCCGGCGCGGCCCGCGCTGTCCGTCGACCAATGGCCGGCGGGGGTGATCGTCAACTTGCCGAGGTCCGAGCGGAATTCACCGCCGGTCGGGGCGGCCGGCAGCGGCTTCACATGGTCCACCAGGCGGTAGGCGCTGTCCAGCCGGTGGACCGTGAGTGACTCGATGTGTGCGGTGCCGCCCTTGGCGTAGAAGGCCATGTCCTCGGCGTCCGGCGTGGGGAAGATCAGGCTGCTCACAGCTGCCTGTCCGGCCGTGCCGAATGCCTCGACCGATGACGAGTCGATGTACACGCGCAGGGTCACGCGGCCGCCTGTCGTTTTCATCGGTGCGGTCGTGCGGCCCGCGAAGTACTGCGTGAAGTCGCTCAGGCCCGATGCCGACCGGTCGACGAACAGCTGGTTCGCCTCGGCGTCGTATCCGACCGTCGTGTGCTGGTCGTTGTCGGCCCGGAGCCGGAAGCCGATCTCCGTGGCGGTGCCGAGGGTGATCTCGGCCTCGATCTCGTAGGCGACGCCCGTGACGCCTGCGAGCGGGTTCGCGGAGGTGGGGCCTATGGAGAGGTTCGTGCGGGTCGTGGTGGACGTACGCAGCGGGGTGAGTTCCCGGACCGGGGTCTGCACCAGGCGTACGCCGTCGGCGGTGTTCGTGAGGGTCAGTTCGCGGGGGGTGCTCAGCTGGCCGTTCCAGGCTCCGGTCGGGGCGCTGAAGGGGTAGTCCCAGTTGCTCATCCAGCCGAGCTGGACGCGGCGGTCGTCGGGCAGGCCGTAGAAGGACATCGCGGCGTAGTAGTCGCGGCCGGAGTCGGCGCGCAGGACCGTGCCGGCGGTTTGGTCGGGGGTGAAGCTCGTGCCGTTCCAGTCGCCGGTGAAGTACTGGGCGGCCGAGCCGTTCGTGGCGCGTACGGCGCCGGTGCTCAGGGTGAGGACCCACTTCACCTTGTCCTTGTCGCCGTCGACCGGGAGCGGGAAGAAGTCGGGGCATTCCCAGACGCCCGGCGTGGCCCAGTCGCCGTAGCCGAAGGAGCTGACCTGGGTCCAGGTGAGGAGGTCGGTGGAGGTGAAGAAGCGGACGTGGTCGCCGCCGGAGACCGCCATCAGCCACTGGCCGTGGGTCTCGTCGCGGATCACCTTCGGGTCGCGGAAGGTCCAGCCGGCGTCGGGACCGCCGGGGTTCTCCACGGCCGGGGTCGAATCGCCGTGCAGTTGCCATGAGCGGCCCTTGTCCTTGCTGTAGGCGATACGGACGCTCGCGTTCCCGCCCGGCTTGTCCGGGTGGTAGCTCGTGTAGTACGCGATCAGGCCCGAGCCGCCGTCGAAGAGACCGGAGGTGTCGTCCGCATCGACGATCGCCGAGCCCGACCAGCAGTTGCCGTACTCGTTCCAGGGCAGGGCGATCGGCAGGGCCTGCCAGTGGACGAGGTCGGTGCTGACCGCGTGCGCCCAGCGGCCCTGGTCCTGATGGAAGAGGTGGTATTCGCTGTCGTGGTGCACGAGGCCGTTGGGGTCGCTGGTGTAGCCGGTGAGCTGGGAGTAGTGGTACGTGGGGCGGTACGGCTCGGTGAAGTAGTCGGCGGTGCCGCGGACTTCGACGTTCTGGAAGTACGACGTCCCGTGCGCGGCCGCGGTGCCTACGGTGGCGCCCGAGGTGCGGGACACACGGGTCCTGAGCGCCCGTACGCCGTCCACGTACACCTCGATCGTCCTGCCCGTCGCCCGGGCCTCGACGCGGTACGTGCCGCCGGGCACGATGCGCCGGACCGGGCCGGCGGTGGAGGCGAGGCGGGCGCCGGAGGAGCGGTCCAGCAGGGCGACGGCGTTCCGGCCAGCTTCCAAGCGTACCTCGTAGCCGCCGGAGTCGTTCGCGGAGGCGCGTAGGACGAGACCGGCCGATGACGAGGCGCCGGCGGGTGTGATGTCGGCCCTCGCCACCAGGTCGCCGTCGGTGAAGGAGGCCGTCCGCAGACCGTCCTCGCCGCGGATGCCGCGCAGGTCGGGGGTCCAGGTGCCGGAGCGGGCCGTCCAGCCCTGGACACCGGTGGTGAGGTCGGCGGCGGCGATGTTCTCGAAGGACACCGTGCCGGAGGCTGCCGTGATCGCGAGTCGGCCTGTCTCGTGGGTCGAGTCCTGGGCGGTGATGACGGGGGCGTATCCGTCGGGCGAGAGGAAATCGGTCTGCCAGTGCACGCGCAGTTCGCCACCGTCGGCTTCAAAGCGCAGGCGGTAGACGGTGTCCGCCTTGATGGTCGTCGCGTACGTGCCGAGAGTGACGTTGCCGTCGATGCGGTAGAGCCGCAGTGTGCCCTGGCTCGGGTCGGCCTGGACGCCGTAGCCGCGCGTGGCCTCGGTGTCGGTGCGGACCAGCAGACAAGCGACCGCGGCGGCGTCGTGCAGGAGCAGGTCGGCCTGGAGCGCGGTGTCGTATGCCCGGGTCGTGGTAACCGCTCGGGCGGTGGCTTTCTGGGAGGGAGCGGCCTGCCAGCCGAGCGGCGTCGCCGTCCAGGTGCCGCCGCTCGTGCTCCAGCCGGTCAGGTTGGTGGTGACCGCCGAGACCGAGGGCGGGCCGAATGTGACCGTGCCGCCCTGGGCGAGCAGGCCCACCGAGCCGGAGTCGTAGCGGTGGTCCTCGGTGTGGAGGAGTTGCCTTCCGTCGACGTACACCGTCAACTGCGGGCCGTCCACGGTCACTTCGAGGTCGTACGGGCTTGCGGCACGCACCGGCGCGGTGGCGAGCGTGTCGCCACTCGCCAGGTCGTAGAGCCGTACGCGGGCGCGGGCCGGGTCGACGGTGGCCGCGTATCCGGTCGAGCCGTCCGGGGCGGTTCGGAACACCGACCCGCCCACGGCGGAACCCGATTCGGGCGTGATACGGGCCGTGTACGTGCCCTTGGTGCCGAGTTGCTGCTCGGACAGGGCGAGGGCGGGACCGCGGCGGCCGACGGTCGCTCTCTGGCCGCCGTCGGAGGTGCGGACCCACGTGCCGGTGACAGCAACCGGGTCAGGGATCGGAGTGGAGTCGGGGGCGGCGCTCGGGGTGGCGCCCTGCGCTGCGGGGACGATGCCTGCGAGGGGCAGAAGGGTTGCGGCGGTGCCTCCTGCGAGCAGGAGGGTACGGCGGGACACGCTCATGGCGGCTCCTGAGGGAAGGGTGGACCGCGGCCCGGGGGGTCGAACGCCCCAGGGGCCGCGGCCGGATGGACCGGCGGCAAGGCCAGGCGCTCCGGCTGTAACGCCGGCGGTAAGACGGTCACGGCCACAGGGGCCGGGGCACGTCGGTGAAGGCCGACGCCATCTGCCAGGCGTCGAACCGTTCCAGGGTCACGTCGCCGTCGGCACCGATGCCGACGCCCATCGCCTCGTCGGGGCGGGTGGGGTAGATGCGGGCGGTGAGAGGGCGGCCGTTGGCGAAGATCTCCAAGGCGGAGTGGTCGACGAGGACGCGCAGGTCCACCCGGCCGTCCTCGCCCAACGGGAGCTCGCCGTAACGGGGTTCGATGTCGACCGTCGGATCGAGGCTGCTCGTCTCGCGGTGCAGCAGGAGGGTGCCGCCTCCGTCGTGCGTCCGGCTCACCTCCACGACCGTGCGCTCCGCGCCGTCCGGTGTCTCGCGGACCACGAGCCGGGCGGTCGCTCCGGGGGCGAGGCGCAGGGTGGTCTCGATGTCCAGCTGGTCCCCGCGCACGGCGTTCAGTCGGGTGTACGGCTCGGTCAGCGCGCCCGGCGCCACCTCCACGCGCTCCCTCCGCAACTCGGTCAGCTCCGGCACCGGCGCCTGGTCCAGGCGGCCGTCCGCACCGAGGGTGACGACCCGCGGCAGGGACATCACTCCGCACCAGCCGGCCTCCGCAGTCGCCTCGTCGGTGCGGCCCTCCTGGAGCCAGGCGAACATGACGCGGCGGCCCTGTTCGTCGCGGGTGGACTGGGGGGCGTAGAAGTAGCGGCCGCCGTAGTCGAGGCGGTGGACGGCGGTCGGGGTGAAGGTGTCGCCCTCGTAGCGGCCGGTCCAGTACAGGGGGTGGTGGGTGGTGCCCTCGTCCCAGGCGGAGAAGACCAGGACATCGGTGCCGTCGACACCGAACAGGTCGACGCACTCCCACATCGTGCCCGTCCAGTCCAGTTCGCCCCGGTTCTGTGAGGCGTTGCCCGTCAGCAGCGGGCCGATGTAGCGCCAGGTGCGCAGGTCGTCGGACTCGTAGAGGAAAGCCGTCCCGCCCACGCCCCGCACGCCCGAGCCGATCAGCTGGCGCCAGACCTTCCCCTCCCGCCAGACGCAGTGGTCGCGGAAGGCGGTGATGTCCACGCCCTCCGGCGGGGCGGCGATGACGGGGTTGGCCGGGTCCTTGGTCCAGTACCTCAGATCCGTCGATCCCCGGGCCACGCACGGGAGTTCGTGCTCTCCATGCCTGCCCGAGTAGACGATCGTCGGTACTCCCCCGTCGTCCACCAGGACGCCGGACCAGCAGCCGTCCCGGTCGGCGCCGTCCGAGCCCGGTACGAGGGCGATCGGTTCGTCGGTCCAGTGGACGAGGTCGGTGCTGGTGGCGTGACCCCAGTGGATGCGGTGGTGGGCGGCCGCGAGGGGGTTGTACTGGTAAAAGAGGTGGTAGACGCCGTTCCAGTGGGTCAGGCCGTTGGGGTCGTTGAGCCAGCCGCCGGGCGAGGTGAAGTGGAAGCGGGGGCGGTGGGGGTCGCGGTGGGCGCGCTCGGCCAGCCCCTCGGCGGTGGGCGTGCCGGAGGGGAGGGTGAGGTCGTGGGTCATGCGGCGGTGGTCTCCGCTTTCTCGCTGGTGTCGGTGGCCTCGCCGTCCGGCCGGTCGGTGGCCTTGAGCACTCGGCGGGCGATGTCGGAGGCGGGTGCGCGCAGGTGGCAGCGCACCCAGTGGGGCTCTCCCTCGTCCTCGCCGAGGATGTGGCGGACGGGGTCGGTGCGGCTGCACGTGCCGTCGTCGCCGTACGGGCAGGACGTGGGGTTGAGGATCGCTTCGCGGAGCCGGGCGCGCTCGACCGGGTCGTAATCCCCGGTCCGCTCGGGGTCGGGTACGGCGGACAGCAGTAGGCGGGTGTAGGGGTGGGCGGGTGCGTCCATGACGGCCAGTGCGTCGCCGCCCTCGACGAGTTCGCCGGCGAACATGACCATCGTGGTGTCCGCGAGGTAGCGCGCGGAGCCCAGGTCGTGCGTGATGTAGAGCATGGCGATGTCACGCTCGTCGCGCAGGCGCCGCATCAGGTTGAGCACGCCGACGCGCACGGAGACGTCCAGCATCGAGGTCGGTTCGTCGGCGAGGATCAGCCGGGGCTCGACGGCGAGGGCGCGGGCGACGGCGACGCGCTGACGCTGGCCGCCGGAGAGTTCGTGCGGGTAGGACTGGAGCATGTCCTCGGTCAGCCCGACCGTCGTCATCAGTTCCCGCAGTGCCTCGCGTGTGGCGGGGCGGCCGTGCACGACGAGGGCCCGGGTGAGGAAGTGCTCGACGCGGTGCACGGGGTTTAGGGAGCCGAAGGGGTCCTGGAACACCATCTGGACCTTGCGGCGGTACGCCCGTGACGCCCACCGCCGCTCGGTGCGCAGGATGTCCACGCCGTCGAGCAGCACCTGTCCGGCGGAGGGCTGTTCGAGGCGGGCGAGGCAGCGGGCGATCGTCGACTTGCCGCTGCCGGACTCGCCGACCAGAGCGGTGATCCGGCCGGCGGGCAGGTCGAAGGACACGTCGTTGACGGCGCGTACGCGGCGCCGGGAGAAGACGGTGCCGACCTGGAAGGTCTTGGTCAGGCCGCGTACGGACAACAGCGGTTCGGTCATCGCGGGCTTCCTCCTTCGGCGCTGCGGGCCACCCAGCGGCCGGGGCCGATCTCGCGCAGGTCGGGGATGTTCATGGAGCAGTCCGAGCGGTCCTCGGGGCAGCTCAGGTGGAACCCGCAGCTGTCGGCGGTGCGCGGGGCGTCGAAGAGGCCGGTGAGCTCCCGGCGCGGGCCGGTCAGCGGCGGGAAGGCGTTCATCAGCGCCTCGGTGTACGGGTGGAGCGGCTTGGCGAACAGCTCCTTGGCGTCGGCGAGTTCGACGATCCGTCCGCCGTACATCACCCCCATGCGGTCCGACAGCTCGACCATCAGGGACATGTCGTGGGTGATGAAGAGGATGGAGAAGCCCAGCTCCCGCTGGAGGTCACGGATCTGCGCCATGATCTCCTGCTGCACGACCACGTCGAGTGCGGTGGTCGGCTCGTCCATGATCAGCAACCGGGGCTTGAGAGCGACGGCCATGGCGATGACCACGCGCTGGCGCATCCCCCCGGAGAGCTGGTGCGGATACGCCTTCAGCCGTCCCGGGTCGATGCCGACCAGCTCCAGCAGCTCGCCCGCCCTCACCCGCGCGGCCCGCTTCCTCAGCTTCTCGTGGGTGGTGAAGATGTCGCCGATCTGTTCGCCGATGGTGAGGACGGGGTTGAGCGAGTTCATCGCCGACTGGAAGACCATGGCGATCTCCCGCCACCGGAAGGCGCGCAGCTCCCGCTCGTCCAGGGCGAGTACGTCGCGGCCCTGGAAACGGATGGCTCCGGCCGTGATCTCCGCCGGGGGCTTCAGCAGCCGCATCACCGCGTTGGCGATGGTGGACTTGCCGCAGCCCGACTCACCCGCGAGGCCGAAGACCTCTCCGGTGCCGATGGAGAAGGAGACGTCATCGGCGCCAATGACGGTACGTCCGTCACCGCGGTACTCGACGCGCAGGCCGCTCACCTGAAGTACGGGTTCCATGGCTCAGCCCCTCCTCTGACGCCGGGCACGGCGGCTGCGCAGCCTCGGGTTGGTGATCTCGTCGACCGCGTAGTTGACCAGCGCGAGCGCGAAGGCGACCAGCGCGATGCACAGCCCGGATGGGAGGAAGGCCCACCACGCGCCGGTCATCAACGCGCCGTCGTTGCTCGCCCAGTACAGGTTGGTGCCCCAGCTGACGACGCTGCTGTCCCCGAGTCCGAGGAACTCCAGGCCGGCCTGGGCGCCGATGCCGAACATCACGCAGCCGAGCAGCGTGGTCATCACCACGGACGCCATGTTG
Source organism: Actinacidiphila oryziradicis (assembly GCF_005047355.1). Classification (GTDB taxonomy): domain Bacteria; phylum Actinomycetota; class Actinomycetes; order Streptomycetales; family Streptomycetaceae; genus Actinacidiphila; species Actinacidiphila oryziradicis. The sequence goes on from NZ_SUMC01000118.1 coordinate 14,237, forward strand.
GGCATGATCTCCCGGAACATGATCCGCAGCGGGCGCTCTCCGGTGACGACGGCCGCGGCCACGAAGTCCTTGCCGCGGATCGATTTGGCCTGCGCCCGCAGCACCCGGGCCGAGCCCGCCCAGCCGGTCACGACGAGCACCAGGATCACGGTGGAGGTCCCGGGCGGCAGGAACGCGGCGAGGATGATGAGCAGCGGCAGGCCGGGCAGCAGCAGGAAGATGTTGGTGACCAGGGTCAGCGCGTCGTCCACGATACGGCCGAAGTACGCCGACGCGAGGCCGACCACGATGGCCACCGCGGTCGCCGCGAGCCCCACGGTGAAGCCGACGAACAGGGAGCTGCGCGCGCCCCACAGGCTGAGGGCGAGCACATCCTGTCCCTTGGCGGTCGTACCGAGCCAGTGTGCGGCCGAGGGCGCTTGGCTGCCCGTGGAGTTGATGAACGACGGGTCGCCCGGAGCGAGGACGGGAGCGAGCAGGGCGACGAGCGCGAAGAGAGCTAGCAGAGTCAGCCCGGTCAGCGCCTTCCTGTTGTCCACGAGCTGGCGCAGCAGCCCGCGCCGGCGGGCGGCCCGCGCCTGGGTTGCCGGCGCGGCGGTCCCCGTGGTCTCGATGTCTACGGCTGTCATGTCGGCCCCCCTCAGCGGACGCGGACGCGCGGGTCGAGGCGGACGTAGACGAGGTCGACGAGGAAGTTCGCGAGGAGTACCGCCGCCGTGATCGTCAGGAAGATGCCCTGCATCAGCGGGTAGTCCAGGCCCTGGACGGCCATCAGCAGCTGGTAGCCGATGCCGGGGTAGGCGAACACGACCTCGGTGAGCAGGGCGCCGCCGACCACGAAGCCGAGCGCCATGCCGAAGTTGGTGACGGAGGGGAGCAGCGCGTTGCGCGCGGCGTAGCGGAACATGATCCGCGAGGGGCTCAGGCCCTTCGCCTCGGCCATCGTGATGTAGTCCTCGGCTGCTGTGGCGATCATGGTGTTGCGCATGCCGAGCATCCAGCCGCCGACGGAGACCAGCACGATGGTCAGCGCGGGCAGTACCAGGTGGGTGGCGACGTTCGAGACGAACTCGCCGTTGAAGCCGGGGGTCAGGCCGACATCGTAGGCGTGCCGCAGCGGGAACCAGCCCAGGCTCACCCCGAACAGGTACAGCGCGCCCATCGCCAGCCAGAAGTACGGGAAGGAGCCGACGAAGATCAGCAGGGGCGGGAAGACGGAGTCGAGGACGCCGCCGCGCCGCCAGGCGGCGACGATGCCGAGCACATTGCCGAGGACGGCGGCGATGACGAGCGCCACGCCACCGAGCAGCAGCGTCCAGCCGATCTGCGAGCCGATCACCTCGGAGACCGGGGTCGGGAAGCGGCTGATGGAGATGCCGAGGTCGCCGGTGAGGACGCTCTTGACGTAGGAGACGTACTGCTCCCAGAGGGGGCGGTTGTCCAGGCCGAAGAGTTTGCGCAGCTGGGCTATCTGGTCGGGCTGCATCGTGCCCTGGGCCTGCGCGAACATCCGGGAGACCGGGTCGCCCGGCATGAAGCGCGGGAGAACGAAGTTCAGGGTGATGGAGGCCCAGAAGGCGAGCAGATAGAACCCCAGGTTGCGCAGGATGAGACGCACGGGTCGTGCTCCTGTCGGTGGGGGAACGGGGGAGTCGGGCGCGGGGCGGCCGTCCGGGGAGGGGGACGGCCGCCGGTCCGCGCGGGCGGCGTCAGCCCTTGACGGGCTTCAGCGACGTGAGCACGAGGATCGTGCTGCCGTTACGGTTGCCGAGGGTGGCGTACGGGTTCTTCTCGGTGGGCCAGCCGGTGAAGCGGGCGTCGGTGTACGCGCCCCACTCGGGGCCGGTGAACAGCGGGACGACGGGCGCGTCCTCGTTGTACAGCTCCTGCAAGCCGTCGATCTGCTTGCGCTGCGCGCTCTCGTCGGCAGCGGCGGCGAAGGCGTCGATGAGTTTGTCGGCCTTCTTGTCACCGAAGCGGTGGTAGTCCTCGGTGGCCTGCTTGCCGACCGGCTGGAGCATCTTGGTCGACATCACGCCGCGGAAGTACTCGTACGGTGTGGCGCCGTTGTTGCTCCACACGATGCCGGTGTCGAAGGTGCCGGTGTTGTACGACGCCGAGACCGCCGACCAGTCGGGCGTCTTCACGGTGGCGGTGATGCCGACCTTCGCCAGGTCCTGCTTGATGATGTTGGCGACCGAGATCCAGTCGGAGGAGGCGGAGCCGACGGAGATGTCGAGCGTGAAGTCCTTGCCGTTCTTCAGCTTCCGCTTGCCGCCGCTCTCCTTGTAGCCGGCCGCGTCCAGGGCCTTGGCCGTCGCGTCGGTATCGTACTTCGTCCAGGTGCAGGAGGCGGCCAGCGACGTGTCGCGCCACTTGTCGTACGTGCGGGCCAGGCCCGTGCAGTCGGCGGGTTCGGCGTAGCCGTTCATCGCGACTGCGGTGATCTGGTCGCGGTCGACGGCCATGCTGAGCGCCTTGCGGACGGCGGGGTCGTTGAAGGGGGCCTTGGTGGTGTTCAGCTGCCAGTTGATCATGGCGCCGGTGGCCGGGAACCAGTAGTGGTTGTGCTTCTTGTCCTTGGCGACGAAGGACTTCTCGATGTCAGGGATGAACGACTGCGTCCAGTCCACCTCGCCGTTGGTGAAGGCGAGGTTGGCGCTGTCGTTGCCGGAGAAGGCGAGCATCTGGATACCGGCGATGTGCTGCTTGGCGGGCTGCCAGTAGTCGGGGTTCTTGAGCAGCTCGTACGACTGGCTCTGGAATTTCTCGATCTTGGTGTACGGGCCGGTGCCGACCGGGTTGGGGTTGGTGAACTTCGCCGGGTCCTTCACCTTGGACCAGATGTGCTTCGGCAGGATGTAGTGGCCGCTGATCTCGTAGAAGGCGGGAGAGAAGGCCTTGTTGAAGGAGAACTTCACCGTGTGGGCGTCGACCGCGGTGACCTTGTCCAGGTAGTCGAAGCCGCCGAGCACCTTCTTCTGGAGCTGGAAGGTGTAGACGACGTCGTCGGCGGTGAGCGCCTGGCCGTCCGACCACTTCACGCCATCGCGCAGCGTGAAGGTGAGGGACTTGCCGTCCTTGGCCTGCTCCCACTTGGTGGCCAGCCACGGGGTGTCCTTGGCGTCGGCCATGCTGTGCACCGCCAGCGGCTCGTAGACCGCCTGCAGGGTCATGGGGGCGGCCTGCGGGGACAGCGGGTTGAAGTTGCGCGTGAACGTCGCCAGGTCCTCGCGCGGGATGGTGAGCAGCTGGTTGCCGGAGGTGTCACCGGCGCCGGAGGCGCCTGAGCCACCCGTGCAGGCGGACAGGACCAGGGTTGCGACGGCGGTCGCGGTGACCACTCTCAGAATCAGAAGGGGCCGCAGCCGCCGTGAAGGCATGGAGGGTGCCATAATGGAGACTCTTTTCCTCTCTTCAACACACAGGACGAAGACGGGTTGGGATTCCTCGACGGACTGATTAGCGGTCAGACCGACGAGCGTTCGAGCAGCGGGCAGCCGATCGTCACCCGATGGGTGTCGAGCGGCTGCCCCGCTGCGAGAGCGGCGAGCATGGCGACGCCCTTGGTGCCCATGGCCTCGAAGGGCAGGGCGAGCGTGGTCAGCTTCGGCCGCAGATAGGCGGCGATGAGTTCCTGGTTGTCGAACCCCACCACGGCAACGTCGTGTGGGATGCGAAGGCCACGTTCCTTGATCGCGTCGTAGGCGCCCATCGCCATCCGGTCGTTGCCGCAGAACAGCGCGGTGGGCCGGTCGGCGGCCGGGCGGTCCAGCAGTTCGCATGCGGCGGTGTAGGCGCCGTCCGCGGTGGCCCAGCCGGGGATGACGAGGGAGGGGTCGGGGGTGATCCCGGCCTCGCGCAGGGCACGTTCGTATCCTTCGCGTCTGCCGATGGCGGCCGGGATCGCCGGGTCGAGGTTGATGAACCCGACGCGGGTGTGACCGGCGTCGAGGAGCCGGCGGGTCGCCCGGTACCCGCCCGACACCTCGTCGGGCAGGATGCACGGCAGCTCCCCTTCCGCGTCATAGCAGTTGACGAGCACCGTCGGCACCTCGCGGATGGCCTTGGGGAGCGTGACGGCCCGGTGCCAGGTCGTGGCGTACAGCAGCCCTTCCACGCGGTGCTCCAGCATCTGGTCGAGCGCGGCGGCCTCCTGGGCGGGATCGCCCGCGCTCGCGGCGATCAGCAGGAACCTCCGGTCGGCCCAGGCGCGGCTCTGCGCCCCCGTGATCACCTCGGCCGCGAAGGGGCCGGTCACGATCTCGGTGATCAGACCGAACCATCCGCTGCGGTTCGCGGCCAGCGACCGCGCCCCGGCGTTAGGCCGGTAGCCGAGCTCGTTGATCACCTCCAGGATCCGCCGACGGGTCTCGTCGGGGATCGCGGCACCGGGCCGGTCGTTGAGGACGAAAGAGACCGTGGTCCGCGAGACACCCGCGTGGCGTGCCACGTCACTCATGGTCACGCGACGCGCCTTGTTCGTGGCCACTTCCAGTCCCTTTCAGCCGGACAGAGGCGCGACAACGCCTCCAGTTTCGCGCTTTAATAACGCGCGTTAGTTCCGTGTTGCAGGGAAGTTACGTCCGTCTTGAGTGACATGTCAATACCTATGCATGGGCTTCATCAGGCCACCGGCCCGGTGCCCTTCGCCGGTACGGACGCGGGACGACCCGCACCGGCCGGACCCCTGCGCGGGGCGGCAGCCCCGCGCCCTTCCTGAGAGAGGCAGACCTCAGCATGGCCCGACCCCAGTTCCCCGGCAGCGTCACCGTCCTCGGCGAGTGCGTCGCCGACGCCTTCACCGACCCTGCCCGATCCGGCCCCGGCGAAATCGCACTGCGCGCCCTGCCCGGTGGCGGCCCCGCCAACACCGCCGTCGCCCTCGCCCGCCTCGGCACCCCCACCCGCTTCCTCGGACGGTTCTCCAACGACGTCTTCGGCACCCTCTTCCGCACCCGCCTCAGCGATTCCGGCGTCGACCTGACCGGCAGCGTGGCCGCCCCCGAGCCCAGCACCCTCGCCGTCGCCGACCTCGACGAGACCGGCCAGGCCACCTACACCTTCTACGCCGACAGCTCCGCCGACTGGCAGTGGACCGACGAGGAACTCGCCGCCACCCAGCAGGACGACTCGGCCTGCCTGCACACCGGCTCCCTGGCACTGATACGCCAGCCCGGCGGAAGCCGAATCGAGGACCACCTCGCCACGGCACGCGAGCACGCCACGATTTCCATCGATCCCAACGTCCGCCCCCTGCTCGTACCACCCTCCGCCTACCGCGAACGGCTCCCCCGCTGGTGCGCCCTCGCCGACATCCTCCGCCTCAGCGAGGACGACCTCGCCCTGCTCCTCCCCGGCACCGGCCCCGAAGAGGCCTGCGACACCTGGCACGCCGCCGGTGTCCGCCTCGTCGTCATCACCCTCGGCGAGCACGGCGCCCTCGCCTCCCTCGACGGCCTCCGCGTCACCGTCCCGGCCCCGGCCGTCGACGTCGTCGACACCGTCGGCGCCGGGGACTCCTTCACCGCGGGCCTGCTGCACCGCCTCGCCGCCCTCGGACACCTCGGCGGCCGACTCGACGCACTGAGCCTCGAAGACGTCACCGACGCATGCTCCTTCGCCGCCCGAGTCGCCGCCCTGACCTGCTCCGTTACCGGCGCGAACCCGCCCCGGGCGGACGCAGCGGCTCTGCAAACCGGCGTCCAACGCCTCCTGCCACACGCCTGAACGCGGCACGCCCGTTCCCGCAGCTATGGACGCGGGAACGGGCCCCGAATCCAAACAGACCGCGGCCCGTACGCGCTGTAGCCGCGGCGTCGCCGGTGTTGCCGAGGCCGGAGCGCCGGGGAGCCGAGCGGTGCTTGAGATCAGGCGCGGCTGTCGGTGAGGTCGGCGAGGAGCGCGGTGATGACGCGGCCCGCAGCGTCCATGTCGACCGAGCCGGGGCGAGCAACTACTGGACCGGGCAAGAACTTACATCGCCTATCCCCCCGGACATGCCATGCGGCTGATCGCCGACCTCTCCCCATGCTAGGAAAGCGCCACCATCCTGAGACAAAAGCACCCGTCCGCCGCGTGAGACGGTCCCGAGAACAACTGGTCAGCGCAATGCCATCTGCCGCAAGTCGCGAGAACTTACAGCGCGGCGGGCTACACCGCCAGCGGGACGAACCCGCCTACTCCTCGCCGACTACGACGTTCATGCGGCAGGTCACGCCCGCCGCACGTCCAGCGTCACCCAGGCCCACACGGCCCCAGCGCACGACGCAGCTGGAAGGCGCAGGAAACGGCACGGTGCCCCGCCCTCGACGTGAGGGCGGGGCACCGTTCGTCAACTGGGGTCAGTGGTGGTTGCGGCCCCACGAGGCGGTGTCGATGATGCGGTCGCGGTCGTTGCGGAGGGTGGCCTGGTCGGCGCCGTTGTTCCACACGTAGGCGCGGCGGTCTTGGTAGACGTCATGGCGGGTGTCGCGGCCGGTGCCGGTGTGGACGCGGACCGTGGAGCGCCCGTCGAGGCGCAGGTCCTTGAAGCTGTAGGTGTGGTCGGCGCGGTCGGACAGGGTCCAGCCGTCGAGGTTGACCGCGTGGCGGCCGGTGTTGGTCACCTCGACCCACTCGGCGTTGAGGCTGCGCCGGGAGCGGTCGTCGTGGCCAGGGCTGTCGTACTGGATGTGACCGAGGACGGCTGCTGTTACGGCGCTCCGAGGGTGATGGTCCCGTCGAAGGCGATCTTCGCGTTCCACGGCAGGATGGTGGAACCCAGACTGCTAACCGGCCCAGTCCAGGCGGGGATCACGGACCAATGGTGTGAGGCGTCCTGGACGAACTGCTCGGCCTGCTTGTAGATAGGGCTGCCGACCGTCACCATGCACCTGTCAGGAAAAGCCTCGCTGTATCGGACCGAGGCGTACCCGTAACGGTTCGCGTTCGGGGGAGGGAACTGATTATCGAAAGCGAATTGTCCGGCGTACTGCTTGGTGCCGTCGCGGTCGTAGTTCCAGTCGAAAATGCACCAGGAGGCGGCGTCGATGGTTTTGGGCGAGGTCGCAGTCGTGGTGTTGGTGTTGATCGTGTTCGTGGTCGAGTTACCGAAGATCGCCTTCGTGCTCAAGACAACGGCTACCAAGACCACTAGGGTGACCGCGGCCACGGCTATGCCCTGGGTCTGCTCCGGGAGTCCCTGCCAGAAGGTGCCGGTGGGTCTAGGCGGGGGCTCCCAATCGGACCACTCACCGGAAGGGTCGGGAGGGCCAGGAGGCAAGGGAGGAATGCCGGGAAAGTCGTTAGGGAGGGGCAAAATGCCGGGAGGGTCGTTATCGTCCATGGCGGCATTCTAGGAGCGCCCGTCAAGACCGTCCCTCACAACCGTGGGGCGGCGGCCCACAGTTGTGGGCGTGGTGCCCACCACGGGCAGTTGTGGCGCAGACGGACACGACTGGCCGACGCCCGGCCGGGTCGGGCCGTTGCGGCCGAGGACGAGACGCAGATCGGGGGCGACCTGTTCGCGGTCGCCCGCGCCGCCCATCCCTGCACCTGGGTGGTCATCGGCGATGTCCGGGGCAAGGGCCTGGGTGCCGTCGGGGAGGCCTCGGTGGTGCTGGGCGCGTTCCGTGAGGGCGCTCACCGGTGCGCCACCTTGCCCGTGCTCGCGGCGGCCCTGGAAGACAGCGTCTGCC
>NZ_SUMC01000119.1 GCF_005047355.1 Actinacidiphila oryziradicis
CCCCCCCCCCACCCCTCTGCCGCCCCTGCCGTCACTGCCGCCCCAGCACCCCCGCCGCCCCGCTGCCGCAGAATCCTAAACGGACGGTTCATTTAATATGGCCATATGAGCCTAACCAACCCAGTGCGGAGACGTTCCGGACGCCCGCGCAGCGAAAGGGCACGCCAGGCGGTCATGCTGGCCGCCTCGGAACTGCTGCCCGAGCTGGGTCTGCGGGCGATGACGACGGACCGGATCTCTGAGCGCAGCGGGGTGAGCAAAGCGACCATCTACAAGTGGTGGCCGAGCAAGTACGCGGTGGCGGTCGACGCGTTCCTCGCGGGGATGTTCGCCGCGTCCCGGGAACCCGACCCCGACACCGGTTCGGCGCGCGAGGACTTCCGGCAGGCCCTGCGCGGCATCATGCGGTTCTACAGCAGTGCGAGCGGGCGGATCTTCGCCCAGCTGGTGGCGGAGGCGCAGTTCGACCCGGAGGTCTTCGCCGAGCTGCGCGACCGCCTGGTCGCCTCCCGCCGGGAACTGGTGCGGGCGATCTGGGATCGGGGGGTCGCCCGCGGGGAACTGCTGGCCGAGGTGGACCCCGATGTGGGCCTGGACATGATGTTCGGCCCGGCGATGTACCGCCTGGTGGCCGGGCACGGACCGCTGACCGACGAGGCGGCGGACGCGGTCGTGGACGCCGCGATGTGCGGACTCTCCCGCTGACGAAAACCACCGCATGCACGGAATGGACAATCGGACAAACCAGTTATTCTTCCTGAACTGTACGTTTAGTTTCCCGAACCAGACCGACAGGAGGTGCACGCCATGAGCGCAGAAACCGATGACCACGCCCCCGGCAGGGACCGGCGGCGTACGATCGCACGCTTCCGTGCAGTACTCGATGCGGAACGGCAGAGCGCGGCCCTCTACCGGGGGCTCGCCGCGGGTACCTCCGGCGAGCGGAAGCAGGTCTTCCTGGAACTGGCCGCCGTGGAGGAACGGCATGCCGCGCACTGGGGAGAAAAGCTCACCACCCTCGGCGAGCCCGTCCCCGAGCCCGGCAGGCCCGGACTGCGTACCCGGCTGCTGTCCTGGCTGGCCCGCCGGTTCTCCGCCGAAGCGGTGCTGCCGTTCGTGGAGCGCGCCGAGCATGCCGACGCCGGCCTGTACGACAGCGACCCCGACGCCACGCCGGGGATGGCCGCCGACGAGCGTTCGCACGCCCGCGTCCTCACCCGGCTGCGCGACGAGAGCCGGCCCGGCGCCAGCGAGGACGCCCGGGGAATCGTCCGGCGCGAGCGCTGGCACCGCGGCAACCGGTCCGGCACTCTGCGCGCCGCCGTGTTCGGCGTCAACGACGGCCTCGTCTCCAACACCTCCCTGGTCATGGGATTCGCCGGGTCCGGGGCCGCCGGGCGGACCATTTTGTTCGCCGGGCTCGCCGGGCTGCTCTCCGGCGCGTTCTCGATGGCGGTCGGCGAGTACATCTCCATGCGCAGCCAACGGGAGGCCTACGAACGCGAGATCTCCATCGAAGCCGAGGAACTCCGCGACGATCCCGAGGCAGAGGCCGAAGAGCTCGCGCTGATCTACCGGGCCAAGGGCCTGAACGCCGACGAGGCCGAGCGCATCGCCACCACCATCATGAAGAACCACGACACCGCCCTGGACACCATGGCCCGCGAGGAACTGGGGCTCGACCCCGAGGAACTCGGCTCGCCCTGGTCGGCGGCCGTGTCCAGCCTCATCTCCTTCGCCCTGGGCGCCGTCGTGGTCGTCCTTCCCTACTTCTTCGGATCCGGCACCGCCGTGCTGATCACCGCGATCGCCCTGGCCGGCATCGCCCTGTTCACCGTCGGTTCCGCTCTCGGAATGCTCAACGGCAGGGCGCTGCTGCGCTCCGGTGCCCGCCAACTCCTCATCGGCGGAGGTGCCGCCCTGGTTGTCTACTTCATCGGGCTGGCGATCGGCATCGGCGGTGTCTGAGCAGGCCGAGCACTGGACGGGATTTTCCATGCGTGACATAAATAACGCGCGTGACCCTACGTACACCGTACGGGTCTGGGCGCTGACTTTCTCGGGGCGTCCGGAAGAGGTGGGCCGAGCCCGCCGCTGGACCCTCGACATCCTCGATGGCTGCGCACGCGCCGACGATGCCGCGCTCATCGTGAGCGAGCTGGGCGCCAACGCCGTCGTCCATACCGACAGCGGCCGTGGCCCGGGCACCTTCGAGGTCTCCCTCGCCCGCTCCGACCACGTGATCACCATCTCCGTGACCGACTGCGGAGGTACCACCACCGCCCCGCGAGTGGAGTGCCCCGACGAGGAGGCCACTCATGGCCGGGGGCTCGGCATGGTCGCCGTCCTCGCGGCCGACGTCTGGGTCGACGGCGACCACGACAGCCGCACCATCACCGCTGAGCTCCCGATTCCGACATCGCCACCGGCGCCGTAGGAAGGGGCGTCGCAGACGCCACACATCGGCGGCCCCCGCCATAGCGCGGTGGCCGCCGATGGTGTTCGGGCTGCGTCAGTCAGATCGTCACTCCATGGGCGCGGAGGTAGGCGACGGGATTGACATCGGAACCGTACTCAGGGTCGGTCCGGACCTCGAAGTGCAGGTGCGGGCCGGTGGTGTTGCCGGTGGAGCCGGAGCGGCCGAGCTGACGGCCGGCCGTGACGCTCTGGCCGACGCGGACGGTGAGGGAGGAGAGGTGGGCGTACTGGGAGTACATGCCGTCGGAATGGCGGACGACGACCTGGTAGCCGTACGCCCCTCCCCAGCCGGCGGTGACGACGGTGCCCGCGGCGATGGCCCTGACGGAGGTACCGGTGGGAACGGCGAAGTCCTGGCCGGTGTGGTAACCGCTGGCCCAGAGGGAGCCCGCGACGCCGTAGCCGGTACTGAGGGAGTAGTGGACGACCGGAGCCACGTACTCCTTGGTGGCGGTTTTCGCGGCGACCTTGGTGGCGTGCTTCGTGGCCGCCTTCGTGGATTTCGGAGCGGCTTTCGGAGCGGCTTTGGTGGCCGGCCTCTTCGTCTGGCCGGGAACGGCCAGCCTCTGGCCGGGGAGGATGAGGTCGGGGTCGGAGCCGACGACCTTGGTGTTGACGTCGTAGAGGCGCTTCCAGCCGCCCTTGACGCTTTCCTGCTGGGCGATGCCGGAGAGGGTGTCGCCACGGACGACGTTGTAGAAACCGCCCTTGACCGCGGCATGGTGCCTGACGACCGGCTTGTGCTTGGTGACCGGCTTGTCCTTGACGACCGGTGCGGTCTTTGCGGCCTGCCTGTGCTTGGCGGCCGCCGGCTTGGCCTTGTACCCGGACTTGGTCCCGATCCCGGAGGCGGACCCGGTCGTGCGGGTCAGGCCCGCCCGCACCGAGCACGTCGGCCAGGCCCTCGGGCCCTGGGCTGCGAGCACCGTCTCGGCGACGGCGATCTGCTCGCCCTTCGCCGCCAGGTCGGCCCGGGCGGCGTAGCGGGTGCCGCCGTAGGCCTTCCAGGTCGACTGGGCGAACTGCAGGCCCCCGTAGTAGCCGTTACCGGTGTTGATGGCCCAGTTCCCGCTGCTCTCGCAGTGGGCGACCTTCGTCCAGATGTCGACCGGCGCCGCGTGAGCGGTGACGGCGTTCAATAATGGCAGGCCGCTCGCGGCGGTGACCGCGAAGGAAATCTGGGACAGCCGGTTTGGCGGCTGGGGGCGGCGATGGCGTCCTCGAACAGTCACTGGTTGGTTCCTCTCCGCTCCGGCTGACGACCGTCCAAGTACCCCAGATGGATCTTCAGGGCACAAGGGTGCGTCAGGGGCATGACGAAGCTTGCGCCCCTCCGCCCCGCGCCCGTGCGGCTCGTGCACAGAACCCGGCCCGCTCCGGTAGCCGCCCTTCTACAGCGGTGCGAGGCTGGAAATACGCGCGCTCACGCGCTCCCGCCCGGCCCGCGCCCTCGCGACGCCGAAGGAGATGACGGATGATGCTGCCCGGTCACGGACAACTGAACGCCCCGTTCCAAGACCCCTTCGCTGACATGTTCGACCGCTTCCTCGGTCTGAATGCCCGCTCCGCGCCCTCCGCCGTACAGCGAGTACCGATCGGCCGGCTGCTCAGCGACAAAGCCCGTGAGCTGCTCGCACTGGCCGCCAAGCGCGCCGCCGACGACGGCAGCGCGGACCTGGACACCGATCACCTCCTCTGGGCCGCCACCCAGCTGGAGCCCTCGCGAACCGCGCTCGCCCAGGCCGGTGCCGACCCCGACCAACTGGCCGCCGAGCTGGCCGAAGCGCTCCCGGGCGGCGCCCTGCCACCGTCCTCCGAACCCCGTCTCACCCCCGCCGCCAAGCGCGCGCTCCTGGCGGCGCACGCCGCGAGCCAAGCGGCCGGCTCCTCGTACATCGGGCCGCAGCACATCCTTGCCGCCCTGGTGGAGGACCCCGACAGCGCCGCCGGACATGCCCTTGCCGCGCACGCCGGGGCACCGCAGGAGCTTCGCAAGAACCAGGCGCCGGAGCGTAAGGAGAGCAATACGCCGACGCTGGACGAGTACGGCCGCGACCTGACCGAGGAAGCACGGGCCGGAAAACTGGACGTTGTGGTCGGGCGGGCGGACGAGATCGAGCAGACGGTGGAGGTCCTGTCCCGGCGCACCAAGAACAACCCGATGCTGATCGGTGAGCCCGGCGTCGGCAAGACCGCGATCGTGGAGGGCCTCGCCCAGCGCATCATCGCCGGCGACATACCGGAGTCGCTGGCCGGCAATCGGGTGATGGCCCTGGACCTGGTGGGGATGGTCGCCGGATCCCGCCACCGGGGCGATTTGGAGAAACGCATCAAGACGGTGCTGGAGGAGGTCAAGGCCGCAGAGGACAGCCTGATCGTCTTCGTCGACGAAGTGCACACGGTTGTCGGCGCCGGAGCCGGGGTCGGCGCGGGCGCAGGGGCGGGCTCCGGCGACGAGGGCGCCATGGACGCCGGGAACATCCTCAAGTCGGCGCTCGCCCACGGCGATCTCCACCTCGTAGGAGCGACGACCATCGATGAGTACCGCCGGTACATAGAGAAGGACTCCGCCCTGGAACGCCGCTTCCAGCCGGTGCTGGTGCGCGAACCCACCGTCGAGGAGACCATCCAGATCCTCGAAGGCCTCCGTGACGCGTACGAGGCCCACCACCAGGTCCGCTTCCACGACGACGCCCTCGTCGCCGCCGCCCAGCTCTCCGACCGGTACATCAGCGACCGCTTCCTGCCCGACAAGGCGATCGACCTCATGGACCAGGCCGGCGCGCGGGTGCGGCTGCGCTCCCTGAACCGCAGCACCGAGGTCATCGCCGTCGACGACCGGCTGACCAAGCTGCGCCGCGAGAAGGACGAAGCCGTCGCCGCCGAGGACTACGCCCGCGCCGACCAGCTCAAGGCCGAGACCCACAACGCCGAGGAGGAACTGGCCCGGCTCGGCGAACGCCGCGAGGGCGTCGCCGCCGTCACCGCCTCCGACATCGCGACCATCGTTTCGGCCCGTACCGGCATCCCCGTCGACAAGCTCACCGCCACCGAGAAGGAGCGCCTCCTCAAGCTCGAAGAGGCCCTGCACGAGCGGGTCGTCGGCCAGGACCAAGCAGTCACCGCCGTCGCGGAAGCGGTACGCCGCAACCGCTCCGGCCTCGGCGACCCGGAACGCCCGGTCGGCTCCTTCCTCTTCCTCGGCCCCACCGGCGTCGGCAAGACCGAGCTGGCCAAGGCCCTCGCCGAGATCCTCTTCGGCGACGAGAAGCGGCTGATCCGCTTCGACATGAACGAGTACCGGGAACGGCACACCGTCAGCCGCCTGGTCGGCGCCCAGCCCGGATACGTCGGCCACGAGGAGTCCGGCCAGCTGACAGAGGCAGTGCGCCGCAAGCCCTACAGCGTCCTGCTCTTCGACGAAGTCGAACAGGCCCACCCCGACGTCTTCAACCTGCTCCTCCAGATACTCGGCGACGGCCGCCTGACCGACGCGCAGGGGCACACGGTGGACTTCCGCAACACCGTCGTCATCATGACAAGCAACGTCGGCGCCCAGCGCATCCAGAGCATGTCCGACCAGTCGGTCGCCGAAATCCGCGACGCCATCCAGCCGGACATCCAGGACACCTTCCGCCCGGAGTTCCTCAACCGGATCGACGAGATCATCGTCTTCCACCCCCTCACCCGCGACAACCTCTCCCTCATCGTCGACCTCATGCTGGAGCGCAGCCGCCGCCGACTGCGCGCCCAGGGCCTTGAGCTGGAACTCACCGACGAGGCCAAGCACTGGCTCGCCGGCGCCGGCTTCCAGCCCCGGTTCGGCGCCCGCCCGCTGCGCCGCACCATCCAGACCGAGCTCGACAACCGCGTAGCCTCCCTCCTCCTGTCCGGCGCCGCCGAGCCCGGCGACACGGTGTACGTCGACACCGAGAACGGGCAGCTCCACTGCTACGTGCACCGCACCGAGGAGCCGGAGGAGAAGAAACACCGACCAACGGAGTGACCAACACCGACCGCGCCCGCCCCCAGCCCGCCCGGCCACCCCCCAGCCCGTCCGGCGCTTGAGGACTGGGGGTCCCCCCACGCCCGCAGGGCGTAGGGGGCGGGTCTGGGGCGGAGCCCCAGTTTCGGGAAGGCGGGGGCACCTCCTGGGGGCACCTCCCGGCCGAAGGCTGGGGAGGTAGCTGGGGGAGGTAGCTGGTGGAGGGTCAGGGGAAAAGCCGCCGTAGGCGCCCCTTACCCTGGCGACCGTGACGCCCAAGCCGCCAAAGACCCCGAAGATCCCCCCCGTCCCGGAGGACCTCGCCGCCCTCCCCTACGCCCACCTCCTCACGCCCCACGACGTCGGCAGCGCCCTCTCCCCCGAGGAGCGCTACGACACCGTCCACTTCGACCACGCACCCTTCGAGGACGACAACGCCGCAGGCGCACACTTCCTCGAATGCGCCGTCACCGACAGCTCCTTCACCGCCGTCAACCTGCGCCGGGCCCGCTTCAACGACGTATGGCTCCAAGGCACCCGCTTCGTCGGCGCCCGGCTGACAGAGACCAACTGGCTCGACTCCTGGGCGGATTCCTGCGCCCTCGCCGGCGTGGAGGCCTTCGGCTCCGGGCTGCGCCGAGTCGTCTTCCGCCGCTGCAAATTCGACTCCGTCAACCTCCGCACCGCCTCATTGCGCGAGGTCACCTTCGAGGACTGCGTGCTGCGCGATGTCGACTTCGGCGGCGCCAAGCTCACCGACGTCTCGTTCCCGGGCTCATCGCTGGAACGGCTGCGCCTGGGCCAGGCCACCCTGAAGAACATGGACCTGCGCGGCGCAGTGAAACTGGACCTGGCCGACGGCTACGACTCGTTGCGCGGCGCCATCATCGGAACCGATCAACTGCTGGAGCTGGCGCCCGCCCTGGCGAGCACGCTGGGGATCACGGTGACGTAAGAAACCGGGGCGTCAGGCAGAGCGGGCAGGCTGAATCCCTCACGCCGGGAGCGGCCGGTCCGCGTAGGCCAGCCTCCACACGCCGTCGTTCGCGTCCAGCCGCTCGCCGTAGTTCTTGAATCCGAGCCGCTCCGCGACCTTCCGCGACGGCACGTTCTGGTCAAGGATCCAGGCCACCACCGGCGCTTCCGGGTCCATCGCCACCGCCGCGTCAACGGCGGCGCGCGACAGCTCCGTCGCGTAGCCACAGCCCCACTGTGCCGGCGCCAACCGGTAGTACAGATTCCAGTTCCCGTCGGCGTGCCGCTGCACCCCGCCGACGCCTATCGTCGACCCGTCCGCCCGCAGCCGCACCGACCAGTAGCTCAACCCGTCCGTGCGCCAGCGCGCCGCCGCCCGCTCGATCCACACCCGGGTCCGGTCGGCCGTCGTATGCCGCCCCTCCGGCGCGTGCACCCAGGTCGCCGGATCGTTGTTGATCGTGAACAGCGGCGCCAGGTCGGCCATCGACACGGCGTGCAGTTCGAGGCGTTCGGTCACCACATGTTCGAACGCGACCCGGCGATCATTACTCATCCTTCCATCCTGGCACGGCATGTCCGAACATATGGGGCATGCCCACGAAACTTCCCGCAGAATATGTTCGTCCCAGCGGATAATCTCTGCATGGGTAAGAGTTACGAACGGATCGACGGCCGCCTGCGCACCTTCATCGAAGGGCAGAAGGTCTTCTTCACCGCCACCGCACCCCTGGCCGGCGACGGCAAGGTCAACGTCTCCCCCAAGGGTCTCGACGGCTCCTTCGCCATCCTCGACGACCTCACCGTCGCCTACCTCGACCTCGGCGGCAGCGGCGCCGAGACCATCGCCCACCTACGCGAGAACGGCCGCATCACCCTGATGTGGTGCGCCTTCACCGGACCGCCCAACATCGTCCGCCTGTACGGCCACGGCGAGCCCGTCTTCCGCGACGACCCCCGCTGGGACGAGCTCCTCCCCCACTTCGGCGAGGACTTCCGCAAACGGACCGACCTCCGCGCCATCATCCTCATCACCGCCGACCGCCTCAGCGACTCCTGCGGCTTCGCCGTCCCCCTGCTCGACTACGTCGACGACCGCCCCCTCCACACCCAACGCTTCGCCCGCGAGACCCACGACTCCTTCAACGACTACTGCACCGCCAAACCCCACGTCGCCATCAGCCTCGACGGCCTCCCCGGCCTGCCGCTGCCGCTCCCGCCCCGCACGTCCTGACCCTGCCCGATTGTCCAGGCCGATTGTCCAGGCGTGTTGTAAAGCTATGCCGCCTGTTCAGAGTGGCCCTGGCGGCCAATTCTCGGCTGTACTCGACCCATGGACGCGAAATCCCCCCACCCCGACCCGGTCGATACCGCAGCCGCAGACCTCCGGCGTATCGCTGACCAAGTAGCGGCGCCCTTCAATGTCGAACTGACCCGTCGCGTCATGGACGGCTCGACAGGTCAGCGATCACATGAGCCCTGAGCCCCCCACCCCGGACGACCGGGAGGACGCGCCGGGCAGCGGTCTGGCGTACCCGCCGTGCCAGTGCCCGCTGCACGCTACGCCCCAGTCGCTGAGCGCCAAGGTCCGCGAGGCCAATGAACGTAGCCGGAGCAGGATATGAGCGAGCACGTAAAAGCCGGACCATCATGCCGCTCATGGGCAACGCCGTCGGCACAGGCATCCCATCCGTCGACATCGCGGTCTACCACCTGCCCGAGCTCGTCGCGCTCGCACTCGGCGGGCTTGCCATCGCCCTCGCGGGTGCCGCGTTCCCGGCCGGCTGGGCCGCGGGGACCCGTACCCAAAGCGCGTTGCGCACCGAGTAGCCGGGAAGGGCGTGCGGGCCGCTCCACCTACCTAAATCGCAAGCTCCGATCCGCGTTCGTGACGCACTATTCGTTGTTTTCGCGGCGGATACTACGGCTACCCCGTGATCCCGGGAATGACGGGGGCCTTATGACCACTTTGAATCGGTTCAAGTGGTGAGGCCCCCGTCATTCGGCCATGACAAAGCCCGCCTGCGTGCGTCCCGCAGGCCAACCCACCCTCTGCTGAAACGTTTCTGCACTCCGCAGCGTCAGGCGTTGGCGAAGGCGGTCACTGCCTCGTCGTCGAACGCCTTGAGGTCGGAGGGCTTCCGGCTGGTGACGAGCACGTTCGGACCGGAGGTGCAGATCTTGACCTCTTCGTCGACCCAGGTGGCGCCGGCGTTGCGGAGGTCGGTGCGGAGGCTGGGCCAGGAGGTGAGGGTGCGACCGCGTACGACGTCCGCCTCGATCAGGGTCCAGGGGGCGTGGCAGATCGCGGCGACCGGCCGTCCTCGGTCGAAGAACGACTTCACGAACGAGACGGCTTTCTGGTCCAGGCGCAGGAGGTCCGGGTTGGCCACACCTCCCGGCAGTACGAGCCCGTCGAACTGGTCGGCCGATGCCTCACTGACCGTCTCGTCGACCTCGAAGGTGTCGGCCTTGTCCAGATGATTGAAGGCCTGGATGCGGCCGGGCTCCGTGGAGATCAGTTTCGGTGTTCCGCCGGCCTCTGACACCGCATGCCAGGGTTCGGTGAGCTCCACCTGCTCGACACCCTCCGGGGCGGCGAGGAACGCGATGGTCTTACCTTGCAGAGTCGTGATCACGTCAACCATCCTCCTTTCGCGGTGAATGCTATGGGGACGCCTTACCGGGTCTCACCTGATCAAACCAGGCATGGCCTGCCGCATTGCGTGGGACGTTTGTTCCCATCTAGAACGGCAAGGCGCTATTCAGATATATCCAGCAGAGGAGAACGAGATGTTCCGCGCGATCGCCGACGTACTGCGTTCGATCGGCAGCACGCTTGCTGACGTCGTCGCTCTTCCGTTCCGCGCACTCGCCCGGCTCTTCGGCGGCGCATCCTCGTCCGGACGGCGAGCGCACTGACAGCCGGGTCGCAGGGACGGCGACCACCCAGCCCCCGAGCGCAAGCACCCGGTAGCCGCCGGTTACGGAAGTGCTGCGGCACACCCTCCGCCACGGGGTGAATGCGTTCAACTTGGCGCGGTCAGGCGTCGTCCGCCGCTCCCTGGGCGATCGCGTCGGCGACCTCCGCCTCGCGTGCGGTCTCTTCGGCGGCGAAGCGCTGGGCGTCGAGTTTTTCGGCGATTTCCTCGTCCTGGGCCATTAGGAGGTCGAGGTTGGAGTCGCCCATGTCGAAGACGCCCATGTCCAGGTAGGCGCGCTGGAGCCGCTCGCCCCACAGCCCGATGTCCTTGACGCAGGGCACGATGCGGCTGAACAGCAGCTTGCGGAAGAGCCCCAGATACTCCGAGCGCTCGCTCAGCTGCTCCGCCTCGGCGCGCGCAATGCCGAAGTCCTCCAGGACCTCGGACCCGCGCAGGCGGTCGCGCATGAGGTAGCAGCCCTCGATGACGAAGTCCTCGCGCTCGCGCAGCTCGGCGTCCGACAGCTGCTTGTAGTAGTCGCGGAGCGCCATCCGGCCGAAGGCGACGTGCCGGGCCTCGTCCTGCATGACGTAGGTGAGGATCTGCTTGGGCAGCGGCTTGTCAGTGGTGTCCCGGAGCATGCCGAAAGCGGCGAGGGCGAGGCCTTCGATGAGTACCTGCATGCCGAGGTAGGGCATGTCCCAGCGGGAGTCCCTGAGGGTGTCGCCCAGCAGAGCCTGGAGGGAGTCATTGATCGGGTAGGTCATGCCGATCTTGTCGCGGAGGAAGCGTGCGTAGATCTCGGCGTGCCGGGCCTCGTCCATGGTCTGGGTGGCGGAGTAGAACTTGGCGTCGAGGTCGGGGACGGACTCCACGATGCGGGCGGCGCAGATCATGGCGCCCTGCTCGCCGTGCAGGAACTGGCTGAACTGCCAGGAGGCGTACCGCTTGCGGAGCTCGCGCCGGTCCTGCTCGGACATGCGGCCCCAGTACGGGGTGTCGTAGAGGGTGAGGTTCTGGTCGGGGACGCCGAGAGGGTCGTAGGGATCGACCTCAAGGTCCCAGTCGATGCGGGTGACAGCGTCCCACTGCTTGTCCTTGCCCTTCTGGTAGAGGGCAAGCAGGCGGTCACGCCCGTCGTCGTACTCCCAGGAGAAGCGGGCCGATCCGCTGGCTTCGATCTCCCACATGATGTCGTCTCCTTAGGGGGCGTAAGGGGGATTGACGGGCTTGCTGACGCAGAGTCTCATAACAGTCGGACTGCCGGTAACCCCCATACAACCGGAGGCGACGTTGACCTTCACCACACGTGAGCGCGAGCAGGCCGCGACAAGGCTGCTCGAAGCCTCCGCGAAGCACTCCCACGATCCCGAGACCGAGCTGGACTGGGAAGCACCCTTCGAGGAGGGCAAGTACTTCTGGCCGCCGGAGCTGTGCTCGCTGTACGGCACGCAGCTGTGGAAGCACATGTCCGAGGAACAGCGCATCGAGCTGAGCAGGCACGAGTCCGCGTCCCTCGCCTCCATCGGCATCTGGTTCGAGATCATCCTGATGCAGCTGCTGCTGCGACATGCCTACGACCTCGACCCGACCAGCGCGCACGTCAGATACGCGCTCACCGAAATCGCCGAAGAGTGCCGCCATTCGAAGATGTTCGCCCGCCTGGTGACCCGGCTCGGCACTCCCGTCTACCGGCCGACACGCCCGGACCACAATCTTGGCCGCATCCTGAAGGCGGTTTCCACCACGCCCGGGTCTTTCACCGGCACGCTGCTGGCAGAGGAAATCCTCGACTGGATGCAGCGGCTCACCTTCCCGGACGAGCGGATCCAGCCGTTGACGCGTGACGTCACCCGCATCCATGTGGTCGAGGAATCGCGGCACATACGGTTCGCCCGCGAGGAGCTGGCCCGCCAGATGACAACCGCACCGCGCTGGCAGACCGCGCTGACCAGGGCTTCGTCGGCCGAGGCGGCGCGGGTCATCTCCCGCTCGCTGATCAGTCCCCAGGTGTACGCCTCCGTCGGGCTCGACCCGGCGTACGCGGCCGGGCTGGCGCGTACCAGCCCGCACCGGCGGGATGTGCTGCGGCAGTCGGCGGCCAAGCTGATGGACTTCCTGGAGGAGCTCGGGATGCTCCGCGGCCCGGCGCGCCGGCTGTGGCAGAGCTCGGGCCTGCTGGGGTGACCGGCGGCCGGGACTGATCGGGGGCGGTCTACGCGGGTACGCTGCCGCCATGAGCGGCACCACCCGAACATACACACGACTGAGTGTCGAGCAGCGCCGGACACAGCTACTCGGCGCCGCGATCGACCTCTTCGGGCACCGCCGCCCCGAGGACGTCTCGATCGACGATGTCGCGGCGGCGGCCGGGGTGTCCCGCCCACTGGTGTACCGCTACTTCCCCGGCGGCAAGCAGCAGCTCTACGAGGCCGCGATGCGCAATTCGGTGGACGAGCTGACACAGTGCTTCACCGAACCGGCCGAGGGCGCGCCGTCGCAGCGGATGTCGAATGTCCTGGACCGCTACTTCGCCTACGTCGACGAGCACGACGCCGCGTACTCCGCGCTGATGCGTGGCGGCAGCGTCGTCGACACCAGCCGTACGAACGCGCTCGTGGACGAGGTGCGGCGGGCCGGTACCGAGCAGGTGCTGCTCCATCTGGGTGGACCGCAGCCGGGCCCCCGGCTGGCGATGATGGTGCGCTCCTGGATCGCCTCCGTGGAGGCGGTGTCGCTCACCTGGCTGGACGAGGGCAAGCGGCCTCCCGCCCGTGAGCTGAGCGGCTGGCTGGCCGACCACTTCACCGGGCTGCTGCTGGTCACCGCGTCCAGCGACCCGGAGACCGCGGCCGTCGCCGCCAAGGCGCTCGCCCAGGAGACACCGGACAGCCCGGCGGGACGGCTCGCGAACCGGACGGTGTCTCTCGCCGGGCACGTGGCCCACCTGGTGCCGCCGGACTGAGCGGGCCGTCGGGACCGCGGCGGGGTGGGATGCTGGGGCGGTGAGACACGAGGACACGGAATTCGTCGGCGGGCCGCTCGACGGGCGGGTGATGGGGGTGCTGACCGGCATCACCGGCCAGCCGCCCAAGGTGTACGAAGTGCCGGTGCCCGACGACACCGGCGGGCCGCCGACGGTACACGTCTACCACCGCGAGCCGAGCCCCGGTACGCGCGCCCAGCGGCGCACCCGGTGGATATTCGTCTACGACCCGGAGGGGAACCGGCCGGACCGGGGGCCGAAGTGGCCGTGGACCAAGCGGAACTGACGGCTGATCGGGTAACAGCCGGCCCGTCCGGGTCCCCCATTTGCCTCTCCCACTGTCGCGATTCACCCGATCATGCCAGTATCGACTCGCGTGGCACCGGATCACCCGGTAAGCGGAATACAGAATTCGGAATGCCGGATTACGGTTTACGTTTTACGGACAACGGCATTGCCGAATGCCGGAATGTGGAAACTCGGAGGCAGCATGATGGCTCGGGCACGCCGGACCCGGACGTGGGCGCTGCGCGCCCTCGCCTGCGGGACACTGCTCGCCACCGCCGCCCTCGGCCTGCCGGTCCAGCAGGCCACAGCCGCTCCCCCCGACCCCGCCGTGCCGCTGCCGCAGCTCCTGAGCCGCCTTCAGGATCTCTACCAGCAGGCCGAGGTGGCGACCGAGACCTACGACCAGGCCAAGGAGCAGCTCACGCAGCACCGTTCCCAGGCCAAGTTGCTGAGCCAGCAGCTCGCCGACGAGCGCATCGCGCTCGCCGACGCCAGGGACCGGGCCGCGCAGCTCGCCCAGCAGCAGTACAAGAACGGCGCCGTATCGCCGTACGCCAATCTGCTGCTCAGCGACACCCCGCAGGACCTCTTCAACCAGAGCCACTTCCTGCGCCGCGCCGCGGGCAGCCAGGCGGAGATCGTCGCGGAGCTGAAGAACGGCGAGGTGCGGATCTCCGCGCTGAGCAAGGAGTCCCAGCACTCGCTGGACTCGGCACAGCAGCTGGAGCAGAAGCAGCACCAGGCGAAGGACGAGATCGAGACACAGCTCGCCAACGTCGAGAAGATCGTGGCCGGTCTGACCGGCACTCAGCTCTCCGAGCTCCAGCGGCTGGAGCAGCAGGGCATAGAGCAGGCCCAGCGCGACTTCATCGACTCCAAACAGCTCGGCGCCAGCGGCCGGGCGCCCTCCACCGCCGGCAACCACGCGATCGGCTACGCCTACCGCCAGCTCGGCAAGCCGTACGTCTGGGGCGCCGAGGGCCCGGATTCGTACGACTGCTCCGGGCTCACCTCCCAGGCCTGGGCGAGCGCGGGCCTGGCGATTCCGCGCACCAGCGAGGAGCAGTGGAAGCAGCTCACGCACATCCCGCTGAACGCGATGCGCCCCGGCGACCTGGTGGTCTACTTCGCCGGCGCCACCCATGTCGCCATCTACATCGGCGACGGCCTCGTCATCCAGGCCCCCCGGCCGGGCGCGGTCGTCAAGATCTCCCCCATCGCCGCCAACCCGATCCTCGGCGCCGTCCGCCCCGACCCCGCTGAGGCCTCCTTGGACGGCTACCAACCCCTGGCCGCGCCTTCCGGGACGAGCGCGGCGACCGGGGCGACCGCCCCAACCCCCATCGGCTGACCCGGACGCGCCCCCATCTCGCTTCGCCCGGCCCTGCGGCACGCCTGCCCACAACGAGGTGAATGCCCCAGGCCCGCCCGCAACAACCCAGCCCGTCCGGCGTCTGAGGACCGGGGGTCCCTCCCCCGCCCGTCAGGGCGTAGGGGGCGGGTCCGGGGGCGGAGCCCCCCACGCGGCGCCAGCCGCAAATCGGACGCTGCCGGGAAGGGGCGGGGAGGGGACGGCGCGCCGCAGGCGACCCGGGAGCGGGGCCGGCTCAGCCCTGGGCGGCCGCGGCCAGGTACGCCGCGGTCTTGTCCGGCTCGAAGAAGTACTCCTCGAAATCCGCGGGGTCGTCAAACCCGTTGACGAAGCGCCGCGCGACCGACGAAAGCTGCCCGGCCGCGCCAATGAGGTTGAGGACATGCTCCGGCGGAGGACCGAGAAGCGCGTTGGTCCACTTGGTGACGTGCTGCGCACTGTCCCAGTAGCGGTCGAAGGCGGACTGCATCCAGGCCCGGTCGAATGGCTGGTCGCCGTGCTCGACGATGCTGGCGAGGTAGGAGGCGGCGCACTTGGAGGCGTTGTTGGAGCCCTGCCCGGTGATGGGGTCGTTGGCTACGACGACATCGGCGACGCCGAGGACAACGCCGCCGGAGGGCAGCTCGCCGATGGGGTTGCGCACGACGGGGGCGTAGCGGCCGGAGAGGGTGCCGCCGGCGTCGGTGAGCTCGACCTTGCCGGCGCGGTCGTACTCCCAGGGGAGGTGGCGCCGCATGAGGTCGAGGGTGACGCGCAGGTGCTCGGCGGGGTCCTTGACGCCGGCGAAGACGTCGAGGGGGCCGCCGGGGATGCTCTCCCAGAAGAGGATGTCGGCGGGGCCCGAGGTGGTGAGGGTCGGCATGACGAAGAGCTCGCCCGCACCGGGGACGATGTTGAAGCGCACTGCGTGGAAGTCGGGGTGCTCCGGGCGCGGGGCGAGACCGTGCACATATGCGACGGCCAGGGCGCGCTGCGGCGTGTCATAAGGGGAGCGGGAGGCGTCGCGGCTGAACATCGAGACCAGTTCGCCCTTGCCTGCGGCGACGAGGACGAGGTCGTAGGCGCGGGAGAAGTAGTCGAGGTCGGAGACGGCGGCGCCGTGGATGACGATGCGGCCGCCGCACTCGGCGAAGGTCTCCATCCAGCCGGCCATCTTGACGCGCTGGTCGACGGACTGGGCGTAGGCGTCGAGGCGGCCCACCCAGTCGATGGGGCGGGTGCCGTCGGGCGCGGCGAGGGAGAGTCCGAGGCCCTCGATCCGGGGGGCCTGGTCCTCCCAGAAGTTGATGCCGAGGTCACGCTCGTGTCGCAGCGCGGTGTGGAACATGCACTGGGTGGACATCACACGGCCGGCGCGTATCTCGTCGGAGGTGCGGTTGGTCATAAGGGTGACTTCATAGCCCCGGTCCTGGAGGCCCAGAGCAAGCTGGAGACCGGCCTGGCCGGCTCCGACTATCAGGATCTTGCGCATCGCGGCACGCTCTTTCGCAACAACAAAGCGGGTGACAGGGCATCAGTCAGAAGCAACTGGCGGGGTGCAGCAGGTGAGGCGGGACGGGGCTCAACGATCATTCCGGCTGGGCGGCCAGGGCCTGTTTGACCAGGGCGAGCAGCACTTCGAGGACCGAGTGCCGCTTGCGCGCGTCACAGATCACCACCTGGATGTGCCAGGGCAGCGCGAGCGCCTCGCGCACATCGTCCTCGGTGTACTCGGGCGTGCCCTCGAAGTGGTTCACGGCCACGATGTAGGGCAGTTCGGCGCCGTCGAAGTAGTCCAGGGCCGGGAAGGACTCCTCCAGACGGCGGGTGTCGGCCAGCACGACCGCGCCGATCGCGCCGCGCACGATGTCATCCCACATGAACCAGAAACGCTGCTGTCCGGGCGTGCCGAACAGAAAGAGCACCATCTCCTGGTCGAGGGTGATCCGGCCGAAGTCCATGGCGACCGTGGTCGTGGCCTTCTCCGGGGTCGCGACGAGGTCGTCGACGCCCTCGCTGGCCCGGGTCATCACCGCCTCGGTGCTGAGCGGGGTGATCTCGGAGACGGAGCCGACGAAGGTCGTCTTGCCCACGCCGAAGCTGCCGGCGACCACGATCTTGGAGGAGGCCGGGGCGCGGCTGCGGTCCATCTGCCAATCCTGCAGGCCGTCGTCGACTTTCTCAGAGCCTGCGAAGTCCACTGAGCACCCTCTCGAGCAGTGCGCGGTCCGGCCCGCCGGGCCCGTGCCCGGTTCCGTACACGCGAATCCTTCCCTGGTCGGCCAGATCGCTGAGCAGGACGCGTACGACGCCCAGCGGCATACGCAGCAGGGCCGCGATCTCGGCCACCGAGCGCATCCGGCGGCAGAGTTCGACGATGGCCCTCATTTCCGGCATGACGCGCTCGGCCCAGGAGCCCGATGTCAGTTCCAGGCGTTCCCCGGACGCGTCGATGGCGACGGTAGCGATGAATGTCTCCACTTGCAGTACGTGGCCCGTCGCCCGGGTCCGGCCGCCAGTGATCGCGTAGGGGCGCACCCGGGCGGCGCGGCGGTCCCTGCCACGCGTCGGGAGTGCTGCGAGGCCCCGTGCGGCGCCTGAGGGCGACAGGTCCGGGTAACGGTGCATCAGAGGCCGCCCTCCTCGATCACCTTGCGTAGCTCCGTACGCAGGTCGGGGGTGAGGACATGCCCGGCCCGGCCGACAAACAGCGCCATATGGTACGCGACGACGCTCATGTCGCAGTCGGCCGTGGCGTGCACCCCGAGCAGGGAGCCGTCGCTGATCGACATGACGAACACACTGCCGTTCTCCATCGCGACGGCGGTCTGCCGCACCTTGCCGCCGTCCATCAGGCGCGAGGCGCCGTCGGTCAGGGCCGCGATGCCGGAGACGACAGTCGCCAGGTCTGCGGTGGACCCCGAAGGGCTCCTGCCGTTGCCCTCGTCCGTGCGGGCGCCCGCGACCGCGTCGGAGGTGATGAGCAGCAGCCCGTCCGACGAGACCACGGCCACCGAGTGGACGCCCGGCACCTCCTCGACGAAGTTGGTCAGCAGCCATTCCAGATTGCGTGCCTCGTGGCTGAGTCTGCCCGCGCCGTTCTCGCCCGTTTCTGTACTCGCCGCCATCACCCGCGTGCCTCCTTGACGCCTTCAGCTTCGCTTGATCCCCCCGGAGTGAACGGTGCGGTGCGCACCGCGGGTTCCTGTGCGGCCGACGGCTCGTCGGGCCGGATCTCCTCTGTCCCGTGTCGGACCCCGTGCGGTGTGCCGCGTTCCGTCCCGGCCTCGGCCTCGGCCTCCCTGCGGCCGTCCTGCAGCCCCCGCTGGAAACCGCCGAGCCTGCGGCGCAGCGCTTCCGCGTCGACCGGCTTGGCCGACCGGGTGTGCCCGGCTCCCTGGGGTTCGCCGGACAGGCCGGTGCTGCGCGGTACGCGCTGCGGCAGTCCCTTGGCCGTGCGGCCTGCCGCGGCGGGCCCGGGCGGAGCGGGCTCAGCGGCGTGCTTCGGCCTGGCGGGCTCGGCGCCGGGGTCCTGCGGCTGGGGGCGGGCGTGGTGTTCGGGCTCGGCGGGGCCGCCGCGGTGGGGCAGCGGCTCCGGGTCCGCGGGCCCGGCGTGGCTCCCCGTCCGATGCCGGGGCAGCGGCGGCAGCGTACCGGAGGCCGTCGCACGGCGGGTCCGGGCGAACTCGCCCGCGACGGCGGCCTCGACGGGGGTGCTGGGGCCGTCCGCGTCCTCGGCGGCGGTGATGAGCGTACGGGGGACGACCACGACGGCGGCGGTGCCGCCGGACTTGTGGTCCCGGAGCTGGACGCGGAGCCCGTGGCGGGCGGCGAGGCGGGCGATGACGTAGATGCCCATGCCGGTGGTGTCGCTGCCGGGGGCGGCCGGCTCGGTGCGCGAGAGCAGGTCGTTGAGCTCGTCCAGGCGGTCGGCCGGGACGCCGATGCCCTGGTCCTCGACGGAGATCATGACCTCGCCGCTTTCGAGGAGCCAGCCGGAGATCTGGACGTGCGACTCGGGCGGGGAGAAGGCGGTGGCGTTCTCCAGGAGTTCGGCGAGGAGGTGGCTGGTGTCGTCCGCGGCGCGGCCGACGATCCGGCCGGCCGGCAGGAACTGGATCCGTACCCGTTCGTACTGCTCGATCTCCGACATCGCGGCGCGGGCGACATCGACGAGCGGCATCGGCTTGGGCTGCGCCCCCTGGTGGTGCTCGGCGTCGGCGAGGACCAGGAGGTTCTCGCTGTTGCGGCGCATGCGGGTGGCGAGGTGGTCGAGCTTGAAGAGCACGTCGAGCTCTTCGGGGTCGTCGACGACGTCCTCAAGGCCTTCGAGGAGGGTGAGTTGCCGCTCCACCAGGCCGAGGGTGCGCAGCGAGAGGTTGATGTAGATGCTGTGCACATTGCCCTGGAGCGAGCCGATCCGGCCGAGCAGGCTGTCGCGTTCGGTGGTGAGGGCGTTCAGAGCACTCATCCGCTGGGAGTACTCGGAGCCTTGTTCGGCGGCCCGCGCCCGCACCGCGGCGGTCTCCTCGGTGAGCGTGTTGACGGCGCGGGCGATGGCGGCGAATTCGTCGTTGCCGGTGGCCGCGGCGTGCTCGCTGTGGCCACGGGCCCAACGGCGCAGTTCGAGCAGCGGGCGGTTGACGGAGCGGGCACTGCGGGCGAGGACACCGACGGTGAGCAGCAGGCAGAGCCCGGCGAGGGCGATGCGCAGTTCGAGGGCGGTGACGTCGCTGTCGCGTACCGAGGCGAGCCGGGCGGCGTCGGCGGAGACCAGCGAGGACTCGACGCCGCGCATCAGGTCGATCCGCGCGGAGAGCTCGCCCTGCACGGTGGTGGTCTTCAGCGCCCGGTCGGCGCCGGAGATACGGGCCTGGTCGGTGAGCCGCTGGAGGAAGCCCTCGGCCTGGTGGACATCGGTGCCGGTGACGGTCTGGTCGTACTGCTGGCGGGCGGTTGCTGACGCGACCTCGCGGAAGTCGGCGAGCGCGGCGCCCTCGCGGGCGGCGGACAGCTGTGCGGCGGAGACCGGCTTGACCTGGCTACCACTTCCGGTGAGCGCGGAGACCAGCAGCGCGCGCTGCACGGAGGCCTGTTCGACCGCGCGGCTGAGGGCCGGAAGCGCCGAGCTGTCCGCGTTGGCGGCACGGGCCGGCAGGGCGCGGGCGACGGCGGCGCCGACGCCGTCCAGGCTGTCAACGACCGCGTTGTAGGCGTCCACGGCGGTCTCCACGGAGCCGGGTCCGGAGAGCACCTTCTGACGGATCTTCGGGAGTCCGGCCAGCAGGCTCCGTACGTTCTTGGCGGCGGCGGCGAGCGCGGGGGCGCCGGTGGTGTCGGCCTGGGCTGCCTGCTCGGTGACTTGCTGCACCTGTTGGTCCACCCGGGTCCGATCGGTCTCCGAGACCCCGGCGCCGGAGGCGGTGGTGCGGCCGCCGGCGACATAGGCCGCCATGGAGTCGCGCTCGTCGGCCAGCGAGTGGGCGAGGGAGACGGCCTGGATCTCCAACTGGCCGAAACCGACCAGCCGCTGGGACTCGGAGAGGTTCGCCGCGGAGGCGGCGACGCCGGGAGCGGATGCGGCCACGACGATGACGGCGCAGACAACCAGCGCGGCCAGCAGCCGCTGCCGAACGCGCCCTTCGCGCGGATTCCCTCGTGTTGGCACCGGTGCTCGCAATCCCGTCTCGCGCTGATTCCTCGTTTCCGAGATGACGACACATCGGCTGCTGCCAGAAGCGGAACCGTGCGTCCCCCCGCCTCGGCACTTAAACGAGTGAATCCTAGGTGTGAGTTGGCGATCAACTCCCTCGAACGAATCTTTACCCGTCAGTACAAGGCACTGGTTTGGCGCCGTGCCGCTACTCCTGACAAGATGCGCCCCCACCGCCCAGCCGTGATTCGAACACCCGGGTCCGGTTTCCCCTTCCGGCAAACTGGCACCATGCGCATCGAAACGGCCACTGAGCCCGGCACCCCCGAACGCCCCAACGAGGACTTCGTATCCGTTGCACTGCCCGCCGCCGGGCACGGCGGATGCCTGGTGCTGCTGGACGGTGTGACCCCGCCGGCCGATGCCACGGGGTGCGTGCACTCGGTGCCCTGGTACGTCGCCGGGTTGGGCGGCGCCCTGATCGAACTGTCCGTTTCGCGACCGGACATGACACTCGGGGAGTGTCTCGCGACAGCGATTGACCGGGTGGTCAATTCGCATAGCGAGACATGTGACCTTTCTCACCCCCGGACTCCACAGGCCACCGTGGTGCTGGTCCGGTGGAATGCGGACACCGTCGACCATCTCGTGCTTTCCGATTCCGTCCTCCTCCTCGCCGCCCCCGACGGCGCCATCACCCCCGTCCTCGACGACCGTCTCGGGCACCTGCCCGAACCGCTGCCTTCCATGCGGGCCGAACTCCGCGCGCTGCCCCGCGGCTCCGCCCAGCGCGTCTCCGCCGCCGCCGAGTACGGCCGTGCGGTCGAGGCGCTCCGCAACGCCGACGGCGGTTTCTTCACCGCCGCCGCCGACCCCTCGGTCGCCGCGCGGGCGGTGACCGGCGCGACCCCCCGGGCCGCCGTGCTCGCGCTGGCCGCGCTCACCGACGGCGCCGCCCGGCTCGTCGACGGCTTCGCCGACGACGACTGGCCCAGCACCTTCGCGCTGCTGCGCAAGCAGGGGGCCGCCGAGCTGATTCGTCGCGTCCGCGCGGCCGAGTCCGCCGACCCCGACGGCACCCGTTACCCCCGCTGGAAGACCCACGACGACGCCACCGCGGTACTCGCCGAGCTTTAGGGCCTGTCCGGCCGATCTCCGTGGGAGAAGGAGCGGGGTCTGGCGCCTGTGATCGCAAGGCGGAGGTGGGGGCACCTCCCAGCGGTAGCTGGGGGAGGAGGCGACGCGATGGGGGTCCCCCCTG
>NZ_SUMC01000012.1 GCF_005047355.1 Actinacidiphila oryziradicis
CCCCACCCCCAGCTACCTCCCCCAGCCTTCGGCCGGGAGGTGCCCCCAGGAGGTGCCCCCACCTCCGCCTTGCCAGACTTGCCCCTCGCCCCGCTCCTTCCTCCACCCCACCTATTCGCGCGGCCTCTTAGCTAGCCCACCCAGAGGGTCACCGTGCTGCCCCTCGCGGCTTGGCCGCCGGCGCCGGGGGACTGGCTGCTGACCGTACCGGTGAAGAAGAAGCGGATCACGCGGACGTTGAAGCCGGCGTCCTGCAGGATCTGCTTGGCGTCGGCGACCTTCTTGCCGCTGACATCGGGGACGTCGATCATGTCCTGGCCCTTGGAAAGGGTGAGGGTGACCGTGTCGCCCTTGGCGAGCGGGATGCCGGCGGAGGGGGACTGCTGGGCGATACCGCCGGCGGTGACGGTGTCGGAGAAGGCTCGGGCGTCGGCGAGGGTGACCTTGAGGCCCGCGTCCTGGAGCTTCTGCTGGGCGTCGGCGACGGAGTCACCGACCACGTCGGGGGCGTCGATGGGCCGGCCCTTGCTGACGGTGATGGCGACGGCGTTGTCGGGGGAGCGGAGAGTGCCGGCGGCGGGCTCGGTGGAGATGACGATCCCGGCGGCGATGCTGTTGTCGAAGACCTTGGTGACGGTGCCCGGGGCGAGGCCGGCCGACTTGAGCCGTTGCCTGGCCTGGGCGAGCGTCTTGCCGACGGCATCGGGGACCCGGACGCGCTCGGGGCCCTTGGAGATGGTCAGAGTGACGGTGCCGTTGCTGCGGACCCGCCCGCCGGGGGCCGGCCTGGTGGAGATGACGTCGCCCTTGGCCACGGTCTCGCTGAAGCCGTAGGCCACGGCGGTGTTGAGACCGGCCGCGTCGAGCTGCTTCTCCGCCTCGGCCCGGGGCAGGGCGAGCACGCCGGGGGTACGGGTGAACTGGCCGTCGCTGATGTACCAGACGCCGGTGCCGAGGCCGAGGGCCAGGAGCACGGCCGCGACCAGGGCGATCACGGTGCGCCGGGAGCGGCGCCCGGGCTCGGGCGGTTCCAGGAGCTCCCCCATGGGGACCTGGAAGCGGCTGGTGCGGTTGAGGACCTCGTTGGTGTCGGTGGAGCCCATGCCGGTGGCGGGGGTACGCGGGATCGCGGCCGTAAGGTCCTCTGAGTGTGTGGCCGCGACCGCGGCGGCGGGCGGCATGGCGTCCAGCTGCTCGTCGGTGAGGGTCTGGCGGGCCGAGTGCAGTCCGGCGAGCAGCTGGGCGGCGTCGGCGGGGCGTAGCCGCGGGTCGCGGGCGGCGGCACCCGTGACAAGGGCGTCGAGCTGGGGCGCGAGGCCGGGGACGGTGGCGGAGGGCGGCGCGATGTCCTGGTTGAGGCGCTGGTAGATGACCTGCATCGGGGTGCCGCCGGTGTGCGGCTTGCTGCCGGTCAGCATTTCGTGGAGCAGCAGGCCGCAGGCGTAGACGTCCGAACGCGGGTCGCAGTGACCGTGCTCGATCTGCTCGGGCGCCATGTAGGAGACGGTGCCGAGCACCGATCCGGAGGAGGCGGTCGTGTTGGTGTCGACCGCCCTGACCAGGCCGAAGTCGGCGACCTTGACCCGGCCGTCGTCCCCGATGAGGACATTTTCCGGCTTCATGTCGCGGTGTACGAGCCCGGCCCGGTGCGCGGCCCCGAGGGCGGCGAGCACCGGCTCCAGGATGTCGAGCGCGGCGCGCGGCCGCAGGGCGCCGCGCTCGCGCAGGACGTCGCGCAGGGTGCAGCCCGCGATGTACTCCATGGCGAGGTAGACATAGGTGCCGTCGGAGCCCTGGTCGTAAACGCCCACCACATTGGGGTGGTCCAGGCGGGCGACGGACTTGGCCTCGCGGATGAAACGCTCGATGAATTCGTCGTCGGCGGCGAGCCCCGGATGCATCACCTTGAGGGCCAGCAGGCGGTCCAGCCGGATGTCCACGGCCCGGTAGACCGTCGCCATGCCGCCGACCGCGATGCGCGCCTCGATGCGGTACCGGCCGTCGAGCGTGTGCCCGATGAGCGGGTCGTGCAGGGTCGTATCCACGGTTCAGCAGTCTACGAGCCGTCCCGCAAGGCTTCTGCGGGATGCCCGGACTGTGGCGGGCCCGTGTTGTAAGGCGACCTAACCGTGACAGCCGAGCACGGCCCGGGCGTGGCTGATCAGCGCCCGGGCGGCGGGGCTGACCGGGCCGCCGTCCCGCCAGGCCAGCACGATCCGGGCACGCAGCCGTGGGTGGGTGACCGCGATGGCGTGGAGTTGCCCCGGACTGCCCTGGGCGGCGGAGGCGGGCAGGATGGCGACACCCAGGCCGCGGGCGGCGAGCCGCGCGACGACGGCCGGGTCGCCGGCCTCGAAGGCGATCCGGGGCCGGAACCCGGCGGCGGCACAGGCGTCGTCGAGGGCGGTACGCAGGCCGGTGCCCGGCGGGAGGCTGATGAGGGGCCGCCCGGCGAGGGCTTCGAGGGGGAGGGTGGTGTGCGCGGCCAGGGGATCGGTGGCGCTGACCGCGGCGGCCAGCGCCTCGTCGATGACGACCTGGGTCGCGATTCCGGGTGGCGCCGCGGTCGCCAGGCCGATCACGGCCATGTCCAGCCGCCCGGTCCGGAGCGCCTCGGTCAGGTGGTCGGAGGTGTCCTCGGAGAGAGTGATCTCCACCGCCGGATGGTCCTGGTGGAAGCCGGCCAGCAGATCGGGCAGGTCGACGCCGCCGCACGAGACCACCATCCCGACCGCGACCCGCCCGCGCACCAGCCCGGTGAGCTCGTCCACGGCGAGCCGCGCCCCGTCGACCGCGCCGAGCGCCGCCCGGGCGTAGGGGAGCACGGCCGTCCCGGCGGCGGTGAGCCGTACGGTGCGTCCCGAACGGTCGAACAGGGCCTGGCCCAGCTCTCGTTCCAGCTGGCGGATCTGGGCGCTCACACCGGGCTGTGCGACATGCAGTCTGGCGGCGGCCCTGGTGAAGTTCGCCTCTTCGGACACGGCGACGAAGTACTCAAGCTGACGCAGCTCCATAACTGATGATTCTAGTGACCAGAAGAACCAGATCTTCGACTTATGGCTCTTTGAACCCCACGATGGGTGGTGAGCGGCATGAGCGCCATGAGCTTGCAGATACGAAAGGGCGATGACGATCACGATGACGATGACCGGTTCACGTGAAAAGGCCGAACAGCCGGAGGACCTGGCGCGGCTCTTCGTCGAGCGGGCCAACGCCGGCGACGCGGAGGGACTCGCGGAGCTCTACGAGCCCGACGCGGTGCTCGGTTTCCCGCCGGGGGCCGAAACCGTGGGGCGGGAGGCGATCCGGGCCGTGTGCGAGCAGATGCTCGCCAAGGCGGGCGGCGTCAAGTTCGAACTGGAGGAGGCACTGCCCACGCTGCGCCACGGCGACCTCGCCCTCACGGCCACGCGTCCCGCCGACGGGACCGGCGGCCGGGCCCAGGTCGCCCGCCGCCAGCCGGACGGGACCTGGCTGCGGATCCTCGACCGCCCTGAGGCGCGAGGCTAGGTCCTCAATCGCCGGACGGGACGGGCTCATTTTTTGAGCCCGTCCCGACAGAACCGGCACCGGACGGATCCGGTGAACCGATGCGGTCACCGCAACTACCGCAGCGACCCCCCGGCCCCTGCGGGGAACGCCGGCCGCTCCGGATCGAACGCGGCCACCCCCTCGACCGGCGAGGACGCCTCCGCGTAGTGCCGCCGCGGGATCCGCCCGGCCCGGCGCGCGAGGCGGCCGCCCTCGACGGCATGGCGCATGGCCTCGGCCATGAGGACCGGCTCCTGGGCGCGGGTGACGGCCGACGCGAGCATGACGGCGGCACAGCCGAGCTCCATCGCGAAGGCCGCGTCCGACGCCGTACCCGCGCCCGCGTCGAGGATGACGGGAACGGCGGCGCGCTCGATGATCAGCTGGAAGTTGTGCGGGTTGCGGATCCCGAGCCCGGAGCCGATCGGGGAGCCGAGCGGCATGACGGCGGCGCACCCGGCGTCCTCGAGCCTGCGGGCGAGCACCGGGTCGTCGTTCGTGTACGGCAGGACGGTGAAGCCGTCGTCGACCAGCGTCTCGGCGGCGTCCAGCAGCTCCACCGGATCGGGCAGCAGGGTCCGCTCGTCGGCCACGACTTCGAGCTTCACCCAGTCCGTGCCGAGCGCCTCACGGGCGAGCCGGGCGGTGAGCACCGCTTCGCCCGCGGTGAAGCAGCCGGCCGTGTTGGGCAGGACGCGGATGCCGTGCCGCTGCAGCACGGACAGCACGGAGCCCTTGACCGTCGGGTCGAGGCGGCGCATCGCGACGGTGGTGAGTTGGGTGCCGGAGGCGAGCAGCGCCTGCTCCATGACCTCCAGGCTGGGGGCGCCGCCGGTGCCCATGATGAGGCGGGAGGCGAAGGCGGTGCCGGCGATGGTCAGCGGGTCTTCTGCCACGGTGGTGATCAGCCTCCCTGAACCGCGGTGAGGACCTCGACCCGGTCGCCGTCGGCGAGTGCGGTGGCGGGCCACTGACCGCGCGGTACGACGGTTTCGTTGACGGCGGCGGCGACACCGGACGGTGCCGCGCTGAAGCTCGCCACAAGGCGGTCGAGGGTGAGCCCGGCGGGGATGTCGCGGGGCTCGCCGTTCACTGACACGGTCATACGGGCTGCTCCTGCCGGGAAACGGGCCTGCCTGGGCGGAACCGGGCGGGGGAGAAGGGCCGTGCCTGTTCGGGCACCTCGCCGGTGGTGAGCAGCTCGGCCATGATGTCGCCGGTGACCGGGGTGAGCAGCACGCCATTGCGGTGGTGGCCGGTCGCCAGCGACAACCCCGGCAGAGCGGTACGGCCGAGCAGCGGGGCATTGTCCGGAGAGCCGGGGCGCAGTCCCGCCAGGGTCTCGGTGAGCGGCAGTTCGGTGATCCCCGGGACCAGCTCATGCGCGTCCCGCAGTAGTTCGTACACCCCGCCGGCGGTGACCGTGGTGTCCCAGCCGAGCTCCTCGCTGGTCGCGCCGACCACCAGCTCGCCGTTCTCGCGCGGTACGAGGTAGACGTGACTGCCCCGCACCACCGCTCGTACGGTCCTGGACAGGAACGCCGCCTGCCGCCCGTGCGGCGCCGGCATCCGCAGCCGCACCACCTGCCCCTTCACCGGTCGTACCGGCGGCAGGACGTGCTCCGGGAGGCCGTCCACCGTGCCGCTGCGGCTGCCCGCGGCCAGCACCGTCTGCCCGGCGGCCAGCACTGTCCCGTCATCGAGGACGGCGCCGCGCGCCCGGTCCCGTACGACCTCCACCCGGGCGGCCGCCGAGCGGTGGAAGACGGCCCCCGCGGCTTCGGCCGCCCGCAGCAGTGCCTTCGCCAGGCGGCGCGGGTCGACCTGATGGTCACCGTCCACCCGCAGGCCGCCCCGCACCCCCGGGGCGAGCATCGGCTCCAGGCGGCGGCATTCGCGGCCCGTGAGCCACTCCGACTCCAGT
The DNA here is from genome assembly GCF_005047355.1 of Actinacidiphila oryziradicis. Taxonomy (GTDB): domain Bacteria; phylum Actinomycetota; class Actinomycetes; order Streptomycetales; family Streptomycetaceae; genus Actinacidiphila; species Actinacidiphila oryziradicis. Next base: position 5,456 of record NZ_SUMC01000012.1, read on the forward strand.
CCCAGGGAGCGCTGGAAGGTGTGCAGTTCACGCAGATGGGCACGGTCGTCGGCATCGAGCGCCACGGCGAGCGTCCCGCAACGCCGGTAGCCGATGTCCCCGCCGCCCGCCTCCGCCAGCTCTGCCGCGAAGGAGGGATACCGGCGCGCGGACGCGACGTTCAGGTCGAGCAGTGTCTGCTCGCCGTAACTCAGCTCCGTCACCGCCGCCAGCATCCCCGCCGCGACCCGCGCCGCCCCGCCGCCGGGTTCCGGATCCGCGACCGCGGTGCGCAAGCCCCGCTGGGCCGCGCGCCAGGCCGTGACAAGGCCGATGATTCCGCCGCCGATGACGAGCACGTCGTAGCTGTCGCGAGATGGACGCATGGGTGTCCCGCTCCTCCCTTCGCCGGCATGACCCGGATCAGGTTCGTACGGTCGGCGGCCGGTCAGCCGCCCTCTCAGCCCGGTCGCCGGGCTCCCGCGAGTGCGCTTCTTAGGCCTGACACCTTAGTACGCCCCCGCTCCCCGCAATAGGGCGCCCGGCAAGCGCGCTCCCCCCGGGCGGCCCGGCCCGGCGTTACGGTGATCGCGTGAGCAGCGATGAGCGAGTAGTAATCGTCGGGGCCGGGATGGCCGGCGTACAGACCGCGGTGGCGCTACGGGAGCAGGGGTGGGGCGGCGGGATCACGCTGCTGGGCGCGGAACGGCACGCGCCGTACGACCGGCCGCCGCTGTCGAAGGCGGTGCTCCTGGGCACGGTCGAGGACGCGGCGCTGGAGGTGGATTTCGCCGCGCTGGACGTGGAACTGCTGCTGAGCCGGGAGGCGGTGGCCCTGCACCCCGGCGAGCGGCGGGTGAGCACGGACCTCGGGCCGGTGCCGTACGACCGGCTGGTGGTGGCGACGGGGGCGGAGCCGGTGATGCTGCCCGGGAGCGAGGGCGTGCCAGGCGTGTACGCGCTGCGGACGCTGGACGACGCGGTGGCCCTGCGGCCGGTGCTGGAGGAGAAACGCCAGGTGGTGGTCGTCGGGGCGGGGTGGATCGGCGCGGAACTGGCGACGGTGGCCCGCACGGCGGGCTGTGCGGTGACCGTGGTGGAGGCGGCGCAGCGGCCGCTGGCGGGGGTGGTGCCGGAGGTGGTGTCGGAGCGGATGCGGGGCTGGTACGCGGAGGCGGGGGTGGGGCTGCTGACGGGGACGGCGGTCGCGGATGTCGAGCCGGGCGGGGTGCGGCTGGCGGACGGCAGATGGCTGGCGGCGGGGGCGGTGGTGGTGGGGATCGGGGCCCGGCCGACGACGGCATGGCTGGCCGGGTCGGGGGTGGCGCTGGGCCCGGACCGCGCGATCGTGGCGGACGACCGGCTGCGTACGTCGGTGCCGGAGGTGTACGCGGTGGGGGACTGCGCCTCCTTCCCGTCGGCGCGCTACGGGGAGCGGCTGCTGGTCCACCACTGGGACAACGCGGTGCAGGGGCCCCGCGTGGCCGCCGCGAATCTGCTGGGCGGGGACGAGGTGTACGACCCGGTGCCGTACTTCTGGTCGGAGCAGTTCGGCCGCTTCGTGCAGTACGCGGGACATCACGCCGCCGCGGACACGACGCTGCAGCGCGGTGATCCGGACGGTCACGCCTGGTCGGTGTGCTGGCTGCGCGAAGGCACCCTCGTCGCTCTCCTCGCCGTCGACCGTCCGCGCGATCTCGCCCAGGGCCGCAAGCTCATCGAACGCCGCGCGCGGCTCGACCCGGGCCTGGCCGCAGACCCGGCGGTGCCGTTGAAGGCCGCCGTGGCGTAGTCGGCACCGCGTACGGAGCAATGCCGCGGCACCCGCTCGCGGCCGCGGCCGCACCCGCCGTGGCCTGCGGCGCAGCCGCCTCCGGAGGGCAGACGAAGGCGCTCCGGAGGACGCCGCGGCGGCGATTGCGGTACCGCACTGTCGGTGCGGAGTGGCACGCTTGTCCTGTGACCGAGATCGACGCAAAGATTGACGCCCTCGTACCTTCATGGATGAACCTCCCCGATGTCGCCGAACGGCTCGGGCTGGAGATCACCCGGATCCGCCCGCTGATCAAGGAAGGTCAGCTGATCGCGGTGCGCCGCGGCGAGAACCGGGTGCTGATGGTTCCCTCAGACTTCATCGGCGACGGAAAGATTGTGAAGGGCCTCGCAGGCACCCTGACCCTGCTCAAGGATGACGGGTTCACTGACGAAGAGGCTCTGGAGTGGCTCTTCACGGAGGACCCGACCCTGCCTGGCACCCCGGCGCAGGCGCTGCGAGAGAATCGCGGGACCGAGGTGAAGCGCCGAGCCCAGGCGCTCGCCGTCTAGTCCGGCCCACGTAGGGGGAGCACCACACCATGTCCACCGCCCGCGAGAAGCTCGCCGATGCCCGGTTGTATCTGTGTACCGACGCACGTAGCGGCCGGGGTGATCTGGCGGCCTTCGCGGACGAGGTGCTCGCCACAGGCGTGGACATCATCCAGCTGCGGGACAAGGGCCTTGAGGCCCGCGAGGAGCTGGAACACCTCGCGGTGCTCGCGGAAGCGTGCCGCCGGCACGGCAAGCTGCTGGCGGTGAACGACCGGGCGGATGTCGCCCATGCGATCGGCGCGGACGTGCTGCACCTGGGCCAGGGTGACCTGCCGGTGCCTGCGGCCCGCGCCATCCTGGGCGGCTCCGACAAGGTGCTCATCGGCCGCTCCTGCCATGCCGAGTCCGAGGTGGCCGCGGCCGCCGTGGAGCCCGGTGCGGACTACTTCTGCACCGGGCCGTGCTGGCCGACGCCGACAAAGCCGGGACGGCCGGCCCCGGGCCTGCCCCTGGTGCGGTACGCGGCGGGGCTGGGCACGGCGCGGCCATGGTTCGCGATCGGCGGGATCGATCTGTCGAATGTGGAGCGGGTGCTGGAGGCCGGCGCCCGGCGGGTCGTTGTCGTACGGGCGGTCACCGAGGCCGCCGACCCCGGTGCGGCGGCTGCCGAGCTGGCCAAACGAGTCAGGTCGTACGACGGGTAGGACAGATGGACATCAGCCCGCTCACCGGCCCGGGCAATGAACATCCCGCAGACGTAACGGGCATATCCTCCCTTCCGGCGGTTGGCCGGGTGCGGTGCCAGCTAGCCTGAGGCGTATGGCATTGGGAACCCCTTCCACCAGGACCGATCGTGCGGTCACCATCCGTGAGCTGCTTGCGTCCGGTACGAGGTCGTTCTCGTTCGAGTTCTCCGCTCCGAAGACGGAGAAGGGCGAGCGGACTCTCTGGAACGCCATCCGGCGGATCGAGGCGGTCGGGCCGACCTTTGTGTCCGTCACCTATGGCGCCGGCGGCACCTCCCGGGAGGGCACGGTCCGTGCGACCGACCGGATCGTCTCGGACACCACGCTCACGCCGGTCGCACACCTCACGGCGGTCAACCATTCGATCGCCGAGCTGCGCAATATCATCGGCCAGTACGCGGACGCCGGGATCCGCAACATGCTCGCGGTGCGCGGTGACCCGCCCGGCGATCCGCTGGGCGATTGGGTCCGCCACCCGCAGGGCGTGGAGTACGCGGCGGATCTCGTCCGGCTGATCAAGGAGTCCGGCGACTTCTGCGTCGGGGTCGCGGCATTCACCGAGATGCACCCGCGGTCGGTCGACTGGGATACCGACACTCGTCACTTTGTCGACAAATGCCGGGCCGGGGCCGACTTCGCCATCACCCAGATGTTCTTCGACGCGGACGACTATCTGCGGCTGCGCGACCGGGTTGCCGCGGCCCGTTGCACCACCCCGATCATTCCGGAGATCATGCCCGTCACGAATGTCCGGCAGATCGAGCGGTTCGCGCAGCTCGGCAATGCTCCATTCCCTCCCGAGTTGGCCGACCGTATCCTCGCGGTCAAGGAGGATCCGGCCGCGGTGCGGGCGATCGGCGTAGAGTTCGCCACCGAGATGTGCCGCCGGCTGCTGGCCGAGGACATTCCGGGGCTGCACTTCATTACGCTGAACCACTCCACGGCCTCGTTGGAAATCTACGAGAATCTCGGATTGCACCAGCGGTCGTGACGGGCGGAACTGCCGCCCGCGGATGCCGACAGCACGGTGAACGGTGAGGAAGTGCGCACATGGGCTACACGGTCCTCTACATCGCGTTCGGTGGCGTCGCGCTGTGGCTGCTCGGCGAGGTGCTGCTGCAGTACAAGGCGCGGCTGCGCTGGCGGCTCCTAGCCTTCGGCGGTTTCGTCGGCGTGGTCCTGGGTGTCTACCTGCCGTCCGTGATTGTCATCGCACTCGGTGCGGCAGCCTTCGGCACCGGGCAGACCTTCGTCACTCTCTCCTACCGGCGCGGCTTCACTTCCGGCTGGGCGATCCGGTCCGGCGCGGACAAGCCCGGTAAGGACGAGCAGCCGGACAGGTCCGGCAAGTCGGAGAAGCCCGCCGGAGGCAACCGCCGCCGCCGGGGCCGTGGCGAGGAGGCCGAGGCCCAGCCTCCGTTCCAGGTCTCCCCGGTCGAACCGATCGCCGCGGGCGTCGGTGCGGGCGCGGCCACCGGCTCGGGGATGGGCGCCGCCGAGGACTACCAGGCGTACGAGAACTACGGCGCCTCGTACGAGAACGCCTCGTACGAGGGCATCGACTCCACGCAGGTCTACCAGCCGATGCCGCTGGTCGATGAAAGCGGCGAGTACCCGATCTACAACAACCAGTCCTCCTACACTCCCGACCCCTACACCAGCGGCGGCTACGAGGGCTATGGCGCCCAGGGCTACGACGGCTGGAACGGCGAGCAGCAGCAGCCCGCCGCTCCCGTCTACGACCAGCAGCAGGGCGCCTGGGACTCCCAGCAGGGGTACCAGCCCGCCAGCGACCCCTACCTCGGCTACGGCTACTCGGACCCCAACCAGGCCCAGCCTCAGTCCCAGTACAGCTACGACACCCCCGCCGGCGGGGTCTGGGTCCCCCAGCAGCAGTCCGGCGACGAGCAGCAGCCGTACATCCCGCAGCAACCGCAGTACGAGCCGAACCAGCAGGCCCAGCAGCCGCAGTACGAGCAGCAGCACGTGGACCCCTCCGACCCGTACCGCTTCTAACCGGGGGCTCCGCCCCCGGACCCGCCCCCTACGCCCTGCGGGCGTGGGGGGACCCCCACGGGGGAGGGTGGCCACAACCCGGCCACCGGCCCGCGCGTAAACAACGGGGCCCGGGGCAGAGCGGGGCCGGTTTCCTGCCCGTCCGGCGAGGACTCAGCGGCTGCCGCCAGGCCCGCCGGATATCAGGTCGGCCGTGATCGCACCGGACATCCCGGCATGCGCGAGCCCCCCGCCGGGGTGCGCCCACCCGCCCACGAGGTAGAGCCCGGGGAAAGGCGTGCGGTTCGCCGGGCGGCGGAACGCGCCGCCGCTTCCGGCGAGGACCGGGCCCGGGACGGCGCCGCCTGGGGCGCCGGTCTCACGCTCGGTGTCGGCGGGGGTGCGGACCTCGCGCCACAGGATGCGCTCGCGCAGCCCGGGGACGGCCGCCTCGGCCGCCCGCAGGAGACGCTCCGCGGTCTCATCGGCGCCGCCCTCCACCTCATGCCACGCGGCGGTGGCGGTGACGGTCACCGCCTCGTGCGACTCGTCCGGGCGGAGCGCGGGATCATCCGGCCGGAGCACGGTGACCGTGGGTTCCCCGCCGTGCCGCTCGGCGGGGTGGACCAGGGTGCGGTGTGCGGTACCGGCGGGGCGGGCACCGCACAGGGCGAGGCAGAGCGTGAGACGGCCGGGCATGCCAGGGCCGGGGGCGGGCGCCCAGGAGGTGTCCGGCGGGCCGGGCAGCAGCGCGTTCAGCTGCCAGGGGTCCACCCCGGCGACGACCGCGTCGGCTTCGGCCACGCGACCGTCGGCAAGCTCGGCCCCGGCGGCGCGGCCGTTCTTCTCGGTGATCCGCACTGCCTCGGCGCCGAAGTGGAACTCCACCCCGCGCGCAACGCACCGTCCGTACACCGCGTCGGCGAGGGCGCGCATCCCGCCCCGCACGTACCAGGTGCCGAAGGTCTGCTCGATGTACGGCAGCACGGTCGCGGCGGCCGGGGCGCGCCGGGGGTCGTAGCCGTACTCGAGCGCGTAGCTCTCCAGGAGGGCCGCCAGCCGGGGATCGCGCAGCTCGCGGATGGCGACCGAGGCCAGGGTCGGCTCTCCGCGCCGGAACAGGCCGCGCCGCGCCGGGTAGGGGTCGCGCCCGAGTGGAACGGCGCCGGGGGGCAGGGCGTCCTCCAGCAGCGGCCGGCGGGTGGCCTCCCAGACTTCCCGGGCGCGGGTCAGCAGCTCGCTCCACCGCTCCCCGGCGCCCGCGCCGAACGCGGCGTCCAGCGCGGCGGTGACGCCCGACCGCGAGGCGTTCGGCAGGGACACATCCGTGCCGTCGGCGAAGAGGTGGCGGCTCGCCGGGTCGACCTGCACCAGCTCGATGCTCTGCTCCAGAGTCTCCTTGCCGGTCTTGACGAACAGGTCCCGGTACACCGCCGGGAGCCGCAGCAGCCCCGGCCCGGTGTCGAAGGCGAAACCCTCCCGCGCGTACTGGCCGACGCCGCCGCCATGTGTTGCCGAGCGCTCGTAGACCGCCACCCGGTGGCCACCCGTGGCCAGCCGGGCAGCCGCTGCCAGCGCGCCCATTCCGGCGCCGATCACCGCGATTCGTGCCATGTCAGGGACTGTATCGGCAGCCACTGACAATGGCCGACGCCGGACCCTGAGTCATACCGCCCACCGGTGAGTACCTGTACTCAGGGGCGCAGTTGAGTAGGCGCGCGGATAGGCCGCTACGGGCGTAGACGTCAAAGTAGAGGCAACGGACGGGCGCGGTGCCGGACCGCCGACACGGGGCGGCGGAACGGTGCGGCCCGGACGGGAACGGGGGGAGCACGGGGGAGCGGGGAAAGCGCTGTTCTGGCACGGCCCGACGGGGGTTCGGACCGCGCCAGGACAGCGCGCTTTCATGTCCGGGCTCAGGCCGGGGCGTGGGGGATGTGCCGCCCCCCGACCCGGCCCTGGAGCAGCCGGGACAGCGCCGCGTGGACGTCGTCGATGCTCCGCTGCGGCTGGAACGCCTGCCAGTCCAGGGCCGTCATGAGGACCATCCCGAAGAGCGCCGCGGCCGTGAGCGGCACATCGATCTCCTCGCTCAGCTCGCCCGTGGCCACCGCCTCCGCCAGCACCTTCTCCACGGCCGACACCGCGTCGCTGCGGACCAGCATCAGGGTCCCCTGCCAGGCCCGGTTGGTGCGCCACAGCTCGGCGACGTACAGCTGGGTGACGGAGGGGTAGCGGGCGATGAACTCGAGTCCGGCCCGGATCATCGCGTCCAGGGCGTCCACCCGGCTGCCGCCGGCGGCGGCGGTGGCGGTGTCCGCCGCCCGCAGGGAAGCGGTGAGCAGCCCGACGCCGTGCCGCAGCAGCTCCTCGAAGAGCTCGTTCTTACTGGCGAAGTTGTAGTAGACGGTGCCCTTGGCGACCCCGGCGCGCTCGGCGATCTCGTCGACCGTGGTGGCCGAGAAGCCCTGCTCGGCGATGAGGGTGACGGCGGCCTCGTAGAGCTTCTGCCGGGTGGCCTGGCGTCGTGCGCTGTTCATGCCGTTGATTCTCCCTCGCACGGCGTCACAAGGTCAGCTCCGGGTGGAGCCGGTCCAGCGTCCACACCTGCTTGCGGCGGGCCGACCACGCGGTGAGGGTAAGCGCCGGCTCCTTGAGGCCGAACGACTCCGCTCGGATCACGATTCCTCTTTTTACGCTGACCAGTCAGTGCAAAAACTCTGCCGCATGGACTCCGACTCGTTCCGAACCGGCCTGTGTTGCGGGTGTTTGCCCAGGTCAGAGTGATTGTCAGTGGTGTGCCTCACGATGAACATGTACGGCCCGGAACTGTCGGACACGTCCCACGAAGACAGGAGGTTCGTGATGACTGCTCCAGCCACCGATGTACATCCCGTCCTGCGCCAGGCCGCGGCCCCGGCTGCCGCCCTCGACCTGCTCGGCCAGGCCCGCCGCGGGCTCGAGGAGGCGGCTGCCCTCGAACCGGCCAACGAACGCTATGCCACGGCTCATCTCGCCGCCCTCCGCACCGCGGCCGCCGTCCTCGCCGTGCGCGGCAGGCCCGAGCCCACCCGGCGGCGCCGGCAGCGGATCCGCAGCGCCTGGGAAGTGCTCCCCGAGGTCGCCCCCGAACTCGCCGAGTGGAGCGCGCTGTTCGAGGCCGGCGCGAGCACCCGGGCGCGGGCCGAGGCCGGCATACAGGGCGCCGCCACCCGCCGGGAAGCGGATGACCTGATGCGGGCGGCCGGGATGTTCCTGCGACTGGTCGAGCGGCTGCTGGCGCTCCAGCCGACGCTGCCCCAGCAGCAGGCCACCTGACCGGCCGCCGCCCGGGCAGGCCTTAGCGGCCGCGCCGCTGCGGCTGATATGCCTCCCCCGGCTACCTCCCCCATCTTCGGCCGGGAGGTGCTCCCAGCGCGGCGGGCCGCTCCTTCTCCCACGGAGATCGGCCGGGCAGGCCTTAGGGTTGAGGACAGGCCCCAGGGCCTGCCCGCCACCGCCCCCCGAGGAGCCGTTCGCCATGTCCCGTAATGGAGGGGCCGACTCGATGCGGCCCCGCGCGTCCCTGCGCACCGCCGTGGTCTGGGAGGTCCTCCGCGATGCCCTCGACCGGCAGGCCAAGGCAACCGGGCGGGACGTCCTGGACGTACTCGACACCGGGGGCGGCACCGGCAACTTCGCGGTGCCCGTCGCACGGCTCGGACACCGGGTCACCGTCGTCGACCCCAGCCCCGACGCGCTCTTCGCGCTGGAGCGCCGGGCCGCGGAGGCCGGAGTGACCGACCTGGTTCGCGGCGTCCAAGGCGACACCCATGGCCTGCTGGAAGTGGTCGGGCCGGAGAGCTACGACGTGGTGCTGTGCCACGGGGTCCTGGAATACGTCGACGACCCGGCCGAGGGCGTTCGCAACGCCGTGGGCGCGCTCCGTCCGTCCGGCACCCTCAGCCTGCTCGCCGCGAGCCGGGGCGGGGCGGTGCTGGCCCGTGCCCTCGCCGGCCACTTCGTCGAGGCCCGGCACGCCCTGGACGACCCCGACGGCCGCTGGGGCGACGGCGACCCGGTGCCGCGCCGCTTCGACGCAGACGGGCTCACCCGGCTGGTCGCCGACGCCGGGCTGCGGGTCGGCCCCGTGCACGGGGTCCGGGTTTTCGCGGACCTGGTGCCCGGAGTCCTGGTGGACACCGAGCCGGGAGCCCTCGAAGAGCTGCTCCGACTTGAGCTGGCCGCAGCCGAGCAGCCGGCGTTCCACGCGATCGCCACGCAGCTGCATGTGCTGGCCCATCGCGGTGATCGGTAGCAGGCAGTAGCAGATCCGGAGTAGTCCGTCACAGGCCCCCCGATCAGCGTTCCAGGACCGTATGCTGGCATGACGTGATGACGGACGGGGAATATCCCTACCGTCGGACTGGCGCAGTGGGGCGGGTTTCACGGGGACGATTCCCTGCCTATTCTGGAAGGGTCGTACCGGTCGCTTCCCCGCGACCGATGAGTAGGAGGACTCCGTGCCGCTCTCGGAGCACGAGCAGCGCATGCTCGAGCAGATGGAGCGAGCGTTGTACGCCGAAGATCCCAAGTTCGCGTCGGCGCTCGAGGGAAGCGGGCTGCGCACGTACACCCGGCGGCGCGTCTACCTGTCGGTGGCGGGCTTTCTGGTCGGTATCGCGCTGCTGATGGCCGGCATGATCGCACTCCAGTGGTGGATCAGTGTCGTGGGCTTCCTCGTCATGCTGGGCTGTGCCGTTCTCACGGTCACCGGATGGCGCCGGGTCACCAGACCCGGCGAAGCCCCGGTGCCTCCGGGTCACCATGGCCGCGCACCCCGCCAGGCTCGCCGCAGGGGCAAGGTGATGGACCGGATCGAGGAGCGGTGGCAGCGCCGCCGTGACGAACAGGGGCGGTGCGCGTGCCGCTTCGGCGCCCGAAACAGCCGCACAACGCCGAGGGGCGCGGGCTCTCAGGAGCCCGCGCCCCTCGGCGTTGTGTCGCCACTTGGCTCGTGCCCGCGGCGTTCGGTACCGCCGCCGGGCGGCGCTTGTCAAGGCCGCCCGGCGAGGCTGGGCCCTCTATGCCTGCCGTGAGGGCCGCCGGAGTGCGGTGAGTGCCCGGCGCAGGGCCACGGCCCATCGCTGAGTGGTCTCCGACCAGCGGTCGGAGAGTTCCCACACCACTCGGGCGGCCGATCGTGGCATGAGCACCGCCCGGAGCCGCGTCGTCCGCCCCGTCGAGCGCCGCAGGCCCTCCCGGACCAGGCGTACGTCGTCGGCCACTCCCACCGCGGGCTGCGGCCGGGGCGCGTACATCGCCTGTTCCGCCGCGTGGCCGACCCGCATGGCGGCCTGTCCGGCGGTCTCGTCGAGGCTTCCGTCCAGGACGAGCCGGGCCACAGCCCGGCGCGGCGTCTCGGAGTCGTCGGGCAGTACGCCGTAGTCCCAGCCGGTGTCGATGAGTTCACGCCATGCCGCCAGCGCCCGGGCCCCGTTGGACGCACGCAGGTGCGGCTGCCCCGGCTCCGAGGAGCCGGGCGCCACGGGATGGCCGGGATCCGGATCCGGGCCCTGACCCCCGTTCCCGGCGGCGGACGGTCCGCTGCCGAGCCGCCGGGCCCGCACCCGCAGCCGCCACAGCAATGGCACCGCGGGCACGGCGAGCAGGAGCAGCGCCAGCAGGGAGATGCCGAGCACGTTCCACTGGCTCAGCCCGGTACTGGTGGGCCCGGGGGCCGTCGCGGTGGTCAACAGGTCGCAGTTGCCCAGCTGCTGGTCCTTGGGGGAGCAACTCGACGTGGGCGAGGCGCTGACGTTCGGCGCCTCGGTGCCGGCCTTTGACGGAGTGTCGGTGCCGGGAGCGGTGGAGGCCGGCGTCTGGTCCAACGTGTAGCCGGGGGTGGAGCCGCGGCTCGGGGTCGGCTCGAAGCGGGTCCAGCCCACGCCCTGGAAGTACAGCTCGGGCCAGGCGTGGGCGTCCTTCAGCCCCACCGAGTAAGCCCCGTCGGCCTGCAGCGTCCCGGGTGTGAAGCCGACCGCGACCCGTGCCGGGATGCCCAGCGTGCGGGCCATCGCCGCCATGGTGAAGGCGAAGTGGACGCAGAAGCCCTGCTTGTCCTTGAGGAAGCGGGTGATGGCGTCGACCCCGGTGCCGGAACGTACCGAGGTGCTGTACGTGAACAGGCCGGAGGTGAACCAGCGTTGCAGCGCGACGGCCTTCTCGTAGTCGTTCGTGGCTCCCTGGGTGACCTGGAGCGCGGTCTTGGCCACCACATCCGGCAACGACCGGGGGACTTTGGTGTATTCGGCGAGGAACTTCGCATCCGGCGCCGGGGCGTTCGCGAGTTGCGCGGCAGTCGGCTCCACGGTCCAGCTCTGCACGCTGTACTTGGCACCGGAGGTGGTCTGCCCCCGGTCGCCGATGATCGTGCGGCCCTCGGGCTCGAACCGCCAGTGCCCGCCGACGTTCACCTTCATGGCGGGGTAGGGGAGCGGCAGCCAGATCTGCTGGTAGGCGGAGCTGGCGGCGATGTTGGTGGTGACTTCCTTGATCTTCACCCCGGCGCCGAGGCCCTTCGGGGTGGGCAGCTCCTTGGGCACGTCGGTGAGCGAGCGTTTCGACGGCTGCCACTCGGTGCCGTTGAACTGGTCCAGCGCGACGATCCGCAGATAGAGGTCGGAGTTGTCGACGGCGTTCGTCTTGTAGGTGAGCACCTGCTGGTTCGAGGACTGGTTGAGATTGTCCTGCAGGGCGACCACGGGGTTGACCGCCGCGATCGTCCCGCCGCCGTTACCTATGCCGCGCCCCGCCCCGGCGGCCCCCAGCAGCCCGCCGCCCAGCGAGGGCAGTGCCACGGGCGCGACCAGCGCGATACCCAGCGCCATCGCGCCGATCCTGCGCCCGGTACGGACCGGTGCCATCGCCCCGCCGTGGGGAGGGAGTCCGGACTGTCCGCCGCTGCCCCGGTAACCGGATTGCGCGGCGCCCGCTGAGCCGCCGGACCCCCCAAAGACTCGGCCCCACCGCGAGAGCCGGTCCTGGCCCTCGGCGAGGAGCAGCAGCAGATACCCGGAGGCGGCGACCACGAAGTACAGCCACCGGCTGCCGCCGGCATCCAGCCCGGCCGCGACCGAGTACAGGGCCAGCAGCGGCAGCCCCGCCGGAGCGGCCTGCCCGTAGGTCACCGCCAGCGCGTCGACGACCAGCGCGACCACCACCACCCCGCCGACCAGCAGCAGCCGGATGCCCTCCGTCACCGGCGCCGGGATGGCGTACTGGCTGACGTCCTGCCCGCCGGCGTTCAGCAGTTGCCCGAAGTGCTCGAACACCTTTGGCCCGGGCAGCAGCCCCAGCAGCGCCTGGTTCCGCGCGAAGAGCAGCGTCAGCAGCAGCAGCGACACGGCGGTCTGCACCAGCACTGTCACCGGTCTGGGCAGCGGTGCCCGCCGGGTCAGCGCGCCGACCGAGGTCTGCACCGCCACCAGCAGCACGGCCTCCAGGATCCACCCCGTGGGGGTCACCAGCGGCAGCAGCGAGCATGCGGCCATGACTGAGGCCGCCGCCGCGCACACCGCCAGCCGGGCACGTCCGCTCAGCATCTCGTCATCCTGTTCCCGCTTCTTCGCGAGACCGGTACCGGTCCGCGCGCTGCCACAGGTCGGCGAGCACATCGCCCGCCGAGACCTGCAGCACTGTCCATCCGGCCTCGCGCAGCATCCGTACCGCCCGCCGCGCTCTGATCTCCCCGTTCCGGGTCTCCCCGTCCCCGGCGTCCGCCCCGGGCAGCGGCAGAGCGGGATACGCCGGGTCCTGTGACTCCCGTGACTCCCGTGAAGACCACACCGAGCTGTCCATGACGAAGGCGACCGCGCCCCCGGCCCGCTGCCGCATCCGGCCGACGATCGCCGCCTGCTCCTCGTCCAGGTCGCCGAGGAAGGCCACCAGCAGCCCCTCGTTGCCGGCCCGCAGGACCTCGTGCGCCCGGGACAGGCCGGCCCCGTCGGAGTGGTCCACGACCGCCAGGGTGTCCAGCATGATCCCTGCCGCGTCCGAGGCGTCGGCGCCGCCTGCCCCGTCGGGGCCCGGTACCGAACTCCCGGTGTCCGTCAGCAGTCGCACCGAGTAGCCGCGCTCCAGCATGTGCATCGCCACCGACGCCGAACCGCCCACCGCCCACTCGAACGCCGAGTCGGGCCCGGCCCCGTAGTAGGCCGGCCGCCGGGTGTCGAGCAGCACCGTGCAGCGCGCCTTGTGCGGCTGTTCCTCGCGGCGCACCATCAGCTCGCCGTACTTCGCGGTCGACCGCCAGTGCACCCGTCGCAGGTCGTCGCCGTGCCGGTAGCCGCGCGGGATCAGATCGTCCTCGCCTGCCAGTGACAGGGTGCGGGTGCGGCTCTCGCCGTACCCGGAGGCCTCGCCGCCGAGCCGTACCGCCGGCAGCGCCTCGACCTTCGGGACCACGGTCAGGGTGTCGTACGCGCTGAAGGAGCGGGTCAGCTCGCACATGCCGAAGGGATCCGTCAGCCGCAGTTGCAACGGACCCAGCGGGTACTGCCCGCGCAGATCGGAACGGACCCGGTACGACACCTCGCGGTGCCCGCCCGGCTCCACCCGGTCCAGTACGAAGCGCGGCCGTGGCCCCAGCACATACGGCACCTGGTCCTGGAGCATCAGCAGCCCGGTCGGGATCCTCGACACGTTGTCGATCCGCAGATGCACCCGCGCCTCCGACGTGGCCGGCACCCGGGACGGCGCCAGCCGCCGGCCACCCGCCACCCGGTAGCGGGTCCGGTAGAGCACCGCCACGCACACCAGCGGCAGCACCGCCAGCAGCAGCCCCACCCTCAACAGGTCCGGCTGCCCCAGCACATACGCGCACACCGCCGCCGCGATCCCGGCTGCCAGGAACGACCGCCCGCGGGTCGTCAGGCCGCCGAGCGCGGCGCGCAGCCCGCTACCGCTGTCCTCGGTCACTTCACAGCCCCCGGATGCCCGGCGGCTTGGTGGCGAAAGGATCCGGCACAGGGGTGCGCTGCACGATCTCGGCCACCACCGCCTCCGGTGTACGCCGGTTCAGCTGGGCCTGCGCGGTGGGCAGCAACCGGTGCGCCAGCACGGCGGGGACCAGCGCCTGCACATCGTCCGGGAGCACGTATTCGCGCCCGTCCAGCGCCGCCGCGGCCCGTGCGGCCCGCAGCAGGTGCAGGCTGGCCCGGGGCGAGGCGCCGAGCCGCAGATCGGGGTGGTTGCGGGTGGCGCCGACCAGCGACACCACGTATCTCTGCACGGGGATCGCCACATGCACCGTGCGCACCGCCTCGACGAGCTTGGCGATCTCGTGCGCGTGCGCGACCGGCTGCAGGTCGTCCAGCGGACTGGCACCGCCGTGCACGTCGAGCATCTGCAGCTCGGCCTCCGGGCTGGGGTAGCCGACCGAGACCCGGGCCATGAAGCGGTCACGCTGCGCTTCGGGCAGCGGATACGTTCCTTCCATCTCCACCGGGTTCTGGGTGGCGATGACCATGAACGGATTGGGCAGCTGATAGGTGCTGCCGTCGACGGTGACCTGCCGCTCCTCCATGGACTCCAGGAGCGCGGACTGCGTCTTGGGCGAGGCGCGGTTGATCTCGTCGCCGACCACGATCTGCGCGAAGATCGCGCCCGGCTTGAACTCGAAGTCCCGCCGCTGCTGGTCGAAGACGCTGACACCGGTGATGTCGGAGGGCAGCAGATCCGGCGTGAACTGGATGCGCTGTACCGAACAGTCGATGGACCGCGCGAGCGCCTTGCAGAGCATTGTCTTGCCGACACCCGGCACATCTTCGATCAGGAGGTGCCCTTCGGCCAGCAACACGGTCAAAGCGATCCGTACGACCTCGGGCTTGCCCTCGATCACGTTCTCCACCGAACGGCGGACCCGGTCCGCCGTTGCCGTGAGATCGCCGAGACCCGCTCGTGCGTCATAGGTCGTCACCCAGTACTCCTCGGCCCGTTCTTAGGGACACGGTCAGCCCTGGACCGGCCCTCCCCGACTGCGTGCCCCTCACCTCGGGCGAGGCGGCACCGCACGGAGCATTGTCTCCTTGAACTATGCTCCGCGTCACGCGTTCCGTTACGTAGTCGTGATTTCCCGCAGCAAACCGGTATGCACATCGAAGACAAAGCCTCGGACATCATCGGTGTGTGCTAGGAACGGCGAGGTCCGCACCCGGGCCATCGACTGACGTACGTCCTGGTCAACATCGCGGAAGGACTCGACCGCCCACGTCGGCCGCTGTCCGACCGCGACCTCCAATTCCGTCCGGAAATCCTCGGTGAGGGTCTCCAGGCCGCACCCCGTGTGGTGGATCAGCACCACCGAACGGGTGCCGAGCGCGCGCTGGCTGATGGTGAGCGAGCGGATGGTGTCGTCGGTGACCACACCCCCCGCGTTACGGATGGTGTGGGCATCGCCGAGCTCCAGGCCGAGCGCGGCGTGCAGATCGAGCCGGGCGTCCATGCAGGCGACGATCGCCACCCGCAGGACCGGCCGGGCGTCCATGCCCGGGTCGCGGAAGTCATCGGCGTAAGTGCGGTTCGCGAGCACGAGCCGGTCAGTGACCGACCTGTTGACGGACTCGCCGGGCTGAGGCGCGGAAATCGACATAACACTGAAGGTAAGGCGCGCGGACCGCTCCGGCCTGCGTCAACGGGCCGTGGTGTGAGGTAACCCACAGGGCTCACCATGCCTCCCCCACCAGGGTGAATCGAGCGCGGAGGCGTGCGCGGGCGCCCACGCCGGAGCGGGCCTCTCGTTGACCGTGGGGCTTAGTGGAGTAAAGTGGCGCGAAGTGGGTTGCCTGATCAACCGCAGGAGGTGCGGATGTTCCTCGGGACGTACGCACCAAGGCTCGACGACAAGAGCCGCCTTGTGCTGCCTGCCAAGTTCCGCGAGCCGCTCGCCGAGGGCCTGGTGATCACCAAGGGCCAGGAACGCTGTCTCTACGTGTGGCCGCTGGCCGAATTCCAGTCGGTGACCGAGCAGCTCCGCCGGGCCCCGCTGACCTCGAAGTCGGCGCGGGACTACATGCGTGTGCTGTTCGCCGGTGCCCATGACGAGGTGCCCGACAAGCAGGGCCGGGTCACCGTCCCGCCCCCGCTCCGCGACTACGCCGGCCTGCGCCGGGACTGCGCGGTGATCGGCGCCAACACCAGGGTCGAGGTGTGGGACGCCACGGCCTGGGAGCAGTATCTGGCAGCCCAGGAGGACGCCTTCTCCGCGTTGTCGCAGGAGGTGCCCCCGGGCTTACTCTGACGCCGCCGGCTGTACGTACGGCTCGGCCTCCTCCCGCTCCCCGTCCCGCTGGCGCTACTTCCCCGGTGCCAGAGGCCCAGCCGAGCGGGCGGGGACCCAGTGGTACGTCCAAAGACCCGAAGGACACCGGATCCCGATGAGCTCCACCCCTCCCGCCAAGCATGTCCCCGTGATGCTCAAGCGCTGCCTGGACCTGCTGGACCCCGCGCTGACCGAACCCGGCGCGGTAGTGGTGGACGCCACGCTCGGCCTCGGCGGCCACAGTGAGGCGCTGCTCGCCCGCTTCCCCGACGCCCGGCTGGTCGCCATCGACCGGGACCGCGCCGCGCTCAAGCTCTCCGGCGAGCGGCTCTCCCCGTACGGCGACCGGGCCAGCCTGGTGCACGCCGTCTACGACGAACTCCCGGCCGTCCTGGACGGGCTCGGCATCCCGAAGGTCCAGGGCATCCTCTTCGACCTCGGCGTCTCCTCCATGCAGCTCGACGAGGCCGAGCGCGGCTTCGCCTACGCCCAGGACGCCCCGCTCGACATGCGCATGGACCAGAGCACCGGCATCAGCGCCGCCGAGGTCCTCAACACCTATCCGCCGGGCGACCTGGTACGGATCCTGCGCGTTTACGGTGAGGAGAAATTCGCCCGCAAGATCGTCGACGCGGTGGTCCGCCAGCGCGAGAAGGAACCCTTCAGCAATAGCGCCCGACTGGTCGAGCTGATCCGCGAGGCCCTCCCGCAGGCCGCCAAACGCACCGGCGGCAACCCCGCCAAACGCACCTTCCAGGCGCTGCGCATCGAGGTCAACGGCGAGCTCGCGGTGCTGGAGCGGGCCATCCCGGCGGCGGTGGCGGCCCTCGCCGTCGGCGGCCGGATCGCCGTCCTGTCGTACCACTCGCTCGAGGACCGCCTGGTCAAACAGGTCTTCGCGGCCGGCGCCGCCAACACCGCCCCACCCGGACTGCCGGTGGTACCCGAGCGCTACCAGCCCCGGCTGAAGCTCCTCACACGGGGCGCCGAGCTGCCGACCGAGACCGAGATCGCCGAGAACCGCCGCGCCGCGCCCGCCCGGCTGCGCGGCGCGATGCGCATCCGGGAGGACGAGCGGTGAGCTCCGTCCGGCCCCTTACCGGCACCGCCAAACGGTCGCCCTTCGTGCTGCTCGTCGTGGTCCTGCTGGCCGGCGGCCTCATCTCGCTGCTGCTCCTCAACGCGGCCGTCAACCAGGACTCCTTCGAGCTCACCAAGCTCCAGAAGGAGACCACCCAGCTCACCGACGAGAAACAGGCCCTCCAACAGGACGTCGGCCAATACGCCGCCCCCGGCGCCCTCGACAAGCGCGCCCGCGAACTCGGCATGGTCCCCGGCGGCAACCCGGCGTTCCTCGCTCCCGACGGCACCGTCCGTGGCGTCCCCGGCTCCGCCAGCGCCCTCCCCAGCCCCACCCCCGGCCCCTCCACCAGCACCCCGTCCACCGTCGCCGCCTCCCCTCAGGCCAGCCTCACCACCCTCCAGGCCACCCCATGACCCCGCCCCGCCCTCCCGCCAGGCGCACCGCCGCCTGCCATCCGGCGCCCGGCGGTCCGCGCGCTGAACCGGCGTACGCGGCTGCCCGCCCCGCGGCCCCGGTTCCGTCCGCGGCTTGCCATGGCGCGCGGGACACAGACCGTCGCCGCCCACCCGCTTCCGCCGTTCGGCACTGTTGTGTTCCGAGTAATGGGCGGGTGGGTGGGAAAACGCACACCGGGAGCCGCGCGTGAACCGTGAACAGCAACCACCCCGCAGGCGCCCGGCACAGCGGCCACCGGCACCGGGCCGGCAGCCCGGGCGCGGCGGGCCGTCCAGGCGCCGCGTGACGCCGTCCGGGCACAGTGTGCTGCGCCTCGGCAGCCCGCGCCCCAGGCTGCGCCTGGTGTGTATCGCCCTGGCCCTCGTCCTGATGGCATTCGTGGTGCGCCTCGTACAGGTGCAGGCCGTCGACGCGGCGCAGTTCGCCTCCAGGGCGGAGGTCAACCGCAATGTGACGTACACCCTGGCTGCCGAGCGTGGCACGATCACCGACCGCAATGGTGTGGATCTGGCCAATACGGTCGACGGGTACGACATCACCGCCGACCCCCTCCTCTTCACGCCCGACCAGGCGAAGGTGAAGGACGCCCCGCAGCAGGCGGCAGCGCTGCTCGCACCGATTGTCGGCGGCAACGAGAAGACGATCGCCAAGCAGCTCGGCAACACCAAGTCCCAGTACGAGCTCATCGCCCGCCAGCAGTCACCGCAGGTGTGGAAGCAGATCAAGGACCTGAAGAGCGCGCTCGCCGACCAGGCGGTCAAGGGCAAGGGTGCCAACGTCCTGGCCGGGATCTTCCAGCAGCCGCACACCAAGCGGGTCTATCCGGCGGGCGATCTCGCGGCCGGCGTCATCGGTTTCGTCAAGTCCGACGGCACCGGCGGCGGTGGGCTGGAGGCCGAGCTCAACAAGGAGCTGGCAGGCAAGGACGGCAAAATCACCTACGCCCAGTCCGGCGGCCGGCAGGTGCCGACCGTGGGCGTCCAGGAACGGGCCGCGGAAGCCGGTACCGATGTGGAGCTCACCCTGGACCAGGACATCCAGTGGGCCGCCCAGGACGCCATCACCAAACAGGTGAAGGAGTCCAAGGCCGACCGCGGCTATGTCATCGTCCAGGACAGCCGCACCGGCCAGATCCTGGCGATGGCCAACTCACCCGGCTACGACCCGAACGACCTCTCCACCGCCAGCGCCTCCGCCCTGGGCAACGCCGCCCTGCAGGACGCCTACGAGCCCGGCAGCGTCAGCAAGCTGATGTCCATGGCCGCCGTGCTCGACACCGGCGCGGCGACCGCCACGACCAGCGTCACCGTCCCCGGCACCCTGCCGCGCGCGGACCGGGTCTTCCACGACGACGTGGACCACGGCACCTGGTACCTGACGCTCAACGGGGTGCTGGCGAAATCCAGCAACATCGGCACCATCCTCGCCGCCCAGCAGCTCGGCAAGACGCAGGCCCAGGCCAACCAGGTGCTCTACTCCTACCTGAGGAAATTCGGCATCGGACAGCCCAGCGGCCTGGGCTTCCCCGGCGAGACCAGCGGCATCCTTGCCACGGCCAAGGACTGGAACGCCTCCCAGCAGTACACGATCCCGTTCGGCCAGGGCCTGTCCCTCAATGCCCTCCAGGCCACCTCGGTCTACTCCACCATCGCCAACGGCGGCGTGCGGGTCGAGCCCAGCCTGATCCGCGGCACCACGGGCCCGGACGGGAAGTTCGTGCCCGCCGCCGCGCCCAAGAAGACCCGCGTGGTGAGCGAGAAGACCGCGAAATCGCTCACCCAGATGCTGGAGTCCGTGGTCGGTGACGAACAGGGCACCGGCATCAAGGCGCGCATCCCCGGCTACCTGGTGGCGGGCAAGACCGGCACGGCGAACCGGGTGGACCCCAAGACCGGCACCTATCGTGGCTACACCGCGTCCTTTCTGGGATACGCCCCCGCCGACAACCCGCGCGTCACCGTCTCCTGCGTGATCCAGAACCCGACCAGTGGCAGCTACTTCGGCGGCCAGATCTGCGGTCCGGTCTTCAAGTCCGTCATGGAATTCGCCCTGAAATCGCTCCAGGTACAGCCGTCCGGTAGCAAGGCGCCCAATCTGCCGGTCGAATTCAATCCGGCGAAACCCTGACCCGCGTCCGTGAGGGGACGATCCAGTGAGAGACGATCCAGTGAGATCAGTCACACCGAACATCGGCCGCCCAGGACCGGGCCTGAGTCCTTTTGGCCCCGAGCCCGGCCCGCCCGGTACTCTCACCGCCGTGTCCCACCCTGATCAGTTCCCCCCCGGCAAACGCCCGCCCGCAGCCCCGGGCGGCACTCCCCGCCCGGCCCAGGTCCGTCCCAAGCCGCTGGCGGAGCTCGCGGAGCAGCTGGGCATCGAGCCGCCGGCCGACGGAGCTCCCGCGACCGGCATCACGCATGACTCGCGGGCGGTACGGCCCGGCGATGTGTACGCGGCGCTGCCCGGCGCCCGGTTCCATGGTGCGGACTTCGCCGCCCAGGCCGCCACCTCCGGCGCGGTGGCGGTCCTGACCGACCCGGCGGGTGCCGACCGGGCTGCCGCGACCGGGCTGCCGGTACTGGTGGTCGGGAACCCCCGCGGGCGGATGGGCGCGCTCGCCGCCGCCGTCTACGACGAGCCGGGCGCGGACCTCCTCCAGATCGGCATCACCGGCACCTCCGGCAAGACCACCACCGCCTACCTCGTCGAAGGCGGTCTGCGGGCGGTGCACGGCCGTCATACGGGACTGATCGGCACCGTCGAGTCGCGGATCGGGGACGAGCGGCTCAAGAGCGAGCGCACCACCCCCGAGGCCACCGACCTCCAGGCGCTGTTCGCGGTGATGCGGGAGCGCGGCGTGGAGTCGGTGGTGATGGAGGTTTCCAGCCACGCGCTCGTACTGGGGAGGGTGGACGGTGCGGTCTTCGATGTCGCCGTTTTCAACAACCTCAGCCCCGAGCACATGGAATTCCACGAAGGGATGGAGGACTACTTCCAGGCCAAGGCGCGGCTGTTCACCCTGAGCCGCAGCCGCCTCGGAGTGGTCAACATCGACGACGCCTACGGCCGCCGGCTCGCCGCCGAGGCCGAGGTGCCGGTCACCACCTTCTCCGCCGCGGGTCATCCCGGCGCCGACTGGCGTGCCGAAGAGCTTGAGATGGGGGCCCTGGGCTCCACCTTCACCGCGGTCGGCCCCAAGGGCGAGCGGGTCGCCGCCGCCGCCCCGATGCCAGGCCCCTTCAACGTCGCCAACGCGCTCGCCGCGATCACCGCGCTGGTCACCGCCGGGATCGACCCCCAGACGGCCGCCGACGGCGTCGCCGAGGTCCCCGGCGTCCCCGGCCGCCTGGAGCGGGTCGACGCGGGGCAGCCGTATCTCGCCGTCGTGGACTACGCGCACAAGACGGACGCCGTTGAATCGGTGCTGCGGGCGCTCCGCGAGGTCACCGAGGGCCGGCTGCACATCGTCATCGGCTGCGGCGGCGACCGTGACCGCACCAAGCGCGCCCCGATGGGCGCCGCCAGCGCCCGGCTCGCCGACACCGTCGTACTGACCTCGGACAACCCGCGTTCCGAGGACCCGCTGGTGATCCTCTCGGCAATGCTGGCGGGCGCCATCGAAGTGCCTCCGGACGAGCGCGGCCACGTCATCGTCGAGGGCGACCGGGCCGCCGCCATCGCCACCGCCGTCGCCCGCGCCCGGCCCGGCGACACCGTGCTGGTCGCCGGCAAAGGCCATGAACAGGGCCAGGAGGTCGCCGGAGTCGTACGTCCGTTCGATGACCGTGAGGTGCTCGCCGCAGCCATCCACGCCGCAGGACCCCACTTCGCCCCACCCCCGGCATGCCAGGAGGCCCCGTCCGGAGCGGATCCGAACGCAAGAATCGGCTCCACGAAGCCGGCCGCAGGCCATACGCAGTCGTACGACAAGGACCAGCTGTGATCCCACTCACCCTCGCCGAGATCGCATACGCGACCGGCGGGAGCATGCATGACATACCGGACCGCGAAACCCGGGTCACCGGGCCCGTGGTCAGGGACTCCCGAGAGGTGGAGCCCGGCGCGCTGTTCGCCGCACTGTCCGGGGAGCGCGTGGACGGCCATGACTTCGCCGCACAGGTCGTGGCAGCCGGAGCGGTGGCGGTGCTCGCCGCCCGGCCCGTCGGCGTGCCCGCGATCGTCGTCGACGACGTACAGGCGGCGCTCGGCAAGCTCGCCCAGCACGTCCTCGGGCGGCTCAAGGCCACCGTCGTCGCGCTCACCGGCTCGACGGGCAAGACCAGCACCAAGGACCTCATCGCACAGCTCCTGGAGCGCCTGGGACCGACGGTCTACACGCTCGGCTCGTACAACAACGAGATCGGCCTGCCGCTGACCGCCCTGCGCGCCGAGGAGTCCACCAGGCACCTCGTCCTGGAGATGGGCGCCCGGGGCATCGGGCACATCAGCTACCTCGCCTCCCTCACCCCGCCGCGCATCGGCCTCGTGCTCAACGTCGGCACCGCGCACATCGGCGAGTTCGGCGGCCGGGAACAGATCGCCCGGGCCAAGGGCGAGCTGGTCGAGTCCCTGCCGGCCGACGGCCTGGCGGTGCTCAACGCCGACGACCCGCTCGTGCGCGCCATGGCGACCCGTACCAAGGCGAGGGTGGTCCTGTTCGGCGAGGCCGAGGACGCCGAGGTAAGCGCCGAGAATGTCCGGGTGGGCGACCGGGGACAGGCGGCCTTCACGCTCAGAACACCCTCCGGGTGCAGCGAAGTGACCTTGCGCCTGTACGGTGAGCATCACGTGTCGAACGCGCTCGCCGCGGCTGCCGTCGCCCGTGAACTGGGCATGTCCACCGAAGAGATCGCCACCGCGCTCTCCGAGGCGGGAACGCTCTCCCGCTGGCGGATGGAAGTCACCGAGCGGCCGGACGGCGTGACGGTGATCAATGACGCCTACAACGCGAACCCCGACTCCATGAGGGCGGCTCTCCGAGCACTCGTCGCCATGGGCAGTGCCTCGCGGGCACAAGGGGGCCGCACGTGGGCGGTGCTCGGCGAGATGGCGGAGCTGGGCGGGGAATCCCTCGCCGAGCACGACGCGGTCGGGCGGCTCGCCGTCCGGCTCAACGTCAGCAAGCTCGTGGCGGTGGGCGGTGTGGAAGCCGCCTGGCTGCAAATGGGCGCCTATAACGAGGGTTCGTGGGGTGAGGAGTCGGTGCACGTGTCCGACGCTGAGGCGGCGATCGACCTGTTGCGCAGCGAGTTGCGCGCGGGGGACGTCGTGCTGGTGAAGGCATCGAGGGCAGTCGGCCTGGAGCGGATCGCGCAAGCGCTGCTCGACTCGGCCGAGGGCGAGGTCGCCGCCCGATGAAGCAGATTCTCATCTCCGGTGTGATCGCGCTCTTTCTGTCCCTGGTCGGCACTCCGGTGCTGATCAAGCTGCTGGCCCGCAAGGGCTACGGCCAGTTCATCCGCGACGACGGCCCGCGCGGCCACCACAGCAAGCGCGGCACGCCCACCATGGGCGGTATCGCCTTCATCCTGGCCACGATCATCGCGTACGTGGTCACCAAGGTGGTCACCTCCGACAGGCCGACGATGTCCGGTCTGCTGGTGCTCTTCCTGTTCGCCGGGATGGGCCTGGTCGGCTTCCTGGACGACTACATCAAGATCGTCAAGCAGCGGAGCCTCGGCCTGCGGGCCAAGGCGAAGATGGCCGGCCAGCTCATCGTCGGCATCACCTTCGCCGTCCTGGCCCTGAACTTCTCGGACGCCCGCGGCCAGACCCCGGCTTCCACCCGGCTGTCCTTCACCCAGGACTTCGGCTGGACGCTCGGGCCGGTGATCTTCGTCATCTGGGCGCTGTTCATGATCCTGGCGATGTCGAACGGGGTGAACCTCACCGACGGCCTCGACGGCCTGGCCACCGGCGCCTCCGTGATGGTCTTCGCCTCGTACACCGTCATCGGTATCTGGCAGTACGGCCAGACCTGTTCCAGCGTGGTCACCGCCGGCGCCGGCTGCTACGACACACCACATCCACTCGACCTCGCCGTCGTCGCCGCCGCGCTGATGGGCTCCTGCTTCGGCTTCCTGTGGTGGAACACCTCGCCCGCCAAGATCTTCATGGGCGACACCGGTTCGCTCGCGCTCGGCGGCGCACTGGCCGGGCTGGGAATCCTCACCCGCACCGAGCTGCTGCTCGCCATCCTCGGCGGCCTCTTCGTCCTGATCACCATGTCGGTGGTCATCCAGGTCGGCTCCTTCCGGCTCACCGGCAAGCGGGTCTTCCGGATGGCGCCACTGCAGCACCACTTCGAACTGAAGGGCTGGAGCGAAGTGCTGGTCGTGGTCCGCTTCTGGATCATCCAGGGCATGTGCATGGCCGTCGGCCTGGGCCTGTTCTACGCGGGCTTCGTGGCGGCCCAATGAGTACGTCCCCGGTGAGTACGGTCGAGGAACTGGCCGGGCGGCGCGTCACCGTCGCCGGCCTCGGGGTGAGCGGCGTCCCCGCCGCCAAGGTGCTGCAGGGCCTTGGCGCGGACGTCACCGTCGTGGACGGTGCCGACGGAGAGCGCCCGCGAGCCCAGGCCGCCGAGCTGGAGGCGCTCGGCGTGACCGTGCGCCTCGGCGACGGCGCCACCCTGCCCAAGGGCACCGAGCTGATCGTCACCACCCCCGGCTGGAAGCCCAGCAGCCCGCTCTTCCTGGCCGCCGCCGAGGTCGGCGTCCCCATCTGGGGCGACGTCGAACTGGCATGGCGCCTGCGCGGCCGGAACGGCGAGGTTCCAGCGCCCTGGCTGGCGGTCACCGGCACCAACGGCAAGACCACCACCGTCCGGATGCTCGCCGCCATCCTTGAGGCCGCGGGCCTGCGCACGGCCGCCGTCGGCAACATCGGCGTCTCGCTCCTGGACGTCGTACTCGCCGACGAGCCCTACGACGTCCTCGCCGTCGAGCTCTCCAGCTACCAGCTGCACTGGGCGTCCTCGGTGCGCGCCCACTCCGCGGTCGTCCTCAACCTGGCCCCCGACCACCTCGACTGGCACGGGTCGATGGAGGCGTACGCCGCCGACAAGGGCCGTATCTACGAGGGCAACCAGGTGGCCTGCGTCTACAACACCGCCGACCCCGCCACCGAGGCCCTGGTCCGCGAGGCCGACGTCGAGGAGGGCTGCCGGGCGATCGGCTTCACCCTCGCCAGCCCCGGGCCCTCCGAACTGGGGGTTGTGGACGGCATTCTGGTGGACCGCGCTTTTGTGCCGGACCGGCGTTCGAACGCCCAGGAGCTCGCCGAGGTCTCCGACATCAGCCCACCGGCCCCCCACAACATCGCCAACGCCCTGGCCGCCGCCGCCCTGGCCCGCGCCTTCGGCGTGGAACCCGCGGCCGTCCGCGACGGCCTGCGCGCCTTCCGCCCCGACGACCACCGCATCACCCATGTCGAGACCGTCGACGGCGTCGAGTACGTCAACGACTCCAAGGCCACCAACACGCACGCTGCCGAGGCGTCATTGGCCGCCTACGAACACATCGTCTGGATCGCCGGCGGCCTCGCCAAGGGCGCCGCCTTCGACGACCTCGTCACCCGGTCCGCCAGGCACCTGCGAGCAGTGGTGCTGATCGGCGCCGACCGGGCCCTCATCCGCGACGCCCTCGCGCGACACGCCCCCGAGGTCCCGGTCGTCGACCTCGACCGCACCGACACTGGTGCGATGGCGGCAGCCGTCCGGGCCGCCCATGAGCTGGCGCGGCCCGGTGACACCGTCCTGCTCGCCCCGGCCTGTGCCTCCATGGACATGTATCTCGACTACAACCAGCGCGGCGACGTCTTCGCGGAGGCGGTAAGGGACCTGGCAGCCACCGCGCAGTAGCCGGAGCGATCCGCACCCAGGAGGGCACATGACGGCCGACGGCTCTTCATCCCGCCGCGACGGCGCGAGCCGCGGCGGCGGGGCTCGGCGGTCCAGGAACGACCGCGGCTACCGCGGGGCGCCGTTCGCCGCCGCCCTGGGGCGGGCGCTGCGCAGCCTCGTCCCCGTACGGCCGGCGCTCGCCGGGGCGGCGGCACCGGCACCGGCGCCCTACGACCGACCGGGGAAGCGCGCCGCAGGCACCGCGCTGCGCGAGCGGATGGCCGCCCGGCCCGCCGGGCCGCCCCGGCCGCGCGCCGGGGGGCGTAGCGGCCCCGTCGCCCCCAAACCTCCGCGCGGGAGCGCCCTGCGCGGCGCGCGCACCGTGTACGAGCGGGCCAAGCGGGCTTGGGACCGCCCGCTGACGGCTTACTACGTCATCCTGGGCAGCAGCCTGCTGATCACGGTGCTGGGCCTGGTGATGGTGTTCTCCGCGTCGCAGATCAAGGCGCTGGAGTACGGACTGCCGTCCACGTACTACTTCCGTAAGCAGCTCTTCGCGGCGTCGCTCGGCGGAGTACTGCTGCTCGTTGCCTCGCGGATGCCCGTCCGGCTGCACCGGACGTTCGCGTATCCGCTGCTGGCGGGCTGCTTCTTCCTCCTGGTCCTGGTCCAGATCCCCGGGATAGGGGAGACGGTCAACGGCAACCAGAACTGGCTCTATCTCGGCGGTCCGTTCCAGCTGCAGCCCAGCGAGTTCGCCAAGCTCGCACTCGCCCTGTGGGGCGCGGACCTGCTGGCGCGCAAGGACGAGAAGAAGCTGCTGGTGCACTGGAAGCACCTGCTGGTGCCCCTCGTGCCCGTGGCGTTCATGATCCTGGGCCTGATCATGCTCGGCGGCGACATGGGCACGACGATCATCCTCACCGCGATCCTCTTCGGCCTTCTGTGGATCGCGGGCGCCCCCACCCGGCTCTTCGCCGGGGTGCTGTCCGTGGCCGGGCTGATCGCGATCCTGCTGATCAAGACCAGCGGCAACCGGATGGGCCGGCTGGCCTGCATCGGAGCCACCGACGTCACGCCTTCGGGAGGCTGCTGGCAGGCGGTGCACGGGATCTACGCCCTCGCCTCGGGCGGATGGTTCGGTTCCGGTCTCGGCGCGAGTGTGGAAAAATGGGGCCAACTTCCCGAGCCCCACACAGACTTCATCTTTGCCGTGACCGGGGAGGAACTGGGTTTGGCAGGGACACTGTCAGTGCTGGCCCTCTTCGCGGCTCTAGGCTATGCGGGTATCCGCGTGGCAGGACGTACGGAGGACCCCTTCGTCAGGTATGCCGCGGGTGGCGTGACAACGTGGATCATGGCCCAGGCCGTGATCAACATCGGTGCGGTGCTCGGCCTGTTGCCGATCGCCGGTGTCCCGCTCCCGCTGTTCTCCTACGGAGGGTCGGCCCTTCTGCCGACCATGTTCGCGATCGGGTTGCTCATCGCCTTCGCGCGGAGCGAGCCCGCCGCGCGAGCGGCACTCGCCATACGGGCACCTGGGCTGATGACTCGGACAATGAGGCGGTTCGCCAGACGGCGGCCGTCCGGAGAGCGGTGAATTTCGGTGCATGTCGTACTCGCCGGCGGGGGGACCGCCGGCCACATCGAGCCCGCGCTCGCACTCGCAGATGCCCTGCGCAGGCAGGACCCGACTGTGGGGATCACAGCCCTCGGTACGGAGAAGGGCCTGGAGACCAGGCTCGTCCCAGAGCGTGGCTACGAGCTGGCGCTGATCCCCGCGGTCCCGCTGCCACGCAAACCCACCCCTGAGCTGATCACCGTCCCCGGACGGCTGCGCGGCACCATCAAGGCCGCCGAGCAGATCCTGGAGCGCACGAAGGCCGATGTGGTCGTCGGCTTCGGCGGCTATGTGGCGCTGCCCGGCTACCTCGCCGCCAAGCGCCTCGGCGTGCCGATCGTCGTCCACGAGGCCAACGCGCGTCCCGGCCTCGCCAACAAGATCGGCTCCCGTTACGCCGCCGCCGTCGCCGTCTCCACCCCGGACAGCAAGCTGCGCGACGCCCGCTACATCGGCATCCCGCTGCGTCGCTCCATCGCGACACTCGACCGCGCCGCCATGCGCCCCGAGGCCCGCGCCGCCTTCGGGCTGGACCAGAACCTGCCCACCCTCCTGGTCTCCGGCGGCTCCCAGGGGGCCCGCCGCCTCAACGAGGTCATCGCCACCGTCGCCCCGCGCCTCCAGCGGTCCGGCATCCAGATCCTGCACGCCGTCGGCCCCAAGAACGAGCTCCCGTACGCCGAGAACATGCCGGGCATGCCCCAGTACCTCCCGGTGCCCTACCTCGACCGTATGGACCTCGCCTACGCCGCAGCCGATATGATGCTCTGCCGCGCCGGCGCCATGACCGTCGCCGAGCTCTCCGCTGTCGGCCTGCCCGCCGCTTATGTCCCGCTCCCCATCGGCAACGGTGAGCAGCGGCTCAACGCACAGCCCGTGGTCAAGCACGGCGGCGGCCTCCTCGTCGACGACGCGGAACTCACCGCCGAGTGGGTCCTGGGCAGTGTCCTGCCGGTCCTCACCGACCCGCACCGGCTGTACGCCATGTCCCGCGCCGCCGCGGAGTTCGGCCGCCGCGACGCGGATGACCTGCTGGTCGGCATGGTGTACGAGGCGGTGGCCGCCCGGCGGGCACGATAGGGGTCCACTAGCTGCCCCGGCGGTGTTCCGCGCCCGCGCCGGGGGCGGAACCCCGCCGCCGCTGAGTCGAATACCCCTGGGAGGAAGGACCGTGGCCGCACCGACGACCGCTCCGGCGGAGCGTGGTTCTCTTCACCTGCCGCCGCCCGGCCCGCGCCGCCGCCGAGCCGTGCTGGCACTGCTCGCCGCGGTGACGGTACTGGCCGTGGCCGGCGGCTGGCTGGTTTACGGCTCGTCCTGGCTCGCCGTGACCCGGGTCGAGGTGACCGGCACCAGGGTGCTGACGCCCGGCCAGGTCCGGGGTGTCGCCGATGTGCGGCTGGGCGGTGCGCTCGCCTCGGTGGACACCGGTGCGATCGGGCGGCGGCTGCGGAAGGCGCTGCCACGGATCGGGTCCGTGGAGGTGGCGCGGTCGTGGCCGCACACGATTCGACTGAAAGTGACCGAGAGGACACCGTCCGCGCTTATCAAAAAGGACGGCAAGTTCATCGAAGTCGACCCTACCGGTGTACGCTACGCCACTTCCGTTACCGCCCCGAAGGGTGTTCCTCTGGTTGAATTGACCCTGAGTCAGTCGCCCAGTGTTCGGCTTTTCGGCACAAAACGACTGCTTCAGACCGCTGTCGAGGTGGCGGCGGATCTCCCCTCCGCCGTGCACAAGGCGGCCAGGTCGATCCGGGTGCGCAGCTACGACAACATCACCATCTTGCTGTCCGGCGGCCGGACCGTGATGTGGGGGAGTCGGGAGCGCGGCGGTGAGAAGGCCGTTGCGCTCACCGCGCTGATGAAAGCGGCGGGAGGTGCGAACCGTTTTGACGTCAGCGCCCCCTCGGCGCCGGCTGCTGAGTAGGTTCGAACCCGGGTTGGCCCCACCCAGGCGTGATCACATAGGGTCAAAAGAAAAACGGGAGGTTCGGCGTGTTCGTTGAACCTCGACCGCTTGTCGATTTAGTGTCCTGTCACAAAGAACGCGTGGGACAGACATACTGGTAACCCTAAACCTCAGGGTTAGGGTTCGGGACAGCACAGCGAGCGTACCGACCGTCCCTCAGGCATACGTAACTCGAGGCGAGAGGCCTTCGACGTGGCAGCACCGCAGAACTACCTCGCAGTCATCAAGGTTGTCGGCATTGGCGGCGGTGGCGTCAACGCCATCAACCGGATGATCGAGGTCGGTCTCAAGGGCGTCGAGTTCATCGCGATCAATACCGATGCGCAGGCCCTGCTGATGAGCGACGCAGACGTTAAGCTCGATGTCGGCCGTGAACTCACCCGCGGCCTGGGCGCCGGCGCGAACCCCGATGTCGGCCGCAAGGCCGCCGAGGACCACCGCGAGGAGATCGAAGAGGTGCTCAAGGGCGCCGACATGGTCTTCGTCACCGCGGGAGAGGGCGGTGGCACCGGCACCGGTGGCGCGCCGGTCGTCGCCAACATCGCGCGCTCCCTGGGCGCCCTGACGATCGGGGTGGTCACCCGCCCGTTCACCTTCGAGGGCCGCCGCCGGGCCAACCAGGCCGAGGACGGCATCGCCGGGCTGCGGGAAAACGTCGACACTTTGATCGTCATTCCCAATGACCGCCTGCTGTCCATCTCCGACCGTCAGGTGAGCGTCCTTGACGCATTCCGTTCCGCGGACCAAGTGCTGCTGTCGGGCGTCCAGGGCATCACCGACCTCATCACCACCCCCGGCCTCATCAACCTCGACTTCGCCGATGTGAAGTCCGTGATGTCCGAGGCGGGTTCGGCTCTCATGGGCATCGGATCCGCCCGCGGCGACGACCGCGCGGTCGCGGCGGCCGAGATGGCGATCTCCTCGCCGCTGCTGGAGGCATCCATCGACGGTGCCCGCGGCGTGCTGCTCTCCATCTCCGGCGGCTCCGACCTCGGACTGTTCGAGATCAACGAGTCCGCCCAGCTGGTCAGCGAAGCGGCCCACCCCGAGGCCAACATCATCTTCGGCGCCGTCATCGACGACGCTCTCGGCGACGAGGTCCGGGTCACCGTCATCGCCGCCGGCTTCGACGGCGGCCAGCCGCCCCCCAAGGGCAGCCGCGACAAGGTGCTCGGCTCCTACGGCAGCCGGGACGACTCGCCGTCCTCCGCCGCCCCGGTCCCGCCGCGGATCGAGCCCCTGCGCCCGGCGTACGGCGGCCTCGGCAGCGTCACCCAGGGGGAGCCGCGGCGGGAGGACGCCCAGGAGCCCGTCGCCGAGGTCCCGGTCGCCCAGATCCCCTCGCCGCAGGTGCCTCCGGCCCGTCCGTACCAGGACACCACGGCCGAGGAGCTGGACGTCCCGGACTTCCTCAAGTGAGAACCGGCCCCAAGTGATACGCCAGAGCAGCACACCGAGCGGCGCGCACTTCGCTTTCACCAACCGGTGGGGCGGGGTGAGCGCCGCTCCGTACGAGAGCCTCAACCTCGGCGGCCATGTCGGCGACGACCCCGCCGCCGTACGGGCCAACCGGGATCTCGCGGCCAAGTCGCTGGGCCTGGACCCGGAGCGGGTCGTCTGGATGAACCAGGTGCACGGCAATGATGTCGCCGTGGTCGCCGCCCCGCGGCGCGGCGCGCAGGCGCCGACCGCCGATGCCATCGTCACCACCCACCCCGGCGTGGCCCTCGCCGTGCTCACCGCCGACTGCGTCCCCGTACTGCTGGCCGATCCCGGGGCCGGGGTCGTCGCCGCCGCCCACGCGGGCCGCCCGGGCCTTGTCGCCGGGGTCGTCCCGGCCACCGTCGAGTCGATGGTCGGCCTCGGCGCCCGGCCGGAGCGGATCATCGCCGCCATCGGCCCCTCCGTCTGCGGCGGTTGCTACGAGGTGCCGGCCGCGATGCGCGACGAGGTCGCTGCGGCCGTCCCCGAGGCCCGCGCGACCACCGGCTGGGGCACTCCCTCGGTGGACGTGGCCGCCGGGGTACTTGCCCAACTCGCCCGGATCGGGGTGCCTGTGGGTGCTGCGACATCCCGGGGGGCGACCCCCGGCCCCCCGTGGAGATCCCATATCTGCACCATGGAGTCCGCGGATCACTTCTCGTACCGCCGGGAGCGCACCACAGGCCGGCTCGCGGGATACGTATGGCTGGACCTGGACAAGGAAACGCAGTGACAGATGAAACAGCCGGGACGGGGCAGACCGGTCGAAAGGCCGAACTGGCCCGGAATCTCGCAGTGGTCGAGAGGCGCATCGCCACCGCCTGCGCCGTCGCCGGTCGCAAGCGGGAGGAGGTGACCCTGATCGTGGTCACCAAGACCTACCCCGCCGATGATGTGAGGATCCTCTCGGAACTCGGCGTCCGTCAGGTCGCGGAGAACCGTGACCAGGATGCCGCACCAAAGGCTGCCGAGTGCGCGGATTTGCCGTTGACTTGGCACTTTGTGGGTCAACTGCAGACCAACAAGGTACGCTCCGTGATCAGTTACGCCGGTATTGTGCACTCTGTGGACCGGCTCCGGTTGGTCGATGCGCTCTCCGCCGGCGCGGTCCGGGCCGGGCGCGAGATCGGCGCCCTGGTCCAAGTGGCGCTCGACGCCGAGTCAGGAACGCGAAGCAGCAGGGGCGGAGCCGCCCCTGACACCGTCGGGGAGATCGCCGAAGCGATCGCGGCGGCGCCGGGGCTGCGGCTCGACGGCCTCATGACCGTCGCGCCACTGGCCGGACCGTATGCGGGCCAACCCCGCGCTGCCTTCGATCGGCTGACGGAAATCTCATCCTTGCTGCGCGAGGCCCATCCTGCTGCGAACATGGTCTCGGCAGGGATGAGTGCGGACCTTGAGGACGCCATCGCGGCAGGGGCGACACATGTGCGTATCGGTAGCGCGGTACTCGGAGTCCGTCCCGGGCTCGGGTAACGTCACCAAACAAGTCTGACCACAGCAAGGAATATGTTGTGGCGGTCGCCTCCCGAGGCGGCCGAGGATCACAACCCCGCTGAGAGGACGCAGAGCATGGCCGGCGCGATGCGCAAGATGGCGGTCTACCTCGGCCTCGTGGAGGACGACGGGTACGACGGCCCGGGATTCGACCCCGACGACGAGTTCGAACCGGAGCCGGAGCCGGAGCGCCCTCGCCGGACTCACCAGCCGCCCCAACACCAGCCGCATCAGCTGCACCAGACGCCACAGGACGAACCAGCGCGGATCGCGCACGTGCCGATCGCCCCTCGAGAACCGCGGATCGCCCCAGTGGCATCCATCACACAAGAACGTCATAGCCTGGAGAAGAACGTACCGGTGATCATGCCTAAGGTCGTGTCCGAACGAGAGCCGTACCGGATCACGACGCTCCACCCCCGGACGTACAACGAAGCCCGTACGATCGGGGAACACTTCCGAGAGGGAACCCCGGTGATCATGAATCTGACGGAGATGGACGACACGGACGCGAAGCGTCTTGTCGACTTCGCCGCCGGCCTGGTCTTCGGCCTCCACGGCAGTATCGAGAGGGTGACGCAGAAGGTGTTCCTGCTGTCGCCTGCTAACGTCGATGTCACGGCGGAGGACAAGGCCCGTATCGCCGAGGGCGGGTTCTTCAATCAGAGCTGAGTTACGCAAGTTGCGGCAAATCGGTCCAAAGGCCGATGAACGAGAACGAGCAGGGGAGAGGTAAGGCACGATGAGCGTCGCACTGCAGGTGCTGTACATCGCGCTGATGTGCTTCCTGATCGTGCTGATCTTCCGGTTGGTGATGGACTACGTCTTCCAGTTCGCCCGCTCATGGCAGCCTGCTAAGCCGATGGTTGTCATCCTGGAGGCCACCTACACTGTCACCGATCCGCCGCTCAAGCTTCTGCGGCGGTTCATTCCGCCGCTGCGTCTCGGGGGCGTGGCGCTCGACCTGTCCTTCTTCGTATTGATGATCATCGTGTACGTCCTGATTAGCATTGTGCAGGGTGCGATGTGAACGATGCGGGCTCCCGATATGCCGACGATCACGTTGAGGTGAAGAGATGCCGTTGACCCCCGAGGACGTTCGTAACAAGCAGTTCACGACCGTCCGCCTCCGAGAGGGCTATGACGAGGACGAGGTCGACGCCTTCCTCGACGAGGTAGAAGCCGAGCTGACCAGGCTCCTACGAGAAAACGAGGACCTGCGCGCGAAACTGGCCGCGGCCACCCGAGCCGCCGCCCAGAATCAGCAGCAGGGCATGCGCAAGCCCGACCAGCAGGATCGCGGCGGCGCTCCGGTGCCCGCTGCCATATCCGGCCCGCAGCCCGTACCGCCGCAGCAGATGGGCCCGCCCCAGCAGCAGGGCAGCGCCCTGCAGTTGCCGGCCGGTCCCAGCGCGATGGGCCAGGGCGGCCCTATGCAGCAGCAGGGCCCCGGTCCGATGGGCCAGGGCGGCCCCATGCAGCAGGGCCCGGGCCAGATGCAGCAGGGTCCCGGTCCGATGCAGCAGGGCGGCCCGATGGGCCAGGGCGGTCCCATGGGCCAAGGCGGTCCGATGGGCCAGGGTGGCCCGATGGGCGGCCCCATGCAGCAGGGCGGCCCCATGGGTCCCGGCCCGATGCAGCAGGGTGGCCCGATGGGTCATCAGGGCGGCCCGATGGGCGGACCCATGCAGCAGCAGGGTCCCGGCGGGGACAGCGCCGCACGCGTTCTTTCCCTTGCCCAGCAGACCGCCGACCAGGCGATCGCGGAGGCCCGTTCCGAGGCCAACAAGATCGTCGGCGAGGCGCGCAGCCGTGCCGAGGGACTTGAGCGTGACGCCCGGTCCAAGGCGGACGCCCTTGAGCGGGACGCCCAGGAGAAGCACCGCGTGGCCATGGGCTCGCTGGAGTCCGCCCGTGCCACGCTGGAGCGCAAGGTCGAGGATCTGCGCGGCTTCGAACGCGAGTACCGTACGCGTCTGAAGTCGTACCTGGAGAGCCAGCTCCGTCAGCTGGAGACCCAGGCCGACGATTCCCTCGCTCCTCCGCGCAGCGCTCCTCCGGCCCCCTCCCTGTCCTCCTCCACCATGGGCGGTTCCTCCTTCGGCAGCGGCATGGCCGCTGCCGGCGCAGGCACCATGGGCGGCGGTCAGTCCTACGGCGGCCAGAGCATCGGCCAGCAGGCCCCCGCGCCCACTTACGGCGGCCAGCAGCAGATGTCACCGGCCATGACCCAGCCCATGGCCCCGGTCCGCCCGCAGGGCCAGGTCCCCCTCCAGCAGGCGCCCACGCCCATGCGCGGGTTCCTCATCGACGAGGACGACAACTAGCCTGCGGCAAGCACAGCACCACCAAGGGCCGGGCCCCGGGGGATTACCCCGGGGCCCGGCCCTTTGCGGTTCCTTCCCCCCGTCCCGTGCAGGCCCCCGCCCGGGGGCGCGCTGGCGCGCGAGAGTGCCTGCGCATGGTGTGGTGCTGGGCACGTTTATCCCGCCGCGATGGCGAAGGCGGGGGACGATGTTTTCCGGCGGTGTCGATCTGGCCGTGCGGACGTGTTGGTGCGTGGTGTGGTACCGGGCACCTTTTCCCGCCGCGATGGTCAGAGACGGGACGGTGTTGTCCGGCGGTGTTGATCCGGCCGGGGCGTGGGCGCGTTGCGGGCGCAGCCGCGCCGGGACCGGGGCCAGGAATCTGGCCCCGGTCCCTCGGCGGGTGGGCGGGTGGGTGGGGGAAGGCCCGGCGCCGGGGGCTAACCGTGCTTGCGGAGCCGGAAGGTGAGGCCGAGGGTGTCGTCCGTGAAGGCGGCACCGTAGGCGTCGCTGCCGGGACCTTCCGAGAAGTCGAGGGCGAGGACCTCGTCCGCGACCAGCACCGAGTGCTCGCCCAGTGCGGCGGAGAGCTCGGGGTCCGTGGACTCCCAGCGCAGCGCGATGCGGTCGGCGACGTCGAGGCCGGAGTTCTTGCGGGCCTCCTGGATGAGGCGGATCGCGTCACGGGCGAGGCCGGCCCGGCGCAGGGCGGGGGTGATCTCCAGGTCGAGGGCGACGGTCGCGCCGGAGTCGGACGCGACGGACCAACCCTCGCGCGGGGTCTCGGTGATGATGACCTCGTCGGCGGAGAGGGCGACGGTCTCGCCGTCCACCACGACGGAAGCCGAACCGTCGCGCAGCGCCGCCGACAGCGTGGCGGCATCCGCTTCGGCGATGGTCTTCGCCACGGCCTGGACGCCCTTGCCGAAGCGCTTGCCGAGGGCACGGAAATTGGCCTTGGCCGTGGTGTCCACCAGCGAGCCGCCGACCTCGCTCAGCGAGGCGAGCTCGCTGACATTCAGCTCCTCGGCGATCTGGCCCCGCAGCTCCGCGCCCAGCGACTCGAACCCCGCGGCCGCGACCAGCGCACGCGACAGCGGCTGGCGGGTCTTGACGCCGGACTCGGCGCGGGTCGCCCGGCCGAGCTCCACCAGGCGGCGGACAAGTGCCATCTGGGCGGAGAGATCCGGGTTGATCAGCGCCTCGTCGGCGGTCGGCCACGACGACAGATGGACGGACTCCGGCGCTTCCGCTGTGACCGGCACGACCAGGTCCTGCCAGACCCGCTCCGTGATGAACGGCACCAGCGGCGCGAGCAGCCGGGTGACCGTCTCCAGCACCTCGTGCAGCGTCCGCAGCGCCGCCGCGTCGCCCTGCCAGAATCGGCGGCGCGACCGGCGCACGTACCAGTTGGACAGGTCGTCCACAAAGGCGGAGAGCAGCTTTCCGGCCCGCTGGGTGTCGTACGACTCCAGGGAGGCGGTGACATCCCGTACGAGCGTGTGGAGCTCGCCCAGCAGCCAGCGGTCCAGCAGCGGCCGGTCCGCCGGAAGCGGGTCGGCCGCGCTGGGCGCCCACTGCGACGTACGGGCGTAGAGCGCCTGGAAGGCGACCGTGTTCCAGTACGTGAGGAGGGTCTTGCGGACGACCTCCTGGATGGTGCCGTGGCCGACCCGCCGGGCCGCCCAGGGCGAGCCGCCGGCGGCCATGAACCAGCGCACCGCGTCGGCGCCGTGCTGTTCCATCAACGGGATGGGCTGCAGGATGTTGCCCAGATGCTTGGACATCTTCCGGCCGTCCTCGGCGAGGATGTGCCCCAGGCAGACCACGTTCTCGTACGCGTTCCGGTCGAAGACCACCGTGCCGACAGCCATCAGGGTGTAGAACCACCCACGCGTCTGGTCGATCGCCTCGGAGATGAACTGCGCGGGGTAGCTGCGCTCGAAGACCTCCTTGTTGTGGTACGGGTAGCCCCACTGGGCGAACGGCATCGACCCGGAGTCGTACCAGGCGTCGATGACCTCGGGCACCCGGACGGCCTCGGCGGAGCACTGCGGGCAGTCGAAGGTCACCGCGTCGATATAGGGGCGATGCGGGTCCAGGCCGCTCTGGTCGGTGCCGGTGAGCTCCGTCAGCTCGGCCAGCGAGCCGACAACAGTGAGGTGGTTCTCCTCACAGCGCCAGATCGGCAGCGGGGTGCCCCAGTAGCGGTTGCGGGAGAGCGCCCAGTCGACGTTGTTGTTCAGCCAGTCGCCGAAGCGGCCGTGCTTGACCGATTCCGGGTACCAGTTGGTGCGCTCGTTCTCGCGGAGCAGAGCGTCCTTGACGGCGGTGGTGCGGATGTACCAGGACGGCTGCGCGTAGTAGAGCAGCGCGGTGTGGCAGCGCCAGCAGTGCGGGTAGCTGTGCTCGTACGGCAGGTGCTTGAAGAGCACGCCGCGCGCCTGGAGGTCGGCGACGAGCTTCTCGTCGGCCTTCTTGAAGAACTCGCCGCCGACCAGGCCGACGGTCTCCTCGAAGGTGCCGTCCGGGCGGACCGGGTTGACCACCGGCAGGCCGTAGGCGCGGCAGGTCCTGAGGTCGTCCTCACCGAAGGCAGGGGACTGGTGGACCAGACCGGTGCCGTCCTCGGTGGTGACGTACTCGGCGTTGACGACATAGTGCGCGTCCGGGATCTCTACCAGCGAGAAGGGCCGCTCGTACTTCCAGCGCTCCATCTCCCGGCCGCTGAAGCTCTGGCCAGTGGTGGTCCAACCCTCACCGAGGGCCTTGCCGACCAGCGGCTCGGCGACGACCAGCTTCTCCTCGCCGTTGGTCGCGACGACATAGGTGACGTCCGGGTGGGCGGCGACGGCGGTGTTGGACACCAGGGTCCACGGGGTCGTCGTCCAGACCAGCAGCGCCGCCTCGCCTGCCAGCGGGCCTGAGGTCAGCGGGAAACGGACGAAGACCGACGGATCGACGATCGTCTCATAGCCCTGCGCCAGCTCGTGGTCCGACAGGCCGGTGCCGCAGCGCGGACACCACGGCGCGACGCGGTGGTCCTGGGTCAGCAGTCCCTTGTCGAAGATCTGCTTCAGCGACCACCAGACGCTTTCGATGTACTCCGGGTCCATGGTCCGGTAGGCGTCGTCAAGGTCGACCCAATAGCCCATCCGGGTGGTGAGCTCGGCGAAGGCGTCGGTGTGGCGGGTGACGGATTCGCGGCACTTCGCATTGAATTCGGCGATGCCGTACGCCTCGATGTCCTTCTTGCCGGAGAAGCCCAGCTCCTTCTCCACGGCGAGCTCCACCGGCAGACCGTGGCAGTCCCAGCCGGCCTTACGGGTGACATGGAAGCCCTGCATGGTCTTGAAGCGCGGGAAGACGTCCTTGAAGACCCGGGCCTCGATGTGGTGCGCCCCCGGCATGCCATTGGCGGTCGGCGGGCCCTCGTAGAAGACCCATTCGGGCCTGCCCTGGGACTGCTCCAGGGAACGGGCGAAGATCTTCTGCTCGTTCCAGCTATTGAGCACGTCATGCTCGAGCGCGGGCAGATCGACCTGTGCGGGTACCTGGCGGTACTGCGGCGTCATCGGTGGGGCCTCCGGCGGACGTATAACTGCTTCCGACGGAGGGACGAGAGCCGGTGCGCTGCCGCGCCGCTCCCGCGGTACCACCCTCCTTGGCTGCGGACGGGCTCGTCCGCAACCCCCTCATTGGGGCCGCGCTGCCGGTTCTACCAGCCGTACGGCGATACGGCCTTCTTCCGGCGGCTCCGGGGTGATCTTCACGTCGCGCACACCCCCGGGCTTCCACCGTCCCCGGGTCGCTCTCGGCTGCGTGCGGCGCTACTCGTCCCCATCCATGCCTGTCGCTGCGCCCAGTGTACGGGGGTGCCGGCGGCACTGTCGGCCCGTTTTCCGCCGCCCGGGAACTGCCGGCCGGGAGTGACCCGAATGGCCCGGTACCCCCGGCCCTACCGGTAAGTACCGGCATACCTGGCGGTGAGCTGGGCACAACGGATGCAGACCTGTCTCCCGAGCGGGCCTGGCGGGCGAATCAGGCGGCGTGCCCCGTTGCCGCGGGTCCGGAGTCGATTTATCGTTCCGGAACGATTCGCGAGCAAGATCACAATATGTGAAGGGGCCGCGGCCATGGTGGCGAAGAAGAGGACGGCGACAGCCGTCACGAACGCGCGGGCGACTGCCAAGAAGGCGTCCGCGCTCGCCGCGAAGGCCGCCAGGGCGCCTGCGGCGGCCAACGACAAGGCGGTCCCCGCCGCGCAGCCCGCAGGAGCGGAGAACCAAGCGGCCCTGGCCAAGAAGACAGCCCCGGCCAAGAAGACAGCCCCGGCCAAGAAGACACCGGCTCCGGCCGAGAAGACGGCGGAGCCAGCCGCCGGAAAAGCCGAGAAGGCCGCCGCACCCGCGGCAGCGCATCGCACCGCCAAGAAGACCGCGGCCAACAAGGACGCCGTCGCGAAGAAGATTGGAGCTAAGAAGGTGGCAGCGAAGAAGACGGTGGCCGGGACGGCCGCCCCTGTGGAGCCGGGGATTCCGACAGCGCGCGCGGCGGCCGCGCCGGAGGAGCTGGCCGTACGGCCTGGTGAGGAGCCATGGACCGCCGAGGAGGTGGAGGAGGCGCGAACCGGACTGCATGACGAGGTGCTGCGGTTGCGCGCGGAGATCGCGGCTTCCCAGGCCGCTGTGGCGGGCCTGCTGCGGGACTCCGGCGACGGGGCCGGCGACGACCAGGCCGACACCGGCACCAAGAACATCACCCGCGAGCACGAGATGTCGCTGGCGGCGAACGCCCGCGAGATGCAGATCCAGACCGAGCACGCGCTGGAACGGCTGGCGGCGGGCACGTACGGATTGTGCGAATCGTGCGGGAACGCGATCGGGAAGGCGCGGATGCAAGCGTTCCCGAGGGCCACGCTCTGCGTGGAGTGCAAGCAGAAACAGGAGCGCCGCTGACCCGCCCGTACGTGTGTGCCGTAACCTCGTCCTCGTCAGGAAGGGACGCACAATGGCGAACGCGGAGAGCGTGGAGAGCACCATCGGTACGCAGGAAGACGAGCCGCCCGTCATCACCCGGAACGGGACGCGGCGGATCCCGGTGCTGGTCGGGGTGGCGGCGCTGGCGTACGTCCTGGACCTGCTCAGCAAGATCTGGGTGGTGACCAGTCTGGAGGGCCGCGCGCCGATCGATGTGATCGGCAGCTACCTGCGGCTGGAAGCGATCCGCAACGGGGGCGCCGCCTTCGGCTTCGGGCAGGGGATGACCATCGTCTTCACGATCATCGCGGCCTCGGTGATCGTCGTGATCGCCCGGCTGGCACGGAAGCTGTACAGCCTGCCCTGGGCGATCGCGCTCGGACTGCTGCTCGGCGGGGCGTTCGGCAATCTCACGGACCGGGTCTTCCGTGCGCCCGGCTTCCTGCAGGGCCATGTCGTGGACTTCATCGCGCCGTCCCATTTCGCGGTCTTCAACCTTGCCGACTCGGCGATCGTCTGCGGCGGCATACTCATCGTGCTGCTCTCCTTCCGCGGCCTGGACCCCGACGGGACGATGCACAAGGACTGAGCGCCGGGGTGTGCTGCCGGCCGGCGAATGGGCGCAAGGGGGGCGCGGCGTCGCGGGCCGGGGGCCGTCGTCCGGCCGCGCTGTCGTCGTCCGGTCCGAGCCGTCCGCGGTGTCCGGCATACTCGTACTGGTGATGTCTACCCAGGTTCGATCCCTGCCCGTACCCGACGGCCTCGAAGGCGAACGCGTCGACGCCGCGATCGCCCGCATGTTCGGCTTTTCGCGGACCAAGGCGGCGGAGCTGGCCGCCGAGGGCAAGGTGCTGGTCGACGGGAGCGTCGCCGGGAAGTCCGACCGGGTCATCGCCGGCGCGTGGCTCGAGGTCGAGATGCCGGCCCCGCCGCGACCGGTGGAGATCGTCGCCGAGCCGGTGCCGGGCATGGGCATCGTGTACGAGGACGATCACGTCGTCGTCATCGACAAGCCCGTCGGGGTCGCCGCTCACCCCAGCCCCGGCTGGACCGGCACCACCGTCATCGGCGGCCTCGCCGCCGCCGGGTACCGGATCTCGACCTCCGGCGCCGCCGAGCGCCAGGGCATTGTGCACCGGCTCGACGTCGGCACCTCCGGGCTGATGGTCGTCGCCAAGTCGGAGATCGCGTACACGCTCCTCAAGCAGCAGTTCCGCGAGCGCACCGTGGACAAGCGCTACCACGCGCTGGTGCAGGGCCACCCGGACCCGATGAGCGGCACCATCGACGCTCCCATCGGGCGGCACCCCACCCACGACTACAAGTGGGCCGTCACCGCCGAGGGCAAGCCCAGCGTCACCCACTACGACCTCGTCGAGGCGTTCCGGTCGGCCTCGCTGCTCGACGTCAAGCTCGAGACGGGGCGCACCCACCAGATCCGGGTCCACATGGCCGCCCACCGCCACCCTTGCGTCGGCGACCTCACCTACGGCGCCGACCCGACGCTCGCCAAGCGGCTGAAGCTGGAGCGGCAGTGGCTGCATGCCGTCCGGCTCGGCTTCGAACACCCCGAGGACGGACGCTGGGTGGAGTTCGAGAGCAAGTACCCGGACGACCTGCGATTCGCTCTCGACATCGTGCGTGGGGAAAGCGCCTGACTCAGAGGCCGCGCGAATAGGTGGGCCCTCTTAGCGCCGCCGATCCGGGGCCCGCGCATGCGAGGCTGAGCATGTGGATCAACTCGCCCTCTTCTTTGTGCTCATGCTCGCGGCCATCGTCATGGTGCCGCTCGGTGAACGGCTGAAGCTGCCCTCGCCGGTGCTGATGACACTGCTTGGCGGCGTCATGGCGGCACTGCCGTTCGTACCGGACGTACAGATCCCGCCCGGACTGATCCTGCCGCTGGTGCTGCCGCCGCTGCTCTACGCCTCCGTGCAGCGCACCTCATGGCGGCAGTTCGCCAACAACAAGCGGTCGATCTTCCTGCTGGCCGTGGCACTGGTCTTCGTCACCACGGCGGCGGTCGCCGCGGTCGCCCAAGCGGTGGTGCCGGGTATCACCCTGGCCGCCGCGGTCGCGCTGGGCGCTCTGGTCGCGCCGCCGGACCCGGTGGCGGCGACCGCCGTGGCCGGGAGTCTGGGACTGCCCCGCCGGATGGTGTCGATCCTGGAGGGCGAGGGCCTGTTCAACGACGTCACCGCGATCGTGCTCTACAACGTGGCGATCACCGCCGCCGTCACCGGCACCTTCTCCTGGCCGCACGCCGTCGGCGAATTCGTCCTGTCCGCCGTGGTCGCCGTCGGGGTCGGGGTCGTGCTCGGCTGGGGCGCCAACAAGCTGATGGACATCGTCGACGACCCCACGCTCCAGATCGGGCTGACGCTACTGGTCCCCTTCGCCTCGTACGTCATCGCCGACCGCGCCCAGGGCTCCGGGGTGCTCGCGGTGCTCACCACCGCGCTCTTCCTCGCCGAGTACGCGACGGACGCCGACGACGTGAGGGGGCGGCTGGCCTCGAACACCTTCTGGCCGATTGTCGACACCCTTGTCACCGGGCTCGCCTTCGGTCTGATCGGCCTGGAGCTCCACAATGTCTTCGACGTCGGGTCCGGCCGCTGGGGTTCGATGCTCGCCCACGCCGGGATCATCGTCGGTGTGGTCGTCGGCGTACGGCTGCTGTGGCTGTTGCCGGCCGCCTCCCTGCTGGCCCGGCGGCTGAAGCGCGAGCACCGTGAGCGGCTCGAGGAGCGCGAACGCGATGGCCAGGACGACCGCGCAGAAGACCAGGACATCCCCATGACCTGGCGGGAGACCGCCGTCATGTGGTGGGCCGGCATGCGCGGGGTGGCGTCCGTCGCGCTGGCGCTGGCGATCCCGCTCACGACACACAACCACGCGCCCTTCCCGGCCCGGGACGAGGTGCTTTTCATCGCGTTCGCGGTGGTGCTGAGCACCTTGGTGCTACAGGGGCTCACCCTGCCGTGGATGGTCAAACGCCTCGGCGTACGCAGCGACATCGGGCTGGAGCACGACCTGGAACGGATGCTGGCCCTGCGGGCGATGATGGCCGCCAAGCTCCGGCTGAAGGAGATCGAGACGGTCGAGACGTTCTCCGACGAGCTGTCCGAGCTCCTGCACCGCCGGGCCTTCGATGTCGGGGCGCGGATCTGCCCCGACATCGTCACCGAGGAGCGGCGCGAGACCCATGGCCAGCATGTGAAGCGGATGCGGAAGATCCGCCAAGTCCAGAACGAGATGCTTTCCGCCGCGCGGCACGAGGTGCTGTCGGCGCGCAGCGAGGCGGGGTACGACCCGGAGATCGTCGACCGGGTGCTGCGTCAGCTGGATGTACGCAGCCTGCGGTAGTGCTCGCGGCCGCGGCACGCCTGCCATCGGGTTCACCTGGCCGGCTGGCGGGAGCCGCCGCGGGAGCCGTCCCGCGTCGCGGGCGCCGGCACCCCGGGAGTGAGCGGGGGAGAGACCTCGTGCGGCGCCGCCGGCTCGGCCGCCGACGCGGTGTTGATCCGCGGGAGCGCGTAGGGGTGTTCCCGGCTGAGCCAGTCGATGAGCTGCTCGCGGACCAGACAGCGAAGGGTCCAGACCTCGGGGGAGTCCGCGGCCGTGACCAGGGCGCGGACCTCGATCGTGCTGGCTGTGGTGTTGGTCACTTCCAGGGCCCAGCCACGGCGGTCCCAGATCGCGGTGGCGGTGAGCACTTCGTGCAGCCGCTCGCGCATGAGGGCGATGGGGGTGGCGTGGTCGAGGTAGAAGAAGACGGTGCCGGTCATGCGGGGGTCGTGCCGGGACCAGTTCTCGAAGGGCTTGCTGGTGAAATACGACACAGGCATGGTGAGGCGCCGCTCGTCCCAGGTCCGTACCACCAGGTATGTGAGCGTGATCTCCTCGACGGTGCCCCACTGGGTGTCTATGACGACGGTGTCGCCGATCCGCACCATGTCGCCGAAGGCGATCTGCATCCCGGCGAAGAGATTGCCCAGCATGGACTGCGCCGCGATACCGGCGACGATGCCCAGCACCCCGGCCGAGGCCAGCAGCGAGGTCCCGGCCGCGCGCATCGCGGGGAAGGTCAGCAGCATCGAGGCGATCGCGACGACCACGACGATCGCCGCGACGACCCGCTGGATGAGCGTGACCTGCGTACGGACCCGCCGCACCCGGGCCGGATCGTGGGAGCTGGAGGCGTAGCGGGAGTACGAGGACTCCACCACGACCGCCGCGGCGCGAACCGCGAGCCAGGCGCAGGCGCCGATGAGGATGAGGGTGAGGATATGGCCGATGCCGGACCAGGGGCCACGGCCGACCCACGCGGCCCAGTAGGAGCCGCGCAGCAGGGCCGTGCAGAGCACGACGAGCATCGACGGGCGGCAGCGGTGCAGCCGGGGCCACAGGGGGCTGCGGGGCTGCCGGACGGCGGCCCGGCGCAGCGCCCGGCCGGCTGTCCAGTCGGCGGCTAGGGTGATGACCAGGGCGGCGCCGACCACGATTACCGGACGTAGCACGCTCTCCATACGGACCTCGATTGCGTTGGGGAAAGAGATCTTGTCGTCGCCTCTCCACATCATTTTGTTTCATTCGGCCTACGGGCTGCGTCCCGCCGTCCACGCCGCCGCTGACCGGCTGCGCGCCGCCGGTCACGAGGTGCATGTCCCCGACCTCTACGGCGGCCGGACCACAGACAGCGTGGAGGAGGGCATGGCGGTCAAGGACGAGATCGGCCGTGACGAGCTGCTGATGCGCGCGGTGACCGTCTCCGGGCCGCTGTCGGACAAGCGGCTGGTGTACGCCGGGTTCTCGCTCGGCGGCTCCATCGCGCAGAATCTCGCGCTGGCCGACGACAAGGCCCGTGGCCTGCTGCTCCT
This sequence comes from Actinacidiphila oryziradicis, assembly GCF_005047355.1. GTDB lineage: Bacteria > Actinomycetota > Actinomycetes > Streptomycetales > Streptomycetaceae > Actinacidiphila > Actinacidiphila oryziradicis. The sequence goes on from NZ_SUMC01000012.1 coordinate 49,902, forward strand.
GCACGGTACCTCGGACATCGCGGACGACGCGGCCACCGACATTCCCGTACAGCTGCATGTCGCCGAACCGGACCCCTTCGAGCCCGAGGACTGGCTGAACGCCTGGTACCTGCGGATGCGCAAGGCCGGAGCGGATGTGGAGGTGCACCGCTACCGGGGCGCCGGGCACCTCTACACCGATCCGGAGCTGCCGGACTACGACGAGGCGGCGGCGGAACGGACGTGGGCCGTCGCACTGGACTTCCTCACGGAGCTCGCCGATTAGGGCCTGACAGGCCCTTGGCCTGTCCGCCGGCCGGTCCCGGGGCTCTGCCCGGGACCGGCCGGCGAGGCGCCGCTACTTCTTGCCGAGCTGGGTGTTCACCGCTGACTCGAACTGGGCGGCGGTCATGGACTGCACGTTGGCGATGGCCTTGCCGTCGAGCTTCACCGTCGGCGTGCCGGTGATGCCGTCGGAGTCGAACTGCTTGGACATGGTCAGCGCCCACTTGTCGTAGGTGCCCTTGTTCACCGCGTTCTGGAAGGTCTTGTTGTCCTTCAGCAACTTGGTCTTCTGCGCCAGCTCGATCAGCTTCTTGTTGCTGGAGAAGGTGTCCGTCGTCTCCACCGGGTGGTACTTCGCGGAGTACAGCAGCGTGTGGTACTCGACGAACGCGTCCTTGCTGACGTTCAGAGCCGCGCCGAGCGCGGCGAGCGCGTTCTTCGACCCGGTGCCCTTGAGGTTGCCGTCGAGGAACGTGCCCATGGTGTAAGAGATCTGGTACGTGCCGTTCGCGGCCAGCTTCTGCACCGACGCGCCCGACGTCTGCTCGAACTGCGCGCAGACCGGGCACCGCATGTCCTCGTAGACCTTGAGCACATGCTTGTTGCTCGCGTTGCCGATGACGATCGACGTTCCGTTCTTGCCGGACGAGTTGGCCGGCTGCACCAGCGGCTGGTTCGCGGCCTTCGCCCAGTAGCTGGGCTGGTTCATCTTCACCACGGCCACGCCGATGCCGACGGCTATCGCCAGCACCGCGACGACCGCGCCGCCGACGATGAACTGGCGCTTGGCCTTGTCCTTCTTCGCCTGCCGCTCGCGCTCCGCTCGAAGCCGTTCGCGGGCTGCGGACTTGGCGGCGATACTGTTCCTCTGGCTCATGATCGTGTGTTCTCCATGCTCGTACCTACGTGGACGTGGGGGGTGTTGCTCAGCAGCTCAGCAGCTCGGCCGCTCAGGCAGCGAGCGAGCAGGGCGGCCCACGTCGTACGACGGAGTGCAGCAGGAGCGGCAGCGCCGGGCCGACGGCGTTCCCCTGGGCCGGACGGTGCTTCGGGCGGGACGGCAGAGCCGCGTCCGGCGCGGCAACCGCGTGCGGCAGCGGCCGGAAGGTGGTGCGCAGCAGCTGGTGTATCGCGGCTTCGCCACGCCGCAGCCACCAGCAGGCGGTCAGGCCCACGGCGACATGGGCGGCGAGCAACATCCAGGGCGCGGCCACCGGGTCCGGGGCGGCGTGCGCGAGAGGGGCGCCGACTTCGCCGCCCCTGCAGACGAAGGCCGCGTTGATCGTGCGCCAGGAGCCGGTGATGGGCCCGCCGCCCGGGCCGTAACAGGTGTGCTGGCCGCTGGTGAAGAGCGCGTCGGCGGCCAGCTCCAGCGGCACGAGCAGTGAGGCGATCGCCCAGTAGCCGCGTTCGCGGCCGCCCAGCGCGTAGGCGGCCGCGAAGATGCCGGCGTAGGCTCCCGCCACCGTGGTGAGCGGCAGCGGGAGTTGCGACAGAAGGGTGTGGGCGGTCACGGCGAGCGTGACGCACAGCGCCGCGAAGAGCGCCGCGCGCAGCGCCCTCAGCCGGGGTCCCGTCACCTCCATGGCGCAGAGTGTGCCACGGTTGTGTGTAAGTAGTAATTAAAGCTTGGGGTTCTCCTGAATCAACCGAGCCTTCCATTGCGGAAGAGGTCCACGAAGATCTGGTGATCGGCGCGTGCCCGGGCGCCGTAGCGGTGCGCGAACTCCACCAGCGCCTCGGCGAAACCCTTCTCGTCCCGGGCGATCGCCTCATCGATGGCGTCCTCGATGGAGAACGGCACCAGCGAGTGCCCGCTCTCGTTGTCCGCCGCCGCGTGCATCCCGGCCGTCGCGCGCCCCAGATCGGCGACAACCGCCTCGATCTGGGCCGGCTCGTCGAGGTCCGACCAGTCCAGGTCCACGGCGTACGGCGACACCTCGGCGACCAGCTGGCCGACGCCGTCCAGCTCGGTCCAGCCCAGATACGGGTCGGCGTGGGCCTGGAGCGCGCGCTGCGAGATCACCGTGCGGTGGCCCTCGTGCCGGAAGTAGTCCCGTACCGCCTGGTCGGTGATGTGCCGGGAGACCGCCGGGGTCTGCGCCTGCTTCATATAGATCACCACGTCGTTCTCGAGCGCGTCGGTGTGACCCTCCAGCAGGATGTTGTACGAGGGCAGGCCCGCGCTCCCGATACCGATGCCCCGCCGCCCGACGACATCCTTGACCCGGTGGCTCTCCGGGTTGATGCGGCTGGTCTCCGGCAGCGTCTCCAAATAGGCCTCGAACGCCTCCAATACCCTGGCGCGGGTAGCGTCGTCCAGCTCCACCGAACCGCCACCGGGCGTGAAGCGGCGGTCCCAGTCCCGGACTTCCGTCATCGAGTCGAGCAGTGAGACCCTCGTCTCGGTACGGGCATGCCGCAACGCGTCCAGCAGCGGGCCCCGCGCCGTGTCGAGCGTGAGCGGCGGGACGCTCTTGTCCGCGGCAAGGGCACGGATACGCTCGCGGTAGGCGGCGGCGTAGGTGCGTACCAGCCCGGAAATGGTCTCGTCGGCGAGCGCCTTGGTGTAGCCGATCAGCGCTATGGAGGCGGCGAACCGCTGGAGGTCCCAGGTGAAGGGGCCGACGTAGGCCTCGTCGAAGTCGTTGACATTGAAGATCAGCCGGCCGTTGGCGTCCAGATATGTGCCGAAGTTCTCGGCGTGCAGGTCGCCGTGGATCCACACCCGTGAGGTGCGCTCGTCCAGGTAGGGGCTGTGGTTCTGCTCCTCCTCGGCCAGATCCGCGTAGTACAGGCACGCGGTGCCCCGGTAGAAGGCGAAGGCGGAGGCCGCCATCTTGCGGAACTTGACCCTGAACGCGGCCGGGTCCGCTGCCAGCAGCTCGCCGAACGCGGTCTCGAAGACCGCCAGAATCCGCTCGCCGCGCTGCTGGTCCGTGTTGCTTGCGGTGCCCATGGTGGGGAAGCCTCCCGGTCTCGTACACGATCGGGGAACGGCCCCCGGATGTGACGCAGGAGCCTACGCCGTCATCTCCGTCGTCGATGCGATCACCAACCGTCACTGTCCGGCGACACGACGGATCTGACACCCCGCTGACCTCGCAATTGCCCCGTCGCAACCATCTGACCTGCGGAAACACGCCTGTGACCGGATCGTGGGCAAGGCCTGTGCGACGGGTCCGCGGGGGTAGGGTTAGGGGCCTCCGACCCCCCCGACGGAAGGCCTGCCCGGTGACCGATCAGCCGTTTACGCACCTGCATGTCCACACCCAGTACTCGCTGCTGGACGGTGCGGCCCGGTTGAAAGACATGTTCAAGGCGTGCAACGAGATGAACATGTCGCATGTCGCGATCACCGACCACGGCAATCTGCACGGGGCGTACGACTTCTTCCATCAGGCGAAGGCCGCCGGGGTGACCCCTGTGATGGGCGTCGAGGCCTATCTGGCGCCGGAGTCGCGCCGTTACAACAAGCCGGTCAAGTGGGGCGCGCCGCACCAGAAGCGCGACGACGTCTCCGGTGCCGGCGCCTACACGCACATGACGATCTGGGCCCGGAACAAGACGGGGCTGCACAATCTCTTCCGCGCACAGTCGCGCGCGAGCTTCGAGGGTTACTTCCGTAAGCCGCGGATGGACCGTGAGTTGCTCAGCGAGTACGCCGAGGGTCTGATGGGCACCACGGGCTGCCCCTCAGGAGAGGTCTCCACCCGTATCCGCCTGGGCCAGATGGACGAGGCGCTGAAGGCGGCCGGGGAGTACCAGGACATCTTCGGCAAGGAGAACTTCTTCGTCGAGATCATGGACCACGACATCGACATCGACCGCCGGGCCCGCGACGGCCTGATGGAGGTCTCCAAGAAGCTCGGAGCGCCGTTCGTCGTCACCAATGACTCGCACTACACGTACGCGAGCGAGTCGTCCGCCCACGACACCCTGCTGTGCATCCAGACCGGGTCGAACATGTCCGACCCCGACCGGTTCAAGTTCGACGGTTCCGGCTACTACCTGAAGTCCGCCGCCGAGATGTACGCGATCGACTCCTCCGACACCTGGCAGCAGGGCTGCCGCAACAGCCAGCTGCTGATCGCCGACCGCGTCGAGATCGACGGCATGTTCGAGTCCCGCAACCTGATGCCGCGCTTCGAGGTGCCGGAGGGGTTCACCGAGATCACCTGGTTCCGTGAGGAGGTCGCCAAGGGCATGCGGTGGCGCTTCCCGGGCGGGATCCCGGAGGACCGGCAGAAGCTCGCCGAGTACGAGATGAACACCATCATCGAGATGGGATTCCCGGGGTACTTCCTCGTGGTCGCCGACTTCATCATGTGGGCGAAGAACAACGGCATCGCCGTCGGCCCCGGCCGAGGCTCCGCCGCCGGCTCGATCGTCTCGTACGCCATGGGCATCACCGACCTCGACCCGGTGCCGCACGGTCTGATCTTCGAGCGGTTCCTGAACCCCGAGCGCATCTCGATGCCCGACGTCGACATCGACTTCGACGAGCGCAGGCGTGGCGAAGTCATCAGATATGTGACGGAAAAATATGGTTCCGACAAGGTCGCCCAAATCGCGACCTACGGCACCATCAAGGCCAAGGCCGCCATCAAGGACTCCGCGCGAGTCCTCGGCTACCCGTTCTCCATGGGCGACCGGATCACCAAGGCCATGCCCGCGGACGTCCTCGGCAAGGGCATCCCGCTCTCCGGCATCACCGACAAGAACCACCCGCGCTACAGCGAGGCGGGCGAGGTCCGGGCGATGTACGAGAATGAGCCGGACGTCACCAAGGTCATCGACGCCGCCAAGGGCATCGAGGGTCTGGTCCGGCAGATGGGTGTGCACGCCGCCGGTGTGATCATGTCCAGCGAGCCGCTGATCGACCATGTGCCTATCTTCTCGCCGAAGAACGACGGCGCGGTCGTCACCCAGTGGGACTACCCGAGCTGTGAGTCGCTCGGCCTGCTGAAGATGGACTTCCTGGGCCTGCGCAACCTGACGATCATGGACGACGCGGTCAAGTCGATCAAGGCCAACAAGGGCATCGACATTGACCTGCTGTCGCTGCCGCTTGACGACCCGAACACATACGCCCTGCTCGCACGCGGTGACACCCTCGGCGTTTTCCAGTTCGACGGCGGCCCCATGCGCTCCCTGCTGCGCATGATGAAGCCCGACAACTTCGAAGACATCTCCGCCGTCTCGGCCCTCTACCGGCCGGGCCCGATGGGCATGAATTCGCACATCAACTACGCCCTGCGCAAGAACAAACAGCAGGACATCACCCCGATCCACCCCGAGCTGGAGGAGCCGCTCCGAGAGGTCCTCGAGGTCACCCACGGCCTCATCGTGTACCAGGAGCAGGTGCAGAAGGCCGCCCAGATCCTCGCCGGGTACTCGCTCGGCGAGGCCGACATCCTGCGCCGCGTGATGGGCAAGAAGAAGAAGGAGGAGCTGGACAAGAACTTCGTCTTCTTCCAGGAGGGCTGCAAGAAGAACGGCTACTCCGACGCGGCGATCCAGGCGGTGTGGGACGTGCTGGTCCCGTTCGCCGGCTACGCCTTCAACAAGGCCCACTCGGCCGCGTACGGCCTGGTGTCCTACTGGACCGCCTACCTCAAGGCGAACTACCCGGCCGAATACATGGCCGGGCTCCTGACTTCGGTCAAGGACGACAAGGACAAGATGGCGCTCTACTTGAACGAGTGCCGTCGGATGCGTATCAAGGTGCTGCCGCCGGACGTCAATGAGTCGAACGCGAACTTCACCCCGAGCGGCGACGATACGATCGTCTTCGGCCTCACGGCGGTCCGCAATGTCGGCGCGAATGTCGTCGATTCGGTGGTGCGGAGCCGTAAGGCCAAGGGGAAGTACAACTCCTTTCCCGACTTCCTCGACAAGGTCGAGGTGGTGGCCTGCAACAAACGAACCGTCGAATCACTGATCAAAGCCGGTGCCTTCGACGAGCTGAAGCACACCCGGCGCGGGCTCACCGAGCACTTCGAGACGATGATCGACAATGTTGTCGCGGTCAAGCGCAAGGAGGCCGAGGGGCAGTTCGACCTCTTCGGCGGCGGCGACGAGAGCGACGACACACCCGGCTTCGGGCTCGATGTCGTCTTCTCCGACATCGAATGGGACAAGGCGTACCTGCTGGCGCAGGAGCGCGAGATGCTCGGGTTGTACGTCTCGGACCACCCGCTCTTCGGCATCGAGCACATCCTCAACGACAAGACCGATGCTGCCATCGCCGCGCTGGCGGGTGACTACCAGGACGGCGCGATCGTCACCATCGGTGGCATCATTTCGGGCCTCCAGCGGAAGATGACCAAGCAGGGCAACGCCTGGGCGATCGCCACGGTGGAGGACCTGGCTGGCTCGATCGACTGCATGTTCTTCCCAGCCTCCTACCAGTTGGTATCGACCCAGCTGGTCGAGGACGCGGTGGTCTTCGTCAAGGGCCGGCTCGACAAGCGCGAGGACATCCCGCGACTGGTCGCCATGGAGCTCATGGTCCCGGACCTCTCGGACGCCGGGACCAACGCCCCGGTGACGATCTCCATCCCGACGGTCAAGGTCACCCCGCCGCTCGTTGCCCGGCTCGGTGAGGTGCTGGCCAGCCACAAGGGCAACACCGAGGTGCGTGTGAAACTCCAGGGAGTACGCAAGACCACCGTCCTGCGACTGGACCGGCACCGGGTCACCCCCGACCCGGCGCTCTTCGGAGACCTCAAGGCGCTGCTGGGGCCGGCTTGCCTCGGCACGGTGGCGCAGCAGCAGGCGGGCTGACGGGTAGCTGACGGGTAAGGGGCGCCACCAAAACAGTGGCGCCCCTTACCTCGGTCACTTCGCGGCGGTCACTCCGCTCAGTTGTGGCCGAATTTCTTCCCGCGCTTGTGGGAAGGCTGCTCCACGGAGCCGGGGATCGGCAGCCGCTCCTGGGTGGCAGTGCGGCTCTCGGACTGGTGCGGTTGCGATTCGGCGTCACGGCGTCGTTCCTGGCCGGTGCGTTCGCCACGGTTCTTGCTCTTGCCCACGATCGTGCCTCCTGGGGAAAAACTCGGACGAGGGGCTTCCCCAGGGTCGCACGGGAGTATGAAGGTCGCATTTCGGGCAGTTGATGGGTGAGACGCCCGGAAATACCGGGACCGCCACGCCGGTGATCGAGTTCCAGCTGATAACCCCTGCGCATTCGGGCAGACTCGGAGGAATATGCACGCCGGGGGGACGACCGGAAGAAGGTGCGACATGGACCGCTGCGTCGTCCTGGTGGACGCCGGGTACCTGCTGGGTGCAGCCGCGAGCCTGCTCGCAGGAGAGCCTTCCCGGTCCAGGATCACCGTCGACCACCCCGCGATCGTGGCAGGGCTCCGCGAACGCGCCGAGCTGGAGACCGGGCAGCCGCTGCTGAGGATCTACTGGTTCGACGGCGCCCCCGACCGCGTACCGCAGCCCGAGCACCGGCGGCTGCGGGTCATGCCGCGGGTGACCGTACGGCTGGGCGCACTCACCCGAACGGACGGACGCTGGGCGCAGAAAGGCGTCGACGCCGCGATGCACGCCGAGCTGTCCGAGCTCGCCCGCAACCGGGCCTGCTCGGATGTGGTGCTGGTCACAGGCGACGGGGACCTGCTGCCCGGCATGATGTCGGCCAAGGAGCACGGGGTCGCCGTGCACCTCTGGGCGGTGCAGGCAGCCGACGGGGACTACAACCAGTCCGAGGACCTGGTCGCCGAGGCCGACGAGCGGCGTGTCCTCGACCGTGAGTGGATCACCCGGGCGATCCGGGCCCGGGAGATCGCCGTGGCCTGTGCCCCGCTCACCCCCCGCCCGGAGATCGCGGCGATCCTCTCCGCACCCCTGCCCGAGTCCTCCTCCGCCGAGAGCGTCAAGGCGCCGTCCCCGGCCAAGAACGGCTCCGCCTCCTCCGAGCACGCCGCCATCGGCGGCAAGGGCGTCGTCCCCACGCCCAAGGACCTCGCCGGGCTCGGCCGCACCCAGGCCGCCTCCCAGGCCGCCCCCAACGCCACGCTGCGCTGGTCCTCCGAGAAGGGCATGGTCGCCTCGGAGACCGCCCCCGACCTCGGCCTCCCCACCCTCGCCCTGCTGACCAGCGCAGAGCAGCGCTGGGCCGACCGCGAGGAGGACATCACCACCGTCAGCGGCGATCCCTTTGAGGTCGGCCAGGTCTTCGCCCGCCGCTGGATCGCCCGCCTCGCCGACCCCTCCCAGCTTCAACTCCTGTCCACCGAGTACCCCCGTATCCCACACCGCATCGACGGTGAGCTCCTCCGCTACGCCGCCCGCTTCGGGCTCCTCGCCCATAAGGACGACCAGATCGACGAGCACGACCGCTACGCCATCCGGGCCGGCTTCTGGCGGGAAGTCGATGCCCGCACCGTTGCCGAGCACGCCCCGGCGGCCGAATAACCGGCTTGCCCGCTTGCCCGCTTGCCCGCTTGCCCGCTTGCCCGCCGGACGGCGGAACAAGGGGCCGAGGCACGGGCGGCGGGCCGGGCGGGCTACTCTCGGCTCGTGAGCGCGCGCACCAGTCCGGGGGATCCGGCACCGGCGGTACCCGCGACTGTGCGCGGGGCGGTGGCGACTGTGCGCGGGCTGGTGAAGACGTACCCGGCGGTGCGGGGCCGGCGGGGTGCCGGGAGCCCGGAGGTACGGGCGAACGACGGCATCGACCTGGATGTTCGCGGCGGCGAGATCTTCGGCCTGCTCGGCCCGAACGGAGCCGGGAAGAGCACGCTGGTACGGCAGCTGACGGGCCTGCTCCGGCCGGACGCCGGAGCGATCGACCTGCTGGGCCACGATCTCGTACGCCATCCGGACCGCGCCTCGCGGCTGGTCGGCTATCTGGGGCAGGAATCCTCCGCGCTGGACGAGCTGACGGTCGGGCTCGCCGCCGAGACGACCGGGCGGCTGCGCGGCATGGACGTCGCGACCGCCCGGGCGGAGCGGGACCACGTGCTCGCGGAGCTCGGGCTGGAAGGGCTCGCGGGGCGGCCGATCAAGCGCCTCTCGGGCGGGCAGCGGCGGCTGGCGTGCTTCGCCGCGACGCTGGTGGGGGACCGGCCGCTACTGGTGCTGGACGAGCCGACCACCGGCATGGACCCGGTGGCCCGGCGTGCGGTCTGGGCGGCGGTCGACCGGCGGCGGGCGGAGCGCGGGGTGACGGTGCTGCTGGTGACGCACAACGTGATCGAGGCGGAGACCGTTCTCGACCGGGTCGCGGTGATGGACGGCGGACGGGTGATCGCGTGCGACACCCCGGCCGGGCTGAAGGCCATGGTGGCCGATGAGGTCCGGCTCGATCTCGTATGGCGTGACCAGCCCCCGCTCGCGGTGCCGGCGATCGCCGCGCTGCGCGAGGAGGCCGCGGTCTCCGGGCGCCGCTGGACTCTGCGGCTGCCGCAGGCGCGGGCCCGTACGGTGGTGGCCGAGGTGACCGGCGGCCCGGCCTTCGCCGCGCTGGACGACTTCACACTCGCCACACCGAGCCTGGAGGACGTGTACCTCGCCCTCGGCGGCCGGCAGAAGGGACTGGTGAAGGCGTGACGGCTGCCCGCCGGAAATCAGGTTCGACGAACAGGAGCCGCGTAGCGTGAGCGTCATGTCATCTGCCGCCTCTGCCGCGTCCGCGGCCCTCTCCTTGCCCGTCGTGGCGGCCGGGACCGACCCGGGCCAGGGCGCGGCGCCGCTGGCGCCGCGGGCGCGGTTGCTGCCGGCGCTGGGAGCGGTGTACCGGGCGCAGCTGTCACGGGCCAGGGTCGCGCGGATACCGCTGCTGTTCGTGGCGACGTTCCAGTCCGTCGGGATCATGATCATGATGCGGGGCGTGGTGGCCGGGGGATCGGCGTCGGCCGCGACCTCGGTGGTGGCCGGGTCCAGCGTGCTGGTCGTGGCGTTCGTGGCGCTGAATCTGCTGGCGCAGTACTTCGGGCAGCTACGGGCCTCCGGCGGCCTCGACCACTACGCGACGCTGCCGGTGCCCCCGGCGGCGGTGGTGCTGGGGACGGCGGGGGCGTACGCGTCGTTCACGGTGCCGGGGACGATCGCGACAGCGGCGGTGGGCTGCGCGCTGTTCCAGCTGCCGTTCGCGAATCTGTGGGTGCTCGGGGCGGTGATCCCGCTGGCCGGGGCCGCGCTGGCGGGGCTGGGAGCGGCGCTGGGGCTGCTGGCGCCGCGCCAGGAGCTGGCGACGCTTTTCGGCCAGTTGGGTATGTCGGCGGCACTGCTGCTGGGCGTGCTGCCGGCCGGCAATCTGCCGGAGCCGGTGGCGTATGCGCGGGATCTTCTGCCGTCGACGTACGGTGTCGAGGCTTTCGCCCGTACTTTCGCGCCGCACCCGTACTGGGCGGCGGTCGTCGCCGATCTGGGGGTGTGCGCGGCGGTGGGAGTGCTCTCGCTGGCCGTGGCCACCTGGGCGTACCGCAGGGCCGCCTGCCGATGACGCGGCAGACAGCGAGACCTGGCACGATGTCTGAGTGACCGCACCTCTGACGCCGCATGAACAGCCTTCCACGCCGTCGTACCCGTCGGCGTCCGGACTGCCCACCGAGGGCCTGACCGAGCAGGAGCGTATGGAGTTCGGCCCCGAGCTCAAGCGCGGCGCTCTGACCGCCCTCGTGGTCGCGGTGTGCGGGGTGGTGCTGGGACTGCTGTGGCTGTGGCTGGCGCCTCGTATTCCCCTGGTCTCCGACGGCAAGGCCGTCTACCTCAAGGATTCCGAGGGTGAGCAGGCGGTCGGTGCCGACGGCACATTCGTGCTGCTCGGCCTCGGCATGGGCGCGCTGACCGCCCTCGTCGCCTTCTGGCGGTGCCGGCGCGGCGGCATCGGCATCGTCCTCGGCCTGGCGGTGGGCGGGGTGCTCGGCTCGCTGCTCGCCTGGCGCATCGGCGTCTGGCTCGGCCCCACCCAGGACATCGTCGCGCACGCCAAGCAGGTCGGCGCCAAGAAGGTCTTCGACGGCCCGCTCGATCTCCAGGCCAAGGCTGCCCTCCTCGTCTGGCCGATCGCGGCGACCCTCGCCCACCTGGGACTCACCACGGCCTTCGGCCCCCGCGATCCGCAGCCGCCGCAGGGCTGGGACGTCCCGCTACCGCCTCCGCCGCAGTAGCCGCCCCGGCGCGCCTGCGGCTGCTGGGACGTCCCGCTACCGCCTCCGCCGCAGTAGCCGCCCCGGCGCGCCTGCGGCGGGCTTCCCCCACCCCGCCCCTTCCCGGCTGCCTCCGATTTGCGGCTGGCGCCGCGTGGGGGGGCTCCGCCCCCAGGCCCGCCCTCTACGCCCTCGGGCGTGGGGGGACCCCCAGGTCCTCAAACGCCGGACGGGCTGGATTGTGCTGGCGTTGTGGGCAGGCGTGCCGCAGCGCGAGCGAAGCGAGACGGTGGCACCTCCTGGGGGCACCTCCCGGCCGAAGGCTGGGGGAGGTAGCTGGGGGAGGGTGGGCACAACCCGGCCACCGGCCCGGACAGGACCGCGGCCGGCTACGCGGGAACCGAGCGGTTCCGTGCCGCGCCGGCGTACCCCGCCCGGGGGACCTCCGCGGCAGCGGACGAGGCGGAGACGAAGCGGATCGAATGCTGGGGCGCCCGGTTCGCCTCCTCCAGCGCGGAGGCGACGACGGCGGACGGGCCGAGGAGCACTGTGGCCAGTACGCCCGCGATGATTCCGCCGTCGCGCAGCAACGATCGCTTGTCCGGGTAACCCATGACCTTCTCCCTCGGCCGAGTGCCTGATGGAGACGATCGTCGCCGACCCCGCTGTGCCGGTGCCCTGAGGTGTCTGTGGGCCTCCTACGAGGCGCGCGCGGCGCGGCCGATGGGCGCTGTGCCGGCCGAGGTGAGCTTCACCAGGTCCTGGGGGGCGAGTTCGACCTCCAGACCGCGTTTGCCCGCGGAGACGAAGACGGTGTCGTGGTCGAGGGCGGAGGAGTCGACGACCGTGCGCAGCTGCTTGCGCTGCCCCAGCGGTGAGATTCCGCCCCGTACATAGCCGGTGGTGCGTTCGGCGGCGGCGGGGTCGGCCATGGCGGCGCGCTTGCCGCCGGTGGCGGAGGCGAGGGCCTTGAGGTCCAGGGCCCCGGTGACGGGGACGACGGCGACGGCCAGCACACCGTCGATGTCGGCGACGAGCGTCTTGAAGACGCGCTCGGGGGCGGTGCCGAGGGCTTGGGCGGCCTCTTCCCCGTAGCTGGCAACGGCCGGATCGTGCTCGTAGGAGTGGAGGGTGAAGGCGGTGCCGGTCTTCTCCAGTACGACGGTGGCGGGGGTGCCGCCGGGGCGCTGCTTCTTGCCCATCGGGCGGTACCTCCGGTCAGTTGGGGCTGGGGGCCTTCTGCGTGAGGTCAACGGCGGGGATGGTGCGGAGCTTGCTGATGACGGCGGCCTCGCGGCGCAGGAGCCGCAGTTCCTCGGCGAGCCGGGTGGCGGTGTCGGGCGCTTCGAGGAGGCGTTGCTTGGCCGGGGTGTCGAGGATGGTCGCCGCGGCGACGAGGTAGGACAGCACGGACGGCTCGTCGGGGAGCTCCGGGGCGCCGGCGAGGGTACGCTCGCGGGCTCCGGCCAGCCGCTTCTGGTACGTACGGAAGGCCCGGGCGACCCCGGCGGCGAGCGCGCCCGCACCTTCGCCGGAGTGCTCGGGGAGCTCTTCGACCTCGCCGACGAGATAGGGGCCGGTGGCGTCGATGGAGAGCACCCGGAAGCGGGTGGTGCCGGTGGCGACGATTTCGTAGCCGCCGCCGGTCTCGTGTTCGCCGATGGTCGCGGCGTCGGCGGTGCAGCCGACGGTGAACAGGGCCTGGGCCGGATTCTCGCCGAAGCCCGCGGCGGCGTCGGTGGCGTCCTTCGGGGCGACTTCATGGCCGTCGCGGATGGCCACCACGCCAAAGACGCGAGGGGCGTCCTCGGGGAGCGCGATCAGGTCGCGGACGAGGGCGCGGTACCGCTCCTCGAAGATGCTCAGCGGCAGGACGAGGCCGGGGAACAGCACCGAGTTCAGCGGGAAAAGCGGAAGGCGAGCGGTCACAAACGGAAGCCTATGGCTTCGGGCCACATCGGCCGGAGCCAGCGGCCGGGGCCGGCGGCCGGGAACCGGTGTCCGCCGGAGCCGGACGGGCTCGCGCCGCCCGGACAGCTAGGCGTACGGGCCGCCCGCCCTGGCGGTGAGGCGGACGGTCGATGCCAGTTGGACGCGTACGCCGGTACGCATTTCCAGGAACTCGTGCAGGGGCTCACCCGTGCGGGACCAGGGGAAGCTGGTGGCGTGGATGCCGATGGCGCGGAACTGGTCGAGGGCTTCGGGCCAGCGCTTGCGGAGGATCAGTACCTGGGTGAGGACGTTGCGTACTTCGGCGGGCTCGCGGTCGCCGCGTTCGTGCCAGGCGGAGAGCTGGAGGGCGCGGTCGACGGCGTCGTCGATGTACGAGTCGGCGCCGCGGCCGCCGCTGAGCAGATACTCGTAGGAGGCGATCAGCGGCAGGGCGTTCACCAGGGAGCCGGGCAGGACCCGCTCGGCGGCGTCCTCGGCGAAGGCGAGGTACTCCTCGGGCGGACTGGCGGGGTCCTCGCGCAGGAAGCGCAGGGCGCTGACGTGGCAGCCGTAGTGGTGCGGGGAGCGGGCGACGGCCTGGGCCCAGAGGGCGTCGAACTCCTCGCGCGGGGCACGCAGGCCGCGGGCGCGGGTGAGGGCGATCCGCCACGGGACCGGGTCTCCGGGGGCGGCCTCGGCGGCGGTGCGGACCTGCGGGCCGGCGTCGTGCAGGCGGGCGACGTGTCCGCGGCCCGTGCGCCAGGCGCCGCGTACGGCGATCTCGGCGTGCAGCAGGGCGAGGTCGGGGTCGTCGGGGTCGGCGTCCCACCAGGTGTCGAGCCAGCTCCGGCCGGGAGCGTCGCGGGGGCCGGACCGGCCGGCGGCGATGAGGTGCTGTTCGGCGAGCCAGCCGACGTAGCGGTCGCGCGCCTCCCACCAAGCGGTTTCGCGGGTCCGGGCCAGCAGTTCGGAAACCGGCTTGAAATCGCCGTCTAGCAGCCCCGTCGAGGCAGCGGCGAGCCGCTCGTCGGGCGCGTCGAGCCGCACTGTGTCATCGGGCGGCAGATCGGCCCCGATGTGCGGAGTGTGGCGCATCATGCGTGACACGGCGACGAGGGAGTGAAGGAAAGGCATGATGCGCTTATTGAAAGGCCATTGCCCGCCTCCGTTCATTCGCATTTGGATGAAGATTCCATTGTTACTCCTCCGAAGGGGGTCGATGGCGCTGAGCGTCGCTGACTCGCTACAGTGTGTGGCGCGCCGTCAGGGGCCGGTCAGGGCTTGGCCGTCATTAGGTCATCGCGGCGGCCGAGTGAGAAGCCGCCTCCTTCAAGAGGGGAGGAGTCACATATGTCCAAAGGTTGCGTGTTTTAAGGCCAAGGCCAAGCAAAAAGCGATATGTGACTTCGGCGTCTGCGGCGGCCTCAACCCCGGCGCAGCAGCCGGGACGCGCCCGCCGCCACCGTCGTCGCAAGGATCCAACCCAGCATCATCAGAGCAGCTGCTACCCATTGAGCGAATCCCGAAAGCCGCCAGGCGCCGCCCTGTCCCAGATCGACCAGCGGCAGCAGCAGATCCAGCGCGAACAGTGCCGGATTCCAATGCGGCCAGGCGCCCTGGTCGGTGGGCGGCGGCTGGGGCCGGGTCGCGAAGAACACCGCGCCGAGTGCCCACAGCACCGCCATCCACACCGCGGCGCGCCCGGGCCGGTAGCCATAGCCGACCGTCACGTCCTGCAGATAGCCCCACGCCTGGCCGGCCAGCGGCAGCGCCCCGCGCCGGCGTCGCTGCTTGGCGAGCAGCACCTCGCGGGCGTCGGAGTCCTCGCCGCCCGTGCGCAGGGCCGCAGCCAGGTGCTCGTACGGTTCGGGGCCGTACTCGGGGGTGACCGCGGCCAGCCAGGCGATGCGTTCGGACAGCGGGAAGGGGCCCTCGGGGGTGAGCGACGCATAGGTGAAGTTGGCGAGGTCGACGCCGCCGGACTCCGGCCAGGTCCGCCGGCTGTCGGTGAGATTGCCGACCCGGGCCCCGACCAGGGAGATCAAGCCGGTGGGCGGCTCGTCCAGGGTGAGCCGCAGCTCCGGGGTCTGGATCCGGCGCAGCGACAACTGCTGTTGGCCGGTCAGCCGGAAGCGCGCCCGGTCGATTATCACCGCGTTGCCGAACCGCCCGTCGTCCAGGCGCACCCCGCCCTCGGCGGTGAAGCGCTTGGTCCGCGCTCCGGCGGGCGGGGTGCCGCCGCCGCTGCCCGCGGCGACCCAGCCCGAGCTGAGGTACAGGGTGTGCTCGACGGTGACCCGGGCGGCGTTGAGCGCGTATCGCCCGTCCGGGTTGTGCAGCATGCTGCCGCGCAGGCTCAGTCGTCCGCCGATCCGGGCGCTGCGCAGGCTGACTTCGCCGGTCGCCTCGATCAGCTCCGCCTCGACGTCCTGGGCGACGTTCAGTCCGTCGGCGGCCAGAGCCCGGCCGTGCCGGTCACGGCGGACGATGAGCTGGTTGATGAGCAGATCGGTGCCGATGTGCGCGTCGGTGAGCCGGATGCCGCCCTCCACGGTGCACTGGGCGAGATGCAGATCGCCGGTGGTGCTCAGCCGGGCGGCCTCCAGGCGCGGGATCGCGCAGTGCACCAGGCGCAGGGTGGTGAAACTGCACTCCGGCAGCAGCAGTTGCTGGTCGAAGCGGCAGTCGTGCATCTCCACATACGGGGTGACATGGCCGCCGGAGAGGTTCAACTGGCCGCTGACCTGCGCGCCGGACAGTTTGACGGCCGACACCCGGCCGGAGACGGCGGGCGGTCCGTCGAGCAGCAGCTTGGCGATCGCCTCTGCGCGCACGGTCCGGTCGGGGCCCCAGTAGCGGTCGGTGGCGGGATCGTCCCGCTCCGGGATGCCGGTCCGCAGGTCGTACACCTCGCCGAGGCGGAATGCCTCCCACAGCCCGTGCTCCACAGCGGTCCAGTCCTGTGGGGGTGCGATGTCCGGTGGCTCGGTCACTGAAGTCCCTCCCGTTGAGCCAGGGACACTAGTCGTACCAGTAATGATCACTGGGCGGGACCCGTATGCCGTATCAGGGAGTGATACTCCGGACGACCTGTCGGACCGGTTCTCTACACTTGACCATGTGATCTCCCGAATCGATCTGCGCGGTACCGCCTTCTCGGAGGGTTCTCCCGGAGGCGGCATCGACCGCGACCTGCTGCCCCGTGCCGACTTCGACGTCGAGGCCGCCCTGGAGAAGGTGCGCCCGATCTGCGAGGACGTGAAGCATCGTGGGACGGCGGCGCTGATCCACTACGCGGAGAAGTTTGACGGAGTCGTCATCGACCAGGTCCGGGTGCCTGCCGAGGCGCTTCGGCGCGCCCTTGAGGAGCTGGACCCGAAGGTGCGCGCCGCGCTGGAGGAGTCCGTCCGCCGCGCCCGCCTCGTCCACGGCGAGCAGCGCCGCAACGACCACACCACCCAGGTCGTGCCGGGCGGCACCGTGACCGAACGCTGGGTGCCCGTCGAGCGGGTCGGGCTGTACGTCCCGGGCGGGCGGTCCGTCTACCCGTCGTCCGTGATCATGAACGTGGTGCCCGCCCAGGAGGCCGGCGTCGCTTCGATGGCCGTCGCCTCGCCCGCGCAGAAGGCCCCTTTTCCAGGTCATTGGGGCGGCGGCCTGCCGCATCCCACCATCCTCGCCGCGTGCGCTCTGCTCGGCGTCGACGAGGTGTACGCGGCCGGAGGCGCCACCGCCATCGCCATGTTCGCGTACGGCACCGAGGAGTGCCGCCCGGCCACCTTGGTCACCGGTCCCGGCAACATCTGGGTGGCCGCCGCCAAGCGGCTGCTCAAGGGCCGGATCGGCATCGACGCCGAGGCCGGGCCGACCGAGATCGCCATCCTCGCCGATGCCACCGCCGACCCGGTCCATGTCGCCGCCGACCTGATCAGCCAGGCCGAGCACGACCCGCTGGCCGCCGCAGTCCTCGTCACCGACTCCGAGGAGCTGGCCGACGCGGTCGACAAGGAGCTGGAGACCCAGGTCGCGGCCACCAAGCATGTCGCCGACCGGATCCTCCCGGCGCTGGCCGGCCGCCAGTCCGGCATCGTGCTCGTCGACACCATCGAGCAGGGCCTCGCCGTGGTGAACGCCTACGCCGCCGAGCACCTGGAGATCCAGACCGCCGACGCCCACGCGGTCGCCGCCAGGGTGCGCAATGCGGGTGCGGTCTTCATCGGCCCCTATGCCCCGGTCTCGCTCGGTGACTACGCCGCCGGGTCGAACCATGTGCTGCCCACCGGCGGCTGTGCCTGCCACTCCTCGGGCCTGTCGGTGCAGAGCTTCCTGCGCGGTATCCACGTCGTGGACTACACCCGGGACGCGCTGGCCGACGTCGCCCACCATGTCGTCACCCTCGCCGACGCCGAGGACCTGCCGGCGCACGGCGCGGCGGTCCGCGCCCGATTCGAATGGACGGTTCCTGGCACGTGACCGGTATCGACGACCTCCCCATCCGCGACGAGCTGCGCGGCCAGTCCCCGTACGGCGCCCCCCAGCTCGACGTACCCGTACGCCTCAACACCAACGAGAACCCGTACCCGTTGCCCGAGCCGCTGGTCCAGCGGATCACCGAGCGCGTCCGCGAGGCCGCCCGCAACCTCAACCGCTATCCCGACCGGGAAGCGGTGGAGCTCCGCACCGAGCTGGCGAAGTACCTCACCCGCAGCGCCGGACACGAGGTCGGCACGGCCAACGTCTGGGCCGCCAACGGCTCCAACGAGGTGCTTCAGCAGCTGCTGCAGACCTTCGGCGGCCCGGGGCGCACAGCGATCGGCTTCGAGCCTTCCTACTCCATGCACGGGCTCATCGCGCGCGGCACCGGCACCGCTTGGATCTCCGGCCCGCGGGGCGACGACTTCGCGATCGACGTCGAGGCATCCGTGGCGGCCATCGCCGGGCACCGGCCGCATGTGGTCTTCATCACCTCGCCGAACAACCCCACCGGCACCGCCGTCGGCGCCGGGACCGTCCGCGCGCTGTACGAGGCCGCGCAGGCCGCGCGGCCTTCCCTTGTGATCGTCGACGAGGCATACGGCGAGTTCAGCCACCACCCGTCGCTGCTGCCGCTGATCGAGGGCCGCCCGAATCTCGTCGTCAGCCGCACCATGTCCAAGGCGTTCGGCGCCGCCGGCCTGCGTCTGGGCTACCTCGCCGCCGACCCCGCCGTCGTGGACGCCGTACAGCTGGTGCGGCTGCCGTACCACCTGTCCTCCGTCACCCAGGCCACCGCGCTGGCCGCCCTGGAGTACACCGATACTCTGCTCGGGTATGTCGAGCAGCTGAAGGCCGAGCGGGACCGCCTGGTCACCGAGCTGCGCGCGATCGGCTGCGAGGTCAGCGACTCGGATGCCAACTTCGTGCAGTTCGGCCGCTTCGAGGACAGCCACACCGCCTGGCAGGCGATCCTCGACCGCGGCGTACTCGTCCGCGACAACGGCGTACCGGGCTGGCTGCGGGTCTCCGCGGGCACCCCGGCCGAGAACGACGCGTTCCTGGAAGCGGTGCGCGCGATGAAGAAGGAAGACAGATGAACCGCGTAGGCCGCGTGGAACGCACCACCAAGGAGACGTCCGTCGTCGTCGAGATCGACCTCGACGGCAAGGGAGACGTCGCGGTATCGACCGGTGTCGGCTTCTACGACCACATGCTCGACCAGCTCGGCCGCCACGGCCTCTTCGACCTCACCGTCAAGACCGAGGGCGACCTGCACATCGACTCCCACCACACCATCGAGGACACCGCCCTCGCCCTCGGCGCCGCCTTCAAGCAGGCCCTCGGCGACAAGGTCGGCATCTACCGCTTCGGCAATTGCACGGTGCCGCTGGACGAGTCCCTCGCCCAGGTGACGGTCGACCTCTCCGGCCGCCCCTACCTCGTCCACTCCGAGCCCGAGAACATGGCGCCGATGATCGGCGAGTACGACACCACCATGACCCGGCACATCCTGGAGTCGTTCGTCGCCCAGGCGCAGATCGCCCTGCATGTGCACGTCCCTTACGGGCGCAATGCGCACCACATCGTGGAGTGCCAGTTCAAGGCCCTCGCACGGGCCCTGCGCTACGCCTCCGAGCGCGACCCGCGCGCGGCCGGCATCCTCCCCTCGACGAAGGGCGCGCTGTGAACACCGCCGCTACCGTCTACATCGTCCTGGGACTCTTCCTCCTGGGCGGGGTCTACTCCTTCTGGAAGCAGAAGCTGCCCAAGGGCGTCATTGTGCTGCTCGGCGTCGGTGCGGCCATGTCCCTGGCCGCCGGCCTGGTGCACCTCTAGCTCCAAGGGAGGTTGTCATGACCAAGAACGTGGTCGTCCTCGACTACGGATTCGGCAATGTCCGCTCCGCCGAGCGCGCCCTCACCCGGACCGGCGCCGATGTCGAGATCACCGCAGACTTCGACAAGGCCATGGCCGCCGACGGCCTGCTGGTACCCGGCGTCGGGGCCTTCGCCGCCTGCATGCAGGGCCTGAAGTCGGTGCGCGGTGAATGGATCATCGGGCGCCGGCTCGCCGGCGGACGCCCCGTGATGGGCATCTGTGTCGGCATGCAGATCCTCTTCGCGCGTGGCGTCGAGCACGGCGTGGAGACCGAGGGCTGCGACGAGTGGCCCGGCATCGTCGAGCCGCTGCGCGCGCCCATCGTCCCGCACATGGGCTGGAACACCGTGAAGGCACCCGAGGACACCCGGCAGTTCGCCGGCCTCGACGCCGACGCCCGCTTCTACTTCGTCCACTCCTACGCCGTACGGGACTGGGAACTCGAAGTGAACAACGCCCACATCCGCCCGCCCAAGGTCACCTGGTCCACCCATGGCGAACCCTTTGTCGCCGCCGTCGAGAACGGACCCCTGTGGGCCACCCAGTTCCACCCCGAGAAGTCCGGCGACTGCGGCGCGCAACTGCTCCGCAACTGGCTCGACACGCTGTGACCGCTGGCCGGCACAGGTCCGCACCCGCACCCGTCCTCCCCGTAAGGTCCGCAACGCCATGAGCTCCCCGCACCGCCTCGAACTCCTCCCCGCTGTCGACGTCCGCGACGGCCAGGCAGTCCGCCTCGTCCACGGCGAGTCCGGCTCCGAGACGTCCTACGGCGACCCGCTCGCCGCCGCCCTGGCCTGGCAGCAGTCCGGCGCCGAGTGGCTGCACCTCGTCGACCTCGACGCCGCGTTCGGCACCGGCGACAACCGCGCACTGATCGCCGAGGTCGCCCGCACCATGGACGTCAAGGTCGAGCTCTCCGGCGGCATCCGCGACGACGACACCCTCGCCGCCGCCCTCGCCACCGGCTGCACCCGCGTCAACCTCGGCACCGCCGCCCTGGAGACCCCGGAATGGGTCGCCAAGGTCATCGCCGAGCACGGCGACCGCATCGCCGTCGGGCTCGACGTCCGCGGCACCACCCTGCGCGGCCGCGGCTGGACCCGCGACGGCGGCGACCTCTACGAGACCCTCGCCCGCCTCGACTCCGAGGGCTGCGCCCGCTATGTCGTCACCGACATCGCCAAGGACGGCACCCTCCAGGGCCCCAACCTGGATCTGCTGCGCAATGTCTGCGCCGCCACGGACCAGCCCATCGTCGCCTCGGGCGGCGTCTCCTCGCTCGATGACCTCCGCGCGATCGCCACCCTTGTCCCGGAAGGCGTCGAAGGCGCCATCGTGGGCAAGGCTCTGTACGCCAAGGCATTCACCCTCGAAGAAGCGTTGGAGGCCGTATCCCGATGACAGCAGACGGGGCCGTGCGCAGGATCCAGTCCGAAAGCCAGTCCGAAACCCCCTGGGAGGAGCGGATGGGTTTCTCGAGCGCCGTCGCCGCCGGGGACCGCGTCCTCGTCTCGGGCACCCTGCCGCTGGTCGACGGGAACCTGCAGGGCGAGAGCGACCCCTACGAGCAGACCAAGGCGGCCTTCTCCAACGCCTTCGCCGCACTGGAGAAGTTCGGCCTCGGCCCCGCCCACGTCATCCGCACCCGCATGTACCTCACCCACGCCCGCGACGTCGACGCCGCGGGCCGCGCCCACAAAGAGCTCTTCGACGGCATCCGCCCGGCGGGGACTCTCGTCGTCGTCTCCGGCTTCGTCGACTCCCGCGTGCTCGTCGAGGTCGAGCTCGAAGCCTTCCGAGGAGCCTGAATTTCCATGACCCTCGCCGTACGAGTCATCCCCTGCCTCGACGTGGACAACGGCCGCGTCGTCAAGGGCGTCAACTTCCAGAACCTCCGCGACGCCGGTGACCCGGTCGAGATGGCCAAGCTCTACGACGCCGAAGGCGCCGACGAGCTCACCTTCCTCGACATCACCGCCTCCTCCGGCGACCGCGAGACCACCTACGACGTCGTGCGCCGCACCGCCGAACAGGTCTTCATCCCCCTCACCGTCGGCGGCGGGATCCGTGCCGTCGAGGACGTCGACAAGCTGCTGCGCGCCGGGGCCGACAAAGTCGGCGTCAACACCGCCGCCATCGCCCGCCCCGACCTCATCCGGGAGATCGCCGAGCGCTTCGGCAGCCAGGTCCTCGTCCTGTCCGTCGACGCCCGCCGCAGTCCCGAGGGCACCTCCTTCGAGGTCACCACCCACGGCGGCCGCCGCGGTACCGGCATCGACGCCGTCGAATGGGCCCAGCGCGCTGCCGAGCTCGGCGCCGGCGAGATCCTGCTCAACTCCATGGACGCCGACGGCACCAAGGACGGCTACGACACCGAGATGATCGCCGCCGTCCGCAAGCACGTCACCATCCCCGTCATCGCCTCCGGCGGGGCCGGCAAGCTCACCGACTTCCCCCCGGCGGTCGCGGCCGGCGCCGACGCCGTCCTTGCCGCCTCCGTCTTCCACTTCGGCGACCTCCGCATCAGCGAGGTCAAGCAGGCCCTCCGGGAGGCCGGTAACCCGGTGCGGTGAGGGACCGGGCCCGCGTGGCGGTGACCGCACCGCCCGCCGGGCACGGGGAGGCTGACGCCGGAAGCCGTGTTACGCAAGGCCAGTTGCGCAATTTTTATTGCGCAACTTTCCTTTCTTATCTACGCTCGCAGCCATGGCAGACGAGAAACCCCGCCGGATCACCGAGCTGGATGTGCTCAAGGCGGTCAGCAACCCGCTGCGGATGCGGATCTACCGGGCGTTGTCGACCGCCCGCACCGCAACCGCGTCACAGCTGGCGGAGGAGGTCGACGAAGCGGTGTCGCTGGTGAGCTACCACCTCCGCAGGCTCGCCGCGACCGGCATCGTCGAGGAAGCCGAGCAGCAGAGTGCGGACGGGCGCGAGCGCTGGTGGCAACTGGCGTCCCAGGGCCTGAGCTTCAGGGGCGACGACTTCCGGGACGCGCCCGAGCGGGCCGCCGCGCACATGGCCTTCGCCCGCCTCGTGGAGAGCCAGCGCCGTGAGGCGCACGGCCGCTTCCTGGACGAGCAGGCCGCCTGGGGCCAGGAATGGCGGGACGCGTCGTTCGACGCGGAGTACCTGGCCCGCCTCACCGCTGCCGAACTCGACGAGTTCGGGACGGAGTTGAACGCCCTGGCCAAGCGGTGGAGCGACCGGGCCCACGCGGCGCAGGACGCAGGCGACACCGAGGGCCGCGAGAACGTCGCGATCCACCTGTACGGATTCCCTTTCCGGCACTGACCCGGCAGTTCCCCCGACCGCGAAGGAGGCCGCCGGATGCCGGCGACCGTCGTAACCGCGCATTTACCCCTGAAACCCGCCCACCGGGACGGCAATGTCCTGCGCTGGCTGACCGCCTACGCCGCCTCGCTGATCGGCGACAACGTGTACTTCCTCGCCCTGTCCTGGGCGGCGGCCCAGGCCGGGAGCCCGACGCAGGCCGGGGTGGTGCTGGCAGTCGGCTCGGTGCCGAGGGCGCTGCTGATGCTCGGCGGGGGAGTGGTGGCGGACCGGTTCGGGCCGCGCCGGGTGGTGATCGGCAGCGATCTGACGCGGTGCGTGGTGATCCTGGCGGTGGCCGGGCTGCTGGCCATCGCCACGCCGGGGCTGTGGCTGCTGGTGACGGTGGCGCTGGTCTTCGGGGTCGTGGACGCGCTCTTCATGCCGGCCGTCGGGGCGTTACCGCCGCAGATCACCACGTCCGACCAACTGGGCCGGATCCAGGGGCTGAAGGGGGTCGCGTCCCGCGTCGGCACCGTCGCCGGTTCGTCGCTGGGCGGAATCGCGGTGGCCACCGGAGGATCGGCGACCGCCTTCGCAGTGGCCGGAGTGCTCTTCGCGGTGTCGCTGGGGCTGCTGCTCGCCGTACGGATCGCCCCACTGCCCGCCGGCGGACCTGACGATTCCGAGGCCGCCGGGAGCACAGCCTGGCGGGACCTGGCCGACGGCCTGCGGTACATCCGCCGGGACCGCGTGCTGGCCCCGCTGGTTGTCGTGTTCACGGTCGGCGAACTCGGCTTCGCCGGGCCGCTGAACATCGGCGTGACACTGCTCGCGAACGAGCGGGGCTGGGGCGCGGCCGGGCTCGGCTGGATAGTGAGCGGCTTCGGGCTGGGCGCGGGGGCTGCCTCGGTACTGCTGGCCGTACGGGGCACGCTGCCGCGCGCCGGGCTGGTGCAGGCGGCCTGCCTCGTGCCGGCCGCGGTCGCGGTGGCAGCCCTCGCCTACCTGCCCTCCTTGCCGGCCGCTGTCGTGATGGGCGCGGTCGTGGGCCTGGCCGGGGGACTCGCCGGGGCGCTGGGCGGGGCGCTCCTGCAGACCGTCGCGGATCCCGCCTACCTGGGCCGGGTGAGTTCCGTGGTGATGTTCTTCGCGGTCGGCACCGCACCGCTGACCTATCCGCTGACCGGCGCGGCCATCGCAGCCTGGGGCCCGGCGCCGGTCTTCACCGCGAGCGCGGCGGTCATCGCCGCCGGAGCCCTGCTGGGCCTGGCCTCCAGCCCGCTGCGCCGTGCCGAACTCCCGGGCACCGGGCTCTAAAAGCCGAGCTGCTTCGGCTCGTGCAGCTTCGCGACCGCGTCCTTGTCGCCCTCCGCCTCCACCTGCGCGGCCTCCGTACGCCCAAAGGCGAAGAGCGTCAGCTCGCCCGGCTCACCGGTGACGGTGACGACCGGCAGGCCCTTGTGCGCGACCGCCGTCCGGCCGTCCGGGCGGCGCAGGACGAGGCCGACCGGGGCCTTGCGGCCCAGCAGCCGGGCGCTGCGTTCCAGGCGGGACCAGAGGGCGTCGGCGAAGACCGGATCCACTTCGCGCGGCGACCAGTCCGGCTGGGCGCGGCGGACGTCCTCGGCGTGGACATAGAACTCGACGGTGTTCGCCGCCTCGTCGATCTGCTTGAGGGCGAAGGGCGACAGGCGGGGCGGACCGGTGCGGATGAGCTGGATCAGCTCCTCGTACGGCTTCTGGGCGAATTCCTGGCGGATCCGCTCCAGCCGGGCGGCGAGCTGCGGCACAAGCTGGCCAACGGCGGCGTCGCTGCGCCGCTCGCGGACCACGACATGTGCGGCGAGATCCCGGGTGGTCCAGCCCTCGCACAGCGTCGGGGCTGCTGGACCCGCGGATTCGAGCAGGTCGGCGAGGAGCAGGCGTTCACGCTGGGCATGAGTCGACATACCGTCAGGTTACGTCCACTCCGTGCGGGGCGGGCGGCTACGGAAGGGGTTTCGTGAGTTTCTTGCCATCCGGCTTCTCGCTGAGGGTGAGGGAGCAGGAGACGATGTCTCTCTTGTTCTTCTCGTAGGTGACCAGCGACGGGTAGATCGCGTAGTAGTAGTACTGGGCGTCGCTCGGGACCTTGGATCCCTTCTTCGCGACGTCCGTCTTGCACAGCTCCAGGACCTTGGCGCGGAGCGCCTTCTCGGTGGTGAAGGTGCCGACGATGGTCTCGTTGGCGATCACCTCCCCGTCGTGGGGGCTGGAGCAGGACCGGCGGACGGTCTTGGTGATGCTGCTGTCCAGCCCAGGAGTGTCGAAGCACTCGCCCGGCTTGAGCACCACGTAGGGATTGACGCTCTCGCTGGCGCTCGCGCTCGGGGAGTCCGTCCCCGCCCCGCTCCCGGAAGCCTGCACAGGAGACGCGGTGGCGCTGCCGGCGGCTGTAGCCGCGGCGTTCTCACCGTTCTTGCCGTCGCTGCCACCGCCGAGGAACAGAGCCGTCCCCCCGACGATCGCCGCGACTACCGCAACCACACCCACGGCGATCGCGACGAGCTTCGCCCCGCCGCCCGGTTTGCGCGGGGGCGGGGCGGGGCGGTACGAGGGCGGGGGCGGTCCGAAGTCCCGCGGCGGTCCGAAGCCACCGCCCTGGCCGGGCGGGAGTTCGTTAGGCGGAGGAAAACTCATGGACGAAGCATGCCGCATCTGAGTGACAGCGATGAACAGGCACTGAGATCGACTCAGCCGGTGCGCCCCATATATGCGTTGTGACGCTTTTCCGGTCGGGCGTGACAGACGGCAGAATAGAAGCATGTCCGCCCCGATCGACTCCCCCCTCGCTCCCGACGTCGCCGCCCGCCTCAAGCGCACCGCCGACGGACTGGTTCCCGCCATCGCCCAGCAGTACGACACCGGCGAGGTGCTCATGCTCGGCTGGATGGACGACGAGGCGCTGCATCGCACCCTCACCACCGGCCGCTGCACGTACTGGAGCCGCAGCCGCCAGGAGTACTGGGTCAAGGGCGACACCTCCGGGCACGTCCAGTACGTGAAGTCCGTCGCCCTGGACTGCGACGGCGACACGCTCCTGGTCAAGGTCGACCAGATCGGCGCCGCCTGCCACACCGGTGACCGCACCTGCTTCGACGCGGCCCCGCTGCCGCTGGCTCCTTTTTAGGGCTCGTTCGCCTCCGGGGCGCTTCAGCCGCCGTCGACAGTCGACCGTGCTCGGTCGCTCGTTCCTCGCGACCTCCGCGCGCTCTCCCTTTCGACAGCGGCCGCGCCCCTTCGGCTCACTCGCCGGGCCCGGAGCCGGCCCGCCCGGCAGGGCACTACGCTTTCCGTCATGACCATGGGCACCGTCACCCCCGACCTCGAAACGTTCCGCAAGCTGGCCCAGGACCGCCGGGTGATCCCGGTCAGCCGTCGGCTGCTGGCGGACGGCGACACCCCGGTGGGGTTGTACCGGAAGCTCGCCGCGGAGCGGACCGGAACGTTTCTGTTGGAGTCGGCCGAAAACGGCCGCTCGTGGTCGCGGTACTCATTCATCGGCGTACACAGCGCCGCGACGCTCACCGAGCGCGACGGCCAGGCGCACTGGGTGGGCACCCCGCCGGTCGGGGTGCCCGCGCACGGCGACCCGCTACAGGCGCTGCGTGTCACCGTCGAGGCCCTGCACACCCCTCGTGACCTGCATGACGATGCCCGGCTGCCGCCCTTCACCGGCGGCATGGTCGGGTATCTGGGGTACGACGTCGTACGCCGCTTGGAGCGCATAGGCGACCATGCCCAGGACGACCTGCACCTCCCCGAGCTGACGATGCTGCTCACCTCGGACCTCGCGGTGCTCGACCACTGGGACGGCTCCGTCCTCCTGATCGCCAACGCGATCAACCACAACCACCTCGACACCGGCATCGACGATGCCCACGCCGACGCCGTCGCCCGTCTCGACGCCATGGCCGCCGACCTGGCCCGCCCCATCGACACCGCGCCCGTCGAGCTGCCGCCGTCCCGGCTGCCCGAGTTCACCGCCCGCTCCGGCGGCGCCGTCTACCAGGCCGCGGTGGAGACCGCCAAGGAGCACATCCGGGCCGGTGACGCCTTCCAGATCGTGCCGTCGCAGCGCTTCGAGACGCCGTGCCCGGCCAGCGCCCTCGACGTCTACCGCGTACTGCGGGCCACCAACCCGAGCCCGTACATGTACCTCTTCCGCTTCGACGGCTTCGACGTCGTCGGGTCCAGCCCCGAGGCGCTGGTCAAGGTCGAGGACGGCCACGCCATGGTGCATCCCATCGCCGGCACCCGGCCCCGCGGGGCCACCCCGCAGGAGGACCAGGCGCTGGCGGACGAGCTGCTGGCCGACCCCAAGGAGCGCGCCGAGCACCTGATGCTGGTCGACCTGGGCCGCAACGACCTCGGGCGGGTGTGCGAGCCCGGCACGGTCGAGGTCGTCGACTTCATGTCGATCGAGCGCTACAGCCATGTGATGCACATCGTGTCCACGGTCACCGGCAGGCTCGGCGCGGGCCGCACGGCATTCGATGTGCTGACCGCCTGTTTCCCGGCCGGCACCCTCTCCGGCGCACCCAAACCGCGGGCCATGCAGATCATCGACGAGCTGGAGCCCACCCGGCGCGGCGTGTACGGCGGCTGCGTCGGCTATCTGGACTTCGCCGGTGACTCCGATACCGCCATCGCCATCCGCACCGCCCTGCTCCGCGACGGCACCGCGTACATCCAGGCCGGCGCTGGCGTCGTCGCCGACTCCGACCCGGTCGCCGAGGACACGGAGTGCCGTAACAAGGCGGCGGCGGTGCTGCGGGCGGTGGCGACGGCGTCGTCGATTTCCGCTCCCCGCGGCTAGGACGGGGGCGCCTGGGCGCCCGTCCGGCCCACAGGCCATAGTGATGAGGTGAGCCCCGTACCCCAGCCCCGTACCACCGCAGCGAGCGAAGTGCCTGCGGCTTCCGAAACCTCCGGCGCACCCGAACCGGGCGCCTCCCGCAGCGGCGGGCGCCGCAGCCTCGCCCTCGCACTGCTCTTCGGCGTCGCCGGAGCCGCGGTCGTGCTGCTCGCGGGTGGCAAGACCTGGGCGCACGGGAAGGCCGCCTTCCTGGCGGTCAGCGCCTCCGGCCAGGACGTCACCGGGGTGCCGGGTGCCCTGGCGCTGGTCGGGCTGGCGGCGCTCCTCGCCGTGTTCGCGGTACGGGGCGTGGGCCGGACCGTCATCTCGGCGCTGCTGGCCCTCAGCGGCGCGGGCGCGGTGGCGTCGGCCCTGCTGGCCCTCGGCGACACCACGGCGCTCGACGCGAAGGCATCGACGGCCACCAGCGTGGCGCACGCCTCCGTCTCCGCCGCCGGCAGTACCGTGTGGCCCTGGGTGTCCGCCGCCGGCGGAGCGATGATCCTCGCCGCCGGGATCCTCGCGCTCGTACGGGGCCGGGTCTGGCCAGGCATGTCCAACCGGTACGACCGCGACGGGGCGGAGCCCCGCCCCCGTGCAGAGCGCAAGCCTGTCGTCGACCCTGACCGTCCCGAGGACCTGTGGAAGGCCCTGGACCGCGGCGAGGACCCCACCGACGAGATGTGACGTACCACGCGCGCCCCCCGGGCGTCCCCCGCGCTCCGAGCGGGGGACAATGGGGTCTGCAACGATTTCCGGAAGAACCCTTGGGAGCACTCATGGCGGGCAACAGCCACGGACACACCCCTGCCGCCTGGACGGGCGTGATCATCGCCTTCATCGGCTTCACCATCTCGGGTGCCTTCATGGTGCTCGCCGACCCGATCGGCTTCTGGGCGGGCCTGGTCGTCGTCGCCCTCGGCGGCGTCGTAGGCCTCGCCATGAAGGCCGCGGGCCTCGGTCAGGCCCCGTCGAAGCCCATTCGCGTCAGCAGCTGACCCCCGCCTCAGGCGCAGCCCCGGTGACTCCTCCGGGGCTGCGCTTTCGCGTGCGTCCGGTCCGGGAGACAATCACTTCCGTGTCCCAACCCCGAAGCACAGCTGCGGCCGCCCGTGTCACCTCCGGTATCGCCGCGCCGCTCGGAGTCCTCGCCGGGGTCGCCGCCGCCTTCGCCTATGTCGGCACCGTCGACCCCAACGCCCCTGGCCACTACCCGGTCTGCCCGCTGCTGCACTTCACCGGCCTGTACTGCCCGGGCTGCGGCGGACTGCGCAGCGCCTACGCGGTCGTGCACGGCGAATTCGGCACCGCCCTGGGGCTCAACGCGCTCGCCGTCGCCGGCTACGGCCTCTTCGCCGTCCTGTGGACCGTGTGGCTGGTCCGTGCGGCGCGGGGCCGCCCGTTCACCGTACGGCTGCGGCCGGCGCACTGGTGGGCGGTCGGCGCGGTGGTACTGGCCTTCGCGGTTGTCCGGAACCTGCCGTTCGGGGCGGCATTGGCGCCTTAAATGTCCAGATGGTGATACTTCATGCCCCCGGATGCGGGTCCTCCGCTCCTCGGCGGTTACCATCGGTTTGCCGGTGGAACCATCTCACTGGCTTGATCGTTTCGCTTAACCCGCCAAGAAGGGGATCACTCGCGTGAGTGTGCTCGACGAGATCATCGAGGGTGTCCGAGCCGACCTCGCCGAGCGGCAGGCACGGGTATCCCTCGACGCACTCAAGGAGCAGGCCGTCAAGGCGCCCGAGGCCAGGGACGGCGTTGCCGCCCTGCGCGGCGACAGCGTAAAGGTGATCTGCGAGGTGAAGCGCTCCAGCCCCTCCAAGGGCGCCCTCGCCGCGATCGCGGACCCGGCCGGGCTTGCCGCGGACTACGAGGCCGGTGGAGCGGCGGTGATCTCCGTCCTCACCGAACACCGCAAATTCGGCGGTTCCCTCGCCGACCTGGAAGCGGTCCGTGCCAAGGTCGACATCCCGGTCCTGCGCAAGGACTTCATCGTCACCGCCTACCAGCTCTGGGAGGCCAGGGCCTACGGCGCCGACCTCGTCCTGCTGATCGTCTCCGCCCTCGACCAGGACGCGCTCGTCTCGCTCATCGAGCGTGCCGAGTCGATCGGCCTCACCCCGATCGTCGAGGTCCATGACGAGGACGAGGTCACGCGTGCGGTCGACGCCGGCGCGAAGATCATCGGGGTCAACGCGCGTAACCTCAAGACCCTTGAGGTCGACCGTGGGAACTTCGCCCGGATCGCCCCTGAGATCCCCGACCACATCGTCAAGATCGCCGAATCCGGCGTCCGTGGCCCGCACGACTTGATCGCTTACGCGAATGATGGCGCCGACGCGGTTCTCGTGGGCGAGTCCCTTGTCACCGGCCGCGACCCCAAAACCGCCGTCGCCGACCTCGTCGCCGCCGGCGCCCACCCCGCGCTGCGGCACGGCAGGGGCTGAGAGGCCGTCCGGCCCGGTAGGATGACGCACATGTCCCCGTCCACCGCTGCCGGAGCATCCGGGCCCGATGCCTACGCACGCCTGCGCCCCGGCTGCCGCCCGCGCGGCTGCCGTGCGCCTGCGCGGCGCGTACTGGGACGACGGGTGCGGTATGTCATCGGCTGCGAGCCTGGCCAGGTGAACGGCAGCCGATGGCGTCCGGGCTTGCCGTTTCCGTCCTTCGGCTGACCACGCCGGGTTGGCCCTGCTGGGCCAGCTCGGTCCCGCTTCCTCTGTCGGGGGTGCCGGTTCCTCCCCCAGCCTTCGGCCGGGAGGTGCCCCCAGGAGGTGCCCCCACAAGCGCCGGACGGGCTGGGTGGTCGTGCTGGCCGCCACGCAATGTCTGTCGTGGGGTCGGGGCCGCTGTGGGGTGATCTCCTCGGGGCTCGCGCGTTCCGGTCCACAGCACACTCACCCGGGGTGCACGCGCTCGTCCCCTGCGGGGACACCCCGGCGCGTCCCCTCCCGGCCGGATGTGCGCGTGACGGCCTCGCCGTGGCGGAGACCGTAAAACGAACGCACCGCACCCGGTGGTTTGGACCCCAAGGAACCACGCACCGCAAGGCGCCGTACCGGCGGGAGGGGGTGGTGTAGGGGTGTCCCCCGCAGACTGTGTCGCCGTATGCCGGTGGCGATGGCGCATGGTGCAGGGGGTGCTGGCGACACTGTCGTGGGGGCACCTCCTGGGGGCACCTCCCGGCCGAAGGTTGGGGGAGAGTCACCCCGAAGTCGCCACCGACCCACCCACCGAACAAGCGCACCCCACCCCCGGCGCAGAGCACCAAAAGCCACGTACACACGTTCACACGTACAACCCAAGAAACGGACGGACCGTCATGTCCGATGAGTTCTTCATCCCCGACCCAGAGGGCCTGGTCCCGAGCGCCACGGGCTATTTCGGCGCCTTCGGAGGCAAATTCATCCCGGAGGCGCTGGTCGCCGCCGTGGACGAGGTGGCCGCCGAGTACGAGAAGGCCAAGGGCGATCCGGCGTTCGCCGCCGAGCTGAACGACCTGCTGGTCAACTACACCGGCCGGCCCAGCTCCCTCACGGAAGTGAAACGCTTTGCGGAGCACGCCGGCGGGGCGCGGGTCTTCCTGAAGCGGGAGGACCTGAACCACACCGGATCGCACAAGATCAACAACGTGCTGGGCCAGGCACTGCTGACGAAGCGCATGGGGAAGACCCGCGTGATCGCGGAGACCGGCGCCGGCCAGCACGGCGTGGCCACCGCCACCGCATGCGCGCTCTTCGGCCTGGAGTGCACGATCTACATGGGTGAGATCGACACCCAGCGCCAGGCGCTCAACGTGGCGCGGATGCGCATGCTCGGCGCCGAGGTGATCCCGGTGAAGTCCGGCAGCCGCACGCTGAAGGACGCGATCAATGAGGCGTTCCGCGACTGGGTCGCGAATGTGGACCGTACGCACTACCTCTTCGGTACGGTCGCGGGCCCGCACCCCTTCCCGGCGATGGTGCGCGACTTCCACCGCGTGATCGGCGTGGAGGCCCGCCGCCAGATTCTGGAGCGGGTAGGGCGGCTCCCGGACGCGGTCGCCGCGTGCGTCGGCGGCGGATCGAACGCGATCGGCCTCTTCCATGCCTTCATCCCGGACACCGACGTCCGTCTGGTCGGTCTGGAGGCAGCCGGTCACGGCGTCGATTCCGGTGAGCACGCCGCGACGCTGACCCGCGGAGAGCCTGGAATCCTGCACGGTTCACGTTCGTACGTGCTCCAGGACGACGAGGGACAGATCACCGAGCCGTACTCGATCTCGGCGGGCCTGGACTACCCGGGCATCGGCCCGGAGCACGCGTATCTCAAGGACTCGGGCCGAGCCGAATACCGTCCGGTCACCGATGACGAGGCGATGCAGGCGCTGCGCCTGCTGTCACGCACCGAGGGCATCATCCCGGCGATCGAGAGCGCCCACGCCCTCGCGGGGGCGCTGGATCTCGGCCGTGAGCTGGGCGAGGACGGCCTCATCCTGGTGAACCTCTCCGGGCGCGGCGACAAGGACATGGACACGGCCGCCCGCTACTTCGGGCTGTACGACAAGACCGAGGGGAGCGCAAAGTGAGCGGGCAGATCGAGCTGCTGAACAAGGTCCTCGCGGACGCCAAGGCCGACAACAGGGCCGCCCTGGTGGCGTACCTCCCGGCGGGCTTCCCGACGGTCGACGGCGGGATCGAGGCCGTCAAGGCGATCCTGGAGGGCGGCGCCGACATCGTGGAGGTCGGCCTGCCGCACAGCGACCCGGTGCTCGACGGTCCGGTGATCCAGACCGCCGACGACATCGCCCTGCGGGGCGGCGTCCGGATCGCCGACGTGCTCCGTACCGTCCGTGAGGCACATGACGCGACCGGTGCGCCGGTCCTCGTCATGACGTACTGGAATCCGGTCGACCGCTACGGCAGCGAGCGGTTCGCCGCGGAACTCGCCGAGGCCGGCGGCGCGGGGTGCATCCTGCCGGACCTGCCGGTCGAGGAGTCCGAGGTGTGGCGGAAGGCGGCCGAGCAGCACGGCCTGGCCACGGTCTTCGTCGTCGCGCCGAGCAGCCAGGACGAGCGGCTGGCGAAGATCACCGCGGCCGGCACCGGCTTTGTGTACGCGGCGTCGCTGATGGGCGTCACCGGCACCCGCGAGAGCGTCGGCGCGCTGGCCGAGGACCTCGTCCGGCGCACCCGGGCCACCACCGGTACGCCGGTGTGCGTGGGTCTCGGCGTCTCCAACGCCACGCAGGCGGCCGAGGTGGCCGCCTTCGCGGACGGCGTCATCGTCGGTTCGGCGTTCGTCAAGCGGCTGCTGGACGCGCCGGACCTCCCGGCGGGCCTGGTGGCGGTGCGCGAGCTGGCCGCGGACCTGGCGAAAGGCGTGCGCTCCCGCGTCTAGGGCGTTCCCTCGTTGGGGCTAATTGCGACCCCGGGGCACACATTCGCGTGCCCCGGGGTCGTTGTCCAGGGATGTGAGCCAGAGGAACCGTGACGGAAAGCGCACCGCCCGCGAGCGGCTGCGGGAGCAGCGTGAGATCGACAAGGCGCGTGAGAAGCGCAAGCGGACGCTCATCGCCGTAGGCGCGGTGGTCGCCGTGCTGGCGATCGCTGCCGGCGTCGGTCTGCTGGTGGCCGGCAGGAACAACGGCGGTGGGGTGGCCGTGGCCGCCCCGGCCGGGGCGGCCGGCAAGGACAAGCTGGTGATCCCGGTCGGGGCGAGCGACGCCCCGTCCACCCTGACGGTCTACGAGGACTTCCGCTGTCCGGCCTGCGGCCAGTTCGAGAAGACGTTCACCGACACGATCCACCAGCTGGAGGACAGCGGCCAGATCAAGGTCGACTACCACCTCGTACGGATCATCGACGGTAACGCGGGCGGCACCGGGTCGCTCAACGCCGCGAACGCCGCCGCGTGTGCACAGGACCAGAACAAGTTCCGCGCTTACCACGATGTGCTCTACGCGAACCAGCCCGTCGAGACGGACGACAAGTTCGCCCAGAAAACGTATCTCCTCCAGCTTGCCGACAAGGTGGGCGGCCTGAAGACGCCGACCTTCACCACCTGTGTGAACAACGGGACGTACGACGCCTGGGTGAAGAAGTCCAACTCCGCATTCGGCCAGTCCGGCTTCAATTCCACGCCGACCGTGCTGCTCAACAACACCAATATCTACGCCGACACCCAGAATCCACTGACCCCGGCCAAGCTCAAGCAGTTGGTCGCCGACGCCAACAAGGGCAAGAAACCGGGCACCGCTACCCCGAGCCCGAGCCCGAGCCCGAGCCTCAGCCAGAGCCCGAGCCCCAGCCAGAGCCGGAGCCGGAGCCAGAGTCCCAGCCCGAGTCAGAGGTCCACAGGCTGAGAACCGCGAGGTCGCGCCCGCTCTGCCCGGAACCCGGGCGCGACCTGGTTGTCCAAGTTCTTCCGAGGCCGTTACCCAGCCGTTGCCGGTCAGGTGCCCGCAGACCTGTGCGGCACGGTAGCGTCATGTCTTGCCATGAACTCAGCATTGAACCTTGCATTCATCCCCAGCCCCGCGCGCGGAGTGATCCACCTCGGACCCATTCCGCTGCGTGGTTACGCCTTCTGCATCATCATCGGCGTCTTCGTCGGCGTGTGGGTCGGCGGCAAGCGCTGGGCCGCCCGCGGTGGAGTGAAGACCACGGTCGCGGACATCGCGGTCTGGGCGGTGCCGTTCGGCCTGGTCGGCGGCCGTCTCTATCACGTGATCACCAGTTACGAGCTCTACTTCGGTAAGGGCAAGGACTGGGTGAACGCGTTCAAGATCTGGGAGGGCGGCCTCGGTATCTGGGGCGCCATCGCCCTCGGCGCCGTCGGCGCCTGGATCGCCTGCCGCCGCCGAGGCATCTCCCTGCCCGCGTACGCCGACGCCATCGCCCCCGGCATCGCCTTCGCCCAGGCGATCGGCCGCTGGGGCAACTGGTTCAACCAGGAGCTCTACGGCCGCCCCACCACGCTGCCGTGGGGGCTGAAGATCGACGCCGCCCACCGCCCCGTCGACACGCCCCAGCTCGCCACGTACCAGCCGACCTTCTTGTACGAGTCCCTGTGGTGCGTGGGCGTCGGGTTCCTCGTCATTTGGATCGACCGCAAATTCAAGCTCGGGCACGGGCGGGCTTTCGCGGTTTACGTTGCCGCGTACACCGTCGGCCGCTTCTGGATCGAGTATCTGCGTGTGGATGACGCGCACCACATCTTCGGCCTGCGGCTGAATGACTGGACGTCGATCGTCGTCTTTATCGGCGCGATCGCTTACCTCGTCCTTTCCGCGAAGTGGCGGCCCGGCCGGGAAGAGGTCGTCGAGCCATTGGCGGCTCCGGTGGACGGGGACTCCGGGGAGGCCGAGGCGGCCGTCGAGCCCGCCGAGGGTACGGAGAACGCCGAGGACGCGGAGGCTGCCGCCTCGCCCGGCAAGGAGCCCGAGGCCGCCGCCTCCGAAGCGGGCGATGATGCCCCCGCCGGCACAGCTCCCCTGGCTGTTTCCACCGCCGAAGAGTCCTCCGGTACCGACGACGCCCCGGACGCCGGCCTGACCGCCGAGCCCTCCGAAGCAGCGGGCACCGCGCAGAAGTCCTGACCTCCGCGCCGCTCCACGGCCGCCCGGCCCCTTCCACAGGGCCCGGCGGCCGTGTCATGTCCCCGGCCGCCCGGCCGCCCACCCACCGACGCTCGCGCCGGGCCAAGGCGAAGGCGTTTTCGCAGGTAAGGCAGGCTTTGCTTGCTGGAATCGCAGGGAATTCCCGCGTACGGTCAAACTGTCCAGTGGGCAGGATCCGGGCTGCGTCAGCCCGGGTGAAGGGAGCACCCGCGTCATGTCGATGGCCGTTGACCAGGACCAGCCGAGCACTCCGCACCATGTAGCGCACCATGAGCACCGGGATGTGTCTGGCGGCTGGCTGCGGCCGGCGGTGTTCGGGGCGATGGACGGCCTTGTGTCCAACCTCGCGCTGATGACGGGTGTGGCGGGTAGTGCGGTGTCGTCGCAGACGCTGGTGATCACCGGGCTGGCGGGCCTGACGGCCGGCGCGTTTTCGATGGCGGCCGGTGAGTACACCTCTGTGGCCTCCCAGCGGGAGCTGGTCGAGGCGGAGCTGGACGTGGAGCGCCTGGAACTGCACCGTAATCCCGCTGACGAATTGCTGGAGCTCGCCTCCCTCTATGTGTCGCGGGGTGTGGAGCCGGAGCTGGCGCACGAGGTGGCGCGGCAGATGTCCAAGGACCCGGAGCAGGCGCTGGAGATTCACGCCCGTGAGGAACTCGGGATCGACCCGGGCGAGCTGCCCTCGCCGCTGGTGGCGGCGGGGTCCTCGTTCGGCTCGTTCGCACTGGGCGCGCTGCTGCCGGTGCTGCCCTATCTGGTGGGCGCGCACTCGTTGTGGCCGGCGGTGCTGCTGGCGTTGGTCGGGCTGTTCGCGTGCGGCGCGGCGGTGGCGCGGATTACGGCGCGGTCGTGGTGGTTCAGTGGACTTCGGCAGCTGGTCTTGGGCGGAGCGGCCGCCGGGGTTACCTTCGTTCTGGGTACACTTTTCGGTACGGCCGTCGGCTGACCCGTACACCGGCTGGCATAAATGAGCCCGTCCGGCGGTTGAAGACGTTACGAGGACAGTAAAGGACGCTGCAGGGCGCAAGGCCGTGCCCGTTGTCCGGCGGACAGCACCGAGCGGTGTGCCAGATCACAGGTCGCGAGTACAAGCCACTTGTTACCCGCTCGTTTCAGCTAGGCCAACAGAGGGCATCACTCGGAGACGCCACAGGCAGCGCCGCCTGTGTCGTCATCCCCTGACGCTGGCCCGTTGTGCCTGCTCGCACCCGTTCTGTCCACATGATGGAACCGGCCTATCCACTTTTCGGCCATCCGGTCATCATGTAACCTGCACGAAATCGCAGAGGGCCAGCGTCGTCCCGCATGCACATGTCAATTGCCCAAGACGACGACGGGAGAGCCGATGCGTTCCGCGTCCACGCACCCCGGGTCCACCGGCTCCGGCTGGGCCCACATGGACGGGCGTCCTGCCCGTCAGGGGCTGTACGACCCCCGCAACGAGCACGACGCCTGTGGCGTCGGCTTCGTGGCCACCCTCACTGGCGAGGCCGACCACGCGCTCGTGGAGCAGGCCCTGACCGTCCTGCGGAATCTCGAGCACCGCGGGGCCACCGGCTCGGAGCCGGATTCGGGCGACGGTGCCGGCATCCTGCTCCAGGTCCCGGACGCGTTCCTGCGTGAGGCGGCCGGATTCGCTCTTCCGGCCGCGGGTCACTACGCGGTCGGCACCGCCTTCATGCCCGTCGAGGAAGCGGACCGCACCAAGGCAGTCGAGGCGATCGAGCGGATCGCCGCCGAAGAGGGCCTCGCCGTCCTCGGCTGGCGCGAGGTCCCGGTCGCCCCCGAGCTGCTCGGCGTGTCGGCACGCTCGACGATGCCGTACTTCTCGCAGCTGTTCGTGGCATCCGCCGCGGTGGCGGGAGAGGACAGTGCGAAGAAGGCCGGAATCGATCTTGACCGTCCGGCGTTTGTGCTGCGCAAGCGCGCCGAGCGCGAGGCGGACGTCTACTTCCCGTCGCTGTCGGCCCGTACGATCGTCTACAAGGGCATGCTGACCACCGGGCAGCTGGAGCCGTTCTTCCCGGACCTCTCCGACCGCCGGCTCGCCACCGCGATCGCGCTGGTCCACTCCCGCTTCTCGACCAACACCTTCCCGAGCTGGCCGCTGGCCCACCCGTACCGGTTCGTCGCCCACAACGGTGAGATCAACACCGTCCAGGGCAACCGCAACTGGATGCGGGCCCGTGAGTCCCAGCTCGTGTCCGACAGGTTCGGCTCCGCCGACAACGGGCACAGCGCCGGGGACCTGGAGCGGATCTTCCCGATCTGTACGCCGGAGGCCTCGGACACCGCGACCTTCGACGAGGTCCTGGAGCTGCTCCACCTCGGCGGCCGCTCGCTCCCGCACAGCGTGCTGATGATGATCCCCGAGGCGTGGGAGAGCCCCACTCTCGGTGAATCGATGGACCCGGCCCGCCGCGCCTTCTACCAGTACCACTCCACCCTGATGGAGCCCTGGGACGGCCCGGCCTGCATCACCTTCAGCGACGGCACCCTGGTCGGCGCGGTCCTGGACCGCAACGGTCTGCGTCCCGGCCGCTACTGGGTCACCGACGACGGCCTGGTCGTGCTCGCCTCCGAGTCCGGCGTTCTGGACATCGAGCCGGCGAAGGTGGTCCGCAAGGGCCGCCTTCAGCCCGGCCGGATGTTCCTGGTGGACACCGCCCAGCAGCGGATCATCGAGGACGACGAGATCAAGTCGCAGCTCGCCGCCGAGAACCCGTACGCGGAGTGGCTCGACGCCGGGCTGATCCACCTCGCGGACCTGCCCGAGCGTGAGCACATCGTGCACACCCACGCCTCCGTCACCCGCCGCCAGCAGACCTTCGGCTACACCGAGGAGGAGCTGCGCGTCATCCTCGCGCCAATGGCCAAGACCGGCGGCGAGCCGCTCGGCTCCATGGGCACCGACTCGCCGATCGCGGCGCTGTCCGCCCGCCCGCGGCTGCTCTTCGACTACTTCACCCAGTTGTTCGCGCAGGTCACGAACCCGCCGCTGGACGCCATCCGTGAAGAGCTGGTCACCTCGCTGATCTCCGCGATCGGCCCCAGCGGCAACCTGCTGGAACCGTCCCCGGCATCCTGTCGCAACATCACGCTGCCCTTCCCGGTGATCGACAACGACGAGCTGGCCAAGCTCATCCACATCAACGCCGACGGCGACCTGCCCGGCCTGAAGGCCGCGACGCTCTCCGGCCTGTACCGGGTCTCCGGCGGCGGCGAGGCCCTCGCCGCCCGCCTGGCGGAGATCTGCGCCGAGGCCGACACCGCCATAGAGGACGGTGCCCGGCTGATCGTCCTCTCCGACCGGCACTCGGATGCCGAGCAGGCGCCCATCCCGTCGCTGCTGCTCACCTCCGCCGTCCACCACCACCTCATCCGCACCAAACAGCGCACCCAGGTCGGCCTGATCGTCGAGGGCGGCGATGTGCGCGAGGTGCACCATGTCGCGCTGCTCATCGGCTACGGCGCCGCCGCGGTCAACCCGTATCTGGCCATGGAGTCCGTCGAGGACCTGCTCCGCGCCGGAACGTTCCTCGAGGGCCTGGAGCCCGAGGTGGCGATCAGGAACCTGATCAAGGCGCTGGGCAAGGGCGTGCTGAAGGTGATGTCCAAGATGGGCATCTCCACCGTCGCCTCCTACCGCGGTGCCCAGGTCTTCGAGGCCGTCGGCCTGGACGCGGGCCTGGTCGACACCTACTTCCACGGCACCGCCACCAAGATCGGCGGCGTCGGGCTGGACGTCCTCGCCCAGGAGGTCGCCGCCCGGCACGCCCAGGCCTACCCGGCCTCCGGCATCGCCGCCGCCCACCGCCGTCTGGAGATCGGCGGCGAGTACCAGTGGCGCCGCGAGGGCGAGCCGCACCTGTTCGACCCCGACACGGTCTTCCGGCTCCAGCACTCCACTCGCTCGCGCCGCTACGACATCTTCAAGCAGTACACCAGCCGCGTCGACGAGCAGGCCGAACGCCTGATGACGCTGCGCGGCCTCTTCAAGTTCCGCGAGGGCGAGCGCGCCCCGATCTCCATGGACGAGGTCGAGCCGGTCTCCGAGATCGTCAAGCGCTTCTCGACCGGTGCCATGTCCTACGGTTCCATCTCGCTCGAGGCTCACCAGACCCTCGCCATCGCCATGAACCAGCTGGGCGGCAAGTCCAACACCGGCGAGGGCGGCGAGGACGCGGACCGGCTCCATGACCCGGCCCGTCGCTCCGCGATC
The DNA here is from genome assembly GCF_005047355.1 of Actinacidiphila oryziradicis. Lineage (GTDB taxonomy): Bacteria > Actinomycetota > Actinomycetes > Streptomycetales > Streptomycetaceae > Actinacidiphila > Actinacidiphila oryziradicis. Next base: position 89,564 of record NZ_SUMC01000012.1, read on the forward strand.
AAGCAGGTCGCCTCCGGCCGCTTCGGCGTGACGTCGGAGTACCTGGTCAACGCGGACGACATCCAGATCAAGATGGCCCAGGGCGCCAAGCCCGGCGAGGGCGGCCAGCTGCCCGGCCACAAGGTCTACCCGTGGATCGGCAAGACCCGGCACAGCACCCCCGGCGTCGGCCTGATCTCCCCGCCGCCGCACCACGACATCTACTCCATCGAGGACCTCGCCCAGCTCATCCACGACCTGAAGAACGCCAACCCGGCCGCCCGCATCCATGTGAAGCTGGTCTCCGAGGTCGGCGTCGGCACGGTCGCGGCGGGCGTCAGCAAGGCCCACGCGGATGTCGTGCTCATCTCCGGCCACGACGGCGGCACCGGCGCCTCGCCGCTGACGAGCCTGAAGCACGCGGGCGGCCCCTGGGAGCTCGGCCTCGCCGAGACCCAGCAGACCCTGCTGCTCAACGGGCTGCGTGACCGCATCGTCGTACAGACCGACGGCCAGCTGAAGACCGGCCGCGATGTCATCATCGCCGCCCTCTTGGGCGCCGAGGAGTTCGGCTTCGCCACCGCGCCGCTGGTCGTCTCCGGCTGCGTGATGATGCGCGTCTGCCACCTGGACACCTGCCCCGTCGGCATCGCCACCCAGAACCCGGTCCTGCGGGACCGCTTCTCCGGCAAGGCCGAGTACGTGGTGAACTTCTTCGAGTTCATCGCGCAGGAGGTCCGCGAGCTGCTCGCCGAGCTCGGCTTCCGCACCCTGCAGGAGGCCGTCGGCCACGCCGAGCTGATCGACAGCAGCCAGGCTGTGGACCACTGGAAGGCGCAGGGTTTCGACCTCGCCCCGCTCTTCTACGTACCCGAGCTCCCCGAGGGCGCTTCCCTCCACCAATGCGTCCCGCAGGACCACGGCCTGGCCAAGGCGCTGGACAACGAGCTCATCACGCTCGCCGAGGACGCTCTGCGCAGCGGCGAGCCGGTCCGCGCCCAGGTGCGGATCCGTAACGTCAACCGCACCGTCGGCACCATGCTCGGCCATGAGGTGACCAAGAAGTACGGTGGCGCCGGCCTGCCCGACGACACCATCGACATCACCTTCACCGGTTCCGCCGGCCAGTCCTTCGGCGCCTTCCTCCCCAAGGGCATCACCATGCGCCTGGAGGGCGACGCGAACGACTACGTCGGCAAGGGCCTGTCCGGCGGCCGGGTCATCGTCCGCCCGGACCGCGGCGCCGACCATCTGCCCGAGTACTCGACCATCGCCGGCAACACCATCGCCTACGGCGCCACCGGCGGCGAGCTGTTCCTGCGCGGCCGCACCGGCGAGCGCTTCTGCGTCCGCAACTCCGGCGCCACCGTCGTGTCCGAGGGCGTGGGCGACCACGGCTGCGAGTACATGACCGGCGGCCGGGCCGTCGTCCTGGGCGAGACCGGCCGCAACTTCGCGGCCGGCATGTCCGGCGGTATCGCGTACGTCCTCGACCTGAACCCCGTGTACGTCAACACGGGCATGGTGAACATCGAGGCGCTGGACGCGGGAGACATCCAGTGGCTGCACGACGTGGTGCGCCGCCACAGCGAGGAGACCGGCTCTACCGTGGCCGCCTCGCTCCTCGCCGACTGGGGGACCACCCTCACCCGCTTCGGCAAGGTCATGCCGAGGGACTACAAGGCAGTGCTCGCCGCCAAGGACGCCGCCGAGCAGGCCGGACTCTCCGAGTCCGAGACCACCGCGAAGATGATGGAGGCGGCAAATGGCTGACCCGAAGGGCTTCCTCACCACGCCCCGCGAGACGGCCCCGACCCGCCCGGTCGAGGAGCGCAGGCAGGACTGGAGCGAGGTCTACATCCCCGGCGGCCTGCTGCCGATCATCACCAAGCAGGCCGGACGCTGCATGGACTGCGGCATCCCGTTCTGCCACAACGGCTGTCCGCTGGGGAACCTCATTCCCGAGTGGAACGATTACGCCTACCGCGAGGACTGGAGCGCCGCCAGCGAGCGGCTGCACGCGACCAACAACTTCCCGGAGTTCACCGGGCGGCTGTGCCCGGCCCCGTGCGAGTCGGCCTGCGTGCTCGGCATCAACCAGCTGCCCGTCACCATCAAGAACGTCGAAGTCACCATCATCGACAAGGCCTGGGAGAGCGGCGACGTCACCCCGCAGCCCCCGGACCGGCTCTCCGGCAAGACCGTCGCCGTCATCGGCTCCGGCCCGGCCGGCCTTGCCGCCGCCCAGCAGCTCACCCGGGCCGGTCACACGGTCGCCGTGTATGAGCGCGCCGACCGCATCGGCGGCCTGCTGCGCTACGGCATTCCCGAGTTCAAGATGGAGAAGCGGCACATCAACCGCCGTATCGAGCAGATGCGCGCGGAGGGCACCAAGTTCCGTACCGGTGCCCAGGTCGGTACCGACATAGACGGCGCCAAGCTCAAGAGGCGCTACGACGCGGTCGTCATCGCTGCCGGTGCCACCCAGGCACGCGACCTTCCGGTGCCGGGACGCGAGCTCAAGGGCATCTACCAGGCCATGGAGTACCTGCCGCTGTCCAACAAGGTGCAGGAGGGCGACTTCGTCACCCCGCCGGTCAGCGCCGAGGGCAAGCATGTCGTCGTCATCGGCGGCGGCGACACCGGCGCCGACTGCGTCGGTACCGCCCACCGCCAGGGCGCGGCCTCAGTCACCCAGCTGGAGATCATGCCCCGGCCGACCGACGAGCGCCCGGCGCACCAGCCCTGGCCGACGATGCCGATGATCTACAAGGTCACCTCGGCCCACGAGGAGGGCGGCGAGCGCGTGTACGCGGTCAACACCACCCACTTCGAGGGGGACGAGGAAGGCAACGTCCAGTTCCTGCACCTTGTCGAGGCCAAGTTCGAGGACGGGAAGTTCGTGCCGCAGCCCGGCACCGAGCGGAAGATCCCCGCGCAGCTGGTCACCCTGGCCATGGGCTTCACCGGCACCGACCAGAAGAACGGCCTGGTCGAGCAGCTCGGCCTGGAGCTGGACGCGCGCGGCAACATCGCCCGCGACAAGGACTTCGCGACCAACGTCGACGGTGTCTTCGTCGCCGGTGACGCCGGCCGTGGCCAGTCGCTCATCGTCTGGGCGATCGCCGAGGGACGCTCCGCCGCCCGCGCGGTGGACCGCCACCTCACCGGGGCCAGCACCCTGCACGCCCCGATCCGGCCGACCGACCGCCCGCTGACGGTCTGACACGGCCCCAGATTCGTTCCGTACAACGGCGTACGGACACGAGCCAACGGCATCTGCCCCACCCCGACCACGGGGGGCAGATGCCGTTGGCATGTGCGCTCTGTCATCCCGGGAGTGCTGACCCGCGTCTGGCCTGGCATGTTCCGCGCGGTCAGCGAGGCCCCGGCCACGGCTACAGCAGATTCCGCCCCTCAACATAAGGTAACGCCTGTGAGCGGCGCTGTCGGACTCAAGGACGTGGCGATGCGGGCCGGCGTATCCATGCGCACGGTCTCCAACGTCGTACGCGGCACCGGCCGCGCCTCCGACGAGACCCGGCAACGCGTGCTGCGGGCGGTCGCCGAACTGGGCTACCGGCCCAACTCCGCCGCCAGGAGGCTGCGCACCGGCCGCAGCGGCGTCCTCTCCCTCGCCGTCCCGGACCTCACCATGCCGTACTTCGCCGAACTCGCCGCGCACCTGCTGCGGCAGGCGGCCGTCCACGGCTGCACCCTGCTCGTCGAGTGCACCGGCGGCCGAGCCGACGCCGAGTTCGAAATCGCCCTCGGCCGCACCGACCCGCTCGTCGACGGAGTCATCCTCAGCCCCATCGCCCTCGACGACGCAGCCGTCGCCGGAGCCGCCGCCCGGATACCGCTCGTCCTGCTCGGCGAGCGCCTCCACGACCTGCCCGCCACCCACGTGATGATCGACAACACCGCCGCCGCCCGCGAGGCCACCGAACACCTCCTCGGCGGCGGCCGCCGCCGCATCGCCGCCATCGGCCGCCAGGACAGCCCCAACGCCTGCACCTCCGGCACCCGCCTCGCCGGCTACCGCCAGGCCATCGAAGTGGCGGGCCTCCGCTACGACCCCGCCCTCGCCCCGCCCATCGCCGGCTACCACCGCGCCCAAGGCGCAACGGCGATGCGGACACTACTGGCCCTGCCCACCCCGCCCGACGCCGTCTTCTGCTTCGCCGACGCCCTCGCGGAAGGCGCCCTGCACGCCCTGCGCGAGCGCGGCCTCTCCGTACCCCGCGATGTCGCCGTCGTCGGCTTCGACGACGTGGAAGAGGCCCGCTACACCGCCCCGCCGCTCACCACCATCGCCCCCGACAAACAAGAACTCGCCCGCCTCGCCGTCGCCGCCCTCCTCGGCCGTATAGAGGGCCCGGACCCCCTCCCGGGCACCCCGCCAACAGTCGTCATGGCCCGGCACCGGCTGGTCATCCGGGAGAGCTCCGGGGCGTCCGGACGCCGCTACTCGACCGCGTCGGACACCATCGGTTGACGACCCGTCAGTACCGCTGCCTCGCAGCCGCCCCGGCGCAGCGGCGAGCGCCGGAGGGCACCGAGGGCGGTGGCCGCGCCGAGCGGTACGGCAGCGGCGGCGAAGACCGCCACCGGACCGGGACGGTCGATCAGCAGGCCGGCACCGCCCGCGCCCAAGGCGGTGCCCAGGTTGTAGGCCGTGTTGACCCAGGCGCCCGCTTCCGTCCTGGAGCCACCCGGGACCAAGGTGTCCACCAGCAGATACGACGTGATCAACAGGGCATCGGTGCAGGCCCCCGCGAGCAGGAGCGCCACTCCCGCGCCTGGCACGGCGTACAGCAGGGCCGGCAAGGCGTAGCAACCGGAGGAGAACGCGGCCAGAGCCAGCAGCCGCCGTCCGGGCGTGGCGCGCCATTGCCGCCGCCCGTACGCCAGGCCGCCGAGCACGCCGCCGACCGAGAACAGCGCCATCACAGGCCCGGCGACCCCAGCGCCCCAGGCCGCGACGACCGCGATCTCGTCCAGGGACAGCGCGCAGCCGGTGCCCAGGACGACCAGCAGCAGCGGCACGAACCCCGCAGCGCGCAACGGGCCGAGCGCGGTACGGGGGATCGGTGTACGCGCGGCCGCACGGTGCGCGCCCGCAGGACTGCGCCCCAGCGCCGCCGCGAAGGCCGAGAAGCCGGTGATGACCAATACGGCGCAGACCCCCAACGCCATCGGGGCAGCGGAGAAGGTGATCAGGAATGCGCCGAACACCGGGCCGAGCGCGAAGACCGTGGACTCGGCGGCCGTATCCAGACTCAGCGCGCGCTGCCGCTGCTCCTCGTCCACCGTCAGTTCGCCCCACAAGGTCCGCATCAGCGGTCCCACCGGGGGCGGGAACATCCCGGCGAGTACAGCCAGGCCGACGGTGGGCAGGGCGGGAATCCGGAGTGCGCATCCGGCGGCGACCGAGGCCAGCAACAGGGTGTAACAGACGGAAAGGATCATCAGGGCAGCGTGGCGACCCTCGACCAGACGTGCTCTGAAGGGTCCCAGCAGCGCGGCGGCCAGGCCGAAGAGGCCGGTGGCCGTACCGGCGACGGCATACGATCCGGTGCCCTGCCGCAGGGAGAGCAGCAGGGGCAGGGAGAGCATCCCGTAGGAGAGCCGGGCGAGCATGGCGGCGGCGAAGAGGCCACGGGCACGGGGGAGTGCGAGGACAGCGCGATAGGACGCACTGCCCCTGTCGGGGCGTGACATGGGAGATCTCCGGAGTCGGCGCTACTGGTCCTCGCCAGGTCGCGCGCGGGCATGACAGATCGGCATCCCGCCTCCGTCGCCCTGCGGCGCGGGGGCGGTCAGACGACCGGTCAGTGCGGTCCGGAGCTGTTCATGGGAAGGATCGTAGCGGCCCCATCCCATCCGCCGAGCATCCGCCCTGCAAGTGACAGCACCGTCCGGGCCCCACCGGCCGCGCACTATCTCCGAGTGCCGCTCGCCTTGATCCATGCCCCCGGCCCGTACGCGACATCCACCTCGGCCGCTTCGCCGCCGCCCCTGGCGACCCAGATGATCAGAGCGCCGCTGCTGTGGATCTCGTACGAGTAGCGGCCCTCATCACCGTCCGGGCGGCGCTCCTCGACGCCCACCGCCTCCGACATGCCGGCTGATCCGGGCAGAACCCATTGAACGGACATAACCCGACGCTACGTCCGGGCGACTCCGCCCGCCAGACGCGGCGCGACGGCGAGGCCGCCCGGGAACAGCCGCCGCAGGCGTCATGTATCGCACTCCAGCACCGTGCGGCACAGGCCGCAACGGGCCTTCATCCTGCCCCGAACCGGGACCCGGATGCGCTGGTGGCAGGTCGGGCACGGGAAGGACACGCGCATCGGTCCCGAGCCCTCGAAGGCGTAGGGCGCGGAGGGCAGCGCGCTGCCGGCCCGGCGGTCATGGGCGTAGCGGCGGCGGACGGCCCAGCCGCAGTGGGCCAGCGGCGGGCGGCGGAGGTCCTCCTGGGCCTGGGCGAGACCGGTGCGGTAGGCGTCACGGGCCTGGGCGCTGGTGAACCAGGGCTCGATGTCGTCGCCGAAGGCGAGCGCCCGCTTGGCCAGCACGTAGCCGAACTCCTCGGGGGTGAGGTAGCCGAGCTTGGAGGCGGACATGATCAGCCGTTCGCCGCGGACCGCGGGCTCCTCGCGGTAGGAGTCCAGCAGGAGCCAGCCCGCGCCGAGGTAGGCGGTGGCGGTGTCGGTGAGGATCTCGTTGTCGCGGGTGCCGCGGAACTCCAGGTCCAGGCGGTGCAGGTAGACATGCATGACTTCGTGTGCGAGGACCGCGCCGATATCGCGGCGGTCGGTCCTGAAGCGGGAGTGCAGCTCGATGAAATACTCCGGCCCGGCTGCCAGCTCCACATTCCCGGCGTGCACCATGTCTCGGAAGCTCACGATCATGCGGGCGTCCGGCAGCCGGAAGTGCTGCACCATGACGCGGGCCACCCGCTGCGCGCCGAGATACAGGTCCTCGTCGGCCGGGAAGTCCACCGCCTCCGGGCGCACGCTCGCCGCGAACAGGCTCACCGTGTCGTAGGACAGCCGCCGGTAGAGCGCGGTCAGCGACGCCCTGACGGTGTCCAGATGCGGAAAGCCGTGCACGATCGGTTCTGCCTGCTGGGTCACCTGCGCCTCCCCCGGCGACGGCGGTCCGTCGCTTCCGAGGCTACGCGTCGACCCACGCCGTCGCACCCGCCCTGCCGGATACGGCGAGCCCGATGCCGCCGAACTGCTCGGCGGCGTCCGGGAGGGTGCCCTCAGAGGCCTGGTAGACGCTGAGCAGCAGCCGTCCGCCGGGCTCCACCAGGGTGTCCAGGACATGCCGCGCCAGGTCGCCGAACCGTGCCCGCGGCACGGTCTCCGCCAGGATGTGGGCGAAGGTGAAGCGCCGGCCGTCCCGCGGTCTCCAGCTGAGCGCGTTGCCGACCTCGATCCTGCCAGCCCATCGCGGCAGCCGCCGCCGGGCGAGCCCGACGAGACCGGGCGCCAGATCGATCCCGTAGGGCTCGATCACCCGGCCGCGCTCCGCCGCCCAGGCGTGTACTGACTCCATCAGCAGGCCGTTGGCGCAGCCGACATCGAGGAAGGTGCCGTCCCGGTCCAGCCCCTCGACGATCATTGAGCGGCGGGCCCGCCACGCCTGCGGGCCACCTCCGAACCCGGAGCCGCCTTCGGGTGTGGCGGCACGCAGATAGGCGGGCTCCAGCAGCCGCATATTGTCCGCGAAATACGAGGCATCGTCCTGCGCCCGGAAGGACCGGGCCGCGTCCAGCACCACCTGCGCATCGCCCATGAGACCGGCGATGGCCTCGGCCGGGCCGGCCACCAGCTCCACCTCGGCGTGCGGGCGCCGGCCCTTGTAGCGGTCGCCGTCCAGCCAGGCGTACAGGTGGGCCGCCTCGGCGTCGTACGCGAACGGATGCGCCCGCTGGAAGCGGAAACCGGCGGTCTCCAGCGGTATCCGGAGGGTGGTGTCCAGCAGCCAGTGCTCGCCGGGGCGTACCTCGCCCGAGGGCAGTCGCAGCCGGCCGTCGCCATCCGGGATCGCCGCGCAGTGCCCGTCCGGCAGGAACGGCACGAAGGTCATCTGCCGGACGGACCCCGGTGCGGGATCGCCCTCGGTCAGTGCGTACGTCATCGGTACCTCGCCCTCCCCCGGCCGGGGCCGTTCGCCCCCGGCTCAACGTGTGGCTCAGGTTCTGGCATCTGCTTACCGTCGGACAATGGAAACCGTACAAGTGACCACTGACATCTGGCTCCTGCCTTTCCCCGTCGGGCAGGTCTACGTCGTCCGGCAGCCCGGCGGATACGCCCTCGTGGACTCGGGCCCGGCCGGTTCCGAGGCAGCGATCCTCACCGCCCTGCGGCAGCTCGGCGCCCGGCCCCACGACCTCCGCGAGATCGTGCTGACCCATTCCCATCACGACCACTCCGGCTCGGCCGCGGCCCTGGCCGCCGCCACCGGCGCCCGCGTACTGGCCGGAGCCGACGACGCGCCGGCGATCCGGGGCACGGCGCCCCCGACACCACCCGTACTGGAGCCGTGGGAGCGGCCGCTCTACGACGCGGTCGTCCCGACCGTTCCGCACGCACCACCCGCCCGCGTGGACCGGGAACTGGCGGACGGCGACGAGCTGGACTGGGGCGCGCGGGCTCGGATCCTGCATGTCCCCGGGCACACTCCGGGGAGTATCGCACTGCATCTGCCATCGGCCGGAGTGCTGTTCACCGGCGACACCATCGCCCACGCGCAGGGGCGGCCGATGCCCGGCGTCTTCAATACGGACCGCGCGCGGACCGTGGACGCCTACCACCGCCTGGCCGCTCTCGACACCGAGACCGTGTGCTTCGGCCACGGCGAGCCGATCGCCTCGGCAGCAGGGGAGGCACTGCGTGCGGCCGCGATCTGAGGAGCAGGGGGAGCCGGAGGAGCGGGAGGAGCCGCTGAGCGGCGGTTTCATCAACAAGGTCGTACGGTCCGGGGACACGGTCCGGCGGACGGCGGGGGAGCGGGCGGAGTACGTATGGGAGCTGCTGGAGCTCTTCGAGCGCGCGGGATGGCAGGGCGCGCCCCGCCATCTGGGTACAGACGAGTGGGGCCGTGAGGTGCTGTCGTACGCCGAGGGGTCGGCGGGGCAGGAGGCCGGTGACGAGGGTTTGGCGGCGGTCGCGCGCCTGGTACGGGAGTTCCACGACCTGACGGCCGGGACGCCGGCGGCGGCGGGCGGTGAGGTGGTGTGCCACAACGATCTGTCGCCGAAGAACACCGTCTACAGGGAGGTACCGGGCCTCGGGACGCGGCCCGTCGTCATCATCGACTGGGATCTGGCCGCGCCGGGCAGCCGGATCCACGATGTGGCGCAGGTCTGCTGGCAGTTCTGCGGCACCGGCCCCTCGGGCCCGGGCCCGCACCAGGTGGGGCGACGTTTCGGGATTATATGCGACGCATATGGGCTGGACGCCGCCGATCGCGGGCGTGTCGTCGAGACGGTGCTGTGGTGGCAGGACCGCTGTTGGCGTGGCATCGAGGCCGCGGCAGAGGCCGGGGACCCCGCGATGGTGCGGCTGCGCGACGGGGGAGCGGTGGCGGAGGTGCGGGCGGCGTACGCCTGGACGGCGACCCACCGGGCCGTGCTGGAGCAGTGCGCTCAGCCCTGGCACAAGCACGACTGACAGTGATGATGTTCATGGTGACGCTGCGGTGTACTTCGTACGCGTGAAAACAACGCACGTGGGCGTCATTCGACGCACGGAGCTCATACGGTTGCTGCATGACGACCAGAGTGCCCATCCGTCAGCTGCAGCAGCACGCGAGCGAGCTTATCGACCGTGTAGCCGCCGGCGAGCGCGTCGAGATCACCCGGAACGGCCGGTTGATCGCCGTGCTGTCGCCGCCCGACCCCGAGCAGCGTGTCATGGAGGATCTCGTCCGCACCGGCACCGTAGATCCGGACAACGCTGCCTCAGCACGAGGCCTCGGCGACTGGCAGCCGCTCCCCGCCCGGCCCGGGGCTCCCTCCCGGCTGTCCGACGTGCTGCTGGCGATGCGCGAGGAAGAAGACCGTTGATCTATCTCGACTCGTGCGCCTTGTTGAAGCTGCTGCTTCCCGAGCCGGAGACGCCCGCCCTTCGGGCCTTCCTGGGCGCTCACGCCGCTGAGGGGCATGCCACATCGGCCCTTGCCCAGACCGAAGTCGCCCGTGCGCTGGTCCGGGCCGGTGCGGATCCCGAAGTGGGTGACGCGGCAGAGGAACTGCTGGACCGGGTACTGCGGGTCCGGATCACCGGCCCGATCCTTCGCGCGGCGGGCGTGTTCCCGATACGACACCTGCGTAGCCTCGACGCGATCCACCTCGCCAGCGCCGAGCACCTGGAACTCGCCCTCACCGCGTTCGTCACGTACGACAAGCGCCTGGCTGCCGCCGCCAGCGAACGCGAACTGCCTGTTCGGACTCCCGGAGCTTGAGCACGGGTGACCGTCGTGCAGGCGTCGACCAGGCCGCCGCTGCGGGACACGGCTCAGGACTGCCCGAAACAGAGGCAGAAGGGATGCCCCGCCGGATCGGTGAAGGCCCGGAATCCCGAATTCCGGCCGCCGCTGTCGTGCAGCGGCGCGGCACCCAGCGCGAGCACACCCACGCAGGGTCGCTGTCATCCAGCTCCCCGCCGAGAAGCCCCTGGTAGAAGGCGCCCAGCGCACCCGGGTCCGGACAGTCGACAACGGTGCACTGCAACTTGGCAATCATGCGGGCACCCTACGTCCGGCCGCCGCCGCAAACCCTCCTGCGCCCCGCACCGGTGATGCGGCAGCATGGGCCGCATGCCTGAACTCACCCGCACCGAGGCCGAGGCCCGCGCCCGCCTGATCGACGTCCAGCGCTACTCCATCGACCTCGACCTCACCGGCGGGGAAGAGCTGTTCGGCTCCACGACCGTGATCCGGTTCACCGCACACCACGACGGCGACACCTTCGCCGACCTCAAACCCGCCACCCTGCACAGCGCCCTCCTCGACGGCCGCCCGCTGGACACCACGACGCTGGACGACAACCGCCTCCACCTCACCGGCCTCACCGCCGGCCCGCACGAACTGCGCGTCGAGGCCGACATGCGCTACTCCCGCACCGGCGAGGGCATGCACCGCTTCACCGACCCCGCCGACGGCGAAACGTATCTCTATACGCAGATGTCCCTGGAGGACGTCCGGAGCGTCATCGCCGCCTTCAACCAGCCGGACCTGAAGGCCGTCTTCGAGGTCAGCGTCACCGCCCCGCCCACCTGGACCGTGCTCGGCAACGGTATCGCCGAACGCACCGGCGAGGGCCGCTGGCAGCTCGCGTCGACTCCACCGATCAGTACATACCTTTTCGCGATCGCCGCAGGACCCTGGCACTCCGTACGCTCCGAGCACGCCGGGCTGCCCTTCGGCCTGCACTGCCGCCGCTCCCTCGCGCCCCACCTCGACACCGACGCGGACGAGATCTTCGACATCACCCGCCGCTGCTTCGACCGCTACCACGAGATCTTCGACGAGCCGTACCCCTTCGACTCCTACGACCAGGCCTTCGTACCGGAATTCAACTTCGGCGCCATGGAGAACCCCGGACTGGTCACCTTCCGCGACGAGTTCATCTACCGCTCCGCCGTCACCGACACCCAGCGGCAGACCCGCGGCATGGTCATCGCTCACGAAATGGCGCACATGTGGTTCGGCGACCTCGTCACCCTCCAGTGGTGGGACGACATCTGGCTGAATGAGTCCTTCGCCGAATACATGGGATTCCAGGTCCTCTCCGAGGCCACCCGCTTCACCGACACCTGGACCGACTTCGCCCTCGCCCGCAAGGGCTGGGGCTACGACGCAGACCAGCGCCCCTCGACCCACCCCGTCGCCCCCGACGCCGAGACCGTGCACGACACCGCCTCCGCCATGTCCAACTTCGACGGCATCTCCTACGCCAAGGGCGCCTCCGTCCTGCGCCAACTCGTCAGCTGGCTCGGCGAGAAGGACTTCCTCGCCGGAATCAACGACCACTTCGCCCGCCACCGCTTCGGCAACGCCACCCTCGCCGACTTCATCGACTCCCTCGCCCGCGCCACCGACCGCGATGTCCACACCTGGGCCGAGAAGTGGCTGCGCACCACCGGAGTCGACACCCTCACCCCGGCGATCGGCGAAGCCGAGGGCCACTGGCACCTCACCGTCGACCGCGACGGCAGCCGCCCGCACCGCATCGCCGTCGGCGCGTACGACCACGCCCCCGACGGCCCGGGCCGCCTCGTCCCGCGCGACCGTTTCGAACTCGACGTCCCGCAGGGCGACGCCGTCAAGGTCTTGCCCGGCCGCCGCCCCGACCTCGTACTGCTCAACGACGGCGACCTCACCTACGCCAAGGTCCGCTTCGACGAGCAGTCCTGGGCCGCGGCGGCCGCGGCGCTGCGCGGACTGCCCGACTCCCTCTCCCGGGCCGTGGTCTGGAACGCCGCCCGCGACCTGGTCCGCGACGGCGAGCTGCCGCCCGCCGCCTACCTCGACGTGGCCCGCGCCAACCTGCCGTACGAGACCGACATCGCCATCGCCGAGAGCGTCCTCACCTTCGCCCGCACCCAGATCGCCGACCGTTACCTCCCCGCCGGCCGGCGCCCCGCCGCGCTGGCCACCCTCGACACCATCGGCCGCGCCCTGCTGCCCCGCCACCCCCTCACCGCCGCCCGCGCCCTCATCGCCGTCGGCACCGGCACTGCCGAGCTACGGGAATGGCTCACCGAGCGGCGCATCCCCGGCGGCCCCGCCCTCGACCACGAACTGCGCTGGCAGCTCCTGCTCCGCCTCTCCGTCCTCGGCGCCGCCACCGACGCCGACATCGCCGCCGAACTCGCCGCCGACCCCAGCGCCACCGGCCAGGAAGCCGCCGCCCGCTGCCGCGCCGCCCTCCCCGACCCCGCCGCCAAACGAGCCGCCTGGGACTCGCTGTTCCCCTGCGACGAGCGGACCGATCTCTCCAACTACCGCTTCACCGCCACGGCCCAGGGCTTCTGGCAGCCCGAACAGCTGGACCTCCTGAGCGACTACGTCCCCCGCTACTACCCCGCCGCCACAGCCCTCGCCGCCCGCCGCGGCCCTGCCCTCGCCAAAGCCGCCGGCCGCTACGCCTTCCCCCTCCCGCACGTCGACCACGACACCCTCCGCCTCGGCGAGGAATGCCTGCGCGACGCCGATCCCACCCCGGCATTGCGCCGCACGCTCATGGACCAACTCGACGATCTCGCCCGCGCCCTTCGCGTCCGCGGCGCCTAGAGCCTGTCCGGCGGATCACGAACGGTCCCTTCACCGCCGCTCGTGCCCGCTGCGGAGCAGCCGATGTCACTGCCGCTGCTCCGCAGCGGGCACGAGCAGCCTCCCCCAGCTAACGCCGCGAGGTGCCCACAGGCGACGGGCGGCACCTCGCGGCGTTGCCGACTGCGTCCGACAGGCCTCCCCCCAGCTAACGCTGGAAGGTGCCCCCATCACCGGACGACGCCACGGCGACATCAGCCTCCCCCAGCCTTCGGCCGGGAGGTGCCCCCAGCGCGGCGGGCGCCCATGTTCCGCCGCCCCACCTATTCGCGCGGCCTCTCAGCAGTATGAGGGCTCCTCGACAGTCGGATGAAGGCTGTGACCACGACGCTAGACCTTGACGTGCGCGTCAAGGTCAACCCCGTCCGCCGCCGTCCGCGCGGAAGTCGACGTTCCGATCACCCCGGGCAATACCCCCGACCGGCGCCGGTCGTTGTGCATACGGGGCATACGAGTCCGCCGCGTACGCCCTCACCTGCGCAATCCGAAAGGGCCACCCCATGCCACCCCACCCCGCCGGAAGCCCCTCCGGAAGCCTCGCCGCAGGCCTGGCCGGAGGCACCCAAGGCCCCGGCAGGCTGCGCCCGTTACTGGGCACGGTGCTCACCGCGCTCGCCGACGGCGCCACCGCACGCGGCGGCCCGCTCCCGGCCGGCGGCCCGGAAGCGGTGGCGCGGCGGGTGCGGGAGGCCTGCACACCGGTGCTCCCCGACACCGGCACCGGGGCGGAAGAGGCACTGCGTACCCTCGTACGGGCCCTCGCCGAAGGGGCCGCCGACCCCGCCGACCCGCGCTGCACGGCGCATCTGCAGTGCCCGCCACTGGCCGCCGCCGTAGCCGCGGACCTCGCAGCCGGCGTGCTGAACCCGTCGCTGGACTCCTGGGACCAGGCTCCGTCCGCCACAGCCCTGGAGGCGGAGACCACCGCCGTGCTCGCCGCACTGGTCTACCCACACCAAGGCCCCGGCAGCCAGGGCCCCGTCCACCACGCACCCGACGCGCTCATCACCACCGGCGGCACCGAATCCAACCAACTCGCACTCCTCCTCGCCCGGGAGCACGCCGCCCACCCCCCGCTGCAGGTCGTGTGCGGCGCCAACGCCCACCACAGCATCCATCGCGCGGCCTGGCTCCTCGGCCTGCCCGAACCGGTCACCGTCGACACCCCGGCAGGGATCGTGGACCCCGGCGAACTGGCACGGACCCTGGAACACCTGCCACGCCGCAGCACCCTCGTCGTCGCCACCGCCGGAACCACCGACACCGGCGCCATCGACCCGCTGCCCCAGATCGGCCGGATCGCCGAGGCATACGGCGCCGCACTGCACATCGACGCCGCCTACGGCGGACCCCTCCTCTTCAGCGACCGCGAAGCACCCAAGCTCGACGGCCTCACCGCAGCCGCCTCCGTAACCCTCGACCTGCACAAACTCGGCTGGCAACCGGTAGCGGCCGGGCTGCTGGCCGTCCCCGACACGGCCGCCCTGCGGCCCCTGGACCACCGGGCCGACTACCTCAACGCCGCCGACGACACAGAAGCCGGAATGCCCGACGTGCTGGGCCGGTCACTGCGCACCAGCCGCCGCCCCGACGTCCTCAAGATCGCCGTCACGCTCCGCGCCCTGGGCCGCGACGGCATAGGACGACTTGTCGACACCGTATGCGACCAGGCCCACACCTTCGCCGACCTGATCGAGCAGGAACCCGGCCTCACCCTCCACCGGCGCCCCGCCATCAGCACCGTCCTGTTCCGCCCAGCCGATGCCACCGACCACCAGGTCGCAGCCATCCGCCGCACCCTGCTCGACCAGGGCCGCGCCGTCCTCGGCCGGGCCCGGGCCGACGGCCGGCTCTGGCTCAAAGCCACCCTGCTCAACCCCGCCACCCGCCCCGAAGACCTGCAACAACTCCTGGACCTCATCACCTCCGCACCCCGCACGGAAGGCACCACCGACCGATGACCACTCCTGAAGACCAGCAACAGCCACTCGACCTCCTCGGCATCGGCATCGGCCCCTTCAATCTCTCCCTCGCCGCCCTCGCCGACCCCCTCCCTTACCTCAACGCCGCCTTCTACGACCAGCGCCAGGACTTCAACTGGCACCCCGGCCAGCTCATCGACGGCACCACCCTCCAAGTGCCCTTCCTCGCAGACCTCGTCACCCTCGCCGACCCCGCCAGCCCCTGGACCTTCCTCAACTACCTGAAGAGCCGCGACCGGCTCTTCCCCTTCTACTTCGCCGAGCGATTTCACATTCACCGCGCCGAATACGACGCCTACTGCCGCTGGGTCGCCCAAGCCCTGCCCACCACCCACTTCGGCCACCAGGCCGACACCGTCCGCTGGAACCCCGGCCGAGGCCTGTTCGAAGTCGACCACACCCGCCTCGACGCAGGCGGCCAGGCCGAAGCCCTCGGCCGCACCCTCACCCGCAACCTCGTACTCGGCCTCGGCACCGCCCCCTACATCCCCGAGCCGCTACGCCCGCTCGCCGAAGCCCCCACCGCCCCCATCGTCCACTCCGCCGACTACGTCAAGCAGCGCGAACGCATCCTCACCGCCGAACACATCACCGTCGTGGGCTCCGGCCAGTCCGGCGCCGAAGTCTTCCTCGACCTCCTCCGGACCCGCCCCGTCGGCCGCGAAAGACTCACCTGGATCGCCCGCACCCCCGCCTTCGCCCCCATGGAGTACAGCAAGCTCGGCCTGGAACACTTCACCCCTGACTACACCCGCTTCTTCCACGGCCTCGCCGAACCCGTACGCGACAAGCTCCTGCCCCAGCAGTGGCAGCTCCACAAGGGCATCGACCACGCCACCATCAACGCCATCCACGACGAGCTCTACCGCCGCACCCTGGACGGCGGCTGGCCCGACGCCACCCTCACCCCCGGTGTCACCGTCCGCACCGCCGGCCGCCTCGGCACCAACGCCATCGAACTCCACCTCGAACACGAGCAGCAGAACACCCGCAGCCGCCTCACCACCAACGCCGTCATCCTCGCCACCGGCTACCGCGAACGCCCCCTCGGCGCCCTGCTCTCCCCCCTCCACCCCTACATCCGCCGCGACTCCGCCGGCCGCCCCAAGATCGACGAACACCACCGCATCGTCCTGGACGCTTCAGTGACCGGCGCCATCCACGTCCAGAACGCCGAGTGCCACACCCACGGCGTCGGCGCCCCCGACCTCGGCCTCGCCGCCTGGCGCTCCTCCGTCATCCTCAACGCCATCACCGGCCAAACGCCTTACCCCCTCCCCACCCGTACCGCCTTCACCACCTTCGGCCTCAGCACCCCACCCCAGCAATCCCGGATCAGCTCCCTCCCTTCCGCACCGCGCGCAGCCACTCACGGTTCATAGCGGCGATCGACGGCAACGGAATCCCCTTCGGACACGCCGTCGCGCACTCACCGGTGTTCGTACAGCCGCCGAAACCCTGATCGTCCATCGCCGCCACCATGTTCAGCACCCGCGACTCGCGCTCCGGCGCGCCCTGCGGCAGCACATTCAGATGATTGACCTTCGCCGACGTGAACAACATCGCCGACCCGTTCGGACAGGCCGCCACACACGCCCCGCACCCGATGCACTCAGCGTGCTCGAAGGCGTAATCGGCGGCCTCCTTCGGGACGGCCGTCGCATGCGCCTCCGGAGCACTCCCCGTGGGTACCGAGATATAACCCCCGGACTGGATCACCCGGTCGAACGCCGACCGGTCCACCACCAGATCCCGCACCACCGGGAACGCCGCCGCCCGCCACGGCTCGACGTCGATCGTGTCCCCGTCCCGAAACGACCGCATGTGCAACTGACACGTCGTCGTCCGCTCCGGACCGTGCGCCTGCCCGTTCACCACCATCCCGCACGCCCCGCAGATCCCCTCCCGGCAGTCATGGTCGAACGCCACCGGATCCTCACCCCGCAGGATCAACTCCTCGTTCAGCACGTCCAGCATCTCCAGGAACGACATGTCCGGACTGATGTCCGCCACCTCGTACGTGGCCATAGCGCCCTCCTCGGACGCCGAACGCTGCCGCCAGATACGCAAAGTGAGGTTCACGCGTAACTCCGCTGAGTGGGATGGACATACTCGAAGACCAGGTCTTCCTTGTGCAGCACCGGCGCCACACCGGCCTCGGTGAACTCCCAGGCCGCCGCATACGAGAACCGTTCGTCGTCCCGCAGCGCCTCCCCGTCAGGCGTCTGGCTCTCCTCCCGGAAATGCCCGCCGCACGACTCCGCACGATGCAGCGCGTCCAGACACATCAACTCCGCCAGCTCCAGGAAATCCGCCACCCGGTTCGCCTTCTCCAACGACTGGTTCAGCTCCTCGCCCGTCCCCGGCACCTTCACCCGCCGCCAGAACTCCTCCCGCAGCGCCGGAATCCGCTCAAGCGCCTTCCGCAGCCCCGCCTCGGTGCGGGCCATCCCGCACTCGTCCCACAACAGCTCGCCCAGCTCACGATGGAACGAATCCGGCGTACGGTCACCGTCCACCGCCAGCAGCAGACGCAGCCGGTCCTCCACGTCCGCCACGGCCTCCTCCACCGCCGGATGATCCACCGGCACCGGATCGTGCGGACCACGCGCCAGATAGTCGTTGATCGTCGCCGGCAGTACGAAATAGCCGTCGGCCAGACCCTGCATCAACGCACTCGCCCCCAGCCGGTTCGCACCGTGGTCGGAGAAATTCGCCTCCCCGATCGCGAACAGCCCCGGCACCGTCGTCTGCAGGTCGTAGTCCACCCACAGCCCGCCCATCGTGTAATGCACCGCCGGATAGATCCGCATCGGCCGGCTGTACGGATCCTCGGCAGTGATCCGCTCATACATCTCAAAGAGATTCCCGTACTTCTCCGCAACCTTCTCCCGCCCCATACGGGCAATCGCCTCCGCGAAATCCAGATACACCCCCTGCCCGCCAGGACCCACCCCCCGCCCCTCGTCGCACACATTCTTCGCGGCCCGCGAAGCGATATCACGCGGCACGAGATTGCCGAACGACGGATAAATCCGCTCCAGGTAATAATCGCGCTCGTCCTCCGGAATCTTCTCCGGAGACCGCGCATCACCCTGCGCCTTCGGCACCCAGATCCGGCCGTCATTACGCAACGACTCACTCATCAGCGTCAGCTTCGACTGATGGTCACCCGAACGCGGAATACACGTCGGATGGATCTGCGTAAAGCACGGATTGGCGAAATACGCCCCCTTGCGGTGCGCCCGCCACGCCGCCGTCGCGTTCGAACCCTTCGCGTTCGTCGACAGAAAGAACACATTGCCGTACCCGCCGGACGCCAGCACCACCGCGTCCCCCAGATGCACCGACACGGCCCCCGACACCAGATCCCGCGCCACGATCCCGCGCGCCCGGCCGTCCACCACGATCAGATCCAGCATCTCCGTCCGCGCATGCAACTCCACGCCCCCCGCGTCGATCTGCCGCGACAACGCCTGATACGCCCCCAGCAGCAACTGCTGCCCCGTCTGCCCCCGGGCATAGAACGTCCGCGACACCTGCACCCCGCCGAACGACCGCGTATCCAGCAGGCCCCCGTACTCCCGCGCGAACGGCACCCCCTGCGCCACACACTGGTCGATGATCGCCACCGACACCTCGGCCAGCCGGTGCACATTCGACTCCCGCGCCCGGAAATCCCCGCCCTTCACCGTGTCATAGAACAACCGGTGCACCGAATCACCGTCATTACGGTAATTCTTCGCCGCATTGATACCGCCCTGCGCCGCGATCGAATGCGCCCGGCGCGGCGAATCCTGATAACAGAACTGCACCACGTGATACCCCTGCTCCGCCAGCGTCGCCCCCGCCGCGCCACCTGCGAGCCCCGTACCCACCACAATCACCGTATGCTTACGGCGGTTCGCCGGATTCACCAGCTTCGCCTCAAAACGCCGCTGGTCCCAGCGGTCCTCCACCGGCCCCGCCGGAGCCTTCGTATCGGATACCGGCTCCCCGAGCCGGTAATCACCGTAACCACTCATGATCAGCCCACCAATCCGGTCATCACCGACACGGGCACCACCAGGAAACCAGCAGTCAGCGCCACGGCCAGCACATTCGCCACAGTCTTCAGCGCCCGGTCCCGCCGTCCGTTGTTCGCCCCCAGTGTCTGCGCCGCACTCCAGAAGCCGTGCCGGATATGCATACCCAACGCCAGCATCGCCACGATGTAGAACACATCCACATACCAGACCCGGAAATCAGCCACGATGTTCTCGTACGGGTGACCCGCCTGCCCCCGTGGATTCACCGTCAACGTCGTGAGATCGAGAATGTGCCAGACGATGAACAGCCCGAGGATCACCCCGCCCCACCGCATCGTCCGCGTCGCGTAACTCGCCCGGGCCCTGCCATGCACATACTTCGACGGCCGCGCCGCCAGATCCCGGCGGCTCAACTGGAACGCCGCCACGCCATGCAGGACCACAGCGGCCACCAGCACCGTCCGCTGCAGCCACAGATACCAGGTCTCGTGGAGCACCGGCTCGCCAATGGTCCGCAGCCAGGCCGCGTAGGAGTTGAACTCCGCCGCACCGAAGAAGATCTTGAGATTTCCGAACATGTGCACAACCAGGAACAACAGCATGATCACGCCAGTGCCGGCCATGACCGCCTTCTTGCCCACGGTCGAACCCCACAGCGTCCGCACGGCGGACGGCCGAACCGTCCGAGTCGCCAAAGCCATGAAGCCGACGCTAGGCCGACCACCCACAACAGGTCCAAGACATGGAACACCTGGTCTCGATAGGCGGAACCTATGAAAACACGTTGTGGGCAATCGTCCCGCAGGGCCGAGCGGAGCGAGATAGGGGCACCTCCTGGGGCACCTCCCGGCCGAAGGCTGGGGAGGTAGCTGGGGGAGGGTGGGCACGACGCCACCCACCGGCCCGCACCTGAACCCCGCAGTCCGGGCGAAGCCCTAAGGTGCGGGACGTGCAGCTACAACAGCTCGTCTACTTCCTCGCCGTCGCCGACACCCGCCACTTCACCCGCGCCGCCGAACGCACCCACGTCGCCCAGCCCTCCCTCTCCCAACAAATCCGCGCCCTGGAACGCGAACTCGGCGCCGAACTCTTCAGCCGCGCACGGGGCCACATCGCACTGACGGACGCAGGGGAGACGCTGCTACCCCTCGCACGCCGCATCATCGCCGACACCGAGACAGCCACACAGGAAGTGCAGGAACTCCTCCAGCTACGCCGCGGCCGGGTCCGCCTCGGCGCCACCCCCAGCCTCTGCACCGGACTCCTCCCCGAGGTACTCCGCGACTACCACCGCCAATACCCCGGCATCCAGCTCATCATCGAAGAAGGCGGCTCCCGCGACCTCGTCCGCGAACTCGCCACCGGCAGCCTCGACCTCGCCCTGATCGTCCTCCCCCTGCAGAGCCACGACCCGGCACTCGCCGCCACCCCACTGCTCCACGAGGACCTGGTGGCCGTCAGCGCCGCCGACGCCCCGCCCCTCGCAGGCACCGCCCAGATCCAGGTGGAAGATCTCCGGGACCGCCCACTGGTCATGTTCCGCCGCGGCTACGACCTCCGCGAACTCACCGTCAACGCGTGCCGCGCCGCTGGTTTCGAACCGACCTTCTCCGTAGAAGGCGGCGAAATGGACGCCGTCCTCGGCTTCGTCGAAGCCGGACTCGGACCAGCCGTCCTTCCCGGCATGGTCGCCGAGCGCCGCCCCGGCGTCCGGGCCACCCCCTTCGCCCCACCCGGAATGCAACGCACCATCGCCCTCGCCCACCGCAAGGACGCCGAACCACCCCGAGCCGCCCGCGAACTGCGCCGCGTCCTCATGGAGTACATCGGGCAGGCCACCGAGACCGGCAGCCTGCCCCCAGGGACCAGACCCGCCACCTAGGGCCTGTCCGGCGGATCTCCGCGGCGTCGCGTGCCCTGGTACCAGCGCTCGCGGCGTTGTCGTCAGTCAACGACGCTCCCCGTCGCTTCCTCCCCCAACCTTCGGCCGGGAGGTGCCCCCACCTCCGCCCCCTCCATGCGAATCGCAGGCACCAGACCCCGCTCCTTCTCCCACGGAGATCCGCCGGACAGGCCCTGGCGCCTGGAGAGCCCTCTTCAGAACACCGGCGTACCGTCCCGCGTCAGCTTCCAGTCCACCGAAGCGAACGCCGTCGGGTCGATCGTCCCGTTCGCCTTCACCCACGCGATGATCGTGTTCCGGATCTCGTCCGAACTCGACCACACCGACGTAGCAGCCGCCACATGCGGGTAATTGCTGCCACCATTCGCCCGGTAGTTGTTCACCGCCAGAACGAACTGCGCACTGTCGTCCAGCGCCGCCCCGCCGTACGTCAGATTCTTGATCCGCGAACCCTCCGGCTGCGCGATGTCGATCTCATAACTCACCCCGCTGACCATGTCATACGTGTAGTCCCACCTGCTGTTCGCGTTCGTCAGCTTCGCCACGTCGATCACCGCGTCGGCCGGTGTCTGCACGTAGTACGCCGCCGTGAACTCCAGATAGTCCCTGACCTGAGCGCCCGTCAGCAAACGTGCGTCCAACGTGTTCTCGTAGATGTACAGCCCCGCAACATCCCGCAGCGTCACATCCCCCGCCGGAATCGCCCCCGTGCGCGAGAAGCACGACGCCTCGGACAACACCGGCAACGACGCATACGCCGTACCCGCCAGCCCGGCCTTCACCGTATCCGTCTGCACACGATTGACCAGGTCGATGATCGGTGTGTCCTTGTACGTCGACTCCGTCGACGACATCGCCACCTTCGATGTCCCGATAACCTGGTTGACATATGCAACGACCGCGTCGTGCTCCGCCTTCACCAACTTCACGACCTCCGGGTCCTCGGCCGCCGAATTGGCGTTCAGGACATCCGCCGTCACCGACGTGACCTCCCAGCGGCCCTTCTTCAGCTCCAGCGCGAAATCGAAGACGCTCAGCCGCATCCCCCACATATACGGCTCCGACAGCACCACCGTCCTGCCCGTCTCGGTGTTCGTCACCGTCCGCGACGGCACCTCCTTGTGGGTGTGCCCCACCAGGATCGCGTCGATCCCCGGCACCTGCGCGGCCACGTCCGACGACGCGTTCTCCGGATACGGCAGCGCGTCACCGTACGAGGTGCCCCCGTCCAGCCCCGAGTGATCGGTGAGGATCACCACATCGCAGCCCAGCGACCGCAGCTTCGGCACAAAGATCTTCGCCTGATCGACCAGACCCGGGAAAGTCATCTGGCCCTGGACATTCGACTTGTCCCAGATCGCGATACCCGGATTCGTCAGCCCAAGAATCCCGACCTTGATGTCCGGACCGTGCGGCACCTTGATCCGCTTCACCGTGTACGGAGGAAACGCCGGCTTCAGCGTCTTCGCGTCCAGCGCATTGGCACCCAGCAGCGGGAAATTGATCTGCTGCTGGAACTTACGCAGCGTCGGAATTCCGTAATTGAACTCGTGATTCCCCAGCGCCGCCGCGTCATACCCCATGTGGTTCATCGCCAGCGCCATCGGGTGCTTCGGCCCGCGCTTACCGTCCGTACCCGTGATCGGATCCACCCGGGCGTAGTAGTACGACAACTGAGTGCCCTGGATGATGTCACCCGCGTCGATCAGCAACGTCCGGTGACAGCCCTTCTCCTTCCGCACCTGATTCACCAGCGTCGAGATCTTCGCCAGACCGACGTCGTTCTGCGCGGTGTCCGTGTACTCCGCGTTCGTGAAGTA
Organism: Actinacidiphila oryziradicis; assembly: GCF_005047355.1. Lineage (GTDB taxonomy): Bacteria > Actinomycetota > Actinomycetes > Streptomycetales > Streptomycetaceae > Actinacidiphila > Actinacidiphila oryziradicis. Next base: position 112,629 of record NZ_SUMC01000012.1, read on the forward strand.
GTCCCAGTTGAAGACATGCCCGTGCAGATCCGTCGTCCCCAGCACCGAGAACGAATACGTCTTAGGCGCCGGCACCGGCTTCTCCTTGCCGTGCGCCTCGGCCGGCGCCGCCGCGGCGCCGGCGAGCGCCACCCCGGCGCCCGTCGCGGCCGAACGATTGAGGAAGGTCCTGCGGTCGAGCGCCATGGCTCTGCTCCCGAGATCTCGTCGATGGTGTGGCGCGTTGGGTAACGCGCGTAGATTCTTACGCGCGCACGCCAACTCGCAACAGTCCCCGCAGGTTTCTATCAGGTAATGCCACAGTGGACCCATGACCACAGACCCCAACGAACCACCCGAAGCCACCGCCGCCCATGACACCGCGAAGCCCTACGGAACCCCCACCGCACCCCGCATCACCATCCGCGGCGAAGCCGTCCTCGACGCCCAACCCGAACTCGCCGGCATCACCATCACCATCACCGCCCGAGGCACCGACCGCCGCACCACCCTCGACGACCTAACCCACCGCAACGCCCAGGCCCTCGACCTCGTCAAGACCTACGGCGACGCCCTCGACACCCTCGAAACCGGCACCCTCCTCATCACCCCCCAACTCCGCGAAAGAGGCCGCGGTGAACGCGTCCGCGCCTACACCGGCCTCGTCCGCATCAGCGCCACCCTCACCGACTTCACCGCCCTCGGCGAACTCATCACCCGCCTCGCCGAGCTCGACCTCACCCGCGTCGACGGACCCTCCTGGTCCCTGCGCCCCGGCTCACCCGCCTATCGCACAGCCCGCGGGCAAGCCGTACACTCCGCCGTCCAGCGCGCCCGCGAATACGCCGACGCCCTCGGCTCCCGCCTCGTCGCCCTCACCGAACTCACCGACGAAGGCATCGCCGGACCCACCCCATACCGCGAACGGTCCAAAATGCGCACCACCGCCTATAGCGCCGCCGGGGCCGAAGAACCACCCGAACCCCTCGATCTCGAACCCGAACGGCAGACCATTCACGCTTCCGTCACAGCGCACTTCACCATCACGCCCCCCGATCTCAGCTAATGCGCCTAATGTGCTCATCAGAGCGCCCCGGCGCACACTTCAGCACTTGTCAACAACCGTTAATCCAAAGGACGTTGGACAGTCGCCTACATCCAGATACCTACCCGCCAGTAAGTCGTAGGGTCGATCCATGCGCCGAGCGAAAATCGTCTGTACCCTGGGCCCCGCAACCGACTCGTACGACCAGATCAAGGCACTGGTCGAAGCCGGAATGGATGTAGCCCGTCTGAATATGAGCCACGGCTCCCACATCGACCACGAGGATCGCTACCGACGCGTCCGCAAAGCCTCCGACGAAACCGGCCGTAGCGTCGGCATCCTCGCCGACCTACAAGGCCCGAAGATCCGACTCGCCCGCTTCGCCGAAGGCCCCGTAGTCCTTGAACGCGGCGACGAATTCACCATCTCCGTCGACGACGTCCCCGGCGACCGCCACTGCTGCGGCACCACCTACAAAGGACTCGCCGCCGACGTCAGCAAAGGCGAACGCATCCTCGTCGACGACGGACGCGTCACCCTCGAAGTGACCGACGTCGAAGGACCCCTCGTCCACACCATGGTCATCGAAGGCGGCATCATCTCCGACAACAAGGGACTCAACCTCCCTGGTGTCGCCGTCTCCGTCCCCGCCCTGTCCAAAAAGGACATCGACGACCTCCGGTGGGCGCTGCGCATCGGCGCCGACGTCATCGCCCTCTCCTTCGTCCGCAGCGGCCGCGACGCCGAAGACGTGCACAAGATCATGCGCGAGGAAGGACGCCGCGTCCCCATCATCGCCAAGATCGAAAAACCCCAGGCCGTCGACAACCTCGAAGACATCGTCAACGCCTTCGACGGCATCATGGTCGCCCGCGGCGACCTCGGCGTCGAGATGCCCCTCGAAGCCGTCCCCATGGTCCAGAAACGGGCCGTCAAGCTGGCCAGGCGCAATGCCAAGCCCGCCATCGTCGCCACCCAAATGCTCGAATCCATGATCGACGCCTCCCGGCCCACCCGCGCTGAAGCGTCCGACGTCGCCAACGCCGTCATGGACGGCGCCGACGCCGTCATGCTCTCCGGCGAGACCAGCGTCGGCAAATATCCCGTCGAAACCGTCAAGGTCATGGGCCGCATCGTCGAAGCCGCCGAGGAAGACATGCTCGCCACCGGGCTGCCGCCCCTCACCGAGAGCAACAAACCCCGCACCCAAAGCGGCGCCGTCGCCCGCGCCGCCGCCGAAATGGGCGACTTCCTCAACGCCAAACTCCTTGTCGCCTTCACCCAGAGCGGCGACACCGCCCGACGCCTCACCCGCTACCGCTCACCCATCCCCGTTCTCGCCTTCACCCCCGAGGCCGCCACCCGCTCCCAGCTCAGCCTCACCTGGGGCGTCGAGACCTTCCTCGGCCCGACCGTCCAGACCACCGACGAAATGGTCGCCCAGGTCGACGAGCAGCTCCTCAGCATCGGCCGCTGCCGGCAGGGCGACGTCGTCGTGATCACGGCAGGCTCCCCGCCCGGCGTCTCCGGCTCCACGAACATGGTCCGCGTCCACCATGTAGGCGAGGACGACTCCCCGAAGGCTGCCTCCTCCTAGCTCACCCTGCTTGCGATCAACCGGGCCGCCTCCGGCGCCCCCACCCGCGTCGTGTCGACCACCTCGCCCTCCCGGCCCAGCCAAGCCCTGGCGCCCTCGTAGGCCGCGAGGTGGTCCAGACGCCACTGCCGGGCACCCCCCGACTCCAGCGAGTCGTCAGCCTCGATGCGCCGCACCATGACCTCCCGGTCCGCATGCAGCACGAAATGGCGCACCGGTATCCCGGCCCGCCCCAGCCCGTCGCGGATCTCCGCCCAGTACCCCTCCACCAGCACCGACTGGACGACCACCAGCGTCCCGCCGAGGTAATCCAGCACCTGGGCCGCCGTCTCCACGACCAGGCTCCGCCAGGGCGGCCAGTCCTGGAAATTCTTCACCGGCACGCTGTCCAGCACATGCCGCAGCATGTACCCCACCTGCTCCGCATCGAAGAGCCTCGCCAGCCGAGTTTGGAGGGGGCTCTGCTGTGTCACGGCCGATCGCGGCGATTTTCACCCCAAGCGGCGAAGATCGCAAAGAAGCAACGCACCTTGCAATCGAAGGGAAAGTGCCCCGGGTGGGATTCGAACCCACGCTGTCGGTGGTTTGAGCACCGTGCCTCTCCCGCTGGGCTACCGGGGCTTCCTTCAAAACGAAGGTTAGCGGAGGACCGCCGTGTTCCAACCATACCGGAGATAGGTAGGCTCATGGTGCAGCACCTGCCCTGGAACGAGGAGACCCGTGAGCGCCCCCGATGAGCACGCTGAGACCAGCGAGCAGTCGCACGTACCCCCGCAGACGACGCGTGTCGTCATCGCCGAGGACGAGGCACTGATCCGGCTCGACCTCAAAGAGATGCTCGAGGAAGAGGGCTACGCAGTAGTCGGTGAGGCCGGCGACGGCGAGACCGCCGTCAAGCTCGCCGAGGAGCACCGCCCTGACCTCGTGATCCTGGACGTGAAGATGCCCATCCTGGACGGCATCTCCGCCGCCGAGCGGATCGCCAAGGAACGCCTGGCCCCCGTCCTGATGCTGACCGCGTTCTCCCAGCGGGAGCTCGTGGAGCGGGCGCGGGACGCCGGGGCGATGGCCTACCTGGTGAAACCGTTCAGCAAGAGCGATCTCGTGCCGGCGATCGAGATGGCCGTGAGCCGTTTTACGGAGCTGAAGCAGCTGGAGCTGGAGATCGCGGATCTCAGCCAGCGCCTGGAGACCCGGAAGCTGGTGGACCGGGCGAAGAGCGTGCTGCAGACGAAGTACGGCCTGACGGAGCCCGCGGCGTTCCGGTGGATCCAGAAGACGTCGATGGACCGCCGGATGACGATGCAGGCGGTGGCGCAGGCCGTGATCGAAGAGGTCCCGGAGAAGTAGCCGGAAGCAGCGATGCACGAGGGGCCCGCACCGGCGATTCGGTGCGGGCCCCTCGTATGTGCGTACCGGCGGAGGGTCGAGAGGGGCGGGGATCAGTCCTCGCCGAGGTAGGCCTTCCGCACGGATTCGTCGTGGAGGAGCTCCTGGCCGGGGCCGGAGAGGACGATCTTGCCGATCTCCATGACGTGGCCCTGGTCGGCGAGGGAGAGCGCCGCCTGGGCGTTCTGCTCGACGAGCAGGATGGTGGTGCCCGAGGCCTTGAGTTCGACGATCGTCTGCATGATCTTCTGCATCATGATGGGGGAGAGCCCCATGGACGGTTCGTCGAGCATCAGGAGCTTCGGCTGGGACATCAGGGCGCGCCCCATGGCGAGCATCTGCTGCTCGCCGCCGGAGAGGGTGCCTGCGGCCTGCTTCTTCCGCTCTCCGAGGATCGGGAAGAGGTCGTAGGCGCGCTGGATGTCCTTGGCGATGCCTTCGGCGTCCTTGCGGAGGTAGGCGCCGAGTTTGAGGTTTTCCTCGATGGTGAGGCGGGGGAAGATGTGCCGCCCCTCGGGGGAGTGGGCGAGACCAAGCGCCACGATCTTGTGCGCGGGGACCTTCTCGAGGGGCTTGCCGTCGAAGAGGATGCGGCCGCCGATGGGGCGCAGGAGGCCGCTGAGGGTGCGCAGGGTCGTGGTCTTGCCGGCGCCGTTGGTGCCGATGAGGGTGACGACCTGGCCGGCTTCGACGGAGAAGGAGATGCCTTTGACGGCCTCGATCTTGCCGTAGGCGACGCGGAGGTCCTCTACTTCGAGAAGGGCGGTCACCGGTCGTCCTCCTTACTGCTGGTGCTGGTCACGGCGTCGGCCGCGGTGCTGGCTTCGGCGCTGGCTTCGGCGGCTTCGACCTCGGCGAGCTCTTCGTCGCCCGGTGCGCCTTCGAAGGGCGTGCCGATGTAGGCGGCGATGACGCGCTCATCGCTCTGGACGACTTCGCTGGTGCCCTCGACGAGCTTTTCGCCCTGGACGAGTACGGCGACGCGGTCGCAGAGGTTGAAGATGAAGCGCATGTCGTGCTCGATGACGAGGACGGCGATGCCCTGGTCGCGGATGGCGAAGACAAGCTCCTCCGTCGCGCGGGTCTCCTGTGGGTTCATGCCCGCGGTGGGCTCGTCCAGGAGCAGCAGTCCGGGGTCGCTGGCCAGTGCTCGGGCGATCTCCAGCTTGCGCTGTTCGCCGTAGGGGAGGTTCCGCGCGAGGTGTTCGGCTTTGCTTGCGAGGCCGGTGAACTCGAGAAGTTCCATGGCGCGGGCGCGGCTGGCGGCTTCGGCGCGGTGGTAGCCGGGGCCGCGGATGATGGCGGAGAGTAGGCCTTCTTTGGTGCGGGTGTGGCGGCCGACGAGGACGTTTTCGAGGACCGTCATGTTGGCGAAGAGCCGGATGTTCTGGAAGGTGCGGGCGATGCCGGCTTTGGTGACGAGGTGTGGTTTGGGCGGGAGGACGGTGCCCTTGTATTTGACGGTGCCTTCGGTGGGGACGTACAGGCCGGTGAGGCAGTTGAAGAAGGTGGTCTTGCCGGCGCCGTTGGGGCCGATGAGGCCGACGATTTCGCCGCTGTTGACGGTGAGGTTGACGTCGCGGACGGCGGTGAGGCCGCCGAAGCGCATGATGACGCCGCTGGCTTCGAGGATGGTGTCGGTCATGTGGTTCACACCCCAGCCGTGGCGGGCGCGGCGGGTTCGGCCGGCGTTGCGGGTTCTTCGGCTTCGTGGAATTCGAGTTGGCGTCGTTTGTTGGCGATGACGCCTTCGGGGCGGAAGCGCATGAGGATGACGAGGGCGACGCCGAAGGCGAGGAGTTCGTAGTTCTGGAGGAACTGGAGCTTCTCGGGGATGAGGTAGAGGAGTGCGGCGCCGAGGAGGGGGCCGCTGACGGTGCCCATGCCGCCGAGGACGACCGCGGCGAGGAGGAAGGCGGAGTTGGGGGGCGCTGCTCCGGCGAATTGGTAGGGGTTCGGGACGACGTTGTAGGTGACGTGGGCGCTGACGGTGCCGGCGAGGCCGGCGAGGGAGGCGCCGAGCGCGAAGGCGACGAGCTTGACGCGGAAGCCGTTGATGCCCATGGCGGTGGCGGCGGTCTCGTCTTCGCGGATGGCGACCCAGGCGCGGCCAATCCGGGAGTCGGCGGCGCGGGTAAAGATGACGATGACGATCGCGGTGATGACCAACATCAGGAAGAAGTAGTTGGCGAAGCGGCCGATGGTGAAGCCGCCGAAGGCATGGGAGTTCCCGAGATTGAAGCCGAAGATGGTGAGATCGGGGATGCCCGGGATGCCGGCAGGGCCGTTGGTGATTTTGGGCCCGGAGACGCCGTCGAGGTTGTTGACGGCGATGCGGAAGATCTCACCGAAGCCGAGGGTGACGATGGCCAGGTAGTCGCCGCGCAGCCGGAGTGTGGGTGCGCCGATGAGGACGCCGAAGACGAGGGAGGCGCCCGCTCCGGTGAGGGCGGCGGCCCAGAAAGGGAAGGTGGTGCCGGAGAACACAGAGTACTCGGAGCCGGAGACAAGGGCGGCCGCGTAGGCGCCGACGCCGAGGAAGGCGACGTAGCCGAGGTCGAGGAGGCCGGTGAGGCCCACGACGATGTTGAGACCCAGAGCGACGGTGCCGAAGATGAGGATGTTGACGCCGAGGTTTGCGTTGTGGTCGTTGTTCTGAGTGAAGGGGAAGACGGCGGCGGCGGCGAACGCCAGAACGGTGGAGAAGCCGCGGTGGGTGGCGGTGAGCGCGGAGAAGCGTTCGAGGATGCCTGCGGCGTGCAGGGCCCAGGCGCCGAAGCCTACGACGATGAGGAAGCCGATGAAGGTCTCGGTGTAGGAGTCGATGCCGTAGGTGAAGACGCTGAGGCCGACGGCGATGGCGAGGGTGATGATGGCGCGCTGTTGCCAGGCCGGGACCTGAGTGCGCGGGGTGGTCCGGTCGAGCTTGGCGGTGTAGGCGGCGAGGCGTGCCTTCAGGCCCCCGCCGTCAGGGGCGGTGTCGGCTTTGGGGAGGCCGAGAGCGCCGATGACAGGGATGAGTGCGGCTACGCCGGCGATGGTGCCGCCGGTGGTCAGGTTGGCGAGTCCGCCGAGTTCGACTGCGATGGCGCCGAGGGAGTACCAGGTGACGGCGAGGCCGCCGAGGGAACTGATGAGGAGGGGGGCGGTGGTTTGGGAGGCGAGCCAGCGCAGGCCCTTGACGCTGTATCCGCTGAGGGAGAACAGAAGGGTGAGGAGGCCGGCTACGAAGGTGAGCCATTGGACTCCGGCGGGGGCGCCGTAGTAGGTGAGGTCCCCGGGGAAGTCACTGGTCCAGGTCCACGCGAGGTAGGCGGAGGCTGCGGTGGCCAGGCCGCCGACCGCGGTGAGGGCTCGGGCGACGTTGACGGGGAGGGGGATGAGGGCTGTGTTCACCGGGGTGGACTCGGTGGTCACGGTGGTGTTGGTCATGTGCTCACGCCCTGTCCGCTACACGCTCGCCGAGCAGGCCCTGTGGTCTCAGCAGCAGTACGAGGATGAGGAGGACGAAGGCCCACACGGAGGCCCAGCCGCTGCCGCCGAGCTGTTCCATGCCGGGGATGTTGGCGATATAGGCGGTGGCGAGGGCCTCGGCGAGACCGAGCACGAGACCGCCGAGCATGGCGCCGTAGATGTTGCCGATGCCGCCGAGCACGGCGGCGGTGAAGGCTTTGAGGCCCGCCTGGAAGCCCATGTCGTACTTGACCTGGCCGTAGCGCAGGCCGTAGGAGACGGCTGCGACGGCGGCGAAGAGGCCGCCGATGGCGAAGGCGACAACGATGACGCGGTTGGTGTCGATGCCCATGAGCTGGGCAGTGTCAGGGTCCTGGGCTGTGGCCTGCATGGCGCGACCGGTGCGGGTCGAGCGGACGAAGCCCGCGAGGGCGGCCATGCAGAGGGGGGCGCCGATAAGGACGAAGAGGTCGCCGCTTTGGATCTGGACGGATCCGATGTGCCAGGGGCCGGCGGGGAGTTGGGGGAAGACCCGGGCCGAGGTGGCCTTCGGGTAGAGGTTGCGGATGGCTTCCTGGAGAGCGAGGGAGAGACCGATGGCGGTGATGAGGGGAGCCAGGCGTGGGGCGTTCCTCAGCGGCCGGTAGGCGAAGCGTTCGGCGCCGGTGGCGATGAGTACCGAGACGACTGCCCCTCCGATGAGCATGAGCGGGAGGGCAACCCACATGGAGGTGCCGGTTGGGAGGACGAGGTAGACCGTGAGGGCACCAAAGCCGCCGGTCATGAAGATCTCGCCGTGGGCGAAGTTGATGAGCTGGACGATGCCGTACACCATCGTGTAACCGATGGCGATGAGCCCGTACATCGAGCCGAGAAACAGCCCGTTGGCCAGCTGCTGCGGCAGGGTGTTCACCGCTTGGCCTCCATGTCGTTGGGGGGATGGTCAGGGGGTATGGCGCGGGCCGCGCGGTGGGCGTACCTACCACGCGGCCCGGGGTCTTGCCGGCCGGTCAGCTGCCGCTGTAGGTGCCGCTCTTGACGGCGACCCACTTGCCGCTCTTGACCTCGTAGGCGGTGAGCTGCTTGTTGGTGGTGTCGCCGTACTGGTCGAAGGAGACCTTGCCGGTGATGCCGTCGAAGTTGGAGGCCTGGACGGCATCGACGATCTTGGAGCGGGCGTCGGAGGGGATCTTGCCGTTGGTGACGGTCTTGCCTACGGCCTTGATGATGGCGGTGGTGGCGTCGTAGGAGTAGCCGCCGTAGGTCTGGTAGTCGCCCTTGTAGCCGGCGGCCTTGTAGTCCTTGATGAACTGCTGGGCTGCGGGGAGGGTGTCGACGGGGGCGCCGACGGAGGTGGCGAGGTCGCCTGCGCTGGCTGATCCGGCGTTGGTGATGTAGGTGTCGGAGTACATGCCGTCACCGCCGAAGAGCGGGATCTGGGCGCCGGCCGCCTTGAGCTGCTTGGTGAGCAGCGAGGACTCATCGTACTGGCCGCCGTAGTAGAGCATGTCGGCGCCGGAGTTCTTGACCTTGGTGGAGAGGGTGGAGAAGTCGGTGTCACCGGTGTTGACGTGGTCGGTGCCGATGACCTTGCCGCCGAGCTTGGTGAACTGCTCACTGAAGATGCCGGCGAGGCCGGCCCCGTAGGGCTGCTTGTCGTCGACGATGTAGGCCTTCTTCTTCTTGAGCGTGTTGTAGGCGTAGTCGGCGGCGTAGGCGCCCTGGAGGGCGTCGGTGGTGGCGGTGCGGAAGTACGTCTTGTAGGGGCGGGTCTTCTTGCCGGAGGCCCAGGCGGGGCCCTGGGTGAGGGGGACGCTGGTGTTCGAGGGGGAGATCTCGACCAGATTGGCGGTGTTGAAGACCTGCTGCATCGACTGGGCGACGCCGGAGTTCAGGGGGCCGACGACGCCGAGGACGTTGGGGTCGGCGACGAGGGTGGTGGCGTTCTGCTGGCCGGTGGCGGGCAGTGCCTTGTCGTCGAGCGCCGTGATCTTGAAGGTGACGCCGGGAACCGTCTTGTTCTTGTTGGCGTCGTCGACGGCGAGTTGGGCGCCGTACTGGATGCCGAGGCCGGTGGCGGAGTTCTGACCGGTGAGGGGGGCGTCGACCCCGATGACGACGGTGGTGCCGCTGCTGCTCTTGCTGCCGCTGTCGCCGCGGGAACCGCAGGCGGTGAGGGCAAGTGCTCCGGTGGTAAGCACGGAGGTCAGCATCAGCAAGGAACGGTGTCGCACGTTCAGTCCTTTCACCTGGCGCGGCCGTCTCTGGTGAGACGCCGAGTCTCCCGACTGGATCCGAACTGAGCTGCAATCCGGTAATGCGGTGACTGGGCGTGACTCTATTGGTGGGAAGGGGGTCGGGCCGAGATGAAGGCCATGATGTGACTGTCTTGTTATGCCGGATTGAGGTTCAACGGTGGGTCACAGTGGGCAGATTGGACATTTGTGCGCTGTTACATGCCGTCCGGATGATGAGAATCCGCAGTTCCGGTAAGGGGTTAGGGTGATTTTGTTACTGACTTCGGGCAGATGATCCGGATCGATTCGAACAGCTCGCGGGGGTAACGCCCGTCGAAAATGAAGCTCTGGGTCTGTATTGCACGGGTGTTACGGAGCGTTACGTCGATGAAAGAGATCCCGGCGTTCAGTGGCAGAGTGGCGCAATTGCGGGTGTATACGTGCACAGAGACGCTGCGGGGTCGTTCCGCCGTGCACGGTGACGGGGGTGGCGGGTTCGGCGGTGGTGATCAGCCCGATACGGCTGGGCGATCCTCTGGAAGGTGACCGGGGGCCCGGAGCGACGGTGACGAGGAATCAGAAGGTAAAGGTGCCGAGGTCGCGGTCGGCGGCTTCGGCGGGCCCTGCTGGGGGCACCTCCTGGGGGCACCTCCCGGCCGAAGGCTGGGGGAGGTAGCTGGGGGAGGAAGCGGGTGATCTGGGCGGGCCACAGGTCGGGCGCGGGGGCGGACGGGCCGGGGCGGGTCGCGAAGGCACAGCCGGCGAGTGCGCTGAGGGCTGCCGCGGCGGTGAGGACGACGGCGGCGCGGCGCCGGCGGTCGGACGGCGGCGGGGCGGCGCCGCTGATGACGTCGTGGACCTGGGCGGCGCCCGGGCCCGTACCCGTGCCTTCACCGGGCTCGATGGGGCCGATGCCGCTCATGGCCTGCGGCCCGCGGGCGTGGACGGCGCTCGACCACTCATGGCCGCACGTTGGACCGCGCCCGCGTAGGCCCACAATGGAGGCTTTTCAGCCGGTGATGCCGTTGGGGGAGACGGGGCGCAGGGTGCAGGTGAGGCGAGCGGTGCAGACGCGCTTGTCGTGTTCGTCGGTGATGACGATGTCATACGTGGCGGAGGTGCGGCCGCGGTGGGCGGGGGTGGCGACGCCGGTGACGAGACCGGAGCGTACTCCGCGGTGGTGGGTGGCGTTGAGGTCGACGCCGAGGGCGAGCTTGGAGGGGCCGGCGTGGAGCATGGCGCCGATGGAGCCGAGGGTCTCTGCCAGGACGGCGGAGGCGCCGCCGTGCAGGAGGCCGTACGGCTGCGTATTGCCCTCGACGGGCATGGTGCCGACGACGCGTTCGGCGGAGGCTTCGGTTATTTCGACGCCCATACGGGTGCCGAGGTGGCCGGCCGAGAAGAGGGCGACGATGTCGACGCCGAGTCCGGCGTACTGCTCGATGACCTCCTGGGGGAAGAAGGGGATGGGGGTTTTCTGCTCGCCCATGCGGGTCGGCTCCGATCGTCGTCCGGTGCGCTGGTCGTGCCGGGCCGGCACTTGCTGTACTGGGCAACCTTAGAGGGCCCTGCCTCCCTGGCGTCCGCCGGATACCCCGCACGGGTCCATGCCGGCGGCACGATCCTCCGCCGGCCGTCAGGCGGGCTCTGGTGCCGGACGGCCGGTCGCGGCTTCGAGCCGGATCACGACCGACTTCGACGCGGGCGTGTTGCTGGTGTCGGCGGTGTGGTCGAGCGGGACGAGCACATTGGTCTCGGGGTAGTACGCGGCGGCGCAGCCCCGGGTGGTGGGGTAGTGGACCACACGAAATCCGTCGGCGCGGCGTTCGGTGCCGTCGGACCATTCGCTGACGAGGTCGGCGTAGGCGCCGTCGGCGAGGCCGTGGGAGGCGCCGTCATCGGGGTGGATCATGATGACGCGGCGGCCGCCCTTGATGCCGCGGTAGCGGTCGTCGAGGCCGTAGATGGTGGTGTTGTACTGGTCGTGCGAGCGGAGGGTCTGCAGCAGGAGGCGGCCCTCGGGGACGGCCGGGTACTCGACGGGTGCCGCCGTGAAGTTGGCGAGGCCGGTGGAGGTGGGGAAGCTGCGGGTGTCGCGGGGCCCGTGCGGGAGGGTGAAGCCGCCGGGGCGGGCGACCTTGGCGTTGAAGTCCTCGAAGCCGGGGACGACGCGGCCGATCCGGTCCCGTATGAGGCTGTAGTCGGCCTCGAAGTCGGCCCAGGGGACACGGCTCTGTGGGCCGAAGACGGCGCGGGCCAGCCGGGAGACGATGGCGGGCTCGGAGAGCAGATGGGGACTCGCGGGCGCCAGGCCGCCGCGGGAGGCGTGGACCATGCCCATGGAGTCCTCGACGGTGACGAACTGTCCGCCGCTCGCCTGGAGGTCCTTCTCGGTGCGGCCAAGGGTGGGGAGTATGAGGGCGCGGGCGCCGGTGACGACGTGGCTGCGGTTGAGCTTGGTGGAGACATGGACGGTGAGCCGGGCGCGGCGCATGGCGGCTTCGGTGACGTCGGTGTCGGGGGAGGCGGAGACGAAGTTGCCGCCCATGGCGAAGAAGACCTTGGCGTCGCCGTCGCGCAGGGCGCGGATGGCGCGGACGACGTCGTAGCCGTGTTCGCGGGGGGAGGTGATGCCGAATTCCCTGTCGAGGGCGTCGAGGAATGCGGCGGAGGGGCGTTCGAAAACGCCCATGGTGCGGTCGCCCTGGACGTTGCTGTGGCCGCGCACGGGGCAGACGCCGGCGCCGGGGCGGCCGATGTTGCCTCGCAGGAGGAGGAAGTTGACGACTTCGCGGATGGTGGGGACGGAGTGCTTGTGCTGAGTGAGGCCCATGGCCCAGCAGACGACGATGCTCTTGGCGTCCAGGACGAGGGCGAGGAGCTTGTCGATCCCGTCCTGGTCCAGGCCGGTGGCGCGCTGCACCTCGTCCCAGTCGGTGGCCCGGGCGGCGGCAGCGAACTCCTCGTAACCGTGGGTGTGTTCGTCGATGAAGGCGTGGTCGAGGACGGTGTCGGGGGAGATGTCCTCGGCTTCGATCAGGAGGCGGTTCAGGGCGCGGAAGAGGGCCTGGTCGCCGCCGAGACGGATCTGCAGGAAGTAGTCGGTGAGGGGAGTGCCGCTGCCGGCGAGGCCGCGCGGGGTCTGGGGGTTCTTGAAGCGCTCCAGGCCCGCTTCGGGGAGCGGGTTGACGCTGACGATCTTGGCGCCGTTGGCCTTGGCCTTCTCCAGGGCGGAGAGCATCCGGGGGTGGTTGGTGCCCGGGTTCTGGCCGGCGACGATGATCAGGTCGGACTGGTAGAGGTCCTCCAGCAGGACGCTGCCCTTGCCGATGCCGATGGTCTCGGACAGCGCCGACCCGGACGACTCGTGGCACATGTTGGAGCAGTCGGGCAGGTTGTTGGTGCCGAGCTCGCGGGCGAAGAGCTGGTAGAGGAACGCGGCCTCGTTACTGGTGCGTCCGGAGGTGTAGAAGACGGCTTCGTCGGGCGAGGAGAGGGCGTGCAGTTCCTCGGCGATGATGTCGAAGGCGCGCTCCCAAGGCACGGGCTCATAGGTGTCGGAGCCCTCGGCGAGGTACATCGGCTGGGTGAGGCGGCCCTGCTGGCCGAGCCAGTAGCCGCTGCGCCGGGCCAGGTCGGAGACGGGGTGGGCGGCGAAGAAGTCGGGGGTGACGCGGCGCAGGGTCGCCTCTTCGGCGACGGCCTTGGCGCCGTTCTCGCAGAATTCGGCAGCGTGGCGGTGGTCGGGCTCGGGCCAGGCGCAGCCGGGGCAGTCGAAGCCGTTCTTCTGGTTGACCTTGAGCAGGGTGAGGGCGGTGCGTCGTACGCCCATCTGCTGCTGTGCGATGCGCAGCGAGTGCCCGACGGCCGGTAGCCCGGCGGCGGCGTGCTGCGGGGTGGTGACGTCGGGCGCGTCCTGTACGGGGTCCCCCGTGGGTGCCTTGCCTGCCATGTCGCTTTGCTCGCTTTCTGCGCTGTGCCTCGTTGAATCCTGCCACGCCGGCGCGGGAGGTGTCGGGGCCGGGTCCGCCCGCGGACCCGGGGCCTGGGGCGCAGCCACCGTTCGGGGAAGGGGCGGCGAGCGGCGGGGAGAGGCGGAGCAGAGCCGCTGCGGCGGCGTTGTCGGTGGCTCGTGGGAGGATCGGGAATGTGGCAGAGACAGCATCGCAGACGAGCACAGTGACCACTTCCGCGCAGGGGGGCGGGCGTCCGCGCCTGCTTCTGCTGGACGGGCACTCCCTGGCGTACCGGGCGTTCTACGCGCTGCCGGTGGAGAACTTCAACACCGCCACCGGGCAGCCGACGAACGCGATCTACGGCTTTACGTCGATGCTGGCGAACACTTTGCGTGACGAGCGGCCGACGCATCTGGCGGTGGCGTTCGATGTGTCGCGCAAGACATGGCGGTCCGAGGAGTTCGCGGAGTACAAGGCGAACCGGACGAAGACGCCGGACGAGTTCCGCAGTCAGGTGGAGCTGATCGGCGAGCTGCTGGATGCCATGGCGGTGAAGCGGTTCGCGGTGGAGGGCTTCGAGGCGGACGACGTGATCGCGACGCTGGCGACGCAGGCGGCGGCGCTGGGGTACGAGGTGCTGATCGTCACCGGTGACCGGGACGCCTTCCAGCTGGTGACCGAGCACATCACGGTGCTGTATCCGACGAAGGGTGTGTCGGAGCTGACCCGGTACACCCCTGCGGCGGTGGAGGAGAAGTACGGGCTCACCCCGCGGCAGTATCCGGACTTCGCGGCGCTGCGGGGTGACCCGTCGGACAATCTGCCGGGGATTCCGGGGGTGGGGGAGAAGACCGCCGCGAAGTGGATCAAGCAGTTCGGGTCGTTCGCGGATCTGGTGGAGAGGGCGGCGGAGGTCAAGGGGAAGGCGGGGGAGAATCTCCGCGCCCACCTGGAGTCGGTCCAGCTCAACCGCCGGCTGACCGAGTTGGTGCGGGATGTGGCGCTGCCGCACGGCCCGGAGGCGCTGGTGCGGGAGCCGTATGACCGGCCGGCGCTCGATGTGGTGCTGGAGGCGCTGGAGTTCCGGCACGCCAACTTCCGGGAACGGCTGTACGCGGCCGACCCGGGGACGGTGGTGGAGGAGCCGGTGATCGCCGGCGGTGTGGAGCTGGACGGTTCGGTGCTGGCGGCGGGGGAGCTGCCGGGCTGGCTGGCGGAGCACGGCGGCGGGGCGCTGGGGCTGGCCGCGGTGGACACCTGGGCGCTGGGCAGCGGGAGTGTGGCGGAGATCGCGCTGGCGGATGCGGGCGGTGCCGCGGCGTGGTTCGATCCGGCGCAGCTGGGCGAGGCCGATGAGCGGGCGTTCGCGGAGTGGATCGCGGATCCGGCTCGGCCCAAGGTGCTGCATGGTGCGAAGAACGCGGCTCGGGTCTTCGCCGAGCACGGCTGGAGCGTGGGCGGCGTGTCGATGGACACGGCGCTGGCGGCTTATCTGATCAAGCCGGGGCGGCGCTCCTTCGCGCTGGACGCGCTGTCGGTGGAGTATCTGGGGCGTGAGCTGGCGCCGGCCGGCGCCGAGTCGGGGCAGCTGGCGTTCGGTGACGGGGACGATGAGGAGGCCGGGGCGGAGGCGCTGATGGCGCAGGCGCGCACGGTGCTGGACCTGGGCGAGGTGTTCGAGGAGCGGCTGGCGGAGGTCGGGGCGGCGGATCTGCTCCGTGATGTGGAGCTGCCGACGTCGGCGTTGCTGGCGCGGCTGGAGCGGGCCGGCATCGCGGCGGACCGGGAACACCTGGAGCGTCTGGAGCAGCGTTTCGCGGATGCCGTCATGCAGGCGGTGAAGGAGGCACACGCGGCGGTTGGCCATGAGTTCAACCTTGGCTCGCCGAAGCAGTTGCAGGAGGTGTTCTTCGGGGAGCTGGGGCTGCCGAAGACGAAGAAGACCAAGACCGGGTACACCACGGACGCGGATGCTCTGGCGTGGCTGGCGGCGCAGACCGACCATGAGCTGCCGGTGATCATGCTGCGGCACCGGGAGCAGGCGAAGCTGCGGGTCACCGTGGAGGGTCTGGTCAAGACGATCGCCGAGGACGGGCGGATCCATACCTCCTTCAGCCAGACGGTGGCAGCCACTGGCCGGCTGTCGTCCACCGATCCGAATCTGCAGAATGTGCCGGTGCGGACGGACGAGGGCCGGGAGATCCGTCGTGGCTTTGTGGTCGGCGAGGGCTATGAGTCGCTGCTGACGGCGGACTACAGCCAGATCGAACTGCGGGTGATGGCGCATCTGTCGGAGGACGAGGGCCTGATCGCGGCGTTCACCTCGGGTGAGGATCTGCACACCACGGTCGGCTCCCAGGTGTTCGGGGTGCCGAAGGACGCGGTGACCGCGGAGATGCGCCGGAAGATCAAGGCGATGTCGTACGGGTTGGCGTACGGGCTGTCGGCGTTCGGGCTTTCGCAGCAGCTGGGCGTCGAGGCGGCCGAGGCGCGCGTACTGATGGATACGTACTTCGAGCGCTTCGGCGGGGTGCGGGACTATCTGCGCCGGGTGGTGGAGGAGGCCCGGGCCACCGGCTATACGGAGACGGTGCTCGGCCGGCGGCGTTATCTGCCGGATCTCAACAGTGACAACCGGCAGCGGCGTGAGATGGCCGAGCGGATGGCGTTGAACGCGCCCATCCAGGGCTCGGCCGCCGACATCGTCAAGATCGCCATGCTGCGGGTGGACCAGGCGCTGACGCGGGAGTCGCTGACCTCACGGATCCTTCTCCAGGTTCACGACGAAGTGGTGATCGAGGTCGCCCCGGGGGAACGGGCGGCGGTCGAGGAGTTGGTGCGGCGTGAGATGGCCAGTGCCTACCCGCTGAGGGCGCCGCTGGACGTCTCGGTCGGGGTGGGCCGGGACTGGGAGTCGGCAGCACACTGACTGCCTCCGGGGGGTGTGGGCAGGCGTGCCGCAGGGCCGAGCGAAGCGAGATGGGGCTCCCAGCGGTAGCTGGGGGAGAGTGGGCACAACGCCGACCACCGGCCCGCACGTTGACGCCAAGGCCCGGGGCAGAGCCCCCCGCGCGGCGCCAGCCGCATATCGGACGGAGCCGGTAAGGGGCGGGGAGGGGGAAAGCCCGCCGCAGGCGCCCTAGCCGACGCGGCTGCCGCCGGTGGCCTCGCCGCGCCGCAGCCGCGCCCGCAACCGCGCCGCCCCGGCATACACCAGCGCCCCGCCCGCCAGCCCGGCGCCCCCGCCGAACAAGGCGGTCGGCAGCAGGTCGAGGATCGATTCCGTCGCCCCGTTCGCCTGGTACCAGTGTGCGCAGCGAGCCGCGGCTCCGGCCGCTGCGGAGCCGCCGAGCAGAGCGGCCATGAGGGCGCGGCTGCGGGCGGACCGGGGATCCGGGCGGCGGGGTGTCTCGTGGCGGGCCCGGGCGGCGAAGGCGGCGACGAGCACGAGGCCGGCCGCTGAACTCCCGTATTGCGCCCAGTGGTGCAACGGCATGCCGTGCACCACGGTGTTGAGGACGGGGAAGGTGCGCACGCCCCAGCGGCCATGGTGGGTGAAGGTGTCCCAGCCGATGTGCGTGGCGGCGCCCAGGGCGGCCGAGGCCCAGAACCAGGCGGCGTTGCGTGGGTTCCAGGACACCGGAACCGGGCAGCCGCGGCCGGACGGCGGCGGTGCGATCAGCGGGTCGCGCACGAACCACCATCCGGCTGCCAGCGCGGCGGCGATCAGCGGGTCCGAGGTGAGGATGCCCGGCACCGAGTGCGTCACCTCGCCGTAGCCGTAGACGCCGTGCAGAAAGGACTCCGCGAAGAAGGGGACGTCGGGTGCGAAGGAGCCCGCGACCAGTGCTGTCGTGATCAGCGGCCCGCGCGCCGATCCGTCCCGGCGCAGGAGGGGTAGCACCGCTGCGGCGTGGCTGAGGGTGAATGGCATGCGACCTCTTCCTTAAGACATGAAGACGTGAGTTCGGTCAGTATGGTTGGGCCCCCGGATGCCTTTATCTATGCCCTCCCGCAAGGTGGTTGCGGGCTTGATGTTGTCGTAGTGTCACCAGAGTCGTCGCGCAGGGACACGCGCATCGCGCAATGGGAGGGAAGCCGGGTATGGCATCGGGGTACGGCCGACGGATACGAAGGTCAGTCACGGGCACGGCGGTAGCGGCTCTGGCCATGGCGGCGCTCAGCGCCTCCCAGGCACCCGGGCTCGCCCTCGCGGCTGTGAGCGGCAGTATGGACTCCGCCACACCGCCGCCTGGCCCGGCGATTGACGGCGGGTCGCCGTACTACACCGCGCTGCCACCGCTGGACACCCCCAACCCCGCCGGCAGCGCGGGCGCTCCCGGCACTTCGACGGGTTCGCCGACCGGCGGCATCGACACCAGCGGCACCGGGCTGCCGGCCACCGTCCTGGACGCGTACAAGAAGGCCCAGTCGGCGATAGCGTCCACCACCCCCGGCTGCAATCTGCGCTGGGAACTGCTCGCCGCGATCGGCCAGGTCGAGTCCAACCAGGCACGCGGCGGCAATGTCGATGCCGAGGGCACCACCATTACGCCGATCCTCGGCCCGGTCCTCAACGGCAACGGTTTCGCGAACATCCCCGACACCGACCACGGCGTGTACGACGGTGACCCCATCCACGACCGTGCTGTCGGCCCGATGCAGTTCATCCCCCAGACCTGGGCCACTTGGGGCGCGGACGGCAACGGCGACGGAGTCAAGGACCCGAACAACGTCTACGACGCGGCGCTCGCCGCCGGCCATTACCTCTGCGCCGCCGGCAGTGGCGACCTGTCCGTGAACACGAACCTTGACCGCGCGATACTCGGCTACAACCACTCCCAGGCCTACCTGAACCTGGTGAAGTCCTGGTACGAGCACTTCATCAAGGGCGGCGCGGTCTCAGTCCCGAACAGCAGCGGCAGCGTTACGCCGACGAGCAGCGCCGGCCCTTCCGCCTCGCCGTCCGTCTCGCCCTCGGCGTCGAAGTCGCGCGGCGCGAGCACCAGTGCCTCCCCGTCCGCGTCGCCGTCGAAGTCGCCGACCCCGACCGTCAGCGCCAGCGGCAGCATCAGTGCCTCGCCGTCGGCGTCCCCTTCGGTCTCGCCGCCGGCCGGCCCCAGCACCAGCCCCAGCACCAGCCCGACCACCAGCCCGACCACCAGCCCGACCCCGAGCCCCACGGGGACGGCCTGCCCCACCGATTCCCCCTCGCCGTCCGTCTCCCCGTCGGACTCGCCCTCGCCCAGCGCCTCGCCGTCCGCCAGCAGCGACCCGTGCGCCACGGTTTCCCCCTCCCCTTCCCCGTCCGGGTCCACCACCGCCTCGGACTCCCCGTCCGCCGCCGAGACGGTCTCCGGCAAGGCCAACTGACGTATCGTCACATTACGGCCGCACTCCCCACGGAGTGCGGCCGTACGTGTTCTCATTTCACGCTCCGAGCGCTACGGTTCCCGCCCCGCCGCCGCACGACACGCCCGGGAGGTCCGGTATGCGTGCCCTTATTGCCGCCGCCATCGGCGCCGTCGCCGCCCTCGCCCTGGTATTCACCCTCGCCGCCCTGGGCAGCCCCACCGGCTCCACCTCGCCCAAGCCGCTGCTCACCACGGTCCCCGAGCACCCGTAACCCCTGGGAGAGGTCCCGATGCGCCGTACATCCAGCCTGGTGCTCCTCGCCCTCGCGGTCTTCTTCGCCGCTCTGTCGCCTCTGATCCGCTGGTACGCCTTCCCCCGGCTCGCCAAGGTCCCCGCCGACCAGTACCAGGCCGTCGTTCTGGAGGCGAAGAACGCCACCCTCCTCGACTACAGCACCATGAAGCCCCGACAAGTCTCCAAGGTCACCATCGTGCAGACCCTGCGCGGCAACGTCGAAGAGGCCAAGAAGGCCCAAAAGGCCACCGGCCGCGATGTCGTCGTCTGGGACGGCCTGTCCTACATCGTCGGCCCCGACGGGAAAATGGTCTCGTCGATCCCCGAGCGCTACATCTTCGACGCCCACTCCCAGGCCCCCGTCCACGTGGCCGGCGAAAGCGTCGACGGCGACACCGTCCGGCGCAAGGGCCTTGAATTCAAGTGGCCCTTCCTCACCGAGAAACGGGACTACTACTACTTCGACGCCCAGTCCCGCACTTCCGCGCCCATCCACTACAAGGGCACCCGCCTCTTCCGTGGCCTGACGGTCTACTACTTCGAGCAGACCGTCCCGTGGACCAAGGTCCCCTTCCCCAAGAAGATGCCGGTCGACGGCATCACCCCGCAGACCGTCCAGGCCATGGGCATGGAGCGCTGGTACACCACCAAACGCATGTTCTGGGTCGAGCCCGTGACCGGCGCGCCCGTCAACGGCGAGGAGATCCACCAGGAGCAGCTGCGCTACACCACCGGCCACCAGTCGCCGGTGACCGTCTTCGCCGGGCATGTGAAGATGCGGGCCGACTACGTCGACCACACGGTCGCCCTCGTCAAGTCCCAGCGCCCGCTCGTCCTGCTCATGACCAGCTACCTTCCATGGGGCTTCCTGGGCCTCGCCACCGTCCTGCTCGCGCTCGCGCTGTTCCTCGAAGCCCGTGGCCGCACCGGCTCCCGGGCCGGGCCCGGACAGCTCGATCCCGCCCCTGGGGGTGCCGCGCCGGTCAAGGTGTGACCTGCTCACCCCCGCTCGGGCCGGGGCTTCGTCCGACGGGTCGGCTCGGCAGCGGAGGGGTCCTCCGGCCAGGGGTGTTTGGGATAGCGGCCGCGCAGTTCGGCCCGTACGGAGCGGTATCCCTCCCGCCAGAAGGACGCCAGGTCGGCGGTGACGGCGGCCGGGCGGCCGGCCGGGGAGAGAAGATGGACCAGCAGCGGTACCCGGCCGCCCGCGAGGCGGGGGGTCCGCTGCCAGCCGAAGAGTTCCTGAAGCTTGGCCGCCAGGACCGGCTGCTCACCCTCGTAAGAGACGCGGATACGGGACCCGGACGGCACCTCGATCCGCTCCGGGGCCAGTTCGCCGAGGCGGGCGGCGTCGCCCGTCGCCCAGGGCAGCAGCCGGGACAGGGCCTGACCGGCGTCGACGCGTTCCAGGTCGGCGCGGCGGCGGGCCCTGGCCAGCTCGGGGCCGAGCCATTCGTCCGTGTGGTCCAGCAGCGCGGCATCCGACACGTCCGGCCAGGGCGCTCCCAGCTCCCGGTGCAGGAAGGCCAGCCGCTGCCGCAGCACCTGCGCGTCCCGGGTCCACCGCAGCATCTCCGGACCCTCGCGGCGCAGGCCCTCGGCCAGCGCCGCACGCAGCAGCTCCGGGCCGGGGGACCGCAGCGGGCGGGAAGCCAGCTCGATCGCGCCCAGCCGCTCCACGGAGCGCGCGACGACATCGCCGCCGTCCCAGCCGACCTCCTCGTACGACGCCAGCATCGGCCCCGCCGCCGTACGGGCCGTCTCGCCGTCGATCACCGCCGCCAGCCGCACCCGCGCCGACGGGGCCCCGGCCGGACGGTCCGCCACGGCGACCGCCAGCCACTCGGCGGCGTCCAGCCGTGAGCCGTCCGCGAGCTGCGCGGCCGTCCCGGAGGCCATCAGATACGCCCCGCCGCCGCGGCGGCGCGCGACCCGCTCCGGGAAGGCCAGCGCCGCGACGAGCCCGGCCACGGCGTCATCACTCCCGCCGCCCGGCGCGGTACCCGGTTGCGCGCTGTGCCCGTTCGGGCGCGCGTCGGCTGCTCCAAGCGGCCCTGCTCGCTTCGCTTCCCGGGCGTTGACGGTTTCCGCGGTCGCTGCCGCCGGTTGCCGACTCCGGGCGGACCGGCCTACGGCCTCCCGGGGCCCCGGCGGCGAACCCTGCCCGGTGCGGGCGTGGCCATCGGACGGGCTGCCGGCGTCCTGGGCGTCGGCGGTCGGTGACCCGGTTGCAGGGTCCTGGGTGGGTGGCTGCCCGTGTCTGTCGCCGGGGCGCCAGACAGGGGCGTGGCCGTCTGACGGGCTGCCAGGGACCTGGGCGTCGGCGGTCGGTGAACCCGTTCCAGGGCTGTGGGTGGCCGGCTGGGATGCGTCCCGCGCCGAAGGGGCGGCCGCCGACGCCAGCCGCCGGGCTTCCGCGCGCCAGCGCGCCGCGTAGCCGTCACCGCCTCGCCGGGCGGTGCGCCACGCGGCGGCGAGGTCGTCGCCGTATGAGCGCGGCGGCTCCTCACTGAGGAGCGCGACGACCTCCGCCGCGCGCCGGGCGCCCACGGCGGTCGCGCCGTCGAGCAGGGCGCGCGCGAGCCGGGGGTGGACGCCCATACGGGCCAACCGCACGCCGCGCCCGGTGACCCGGCCCGTGCCGCCGTCCACGGCGCCGATGGCGGCCAGCACCTCGCGGGCCGCCGCCATCGCGCCGCCCGGCGGGGCGTCGAGGAGGGCCAGGCCGGACGCGTCCGGGTCGCCCCAGCAGGCCGCCTGCAAGGCGAAGGCCGTCAGGTCGGCCACCGCGATCTCAGGGGCGGGCCAGCGTGGCCGGGCAGCGTTCTCGGCTTCCGCCCAGCAGCGGTAGGCGGCGCCGGGGGCCTCGCGTCCGGCCCGGCCGGTGCGCTGGTCGGAGGTCGCGAGAGAGGCTCGTACGGTGGTCAGTGAGCCGAGGCCGCGGGCGTGGTCGGTGCGGGGCTCCCGGGCCAGCCCGGAGTCGACCACGATCCGTACCCCGGGCACGGTCAGGCTCGACTCGGCGACGGACGTCGACAGGATGATCCGGCGCCGTGTCCCGTCCCCGCCGCGCAGGACGGCCTCCTGCACCGAAGCCGGCGCCTGCCCGTGCAATTGCAGGACCTCCGCGTCCACCCCGCCCAGCAGCCCGGCCACCCGGCCGATCTCGCCGGCCCCCGGCAGGAAGCACAGCACGTCCCCTTCGGGGGCGCGCGCGAGCGCGGACCGTGCGGTCGCCGCCACGTGGTCGAGCAACGCGGGGTCCACCCGCATCCCGTGCGGCGGCCGGACCGTACGCGACGGCGGCGCATAGGAGAGGGCCACCGGGTGCATCCGGCCCTCCGCGGTCACGACCGGCGCGCCGCCCAGCAGCCGTGACCACGCATCGGCGTCCGTCGTCGCGGAGGCCGCGACCAGTCGCAGATCCGGCCGGAGCGCGGCGCGTACGTCCAGGAGGAACGCCAGCACGGTATCGGCGTCCAGATGCCGCTCGTGGCACTCGTCCAGGACGACCGCGTCCACTCCGGCCAGCTCCTGGTCGCGCTGGAGACGCTGGAGCAGCACCCCGGTGGTGACCACCTCCACCACGGTCTCCGCCGAGACCTTCCGCTCCCCGCGCACCGTGAAGCCGACCCGGCCGCCGGTCTCCTCCCCCAGCAGCCACGCCATCCGCCGCGCCGCCGCCCGCGCGGCCATCCGCCGGGGCTCGGCGACGATCACCCTGCGCGCCGCCCCGCCGTCCGCCACCCCCGCCAGCACCAGCGGAACCAGCGTCGTTTTCCCGGTGCCCGGCGGCGCGGCCAGCACGGCGCACCCGTGCGCCTCCAGCGCCCGCAGCAGCGCGGGCACGGCGGCACGTACGGGCAGGTCGAGGGCCTCGGTGCGGATCACGCCCCCGAGTCCCGCACGCAGACGAAGATGGCCGTACCCGGCAGGAGGCCGCCGCGCAGCGGGGACCAGCCGCCCCACTCCTGGATGTTCCATTCGGGCCATTCCGGCTCGACGAGATCGACCAGCCGGAAACCGGCCGCCACTATCTCCCGCACCCGGTCACCCAGCGTGCGGTGGTGCTCCACGTATACCGCCTGTCCTTCCTCGTCCTGCTCGACATACGGAGTGCGATCGAAGTAGGAGGAGGTGGCGGTGAGGCCCTCCGGGCCGGGTTCGTCGGGGAAGGCCCAGCGGACGGGGTGGGTCACGGAGAAGACCCAGCGCCCGCCGGGCCGCAGGACGCGCCGCACCTCCCGCATGACCCCGGCCGTGTCGGCGATGAACGGCAGCGCGCCGTAGGCCGAGCAGACGAGGTCGAAGGACTCGCCGGCGAAGGGAAGGGCGCCGGCGTCGGCCTGGACGAGCGGGATGTCCCCGCCTATGCGGTGGGCGTGCCGCAGCTGCCGGTGGGAGAGGTCCAGCGCGACCGGGTGGGCCCCTTGCCCAGCGAGCCAGCGCGAGCACTGGGCGGCGCCGGCGCCGATCTCGAGCACCGCGGCGCCCTTGAGCAGCTCCACCGGCCCGAGCAGCCCGGCGTCCTCCTCGTCGAGGCCCTCGGGGCCCCAGACGAAGCGGTCGTCGCCCAGGAAATGCCCGTGCTCCACCTGGTAATCGTCGGCGTTCCCATCCCACCACCCCCGGTTGGCGCGGCTGCTTTCTGTACTGTCCGCGTCACGGCGGGTCGCTTCCGGCTCAGGTCCTTGGATCATCGTGTCGTTCGTCGTACTCTCTTCGGAGAACTTGTGACTGGGGATTTCCGCCGGGTTTGGGCCGTTGTGTCTTTGGTGTGCTCTTCGCGCATTGACCGTGCCCGGCTGCCCCCGTATGCTACAAGTTGCGCTGCGAGCCTGCGCACCTCAGACGGAGCAGGCTGCGCTCGAATCTGTTGTGGACCTCTCGGCCTTGTGGCTGTCCGGAATATCGGCAGAAGCGATAACGGGCTCCCGGCGTAGCAGTACCTACGACTTACTGTCCGTACCGGAGTCCTTTACCTAATGACGAGCAGCACCGAGGCCCCTCGTACCACCCCGCAGGTGGCGTTCAACGACATCGGTTCCGAGGAAGCCTTCCTCGCCGCGATCGACGAGACGATCAAGTACTTCAACGACGGCGACATCGTCGACGGCGTCATCGTGAAGGTCGACCGGGACGAGGTCCTGCTCGACATCGGTTACAAGACCGAAGGCGTCATCCCCTCCCGCGAGCTCTCGATCAAGCACGACGTCGACCCGAACGAGGTCGTCAAGGTCGGCGACGAGATCGAGGCCCTTGTCCTCCAGAAGGAGGACAAGGAAGGTCGTCTCATCCTGTCCAAGAAGCGGGCTCAGTACGAGCGCGCCTGGGGCACGATCGAGAAGATCAAGGAAGAGGACGGCATCGTCACCGGTACCGTCATCGAGGTCGTCAAGGGTGGTCTCATCCTCGACATCGGCCTCCGCGGCTTCCTCCCGGCCTCGCTGGTCGAGATGCGCCGCGTCCGCGACCTCCAGCCCTACGTGGGCAAGGAGCTCGAGGCCAAGATCATCGAGCTGGACAAGAACCGCAACAACGTGGTCCTGTCCCGCCGCGCCTGGCTGGAGCAGACCCAGAGCGAGGTCCGCCAGACCTTCCTCACCACCCTGCAGAAGGGCCAGGTGCGCTCCGGCGTCGTCTCCTCGATCGTCAACTTCGGTGCCTTCGTGGACCTGGGTGGCGTCGACGGTCTCGTCCACGTCTCCGAGCTGTCCTGGAAGCACATCGACCACCCGTCCGAGGTCGTCGAGGTCGGCCAGGAGGTCACGGTCGAGGTCCTGGACGTCGACATGGACCGCGAGCGCGTCTCCCTGTCGCTGAAGGCGACCCAGGAGGACCCGTGGCAGCAGTTCGCCCGGACCCACCAGATCGGTCAGGTCGTCCCGGGTAAGGTCACCAAGCTCGTTCCGTTCGGCGCGTTCGTCCGCGTCGATGAGGGCATCGAGGGCCTGGTCCACATCTCCGAGCTGGCCGAGCGGCACGTGGAGATCCCGGAGCAGGTCGTCCAGGTCAATGACGAGATCTTCGTCAAGGTCATCGACATCGACCTCGAGCGCCGCCGCATCAGCCTCTCGCTGAAGCAGGCCAACGAGGCCTTCGGTGCCGAGCCCGCATCGGTCGAGTTCGACCCGACCCTGTACGGCATGGCCGCGTCCTACGACGACCAGGGCAACTACATCTACCCCGAGGGCTTCGACCCCGAGACCAACGACTGGCTCGAGGGCTTCGAGACCCAGCGCGAGGCCTGGGAGACCCAGTACGCCGAGGCGCAGACCCGCTTCGAGCAGCACCAGGCGCAGGTCATCAAGTCCCGCGAGGCCGACGAGCAGGCAGCGGCCGAAGGTGTGGCGGCTCCGGCCGGCGCGCCCGGCGCCGGCGCGGGCCTCGGTGGCGGCTCGTACTCCTCGGAGTCGGACGACAACTCCGGCGCCCTCGCGTCGGACGAGGCACTGGCGGCGCTTCGCGAGAAGCTCGCGGGCGGCCAGAGCTGAACGCTTGGCCCCAGCTGGCCACGCGCCACGCACGCTGAAAAGAAGGGCCCGCTCCCATGGGAGCGGGCCCTTCCGCGTGCCCGGCAGGACTGCCGGGCCGGGGTGGCCCGTAACACGCCACTGAGAGAGTCCCCTGCGCCAGCAGCGAAAGGGGACATGACAGATGACTCAGTTCAACCGGCGCGATTTCCTGCGGACTGTCGGAGCCACCGGTGGTGCCGGCGCGATGTTCGCCACCATGGGAGCGCTCGGTCTCGCGCCCACCGCCCAGGCCGCCACCCGGGAGCCAGCTTTCGACGCACCGAGGAAGAGCGACTTCACTCTCTCCGGAAAGGGAGCCGCCAAGGTCGTCATCGTCGGCGGCGGCATCGCCGGTCTGACATCCGCGTACGAATTGGGCAAGGCGGGCTACGAGTGTACGGTCCTGGAGGCCCGGGACCGGGCCGGTGGCCGCAACTTCACCGTGCGGGGCGGCGACACCACGACCGACCTGTACGGCAACCGGCAGACCGCGAAGTTCACCGACGGCCACTACATGAACGCGGGCCCCGCCCGAATACCCCAGTGGATGATCACCCTCGACTACTGCCGCGAACTCGACGTACCCATCGAGGTGTTCACCAACATCAACGCGGACGCCTACATCTACAACGAGTCCGCCGGCATGACCAGCCCGATGCGCTACCGCACCGCCAAGGCCGACACCTACGGCTACGTATCGGAACTGCTCGCCAAGGCCACCGACAAGGGCGCCCTCGACGCGGAGCTCACCAGCGACGACCGCGAGCGTCTGATCGAGTTCCTCAAGGACTTCGGCGACCTGGGGGACACCCTCGACTACACCGAGAGCGAACGCCGCGGCTACTCGGTCGTCCCGGCCGCCGCAGGCACCCCGGAAGTGCGGTGCAGCAACGTCCCGACCGCGTCGGAGGTCCTCGCGACCGGCGTCGGCCGCTACTTCTCCTTCGAATTCGGGTACGACCAGGCCATGCTGATGTTCCAGCCCGTCGGCGGCATGGACCAGATCCCCAGGGCCCCGGTACGGGCGATCGGCGCGCCCAAAGTCCGCACCGGCTGCGCCGTCACGAAGATCACCGACACGGGCGGCGGAGTCACCGTGACCTATACGCAAGGGGGCCGCACCCACCAGATCGACGCCGACTACTGCATCGGCGCGCTGCCGCCGAACATCCTTGCCAAGATTCCGCACAACCTCGGTACCGGAGTCCAGTCCGCGCTCGAGGCCATCACTCCGCAGTCCGCAGGCAAGATCGGTCTGGAATACCGGTCCCACTGGTGGGAGAGCGACCACAACATCTACGGCGGCATCACCGAGACGGATCAGGACGTCGTCCACATCTGGCACCCGTCCTACGGCTTCCACGGCGAGCGCGGCGTCATGATCGGGTATTACAACTACGCTGACACGGCCGATGCGTACGCCAAGCTCACCCCGAAGGAGCGCGAAAATCGCGCCGTCACCACCGGAGTGAAAATCTACGGCGACAAGTACCTTACGGAGCTGGCCTCTTCCTTCTCCCAGCACTGGCGTCAGTTCTCCCATCAGGAGGCCGCCTGGCACGACACGCCCGGCGGTCCGGACGACGCGCGCTATAAGCCGCTCAACGAACCGTCCGGGCGTGTCTACTTCGCCGGCGACTGGCTCAGCTACACCGCCGCCTGGCAGCATGGCGCTTTCACCTCGGCCCGCAAGGCCGTGACCGCCCTCAACCGGCGTGTCCTGGCATGACATCTGACAACCGTCCGTAAAAGCCTGCGGGAATGCGCGGACCCCGTCCATCGTTGAAGCAACGATGTGCAAGGGTCCGCGCACGACCGCGGCGGACCGCGAAAGGAAGGGTGCGCGGTGTTGGATCCGCAGGGGCTGTACGAGTTCGTACCGGGCGGGGCCGAGGCGGTTGACGAGGCGGTCGGCGAGGCCGGGCCGGTGATGATGTACCACCTGGAGGGGTATATCGACGCGGGCGAGACGGGCTCCCAGGTGGTGGAGCAGCTCCTGGAACGGCTGGAGTACCAGGTTGTTGCCCGCTTCGACGCCGACCGGCTGGTCGATTACCGTGCCCGCCGCCCCATGATGACCTTTGAACGCGACCACTGGTCGACATACGAGGCACCCGAGATCGTTCTCTACCTGGTGCACGACACCACCGGCGCGCCCTTCCTGCTGCTGGCCGGACATGAACCGGACGTGGAATGGGAGCGCTTCACGGCCGCCGTGATCGAGATCGTCGAGCGGCTCGGCGTCCGGCTGGCGATCAACTTCCACGGCATTCCCATGGGCGTCCCGCACACCCGCCCGGTCGGCCTGACACCTCACGGCAACCGTATCGACCTCATGCCCGGTCACCGCAGCTGGTTCGACGAGGCCCAGGTGCCCGGCAGCGCCGAGTCCCTCATCGAGCTGCGGCTCTCCGATACCGGCCGCGATGTGCTGGGCGTCGCCGCCCATGTGCCGCACTACCTCTCCCGTTCCTCCTACCCCGAGGCGGCGCTCGCCGTCCTGGAGGCGGTCACCGCGGCCACCGGCCTGGTGCTGCCGGAGGTCGCTCACGCGCTGCGGACTGAGGCCCATACCGTACGCCTGGAGATCGACCGCCAGGTCGAGGAGGGCGACGCCGAGCTCGTCTCGGTCGTCCGCGGCCTGGAGAACCAGTACGACGCCCTGGCCGGTGCCTTGTCCCGCGACAGCCTGATCGCCGAGCCCATCGACCTGCCGTCGGCGGACGACCTCGCGGCGGAGTTCGAGCGCTTCCTTGCCGACCGCGAGGAGGACGGCGCCTGAACGAGGCTGAGGGCGGCCGGAAGACGCTCCTGAGTGGTTCTCAGCAGTAATCTGGCCGCATGCTGAGAGTTGGGTTGACCGGTGGGATCGGGTCGGGCAAGAGCACGGTGTCCGCGTTGCTCGTCTCCTACGGGGCGGTGCTGATCGACGCCGACCGTATCGCCCGCGAAGTGGTGGAGCCGGGCACCGACGGGCTGGCTGCCGTGGTGGCCGAATTCGGCGAGGACATCCTGGCGGCCGACGGCACCCTGGACCGCCCCGAGCTCGGCCGAATCGTCTTTGCCGACGAGAGCCGTCTCAAGGCCCTCAACGCCATCGTGCACCCCTTGGTCCGTGACCGCTCCGCCGAGCTGGAGGTCGCTGCCGGGCCCGATTCCGTGGTCGTCCAGGACGTCCCCCTGCTCGCCGAGAACCGGCTGGCACCCCTCTACGATCTGGTCGTCGTCGTGGACGCCGCTCCCAAGACACAGCTCGACCGATTGGTACGGCAGCGCGGCATGCCGGAGGACGACGCCCGGGCCCGGATGGCCGCCCAGGCCACCCGGGACGAGCGCCTGGCGGTCGCCGATCTTGTCATTGACAACGACGGTCCCTTCGAAGCGCTTGAGCCCCAGGTCAAGAAGGTGTGGGAGGAGCTGCGGCGCCGGGCGGGGGGGGGGGGGGGGGGGGGGGGCGGGGGGGGGGGGGGGGGGGCCGCCCCCCCCCCCCCCCCCCCCCCCCCCGCCCGGCGACATGACACCCCCTGGCAGCCGCTCCTGGCGGGAATGCGGTTGCGGACGTTGACGTTGGGTATTTTTGATCCCACGATCAGACACCAGGCACCGCATTCCGGGGAAGGAGACGCCCGTGCCCGAGCGCACCCCCGAGACCCATGTCATCGACTACCGCGCCGCCGAGCAGCTGCTGGCCGCCCGTGACCCGCGCGGTGCCGTCAAGCTGCTCGACTCGGTCATTGCCGCTCACCCGGAGAACACCGCCGCCCGGCTGCTGCGGGCCCGGGCCTTCTTCCTGGCAGCGCAGCTGCGTCCGGCCGAGCTGGAGTTCCAGATCGTGCTGGAGCGGGAACCGGACAACGCGTTCGCGCACTTCGCCCTGGCCCGCACACTGCAGCGGGCCGGCCGACCCGAGGAAGCGCTGCGTCATTTCCGGCTGGCGGCCGCGCTCGACCCGCAGCCCGAGTACCTGGAGGCGGCCCGCTTCGGGAAGGCTGCCGGCTGATTCTGCGGCGGTCGGCACAGGGGACTGCTGATATCCCGCCGTCTCACTCCCGTTGAGGTTCCGGTGCACGCTTTCTGACGCTGCCGCAACCCACGGGGTCTTCCGCCACACATGGCGGCCGAGTTCGTGTTCGCCACGGCCACCCCGGTCACCGTTTCACCGAATTGGATGTGGCGACCTGATCTGCGCGGCGTCAATGAGGGTGACAAGCGCCGCCACCAGCGTGTCGATGCCTTGGTGCGGGGGGCCGCCCGGCTCCGTCATATAGGTGTCGCGACGGATCTCGACCATGAGGGCGGCCACTTCGGGCGTTTTTCGGTAGTGCTCGAGCGGCACATATGTGCCGGAAAACGGTGAGTCGAGGCCGACGGCGCCGACGGGCGCGAACGCCTCCCGGGCTGCTTCGAGCAGCCAGCCCGGGGTGTGGAAGGCGCATCGGTGCCCAGACAGACTGCCGGCCTGGGCCGGTCGCCGTGCAGTTCGTACGGCAGCGGCACGCTCGGATACGAGTGCACATCGATCACGACCGCCCGGCCGGCCCCGGCCAGCCGGTCCCGTACGCAGCCGGCCATGGCGGCGGCGTACGGGGTGAAATACGCGTCCAGTAGCGCCTTCTCATGCGCGGGATCGTCCTCGCGCAGCCGTTTGCCGTGCGACGTGCGGGTGTAGACCGCACCCATGCCGACAGCCCGCATCTCCTCGCGCTCGTCCGGGAAGCGCTCGGGGTCAACGACCAGCCGGGACAGCGCATTGGTGAACAGCCAGGGGGCAACCGCCGCCCCGGCGGCGGCTCGTGCGGCGATCAGGCCGGTATGGGCGTCCGTCATGTGATCCAGCTCGGCCCCCAGCGCGACATCGTCCAGCAGGATCCGCGAGCGGGCGGCGGCGGTGATGGCGCGGGAGGCGTGTGGTACGTGCAGTACCACCGGGGAGCTGACCGCGCCCGCATTTTTGGTGATCGTACGGTTCACGGCACCCCAGCATGCCCGATAACGTGGCGCCGTCGTAAGTGCATTGGGGAGAGGTACGTGTGGACAGCAGCATGTTGGGCCGGATGCGCAAGTGGGCTCTGGTTACCGTCTTAGCGGCGGTGATTGGGGTAATGCCGTCGGCGGCCCTCGCGACGCCGGGGAGCGGTGTGACGGGGACGATCCTTGCAAAGGGCACCACCGACTCCGGAATCAAGATCAAGACAAAGGGACGTACGGATGTCATCGTCCGCACGATCACAGTCGAGCCCGGCGGCTCGACCGGCTGGCACTACCACCAGGGCAAGCTCATCGCGGTCGTGCAGTCCGGCACTCTGACCCGCACCATGGCCGACTGTTCCGTGGAGACCTCGACCGCCGGCCAGTCCTTCATCGAGCCCGACGGCGCCGACCACATCCATATAGCCCGCAATCTGGGCACCGTGCCCGTCGTCCTCTACGTCACCTACCTCCTGCCCGAGGGGGCCCCGCTCTCGGTCGACGCACCCGACCCCGGCTGCGGCGGCTGATGCCACGACGGGACAAGAGTGCGGGGAGGGCCCCGTCAGAACAGCGGCTCCGGGAGGACGCCCTCCAGCGCCAGCAGGGTCCGCTTGATCTCCAGGCCGCCGCCGAAACCGCCTATGCCGCCGTCGCTCTCCACGACGCGGTGGCACGGGACGACGACCGGGAGCGGATTGGCACCCATGGCTGTGCCGACCGCGCGCGCCGCGCCCGGCTCGCCGAGCCGGTCGGCCAGGTGCTGGTAGCCGACGACGGTGCCGTAGCGGACGCCGGCGGCGAGTTCGCGCTGGACGCGCCGGTTGAAGCCGGAGGTCAGCGACCAGTCCAGGTCGAGCGTGAAAGCCCGTAGCTCGCCCCGGAAGTACGCGTCCAGCTGACATATCGCCTCGGCGAGATGACGGGAGGGAGCGTCCTCGGCCCGCTCCCGGGACAGCTCCTGCGGCGCGGCCCCCAGCCGCCGGGCGAGCCGGTCCAGGGCGGTGTGCGTCGTCTTCTCGTCCGCGTGGAAGACGACCTGGAGCAGCCCCTGCCCGGACGCGGTGAGCAGCAGGGGGCCGACGGGTGTGTCCCGCACGGCCCAGACCGCTGCGGCGGTCGTCGTGTACTGCCCCGTATCCGTCATGGAACCAGCCTAGGCCGTGCCCGGCCGGTCATGTGCGGTCAAGGTCTGCTCCGCTGCGGTACATCGCAAGGCGGGGAGATTACCCGCGATGGCGCCGCGCGACCCGGTCAGGGCCCCGAAACCACTCGCGCGAGTGGTGCTTTTCGACAGCTGTGTCACAGCGGGTAGTCGACACCGTCTGTATGGGGAGGGGGCGGTCATGACACGCAATGACTACACCTTGGCGCTGAGGAAACTGGCGCGCGACCAGGACCGCGTGACGACGATCGGACAGTTGGCCGGGATCGGCGTGCCGCAGTCGTTCGTGCGCGAGCGGTGCAAGCCCGGAGGGCGGTGGCAGCGGCCGCTGCCCAGGGTGGTCGTGCTGCATTCGGAGCCGCTGACCGAGAACCAGCGCCGGCGGGCGGCGCTCGCCTTCGCGGGCCATCCCGCGGACGAAGTGATGATCACCGGCGCCGCGGCCCTGGCGCTGCACGGGATCGAGGCGGCGCCGCTGCCCTCGGGGGTGCCGGTGGTGGATGTGCTGGTAGCGAGCATGAGCAGGATCCGGACGCACACATGGGTGCGCGTCCACCACACGCGCCGTCTTCCGGCGACAGGCTGGGTGGACGCCCTGCCGGTGGCCCCGATGGCGAGGGCCGCAGCCGACGGCGTAAGCGTCTCGTGCGATCCGGAGTGGGCCGGGGACGTGATCCGCGAGCTCGTGGGGGAGCGGGGTATCCGGCCCGGCGAGCTGGCCGAGGCCCTGGGCGCCGAGGTCCTGGGACGGCGGCCGGGAGTGGCGCGGTTCCTGGGCGAGGCGGGGCTGCGGCCACCGGCTCATGGGTTGCTGCGGACGATGGTCGCAAGAGCCGGGCTGCGGCCCCCGCTGTGGCGGCCGACGCTCAAGCTCGACGGTGTGTTCCTGGCGGCGCCGGACGCCTTCTGGCCGCGTGACGGGGTGGTGCTGGACTTGAGCCGGGGCGCCGGCGGGAGCCGGATGGAGGCGTTGGGACTGCGGGTGCTGCACGTCGCTCCCGGCGCTCTGACGAGGCACCCCGGGCAGGTGGTCGCGGCGCTCCGGGGCGCGCTGACGGCCGGTCCGTACGGTCCTCTGGAGAGGATCACCGCGTTGCCCGGCGGGTGATTCCGGAGCAGGTCACGGCTCGGTCTCGAAGCTATGGGATTCCCCAAATTGGATCCAATGCTGCTGCGCCCGTCCTAGTGTGAGCATTCTGAGGAGATCAGGGAAACATGGTGGGGGTTTTCGTGGCTGCTTCGTACGGCGATGTAAACGATTTCAGCTACGGAGTCATCACGCCCTTGGTGGCGTTCCTCATGGCCTGCCTGGGCGCCGCCTTGGGTCTCAGGTGCACGGTCAGGGCCCTGTCGATGGACCGCCCCGGGCGGGCCGGCTGGCTCGCCCTGGGAGCCACCGCCATCGGTACGGGGATCTGGACCATGCACTTCATCGCGATGATCGGCTTTTCCGTCGCACAGGTCAAGATCGGCTACGACGAACCGGTCACCATCGCGAGCCTGTTGGTGGCGATCGCCGTCGTCGGCATCGGCATCTTCATCGTCGGAGTCCTGGGGCGCGGCCGCTGCTGCTCGGCGGCATCATCACCGGTCTCGGTGTCGCCGTGATGCACTACCTGGGCATGACGGGCATGCACCTGCAAGCGGATTTACAGTACGACCCATTGACCGTGGCCGCCTCGGTCGGCATCGCTGTACTGGCCGCGACCGCCGCTCTGTGGTGCGCGGTTTCCATCAAGGGCGTCTATATGGGGCTGGGAGCCAGCCTCATCATGGCAGTCGCCGTCAGCGGCATGCACTACGTGGGGATGGCCGCCCTGCGGGTGCACGTCCACGGATTCGACGCCGGCGCCGTGGAGGGCACCACCTCGGCCGCTGCTTTGGCCCCGCTACTGATCGGCCCTGTGGTATTTCTCTTCCTCGCGGGTGTCGTGGTCGCGCTGGACCCGCTCAACACAGACCAGCCGGCCCGCCGCGACCTGCCCGATCCGGTCGTGTACCCGGACGCCTACCCGGACCCGGCACAGCCGCCCGCCGCCCGGCACGTTACGCACCGGTCCGCCGAGCGGCGCCCGCCAGAGCCCTGGTGAAGGCGAGCGGCTGCTGAGTGACGCCGCTGCAGGTGCTCTGCGCTGTGTCCTGGGTGCCGCCCGCGCATTCCTTGTCGCGGTCGGCAGCCCACATCGACAGCAGGCCGACGTGCCTGTCCCGGGCGAACGCGGCCAGCTGCGTGGCGTCGCTCACAGTGAAGACCTCCCCTGCGATGTCGTTGGCCCCGATCATCGGGGTCACCCCGAGGGCCTTCCAGGCGGCGCTGCTGGACAGTCCGAGCACCTTCTCGATCTGGGCGTGGCTCGCGGTGGCCGCCTGGACGGCGTACTGGCCCATGTTGCCGCGCTGCGATTCGCCGTAGTCCATCGCCATGATGTTCACGGCTGAGATGCGTACGCCTTGCGCCTTCGCTTCGGCCACTTGAGCCAACGCCTCTTTGGACAGGCCGTCCGGTATCGCGGGCAGGGTAAAGGTGACGTCCAGCCGGGCATCCTTCTGCAGCCGGGCGATGGCCTGCATCCGGCGCGTGCCGGCGGCGGTGTCGGCCAGGGCGGCATTCTCGATGTCGAAGTCGAGCCGGGTGAGTCCATAACGGTCGATCACCGTTCGGTAGGCGGCGGTCAGTCCGGAGACACTGCCGCAGGCCTGGGCCAGGTCGGTACCGTCGGCGCCGCCGAAGGACACCCGCGCGTCACCGCCCGCCTTGCGCAGCGCGGTGATGCGTTGGTCGAGGGTGGTGTGCGTCAGACCGGACTTGCCGCCCCACTTCGGGGCGCAGCCGTTGCCGGACACGACGAACCCCAGGGTGAAGTCCTTGACACCGGTCTTCCGGGCGGTGGCCGCCATGTCGAGGACGGTGGCCAGTGCGGTGTCGATGTACGGGGAGAATGTGGTCGTCTCCGCGGTGGACGAGGAGCCGCCCCGGAGTGAGCCGCCCCAGAGTGAGCCGCCCCAGAGGAGGACGGCGGCCACGGACGCCAGTGCGGCGGCGGTGACCCCGCCTATCAACTTTGCACGCATCCACGCATCTCTCTTTCCGGACCAAAGCCAGAAGGCTATCAGATCTTGCATTCTTAAAAACGCTCATTAATTTCCTGTGAGTGGCTTCATGAAAAAATTAACTGAGTGGATTTAACAATTTACCTGCTGATGAAACTGCTATTGTTTGCGGCATGAATCAGACGACTCGTCGACGGAATCGGCCTGCCCGGAAGGGGCCGGTCTTCGTCGACTCATCGGGGGGCCGGGCCCGCACTATCCGGCGTGTGGGAATGTTCGTCGGAGTCGGCTGCATCGGATACACGACGGTGCTCGGAGTCGCCTTCGCCGGGGGAAGTTCAATTGCGCCGGCGACGCTCATTCCCAGACCGTCCGCGTCTACGGCCGTTTCCCGGACGGAGTCCAAGGCCTCGTCCGGGAAGGAGGACAAGAAGGTGGTGGTGAAGAAGAATTCCGCCTCCGAGCCGGTCGTCCCGGTGGCAGACACCAGCGCGGGCCCTACGCTGTCGGCGAGGCCGGCCCCCACGGCTAAGGCGTCCGCTTCCGCCAAGGCCTCGAAGACCACCCCTCCGGCCACGGCCGCCTCAGCGAGCGCGACAGCGTCCGCCGCTCCCACCCCCACCGCGACGGCCGGGCCGAGCGCCTCCGCCTCGTCCCGGCCGTCTGCCACAGCCACCGCGACCGCTACCGCCTCCGCCTCGCCCAGCGCCTCCGCCGGCCGGGACTACGCCATGGGCAGCGATGGCAGAAACAGCCCGGGCGGTCTCGGGTGAGCCGTCACGCCGTGCCCGGAGCGGTGAGCAGGGTGGCCTCGGTCGGACGGCACGCCGTGCCGCGCCCGCGGGTGGTATTGGCTTTGCTCGGACTGTTCGCCCTGGTGTGCGTCATGCTCATGGACGGCTATCTGCACTCGGAGATCGGCAATGACAGCCGCATCGACACCGGCCAGGACTCGAGCAAGGTTCCCGACAAGATACTGAACGGGGGGCCGGTCCTCACCTTCAACGCCAAGGGTCAGCCCGCCACTCACCGGATGCCGAAGAAGACCATCGCGCTCACCTTCGACGACGGTCCCGACCCGGTGTGGACCCCTCAGATATTGAAGGTGCTGCGCGACAACGACGTTCCCGGCACCTTCTTCGTCGTCGGCCAGATGGCCGCCCGTTACCCCGACGTGGTCCGTCAGATAGTGGCCTCGGGCAGCGAGATCGGCGTGCACACCTTCTCCCACGTCGACCTCGCCTACCAGAGCCCGTCCAGGATCAACCGTGAGCTGTCGCAGACCCAGTTGGCGCTGGCCGGCGCCGCCGGCATAACCAGCTCGCTCTTCCGCGCCCCGTACTCCTCCGAGACGAACGCGATCAACAACAAGAGCTGGCCCGTCTACCAGTACATCGGCGCCAAGGGGTACCTCAGCTGCTTCGTCGACCTCGACAGCGAGGACTGGACACGCCCGGGCGTATCCAAGATCATCAGCAATGCCACCCCGAAGAACGGCGAGGGTGTGGCGGTCCTGTTCCACGACGCGGGCGGCGACCGTTCCCAGACGGTCCAGGCCCTCGGCACCTACATCAAGAAGATGAAGGCCCAGGGGTACACCTTCACCACCGTAACCGCAGGCCTGGGCGCGCCGAGCGCCAACCACCCGGCGAACGGCAGCGAGTTGTGGGAGGGCCGGGCGCTCCTCTGGTCGGTGGCCGTCGCCGAGTACATCATGCCGGGCCTGTCCTGGCTGCTTCTCGTGGTCGGCGTGGCGATGATGGGGCGCCTCGGGATAATGCTGGTATTCGCCGGGCGGCACCGCCGGATCCGCCACAAGAAATCCTTCGGCTGGGGGCCGCCGGTCACTGAGCCGGTCAGTGTCGTCGTGCCCGCGTACAACGAGAAGGAGTGCATCGCCAATACGGTGCGCTCGCTCAGTGTGAGCACCCACCCCGTCGAGATCCTGGTCGTCGACGACGGCTCCACCGACGGCACCGGTGACATCGTCGAGGCCCTGGGGCTGCCAGGCGTCCGGCTGATACGGCAGGAGAACGCCGGCAAAGCGGCCGCGCTCAACGCAGGCCTGGCGCAAGCCAGTTACGACCTGATCGTGATGATGGACGGCGACACCGTCTTCGAACCCGACACCGTACGTGAGCTGGTGCAGCCCTTCGCGGACCCGGCCGTCGGCGCCATCGCGGGCAACGCCAAGGTCGGCAACCGCGGTACGCTGATCGGCGCCTGGCAGCACATCGAGTATGTGATGGGCTTCAATCTCGACCGCCGTATGTACGATCTGTTGCGCTGTATGCCCACCATCCCCGGCGCGATCGGCGCCTTCCGCCGCCGGGCGCTGGCCGACGTCGGCGGCATGAGTGACGACACGCTCGCCGAGGACACCGACGTCACGATAGCTGTGCAGCGGGCCGGGTGGCGGGTCGTCTACGCCGAGCGTGCCCGCGCCTGGACCGAGGCGCCCAGCAGCCTCGGCCAGTTGTGGCGGCAGCGCTACCGCTGGAGCTACGGCACTATGCAGGCGCTATGGAAGCACCGCCGTTCGGTCGTCGACCGGGGGCCCTCGGGACACTTCGGGCGTGTCGGGATGCCGCTGGTGGTGGTCTTCCAGGTCATCACACCGGTCCTCGCGCCGCTGATCGATCTCTTCACCCTCTACGGGATGCTTTTTGTCAGCCCCGTGAAGTCGATCCTGGTGTGGGGCGCCGTCCTGGGGCTCCAAATGGCGTGCGCGGCCTACGCCTTCCGCCTCGACCGTGAGAAGTACCGGTATCTGCTGATGATGCCGCTGCAACAGATCGCGTACCGGCAGATGATGTACCTGGTGGTGATCCACTCCTGCGTCACCGCCCTCACCGGCGGACGGCTGCGCTGGCAGAAGCTCAAGCGCACCGGCGAGGTCGAGGCCCCGAAGGAAATGGCGGGTATCCGGTGAGCGCCCTCGCCACAGCTGCCCCGTCCCGCCGCCAGGGGGCCCGGCACGGCACGCGGTCACCGGTGGCCGGCGGCCGCGACCGCTACCTCGACGCGCTTCGCGCCCTGGCTCTGGTGCGGGTGGTCACCTACCACACCTTCGTGTGGGCCTGGCTGAGCCTGGCCTTTCCCTCCATGGGTGTGATGTTCGCGCTCGCGGGCTCACTGATGGCCCGCTCGCTGGAACGCCCGGCGCTCCCCGTGCTGCGGGGGCGGCTGCGGCGTCTGCTTCCGCCGCTGTGGCTGTTCGCGGCCGTGGTGGTGCTGGCGATGATGATCCACGGCTGGGCCCCGACGGCGCACCACATCGGATCATGGTGGACGGCGATGCTGCTGTGGGTCGTCCCGGTCGGCGACCCGCCGGGCAGCGCGTGGGCCTCGCAGGCCACCGACATCCTCTGGTACCTGCACACCTATCTGTGGCTGGTGCTGCTCTCGCCGCTGCTGCTGAGGGTGTTCCGGCTCTCGCCGGTCGTCGTGCTCTGTCTCTCACTGGTGCCGATCGTGGTCCTCCAGACCGTATGGGCCCCCCCGGACAACGACGCCGGGACCGTCGCCACCGACGTCGCCACCTATGTCACCTGCTGGCTGCTCGGCTTCGCGCACCGCGACGGCCTGCTCGAACGGCTGCGGACCGGGCCGGCCCTGGTGATCGCGGTACCCGTCATGGCAGCCGGTGGCTGGTGGGCCTTTCACCACCTCCAGGACGGCACCTACGACCTCAACAATATCCCGGTCGCCCAGGCCTTGTGGTCGGCCGGCTTTGTAATGGTCCTGCTCGGATTCCGGCCGAAGATGGACTGGGTCGGAAGAATCCGGCCATTGGAGAGGCTGATCGGCATATTCAATGCCCGGGCGGTCACGATCTACCTCTGGCATGAGGTCGCGCTGGTGCTCAGCGTGCCGCTGATCGACGCGATGTGGCAGGTCACAGCATTCGAGCTGTCGCTTCCACTGGGCAGCACATGGTTCCAGTTCGGTGTCACCTGGGTGCTTGTCGCGGTGGCGGTCATGCTCTTCGGCTGGCTGGAGGACATCGCGGCGAGGCGCAGGCCGATGCTGTTGCCGTAGGCCCTGCCGTAGTGCCGGGGGGTTCGGGCCTGTCCTCTTTCGGGCCCGGGGCTGCCCCGGGCCGGGCCCGGCGCAGGGCGGCTGTACGACGGTTGTCAGTGGTGGGTCGTACGGTGGGTCCATGCGGCCTGTATCAGACATCGAACGCAGTGTGGCGCCCTTCGAGGTCGTCAGTCCCTTCCAGCCCAGCGGCGACCAGCCGACGGCCATCAACGACCTGGAGCGGCGGATCCGCGCGGGGCAGCACGACACCGTCCTGCTGGGCGCCACCGGCACCGGAAAGTCCGCGACCACGGCGTGGATGATCGAAAGGCTGCAACGCCCCACCCTCGTCATGGCCCCGAACAAGACGCTCGCCGCCCAGCTCGCCAATGAGTTCCGCGAACTCCTGCCCAATAACGCGGTCGAATACTTCGTCTCCTACTACGACTACTACCAGCCCGAGGCGTATGTCCCGCAGACGGACACCTATATCGAGAAGGACTCCTCGATCAATGAGGAGGTCGAAAGGCTTCGGCACTCCACCACGAATTCGCTCCTCACCAGGCGCGATGTCATCGTCGTAGCGTCCGTCTCCTGCATCTACGGTCTCGGTACCCCCCAGGAGTACGTCGATCGCATGGTCCGGCTCAAGGTCGGCGAAGAGATCGACCGCGACAAGCTGCTACGCAAATTCGTCGACATCCAGTACACCCGCAATGACGTGGCGTTCACCCGCGGCACCTTCCGGGTGCGCGGCGACACCATCGAGATCTTCCCCGTCTACGAAGAGCTCGCCGTCCGCATCGAGATGTTCGGCGACGAGATCGAGGCGCTGTCCACCCTCCACCCGCTCACCGGTGAGGTCATTACCGACGACCAGCAGCTCTATGTCTTCCCGGCCAGCCACTATGTCGCGGGCCCGGAGCGGATGGAGCGCGCCATCGCCGGCATCGAGAAGGAGCTGGAGACCCAGCTCGCCGTGATGGAGAAGCAGGGCAAGCTCCTGGAGGCCCAGCGGCTGCGGATGCGCACCACCTACGACATCGAGATGATGCGGCAGATCGGCACCTGCTCCGGTATTGAGAACTACTCCCGGCACATCGACGGCCGCGGACCCGGCACCGCCCCCGACACGCTCATCGACTACTTCCCCGAGGATTTTCTCCTCGTCATCGACGAGTCGCATGT
Organism: Actinacidiphila oryziradicis; assembly: GCF_005047355.1. Taxonomy (GTDB): domain Bacteria; phylum Actinomycetota; class Actinomycetes; order Streptomycetales; family Streptomycetaceae; genus Actinacidiphila; species Actinacidiphila oryziradicis. The sequence goes on from NZ_SUMC01000012.1 coordinate 152,844, forward strand.
CACCGTGCCGCAGATCGGTGCCATGTACGAAGGGGACGCCTCCCGGAAGCGCAATCTGGTCGACCACGGCTTCCGCCTCCCGTCCGCCCTCGACAACCGCCCGCTGAAGTGGGAGGAGTTCCTCGGCCGGGTCGGCCAGACCGTCTATCTGTCCGCCACCCCCGGCAAGTACGAGCTCTCGCGCGGCGACGGCGTGGTCGAGCAGATCATCCGTCCCACCGGCCTGATCGACCCCGAAGTCATCGTCAAGCCCACCGAGGGGCAGATCGACGACCTGGTGCACGAGATCCGGGTGCGGGCGGAGAAGCACGAGCGGGTGCTGGTCACCACCCTCACCAAGAAGATGGCCGAGGACCTCACCGACTACATGCTCGAGCTCGGAGTCCAGGTCCGGTATCTGCACAGCGACATCGACACCCTGCGCCGCATCGAGCTGCTCAACGAGTTGCGGGCCGGCGAATACGACGTCCTGGTCGGCATCAACCTGCTGCGCGAGGGCCTCGACCTGCCCGAGGTGTCGCTGGTCGCCATCCTGGACGCCGACAAGGAGGGCTTCCTGCGCTCGGGCACCTCGCTCATCCAGACCATCGGCCGGGCGGCCCGCAATGTCTCCGGACAGGTCCATATGTACGCGGACAAGATCACACCCGCGATGGAGAAGGCCATCGAGGAGACCAACCGGCGCCGCGAGAAGCAGGTCGCCTACAACACGGCGCACGGCGTCGACCCGCAGCCGCTGCGGAAGAAGATCGCAGGCATCCTCGACTCCTTCGCCCGCGAGGACGCCGACACCGAGGAGCTCCTCGGCTCCGGGCGCCAGCGCTCGCGCGGCAAGGCACCCGTGCCCGGACTCTCCGCGAAGGCCGCGGACAAGCGGGCCGCCAAGGCGCTGCCCGCAGAAGAGCTCGCCGACCTCATCGCCGAGCTGACCGACCAGATGCATGTCGCGGCGGCGGAGCTGAAGTTCGAGATCGCCGCCCGGCTGCGGGACGAGCTCGGCGATCTCAAGAAGGAGCTGCGGCAGATGCGCGAAGCCGGCATGGCCTGAGGTGAACCGCCGGGCTGCCCGGCGGCGTCTACGCATAGGGTGCGGAAGCAACCGCACAGCAGGTACGAGAGGGGACAGCGCGTGACCGTCAATATGTCCAAAGGCCAGCAGATCAGTCTGACCAAGACCGATGGAGGGACCCTGACGGCCGTACGGATGGGCCTCGGCTGGCAGGCCGCGCCCCGCCGCGGGCTCTTCGGCTCCCGCACCCGCGAGATCGACCTGGACGCCTCGGCCGTGCTGTTCGCCGGGAACGAGCCGACGGACGTCGTGTTCTTCCAGCACCTCGTCAGCAACGACGGCTCCGTCCGGCACACCGGTGACAATCTGGTCGGCGGCGCCGGCCAGGGCGGCGACGACGAGTCGATCCTGGTCGACCTGGAGAAGGTGCCCGAGCACGTCAACCAGATCGTCTTCACCGTCAACTCCTTCACCGGCCAGACGTTCAGCGAGGTCCAGAACGCGTTCTGCCGGCTGGTCGACGAGACCAACGGCCAGGAACTGGCCCGCTACACCCTCACCGGCGGCGGCGCGCACACCGCGCAGGTCATGGCGAAGGTGCAGCGCTCCGGCGCCGGCTGGTCGATGACCGCGATCGGCAACGCGGCCAACGGCCGCACCTTCAAGGACCTGCTCCCGGCCATCGCCTCGGTGCTGTAGAGACGGCCCCCCGGCTCTGCGGCCCGCCAAGCGCGGGGCTCCCGACCTGGGAATTTGACTGTACCTTTGCTCTTCTTTGGTCATTCATGTACCGTTCTTCATGCGGAGGGGAGTACTCCCAATGCGGTGATCCCGTCATCACGGGCCGTTCCGGCCCCGGGGCACCGGCTCGCGGACCACGAGGTCCGTCCCGGGCGGAAGAGACCTCCGGCAGCGACAACGCTGACAGTTGCCGAATCAACCTGCCGGAGGCACAGCGTGGACGTCTCTCCGACCCTGTGGGTCCTGACCATCGCCGGTCTGGGTGCCCTCATCGCCATCGACTTCCTCATCGGTCGCAAGCCCCATGACGTCTCCGTCAAGGAAGCGGGTATCTGGACGGCCGTCTGGATCGCCCTGGCCGCCCTCTTCGGGCTTGGCCTGCTGCTCTTCAGCGGCGGTCAGCCGGCCGGAGAGTTCTTCGCGGGCTTCATCACCGAGAAGTCGCTGAGCGTGGACAACCTCTTCGTCTTCGTCCTGATCATGGGGAAGTTCGCGGTCCCCTCGCAGTACCAGCAACGCGTACTGCTGGTCGGCGTGCTCATAGCGCTGGTCCTGCGCGCGGTCTTCATCGCAGCCGGCGCTGCGGTCATCGCGAACTTCGCCTGGGTCTTCTACATCTTCGGCGCGTTCCTGATCTACACCGCCTGGAAGCTCATCCAGGAGGCACGATCGGAGGAGAGTGAGGAGGAGTTCGAGGAGAACAAGCTGCTCAAGGCTGTCGAGCGCCGCTTCGGAGTCGCGGACAAGTACCACGGCACCGCGCTGTTCATCCGCCGGAACAGCAAGCTCGTCATGACTCCGATGCTCGTCGTCATGCTGGCGATCGGTACCACCGACGTCCTGTTCGCCCTCGACTCCATACCCGCGATCTTCGGGCTGACCCAGGACCCGTACATCGTCTTCACCGCCAACGCCTTCGCCCTGATGGGCCTGCGGCAGCTGTACTTCCTCATCGGTGACCTCCTGAGGAAGCTGGTCCACCTCTCCTACGGGCTGTCGGCGATCCTCGGCTTCATCGGCGTGAAGCTGGTACTGCACGCCCTCCACGAGTCGGGGATCCACGTCCCCGAGATCGGCATCCCCTTTTCGCTCGGCTTCATTGTGCTGGTCCTCGCCGTCACCACGGTGACGAGCCTGCGGGCCTCGAAGAAACAGGCCCTGGCCGAAGCGGCCGAATCCTCCAAGGACCGAGTGGAGGCCTGAGCCATCGCACAGCTCAGGCCGGGGCGCCGACGAGATCACCCTCGCCGGCGCCCCCGGTCATTGTGTCGGGCAGCCCGGCGAAGCAGGCCAGGCTGAGCAGCGCGATCATCGCCACATACGCCGCGACCGCCCAGGGAGTGCCCTCGCCCTGTGCCAGTCGGGTGGCCGCCAAAGGGGTGAGCGCACCGCCCAGAATGCCGCCCAGGTTGTAGCCGAACCCGGCCCCGGTGCAGCGCAGCCGAGGTTCGTACAGCTCGGGCACATACGCTCCGAGGACGCCGAAGGCCGTGATGAAGGCGAGCAGCTCCAGGGCAGCGCCCAGTGCCATCGCGGGCGCTGAGCCGGTAGCGAGGAGCCAGATAAAGGGGAAGATCCCCACCCCCGCCGCAGCGGTCCCGGCCAGTGCGAGCGGCCGCCGCCCCAAACGGTCCCCGAGCAGCCCGACGAAGGGCGTGGCCGCGCCCTTCACGACGACACCGGCCATCAGAGCGCCCAACGCCACCGTACGGTCCATGCCGAGCCGCTCGGTCGCGTACGACAACGACCAGGTCGTGACCGTGTAGAAGACGGCGTAGCCGCCGGCCACCGCCCCCGCCGTCAGCAGCACCAGCCGCCAGTGGTCCCGCAGCAGTTCGCCCAGCGGCAGCCGGGCCAGCTGACCCCGTTCGGCCGCCGCAGCGAAGTCCGGAGACTCCGGCAGCGCCGCCCGCAGCCACAGCCCGCCCAGCGCGAGCACCCCCGCCGCCCAGAACGGCACCCGCCAGCCCCAGTCGCGGAACTGTGCGTCGGTCAGCCACCCGGACAGCACCAGCATGATCCCGTTGGCCAGCACAAACCCCACTGCCGGCCCCGTCTGCGGCAGGCTGGCCCACAGCCCCCGCCGCCCGCGCGGAGCGTGCTCGGCTGTCAGCAGCACCGCTCCGCCCCACTCGCCGCCCAGGCCCAGCCCCTGCAAGAAGCGCAGCGCGATCAGGATCGCCGGCGCGGCCGCCCCGATCCTGTCGTACGTCGGCACAAAACCGACGGCGGTCGTCGCCAGCCCGGTCAGCATCAGCGACGCCACCAGCACCGGCCGCCGCCCGAGCCGGTCACCGAAGTGTCCGAAGAGCATCGAACCCAACGGCCGCGCCACGAACCCGACCCCGAACGTCCCGAACGCGGCGAGCGTCCCGGCCATCGCCGAGAAATCGGGGAAGAACAGCGGTCCCAGGACCAACGCGGCGGCGGTGCCATAGGCAAAGAAATCATAGAATTCGATCGCCGTACCGGCGGCCGAAGCGGCGGCGATACGGCCCATGGGCGGACCGGAAGCAGAGGGCGAGGCGTAGGTCACACACGACCAACGACTACGGTGTTCGCCGGTACCGCACGTCCACAACAAAGGAGCGGAATCGGTGAACACCCTCGGCGCCTTGACGCTCCCGCGATTCCTGGAGACCTGGCGGCTCGACTCCGTATCGCTCGCCGCCGTCGTCCTGCTCGGCGCCCTCTACGCGGCCGGGGTGCGGCGACGCCGCCGCGCGGGCGGCGACTGGCCGCTCTGGCGCAGCGCGGCCTTCGCGGTGCTGGGCCTCGGCACGATCGTGCTCGCCACCATGTCCGCCCTCGCCGTCTACGACGAGGTGCTCTTCTGGCCCGCCGCCGTCCAGAACATCATGCTCGACCTCATCGCCCCCCTCGGTCTCGCTCTCGGCGACCCGCTGGGCCTGACCACCTGGTCCCCGCGTTCGCTGCGCCTGCTGACCTACCCTCTGGTCAGCTCGGTCCTCGTCCTCGTCTCAGAACTGACGATCTACTTCACTCCGTACTTCGGGACCGCCCTGCGCAGTGACGCCGTCCGCCAGCTCATGCACCTGCAGCTGCTGCTCACCGGCTGCCTGTTCGTGCTGCCCATGCTCACCGGCCAGGAAATGCTGCCCCGCTGGTGCACCCACCCCGTCCGCGCGGCCCTGGTCTTCCTCGACGGGCTCTTCGACTCCGTCCCGGGCATTGTCGTCATGACCAGCGGCACCCTCGTCGCGGGCCACTGGTACACCGCTCATCACCCTGTGTGGGCAGGAGACCTCCACCATGACCAGATGATCGGCGGCGGCCTGATGCTGGTCATCGCCGAGCTGGTCTCCCTCCCCTTCCTGCTCGCCGTCTTCGCCCAGTGGTGGCGTATCGAACGTACGAAGACCGCCGAGCTGGACGCCCGTCTGGACCGCGAGGAGGCCGCGCGACTCGACCCCGCGGAGGCGGAAACGGTCCAGCCCTGGTGGCTGACCGACACAGGTGAGGTCGGCCGCCGCTACCGCCAGTAGCGAACGGCGGTCGGTGCTGCTGGTGCCCCATCTGTCACGACCTGACAACCATGTGCGTGATTGCGGTCCAACACCGGGCGTGTCCTGGAATGCTCCCTCATCCGAGGGAACCATTTGGGGGGAACATGGCGCAGACACCGGGCCAGTGGGGGCAGGGCTGGCAGCAGTCGCAGCCGCAGCCGGCCGGGCCGAGAAGTGGCTGGGGGAAGACGCTCGCCATCTTTGCCGTGGCGTTCTTGGCGGTGCTCATCGCTGTCATCGCGGCAAGAGGCGGCGGCAACGACAAGAAGACCGCAGCGATATCCACGGTCGCGCCGAGCGCGTCGACGAAGACCGCACTTGAAGAGACGGCGTCGGCCTCGACGACAGCACCGGCGACGAGGACCACTACGACCAAGGCTGCCACGAGGGCGGCGAAGCCGTCGCCGGCTCGCGCGACCACCAGGCCGCCCACCGTCGCGACGACGCACGCGGCGCCGGTCACGACGGCTCCGGCCGCCAGTTGTGCGCACCACACGGTGGGCACCTGTCGCGCGGGCTCATGGCATCCGCCCGGGGCGACGGCGATGTGTCTGGACGGCACCTACTCGTACAGTGCCCATTTCCAGGGGACGTGCAGCCGCCACCACGGCGTCGAGTACTGGTACAGGTAGGCGTTGCGCGCCGCAGTTGACGCCGTCGCCCCGATCACAGTCGTGGGCTGGTTGGCAAGCCCGCTCGCGGGCCGGCTGATCAAGCTGCCACCGTAGGCATCGGCAACAACCGGCCCGGCCCGGCCCGCGGGCGGGGCCGGGCATTCGAATTGCGTACGGAGAAGCATGGCCAACGATCTCGCACTCATATGTGACGCCTGCAAGGAGCCCATCGGTGACGGGGCCGGCTACCTGTGGATCGACAACGACGCCGTGGCGGCGGAGGAGAGCGCAGCCGCCGGACGTCGGCCGAGGGACATCAAGGATGACGATTCCGCCGAAAGTGTGCGGAGCTACCTGGCCGCCGGCCTTTTCGAGCTCCCTCAGCCGGTCCGCTGGCAGGCACATCACGCGGCCTGCGACCTGACTCCTGAAGCCGGCTCCTACCCCATCCCCGCCGTCGACATCCGAACCTGGGCCGAACTCGTCGAATGGACGGCCCAGCTCATGGAGAAGCCGTGGCTGGCACACACGGACTGGAGCTACGTTCTTCGTGGCGTCGCCAACGGCGACACCCGGCTCATAGCCGTCTCGTAGCCCGCCCCTGCTGCCCCTGCGGACACGGCCGGTGACGGCGCCCTCTACCGGCTACCAGCCCCGCTCGCGCCATTCGTCGAGGTGCGGGCGCTCGGCGCCCAGCGTGGTGTCGTCGCCGTGCCCGGGGTAGACCCAGGTCTCGTCGGGAAGGGCGTCGAAGAGCTTGGCCCTGACTCCCTCGAAGAGGGAGGCGAAAGCGGTCGCCTCGCCCCGGGTGTTGCCGAGGCCTCCCGGGAAGAGGCAGTCGCCGGTGAAGAGGTGCGGGTGGCCGTGCGGGTCGTCGTAGACGAGGGCGATGCTGCCGGGGGTGTGGCCGATGAGGTGGCGGGCGGTGAGCTCGACACGCCCGACGCGGATGGTGTCGCCGTCATCGACCAGGACGTCGGTGGGGACCGGGATGCCCTCGGCGTCGTACCGCCCCGCGTAGGTGCGTGCTCCGGTGGCGTCGACGACGGACCGGAGCGCCTGCCAGTGGTCGCCGTGCTGGTGGGTGGTGACGACGGAGGCGAGGCCGTCGGCACCGATCACCTCGGCAAGGGTGTCCGGGTCGTTCGCGGCGTCGATGAGCAGCTGCTGGTCGGTGTCGCGGCAGCGCAGCAGGTACGCGTTGTTGGACATGGGGCCGACCGCCACCTTGGTGATGATGAGGTCGGTGAGCTCGTGCACGTCGGGTACGCCGCCGACCTTGACTTCGCCGCTGTAGGTCATGGGCGTCAGCTTAGTGGCGGGAGGGCGGGCAGCGGCAGGTCGGGCTGGACGGTGAGGCCGCCGCCGCTGCTGCGGCCGCTGACCCAGCCGAGCAGGGCGCTGCGGCGGCCGGTGACGGTGAGGTCGGGCTCGTTGGCGGCGCCGATGTCCCACTTCTCGCCGCTGTCGGTCTCGTGGAGGCGTACCGGGGCGATGCCCTCGTGGCCGGAGAGGCCGTCGACGAGGGAGGCGAGTTCGCGGGCGGCGAAGTCCGGGGGGAGCTGGTCGCAGGTGTAACCGATACCGAGGTCGATGTGGTGGAAGAGGACCTCGACCAGCCGCCGCCAGGGGACCTCGGCTGCGGCGATCACCTGGCCGGAGCGCATCGTGACCTGCGCCGCCCAGGCCTGGGCGGGGGTCTCTTCGATGGCGATGGCGAGGCGGTCGGCGGAGATGCGCAGGTCGTCGAGTTGGTCGGTGAGCGGGCGGCCCGCGCCGTCCTCGATGTCCTTGTCGCGGATTTCGGCGCTCGGGTACATGGGGGTCTCGATGCCGGTGCGGGCCCAGGTGAGCAGATTGGTGCAGGCGTCGGCGTTGCGGGCGAGGTGGGCCAGGACATGGCCGCGGGTCCAGCCGGCCAGCAGTGAGGGCTCCGCGATGGCGGATGCGGGGAGGACGGAGGCCGTTTGGATCAGTAGTCCGGTCGCTTCGTGTACGGCGGCCGCGTCGCCGTCGGGATCTGGTCGTTGGACAGACACGGGAGCCTCCGGGGTGAGCGATCGACTTCTCTCCTTTGACGCTAGCGCGTGCCACTCGATCGGGTGAACATGATGGCTGAAGTCAGTAAATCGAATGTGCGTGCTATAGGCTCGCGGTGTCGTAACTGGAAGAAAACTCGGCGGCACCCCGTTTAGGCTGTCTGGGGGGCGTCATCTCTCCCTTTTCCCATGAAAGGTGCGCACTGGCGTGGCCGATCGACTCACAGTCCGTGGCGCTCGCGAGCACAACCTCAAGAACGTCTCGCTCGACCTCCCCCGGGACTCGCTCATCGTGTTCACCGGGCTCTCCGGGTCGGGCAAGTCGTCGCTCGCGTTCGACACGATCTTCGCCGAGGGGCAGCGCCGGTACGTCGAGTCGCTCTCCTCCTACGCACGGCAGTTCCTGGGCCAGATGGACAAGCCCGACGTCGACTTCATCGAGGGCCTCTCCCCGGCCGTCTCGATCGACCAGAAGTCGACCTCGCGCAATCCGCGCTCCACCGTGGGCACCATCACCGAGGTCTACGACTACCTGCGGCTGCTCTTCGCCCGCATCGGCAAGCCGCACTGCCCCGAATGCCGCCGACCCATCTCCCGGCAGTCGCCGCAGGTGATCGTCGACCGGGTGCTCGACCTGGAGGAGGGCAGCCGCTTCCAGGTGCTCTCCCCGCTGGTGCGCGAGCGCAAGGGCGAGTTCGTCGACCTCTTCTCCGATCTGCAGACCAAGGGCTACAGCCGGGCCCGGGTGGACGGCACCATCGTCCAGCTCACCGACCCGCCGAAGCTGAAGAAGCAGGAAAAGCACACCATCGAGGTGGTCATCGACCGCCTGACGGTGAAGGACAGCGCAAAGCGCCGGCTGACGGACTCCGTCGAGACCGCGCTCGGGCTCTCCGGCGGCATGGTCATCCTGGACTTCGTCGACCTCCCGGAGGACGACCCGCAGCGTGAGCGGATGTTCTCCGAGCACCTCTACTGCCCGTACGACGACCTCTCCTTCGAGGAGCTGGAGCCGCGCTCCTTCTCCTTCAACTCGCCTTTCGGTGCCTGTCCGGAGTGCACCGGCATCGGCACCCGTATGGAGGTCGACCCCGAGCTGATCGTTCCGGACGAGGAGAAGTCCCTCGACGAGGGCGCGATCGCTCCCTGGTCCCTCGGACACACCCGGGAGTACTTCCAGAGACTCGTTGGCGCCCTCGCCGACGAGCTGGGTTTCCGTACGGACATTCCGTGGGCCGGGCTGCCGCAGCGTGCCAGGAAGGCGCTGCTGCACGGCCACAAGACGCAGATCGCGGTCCGCTACAAGAACCGCTACGGGCGTGAGCGCTCGTACACCACCTCCTTCGAGGGCGCGATCCCCTTCGTCAAGCGGCGGCACTCCGAGTCCGAGAGCGACTCCAGCCGTGAGCGCTTCGAGGGCTATATGCGCGAGGTGCCCTGCCCCACCTGCGAGGGGACGCGGCTCAAGCCGATCGTGCTGGCGGTCACCATCCAGGACCGGTCCATCGCCGAGATCTCCGCGATGTCCATCAGTGACTGCTCGGACTTCCTGGGTGCGATGAAGCTGGACGCCCGGGACAAGAAGATCGCCGAGCGGGTGCTCAAGGAGGTCAACGAGCGGCTGAAGTTCCTGGTCGATGTCGGCCTGGACTACCTCTCGCTCAATCGCGCGGCCGGCACGCTCTCGGGCGGCGAGGCGCAGCGCATCCGGCTCGCCACCCAGATCGGCTCCGGCCTGGTGGGCGTGCTCTATGTGCTCGACGAGCCGTCGATCGGGCTGCACCAGCGCGACAACCACCGGCTCATCGAGACCCTGGTGCGGCTGCGCGACCTCGGCAACACCCTGATCGTCGTCGAGCACGACGAGGACACCATCCGCGCCTCCGACTGGGTGGTCGACATCGGTCCCGGCGCCGGCGAGCACGGCGGCCATGTGGTGCACAGCGGTTCCCTGAAGGACATGCTGGCCAATAAGGAGTCGCTGACCGGCCAGTATCTTTCCGGCAAGCGTGAGATCCCGACTCCTGACGTACGCCGCCCGGTGGACCGCAAGCGGCAGCTGACCGTGCACGGGGCCCGTGAGCACAATCTGCAGGACATCGATGTGTCATTCCCGCTGGGCGTTCTGACCGCGGTGACGGGAGTGTCCGGCTCCGGCAAGTCCACCCTGGTCAATGACATTCTCTACACCCACCTGGCACGCGAGCTGAACGGCGCGCGCAGCGTCCCCGGGCGGCACACCCGCGTCGCCGGAGACGATCTGGTGGACAAGGTCGTACACGTCGACCAGTCGCCCATCGGGCGTACCCCGCGCTCCAACCCGGCGACGTACACGGGTGTCTTCGACCACGTCCGCAGGCTCTTCGCCGAGACGATGGAGGCCAAGGTCCGCGGCTATCTGCCGGGCCGCTTCTCCTTCAACGTCAAGGGCGGCCGCTGCGAGAACTGCTCCGGCGACGGCACCATCAAGATCGAGATGAACTTCCTGCCGGACGTCTATGTCCCCTGCGAGGTCTGCCACGGGGCGCGCTACAACCGCGAGACGCTGGAAGTGCACTACAAGGGCAAGTCCATCGCCGAGGTGCTGGACATGCCGATCGAGGAGGGGCTGGACTTCTTCGAGGCCGTGCCGACCATCGCCCGGCATCTGCGCACCCTGACCGAGGTCGGGCTGGGGTATGTGCGGCTCGGGCAGAGCGCGCCGACACTGTCGGGCGGCGAGGCGCAGCGGGTGAAGCTGGCGTCCGAGCTGCAGAAGCGCTCCACCGGACGCACGGTCTATGTGCTCGACGAGCCGACCACCGGTCTGCATTTCGAGGACATCAGCAAGCTGATCAAGGTGCTGTCCGGACTGGTCGACAAAGGCAACTCGGTGATCGTCATCGAGCACAATCTCGATGTCATCAAGACCGCCGACTGGGTCATCGACATGGGCCCCGAGGGCGGCAATGGCGGCGGCCTGGTTGTCGCCGAGGGCACCCCGGAGCAGATCGCGGCGGTCGGAGCGAGCCACACCGGCAAGTTCCTGAGGGACGTCCTCGGCGCGGAGCGGGTGTCCGATGCCCCGTCGGTACCCGCCGCCCGGGTGAAGAAGCGTGCGGCACCCCGCAAGCGCGCGGCCGCCCAGGCCTGACCGGCGGCCCCCGGTTTCGGGACGTATGGCGCAGATCGCAAGATCGGTACTTCGTCCCGGACCGGGAGCCCCGCCCCGGCTGGCGGCTGCCCGTATCAAGGTCAAGGGTGACAAGCTGGTTGCCGGCCCGAACCGCTGAGGCAACGGGAATGTCACCCCAACTCAGTAGGGTGGTGACATGGCCGATCCTTCCAGCTACCGTCCCAAGCCGGGGCAGATCCCCGACTCTCCCGGCGTGTACAAATTCCGGGACGAGCATGGCCGTGTGATCTACGTCGGGAAGGCGAAGAGCCTGCGCCAGCGGCTCTCCTCGTACTTCCAGGACATCGCCAATCTGCACCACCGCACCCGCACCATGGTGCTGACCGCGGCCTCCGTCGAGTGGACCGTGGTCGGCACCGAGGTCGAGGCGCTCCAGCTGGAGTACTCCTGGATCAAGGAGTTCGACCCCCGTTTCAACGTCAAGTACCGCGACGACAAGAGCTATCCCTCCCTCGCCGTCACCATTGGCGAGGAATTCCCCCGCGCTCAGGTGATGCGCGGCCCCAAGCGCAAGGGCGTGCGCTACTTCGGGCCGTACGCCCATGCCTGGGCGATCCGCGAGACCGTCGATCTCCTGCTCCGCGTCTTCCCCGTACGGACCTGCTCCGCAGGGGTTTTCAAGCGTTCCGCGCAGATCGGCCGCCCCTGCCTGCTCGGCTACATCGGCAAGTGCTCGGCGCCCTGCGTCGGCCGGGTCACCGCCGAGGAGCACCGCGAACTCGCCGAGGAATTCTGCGACTTCATGGCCGGGCGTACGGGAACGTATCTGCGCCGCCTGGAGCAGCAGATGAAGGATGCCGCCGCCGAGATGGAGTACGAGAGGGCGGCCCGGCTCCGCGACGACATAGAGGCGCTGAAGCGCGCCATGGAGAAGAACGCCGTCGTCCTCGCCGACGCCACCGACGCCGATCTGATCGCCGTCGCCGAGGACGAACTCGAAGCCGCCGTGCAGATCTTCCACGTACGCGGCGGCCGGGTGCGCGGCCAGCGCGGCTGGGTCACCGACAAGGTCGAGGCCGTCGACACCGCCGGACTGGTCGAGCACGCCCTGCAGCAGCTGTACGGCGATGAGCAGGGCGACGCCGGGGGAGTGGCCGGGAGCGGCGGAGTACCCAAGGAGGTGCTGGTGCCGGCCCTGCCCGAGGCGTACGAACCAGTGCAGGAGTGGCTCAGCAGCCGTCGGGGCGCGCAGGTCAGCCTGCGCATCCCGCAGCGCGGCGACAAGAAGGACCTGATGGCCACGGTGCAGCGCAACGCCCAGCACGCGCTCGCACTCCACAAGACCAAGCGCGCCTCCGACCTCACCACCCGCTCCCGCGCCCTGGAGGAGATCGCCGAGGCGCTGGATCTGGACTCGGCACCGCTGCGTATCGAGTGCTTCGACATCTCCCACCTCCAGGGGGACGATGTGGTCGCCTCGATGGTGGTCTTCGAGGACGGGCTGGCCCGTAAGAGCGAGTACCGCCGCTTCCAGATCAAGGGCCGTGTCGGAGACACGCAAATCTGGCACGGCGAGGGCCAGGACGACGTGAGATCCATGCACGAAGTGGTCTCGCGGCGCTTCCGCCGCTATCTGCTGGAGAAGCAGAAGACCGGCGAGTGGGTGGACGGTGAGGTCGACGAGGCCGTGGGCGGTCCCATCGACCCCGAGACCGGGCGCCCCCGGAAATTCGCCTATCCGCCACAGCTGGTGGTTGTCGATGGCGGGCAGCCGCAGGTCGCCGCCGCCAAGAAGGCCCTGGACGAGCTGGGCATCGAGGATGTCGCCGTCTGCGGCCTCGCAAAACGCCTCGAAGAGGTCTGGCTGCCCGGCGAGGGCGACCCGGTGATCCTGCCGCGCACCAGCGAGGGCCTGTATCTGCTGCAACGGATCCGGGACGAGGCGCACCGCTTCGCCATCTCCTACCAGCGCAGCAAGCGCTCCAAGTCGATGAAGGCGGGTGCCCTGGACTCCGTTCCCGGGCTCGGCGACACCCGCCGCCAGGCCCTGCTCAAGCACTTCGGTTCGCTGAAGCGGCTGCGCGTCGCGACGGTCGAGCAGATCTGCGAGGTACCCGGGATCGGCCGCCGCACCGCCGAGACGGTGCTCGCGGCGCTCGCCGGGGCCGCACAGCCCGCACCCGCGGTGAACACAGCCACAGGAGAGATCATCGAGGAAGAGGGGCCGGCCGAACCGGCGACCGCCTCATCGGAACGGGGGTACGGGTCATGAATGAGATCGACGGAGACGGAGCACAAGTGACGACGGGCGGAGCGGCCGAGGCCGCTGAGGCGATCCCCGAACTCGTGATCATCTCGGGAATGTCCGGGGCCGGCCGCAGTCAGGCGGCCAAATGCCTGGAGGATCTCGGCTGGTTCGTGGTGGACAATCTGCCTCCCGCCCTGATCCCCACCATGGTGGACCTCGGCGCGCGCTCCCAGGGCAATGTGGCGCGCATCGCGGTGGTGGTGGACGTGCGCGGACGCCGCTTCTTCGACAATCTCCGCGAGTCCCTCGCCGACCTCGATGCCAAGGGTGTCAGGCGGCGCGTGCTCTTCCTGGAGGCGTCCGACGACACCCTGGTGCGCCGCTTTGAGTCCTCACGCCGCCCGCACCCCTTGCAGGGCGACGGCCGGATCGTGGACGGCATCGCCAAGGAGCGCGAGCTGCTGGGCGAGCTGCGCGGCGACGCCGACCTGGTGATCGACACCTCCAGCCTCAACGTCCACGAGCTGCGGGCCAAGATGGACGCACAGTTCGCCGGCGACGAGGAACCCGAGCTGCGGGCCACCGTGATGTCCTTCGGCTTCAAGTACGGGCTCCCGGTCGACGCCGACCTGGTGGCGGACTGCCGCTTCCTGCCCAACCCGCACTGGGTGCCCGAACTGCGCCCGTTCACCGGCCTCAATGACGAGGTCGCGACCTATGTCTTCAACCAGCCCGGCGCCAAGGATTTCCTCGACCGGTACGCCGAGCTGCTGCACATCATCGCCGCCGGCTACCGCCGCGAGGGCAAGCGCTATGTCACCATCGCGGTCGGCTGCACCGGCGGCAAGCACCGCAGTGTCGCGATGTCCGAGCGACTCGCCGCCCGGCTGTCGGCGGACGGCGTCGAGACCGTAGTGGTCCACCGGGACATGGGGCGCGAGTGATCAGAACGGCCCGGCGGCTGCGGCGTTCCGCAGGCCGCTCCGGAGCGACGCCCAAAGTGGTGGCGCTCGGCGGCGGCCACGGTCTGTCCGCCTCGCTCTCGGCCCTGCGCCGGATCACCCAGGAGCTCACCGCCGTGGTCACCGTCGCCGATGACGGCGGCTCCAGCGGCCGGCTCCGCGAGGAGATGGGCGTACTGCCCCCCGGAGACCTCCGCCAGGCGCTGGCCGCACTCTGCGGCGACGACGAATGGGGCCGGACGTGGGCCAGGGTGATCCAGCACCGGTTTGCCAGCGGGGGCGACCTGCACGGCCACGCGGTCGGCAATCTGCTGATCGTCGCCCTGTGGGAGCAGCTCGGCGATCCGGTGGCAGCCCTGGAATGGGTCGGCCGGCTGCTCGGCGCCCATGGCCGGGTGCTGCCCATGTCGGCGGTGCCGCTGGAGCTGACGGCGTCCGTACGCGGTCACGACCCGGCCGCGCCGGACGAGATCACCACCGTACGGGGCCAGGCGACTGTCGCACTCACCCCCGGCGAGGTGCAGGAGGTGCAACTCGTACCCAGCGACCCGCCGGCCGTTCCGGAGGCCGTGCAGGCGGTTCTTGACGCCGACTGGGTGGTTCTCGGTCCGGGTTCGTGGTTCTCCTCCGTGATGCCGCACCTACTGGTGCCCGATCTGGTGTGTGCGCTGATGGAGACCAGGGCGCGGAAGGTGCTGACCCTCAATCTCGCCCCCCAGCCGGGGGAGACGGACGGGTTTTCTCCGCAGCGTCACTTGGAGGTTTTGGCCCGACACGCCCCTAAACTCACCATCGACGTGGTGCTGGCCGATGAGGCCGCCGTGCCCGACCGCGAGAGCCTCGCCGAGGCCGCCGAACGGTTGTCCGGCACGGTCGAGCTGGCCCGGGTCGCCGCCCCCGACGGGCCGCGGCACGACCCGGAACAGCTCGCAGCCGCGTACGACCGGATTTTTCGTATGCATGGAAGGATCGGCCCATGGCGATGACGGCTGCGGTGAAGGACGAGATCTCCCGGCTTCCCGTCACCCGGACCTGCTGCCGCAAGGCGGAGGTCTCGGCGATCCTGCGGTTCGCCGGAGGGCTCCATCTGGTGAGCGGGCGCATTGTGATCGAGGCGGAACTCGACACCGGGATCGCCGCGAGGCGGCTGCGCAAGGACGTTCTGGAGATCTTCGGGCACTCCTCGGATCTTGTGGTGATGGCCCCGGGCGGGCTGCGGCGCGGCAGCCGGTACGTGGTCCGGGTGGTCGCCGGCGGCGACCAGCTGGCCCGTCAGACCGGCCTCGTCGACGGCCGGGGCCGCCCCATCCGCGGGCTGCCCCCGCAGGTCGTCTCCGGGGCCACCTGCGACGCGGAGGCCGCCTGGCGCGGAGCCTTCCTGGCGCACGGCTCGCTCACCGAGCCGGGGCGGTCGTCTTCCCTGGAGGTCACCTGCCCGGGGCCGGAGGCGGCCCTCGCGCTGGTCGGCGCGGCGCGGCGGCTGCAGATCGCGGCCAAGGCGCGCGAGGTGCGCAATGTGGACCGGGTCGTCGTCCGGGACGGTGACGCCATCGGCGCGCTGTTGACGCGGCTGGGCGCCCATGAGTCGGTGATGGCGTGGGAGGAGCGCCGGATGCGGCGGGAGGTCCGGGCGACGGCCAACCGGCTCGCCAACTTCGACGACGCGAATCTGCGCCGGTCGGCCCGGGCGGCGGTCGCGGCCGGTGCCCGTGTGCAGCGTGCGCTGGAGATCCTCGGCGAGGAGGTGCCGGAGCATCTCGCGGCGGCGGGGCGGCTCCGTATGGACCACAAGCAGGCGTCGCTGGAGGAGTTGGGCTCGCTGGCCGAGCCGCCGCTGACCAAGGACGCGGTGGCCGGGCGCATCCGGCGGCTGCTGGCGATGGCGGACAAGCGGGCACAGGACCTGGGCATTCCGGGGACGGAGTCGACGCTGACGGAGGAAATGGTCGGCTAGGGGGCCTGTCCGGCAGACCCCAGGTCGCCCCCCCGCCGGCCGGGCTGCGTTTCCCGGGTTGTGGGCAGTCGTTCCGACTCGCGGAACGACTGCCCACAACCCCGCGGGGAGCCGCGTGGTCGATGTCACCCGGGACCCCCTGGCGCGGTAGGGTCGTGGTGGGTCGGGGACATCCCATACGTCGCAGCCGGAGTGGATTCCGGCGAATTAGCGAGGAGATCGGTTCGTGACGATCCGCGTAGGCATCAACGGCTTTGGTCGCATCGGTCGCAACTTCTTCCGTGCAGCCCTGGAGCAGGGTGCGGACATTGAGATCGTGGCTGTCAACGACCTGGGCGACACCGCTACCACCGCGCACCTGCTCAAGTACGACACCATCCTGGGCCGTCTCAAGGCCGAGGTGAGCCACACCGCCGACACCATCACGGTCGATGGCAAGACCATCAAGGTGCTCTCCGAGCGCAACCCCTCCGACATCCCGTGGGGCGAGTTCGGCGTCGACATCGTCATCGAGTCCACCGGCATCTTCACCAAGGCCGCGGACGCGGGCAAGCACATCGCGGGCGGTGCCAAGAAGGTCATCATCTCGGCGCCCGCCAAGGACGAAGACATCACCATCGTGATGGGCGTCAACAACGACAAGTACGACGCCGCCAACCACCACATCATCTCCAACGCCTCCTGCACCACGAACTGTGTGGCGCCGATGGCGAAGGTGCTGCTGGAGAACTTCGGCATCGTCAAGGGCCTGATGACCACGGTTCACGCGTACACCAACGACCAGCGCATCCTGGACTTCCCGCACAGCGACCTGCGCCGTGCGCGGGCCGCCGCCGAGAACATCATCCCGACCACGACCGGTGCCGCCAAGGCCACCGCCCTGGTGATCCCGGAGCTGGCAGGCAAGCTGGACGGCATCGCGATGCGCGTCCCGGTTCCGACCGGTTCGGTCACCGACCTGGTGGTGGAGCTGGAGCGCGAGGTCTCCAAGGACGAGGTCAACGCCGCGTTCCTGAAGGCGTCCGAGGGCCAGCTCAAGGGCTACCTGGAGTACACCGAGGACCCGATCGTCTCCTCGGACATCGTCAACATGCCGGCCTCCTGCACCTTCGACTCGTTGCTGACGATGGTCCAGGGCAAGAGTGTCAAGGTCATTGGCTGGTACGACAACGAGTGGGGCTACTCCAACCGTCTCGTCGACCTGACCACCTTCATCGGTGGCCAGCTCTAGTACCGCGATGCGATGAGGACAGGGTCCGTACGACAGCCAAAGTCGTCCGGGCCCTGTCCCATGACCTAGGAGCCAAGGATGAAGACGATCGACGACCTCCTTCAAGAAGGCGTCTCCGGCAAGCGGGTGTTCGTCCGCGCCGACCTGAACGTGCCCCTTTCGGGTGACACCATTACCGACGACGGCCGGATCCGTGCCGCCGTCCCGACCATCACCAAACTCGCCGCCGCCGGCGCCAAGGTGATCGTCGCCTCGCACCTGGGCCGCCCCAAGGGCGCGCCCGACCCGCAGTTCTCGCTCGCGCCGGTCGCCAAGCGGCTGGGCGAGCTGCTGGCCTCCTCTGTGCGCGGCGAAGTCGCATTCGCAACCGACACTGTCGGGGAAAGCGCGCGGGCCGCTGTGGCGGCCCTCGCCGACGGCGATGTCGTACTGCTGGAGAATCTGCGCTTCAACCCGGGCGAGACCAGCAAGGACGACGGCGAGCGCGGCGCCTTCGCCGACCAGCTGGCCTCGCTGGCGGACCTGTACGTGGGTGACGGCTTCGGTGCCGTGCACCGTAAGCACGCCTCGGTGTACGACCTGCCGGCGCGGCTGCCGCATGCCGCGGGCGACCTGATCGCCACCGAGGTCGGTGTGCTCAAGAAGCTCACCGAGGAGGTGGCACGCCCGTACGCGGTCGTGCTCGGTGGCGCCAAGGTCTCCGACAAGCTCGGCGTGATCGACCATCTGCTCTCCAAGGCCGACCGGATCCTCATCGGCGGGGGCATGGCGTACACCTTCCTGAAGGCCCAGGGCCATGAGGTCGGCAGCAGCCTGTTGCAGGAGGACCAGATCCCGGCCGTCATCGAGTACCTGGAGCGGGCGAAGGCCAAGGGCGTGGAGTTTGTGCTGCCGCTCGATGTCGTCGCGGCGGACGGCTTCCCGGATCTGAAGAACCCGGTCGCGACCCATCCGACCGTGGTACCAGCCGACGCCATCCCGGCCGACCTCATCGGTCTGGACATCGGTCCGGAGTCCCGCAAGCTCTTCGCCTCGAAGCTCGCCGACGCGGCCACCGTCTTCTGGAACGGTCCGATGGGCGTCTTCGAGCACCCCGATTTCGCCGAAGGCACCCGCGCGGTCGCCCAGGCACTGATCGACAGCCCAGCGTTCACCGTGGTCGGTGGCGGCGACTCGGCCGCGGCCGTACGCATCCTCGGCTTTGACGAGCACGCTTTCGGCCATATTTCGACCGGCGGCGGCGCGAGCCTCGAATACCTCGAGGGCAAGACGCTCCCCGGCCTCGCCGCACTGGAGGACTGACCACACATGGCCGCTTCAACCGAGAAAACCGGGCGCACCCCGCTGATGGCGGGCAACTGGAAGATGAACCTCAACCACCTTGAGGCCATCGCGCACGTCCAGAAGCTCGCCTTCGCGCTCAGCGACAAGGACTACGACGCCGTGGAGGTCGCCGTCCTGCCGCCCTTCACCGACCTGCGGTCGGTCCAGACCCTGGTCGACGGCGACAAGCTGAAGATCAAGTACGGCGCCCAGGATCTCTCCGCGCATGACTCCGGCGCGTACACCGGAGAGATTTCCGGCTCGATGCTGGCGAAGCTGAAGTGCACCTACGTCGCAGTCGGTCACTCCGAGCGCCGCCAGTACCACTGCGAGGACGAGCCGCTGGTCAATGCCAAGATCAAGGCCGCCTACCGGCACGGACTCACCCCGATCCTGTGTGTCGGCGAGGGCCTGGAGGTCCGCAAGGCGGGCAATCAGGTCGCGCACACCCTCGCGCAGGTCGACGGCGCCCTCAAGGACATTCCGGCCACCGAGGCGGAATCGATTGTCATCGCCTACGAGCCCGTATGGGCGATCGGCACCGGCGAGGTCGCCACGCCCGAGGACGCCCAGGAGGTCTGCGGGGCGATCCGCGGCCGGCTGGCGGAGCTGTACGACCAGGAGCTGGCGGACAAGGTCCGCATCCAGTACGGCGGCTCGGTGAAGTCCGGCAATGTCGCGGCGATCATGGCGCAGCCGGACGTGGACGGGGCCCTGGTCGGAGGCGCGGCGCTGGACGCGGAGGAATTCGTGAAGATCGTCCGCTTCCGCGATCAGTAAGCGGGCCAGGAAGCAGTCAGAGTAAGTTTCGCGCCAGTAGGCCATCAGGCCATGTGCGAAGTACCCTGTCGGGGCCGGACCGGCTTTTCCGCCCGTCCGGCCCCGCGTCGTCCTAAGGTCACCGAGAGAGTTGGTCCAGCTGTGGTAGTCGGGTTCTCCATTGCCCTCATCGTCTTCAGCCTGTTGCTGTTGCTGCTGGTGCTGATGCACAAGGGAAAGGGCGGCGGCCTCTCCGACATGTTCGGCGGCGGCATGCAGTCCTCCGTCGGCGGCTCCTCGGTGGCGGAGCGCAATCTTGACCGGATCACTGTGGTGATCGGTCTGCTGTGGTTTGCCTGCATTGTCGCGCTGGGTCTGCTGTTGAAGTTCCAGAAGTAAGCGTGACGCCGTAAACCCGTGCTTCCGGGGAGAACTGACGCCTCGTCGCGAACGCGGACCTATCATGGGAACGGCGTCCTCGGGGGCCGGGTCGATGCCCAGCCGCTGGACGGCACGTAAGGTCCCCGTAAAATGGCGACCTCGCAGCACCATCACGCAGGGAGTTACGACCGTGGCAAGTGGCAACGCGATCCGAGGGAGTCGGGTCGGAGCGGGGCCGATGGGAGAGGCTGAGCGCGGCGAGTCCGCGCCGCGCCTTCGCATCTCCTTCTGGTGCTCGAACGGGCACGAGACCCAGCCGAGTTTCGCCAGCGACGCGCAGATCCCGGAGACCTGGGACTGCCCCCGCTGCGGTTTCCCGGCCGGGCAGGACGAGGAGAATCCACCGGCGCCGCCGCGCACCGAGCCGTACAAGACACACCTCGCATATGTGCGGGAGCGGCGCAGCGCCGCCGACGGCGAGGCGATCCTCGCCGAGGCGCTGGCGAAGCTGCGCGGCGAGATCTGATCCGGGCAGGGGCAGGCACCAAGGCACCAAGGCCCGGCCCGCGAAGGACGTCTCTTCGACGTTCCCTCGTGGGCCGGGCCTATCTCTTTTGTGGGCGCTTTCTTGCTCGGCATATGGGGCGTCCGACCGGGATAGGCATACGGCAGTACCCTGAGGCATTTCGGGCTGCAGACTGCCGTACCCGCCGAGCCGGTCTCGTGGGTGAATACGAACGACCTGGCTCACCCGCACGGGTGATTTCACCGCCCGGCGCCGGACGGCCGGGCGGCGGGACCGGCGGGGTTCTTGTACCGGCCGGATCCATGGATCACGATGCGGGGAGATGAATGACAATCACAGCCGCTCCCTGGTGATCGGCATCGACGCGGGTGGCACCAGGACCCGGGCGTACCTCGCTGAGGCGGCACCCGACGGTGCTGTGCTCGGCGAGGGCGTCGGCGGCCCCGCCAACGCCCTGAGCACCGGACAGGCGGAAGTGATCCGGCATCTCAGCGCCGCGATCGAGGCCGCTGTGCCGCCGGAGCACCGCTCCGCTGTCCGGGCCGTGGCGGGCGGCTTCGCGGGCGCCTCACGGGACGCCGGACGCCGGCTCGCCGAGTCCTGCCTGCGGGCGGCGCTCGGCGGAGCCGGCATCGCCGCCGAGGACGTGGCGGTCTACGGGGACATCGAGATCGCCTTCGCCGCCGCCCCCGGCGCTCCCACCGACGGGCTGGTGCTGATCGCCGGCACCGGCGCCGTGGCGGCGCGCATCGAGAACCGCCGGCGCGCCGCGCTCGCTGACGGCGACGGCTGGCTCCTCGGCGACGCAGGCAGCGGCTTCTGGCTCGGCCGGGAGGTCATCCGGGCGGCGCTGCGCGCGCTGGACGGCCGCGGTCCGTGGACCTCACTCGTCGAACGGGTCGCGGCGCACTACCTACCGTCCCAGGGCGGCCCCTACCTCGCCCGGGAACGGCCGGGCCAGGGCGAACGGGAACGCCTACGGGCGCTCATCGTCCCCGCCGCCTACGCCGAACCACCCGTCCGGCTGGCCCGGCTGAGTCCGCTGGCCGTGGCGGCCGAGGAGGCCGGTGACGAGGTCGCCATGGCCCTGCTCGACGACGCGGCGGACGAACTCGGCGCCACCGTCGCCGCCCTGGATCTTCACGACGACGAACCGCTGGTCGCCACCGGCGGTCTGCTGGGCCCGGCCGGGCCGCTCCTCGGCCGGGTCACGGCCCGCGCCGAGGAGATGGGCCTGCAAGTCGTCCCCGTCCGGGACGGCGGCATGGGCGCTGTCGCCCTGGCGCGGCTGCTGAGCGGCTGACAGCCGGCTCAGGGCGCCCGCGCGAGAGCTCGCACCAGTCGGTGCGGTGAGTTCTCAACTGCCGGGCCGCGCCATTCGGGTTGCTCGCCGTCGCGGCGGATCTGTTTCCCTCCCGACGGCGAGAAGTCCAGCGGTGCGGCCCGGCGGCCCGGCGCAGGAGCGAGGGCGGGGCGCTGTCAGTGGCTGCGGCTACGGTCGTCACAACGATCAATGTCCGGGTCGGAGGGGGAGCTTTGCGCATGGATGAGTTCAGCCGGCTGTGGTCCGCGGCGGTCGTCTCACGGTTGGGGGACGCCCTGCGCAATGCCGCGCTGCCACTGCTGGCGGTCGGGCTCACCGACTCCCCGCTGCTGGTGTCGCTGGTCACCGCCGCCGGGTATGTGCCGTGGATCCTCTTCGGGCTGCTCGGCGGCGTGGTCGCCGACCGGGTGGACCAACGCCGCGCCATGTGGGCCGTCGATGCGGTGCGCGGCGCGCTGGTGGCCGCCTTCGCCGTCGCCGTGTGGCTGGACCAGGCAGGCATAGTGCTGTTGTTGGGACTGGCCTTTGCCCTGACCTGCCTGCAGACGCTGTTCGACAACGCGGCGACCGCGCTCCTGCCCTCGGTCGTCCCGGCCGACGGCATCGGCCGCGCCAACGCCCGCCTGATGACGGGCCAGGTGGTGGCCGGCACCTTCCTCGGCGCGCCGCTCGTGCCCGTCCTCATCGGGGTGTCGGCCGCGCTGCCCTTCGGAGTGGACGCGGTCACCTACGTGATCGCGGCCGGGCTGGTGGCGTCGATACGGATCCCCGCACCCGGCCGCGCGGCACGCCCGGCCGGACGGACGCTCCGGCGGGACATCGCCGAGGGCATACGGGTGCTGTGGCAGGACCGGGTGCTGCGGGCACTCTGTGCCGCCAACACTCTTGCCAACACCGGAGTGGGGGCGCTGGTCGCCACGCTCGTACTGCATGTGACGGGATGGCTGCACGCCGGGCACGGCGGCTATGCCGCTGTCCTCACGGCGTACGGCGTCGGCAGCGCGCTCGGGGGAGTGGTCGCCGGGCGGATATCCGCCCGGCTGGGCCGCACCCGGGTCCTGGCGTCCGGTCTGGTCCTGCAGACGGTGCTGCTGGTCGTGCTCGGCAGCACGCGGAGTCTGCCGGTCGCCATCACCGTCATGGCCGTATACGGCGGCTGCGGCATGCTCTGGAATGTCAATCACGCCACCCTGGTGCAGGAGCGTTCGCCCGCCGCCCTGCTCGGGCGGATCAGCGCCGCCAATCGCACCACGTCGATCGCGGGCGCGCCGCTCGGGGCTCTGCTGGGCGGCGCGGCAGCCGCCGCGTGGGGCCTGAACACTCCCGCGCTGCTGGCGGCCGGGTTCTTCGGCTGCGCGGCGGTGGCGCTCATACCCGGACTCGGATCTCACTCTGGCGAGGAATCAATTAGTTTGGAGCTGCAGCCAGCACGACGAGGAGTGGACTGATGTCCGAAACACATGCGCAGGGCCACACGCCCACCCGACTCGACCAGCGCCCCGAGTGGCACGCGCTCGGCAAGCACCGTGACCAGCTCGCGGATACCCACTTGCGTGAGCTGTTCACCGCCGACCCGGAGCGCGCCAGCCGTTACACGCTCCAGGTCGGCGATCTGCACATCGACTACTCCAAGCACCTCGTCACCGACGAGACCCTGGAACTGCTGCGCGAACTCGCATCCGCCATCGGGGTGGCCGAGCTCCGGGACGCGATGTTCCGCGGCGAGAAGATCAACACAACTGAGGACCGCGCGGTGCTGCACATCGCCCTGCGCGCCCCCCTCTCGTCGGTCATCGAGGTCGACGGGCACAATGTCGTTCCCGGCGTTCACCACGTGCTCACCAGGATGGGGGTCTTCGCCGACCGGATCCGCTCCGGCGAATGGACCGGCCACACCGGCAAGCGCATCAGGAACGTCGTCAACATCGGTATCGGCGGCTCCGACCTCGGCCCCGCCATGGCGTACGAGGTGCTCCGCCCCTACAGTGCGCGTGACCTGCAGTTCCGCTTCGTGTCCAATGTCGACGGCGCCGACCTCCACGAAGCCGTACGCGACCTCGACCCGGCCGAAACGCTCTTCATCGTCGCGTCAAAGACGTTCACCACCATCGAGACCATCACTAACGCCACCTCGGCCCGCGACTGGCTGCTGGCCGCGCTCGGCGACGACGCGGCTGTCGCGAAGCACTTCGTGGCGGTCTCCACCAATGCGGAGAAGGTCGCCGAGTTCGGCATCGATGTGGACAACATGTTCGAGTTCTGGGACTGGGTCGGCGGCCGCTACTCCTACGACTCCGCCATCGGCCTGTCCCTGATGGTCGCCATCGGCGAAGAGCACTTCCGCGAGATGCTCGCCGGCTTCCATCTCGTCGACGAGCACTTCCGGTGCGCGCCCGCCGAGGAGAACGTACCGCTGCTCCTCGGGCTGCTCGGGATCTGGTACGGCAACTTCCACGACGCCCAGTCACACGCGGTGCTGCCGTACAGCCACTACCTGGCAAGGTTTACGGCGTACTTGCAGCAGCTCGACATGGAGTCCAACGGCAAGTCCGTCGACCGGCAGGGCAACCCTGTCAGCTGGCAGACCGGCCCGGTGGTCTGGGGCACCCCCGGCACCAACGGCCAGCACGCCTACTACCAGCTGCTGCACCAGGGCACCAAGCTCATCCCGGCCGACTTCATCGGCTTCGCCAAGCCCATTGACGAGCTCGGCGAGCTGGCCGGCCATCATGACCTGCTGATGGCCAACTTCTTCGCCCAGACCCAGGCCCTGGCCTTCGGCAAGACCCCGGAAGAGGTTGCCGCCGAGGGCGTACCGGCCGAACTGGTACCCCACAAGACATTCCGGGGGAACCGCCCGACGACCACGATCCTGGCGAGCGAGCTGAGCCCGTCGGTGCTGGGGCAGCTTGTCGCGCTCTACGAGCACAAGGTGTTCGTGCAAGGCGCGGTCTGGAACATCGACTCCTTCGACCAGTGGGGCGTCGAGCTCGGCAAGGTCCTCGCCAAGCGGATTGAGCCCGCACTCACAGAGGGGGCCGAAGTCCCCGGGCTGGACGCCTCCACCAAGGCGCTGGTGCGCCGCTACCGCGAGCTGCGCGGCCGCTGACCCTCGCCCTCGCCGGGCAGGCCGGATTTCCCCGGCCTGCCCGGCGAGGGCGCTCCCTCATGGGTTGCGCTGGGTTCAACACCGCCGGTTGCCGCCGTCTCGGCTCTCGCCGTTGCGGCGGCTACTGTTTTCCGTCGCGACGGCGAAGTCCGGCGGTGTCCGAACTCGTCGGAGCCGGGGGCTGTACGCCAATCGCCGGGCGGCTGATCACAGCCCGCCCGGCGATTGTTGTGGGCCCCGGTTACGCCGAGGCCGGAGGATACAGCTGCGGAGGCAGCTTCGCGGCAGCCGCCCGGTCCAGAAGCCAGAGGGTGCGGCTGCGCCCGTAGGCACCGGCAGCCGGGGCCTGAATCTCACCGGCGCCGGAAAGGGCGATGGCGACGGCGCCGGCCTTGTCGTCGCCGGCCGCGAGGAGCCAGACCTCGCGGGCGGCACGGATGGCCGGGAGGGTGAGCGAGATACGGGTCGGCGGCGGCTTGGGGGCGCCGTGGATGCCGACGACGGTGCTGTCCGTCTCGCGGACACCGGGGTGGCCGGGGAAGAGGGACGCGACATGGGCGTCGGGGCCCACACCGAGCATCAGCACGTCGAAGGCAGGCACCCCGCCACGTTCCTCAGGGCTGGCGGCCGCGGCGAGTTCGGCTGCGTAGGACGCTGCCGCCGCTTCGACGTCAGAGCCCTCCGGGCCGTCGGAGGCGGGCATGGGGTGCACCCGCGCGGGGTTGACCGGGACGTTGTCGAGCAGGGCCTCGCGGGCCTGCGTGACGTTGCGTTCCGGGTCCCCCTCCGGGAGGAAGCGCTCGTCGCCCCACCAGATGTCCAGCCGGGGCCAGTCGATCGCGTCCCGGGCCGGGGCGTCGGCGAGGGCGGCGAGGAGGGCATTGCCGTTGCGACCGCCGGTGAGGACGACGGAGGCGGAGCCGCGGGCGGCCTGAGCGTCCACGATTTTCGTGATCAGCCTGGCCGCCGCGGCCTTTGCCATCAGCTCCTTGTCGCGGTGAACGACAACTTGAGGAGCAGTCACTTGGCTTCCTCCGCGGCCGCCTGCTTCGGAGAAGGTGCCGGAGCCGCAGCCGGGGGAGCCGGCTTGGGGGCTGCCGCCCCGTGCCCGGATCCGGCCGCGGCGGGTGACGGGGCCGGATCAGCGGCCGTGGCCGCCCGGGCGGTCCCGGTGTGCACCAGCCGCTTGACGCCGTACTTCACCGACGACTTGTAGATGTCGTCCGGATCGAGGCGGCGCAGTTCCTCCGCGATCAGGTCGGCGGTGTCCCGCCGCTTGAGCGCGACCCGCCGGTCGGGCTGCCCCGGCATGGCCAGCTCCGCGAGAGCGCCGTCCGCCCGGTCCAGGGAGATGTCGCCGTCAGCCGTGGTCAGCGTTACGGCGGTGAGCCCCGGGCCGTCGGAGATCCGGCGCTCGACGGACACTTCGAGCCGGTCGGCGAGCCAGAGCCCGAGCAGCTCGGTGCTGGGGTTGTAGGCCTCGCCCTCGACCACCGCGGCGGTGATCCTGGAGTGTTTCTGGTCCAGCGCGGCGGCGAGCATGCTGCGCCAGGGGGTGACCCGGGTCCAGGCCAGATCGGTGTCGCCAGGAGCGTACGAGGCCGCGCGTACCTCCAGGGCCGCCACCGGGTCCTCGGCCGCCGAGGCGTCCGTGATCCGGCGCTGCGCCAGCCGGCCCAGCGGGTGCTCGGCCGGGTTCTCGGGCGCGTCCTCCGGCCACCAGACGACCACCGGGGCGTCGGGCAGCAGCAGCGGAAGCACTACCGACTCGGCGTGCGCGGCCAGCTCGCCGTGCAGCCGCAGCAGCACGGTCTCGCCGGTGCCGGAGTCGGAGCCGACCCGGATCTCGGCGTCCAGCCGGGCCGTGGCCTTGTCGCGCGGAGAGCGGCCGGGCCGCTTGATGACCACAAGGATCCGGGAGGGGTGCTCCCGGGAGGCGTCGCTCGCAGCCTTGATGGCGTCATAGGCGCTGCCCTCGTCGGTGACGATGACGAGGGTGAGCACCATGCCGACCGCCGGGGTGCCGATGGTGCGGCGGGCCTTGATGAGACCGTTGTTGATCTTGGATGAAGTGGTATCCACCAGGTCGATTTTCATGGCCGCCGCCAGCTCCTTCCGTCTCGTGCGAGCATTTCGTCGGCCTCGACCGGGCCCCAGGTGCCGGAGGGGTACTGCGCCGGCTTGCCGTGCTTCTCCCAGTAGGCCTCGATGGGGTCGAGG
>NZ_SUMC01000120.1 GCF_005047355.1 Actinacidiphila oryziradicis
CATGATCACGGACGCCTGCGGGCTCACTGCGTCCAGGGCGCCGGAACCCCAAGACCGTCGCTCAACGTCACAACCGGGCCAGCGATCCGCCACGTTGCCCGCCTAAATTCGAAGATCCGCCATCATAAGCCCGTCTGGCCGCATCCGTCGACCATTCCCGGGCTCCTGCGTATAGCGCTGCGGGGCTCGGGGCGAGTTACTCCTGCAATTGCAGGAGCTAGTTACTCACGCAATTGCGGGAGCAGAGGCTCAGGGGAATTCATTTTTAAATCTCCGACCCCTGAGTAACATCCATCGTCCTCGCCGAGTGACGTTTTTGGCGCGTCAAAGATGGTATATTCACCGCATCGCCAGCAAGCGGCGCCCGACTCCTCCGGAGGCTTTCACATGGCAACAAGAGCTTTCGTGCCCAGAGTCGAATGGTGGAACCCCGCATGCGCCCCTACGCCGTTGACCTGACCCACTGCTACCAGTCCGTCGCCGTCGTGAACGGCACCCCCACCATCGTCTGGGTTCCGAAGGTCGACGACGTCGCCGAGGCCGCTGCGCGTGTTCTGGCCATGGCCACGTGATGGACGCCAGAACCATCCTCAACGCGGTTACCGACCGGGACCTGCCGAGCAGCACCCGGCTCGTGGCCGTGTGCGGCCTGTTGAGCACCGGCCCGCACACGAGCACATCCCTGGCCGACACGCTCGGCCTGAGCCGCCGGACCACCGCCGAGGCGCTCGCCCGCCTGGAGCGGCGGGGTCTGGTCGTCCGTCGCTACGAGATGGACTACCGCGACATCCCTCGGCCTGCCTGGCTGTTCATCGGGGCCGCCAACAGGCCCATGACCTTGAGGGAGTCCTAATCATCAACCTCAGCCTGCACCTGCTGGCCTTCCTGATCACCACCGGCCTGATCGTGGCCACCGTCCGCGCGTACCGCACCGCCAGGAGGAACCGATGACCGACGAGCAGAGGTCCGACATCGCCACCGAGTTCGGCTGGGGCGACGAGGAGATCGTCGAGTTGGCCCGCCAGAATGCCGAGCAGCTCGGAGGCGCCCTGAACGCCCAGGTGCTCCAGCCGTTTCTTGAGCACGCCTACCAGCAGGCCGCCGAGTTCGAGCGGGCCCTCCGCGAGATCAGCGCGGTCGTAACAGGCCTACACCAGGCTGTGGAAGCCCTGGGCACTCGCGTGACGGAGCTGGAGGAGGGTCGGTGACCGAGACCGCGACCATCACGGTGCTCGGCCCGAGAGCCCGCCAGCCCGTCAGCAGCAGCGCTGACGGGCGTCGGCTGACGCGCGTCAGGATCCACGTCAGCAGCGTCGACCGCACCATGTCCCCTCTGGTGTCGGTGCCGATGCGTGGTGCGAGTGATGCCGCCAGCACGCCCCCGGGGGTCTGACGCGGTGACCGTCGGCGACAGTCCCCGTCAGCTCGGCTGGGGCGCTCAAAGGGCGATCGCCACGGTCGCCGCAGTGCTGACGCTCGCGCTGACGGCGGTGGCCTTCTGGCTGTCGTACGCACATCTCCACGACCTTGCCGGCCGTCACCAGCTCCACGGCGGCCGGGCTTGGGCATGGCCAGCGACGGTGGACTTGTTCATTGCGATCGGCGAGCTGCTGGTGCTGCGGGCCTCCCTGGCGGCGAGGACTGACGCCTTCGCCGTCGCGCTGACGGCCGTCGGCTCCATCGGATCCATCGCCTTGAATGTCGCGGCGGCCGGAGCTGAGGCCGGGGTGCTCGACTACGTGGTGGCGGCAGTGCCGCCGGTAGCCGCTCTGTTGGCGTTCGGCGCATTGATGCGTCAGATCCACGGTCACCTCGCCGCCTCGTCAGTACTGGGTCCCGTGAACGCCGCGGAGAAAGTCGACGTCGTCACGGCCGAGCCGACACCGCCCGTCCCGGTCGTGAGTCCCAGCCTGCCCGTCAGCGCTGCCGACGCGACTCGTCAGAACATCCTCACGGTGGCCGTCAAGGCCAAGCCCAGGGACGGCGAGCAGAGCCCGCATCGAGTCCGGAGCGAGGAGATCGTCAGGTCGCTCTACGACTCGCTCGGCGGGAGGAGGCCGGGCACCCGTCACATCGTCAGTGCTTTTCGTCAGGAGGGACTGCCCGCGTCAGACGGGACGGCAAGGGAGACGCGGAAGCGGGTCGAAGCGGTGGAGCCGGAGCTGAAGCTACTGCCGCCCGCATAGGTGGACTGACGGCCGTCATGACGATGAGCCCGGGATCTGAGAGGCGCCCCAACCTCCAGGTACGGGCTCCGGCATGATGCCACCGTGGACCCTACGGAGATGGCCGGCTGGATCGGCGGAGTATCAGGAGTCGTCGGTGCCCTGGCAGGAGCGAGCGCGTCAATCTGGACGACGTTCCTTGTGCAGCGGAAGCAAGCCGCCCAGGCGAAGGACGAACGCTTGGAGGAACAGGAGCGCACCGCTGTATCCGACGCCATGACCGAGCTGTACCAACTCCGTACAATCCCGAACGAATGGGGGTCAGAAGACCGAGAGGAGCATCGGACGTACGAAGCAGAGGCTGACAACCGCATCCAGCGCATCCAGTTGTCGCTCCTGCTGGTGCGAGATCCCGCTGCACGTCAGCGGCTGGAGACGATCGCGTACGTGGTCAGCCGGTGGCACAGGGCGGACACGCTACGGGGCCAACGAAGGTGGATCCAGAGCACGGCCCAGTTCGGGCTGGAATGTCTAGCCGTTTACGCCCGAGGCGAGGACGAGATGCCGGAACCGACCGACGGGGCAGCAATGGCGTTCCGGATGCAGATACGGCATCTCCAAGAGACGCGCAGCCCCAGGATGAGGGAAAGACTCGCCCACTTGATGGCCTTCGTTCCTGACGAATGAGACACACCGAACACTAGGATGTGTCGACAAGTCGCCATAACGTGATCTCCGGCAGGTGGACCCTGCCCAAGCAGAGCTCGATCCCCGCCAGCACGCTCTGGTGGGGATTTTTAAATGCCCGGAGGTCTGGGTGCTGCTGACCGACATCGACCCCCGCGACTGACGGCCGATGAGGCCGCCGCCCTGCGTGGGGTCAGGCCGACCACGGTGCGCCAGTGGGTCCACCATGACCGGCTGGCCCACGTGGACCTCGGCGACGGCGACAAGGGTTGCAAGCGCAAAGGCCGAGCAGGCCACCAGGACCCGCGCTCCCCGGCGGAGATTCCAGATCGCCGCCTGACGGGTGGGGAACGCGGCTCCACGGCTACTTCGGCAGGACCATGCCCTGGTCCGTGACGGAGTAGCTCGCCATGCAGGTCGGGAATGCCGAGCTGTCTCCAGCTGGTCCCCGCATTGCGGAAGACGTACAGAACTTGAACAGGATCTGCTGCTTCTGCTGGAAGCTCAGTCCGGCCGGTTGGTTGTTGGACTGCGATTGCGGCTGAGACGAGATCGACGACGCTGGAGTCACCGTGTTGCTGTCGGACCTACCAACCGTCACACCAGCGAAGAACGCCGCTCCCACAACAACGACTCCAGCCGCGACCATGGTCACCGGCCGCTTCCACCACGGCTGCTCCAGCTTCGCCAGGATGGCCAGGTACGCCGGGTCGCTTTCGTAGTCGTCCGGCAAGACGTAGGGCTCATCCGGCATCGCTGCCTCCTCAAGGGCCCTGACCGGCAGCCATCGTGCGCGAAGAGTCGGGGCGGCACAGGTTATCCATACGACCTCCCTGTTATCTACACAGGTGTCGCAATCGTGATCTTGTCCGTAAGCACTGCCATAACGGCCGTCAGCACCCGACCCACGAAACCCCGGAGGATGGCCATGGCCACCCTGCACACCACCGAGCAGATCCGCAGGCCGCTGACGCTGGAGCACGACTCCGTGATGGACGTGTACCGGGCGGCCTCCACCAGCACCCGGATGGCGCGCACCGACCAGGTCCACCGCACCGTCGGCGAACTGCTCGACTTCGTCAGGGATCTCGGTGAGCCCCACCATGCTGACGGGTGCAAGACCGCCGCTGCCCTCGCTGCGCTCAAGGCGTACGGCCCAGGCCGAACCTGATGCGCCTAGGCAACAGTGACCAGCTCAGGCCACCACTTGGGGTGCTCAACGATGGTGGACCGCATCGCCGGGCTGTGCTCCAGGAGGAACCGGCAATAGTCCCGCCAGTCGTCGAACGACTCGGTTCCCTGGATGCGACGTGTGGCCATCAGGCCCGCCTCTAGAGCATCGGCCAACATCTCGGCCATGATCAGGACCCGCTCGCGCTCTTCGTCTTGATCCGGGCACGGCTTGTCGTCGTAGAAGTACGCCCTCATCCCGGGGAATTCCAACATCTTGAAGTAGATCTCACGCACGTTGTTCAGGCAGGTATCCAAGCCGTTCGTACCGTTGATGACGTTGCTCGCCCGGACCTGCTCGGACACTGCCTTCGTCTGCTTCGCCAGAAATATCAGCGACACGATCAGCCCCAGCAGGCCCCCGATCGCCGTCACAGTCGCCACCATGGTCGTCCCCCTTCGCCAGCGGACTCGCATCATCCCCATAGCGAGCGCTTTAGCACCATGGTCACAACCGTCAGTACCTGACCGGGAACCCGTCACCACACGCGTGCGGGGTAGCCGTCATGACGCGCGCCACTTCCCGTGGGACTGGGACCGACCGACCATTGCCCACAGCTCGTCCTGGGGCCGGCGCGCGTCCATCGACACCTGCACACAGAGCACGCGCCACATCATCCACCCAGACGATGCTCCTGCAAGACGACGACGCCTACGGCCAGATCACTTGTCCGGGCTCGAACGGGCCATAGGAGTTACTGAGCTTGGTACGAGTAGCCAAGCAGATGCCGACCAGGCCGAGGTTGGTCAGGGATTCTGCGGAACGCGCCAGATTCGCACCGCGCACGAGGGGGTGTTCGAGCAGCGCGGTGATTCCTGTCCTCGTAAGCGGTGACGTCCAGATTGGCCAGATCAGTGCAGGCAGGTCCGCGGAGGTGTCCCAGGCGGTGGTGCCGCTGGTCATGGTGTCCCCGGTGAGGCGGAAGGCGGCGAAGGCGTGTAGCGCGAGCCAGGTCGCGCCTGGAACGCCCCGCTGGGAGGACTTACCGTCGCCGCTCATAGCAGCGTCGCCGGTTGAGCGGTGGTCGAGGTTCGCACCCGTGTAGTCGGGCACTCGTATCCATCCTGTGAGCGCCGCGCGGACGTGGGCGACATCCCGGCGGCACTGCTCGGCGGCCTTGACCCAGTTGTTCGCGAGGGTCATCTGGCCGGAGGCCGCGAAGAGGGGAGTCGATTCCGTGTACCAGACGGGTCCTTCTGGGCGGACAAGGCTGGTCTGCCCACTGACGTCCTGCTGTTCCTGTTGTGGTTCGTCTTTGGCCTTTTTGGCTGGAGTGACACAGAGCTGATTGACCAGCGCGGCGAACCACCGCGCGCGGGGGTCGTTGCCGAGACGCTCCGCTGTTGCGAAGTCGCGTAGCAGCCGGTGCGCTTGTTCGACGGGCATACGCAGGGCGTCGTTCGGCGCCCCGGGTCCGGTGTGGCGGGGCAGCCCGAGGATGCCGGGAGCTGCGGGCAAGGGCTCCTTATCCGGCTCGCCCGGAAGAAAGCCGACCAGCAGTTCAGCCAACTCGTCGAGGGTCAGAGGCTGCTCTGTGTGCAGGACAGCCGGCACTGCGAGCCCACGCCAGGACAGACGGACCGCCTGGTCGAGGGCTGCACTAGCGAGCTCCAGTACGCCAAGAGCGGCGAGGAACCCGAGCGGGTCGTTGCTGTGCAGAGCCGGTAGCTCCAGTTGGTGCGTGCTCAACTGCCCTCCTCGGAGCAAGACATGTCGGCTAGCCGCACGATGCTCTCCAGCACTGCGGTGCCCCAGGGTCCGTATCGGTGCATGAGCGCCGCGAATCGGTCCGGGCCGTCCCAGTCGACACCCATCGCTGCACTGGTTACGGTGATCTGCTGCCCGTCGGGCATGGTGCACTCGACCTCGACCGGTTCAGGATCAGTGACCGGCGGCAGCAAGGGGCGGCTGCGGCCGTGATGAGCCGCGACCAGGTGGGTGATCAGCATTTTGTCCAGCCCGGCGGCTATCGCAGGTTCGTTGCCGAACCAGCGCTGGACGGCGGCGGCGCTGAGGGCCTCGTGTCGCAGACCTGGATCCCAGCCGGCCAGACGTGCGGCTGTCCGACGCCCGATGACGTCGGCGGGGTCCATACCGGACTTCGCGAGTGGTTCCGGCAGTGCTTCGGCGAGCAGGGCGTCGCCTCCGCACAGCATGCTCTGGAAGCGGGGGTGCTGCTTCCCGCAATCGTGGGCCTCTCCCGCGATCTCTACTGCGGCGACGGACTGCTTGGACAGGCCGATGCGCTGGGCAAAGTCGGCGGCACGGGCCCCGACGGCCTTGCCGTGCTGAGCCAGGGCAACGGGCCGGGTCAACGAGCTGGAGTCCGCCTCTTCATCGCCCACTCCCGGGATGCGCTCCGTGGTGCCGGTAGGCAGGTGTGGGGGGAGCAAGATCATACGGACGTCATCGGGCGCGGTGCCCATCACTACTCGCCCCGCTCCGGACCGAGCGGATCCGGACAGGTCCCACTGAGCGACGGCGCCCCGCAGGAGGACCAGTCGGCCGAGCAGCCGTTGGGTGAAGCGACCGGCTTGTGTCGGTTCCGGAGGATCGGTGGGCAGCCGGTCGATGATGGCGGTCAGTAGATCGCGCACGACCTCGGTGGCCGGTTCCTGGTCGTCGCCAGGTTGCAGGCGCCCGATAGCCCTTCGTAGCAGTGCACGCAGCTCGGTCCCGTGCTCCGCTTTGCCGGTAACGCTGGCCATGACCTCGGCGTCCAGACGGGTCGCTGCGAGTTCCCGGCCGGGCGAGAAGTCGCCGAGGTCCGGCACGACTCCTGGGCCGGTGACGCCGGTCCAGCCGAAGGCATCGTGGCCGCCGACTGCGGCGGGAAGGATGACCGTGCAACCAGGCCGGACGTCCCCAGGGGTGAGGGCCGGGGCCCAGGCGCCCGGCCCGTCCCAGCGCATAGCGGGCAGCAGTCGCGGCTGCGCCGGGCTTCGTTTGGTGGGGGTTTGTTCGGGGTCGGGAGCGCCTTCGAGGTCGGCGCACGCGGCGGCATCGGCCTGGCGTGCGAGGAATCGACGCAGGCGGCGAACGGGAACGGCAACGGTCTCACCGGGGTGGGGTGGAGTTTGAGCCAGCCGCGCAGCCCAGACCTCCCATGGAGGTGTGGTGCCGTCCTCCCAGGGAAGATCAGCTCGCCAGAGCACCTGGACGTCTGCCGGGGAGGTATCCAAGCCATGGAGGAAGGGGGCCGGTGCCTGATCGGGCACCGGGGCGGGGTCAGTGCGTGCCCAGGAGTCGAGCACGGTGCGGTGCACGACCGGGATGCGCGGGCTTGGCGCGGTCAAGGCCGAGATGTCGATTCCGGTCCGTAGCCCGGGCAGGGTGGCGGGGTTGAGGAGCAATCCGTTGGTCAGGGCGTGTTGCAGTTCTTCGGTGGCGTCCGGTTGGTCCAGGACGGGGGTGTGGGAGGCGAGCCAGTCCCAGGTGCAAGCTGCGGCTTCTCCGTAGACCGGGATCGTCCGGACGTCGTCAGGCGCATGGGCTCGCAGGACGACGGCCGGGGCCAGCGCGAGGTCGCCGGTGCGATCCAGGCGGCCCAGGCGCTGGAGGACGGCATCCCAGGCGGCGGCTTCAATGCACATGCCGGCCACGGTGACGTCCAGGCCGACTTCGATGGTCTGGGTAGCCACGACGACCAGCGGCCGGGGCCGATGCGGGTCGACTCCGTTCAGCAGTTCCGACAGGGGCCCCTCGATGAGGTTCGTCCGCTCCGCGTCCCGGCAGCGTCCGGTCAGCAGCAGCACGTCCAGGTCATCGCGGGCCGACAGGGCCTGGAAGGCGGCGCGGGCGGACGCGATGGTGTTGGCGACCACAGCCACCACAGGGCGCTCGATGACCGGCAGCAGAGCGTCCACCGAAGCGATGGCCCCGTAGGCGAAGGCCTCGGTGGGATTCTTTGCCCATGCGGACACGTCGAGCAGGGTTACCCGGCGGTTGGCGTGGAGGCGCCGCCCCGCCACCGGGTGGGCCCGGTCCTCCGGGCCAACGCCGAGACGCGGGCGGCCGGAGTCGTCGGCTGTCGCGGACAGGCTGACCACCTTCACCGCACGGGCCGCGAACTCCGGATCGGTGGCGGTGGCCTGGTAGGCCGCGCAGTCGCGGGCCGTGGTGAGCAGTGCCTGCGACAGGTGCGCTTCGTCGAGAGCGAGCAACGCGTCGAAGCCGGTCAGCGCCGCATCAATGGGGCGCATTCGCGGACTGGTGTGATACCCGCGGAAGAGCAGCCGACTGCCGTACTGGTCGACCGTGCTTACCACCACGGCGGGCTGGGCCGGGCTGCGCAACCATCGGGAGGCCCAGTCCACACCGCCGCGCATCCGCACCACGCTGAATGGTTCGTCCTCCCCGCCCAGCTCTCGCAGCGCGGCAGCCACGCGTCCGCACACGCTCCCCGGCTCGGCCTGCACCAGGACGTCGGCCAGGCGCTCGGCGTGCTCATGGGCCTGGTCCACCACCAGTCGACGGTCGACGGCGAAGAACAGGCGCAGCGGTATCGTGCGCTCACCGCCCAGGGCCGTCTGCCAGGCCAGCAGGAAGACCCAGATGTCGATCAGCGAGGTCTTGCCCAGCGCCGTGGGCACATCCAGGTCCGGCCAGTCCGCCCCGGTAGCCACCGCCCGCAGATACGCCTGCTGCCAGGGAAACGGGAGATAGCCGAAGGCCTCGCGGACGAAGGCGGGGAACTCGTCGAGTTCGATCAAGTCGCTCACGAGGCGGTCTCCGTCACGGTAGGACCGGGCAGGCACAGGCCCAGCCCGAAGGTCTTCTTGCTCCCGAGCACCACCGGCCCGTCCAGCGGACGCGCGAAGTGCAACCGTACGTGGCAGCTCGGCAGGGGCGGCTCACCTTCCTTACGGCGCAGCTGGTGGCCGGCGAGATCCCGCGCACCGGGCAGCAGTCCGCCTCT
Source organism: Actinacidiphila oryziradicis (assembly GCF_005047355.1). Taxonomy (GTDB): domain Bacteria; phylum Actinomycetota; class Actinomycetes; order Streptomycetales; family Streptomycetaceae; genus Actinacidiphila; species Actinacidiphila oryziradicis. Next base: position 9,002 of record NZ_SUMC01000120.1, read on the forward strand.
ACGGGCCACCTCGATGTGTTCCGGAATCGGCAGTCCCGCCATCTGGCAACTCTTGGCCACCGAGACGTCCAGCCCACGACCACCACGCTTGGGGAAGTGGTCGAGAACCATCGGGAGCGCCGTGGTCCACACGCGCGACGCCCTCGTCCAGTTCTGCGGCTGCACCGTCTGCAGTGCGGGTGCCGTCGGCTTGACGTACGACAGGTTCAGCGGAGCGCCCATCTTGGGGACGGTCAACTTGCGCAGGCCACCATCGAAGCGGAGCAATACGCCGAGCAACGCTCGCCGCTGCATGGTGGGGAGGTCCTCCGGCAGGGCGATGGCCAGGCCGCGCAGCATGCCGTCCGCGTGCGTGTGCCCGACGAAGGGCAACCCCAGGTAGGCGCACAACCGCCCCTGGCGGTCCCTGTCCTTGTGCCCGTGTACCTGTGGCATGGCCCGCACGTCGTGACCCGCCGTCTCCAACCGGCTCATCACTGCAGCCCGAAGAGCGGCGGTGACCGCGAGGGTGTAGCCGGGATCCACTGCGATGCCCGGGGAGAAGGCGAACGTCACGAGGTCCCGGTATGGTCCTCGATCCTGCCCCGCCTCCACGGAGGGCTCCCCACCGCGCACTCGGTACTGGAGGGACTGGGCCTGTTGCCAGGCGGGCTGCTGGGTCTCGAACGCGGCCCGCAACCGCTGCAGGTATCCCGGGTAAGGCACGCGTAGTGTGCTCGCCGTCCGCACCGATTCCTGCTGGTCAAGCGGCTGCCACTCCTCGAACTCCGCGTCCGCCTCAATCTCGTCCGCCTGCGCGGCCGAATTCTGGGCGCTGAGCAGTGCGTGACCCGTGGCACGTCCGAAGTACGGCACCCGGGCGGCGATGGATTCCAGCACCGTCCGCACGCTCTTCGGCGGCTCGACTCCCCACACAAACGCGACTTCAGGATGCCGAAGGACGCGCTGGGGCCAACTCTTCGGGGATCCGCCGTTCGTCCGGCCCGGCAGCATGGCGTGGCCGGGCTCTTTGGCCGTCGCGTTCGTCGGCACCCAGGCGTGCCGAGCGGTCGCCGCCTCAGCGGTCGCCGCCGGTACTCGGATCAGCGGAGCGGACTGGGACTCCAGCCAGCGCAACGCCGCCTCCTCGACCGGATCATCCAGGTCCGCGACCGACACCAGAGCGCAGAACATCCGAGCCGGATGCGGAGGCCACTCCGCCCGTCCAGGCTGCGGCCCCGACGCCTGGTACAGCGGCTCCAGCAGGTGAACTCGTACAGTGAACGGCACGGCCGCTACTCGCTCTCCGACTCGCCGATCCCGGTCACCTCGAAGGACCGGCGGATCGCCTCCTGCAAGCCCGGGGCCGGCTGCAGTTCGACCGCCTTCTTGGGCCACTCCACCCCGGCCGCCTCCGCCCGCGCCACCGCTACCTCGAAAAGCGCGCGCGCCTGCTCCGGAGACGCCAGTTCCAACGGCTCGGTAGCCGGGCGACCGTCCAGTCCGCGGCCCACCCACTCGATCCGCTCCGACACCAGCACCAGGTCGCAGCCCGACCGCAACCGGATCGCCGGGGCGGCGAACGCCAACCGGTCCCCGAGCAGCGCGACGGCTCCCACCAGTGCCCGCCCCGCCGCGCAGAACTCCGGGCTGGCATCGCCGAACCGCAGGCCGGCCAGCTGGGCCATGCTCAGCGTCGCCGTACGCTGCACGGCCTTGACCGCAACCCCACCGAGTCCCTCGGACGGCGGGATCATCCCGTGCCCCAACTCCGAGAGCTTCGCCTGCGACTTGTCTTTCGTGTTCTTCTTCGCGCTGTCGGTGAACTGCCAGCCAGAGGAGGTCACCTGCACCACCTCACCCGGCAGGTTCAACGGATCCATCCGCCCCGCCGCACGCTTGCCCGCCAGCGGGGCCACCCCGACCATCTCCGAGGAGTACGCCCGGGGGATCTTCACCTGGATCCGACGCTTGCGGTGGGAGTCCCAGACCCCGTACACCAAGTCGCTGGGCACCCAGCGCAAGTAGGCCCGCAAGTCCCCGGCGCTGGCCGCCTGCAGTCCGGCTCCCGCCTCGGTCTTGTCGAACGGCTGGTTGTCGGCGTCCATCGCGTCGCGGAAGTAGGCGTCCCGCGATCGGTGAGGTGCCTCCAAGCTCGTCACCCGCACGTCCACACCCGCCGCCTGCGTGCTCAGCGCCAAATGCGGGATGAACGTCCCCTCACGCTCGATCGCGGCGAGCAGCGCGGTCTCACACCGATTCGCCTGCGACTGCCGCTGATCCAGCAACACCACGTCCACCTGCTGCCCATCCACCCAACGCGGCTCCACCAGGTACCCGGCCGCGTCCGTGGCCTTCACCTTCACCGTCGGCGGAAAGATCGGTGATCCCGGGCCGCCCACCGGCTCGTACTCGGCCACCACCCGCACTGCCCCGTCCCCCGATTGCAAGCCCGCCGCAGCCCGCAGCCGCTCGTACAGCGCTTCCACAGCCCCTCCTCGAACGTCGCACATCTGGTAGCAAGGATTGAAGCACCCGCCACTGACAAGTCGTGACCAGAGCGAAGAACAGGGGCAGTTCGGAACCCCAAGTGCACCCGGAAGCGGTAGGGGGCACCGAAGAAAAATGTCCTAAATATCAAGTTTGCGACATGATATTGTGCGCAAGTCCGGTCGGGATTCGGTGATATCCGCAGGTCTGGTGGGGTGTCTCCGCAGCCCAACAGCTGCGGCCCCATTGCGGCACCCACTCCGCTTCCAGGATGGCATGGGCCGCCCACGGCACCATTGCGGCGAGCTAGAAGAGCTGGGTGACCTCTACGGGATCGACGGTATATCCGCAGCCCACAAGCTGCGGCACCATTGCGGCATTGCCACAGGCCCACGCTGTAATCCGGGGCCTTGTGTCTCCGCAGCCCCAGCTGCGGCACCATTGCGGCACGTACACCTGGTCGCTGCTCAACTCGGGTGGCGGGCGTGTCTCCGCAGTCCACAACTGCGGCACCATTACGGCATGATCAGGTGCAGCGCACGATAGAAACCCTCCTGGTGTCTCCGCAGCCCACGGCTGCGGCACCATTGCGGCAAGCAGGCGCTGCAGGGCCGGGTGGACAGCCCGATGTGCCTCCGCAGCGCACTGCTGCGGCACCATTGCGGCGTGTGGCCCAAGGTTCAGGCGAGGGTCGGTAAGTAGTATCTCCGCAGTCCACAGCTGCGGCAGCATTGCGGCAAGCGCGGCTCGACGCCCACCGAGGACCAGCCGTAGTGTCTCCGCAGTTCACAACTGCGGCACCATTGCGGCGCGATGGCTGGGTCCACGTCCGTGATCGCGAAGAGGTGTCTCCGCAGCCCAAGGTTGCGGCACCATTGCGGCACGATCGGGATGTCCCGGTAGGTCGGGACCATAAGCGTGTCTCCGCAGCGCATAGCTGCGGCACCATTGCGGCCTGTGGCAGACCATCGCCTGGTCCGGAGGCGTCTGGTCGTGTCTCCGCAGCTCACCGCTGCGGCACTATTGCGGCAGCATGTACAGAAGGGCCGATTCGTCGCTCATGGCGTGTCTCCGTAGCCGAACGCTGCGGCTCCATTGCGGCTCGTTGGCGAAGTCGATGCAGCCAAAGCCCCAGAGGTGTCTCCGCAGCCCAGAGCTGCGGCACCATTGCGGCTTGACGGTGCCTGTGCAGCGCCGTTCGTCGGGCAGTTTCTCCGCAGCACACAGCTGCGGCACCATTGCGGCCGCACGATGCTCGACGACGCGGTGGCGTCGAAGGTGTGTCTCCGCAGCCCAGCGCTGCGGCACCATTGCGGCCCGTCCAACGCCATGGCGCTGCTCGTCGCCTCCATGTTTCTCCGCAGTCCACAGCTGCGGCACCATTGCGGCGTGTTGGGCAGTGGGCCGAGCGGCTCCCGCCGGACTGTCTCCGCAGTCCACAGCTGCGGCACCATTACGGCGGGAAGTGGTCCTCGGCGCTGGTGTCCGGGCGCACGTATCTCCGCAGCTCGCAGCTGCGGCACCATTGCGGCTTGACGGTGCCTGTGCAGCGCCGTTCGTCAGGCAGTTTCTCCGCAGCACACAGCTGCGGCACCATGGCGGTCATATCGTCGCAGGTCCGATCACGGACAAGCTCGGGTGTCTCCGCAGTCCACAGCTGCGGCACCATTGCGCCATGCGACACAGTCAGCCCGGCCGCTGCCAGATGTACGAGTGTCTCCGCAACACACGGCTGCGGCAGTATCTTGCGGCTGGTCGGTTCAAGCGCCCGGAGTTGATTTGATGCCGAGTGCTCCGCAGCTCATCGCTGCGGCACCATTGCGGCGGGGTGCCGCCCGCGAAGTTGGGCATCATCGAGACGTGTCTCCGCAGCTCTCCGCTGCGGCACCATTGCGGCAGCGGGTTCAGCAGTGCGCGGATGGAGAACGCGACGGTGTCTCCGCAGCCCAGAGCTGCGGCACCATTGCGGCCACAGGCCGAAGTGCGACAGCACACCCGTGCCGAAGTATCTCCGCAGCGCACCGCTGCGGCACCATTGCGGCACCCACACCGACCCCGCCGGCCGCTAGCTGCACGTCGTATCTCCGCAGCGCACCGCTGCGGCACCATTGCGGCGCGATGGCTGGGTCCACGTCCGTGATCGCGAACAGGTGTCTCCGCAGCCCACAGCTGCGGCACCATTGCGGCTACCCGAAGACGAACGGCTTCCTGGCGGACCTGAGTGTCTGCCACGGCGATGAGCTTGTGTCTCCCGCAACTCACCGCTGCGGCACCATTGCAGCGACACCGGCGAGACGTTCCTGTCCACCAACCCAGGCAGTACCTCCGCAGCTCACACGCTGCGGCACATTGCGGCAGCGCCTGGTACGGGAGCGTGCTGTTCGGCGTGTAGTGACTCCGCAGCTCACAGCTGCGGCACCATTGCGGCTTGTAACCCAAGATCTTGGTGGAAGCCTGGAGCAGGATGTTTCCGCAGCTCGCAACTGCGGCACCATTGCAGCTTCTCGATGCGCCAGTCGTTCACGCCGTACCGCCCGCGTCTCCGCAGCTCACATGCTGCGGCACCATTGCGGCCAGGCTGTTGGCGCGGTCACCGGTTTCGCGCAGACGTGTCTCCGCAGCTCGTAGCTGCGGCACCATTGCGGCTGCCCGGGCGCGTGGGTCTCCAAGTGCGGCACGACCGTGTGTCTCCGCAGCCCACGGCGGTGAGAGGCCCCGTCGGAGTCGATTTCGTGCGGGGCCGCTACGAGCTCCTGCTCCGCCTGCTCGGTCACCGGGGTCCGGCTCCTGGACGGGGTCCTGCGGAGCCTCCTGGGCCACGTCCCGATGCTGCGGGCAAGCACCCCAGCGGGACGCCCTCTGGCACGGAGTTCCATCCGCCTTGGGCCGCCCGCAACTCGCGGCGAGCTCGGCCTTCATACTCGACTGCGGCAGCAGCTCCAGCTCCATCACCCTGGCGGCCCGGATCTCCTCATGCCGGACCTTCTGCCGCTCCCGAGCCCCCTCGGCCTTGGTGCCCACCGCCAGGGTCTGCACCTTGATCTCGGCGTCGTCGGTCAGCGACCACACCTTCCCCTTCTTCCGGGTCACCCCGGCCTCCTGCATCTCCGCGAGTTGCCTTCGGACTGTGGGCAGGCTCTTCCCGGTCCTGGTGGCCAGATCCTTGACCTGGCCCTCCGAGGCCGTCAGGGCGGCGTACACGGCATACCAGCGGCCCTTCACCCCATGCCGCCACGAGTCCATCCCGGAGTCCATCACGCCCACGCTCGCGGAGCGGTCGGTGGAGGCGGGAACCGTCAGGGTGTACGAGAACGCCTTGCCGGTGCCCTGCACGTTCGTCTTGGTGTTCCGGTGCAGCCACCCCAGCTCCTCCAGCTTCCGCATGTTGCGGTAGGTCGTCGGCTGGGTCAGCGCCGCCAGTTCCGAGACCTCGTAGCTGGACATGGTCAGCTTGGTTGCGTTCCTCCGGGTGGCGATCAGGGCTATCGCGTCGGCGACCCTCCGCAGCCCGTTGTGCATCCTGGCGGTGGCGACCTTGCTTCTCCACATGCCCGCCGTGAACCGGACAGCCGGCTTCTCCTCCACCTGCCCACGGACGTAGGTCACCTTGCTCGCCAGGTATCCCTGCCCCCTCTCGCGCACCTTGTCGCCGAGCGGGGACTGCAAGACCTGGGCCTTGCACTCGTCATCGGTGAGGCCCGCCCGCATCAAGGAGAACAGCACCCGGGACAAGCGGAAGTCCCGGCCGTTCGAAGTGTCCCTGAGCAGAGCCCGTGTGCGGGGGGTGACGCGGTCGTCCTCCACAAAAACGCTCATTCCTGCATTACTCCTCTGTGCATGTAGGAGAACGGGAGGAGTAATGCACCCCTGAGCGTTTTTGTCCTCGTGACCCTGGGCCTCGGGTGCCCTGACAGCGTCGTAGTAGACCTCGGGCAGGTCCACCATGGTCAGGTCGTAGGCGACTTCGTAGGTGATGCCGGTGAAGGAGTTGGTCTCCTTGTCCCATTGGGCAGAGCCGGGACCGACGACGTACCCGCCGTCCGCCTTGACGTCAGTGCCGTCATGGATGCGGACCTTGGTGTGCTGGGAGGAGTTCTTCGCCTTGAAGGGGACGCGGTAGTACCGGTGATAACCCTTGGCGGTGCGAACTGTGAAGGTGGCCGGGAGGACGGCGGAGGCCCACTGCTCGGCCTCGGGGGTGTCAGTGTCCACAACGAGGACTCCGGACCCGAGCACGACGCCGTACCCGGTGACGCCCGGACGGGCGAGCTGCTGAGTGATCCACTCGGGGTCGCTGGAGCAGTCGGTCTTCCAGTGCTTGACCCAGGGTCGCTTTCCGTGCACCGGGAAGAGTTTGAAGCCCCTCCGGACCATCGACGTCCAGGCGTGGGAGGACTCCGGAGTCGCGTTGGGGATCTGGGACCCGAGTCCTACGAGGTCAGCATGCGAGTCAGAGGATCCCAGGCTAAAGTAGTTGTAGCTGTACAACGTTCTTCCTCGATCACTGGGCACGTTGCACGGCGAGGTCTTGCCGGACCGATCACCGCGCCTTCCGCCCCTTCCTGGGAGTCGGGCGCGGCTGGACATGAAGAAGCCCCCGGAGAATTTCCGTCCGGGGGCTACTTCCTTCTCCGGGCCAGGTCCTGGCGATCGGAGTGGGGTTGACCAGCGAGCTGCGACGCGGGATAAGGCGCTGCGTGACCGGCTGAACAGAGTGGTCGAGTTTCTCGACCGGAGGCCGTTGATCGAGGAGCGGGGCCTCGGTGCTGCTGGGGATGGCTCAGCTCACGGCACGACGTCGGCCGGGAGGGTCATCGCCTGGTCCGTGAAGAACCGGAGACCGTCCCCGAGGCTCATGCTGTACAGCGGATGAGCGTTCGGATCGCCGCTCCACTCGAAAAAGTTACGGTCCTCGGCAAACCGTCGTCACGTCATACAGCCCTCCACCAGCGGGCCCCGCTCGGGTGCCCCTGCCCCTCACCCCCTCGCAGCTCTGGAGGCGTCCCGGACAGCACTGGCGACGAGGCCCGTTTGCGGCTGGACCTGGGAGAACAGCCCCAGGACAAGGAGGAGCCCCGCCTTCCGTGGTGGAGGGCAGGGCTCGGACCGACGGCTGGCCGGCTCTCGTCAGTGAACTGATCGACCGATCATCCTGAGGACTCCCTGACGGAGCACCTGCCAACGGGTCGGGGTTGGGGCGGGCCGCGCGTATAGGAGGGAGTGAACGTTCTTGGCGAACGTCATCAGTTCGTCGTGCATCTTCGTGTTCTGCCGTCCGTACTCGCTCGATGCTCGACTGATCTCAAGCGGATCCGCACCGCCGACTCCACCCGCCGCGCCTACGCATCCGACTGGGAGCAGTTCACCGACTGGTGCGCCGTAACCGGGAGCAGCCCGCTGCCGGCCTCACCCGAGTGCGTCATCGAGTACGTGACCCACCTGAAGACCGCTGTGCGGCCGAAGACCGGACGCCCCTTCTCGCCGAGCTCCATCGAGCGGGCTATCGCCGCCATCCGCACCGCACACCGCGCCGCGAACATCCAGCCGCCGGAGACCAAAGGCGCCCGCATGGTGCTGACCGGCTACCGCGACCAGCTCGCCCGCGCCAAGGACCCCGCCGCCCGTACCCGCAAGGCGGCCCCCGCTGTACCGGCCCGGCTCCGCGACATGCTCGCCACCCTCGACCGGGTCACCCTGATCGGCAAGCGCGACGCGGCCCTGCTGCTCCTCGGCTTCGCGTCGGCGGCCCGCGTGTCCGAGCTGGTTGCCCTCGACCTGCCGGACCTGGTCGAGACCGAGCAGGGAATCGAGGCGGCGGTGTACCGGCTGAAGGTGAAGGCGTTCACCGACACCGCCATCCCGTATGGCTCCAACCCCGCCACGTGCCCCGTGCGGGCGCTCCGGGCGCTGCGTGAGGCGATGACGGAGGCGGGGCGCACCGACGGGCCGCTGTTCGTGCGCGTCGACCGCCACGGCCGTATCGCGCCGCCCATGTACCGGCGGGGCGTGCCGATCGGAGACAGCTCCGGGCGGCTCACCGCGCAGGCCGCCGCGCAGGTTGTCGAGCGGGCCGCCGACGCGGCCGGACTTGAGGGCCAGTGGACCGGGCACAGCTTGCGCCGCGGCTTCGCCACCGCCGCCCGCAAGGCCGGGCACGACATCGTCACCATCGGCCGGCACGGCGGATGGGCCGACGGCTCCAAGGCGCTGCTCGGCTACTTCGAGGACGTCGACCGGTGGGAGGACAACCCGGTCACCGGGACCGGCCTGTAGCTAGCGGGGCCTGCGGCTGCGCATGTCGGCGTCGGGTACGGCCAGCCCCAGCAGCAGCGCCCGCTCCCAGTCGGTGAGGGGCAGCGCGTCCGCGAGGCGCGCGGCGATCGACTCCGACGGCCGGTGCCAGCCAGCCTCCAGGTTCTGTACGTGGGTGCCGCTGACTCCGGCGAGCCGGCCGAGACCCAGGGCGGACAGCCCCGCGCGTTGACGCGCCTGCCAGAGCATCCCGCCGAGCCCAGACGGTGAGGGCCATCGAGTGCTGACCTTCACTGTTTACCCTCCTCGGATTCAAAGGGTCATCACCATCTACGCCTTTGAATCGTAGGTCCAGCTCCCGCATCGCTCCCGAGGTCTACCGCCCCGCTGAAGCCAGGACTGTGAGGTCCGAGGGGTCATCCTCGGAGCGCCCCGCCGCCCGCGTCTTGGCCTGGCGGGGCGTTCTGCTGCTCGGCTGCGCCGTGACCGTGCTGGGCTATTGCCGCGTGACAAGGGACACATCTGACACCCCGAAATAGGGACTCTGCGGGACTCTGCGGGACTCTAAGAGAACTGAAGAGAGCCAAAGGGAACACATGCCTCAAAGCGCCCCGCATCGCTGAATGCTGAGCGACCGCCAACCGGCGGTATCGTGCTCGACAAGCACAAAGGGAGTCCATCACCGACCACTTGGTTCCTAGGCCACCAGTCGGAAGGACTCCCTGCGTGCGGTCTCCATCGGCCTAACTGGACACGGAGGAAACCTGTTGCACAAGCATCAGAGTATCCGAGACGACGCGACAGACAAGCGGGCTCCCCTGAAGGGCCGCTTCACCGCCGGCGCTCGCCGACTCACCGTACGACTCACCAAGCAACGCAGCATCTTCGCCGAGTACGCCCTGAAGGGAGCGGCGTACAAAGCGGGCACCATGGTGATCGCCCTGTTGGCTACCTGGTGGGAAAGTTGGCGCTGAATACCGAAACGGCCCCCGCCCGGTTGGGTGGGGGCCGCTGCGCTGCGCCCAGACTCAGGCGTTCAGCTCATCCGTCGGCCCCCGAATCAGGAGCGGCGCGAGGCGTAGCGGCGGGCTGTACGGCGCCCGGCTTCCTGACGGCGGCCGGGCGCTCAGGCGTGCGGCGGGCGGCGACCGCGTCGGTGTACAGCTCGGCCGTCAGCTCGCCTCAGCCGGGCCGGTCCACGTGCGCTCCACGTACTCCCCGGAGGGATGCCGGTCCGCATCCGCCTGAGTCTGCAAAAGGTCAAGCACCTCATCCGCGCGAGCGGCTTGGAGTGTGGACTCGATGACGAAGAGCCGGCATGACGAGTAGTTCTCGGCAGTCAGCCGGTCGTCATCCTTGGTCGCGTACCAGCGATGCTCGCCGTTGTGGTATCCGTGAACTGGCGGCACGAGAGCGGCGAATCGGCCGTAGTTCGGGTAGTCAATGCCCAGGCTCGTCATCTGAATGGCTTCGCGGAGCTCTTGCGCAACCGTCCGGAGGTACGTGACCTGAGCCGCCAGCTCATTCAGTTCCGGGTGACCTCTTGGCTTGAAGAACGCGGGCTCCCTCGGGCCGAACGCGAAGGGCGTCTGCTGCGCGCTGCTCATGCTGACGCGGCCGCCGTAGTGGCGAAGCAGTTCGGTGAAAGCCATCTTCAGACCGGCCATGGCCGCCGAGTAGTCGCCAATGTCCGCGTGGGTCTGTGCTTCACGGAGCAGCTGCCCGACCTCGGGTTGCGTAACGAGGTCAACCATGTCGACAGTATCGAAGTCGATGTTGAAGACCACAGGTGCGGCAGCGTTAAAGAAGTTCACCACCTGCACACGTGACTGCTCGATGGTCTCCGTAGTGGGGAAGTGCCCGTGGTGTTTCAGGCTGACCCGAGCGTTGTTGAGCTTAGTCATGGATGCCCTGCCGGGCAGCTCAATCTTGGTCTTCGCTTTCACCTCCCCCCAGTACTGCATGAACGAGATCTTGGGGTCGACTTCGACCCCGAGGAATTCAGCGGTGAGCCCGAGGAAGTTCTCGACGGCGTCGTGGAACGACAGCAGCGCAGTGGAGGACAGTGGGTGCGGCAGGCGGCTGTGCTTGATGCCCTCCTGGTAGAGGAACCGGCTGAAGGCGAGCCGCTTTATGTCGTTCGGCGTGAGCGATCGTGCCACTGCAACTCCCAAGTCCGTGCGGGATCAACATCGTCGTGCGTGTGAAGTGTCGCTGGCATCCGGCTTTCGTGGCTGATCTGCCCGCCTGCTGCGCCCGGCTTCCTCGACGGCGGCCAGGGGGCGCCCCGGGGATGACCCGATCCGTCACGAACTGGTCACTAGCTGCGCAGACGCCCCACACATCGCCAATGACACGCTACGGTCAACCCCTCACGAACCACCCAAGGGGGGACCATCATGACCTGGGGCAACGACTGGCAGCAGCCACCGGCCCAGCCCGCCAACCACCGGCCGGGGTGGCGCCGCAAGCGCATCCTCTTCCCCGCCGGAGCGGTCGGCGCGTTCATCCTCATCGGCGCCATCGGGTCAGCCGTCGACCCCGTCACCAAGACCAAGTCGACGACGGCGGCAGCCGCGAGCGCGACACCCTCCGCGAGCCCGATCGCAGCCACCGAAAAGCCTGCCTCCAGCGAGAAGGCATCACCCACCACGGCGCCCACCGCCAAGAAGGCCCAGGCCGCAGGCGACCAACTCCCGAACCTCATCGGCATGGGCCTCCAGGCCGCCCAAGACGCCGCGCAGGCTGCCGGGTTCTACGGCCTCACATCGCACGACAGCCTCGGCCGCGCCCGGCACCAGATCCTCGACCGCGACTGGAAGGTCTGCTCCCAGACCCCCGCCGCCGGCCAGCACGACACCGGCGCCACAGTCGATCTCGGGGCCGTCAAGCTCGCGGAGAGCTGCCCCGCCAAGGACCAGACCGCCCCAAGGGCCGCAGGCAAGACGATGCCGAACTTCGCAGGCAAGTCCGTGAAAGCCGCGCGTGCTGCCCTCGACTCCTCGACCTCCATCGACGTCAAGGACGCCAGCGCGGACGACCGGGGCGTGTGGATCGAGAGCAACTGGAAGGTGTGTACACAGAGCCCGAAGCCCGGAGCGGCACTCAACGGGCAGCCCGTCACCTTCGCCGCGGTGAAGTTCGAGGAGACCTGCCCGTAGACCAGGCAAGCAGAACGCCCCCACCGCCCGGAGCGATGGGGGCGCGGTCGCTTAGATCCAGCGCCGGCTTCGCGGATCGACCTTCCCGAGCGTGCACAGCAGCACACACACGTCCATCATGGCGAAGCACATCCGGAACATCAGCCGCGTCAAACTGATCGCAAGCCCGATCATGGACACCCCCCAAGGTGTAGAGGACGACCGTAGCGGCACGGGCCGGGCCATGCGAGCCGAACTACGTCGGTGGCTGGTCCAAGATGACTCGCATCGACGCGAAGATTCAGCAGGCCGAGAAGGTCGCAGCGCAGCCACCGGAGCCGCGTACCGAGCTGGCGTGGCGGCTGCAGCACGTGCCCAACCCCGACGGCGACACTGGCCACGGCGTGGTTCACCGTGACAGTTGCCGCGTCAAAGGCGGCGGACAGCTCGACCGGAAGGCGCTGGATCTGGCGCTCACCATGCCCGACGTCACGACGTGCAGCATCTGCCAACCGGAACGCGGCCTCGACCCATGACCGGCCCCGGACACGCGAAGGACCCGCCCGGGCAGTGGGCGGGCCTTCGGGTAGTGCCCGAGGGCTTACGGTCCGCCGCCGACCGCACGGCAGGGCCGACGGCGACGGTCAGCGATCTGTGGGTGGGGGCGGTCCGCTGGTGTGGAGCTGTCGGTGGCCGTTGAAGGGGTGGGCCGTGATATGCGGCCGGTGGAGGTGGTGGGAGGCGGTGCGTTCGATGACCAGGAGGGCGGCGTCGTCGTCGAGTCGCCCACCGGTGTGAGCGAGCAGGTCGCGGTGGATGTGGTGCAGCAGGGCGTCGGGGCCGGATGCGGGGAGGGAGGCGACCCGTTCGGCGAGGGGGTAGAAGTCTCGGTCGGGTGAGCGGGCTTCGATGACGCCGTCGGTGTAGAGCACGAGCAGGTCGCCGGTTTCGAAGATGAACGGGTCGACGGCGCGGCTGGGGATGGGCGGTTCGGA
>NZ_SUMC01000121.1 GCF_005047355.1 Actinacidiphila oryziradicis
CCTGGCACCGCAAGCTGATCGCCAAGAAGTGGGACTACTCCGCCCGCCGCAGGCGTACCGGCCGACCCCCGACTGCGGCCGCGCTCAGGAATCTGGTGCTGCGTTTGGCCGGCGAGGATCCCCGGTGGGGACACCGAAGGATCCAGGGCGAATTGGCCCGGCTGGGCCATCCGATCGCACCGTCCACGGTCTGGGGGATCTTGAACGCCGCGGGCATCGGCCCGGCTCCGCGCCGGTCCGGTCCCAGCTGGCGCGAGTTCCTGACCGCCCAAGCCCAAGGGATCATCGCAGCCGATTTCTTCCCCGTGGACACCATGCTCGGAAAGCGCCTGTACGCCATGGCGTTCCTGGAACACGGCACCCGCCAACTGCACATCACCGGCGTCACTGCCCACCCCACCCGGGCCTGGGCGACGCAACAGGCCCGCAATCTCGCCGACCAACTCGACACGCGCATGGAGTCCCTGCGCTTCGTGTTGCGCGACCGCGACGCCAAGTACGACCAGTCCTTCGATGCCGTCTTCGAAGCCGAGGACACGAACGTGCTGCTCAGCGCGCCACGGGCGCCTCGGATGAACGCACACTGCGAGCGGGTGATCGGCACCGTCCGCCGCGAGGCCCTCGACCACGTCCTACTCATGAACGAGGCCCACGCCCGGCAAGTCCTCGCCGACTTCGAACGGCACTACAACACGCATCGACCTCACCGGGCCCGAGATCAACGGCCCCCTCACGCCTCCGGGCAACCAGCCACCATCCACAACCTCGACGGCCACACACTCCTGCGCACCCGCGTCCTCGGCGGTGCTATCAACGAGTACCGGTACGCCGCTTGACCTGCGGCGACGACTTTTCGAGCCCCACAAGATCTGCGCCGTCGCGGTCTGCTGTTGGTCACCACTGCCGCTTCCCCTACCGGTAGGGAAGACAAGCGAAGCCCCAAAAGGGTACAAATGTGACATGAGTAAGAAATCAGAAAATCTGTATGGAGTGGACGAGTGGGCCGACCGCATCAGGGACGCCTCCTCAGGGTCCGACGATCAGGCTGTTCGCAGAGTCGTCAGTGACATCTACCGTGCCGCCCAGGACGAACTCGACGAGAAGCGGGCTCAGGCTGAGTACGAACGCGAGGAGTAGTCGTCCCAGCTCATTCCGTGTCCGGAGCTGAGCCGGGGGCCTCGAGCCGTGTCCACCCGTGGGATCGGCACAGCGGGCTCGCCTTGAAGGCGGCGGGCCGGCCTGCCGATCTATGTCCGCAGTGCTCACGGCTGCGGCTCCGCCGCCCGAAGTCCTGGGCCGCGCAACCGTGCTGTGACGTCCGGCGCGGGTGGTCCGGCGCTTGTCCGCCGTCGACCGCCGGACCGGCACCGGTCGTGAAGGTGCTGGTCTCGTACACGGTGAGGATGACCCGGCAACGTGGGGCGTGCGCCTTGATGTCCCGCGCGGTCCTCAGCGCCTCCTCGAACTGGGGGCGGACCCGCACTCGGGTGCTAATCTTCTCACGGCAACCCCCACGATCCGCGCATCGACCACGCCTACGAGCGCGGCGTCGCCTGCTTCCGTGACGCCATCGCCCACATCCCCGTCATCCCCCCGTGCAGATCCCGTACGAGGGCACCGTGATGCACGGCTACTTCTACCGGGCGGCGGGCGAGGGCCCGAAGCCGACACTGGTGATGCACAACGGATTCGGCGGCGCCGTCGGCGGACAGGAACGCGGGCTGTTGGCCTGCGAATTTTTCCATGTGGATACCGTATTCTGCCGTACCGCGCGCGACCCTCCCTCCTACGGCGACGGCTTTTCCAGCGGGGCAGGGTGCGGCCGCGGCGTACCAGTCACCCGGTCGTCGGCGCGTCGTCGAGGCTCATGTCGACGTCCTTGGTCTCCGGGCCCAACGCGCCGCCGACAGTGATCAGCACGCCGGCGATGGCGATCAGGAGGGCTGGTGTCAGGTGAGAGGGCACCACCGAGGCCAACTGTCGCTGGTAGAAGACGTAGAACGCCGGGGCGATCAGGGCCAGGCTGTACCCGACGCCGTAGCCGGTGGAACGGATGTCGGCCGGGAACCGCTCGGTCAGGTATGCCGCGATCGGACCGTAGGTGCCGATGGTGAACAGGCCGAGTACGACGCCGTAGCCCAGCGGTGCCCCCAACCCGTGTCCGGACGTCATCATTAGGGCGTAGGAGCCGGCGCCGAACACGGTGACACCGATCCCGTAGCCGATGTAGAAGTTCCTGCGCCCGATCCGATGCGACAGCATCCCGTAGACCGGATAGGAGATCATCGCGACCGCGTTGACCACCAGCATGGTCAGGGTGACCTGCTTGCTGGACAGCATGACGTGGTTCGCCAACTGGTTCGGGGTGGAAGCGGCTTCCATGTTGGTGGCCAGCCACGCGCCGGTCATGAGGATGAAGACCTGCGTCAGCGCCTTGGGGTGGCTGACCAGCAGTCGCACGAACGGCACCTTGTGCTTGGCGCCGGTGTGCTCGGTCGGCGGCTCGTGCACCTGCGTCTGGTAATAGCGGAACAGCCCGGCGGCCAGCAGTGCGCCGATGAAGAAGGGGATCCGCCAGCCCCACTGCAGGTACGCACTGTGCGGACCGGCCGAGGGGATGACCTGCAAGAGCAGCAGGGTCAGCGCCGCGATCACGACATAGGCGCCCGGCGAGGTCGAGGTGATGATCGAGGCGTAGAGGCCGCGCTTGTGCTTGGGGCTCCATTCCATCGCCAGCGGCACCGCGGTCGTGTACTCGCCTCCCAGGAAAATGCCGTCCACGAACCGCAGCGCGATCAGCAGGCCGACCGACCAGGCGCCTAGCGTCGCGTATCCGGGCAGGCAGGCGGTCAGCAAGGTCGTGATGCCGAAGCCGGCGACGGCCACCAGGGTCGTGCGCTTGCGGCCGACGGTGTCGGCGAAGTGGCCGAAGACCATGGCGCCCAGCGGGCGGGCCACCAGGGTTGAGGCGAAGACCAGTGACGAGATCAGCGATGCCGTCGCAGCGCTGATCGACGCCGACTGGAAGTACCCCATGGCGGGGGCCAGCACCACGATCGGCAGGTAGATGTCGAACTGGTCGACGAAATAGGCCAGGGTGCCGCCGCGGATCGCAGCCTTGACCTTGGCCATGTCGGGGCCGTGCGCCGTGCCCGGTACTGGCTCGGTCGCCACTGCAGCGGAGGTGTTCGAATCTCCTCGAGCCGGTCTGACCATCGTTGGTCCTCCGAGGGTAAAGGGTGCGCAGCGAGCGGTACGGTCTACCGAACGCCGTGTTCACCAAGTGAACATAGAGACCATAAGCCGGTGACCCACTATGCACAAGGGTTTGGATGGGTTGCCATCAAATGGGACATGTTCCTGCTCATACACGGGCAAGTGGCATGGCCCGGGGTGCCGTCGGAGTCGATGCGTCAGCCTGCAGTCTTGACATGGATGATTATGGTGAACGTAGGATTCGTATTCCGAACAAGGAGTTGCAGTGATGACGACGTCCAGTCCAGCTCTCGCCAGGGTCCTCGACGGCCTGGTCGACATGCACGTTCACTCCGGCCCGAGCCCGTTCCCCCGCCGGTTCGACCATGTCGAGGCCGCCGAGGACGGCGCTCGCATCAACATGCGGGCCATGGTGGCCAAGTCTCACCACCACAACACGCAGATGGACGTCCTGGCCATGAAAGGACGCCTGGCGCACGTCAAGGCGCAGGTTTTCGGCGGGATCGCCCTGAACAGCACTGTGGGCGGCCTGAACGTCCACGCCGTGCGGATGTGCCTGCGCATGGGGGGGAAGGTCGTGTGGTTCCCGACCATCTCCTCCGGCCGGCACATCGAGTGCCACCCCGAGGACGGGGCCTTCCCCACGACCACCGTGCCGCTGACCCTCGAGCGTATCGACGTCCTCGACGAGTCGGGAAACCTCAAGCAGGCGGCGCACGACATCCTGGACGAGGTCAAGGAGCAGGGAGCCGTCGTCAACGGCGGGCACATGTACCCCGAGTACATCCGTGCCCTGTTCCAGGCAGCGAAGGACAAGGGCATGACCCGCATGGTCATCAGCCACCCGGACTTCGTCATCGGCGCTGAGCCCGAGATGTGCCGCGAGTTCACCGCACTCGGCGCGTTCGTCGAACACGAAGTCGGCATGTACGACCCGGAGGGGACGCAGAAGTGGGATCCCGCCCACCTGATGAAGTGGATCGAGACCATCGGGCCTGAGCACACCGTGCTGGCGTCCGACTTCGGCCAGGCCGTCAACCCCAAGCCGGTCGACGCGTGGCTGCGAGTCGCCGCAGCCCTGCTCGACCTCGGCCTGCCGGAACGAGACCTGCAGCGCGTGGTGCGCGACAACCCGGCCTACTTGCTCAACCTCGACGACTGAGCCTGGAAGGACACGCATGTACGACGACACAGATCCGCGTTCCACCCTCGCCGCCACGGCCCGCCCCCGGCCCGAGTCCGGTGAGGCGATCGCAGCCCCGCAGTATTTCGACTTCCGCGAGCTCTCGGCCGGGTCGGGCCCGTCGGTCGAGGAGCGTACGGCGGTGGTGCGCGGTCAAAACGTCATACTGATCCACACCTTCGCAAGGCCCGGCGACCAGCTGGACAACGGCACCCTCGACAACGAACTGGCCGTAGTCGCCACCGCCGGTTCCCCGGCCTTCGACGTCGTCACCGTCGAAGGCTCGACACGCGTCGAGGGAGCCGGACTCGTGGTCGTGCCCCCCGGCAGTTCGCACATCAGCGTACTGGGCGAGGGACCGCTCGTGCGCCTGGTCGAGGCGGGCGAGACCACCTGGTCGGGCCTCGCGGCCAACGCCGGATCCTACGAGCAGCACCACCCGCGCGTCGCACTGCTGGAGCGCTGGCCCACGCCGCCGGGCGGGAACCGGGTGCGCGTGTACCCGCTGTCCAAGGTGGCCGACGAGCCCGGACGGTTCGGCCGCATCTTCCGCACCCGCTCGTTCATGGTGAACTTCCTACCCGAGAGCAACGGACCGCGCGATCCGAAGAAACTCTCGCCGCACACGCACGACGACTTCGAGCAGTTGTCGCTGGCCGTGCAGGGCGAGTTCTTCCACCACATCCGCACCCCCTGGCTCGGGGACAGCACGGCGTGGCGCGACGACGACCACGTCAGGATCGGCAGCCCGTCGGCGGCAATCATCCCGCCGCCGACCGTCCACACCTCCGAAGCGTACGGCCCGGGCGTCAACCAGCTCGTCGACATCTTCAGTCCGCCGCGAGTCGACTTCTCCGAGAAGCCGGGGTGGGTCCTGAACGCCGACGACTACCCGATGCCATGACCGGCACACAACGCTCAGGCGGCCTGTTCCACGCAGCCCGGGCAGGCGTACCGCTCGGGACATGGCTGAAGATCGCGGCGGCCGAGCCGGTGGAGATCATGGCCTTCGCCGGATTCGACTTCGTCGTGGTCGACATGGAGCACGCCCCACTGGACCTGCAAACGGCCTACCGGCTCATCAACTCCGCCACTGCCCTCGGCATGGTGCCGATCGTGCGAGTGCCGGACAAGACGCCGTCGACCATCCAGAAGATCCTCGACGCCGGGGCACAGGGGATCCTGGTACCGCACGTCGACACGCTTGAACAAGCGGCGTCGGTCGGGCGAGCATGCCGCTTCCCCCCGCACGGCACGCGCGGCGCCGGGGGTACCAGCAGGGCCGGGCTGTGGGGCCTGCGCCCGACACCCGAATACCTGGCCTGCGGCAACGACCACGTCCTGTGCATCCCGCAGCTGGAGAGCGTGGAAGCAATCAGAGCAGCGCCGGACATGCTGGCCCTCGACACCATCGACGCGGTGTTCGTGGGCGCCGCGGATCTCTTCCTGTCGATGGGCTCGACACCGACGTCTCCGGACGTGCTGGAGCTGATCGCCTCGGCCGTCGACGCCGCGCACGCCGTGAACAAGAAGTGCGGGCTGGCATTCGGCGGAGTGCCCGAGCGCGCGGTCCAGGCGGTGCGCGAGGGGTGCGACTTCGTCGTGTTGCACAACGACTGCTCGCTGCTCGCCGAGGCAGCGCAGGCGCTCGTCTCGTCCTTCCGCGGATTCGAGAGCGCGCCCACGAGCTGAACCGGAATCCGCCACGGGACAGTCGTCCCGATCCACGTCGGGGGCCGACCATTCGCGTGTCGGGTAAGCAGCACAGCACGGTACAGCAGCGATGTCCGCGCAGCCCCTGGGCGACGCCCGGGCGGCCGGGAGTGCGCGGACATCGCTGCTGACGGGCGCTGTGGCGGATTCCCGCGGACTTCACCCGCAACCACCTTGCCGCTTGGCGTGCACGTTGCCTTGCCGTCGGCCACCAGGGGGTCCCGCCCCCGAACCACTGAAGGGCCCTACATGAACAAAACTGTGACATCCGCCGCTGCGGCTGTGGCAGATATCGGCGACGGCTCGTCCCTAGCCGTGGGCGGCTTCGGCCTGTGCGGTGTGCCGGAGGTCTTGATCCAGGCGCTGCACGCACAGGGAGCCACCGGCTTGGGGGCGGTCTCCAACAACTGCGGCGTGGACGGGCGCGGCCTGGGCATCCTGCTTGCGGCGGGCCGTATCGCACGCGTCACCGGCTCCTATGTCGGCGAGAACAAAGAGTTCGCCCGCCAGTACCTCTCGGGCGAACTGGAGGTGGAGCTCACTCCGCAGGGGACGCTCGCCGAGCGGTTGCGAGCGGGCGGATGCGGCATCCCGGCGTTCTACACGCCCGCCGGCGTGGGCACCCAGATAGCCGACGGCGGCCTGCCCTGGCGGTACGCCCCCGACGGGAGCGTCGCCCTGGCCTCACCGCCCAAGGAGACCCGCGAGTTCGACGGCCGCCCGTACGTCATGGAGCGCGGCATCGTCACCGACTACGCGCTGGTGAGGGCTGCCCGGGGCGACCACCACGGCAACCTCGTCTTCAACAAGTCGGCCGGCAACTTCAACGCACTCGCCGCCATGGCCGGGCGGATCACCATCGCCGAGGTGGAGGAGCTGGTAGAACCCGGCGTTCTGGAACCCGACGCGGTTGACGTGCCCGGGATCTTCGTCCAACGCGTGGTCCCGCTGACGCCGGATCAGGCCTCCGACAAACAGATCGAGAAGAGGACGGTGCGCGGCTGATGGCCTGGACCAGGAACGAGATGGCCGCGCGCGCCGCGGCCGAGCTCGCCGACGGCGACTACGTCAACCTCGGCATCGGACTGCCGACCCTCATCCCCAACCACTTGCCTCCCCGAGTTCAGGTCGTCCTCCAGTCCGAGAACGGCGTACTCGGCACCGGCCCCTACCCGACCGAGGCCGATGTCGACCCGGACCTGATCAACGCGGGCAAGGAGACGGTGACTGTCCTCCCGGGCGCCTCCTTCTTCGACTCCGCGCTGTCGTTCGGCATGATCCGCGGCGGCCACATCGACGCAGCCGTCCTGGGCGCCATGCAAGTCTCCGCCGCCGGCGACCTTGCCAACTGGATGATCCCCGGCAAGATGGTCAAGGGCATGGGGGGCGCCATGGATCTCGTGCACGGTGCGCGGCGCGTGATCGCTCTGACGGAGCACACCGCAAAGGACGGCAGCCCAAAAATCGTCAAGGAGTGCTCGCTGCCGCTCACCGGCGCGACGTGCGTCCACCGCATCATCACCGATCTGGCCGTCCTCGACGTCACCGACGACGGATTGCTGCTGGTGGAAACCGCGCCGGGCGTCACGCCCGACGACGTCGTCGCCGCAACAGCTGCTCCCTTGCGGGTTGCCGAGGTCGTGCATCCGGGCGCCGGTGACCGCCCTTCCGCTCTGCGGCGCCCCGGCATCCGCCCGGCTACAGGCAGTCCTTCGCCCCCGTAGCCTGTGTCCGGTCCGGGTGCCCTGCGCTACCCCGCAGCAGGGCGACCGAGCCACGACGAACATTTGTCACATTATGAACACGTGATGCGTATCTCGAACACAGTCCGGTCCGCTGCAGGCCTTACTCAAGCCCATGGGCTGGAAGGGGAGAGAAGAATAGGTCCTTGCTGCACATTGCCGTCCCGGCTAAGATGTTCACTTCGTGAACAAGCCCTAGTGGGCGCACCGACGACGAGGAGGACCCAGTAGTGAAGTCGTCGCGCCCCTCCGAACCGCCCAAGGGCGATCAGGCCGACATCCAGGCTGTCAGCCGGGTCAGCCAGATCCTGGCGCTGTTCGAACCGGGCACGCCGGAGCTCTCCACCGGCGAAGTCGCAGACAGGCTCAACCTCAACCGGACGACCGCGTACCGCTACTGCACGTCGCTCGTCGCCGCCGGGCTGCTCGAGCGCAGCAGCGAACCGGGACGGTTCATCCCGGGAGGGCTGCTGCTTCAGCTCGGTGCGTTCGCCATCGGCCGGCGCCGGGTGGTCAACCTGGCCCCGCGGCACCTGCAAGCTCTGTCCCGCTCGACCCAGATGACCGCCGTACTGAGCCTTTGGGGCCTGACGGGCCCAGTAGTGGCCCGGGCCGAGGAGGACACCGCCACCATCGTCGTCGTCTCCGTGCGGGTCGGCAGTCATCTGCCGCTCAATGCCGCACAAAGCAAGGTGTTCGTCGCATACCACAGCGACCAGCTGTCGATGGAACGGCTACTGGCCACGCTGCCGAACACGCCGCGCGAACAGCTCCGGAAGGAGATCGACGCCGTCAGGGCCGCAGGGCACTGCTCGGCATCGAGCACACCCGGTGTGGTCGCCGTGGCAGCCCCGGTATTCGACGAATACGGCATCTGCGCCACAGTGGCAGTGATCGGCACCGACAACACGCTGTCCATATCGGACGACGCGCCAGAACTCCGCCAAGTCGTTGACACGGCCCGCCAACTCACCAACGAACTCGGCGGCTCGTACCTGCCGGACAAGACCCCCCTTACGCGACCTTAGCTCCCGTTGTTGTTCCAAACTTGATCGCTGAGTTTCTGCTGGTGGGAGTGGGTTTGCCTCCAGTGAGGGAGGGATGGGGCGTCGTGTTTCTTCTTGGTCGTGTGGGGGTGTCCGGTGGCGTCGGTGCTGGGTCTGCTGGAAACGAGGGAAGCGTCTGCCCGGGAGCGGGTCGAGCGGTTGCAGGCGGAACTCGATGACGCGGAGGGGAGCCGAAACGGCTGGTCATCGCGCGGGAAATGGTGACCGAAGTGCTGTCCGGGCCGCAGGAGGAGAGCTCGGGCAAAGTGGTGGCCTGTCCGGATGTCGTCCTGGAGACGCCGAAGCGCGGTGCGGTGGCGGGTTCGGTGGTGCCGCATCGGCATGAGCAGCTTCAGGTGGCCGTGCTCGCGCTGGATTATCAGCGGATCATGGCGTCCGGGACGGCTCGGGGCTGGGTGCGGGCCAAGGAGATGGCCCGGATGCTGGGCCTGGAGCTGGTTCCGGCGAAGATCTAGGCGGTGCGCTCGAGGTTGAAGCATCTGTGACATGCCGTCCATGGTTCCGGGCCTGACCCCGGGCGGCATGGCGTAAATGCGCCCGTAGGCCATCGCTGCGCGGTCCCGTCGGAATTGCCTCGGGTCTGCGCCCGTCTCGCCTCGAGGGTCGCCACGGCATGGCCATCGGGAGGATGGCCGGGGAGGAGAGCACCAGGTGGCCCGCGGCGCCGGCGGCCGTGATCCGCTTGCCCGGTCGGCCAGCAGGTCGAACACCGGGATGAGCCCGCAGGTCACCAACAGGGCATCCGCTCGCACGCGAGCTATGGCCGCCGGGCAGGGGCACATCCGAGATGTGGACGTGCAGGGCGCAAGTGCTACCGGGGCTGCGGCGGGAGGGCCTGCTCGGTCCAGACGGTCTTGCCGTTGGGGGTGTAGCGGGTGCCCCAGTTCTGGGCGAGCTGAGCGACGATGAACAGGCCGCGGCCGCCTTCATCGACCGTGCGGGCATGGCGCATGCGCGGTGCGGTAAAACTCGTGTCGTGGACCTCGCAGGTAAGGGTGTGGTGCTTGATGAGGCGCAGGCGCAGGGGTGGGGTGGCGTAGCGGACGGCGTTGGTGACCAGTTCGCTGACGATCACTTCGGTGGCGTAGGCGGTTTCCTCTTCCACACCCCAAGCGGTGAGCTGGCGGCTGGTGTGGGCGCGCGCTGTGGCGGCTGCTGTGGGGTCGTGGTCGAGCTCCCAGGTGGCGACGCGGTCGGGGGGAAAGGTGTGGGTGCGGGCCAGGAGAAGGATGGCGTCGCCGGGGCGGGTGTCGTTCCGTAGCGTGTAGAGCGCGTCATCGCACAGGTCCTGGAGGGGCCGGTCGGGGTGGGACAGCACCTGCTGGAGGGGACCAAGGGTCGCTTGTGGCACAAGAGGGGGAGGGGGCAGGATTGCGGGGGTGTAAAAGGCGAGGATGCTGCCGTCGGCGATTTTGACAGTGGCGGCGGCGAAGGGTGGCCCCTCGACGCTGCCCAGGGGTGGTCCGGTGGGCAGGTCGGGGATCTCGGTGGTGCCGTCGGGGTGAGCGATGACCGGTGGGGGGTGGTCGGCCCGGGCGAAGGTGCACGTGCGGGTGAGCGGGTCGTAGACCGCATACACGCAACTTGCGGTGAGCGCCTGCCGGTGCACGGGGTCAGCGGGTGGCAAAGCGGCGCGTTCTGCTGCGAGGAGCGTTGCCGTGTCGTTGAGGCGTGCCAGCAGCTCGTCGGGTTCCAGGTCCAGCGCGGCCAGGGTGCGGATCGCCGTGCGTAGCTGTCCCATGGTGGTGGCTGTGTGGATGCCCTGCCCGGCGACATCGCCCACGACCAGCGCGGTACGGGCGCTGGGTAGGGCGAACGTGTCGAACCAGCCGCCTGCGCCGGCGTTGCCGGGCACATAGAGGTGGGCGGTTTCGACGGCGGTCTGCGACGAGGGGCATGGGGGCAGCAGGTGACGTTGAATGGTCGCGGCGATGGTGTGCTCGCGGGTGTAGCGGCGGGCATTGTCGACGCACAAGGCGGTGTGGGCGGCCAGGTGGCGGGCAAGGGCGACATCGTGTTCGTCGTACGGGTCGGCCTGTTGGGTGCGGTAGAGGCTCATCAGTCCGAGCACCGTCCCACGCAGGGCCAGGGGCGCGGCGATGAGGGTTTGGGCACCGGATGCGCGAATTGCCTCAGCACGGGCAGGGTCAGCCGTCAGCCAGGGCGTGTCAGGGCCCAGAGCAAGGACTCGGACCTGTAGGTCGGCCAGCGCCTGCCCGTAGGGAGTCGGGGACGGCAAGCTGCGCACGTCGCCCATCGGATGCGCTTGAGCCTGGTGCGCGCCGCCGCTGGTGGTGCGGAAGGCAGCACGGCGTAGTGGCACGTCCCGGCCGAGGGGGCCGGGCGGAGGTTCCTCGCCCCGCACCGCGCTATCCACGATTTCCACCACAGCGATGTCGGCGAAGGCCGGGACCAGGGCTTCCACCAGTTCCTGGCAGGTGTCTACCACGTCGAGAGTCCGCCCCACGCGTTCGCGCACCGCATCGAGGATGCGCGCGCGGGTACGCGCTTTTTCGCGTTCAGTGACGTCGACCCCCGTCACCGCCACGCCCAGGACCGTCCCGTGTGGGTCCTGAAGGGGGAACGCCGAGACCGAGGCCACGTACTCCCCTCCCGACTCGGCCTTCGCGCGCGCACGCAGCAAATGCTCCCGCGCAGGCATGCCGCTCTCCAGCACCCGACGGAAAATCGCTTGGATCTCGCTGGGGGCGGAGAGATCGTACACATCGGTGAGGCGGCGTCCGACGGTCCGTTCAGCGGGCACCCCGCTCGTGGCCCGCGTGGCCTTGTTGGCCCGCACGATCCGCAGTTCCGTATCCAGGACGTACAGGCCTACCGGTGACTGGGTGAAGAGGGCTTCCAGCACCGCGGCCCCCATACCACCCGTGGCAGCCTCAGCCGCCGGTGCCTGGCTGATGGCCCAGACCACTGAGCCGTCCCGGCGCAGCACCGGTCGCACCCGCAGGTCGGCGGTGACCGCGCGGCCGTCCCGGTGGTGCAGCACCGCCGCACCGCAGTCCGGCTCCGCACCGCGGCCGGACCAAGTCCCGGCGTCGGTGACCAGGCTCGTCGCCGGCTGCCCCACCACCTCGGTCGCCGCCCGCCCCAGCAGTTCCTCCGCCTGGCGGCTCCACTGCACCACCACGCCCTTGCCATCCACGACCATCAGCGATTCATCGGGTGCCACGGTGACCACCTCCACTACCCACCCTGCCCTGCCGGGCGTACCTGTGGAGCTGGCTGCCCACGCAGAACCCCCGAACAGCCCAGCCCCCTCACGCCGCTTGCGTCCCGGCGGGCACCGTCGACGAGCCAGGCCAGGATCCCTGGTCCTTCTTCACGGACCAGGACACTGGCCAGGTTATCGATCTTGCGGTCTCGGGGACGACGCGTTCCAAGGGGATCAGGCGCATGCGGCGCCAGAACGCGAAGCCGCCGGTGTCGACCTCGGGATGGTGATTGCCCAGCAGCCACAGTTTGTGGGTGGGCTGGAAGGAGAAGAAGCCAGTGCACGGCCGCGTGCGCTGAGCCGGCCCGCGCCGCGTGTGCGGCCTCTACACACGCCGGGGAAGCGCGGTATGTCAATCCCCTGGTTTTGAAACCGTAGAGGCCTTGCTTCAGATGGATCGGGAGTCCGTGGCGTCGCCAGGTGCGCCGCTTCAGGGGCGTTCGTCGTCGGGGTTCGCGAGCCGGGTCAGGGAGGCGACGACCAGGGCCTGTACGCCGGTGTCCAGTGTGGGCTGGAGGACCGGTGCGAAACGGGCGCTGTGGTTGACCGGAATGTCCTGGGCGACCGTGCCGTGCTGCTCGGCCACCCGGTACGCTTCGGGGTCGATGCAGCCGATGCCCCAGTAGGTGTACGGGATACCGAAGGCGTCCGGGATCCGGCTGAAGTCCTCGCTGGCGCTCTGCAGCTCACTGGTGTGGGCCCGCTCCCCGAAGTACGCGGTGAAGGCGGCGGAGACCTCGCGGGTAAGGGCTTCGTCGTTGATGGTCGGCGGAAAGTGGCTGCCTTCTTCGTAGCCCGGATCCCGGGTCGCGCGGGAGGCGTCGCACTCTGCTTTGACGATGCGCCGTACGGCGGTGAGGATCTCCTTGCGGGTGCCCTCGTCGTAGGTGCGCACATTGAGCTGGATTTCCGCCGACTCCGGGATCACGTTGCCGGTCGTACCGGCCTGGACGGAGCCCACGGTCAGCACTGCGGGCTGGGTGGCGGCGAGCTCCCGGGAGATGATCGTCTGGAGGCGGACCACGATCATCGAGGCCATGACCACGGGGTCGATCGCGGCTTGGGGCTCGGAGCCGTGGGCACCTCTCCCGTAGACGGTGATCTTCAGGTTGTCCGCCGCCGAGAGGAAGGATCCGGAGCGTGTGCCCACATACCCGGCGGGATAAGGCAGCACGTGCTGGGCGCATGCGAGGTCCGGACGGGGGATGCGGTCGGCGAGACCGTCGGCGAGCATTCGGTCGGCACCGTCCCCCGGTTCTTCCGCGGGCTGGAACAGGGCAACGAGTGTGCCCTGCCACGATTGCGGGGAGGCCCGCATCAGCCGGGCCGCGCCCAGCAAACAGGTGACGTGCATGTCGTGGCCGCAGGCGTGTGCCACGGGCACCTGCCGGCCGGCTGCGTCCGTGGCGGCGGCGGTGCTTTCGTAGGGGAGGCCGGTGTCTTCCCGGACCGGCAGGGCGTCCATGTCGGCCCGTAGTAGGACGGTCGGCCCGTCGCCGTTGGCCAGCACGCCGACCACGCCGGTGCCGCCGATGCCCTCGTGCACCCGGTAGCCCCAGCCCGTCAGGCACTCGGCTACCCGGGCCGCGGTCCGGTGCTCCTGGTGTCCCAGCTCAGGATGGGCGTGCAGGTCCTTGTAGAAGTCCTCCAACTCGGAACGGATACCCTCCAGTCCGGCCAGGACACCATCCGCAGGGCCTGTCGTGTTCGTGGATGCTTTGATCACCACAGTTGTCTGCTCCTTGTCCGCGGGCCGGCTGGCCCGTATCCATGTCAGGGGTCCCGGTGTCGGGTGGACCGCGGCCGCCAGTCGCGGCCGTTCGGCAGCATCCAGCCCCAGGTGAGTGCGGCCAGCCGCAGCAGGGTCCCGCCCCCGACGCCGACCAGGATGCCGAGGGTGGGCACGCCGAGCCCACTGCAGACCACCATCACCACGCTGACCAGTGCCGCGATGGTCGCGTACAAGGGGGAACCGCCGAAGACGCGGGGGATGCGGCCCAGCAGCAGGTCTCGAACGACACCGCCGCCGACCGCCGTGATCGTGCCCAGGAGCACGGCCGGCAGCCAGCCCAGGCCGGCGGCGAGGGTCTTCTGCGCCCCGGCGACCGCCCAGACGCTGAGTGCTGCGCCGTCGAGCAGGGTGAACGCCAGGCCGGAGGTGTGGCGGCTCAGGTCGAACACAAAGGCCAGTAAGGTTGCGGCGGTGGCGGTGGCGATGTACGTGTAGTCGGTCAGGGCCACGGGGGTGCCGTGCTGGAGCAGGGTGTCGCGGATGACCCCGCCGCCCAGGCCGGAGACGACGCCGATGACCAGGAAGCCGAACAGGTCCAGATCGCGGTCCCGGGCCAGTACTCCGCCGAGCACGCCGTTGGTGAAGACCCCGCTCAGGTCCAGCGCCCGCGTCACCTCGGCCACCTTCTCCGGTGACAACCAGCCGCTCACGTACCAGCACCTCCCGCCTCCCATACAGCAAACCACGCAGCGTGGTCACCCCCCCGGCGCGCGTGCCTAACTGAGGTTCCCCCACCGTGCGGGAGGTGCTGATCAGCTGGCCAGAGCCGGTGGCGGGGGTTCTGGTTCACCTGATCGGCCGTCGCCTGGTCGGCGTAGAACTTCCTCCCTCCGTAGTCGGTGGGGTACGAACTAGGGCCGGTCATTCCTCGTCGCTGGCGTCCTTGCCGCGCAGGAGCCGCAGGCCGCCGGGCAGGTCGGGGAGCTGGAAGGAGTACCTGCCGAGCTCACGGACGGTCTCATCGAAACACCCGGCGCCCACATCGGCTTTCCCACGGCCGCCCTCGGCCGCCAGCTTGCCGGGGCCGAGTACCGGATGATGGACGAGCTCGCCGGCACGCTCATCCGATACGCAAGACAGTCCGCCCCCACAACGACGACATCGCGATGCTGCCGATACTGAGCACGTGATCGCGGTGCCGCAGGGCGAGGGCCGCGAGATCCAGCGCGTCGGCGAGGGCTCGCAAGGTGGTCACCTCGGCCCGGCGTAGGAGCGCGATCGGCTCGGCAGGGAAAACGATCTGGCTCGTCAGCAACGCCACACCGGAGCCGATCAGCGCGTCGGCAGCCGTTCCGGGCCCGGCTTCGGCGTTCGAGGTGGCGACGGCGAGGATGGCGCTGACTGCCGCCTGTGCGAGCACGATCCGCTCACCACCCAGCAGGAGCGCGATCAGCATGGCCATGAACGTGGCGATCGACAGCGTCCCGTATCCATGATTGCCGAGAACCGTAAGCCAGAGTTCGGCCATCAGGATGCCGATGACGACCCCGAGCAGCAGCCGCACGGCGTTCGCACCCCGCTCGCCCCGTGAGGCGTTGAGCGCGACGAGGGCCGCCACCGGCGCGAAGAGCGGCTCGTGGTGATGCACGAGGTGTCTCGCGATCAGCCACGCCACCGTTGCCGCGCACGTCTGCTGGAGGATCGGCCACAGGCCGTCCCTGACACGCTCCCGGACAGCGGGAACCTCACGCACCCCGGCGCGGAGCCGCCGTCGCACCTCATCGCGCGCATGCACGAGCCGGCGTCAGCTCGATGCCGGTCCGGCCGCGGATTCCTGCCGAACCGGGCCGGCGCCGCGGTCGCCGAGTCGTTCGCCGAAGCCGCCCGCGCCCACGAAGGCTTTGAGGTGGACGTGGCCGACCTCGCCGAGATCGACCTGCCGCTGTTCAACGAGCCGAACCACCCGATGACCGGCAACTACGTCCACGAATGACGACCTGCTTGAGCTGCTGGACCGCCCGCAGGCCGGCCGAAACGCCGCCGTACGACAGGAAACGACTGCCTTGTACGCCCATTCACGGGCTCAGGTAGTCCAGTGCGTTCTTCAGCACGGCGGAGTAGCCGTTGTTGTACTCGGGTGTGACCAGGACGAACGCCTGGGCCTTGGCGACGCGGGCGTTCCCGCATGGTTCCGGTTACCGACGGCGTCTCCGTCCCGTTCGTCGGCCAGCGCCTGGACTGGTCCGGGACGTTCCAGAGCGATGAGATCACGGATGCCGCCGCGAAGAAGGCGCTCGACGAACTGCTTATGGTCGGCACCCCGTTGATCCCCCTGCAGGCCCCCACCCCGACGAACTGAACCGACGGAGGCACCGACCATGTCGAAGAGCACCGCCACTCATGTGGCTCTCCACGAGACGCTCCCTTCCCGGGTACTCGTGGGCCGCGGAGCACGCCACGAGATCCCGGGGGAGATCGAGCGCCTCGGTGCCCGGCGGGTGCTGCTCGTTGCGACCGGGTCCGCCAAGGCCGCGGCCGACGAACTCGCCGGGGTGCTCGGCACCCGCCTGGCGGCACGCTTCAACCGACCGGTCGTGCACACCCTGGTGGCCGTGACGGCCAAGGCGATGGAGGTCGTTGGGGAATCGGCCGCCGACAGCGTGGTGGCGATCGGCGGTGGTTCGGCCGTCGGTCTCGCCAAAGCGCTGTCGGCACGCACCGGAATACCGCAGGTCGCCGTCCCGACCACGTACGCCGGATCCGAGGTGACCCCGGTCCTGGGCGAGACGGACAACGGCGTGAAGACGACGCGCCGCGATCCGGCGATCGCGCCCGGGACTGTGGTGTACGACCCGGAACTGACATTGACGATGCCGGTGGGGCTCACGCTGACCAGTTCCCTAAACGCCCTGGCCCACGCGGTAGAGGCGCTCTGGGCACCCAACGCGACCGCTGCCACCGACGGACTCGCGACCGAGTCGGTCCACGGCATCCTCACCACACTCCCGGCGGTACTCGACGACCCGTCGCAACTGGCGGGTCGCGAACGCATCCAGGAAGCCACCTGGCTCGCCGGCCTCTGCCTGGCCCAGACCCGGATGGGGCTGCACCACCAACTGGCACACGCCCTCGGCGGGACCTTCGACCTGCCACACGCGGAGCTCCACGCACTGCTCCTGGCCCACGTCCTCGCCTTCAACCTCCCCGCCGCCCCGAAGGCTGCCGCCCGCCTCCAGCGGATCACCGGCGGCGACCCGGTAGCGGTCGTCGGCCGGCTCGCCCGCAGCTATAACGGCCCAACCACCCTCGGCGCGCTGGGAGTTCCGCGCGACGACCTGCGCGCCGTCGCCGAGCGGGCCGGTACCGGGTCGGCGCCGGGCCCAGGCGCGGGGCCGGGTGCCGGCGTGGGAATCGGCTGCGGCCCAGGATCCGCCGGTGCTGTCCGCGTTGAGGGGATCACGGCTACGGAAACCGTCGACCCGATCGGTAGGAGCAGCAAGGCGAGGGCTACGGCGGCACCCCACCGGGCGGCTGTGCGCCGTCCGGTGGGCGCGCGGGTCTTCACGCGCCCACGATCGACTTGAGGATTTCGACGATGACCGGTGCGAGGACGGCCAGGCCGTAGCCGTAGCAGGCGTTGCGCAGCGCGGTCTTCGCCTTTTCCACCTCGCCCGGGTCGCCGCCGGCCATCAGGTAGCGCAGGCCCCCGGTGGTCAGGAAGAGGGTGGCGGCTCCGGCCAGGATGCCCATGATCCAGTTACGGCCGTTGGCGATGACTTCCGGCAGCGTGGCCGCCGCCCACGCCGGACCGGCCGTGACCAGCGCCAGGACCAGCAGTACGCAGAGGAACTGCGCTGGGCGCACAAGGTGACGCGCCCGGACACGTGGCGGGCGGGAGCGAGTGACCACGAGGGCACCTCCGAGAACCGGGGCAGGAATGGGCCGCGACCATGACGGTGCGCGGAGAGCAAAGGCGGGCGGCTGAGGTGTCCCGGGTCCGGGCGGCCCCCGGTACAGCGCGGCACCTCCTCCAGGGGACGGGCGCGCGGTGGCGGGGTGGGCTCGGGGTGTCAGCACGAGACGGCGTGCCCGGACCCGGAACACCTCATGAGCGGGTGAGGCACCAGCCGGTTCAGCGGCTGCTGGGACTGGTGCTCTCACTCTTTAAGGAGAATTCGGGCGCCGATTGTGCCATCGCACGCCTTTTTCCCTGGTCAGAAGGCGTGTTGGCGCAGGGCGTTGGCGAGTCGCTGCTCGGCTTGGGCGCGCTTGCGGTACAGCTGACGGGTGCTCATCCCGCTCTGCGCGGCGCAGGCCGGGATGCTTTCGCCGTCCAGGCGGGTGCGGGCGATCAGCTCCGCCTCGCTCTCGTCCAGCACGTTGGCGTTGACCGCCCGCTGCAGTACCGCGTAGGCCTTGGCGGTCCCGGCCTCGGGTAGCGCGCACGGAGCCGGGAGCTCCTCCAGCGGCTCGGCAGCGGCCGCCCAGCGAGCCGACCGCTACCTGGCCGTCACCTCCGCCCACCCCGCCAAGATGCTCCCCGCCATCGCCGCCCACGCCATCGCCCACTACACCCAGCCAGGCGACCTGGTCCTGGACCCCATGTGCGGCACTGGCACCACCCTCGTCGAGGCCGTCCACCTCGGCCGCACCGCCATCGGTATCGAATACGAACCCCAGTGGGCCTACATCGCCGGCGCCAACCTCAAGCACGCCATCCGCCAAGGCGCCCCCGGCACCGGAGAGGTCTACTGCGCTGACGCCCGCGACCTGCTCCGCCTGCTCGCCGAACAGCAGCACGGCCAGGTCGCCCTCATCGTCACCTCCCCGCCGTATGGCTCCTCCGTTCACGGCCAGGTCCGCTCCACCCGCGAAACCGGCCGCCCCAAAGTCGAAAAATTCGACCACCGCTACGGCACCGACCCCACCAACCTCGCCCACGTCGGCACCGACCGCCTCCTCACAGCCTTCACCGACATCCTCACCCAATGCCGCCACGCGCTGCGGCCCGGAGGCACCGTCGTGATCACCACCCGCCCCTGGCGTGAACGCGGCGAACTCATCGACCTGCCCTCCGCCGTCCTCGCCGCCGGTGAGGCCGCCGGCCTCATCCCCACCGAACGCTGCGTCGCTTTGCTGGCCGGCATCCGCGACGGCCGCCTGATCACCCGCCCCTCCTTCTTCCAACTGAAGAACGTCCGCGACGCCCGCGTCCACGGCTTGCCCGTGCACGTCATCGCACACGAGGACACCCTCGTCCTCCAGCGCCCCGGAAGGGACCGCCCGGCCCCGCCGCACACCCGGGCCGGAGACGGGCCCATCCCGGCACAGGCCCGCCCATGAACCATCCGCAGCCGTGGTACCAGGACGACCACGTCACCCTGCTGCTCGGCGACGCTGCCGACATGCTGGCCCAACTCCCTGCGGCCAGCGTCGACTGCGTGGTCGCCTCACCGCCGAACTACCGGGTCCGCGACTACGGCCACCCCGACCAGATCGGCAACGAGCCCACCCCCAGGAGCTACGTCGAGCGGCTGCGCACCGTTTTCCAGCAGGTCCACCGCGTCCTGCGGGACGACGGCACCTGCTGGCTCAACCTCGCCGACACCTACGCCACCGGCTCCGGCGCCCGACGCTGTGTCACCTCCGGCATGCCCGCCCTCCCGGCCAAGAACCTGCTCGGCCTGCCCTGGCGCACCGCTCTCGCCCTCCAGGACGACGGCTGGATCCTGCGCAACGAGATCATCTGGCACAAACCCAACGCCATCCCCGAATCAGCCCGCAACCGCCTCTCCCGCCGCCACGAACACCTCTTCCTCCTGACCAAACAACCCACCTACGCCTTCGAGCTCGACCCGATCCGCCAGCCCTACACCGGCGACCGAACCCTCTCCCGCCGCGCCCACCACACCGCCAACAAACCCAACACCGCACGCGGCACCTGGCCCCACCCCCGGACCTGCCCCGCCCTCTCCGGCCCCAGCCCCCAGCCCGCCCAGCACCAGGACACCGCCGCCCACCCCCACGGCCGCAACCCCGGAACCGTCTGGACGATCGCCACCCGGCCCACCCGCCACGCCCACACCGCCGCCTACCCCATCGACCTCCCCTTGCGATGCATCGCGGCCGGGTCCCGCCCCGGTGCCCTCGTCCTCGACCCCTTCAGTGGATCCGGCACCACCGTGGAGGCCGCCGTCCGTCTCGGCCGTCGCGCGCTCGCCATCGATCTACGCGAGGACTTCCACTGCCTGGCCCTCGCCCGGCTGCGCAGGGCGTCAGGAGCCCTCTGATGGACACGGCCGACCAGCTCCCGGGGGAGCGCGAAGCGGAATACCGCCCGCTTGACTGCGGTGCCGAGATGGAGCGTCCATGGTCGACGCCCGGTGCGACAGCCCCGCCGGCACCACGCCACGCACCGCTGTCCGCCCACCCGAACACGAGGGGAGAACACCATGCACCCGCCCCGGACGGTGCGCCCATGACACGAAATGGAAGCAGCCGGCTGCTGACCGTGGAAGAGGTCGCCGCGTGGCTGCGGGTCAGTGAGGCCACCGTCAGGAACAAGTACCGCGCCTGGGGGCTCACACCCCAGAAGGTCGGACGCCTCCTGCGGTTCCGCGAGCGCGACATCACGAACTACCTGGACGAGCACTACGGGTGAGCCCAGTGCCCCAAATTGAGCAAGGAGATCTGGTGGCCACGGTCTATCAGAGATGCAAGAGCGACAAGCGGAGCGCCAACTTCCCCTGTACCAAGCCCCGGTGCGGGCACCCGTGGACCGTCCGCTACCGCGAGCCCGGCGGACCGGGGGCCAAAGAGCGCCAGCCGAGCTTCGAGCTGAAGTCCCAAGCAGACGCGTTCGCCGCGAAGCTGCGCCACGACCGTTACGAGGGTGTGTTCCTGGACCCCAAACGCGGCGAGATCACCCTGCGTGCCTACGCCGCCGACTGGCTGGAGCGCCAGGTCGTCAGCGAGGGCACCTACCGCAACTACGAAAGCTTCCTGCGCATCCACCTCCTCCCCGCGCTCGGCGGCAAGACCGTCGCGGGCGTGCAGCACAAAGACATCGAAGCCTTCGTCGCCGCCGTCAGCAAGCGGCTCGCGGCCAGCACCGTGTGCGACCGGATGAAACTGGTCACGCACCTCTTCCAAACCGCAGTCGAGGAAAAGCGACGGGCCGACGATCCCACCGAAGGAGTCAAAATGCCCCGAGTCGGGGCGCACGCGATCGACGAGGACAAGATTCCCACCCTCCACGAGGTCGATCTCATCGCGAAGCAGATCTCACCGCAGTACCGGCTGACCATCTACCTGCAGGCCGGGGCGGGGCTGCGCATCAGCGAGACCCTGGCCTTCACCGCCGACTGCCGCCGGCCCGACTTCCTGCGGGTGCGCCGGCAAGTGAGCTCCAAGGCGAACCGCGAGGACTGCCAGACCCGCTTCATCCCCCTCAAGCACCGGGCCGAGGGGGAGTACCGCGACGTTCCCACGCCCGCGTTCCTCGCCGAGGAGATCGAGGCACACCTGCGGGAGTGGGGCACGGTGACGGCGGCGGGCATGGAGGTCCTGTTCGCACCGCGCGATCGGGGCAAGGGCACCATGCCCACCGCGACGACCTACGCCTACCACTTCAGAAAGGCGCTCAAGGCCGCCGGCATCGTCACCCCGACGGGAGTCCGAAGTACACGCCGCACTGCCTGCGTCACTTCTTCGCCTCCACCGCCCTCGCGTCCGGCATCCCGATCCACGAGGTCTCCCGCTGGCTCGGTCACCGATCGATCAAGACCACCGTCGACGTCTACGGCAACCCTCGGGAATTGCATCAGACGGGTGAGAACCCGCAGGTCACGAGGTCAGAGCGCGGTCCGACGGGGTCTCCATCCTCCTACAACTTGGCGGCCTGAGCTGGGAGTTTGGCAATTA
>NZ_SUMC01000122.1 GCF_005047355.1 Actinacidiphila oryziradicis
CATCGACGCTCGCACCGGGCCGCCGAGCTCGCCGTCGAACGCGCCCGGTACGAAGCCGACCGCGCCGAGCGCGCCTTCGGGCAGGTCGAACCGGAAAACCGGCTGGTGGCACGCTCCCTCTTCGCGAAGCTGCTGGCCCACCACGAACACTCCGCCGGAGAACACGCCGCCCTCCAGGAATGGATCGAGGCAGTGACCGCCGACGACCTCCCGGCGCTGCACGGCTTCGTCCACGACCTGGAGAAGGACCGCCAGGCCGTGCAGTGCGGCCTCGACCTGCCCTACAGCAACGGAGCCACCGAGGGCATCAACAACAAGACCAAGCTCCTCAAGCGGCAGACCTACGGCCGGGCCGGCTTCGCTCTCCTCCGTCAACGCATCCTGCTCAACTGACCCTCGCACCAGCCACTTCGCCCCGATCACCGGCTACGAAATTCTTGTCAGAGCCTAATTCATGACACTCCCCGGCTCATGCTCCAGGCGCCGTAGTAGCACTCGCCTGGCGGTTGTTACGGCTTGGTGCCGTTCATGATGTTGGCGATCGGTCCGATGAGGAACCATGCGCCGTCGACGCCTTGACCCTTGATCTGGTTAGGAGCGGTGTCGCCCTTGAAGTAGTACAGCGGGTGGCCTCCGTAGGTGACCTGCTTTTTGCCGTCAGTCCGGGTGATGGTGCCCAGATCCTTCGGCACGGTGTACTTGCCAGTCACGGTCACCGCTTTGGTCGTCGTGAGCGGGGGCCACTTCGTGGCGCACGTGTCGTAGCAGTTGGACGTCGTTTCCTTGTCCTTGGTGTACGAGTACAGCGTGCGTCCAGCCGAGTCGGTGAGCCAGATGCCTGCACTGCCTTTCGCGGTCTTCAAGACCAGCTTCGAACCCGAGTCGGCCGAGTTCGGCGCCGCTGAGGCCGTCGTCGAACCTGAGCCGGCCGAACTCGTCGCAGTCGTCGTGGAACCAGCGGCCGACGAGGCATCGGACGAGCTACTGCATGCTGCCGCGAGCGTCGCCAAGGCAGCGAGTGAGAGGCCGAAGCCAACCGTTCGCACTGAAGTCCTACGGAGCATGACCATCCTTACTTATTTGCGATACAGACTGATTCGCCGAACCGCATATGTAACGTTCGATACAACAGTGAATCTAGTGCGCCTCTACAGCGGGAGTCAAGACCGAACATTCTGTCTTGCGAATCGAGGGGCGCCTGCAGGGCTGAAGAACAGGGCCGTTTGATCCCGCCTGGTCAGCGCCCCCACACTGGCCGCAGTACCAATCCGGGCTCCAGTTCGAGCTCCCAGGCGTTCCGGGATAGAACGTTCGGCATCATCGACTGGGCCGGCGGTGCATGTTCCACGACTCGGGGAACGCTTGACCGCCGACCGCTACCGCGATGCAGCGCCCGTCGCCCACATCGGGCTCGCGATCCCGCTCCGGCAGACAACGCGATACCGAGCCGGTCGCCGAGTCCGGCCCTGCCTGCCATGGACGCTCTCGACCAACTTTCGGCTCTCAGAGCCCTGCGGAACGCTGAGACGCGGGGGCGAGAAACAACCGCGCGCAGCAGACGGGCCGCGTCGCGGCGGCCCCCGGTGGCGTCACACGCCGCCCGCGCGGCCGGTCAGGAAACCTGGACGGTGATGGTGTGGTAGCCGGTGGCGCCGTTCGGCACCATGTCCTGGACGGCCGAGGTCTGCACCGTGCCGGTGCCGTCGGTCGCGCGCACCTTGACTTTGTGGGAGCCCTTGGGAACGTTA
The DNA here is from genome assembly GCF_005047355.1 of Actinacidiphila oryziradicis. Taxonomy (GTDB): domain Bacteria; phylum Actinomycetota; class Actinomycetes; order Streptomycetales; family Streptomycetaceae; genus Actinacidiphila; species Actinacidiphila oryziradicis. The sequence continues at coordinate 1,749 of NZ_SUMC01000122.1, forward strand.
GCCCACTGATACGACCATTGCCGCCAGGTGTCCGGGGTGTCCGCCGTCGCCAGCATCGCCTCCCGCCAGGCCCCGTTGTCGATCTGCACTTCTACCGCGGCGAGGCCGCGGTGGGTGGCCCAGGCCGTGCCGGCGAGCACCACGGTCCCGGCCGATACCGTCGCCCCATTAGCCGGCACGTCGATCCGGGACGCGGTCTTGACCGGGGCCTGCGGCGAATAGCCACGCGGCGTCCAGTATGCGTCGGAGGAGGCGAACGTGGTGACGTTCAGATCCGTCACCCACTTGGTGGCCGACACGAATCCGTATAGGCCGGGGATCAGCATCCGGCACGGGAAGCCATGCTTGGTCGGCAGCACCTCACCGTTCATCGCGATCGCCAGCATCGCCTGCCGGCCGTCGAGCACCGCTTCGACCGGCGAGCCGATCGTCATCCCGTCGGTCGAGGTGGACAAGAGCATGTCCGCCCCGCGGTGGACGCCGGCGCGGCGCAGCAGCGGCGCCAATGGCGTGCCGAGCCACCGCGCGTTGCCGACGTACGGTCCGCCCACCGGGTTCGACACGCAGGTCAACGTCATGTCGTGTTCCTCGAACCTGTAGGAGAGCAGCTCCTCGAAGGTGATCTCAAACGGGCGGTCCACCATGCCGTGGATCTTCAGCTTCCAGGACCCCGGGTCTACCCGAGGGACTGTAAGCGCCGTGTCCACCCGGTAGAACTGGGAGGTCGGAGTGAAGAACGGCCCGAGCCCCTCCACGTCCGGGTGCACAGAGGCGGGCGGTTCGGGCAGCACGGTCTCCGGGACCGGCAGCACCACCTTCGCGCGCGCGTCCGAAACGTTGTAGCGCTTTTTGATCCACGCGTTGCCGCCATATCCGGCCACTAGCGCGCCCGCAGCCGTACCCAGCGTGCCGAGCAGGAAGCGGCGCCTCCCACTCGACTCGGCGGAAGGCTCCGATTCCTTCAGTGACAAGATCGTCAGCCAGCGCAGCACCAACGCCGCGGCGAGTCCAGCGAGCAGCGAGGGAAGCAGCCAACTCGTATTCGCAGCCGGTCGCGTGACCGCGGCGATCGCGCCGACCACGCCGAACACCGCGGTCAGGAGGCTCGCAATGGTCAGCCGAGTGCGGGCAAGCACGCCGTCGGCGGCCGCCGCCAACGCCACCGTCACATAGACTCCGGCCTGCAGCACTGCCTTGTCGTTGCTGCCGAAGTTGCGAATCGCGAACTGCTCAAGCCACGTGGGCGTGATGCTGATCGCCCAGGTCCCGACTGCCACCACCGGCGAAGACGCTTCGCCGGTAGCCACCGCAACCAGTTCACCCACCGCTAGCCCAGCGCCGCCAGCCACTAGGCCGACCAGCGCCCCGCGCGCGATCCGCCCGCCGAGAGCGGCCAAGCGCATCTTGGCTGTGGTGGAACCGGACTCTTGCTGTGCGTCCTCTGCTTCCGGATCCGCCGCCGAACTGTCTGCGGCCCTGCCCTGCATGCCGCCGGGCTGCTGCTCGCTCATGCGTCCTCCGTCAAGGTTGTAACCCGGCCCGGCAGGACCGGGCTGGCGGATGCGGAGACGATGCCGTCGTACGACGTGGTGCCCATGTCAGTCCGCCTGGTTGGCGCGGCCGAGACGCAGCGCCGAGATGAGGAAAAAGATTCCGCCGAGAATGGCGTAGCCGCCCACATTGGTCAGCTTCGGATTCGAGGCGGAGGCCCCCACGATGAACTGCGCCCCGGCCAGCACGGAAATGCCACCGCTGAGCATCATCGGCCACTGGCCACCCATTTGGCGCTTGCGGCGGCTGAGACCCACGATCAGCTGGACAGCCCCGGAAACGATTGCCCAGGCACCCCACACACGCAGGACGGCCGGAACTCCCGAGGTGCCGGCGACGGCCAGGCCGACAGCGGCGACTGCACTGATCGCGATGTTCGTCTGCAGACCGCGGATCGGTCCGGCGGCGCCGGACGAGCGGGCGTCGATGATGGCCGCAGCGACGTCGAACAGGGGGTAAATGATGAGCAGGGTGACGCCGAAGGCCCCAAGGTGGGACTTGTTGGCGAACAGCAAGGCCGCCCAGACGATGGCGAACCCGAACCGCACGAAGTACAGCTGTCGCAGAGCCGGCGCGAATCTGCCGGCGGCCACAGGTGAGTCAGCGGCAGGCGAGTCAACGGTGGTCAAGATGATCCTTTCGGGCTGTAACGAAGAGCGAAAGTGCGACTCAGCAGGCGATGCCTCGGTCGGCCTCCTCCACATGGAGGCAAGTGCGGAGAGCCGCTAGACTTCGAGTTAAGACTGAACGTTCTATCTCGATGTAGCATCACGCCTCCACGTACGCCTGTCAAGAAAGAACGTTCTCCCTAATGCTGCCAGGCAGGTCGCGAACCGTCCGGTCTACGCCGTGAGGGCGGTAACCGTGGACGGCACCTGCGACATCCTTGACATCTGGGCCGGCGACGGCGGCGAGAGTGCCAAGTACTGGCTGCACGTGTTCACCGAGCTGAAGAACCGCGGCCTGGACAACGTGCTCACGCCCGTCTGCGACGGGCTCAAGGGCCTTCCCGAGGCCGTGGAGACCGTCTGGCCGCACACGATCGTTCAAACGTGTGTGGTTCACCGTGAAGCCGTAAGGAATCAAGGTGTCGGTGTGCTGCCATGATCCACCTCGCCATGAGCGACCTGACGGCCCGCCGCCTCATCGGCGAGGCCACCATCTCCTGACGCGACCCGACTCCCCGCTGTCAAACACCGAGGCCCCGGTCGGCAGGCCAACCGGGCACCACCGACGCCGACTTCACCTCCGCCGGCCTCACCCACACCGTCGCGGTCGGCGATCAGCACGCTCTTCGACGTCCTCGGCTACGTCGCGGCTCGCATCGGCATCGGCTTCGTCGAGGTCCTGCTGCAGACAGCCGACTCACCTTATGTGCTGCAGTACCTGCCGGTCGGCGGGGTCATGGGTCGGCTTTCTGAGCGCCAAGTGATCATCCGGGTCGGTGAGGTGCGTTCCCTCCGCGGTGAGTAGGCAGCGGACCACGGTCGCCGGCATCCGGATCACCGCCGGGCGCGGCAGCGTCAGCTCCCGTACCGCGGTGGCCTTACGGGAGGAGCGCATGCGGTTGGTCACCTCGGCCACCACGCGCATGTCCAGCGTGAACTGCACCAGGACCGACTCGGACTTGGGCTTGTGCAGCGGCATCGAGCCGGACGCGTTCACCGTCGCGTCGGCCGAGGCGCCCGCGTTGCCCATGAACTGGTTGAGCCGGAACTCGTCGGCGTTCAGCAGACCGGTACCGCCCAGACCACGCGCCGACCTGCCCTGCTCGGCGGAGCTCTGGTCGTCCGTCTGGGAGGGGCGGGGCGCGTCCAGATGGCTCTGGGCCACCGTCTCGAAGGTCATCTTGTCGCCCAGCCCGAGGACCCGTCCGGCGCGCAGCCGCGCGTACAGCGAGGCGCGCAGGTCCTGACCCTCGAAACCGCTCGCGTGCACCGGCGGCAGGTCCGCTCCCGCGGAGGTCAGCAGCGGCAGCGCCGAGATCAGCCACTCGGTGGAGACCGCCGTTACCGCAGGTGCGGGGCGACGTGATCGACGATCGTCTGGAGGAGGCGCGCGTTGTAGTCGACGCCGAGCTGGTTCGGGATGGTGAGGAGGAGGGTGTCCGCGGCGGCGACGGCCGCGTCGGCGGCGAGTTCCTTCGCGATGACGTCCGGTTCGCCGATGTAGCTGCGGCCGAACCGGGAGACCGCTCCGTTGAGGATCCCTACCTGGTCACGGTCGTTTGATCCGTTCCCGTCCCCGAAGTACAGGCGGTCCTCGTCACTGGTGATCGGCAGGACACTGCGGGCGACCGACACACGCGGGGTGCCTTGGTGGCCTGCCGAGCGCCACGTCTCGCGGTAGGTGTCGATCTGCTCGCGCTGCTGTTCGTCGAAGGGCGTTCCGGTGTCCTCCGACAGCAGTGTGCTGCTCATCAGGTTCATGCCCTGCTCGGCGGTCCACACGGCGCTTGCCCGTGTTGAGGAGCCCCACCAGATTCGTTCGGTGAGGCCCGGTGAGCGCGGCTCGACCGGAAGCCCGATGGAAGGGCCCGCAGCCGGATCGGTCGATGCGATGGGATCTCCGGCGATGGCACGCCGGAACTCTGCGGTGTGGAGGCGCGCCATGTCGGCGTCGGTCATCGCCTTGGCGGGCACGTGCCCAAATGCCTCGTATCCGCGGAGCGCCACCTCCTGTGAGCCGCGGCTGAGCCCCAGTTGCAGTCGTCCGCCGCTGATGAGGTCTGCCGCGGCGGCTTGCTCGGCCATGGCGTAGGGGTTCTCGTAGCGCATGTCGATCACGGCCGTGCCGATCTCGATCCGCTGTGTGCGTGCGGCGATGGCGGCGAGCAGGGGGATCGGTGTGGATGCCTGGCGAGCGAAATGGTGGACGCGCACGGCTGCCATGCCGATGCCGATCTCCTCTGCAACGACAGCGAGTTCGATGGTCTGGGTCAGCGCCTCGCGGGCGGTGCGGGTGTGTGAGCCCGGCACGGGCTGGTAGTGGCCGAAGGAGAGGAAGCCGAGAGTCTTCATCGTGGTGTCCCGTCGTGTGTCTTTGGTGGGTTGTCCGAGGGCCGGCGCCCTCGCCATGTGCCTGGCGGGCGGACGGTGAGGGCGCCGGACGCTCAAGCGACGGCCGTGCGGGTGTGCCGGCGTGCGTTGAGGCCGAGTGCGGCGATGCCGCTGGCGACGGCCAGCACGGTGGCGGTCCACCAGGAGATGGCGTAGCCGTGGTGCGGGTCGGAGCCGGGCAGGGCGAGGAAGATGACCAGCAGGCTCACGCCGAGGACGGAGCCGATCTGGCTGGCCATGTTGACCACGGCGCTGCCGGTGGCTGCTTGGTGCGGGGGGAGGTCACGGGTCGCGGAGGAGAACATGGTCGGCAGGGCCAGGCCCATGCCGAAGCCTCCGATGAGCCAGCCGGGGAGGATGCCGGAGGCGTAGTGGATGGCGTGCCCGCCGGTGGAGACGGTGATCAGGGCGATGCCGACACCGGAGAGGAGGGCGCCTACGGCGGCGATGAGGCCGATGGGCAGCCGGTGGGCGAGTCGCGCGGCCAGCAGGGAGGCGATGAAGACCATGCCAGGTCCGGGTGCCACAGCGAACCCTGTCCTGACCACCGACCAGTCGCCCTGCTGTTCCAGCCACTGGATGATGCCCAGCAGCTGGAGCGTGAACGAGGCGTAGAACAGGAGGACCGCCGCGTTCGCCGAGGAGAACACCACGTTCCGGAAGATGCCGAGTTCCACGATCGGCACATGCGCGCGGGATGAGCGGACGACGAACGCTATGAACGACACCGCGGCCAGGACCAGGCTGCCGAGCGTGGGCGCCGCGCCCCAGCCCCAGTCCGGAGCCTTCACCAGTCCGACGGCGAGTGCTCCGACGGCGAGGACGATCAGCAGCCCGCCCACCATGTCGGGGATGCGGGTGGCCAGGTCGTGGCGGACGTTGGGGATCAGGCGGAACGCCATTCCCATGGCGGCCAGGCAGAGCGGGATGTTGATGAGGAAGATCCACTGCCAGGCCGCGTTCGCCAGCAGACCCCCGGCCGCGGGGCCGGCCGCGGCGGCGAGCGATCCGCTGGCCGCCCAGATCTGAACGTACTTGTGCACCTTGGCGGGCGGGGCCGTGGCAAGGACCAGGCCAAGGCTGGCGGGGGTGAGCACCGCCGCACCGGCGGCCTGGATGACGCGGAATACGACGAGGAGCCACAGATTCCCGGACAGCGCTGCCCCCAGGCTGGCCGCCGCGAACAGGCCGAGGCCGACGATGAAGGCGCCCTTGCGTCCATAACGGTCGGCCAGCCGACCCGCGGGAACCAGCAGCGCGGCGAAGACGATGGCGTAGCCGTTCAGGATCCAGCTGAGGTCCGACAGGTCGCGCGTGCCGATCCCGCGCCCGATCGGGTCGAGGGCGACGTTGACGATCAGCAGATCCAGCGAGGCCAGGAAGGTCGCCATCGCCAGCAGCGCCAGGACGAGCCCGGGCCTGCGGACGCTCGACCCTGACGCGCCGGAGTCGGGAGCAGTGGCTGCGCCCTGTTCTGGAGGTGGTTTGACGAGGGTCTGGTCGGGCGGAAGGCCGTCAGGCATGACTTCTCCGTTCGTGCGGTCTGTGGTGAGTGTTCGACACCGTGACATCGTCGCGATCTCGACATAAGTACACGGTTGCGTTTACAAGAAGACCGTAGCATGCAGAGAGCCCCCAAGTAAACGTATCCGTGTACTTAGGGGCTCATCGCCGAACGTCCGTCGCCGAACGTCCGTCGTCCATCTCGGCCCGCACGCGCGCAGGCGGGCAATGCCGGCGTCAGGTTGAGGCTGATTCCCGGGCCGCCGCCTGGTCGAGCAACGCAGGGCACGACTCGGCCGCCGGACGCGTGGCGAGGTGCATCAGTACGTCGAGGCGGCGGCCCGCAGCCTGAAGGTTGGCGACCTTCGCTTTGATGCGGGCGCGCTCGTCAAGCAAGCGGTCCAGCAGTTCCGGGCCCACATGGCGGTCGTCGATGGCCGGCAGGAGAGTTGCCATCAGGCGGCTGCCAAGACCAGCGGTGTAGAGCTGCTGGATGAGCCGCACACGGTCCACTGCCGACTCGGGATAGACACGCTGGCCGCTGGCCGAGCGTTCGGGACGCAGCAGGCACTGCTCCTCGTAGTAGCGCAGGGCGCGCGTGCTGACCCCAGCCCTTTGGGCCAGTTCACCGATACGCATCGCGACTCCTCCTGCTCGGGCTGCCGCCCGGCACGACTTGCCCTTCACGTCGACGTCAAGTTTTAGCGTAGGCAACACGGCGAGACCGAGCCTCTCACCAGCAGAGAAATGGAATGATCATGGATATTGCAGGTTCCACCGCCCTCGTGACCGGAGCCAATCGAGGAATCGGTCGGCGAAGTCGACCAGCTCCTGGACCGGGGGGCTGAAAGGATCTACGCGGCGGCCCGCCGCCCGGAACTGATCGACTTCGCCGACGTCACGCCGCTGTACCTTGATCTGCTGGACGAGAGGTCGATAGCGGACGCCGCGGCAGCAGCGCAGGACGTCACCTTGCTGGTCAACAACGCCGGCATCGCGACCGGGGCCAACCTCCTGACCGACGACCTGGACATGCTCCGACAGGACTTGGAGACGCACCTCTTCGGCACCCTCCGAGTCATTCGCGCCTTCGCCCCGGCCCTGGCCTCCCATGGCGGAGGAGCGATCGTGAACCTCCTGTCCGTGCTGTCGTGGGTGGCTACCGCCGAAGGGTCGGGGTCCTACTCCGTAGCCAAGGCCGCAGAGTGGAACATGACCAACAGCGTGCGTCTTGAGCTGGCCGGCCAAGGAACCCTCGTGCAGGGCGTGCATCTGGGGGCCGCGGACACGGACATGATGGCTGGACGTGACGCACCCAAGATCGACCCGGCAGACGTCGCACGAGCCAGCCTCGACGGCGTGCAGGTGGGGGCCATCGAGGTGCTGGTCGACGCCCCGAGTCGCTTCGTCAAGGCCGCTCTCTCGGGCGACCCGGCACAGCTCTACAGCCCGCCGTCCGGGAACTGACCCCGTTCGACACAGCCATGGCGGTTCTCCCCAGTGCTGAACGGGACCCGGACCGGGCGCGGATCCTGCGCAGCCACTCCCGAACGACTCACGCGGCGGGCCGTGACAGGCGCAGCCGGCTGACCGGCCGCGCTCGCGGCATGCGCCCGCGGGATGCCGTCGACGATCTCGCGGGCGCCCTGACGTAGCAGGGCCGCCGCCACCGAGGTGCCGAGCATGGCCGGGGCGAGGGGGCCCGCCCACTCGTCGGCGTTCACCGCGTCTTGCCGTCCGGAGCGAAGACACAGGCGCGCACCGGCAGCTCGCGCCCACGGTCGACCTGGGTGTACCCGGCGATCGGGCTGTTGCAGTGTCCCTGCAGTAGGTGAAGAAGCATGCGCTCCGAAGCGGCCGCCCGGTAGGTGTCCCGGTCGCTCGGCGCACTGACCGCGTCGATCAGCTCGTCGTCGTCCTGCGTGCCCATGCAGGGCGAGGATCCCAGCGCCGATCGGCGACATCATCGTCTCGACCGACAGCGTCTCCGTGATCGCGTCGCTGCGACCGATACGTTCCGGACCGGCCGCGACGAGCAGCAGCGCGTCCGCCTCGCCGGCCGCAGTCATGCATGGAAGGTCGTGGTCGACTCAAGTGCGGCCCGCTTGGTTGTGACTCGGTTCACCGGCTCGGCCTCGTCGGCATAGCCGAAGGAGATGCCGACGAGCAGCCTTCCTTCAGCGAGGCCGAGTTCGGCACGGACGGTGTCAGCGTAGAAGCTCAGCACCCCCTGCGGGCAACTGTCCACGCCGTACGCCGCCATCGCCAGGAGCAGCGTCTGCATGTAAGCGCCGACATCCGCGGTCAGTCGCGCCCCGCCGTCGCCACTGACGAACAGGAACGCGGCATGTGGCGCACCGTAGAAACGCAGGCTCTCCGAGTTGTAGGCCCCGTGTGCCCGGTGATCGCCACGGTCGATGCCCAGCGCGCCGTACAGCTCGGCGCCAAACGCTGACCTGCGCTCCTGGTGGACCTGGGAGTACATCCCTTCGGAATGAGGGAAGTCCACCGAGATGCGCTCCTCGGCATGGGCCGTCTGCAAAGCATCCGCCAGACGCTCAAGCGCGGCGCCGCTCACCACCTCCACCTGCCACGGCTGCGCATTGGAATTGGACGGCGCAGCGCCGGCCAACGAGAAGATCGCACGCAGCGTCTCATCAGGCACGGCTTCGGGACGGAAGGCGCGGGTCGCGTGGCGGCTGCGTATCAGTTCCTCCGCGTAGCCGCTCAGCTCAGTCAGACCTGGCCTGCTCATGACCTCTCCCTAACATCTAGGTAAACGGAAGCGTTTAGTTACGGGCTACCGTAACGGAGTCCGCTAGTCAAAGTAAACGGATTCGTATACTTGATCTGTGAGTGCAGCGCATACGGCGCGAACACTGACGCCGAGCGACGTCCACCACGTCTGCACCGACCGGGCCGGATGCGACAAGGACCTGTCCGCCCTGCGGCCGGCCGAGCTCAGCAGCTGGATAGACCTCACCCGGCAATGGACCGAGCCCACCTAGCCTCGCCGTTCGCTGCCTTTTCTGCGGCGAAGCCGTTGCTGTGGCAACCCCCGGGACGGGTATCGAACTGTTGAGTGACCCGGTCCGCACGGTCGGCGATCTCGTCCTCGATCGTGGGCACGAGGATTTGCTGCGCGACCTCGGCAGCAGTCCGTCCTCGCCGCCGACTTGATCGCCTCGTGCGCCTGCCCTCGCAGCAGGCACAGCCAGGCCCTCAGGGCCGGGAGGCGATGACCTCGCAGACATCCGATCGAGCCGCCTCAAGAGCGGCTCGGAGTCCAGGCAGCGGTGCCGTGATCTTCCGGGCTTGAACGTCGATGCACGCGCCGAGCGAACGTATGACAGCGGCTTGGCCCCCGTCTTCCCGGGATACGGCGTGCCGGATCCGCCAACGCGAACCATCCGTACTCAGCCCCACGACTTCACATGACACGCTGAGCTGCTCGGCGAAGAAGAGCTCGCGCAGATACCTGACTTCCTCGCTGAGCAGAACCACGGCGAAGCCCCCCTTGTGCAACGCGCGAATGTCCCAGCCCGCTTCCGTCAGGAAGCTCAGGCGGGCAGTGCTCGCATACTCCAAGTACCTCGTACTGCGCAGATGGCCGTTGAGGTCGACATCGTCCCAGCGAACCTCGAATGACTTCCTGAAGATTTTTGACATGCGGTACTCCACCCGTGCCGTCCTGCTCGCGTCCTGTTGCCGCCGAATTCCGCACCTTCAAACGGCGGGGCGCGAAGGTCCCGATCGGAAGGTTCAGTCACTTCGCGGTCACCCCGTGCTCAAGGCTGCGCGTACGGCGGGCACGACTTCGTGGGCCCACCGAGCCAGGGCGGCCTGCCGTCCATCGGTGGTTTCGGCGATCGGGAAGTACACGAAGCCACCTGCTCGGTGGTCGTTGACGGCGGTCGCCAACTCCTCGGTCCACTGCTCGACCGTCCCGCTCGACGAACCGATGCCGTTGTCGGCGACACCGCGAGAGCCATTACCGGCTTGTCAGCGATTACGCCGAAGACGTTGTAGACAGTGGCGATGTCCGAGGGGTCCCTTCCCGCCTCGACCGCTGCCTTGTCGATCACAGGTCGGGCGCTCGTGACGAAGTCGCTACGCCACCCCTGGGCCCCCGCCGGCATCCAAGCGTCGGCAAGCCTGCCGGTGACGACCGCCAGCGATGAGGGCCCCATGGACCCCGTCCAGATCGGCGGCGTCGGCGCTTGGGCCGGGGTCAGCGCGTCGACTTGGTAGAACTCGCCGTCGAACGTCACCGGGTCCCCGCCTCCAGTGAGTGCCTTGACCAGCGTGATGCCCTCGGCGAGCATGCGCACCGCGGCGGCAGGCGTGCGCGGTTCGACCCCGAGCCTGACGATCTCGTCCCAAAGGGCTCCCGGGCCAAGCCCGAGCGCGACTCGGCCGCCGGAAAGCGTGGACAGCGCGCTGACGGTCCTGGCCAGCATCAGGGCTGGGCGGCACGGCAGGTTGGTCACAGTGACCACTCCGGTCACGTGCTCCGTCGCACCGAGCGCGAATCCGAGCGTGGCGTAGGCGTCCAACTGCCCACCGTGGTACGGGTGGTCGGTCACCGTGACCACGTCCAGCCTCGCGCGATCCGCCTCCTGCGCGTCGGAGATCAACCGGCCAGGGTCACCGGCGCTGACGTCCATCCCGTTGAAACCAGTATCAAGCCCTATGCCGAAAACTGGCCCGTTCATGAGACTCCTCAACTCTATGTAAACGGACGCGTTTACTAGTGGGCGCGACCCTAGTACAGCGCTTGACCGTAGTAAACGCGACCGTATACTTACTGTATGAGTACAACCACTACGGCGCCTCAGCGGCGCGGGCGTGGAGGTCGGGAGCGGATTCTGGCTGCCGCCGCCCAGCTGTTCGCGACCCAGGGGATCAACGCGACCGGCATGGAACAGGTCGCGGAAGAAGCACCGGTGTCGAAGCGGACGCTCTATGCGCACTTCAGGACCAAGAACGACCTGGTCATCGCCCACCTGCAGGGCCTCGTGCTGTCGGGTGCCACCCTGGAGAGCGGGCTGACCCGCGAGGACGTCTCCCCCCGGGAACGGATCCTCATGCTGTTCGACCAGCTCACGGCGGACGCAGGTCCGGTGCGCGGATGTCCGTTCATCGACGCCGCCGCGGAATTCCCCGACCCGCACAGCGCGGTCCATTCCTACGCCCGCGAGCAGAAACTGCGGATGGTGCAGCTGATTGCCGCCTTGGTGACGGAGCTGAGCTGTCGAGAGCCCCTCGCACTCGCCGAGCAGCTGGCCACCCTGGCGGACGGTGCGGCCAGTCGCGCCATGGTGCTCGACGAAGCGGACTATGGCCGGCACGCACGCGCAGCCGCAGAGGTTCTCCTCGAACAGGCTCTACCGGACCCGAACCGACCAGGAGAATAGGGCGTGAGCGGCAGCGAGCTGACCTTGGGAGCGGTGCTGGCGCGCTTGGAGGAGCAAGAGCGCGAGATCGCCGCGCAGGCCGAGGCCACGCGGGGACGCATCGCGGAACTCGCCGCGCAGCTGGAGGAGTTCGACCGGGTCGCCGAGGAGGTCCGCATCACCCGCAAGACCCTGCTGGCGCTGCCTGACCCGTCCCCGCCGACGCCGCCGGCCGCGAAGCTGCCGGACCATCCGGCCTACCGGCAGATCATGGCGGTGTTCGCCGCGGCCGACGCCCCGCTGCGGGCGCGGGCGGTCTGCGAGGCGATGGATCTGGAGATCACGCCCAGCAACGTCAACAACGTCCGGCTGAAGCTGAAGCGGCTGGTCGAACGCGGCATCCTGATCGAGCCCGAGCAGGGGTTGTTCACCCAGCCACGGCCATAGCCACCCGGAGAGGCCACCGCCAGCCCGACAGCCCCAGCTGCAAGCACGAAAAGGAAGCACGTCACTTACCGCCCTCTAAGCTAAGACGTGAAGGGGCGGGTCAGGTCCTCGACTGCCGTCCAGAGTCGTTGTTCACGATCGAGGTCGTAGGACTCCGCAGAGGAGCGGATTTCGCGGGTGCGATCCACATACGAACCAGAGGATGCTGGGGTGAGGCCGAGAACGACGTCGGCGAAGTGCCGACCGGCTTCCTGTTGGGTCGATGCCAGTGGGGTCAGGGCCATCAATGGCATGATCGTTCGCATCACGAATTGCACAGCCGCCCCGGCGTCGCGGTTCAGTCCAGTGCCGGGCACGAAGCCGGGGTTGTAGCCGAGGATGTCGACTCCGCGCGGCAGACGTCGTGCGTATTCGTGGATGAGGTAGATCGCAGCCAGTTTGCTGGTGGAATAAGCGATTCCTCCTGCTGTAACTGTCTCCGCTTTCGGGAATGCTGAGATCCGGGCCAGTAGGGCCGGGTCCTTCCATGACGGGCCGGGCATCATGCCCTTGTTGTGCCGGAAGTCGCCGAAGTGGGCATCGCTGACGGTGATCACGATCCGTGACGGTGACTCGAACCGGTCCTGAAGGCGGCGTATGAGCACGTGGTTGGCCAGCACGTTGACGGCGAACGTTGCCTCGAACCCGTCAGGGTTCTCCGTAACGTCATTGGTGAACAGGAGGCCAGCGTTGCTGACCAGTCCACGCAATGGCGGCAATTCGCCCTCATCGATCCTCCGGCCCACCTCATCAGCGGCTGCGCGGACACTGTCCAGCGATAGCAAATCCGCCGGGATCGATGTCACGGAGCGTCCTCTCCGGCTGAGGTCGCTGGCGAGTTCGTCTCCCGCGGAGCCACGGGCCAGAAGCACGAGGCGTGCCTGAGGGCTACCAGCGAGGATATGCTCGACCGCGACACGGCCGAACCCTCGTGTTGCGCCGGTCATAATGATGGTGTGTGACACGTTTTCCGCCTATGAGCAAGTGCGTTGACGCAGGCCGAGTGTCGGTCGGCGCCGAGCACAGTGTCGAAGATAATCGTTGTAGTACCGAAGCAGGGGCGGGCTGGCTGGCTGCCGAAGCGCGTGGTGTCGGCGGGATCGGCCCGGCGCGCAGCGGGGCTTCACTGCTGCCTATAACGCATGGATGCGAATCCGTTGCGCAATCCCACCGAGGTGAATCACGTCGCCAGCGAGGACAGCGCGGCCTGGCTACTGCCGGGGACGCTGATGCGGCGGCCAGCAGCACCAGCGTCCCACCCAGGTGACGGCTACGATCGGGCCCGAGCTGCTCCCGCCAACGTCGTGGCGGGCCTTACGCGACCTTGACGGAGCCGGCGTCGACCGCCCAGTTCTCGCCGATTACGCTTGGCATGGTCGGAGATGCCAACAGCAGTACCGCGCGGGCGATTTCGTCCGGCTCGATCAGGCTGCTGGTGAGCATTCCGAGGTCCGTCGGCAGGTTCTGCATCAGGTCGGCGTGCTCGGCGCCGATCGCCTTCGCCACCTGGGCCATGTAGCCGTCCCTGCCCGCGATCGCGTTGGTCCTTGTCAGGCCCGGAGAGACGGCATTGACCCGTATTCCCTGCGGGGCCACCCGCTCGGCCAACTCGCGGGAGAACCTGGTCAGCGCAGCCTTGGCCGCCGCATACGGCATCGGGGTGCTGCCGGGAGCGCCGACGCGCCGGGCGCTGTCGGAACTGATGTTGACGATCGCGCCCTGGGCTTCAGCCAGCGCCGGCAGCGCGGCCCGGGTGACTCTCACGGGGGCGCTGAAATTCAGGTTGAGGACGTACTGCCAGATCTCGTCCCCGCCGTCGAGGGTGTCGCCGAGCGATCCCTCGGGCAGGTCACCGCCTCCGACGTTGTTGACCAGGACGTCCAGACGCGGGTCAGCCGCGAGGACCGTCTCGACCATGCGGCGGGGCCCGTCGACCTCGGACAGGTCGGCCGCGACGAAGGTTGCTCCGGTCTCTTTGAGCTCGGGCGTGCTGTGCCGGGACACGGCGGTGACCGATGCCCCTTCGGCAAGGAAAGCTCGTACGATCGCGAGGCCGATGCCTTTGCTTGCGCCGGTCACAAGCACGCGCTTGTCGACGAGTTGCAGATCCATAGTGCCTTACTCCGTGTAGTGCGAAGGAATATTCAGTGGCCCGGTTGGAAGCCAGATGTCAGAAGGTGCCATGCAGCTCTGCGCCGAGCCGGGCGCCGGCCGCGTAGGCGTCACCGATCCGGGAGGCATCCAGGAGCCGCCGGCCATCGGCGCTGAGAACGCGGAATTCCTCATTCGGTTCGATGGTCTCGACGCGGGTTCCCGCAGCCCGGAGCTCGGCAAGGGCAGGTGTGACGTTGGACTGTTGAGCGCGCGTGGTCGGGTGGACCCGTTTTGGGTCGAGGTTGAGGTACGGCAGGCAGGAGACCGCGACCACCAGATCGTGCCCTCGGGCGAGCGGGTCGTACAGGCCGCCGTCCATGTAGCGCCGGTCGCCAATCCCGATTACCGGCAGTACGAGCACGGGCCAGTGGCACTCCCGAACCGCTGTCGAAGGTTCTGAGGTCACCCGAGTCGGCATCCGTGGCCGTACACGTGAAGGTGGCTGGCCAGTCAGTGCCGACCAAGCCGTTAAAGAGCGTAACCACCTCGTCAGCCGGCGGGGTGTCAGCCTCGGCCGCGAGGGTGCCCAGGGCCCGGCTGGGCTCGCGTGGGTTTGTGGCGCCGGCCGTCGGGGCCAGCGCATCGAGGACCTCCAGCCCTGTTTCGGAACCGGGCGGCGGCATGAGTATCCGGGCAAGCCCGCTCAGCGTCCCGACGATGTCGTCGACACGACCGGCGGCGTACCATGCGCCGGCAATCGCGCCTGAGGCGGTGCCGACAACCAGGTCGGAATGCGGAAGATCCAAACCAGAGAGGATGCCGAGTTCCCACGCCACACCGACGGGCCCACCGCCCCCGAGGACCAGAGCCGTGCTCATCCGTGCACCTGCGCCTTGCGGCCGGTTGCATAGTGAGGGCGTAGAAGAAATGCGAGGAAGCGGTCGAGGAGCCGGTCCGGCAGCGCACGCGACAGGCGGGTGAGCATGGCGGCGTCGCGGCCGATGGTGTAGCGGGTTCGCGGGTTCCGTGTGGTCGCGGCTTTCGCGATGACTTTGGCGGCCTCCCCAGCGGGCGTACCGTTCGTGGTGAACGAGGCCGAGTGGGCGATGATCGCCTGCATGAGGGGGCCGTAGCGCCGGTTCTGGTCGGCGGTCATGGCGGCGACGATTCGGTCCGCGGTGACGGCGCCGTCCATCGCGATGTTGGTCTTGACGGCGCCTGGCGCGACCACGATCGCCTCGACGCCCTGCGATGCCAGCTCACGACGTAACGAGTCGCTGACCGCTTCGAGAGCAAACTTGCTGCCGGCGTAGGCGCCATACGCGTGCATCGCCACCCGGCCCCCGTCGAGGTGAAGTTGACTACGCGCTTCTTGCTGCGTAGCAGCGCGGGCAGCAGCCTGGGTGACCGCGATGTGGCCGAACAGATTGACGTCGAACTGCCGCCGCCACTCACTCATCGGCAGCGCCTCGACCGGAGCGTTGATGGCGATCCCGGCATTGTTCACCAGCGCCCGCAGGCTCCCGCCCACGCGCTCTTCCAAGGCGGTGATGTGGTCGCGGTCGGTAATGTCCGGGATGACGGGCTCAATATTGGGTGCGCGGAGGGCCTCAGCCTCACTCTCACGCCGCACCCCGGCAAGAACATGGAAGCCACGATGGGCCAGTTCGCGTGCGGTGGCCAAGCCAATCCCCGTGGAGGCCCCGGTCACCACGATCCCTCCGCTCGCTTCACCGCATTCACGTGACGTTGTCATATGAATGAGATTAGGGGTTTCATGTGACAACGTCAACCCAGTGACGTGACGCTGTCATCTGTAATATGTGGGCATGGTCAGTCGCGCAGAGTCCGCCGCCTCCACCCGCCGCGCCCTCCTCGACTCGGCCGCCGAACTGCTCGACGAGGGCGGCCCTGACGCGGTGACCCTGCGGGACGTGGCCGCACGGGCAGGTGTGAGCCGCGGCGCCCCCTACGGGCACTTCGCCGACAAAGAGAGCTTGCTCGCTGCCGTCGCCGCAGAAGGCTGGGAGCGTCTCAGCGACGAGATCGCAGCTCAGCATGGCACCCCGTCCGACAGGCTCCGAGGTGCCCTCGCCGCGCTTGTCACGATCGGCCGCCGCCACCCTCACCGCTACCGGCAGATGTTCGGCCCCCCGGCCGGCGAAGAGCCCGGGAGGATAATCCGCGCCTCCTGCCGTACTCAGGAAGAATTTCTGGCAATCGTTTCCGAACTCGTCGACGAACGCGATCTCCACCGATACGGGGGCCTACTCTTCACCGGTGTCAGCGGTATCGTCGCCGCGGAACTGAGCGGCTACTTCGCCACCGGGATTTGGCACACCTCCGCCGACGAGCTTGTCGACACCCTCGTCACGATCATCGCCGACGGACGACTCCACACATGAGCAACGATGCAGTAGGTCTGCACCAGCACCTGCCGCAACAGCTGCACGGCCTCGATCTCGCGGATCCACGGCGGGGCGGCATCGGCCCAGGCCGCCCGGCACAGCGCCAGCGCGTCCTGCCCGAACACCTGGGCGAGCCGTTCGCGCTTGGTCTTGGACGTGGGCATCGCCCAGCCGTTGATCCGCTCCCCGTAGCGGTGCGCGAACTCGGCGACGTCGACTACCTCGGCGAGCCAGCCGGGGGCGGCCACCGCCAGCGCCTCCAGGGCCGCCCGCACGCTCTCCCCGGCCAGTTCGGTGCGGTTCAGGTCCCGCACCGCGCTGATGACGTGGGTGGCGTCGGTGCGCTGCCTGCCGCCGGCGGCCACCAGCCCGGCCTCCTTGCAGTGCTCCAGCAGCCGGTCGAAGACCGTGCGCTCCAGGCCGTGCTCGGCCGGCCTCGCCCGGAACCGGAGCAGCACGCTGTGGTCGAAGCCGGTGGCCGCCAGCTCCATCCCGTGAAGTCGGCCCGGAGCGCGGTTCCGGCCTTTCGACCGGCCCGTGCTGGACGGCGGTACCACTCAAGACATGGGCGCCATGGTTGATGACCTCGAACGCGTTCTGCGCCGAGCGGCGCTGTTGCAGCTGCGCGACGTCGCTCCTGCGCTTGACCCGCCGCGTGATCCGCCCACCCGTGCAGCTGAGACCACCGCAGTCTCGTCCTGCTAGGTCACCGCGTTACACCTTCTGCGCATTCTCGGCCTCCTGGCCATCCACGCGACGGTGTCTTGCCCGTGGTAAAGCCGAGCATCTTGAGCAGGCCGCCGACGGTTCCGGCGTAGCCGTCCAGCTGCAGCTGGCGGGCCCAGCGCGCCGTCTGAACAGCGAAAGCGAATAGCCCCGGCCTGTCACGGCACTGGGGCTATTCGTTTACGTCTTGGTGGGGAGATCACTCGACTCTCTTGATCACGAAGCGCCGCCGACGAAGCCCCGTATGAGCTCGGGTCGTGCCCGATGACGTGCCGCGGAATGGACCGGTGCGCGAGACGAACGGCTGAGCGTCAGGGTCGTGTCCCACCATGTGGTGTAGCCGATCAAGGTTGAGGTGTGCGCGGGCTCGCTCCCGGGGCGTACACCCGCCAGGGGCTTCCGCTCCCTGCGCATGAGGCAGGCCACCGTGCAACTCTCCGAGGTAAATGGGCAGTTCAACCAGGGAGGTGCGCGGTGGCCTTGTCCCAGTCTGACCTATTACGCCTGCTGGAGTCACTACGTTCGGCGGACGGGCTCGAACTCGTGCGGAGCGTGGCCGAGCGGATGCTGCAGGAACTGATCGAGGCCGAGGCCGCTGCCCGGATCGGGGCCGGCTGGAACGAGCACACCGACACACGCACCGCCCTCCGCAACGGGCACCGCGACAAGACGCTCAGCACCCAGGCGGGCGACCTGGAGCTGGCCATCCCCAAACTGCGCACCGGCAGCTTCTTCCCCAACCTGCTGGAACGTCGGCGCCGCATCGACCAGGCCCTGTACGCCGTCGTCATGGAGGCCTACGTGCTGGGCGTGTCCACCCGCTCGGTCGACGACCTGGTCAAGGCCCTCGGCGCGGACACCGGCATCTCCAAGAGCGAGGTCTCCCGGATCTGCGGGGAACTCGACGAGACACTGTCCGCCTTCCGCACCCGCCCCCTGGACCACACCCGCTTCCCGT
This sequence comes from Actinacidiphila oryziradicis, assembly GCF_005047355.1. Taxonomy (GTDB): domain Bacteria; phylum Actinomycetota; class Actinomycetes; order Streptomycetales; family Streptomycetaceae; genus Actinacidiphila; species Actinacidiphila oryziradicis. Next base: position 19,930 of record NZ_SUMC01000122.1, read on the forward strand.
ACTTGTACCTGGACGCGACGTACTGCAAGGCGCGGGTGAACCACCAGATCGTCTCCCAGGCCGTGGTCGTAGCCACCGGCATCACCCAGGACGGGGGCCGGGAGGTGCTGGGGGTGATGGTGGGCGACAGCGAGACGGAGGTGTTCTGGTCGGAGTTCCTGCGCTCCTTGCGCGAGCGCGGCCTGTCCGGGGTCCGCCTGGTCATCGGCGACCACCACAGCGGCCTGGTCAAGGCGATCCGCAAGGTCATGATCGGCGCTGCCTACCAGCGCTGCCGCGTCCACTTCCTGCGCAACGTCTTCGGGGTGATCCCGAAAGACGCCGCCGAGATGGTCGCCGCGACCATCCGCACGATCTTCGCCCAGACCGGACAGGACGCCGTCCGCGCCCAGCTTGAGACCGTCGCGGACATGCTCGGCAAGCAGTTCCCCAAGGTCAAACGGATGCTAATCGAAGCGAAGGACGACCTGACCGCCTTCGCGGCCTTCCCGGAACGGCACTGGAAGAAGATCCAGTCGACGAACCCGCTGGAACGGATCAACCGCGAGATCAAGCGCCGCACCGACGTCGTCCAGGTCTTCCCCAACCCCCAGGCCCTGGAACGCCTGGTCAGCGCAGTGCTCAACGAGATGCACGACGAGTGGATCGCCTTCCCCCGCCGCTACCTCCCCGAAGGCAGCATGGAGCAGATCTACCCCGCCGAGCGCCCCGAACACACCCCCGCGCTACCCAACACCACCAACACGACCACCGACTGATCGGCTACACCACATGGTGGGACACCATCAGCGTCAGTCCGGCGATGGTTGGGTCACCGGGCGCGGCCGCGCGAAGAACAACTGCTTCAAGCGGTCGGCATTGCGTCCGCCGTCGACCACTAACGACAACCAAAACAGCGTCAGTTCGGCCCATCGCTGCGACGCCAGGGCGTTCCCCTCTCTGTCAAAGTGTGATGAGTCGGGTAAAGTGACCGATTCATTCAGTCGAGGGCGGAGAAGGAGGAGTGCCCGAAGTGGCCAGCACCAACGACCACCAGGCCCCGGATCCGCAGGTAGAACCCCGTTCCACCGCGCCCCGCCGGTACTCGGCGGCATACAAGGCGAAGATCCTTGCCGAGTACGAGACCTTGGACAAGCAGGACAAGGGCGCCCTGCTGCGCCGCGAGGGCCTGTACTCGTCGCTGATCACGAACTGGCGTCAGCAGCGGGACAAGGGCGCCGAGGCCGCACTCGCCGCACCCTCGGGGCGGCCGAAGGCCGATCCGAGGGAGAAGGAGAGCGCCCGACTGAAAAGCCAAGTGGCCCGGCTGGAGAACGAGTTGGGCAAGGCCCGCACCGTGATCGAGGTGCAGGGAAAACTCTCCGCGCTGCTCGACCAACTCGCCACGGACAGCGCCACGAGGAACGGCGAGACCACGTGACCATCCCCGCGGACGCGGACGCGGACACGGGACTGGATCCGGTGGCCGGCTCGGTCTTCGAGGATGCTCGCTTCCAGGCGCTGGAGGACCTCACGGCAGTGGTCGGCCGGGTCCAGGCGTGCAACGCGCTCGGCGTGAGCCGGGCCACCTACTACCGCCACCACCGTCAGAGCCCCGCCCCGGTGCGACCGCCTCGGCGGGAGCGCCGTCGTCATCCGCGCGCGCTCGAAGCAGCCGAGGAAGAGCGCGTCCTTGAGGTGCTGCGGTCGGCCGAGTTCGTCGACATGGC
>NZ_SUMC01000123.1 GCF_005047355.1 Actinacidiphila oryziradicis
TGCGGGCGAGCAGCGCCAGACCGAAGGCGAGAGTCTTGCCCGAGCCGGTACGGCCACGGCCCAGGACGTCCCGGCCGGCCAGCGAGTTCGGCAGCGTCGCGCCCTGGATCGGGAACGGCACGGTCAGACCCTCGCGGGTGAGCGTGGACAGCAGCTCCTCCGGCATGTCCAGCTCGGCGAAGGCCTCCACCGCGGGCAGCGCCGGGGTGATGGTGACGGGCAGCGCGAATTCCCCCTGCAGGGCTGCGGGGCGGCGCCTGGGGGCACCGCCGCCGGAGCCGCCGCTACGGCCACGGGAGTAGGAGCCGCTGGAACCGCTGGAGCGGTTGCCGGAGGTGCTGCCGGAGCTCTTGTAGGAGCGCGTGGGGCGTTTCATACGGAAAACCTTTCTCGATGCGGCGCGTATCGAGAAAGGTTCCAGGGGCAGAAATAGCCGCACAAAGAACCACAAGACCGAGCCGAAACAAAAAGCGGAAATAAACCCGGGACGGGAATATCCGTGCCATGCACTGACGGGCGGCCTGAGGCCGACATCCGCCGTGTAGGAGAGATACGACACTGTCTGCGCCATTGCAGGCAGCGGGCAGGGCCCGCGCCGTGTGGTGCGGGCCCTGCTGCGTTGTGCGGGTCCAGGTCAGGCCGGGACGATGTTCTCTGCCTGCGGGCCCTTCTGGCCCTGCGTGACGTCGAACGAGACCTTCTGGCCTTCCTGGAGCTCACGGAAGCCCTGGGCGGCGATGTTCGAGTAGTGGGCGAAGACGTCAGCGCCGCCGCCGTCCTGCTCGATGAAGCCGAAACCCTTTTCCGCGTTGAACCACTTCACTACGCCAGTAGCCATGTCTATCTCCTCCGATAGGGGGGCAGAACCGGAATTCGCACTGTACGAATTCCGCGTCGCCGCAATGAGCCCATCCGGAGATGACCGGCAAAAACAAAAACGCACCCGCGGAAGACCGTCAGGTGCACACAGAGTTTCATGGGTACCAAAACTGCAACTGACCTAAAGGTACCACGTATGTCGTCGCGACGGGCGGATGAGGCCGGAAGGGCCCCGGCGGCGGGTCCCGGCAGTGGTGACCGGGACCCGCCGCAGGAAGCCGTCAGCTGGTGGTCAGGGCGGTGTCGTCGATGACGAAGCTGGTCTGGAGGGAGGAGTCCTCGACGCCGCTGAACTTGATGGTGGCGGTGGTGCCGGCGAGGGAGGACAGGTCGAAGGTCTTCAGGACGTAGCCGGTGGCGGCGTTGAGGTTGGAGTAGCTGGCCAGGGTGGTGGAGCCGGCCGTGACGGTGAGCTTGTCATAGGCCGTGCTGGTGGTGGTCTCGGCCGTGTCGATGTGCACGTAGAAGGTGAGACTCGCCTTGCAGCCGCTGGGGATCGTGACCGACTGCGACAGCGTGTCGGTGTGCGTGGAGCCGTAACCGTCCAGCCACGCGTAGTAGGAGCCGGTGCGGGCGGACTCGCTGGTGGAGTTGGTGATCACACCGCTGGACGCGGTCCAGGTGGTGCTGCCCGACTCGAATCCGTTGTTGCCCAGCAACTGCGTGGAGGTGCAGGTACCGCCGCCGCCGGAGGAGCTGACCGTCCAGGTGAAGGTGGCGGAGCCGGCCGCGCCGGTGCTGTCGGTGGCGGTGACCGTGGTGCTGTAGGTGCCCGCGGTGCTCGCGGTGCCGCTGATCAGGCCGGTTGAGCTGCTGATCGACAGCCCGGTGGGCAGGCCCGAGGCGCCGTAGGTGAGCGTGGCGCCCGCGCTGTCGGTGGCCGAGATCTGCAGGCTGACCGTGCTGCCCGTGACGGTGCTCTGGCTGCCCGGGCTGGTGACGGTCACCGTGTTGCCGGTGGTGGTGCCGCTGGCGAAGGCGGTGGTGCCGTTGGGGGTGCCCCAGCCGGTCGGGCCGTCGTAGCCGGTGCCTGCGGTGCAGAAGTACGAGGTGGAGCAGGAGCCGTTGGAGCCGCTGGTGACGTCATACAGGTTCGAGGTGTGGGAGTACGGGTACTTCGCCGGGTAGTCGCTGGTCCCGGGGGTACCGGCCAGTGCGTAGACCGAGGCGATGATCGGCGAGGAGGCGCTGGTGCCGCCGTAGACCGCCCAGCCGGAGCCGCCGTAGGTGTCGTAGACCGCGACACCGGTCGCCGGGTCGGCGACGGCGGAGACATCGGACTCCATGCGCTTGGTGCAGCCGGTGTCCGTCTGCCAGCTCGGCTTGGAGTCGTAGGAGGAGCAGCCGGAGCCGGTGCCCTCGGTGCTGCTGGTATTCCAGACCGACTCGGTCCAGCCACGGGTGGAGGAGGAGGTGCTCAGTGCGGTGCCGCCGACGGCGGTGACGTACTGGGACGTCGCCGGGTACTCGGCACCGTAGCCGGAGTCACCGGCGGAGACGGTGATGGCGACACCCGGGTGCTTGAAGTACGAGGTGTCCTCGCTGGTCTGGGACGACGACTCGGAGCCGCCCCAGCTGTTGGAGACGAACTTGGCGCCCAGCGCCACGGCCTCGTTCTCCGCGGTGCCCAGGTCGGCATCGGTGGCCGAACTGGCCTCGACCAGGATGATGCTGCAGTTGGGGCAGACAGCGCTGACCATGTCGATGTCGAGCGCTTCCTCGCCCGCCCATCCGGTGTCGTTCGTCGGGAGCGAGGTGGTGGAGCCGGTCTGGCTCACCTGCTTGAAGCAGCCGTTGGCGACGGTGCAGGCCGACAGGCTGAACTGCGAGCGGTAAGTGGCCAGGTCGGAGGCCGCGTTGGGGTCGTTGTACGCGTCGACGACCGCCACGGTCATGCCGGAGCCGGCGGTGGAAGACAGGTTGTACGCGCTGTGCAGGTTGGCCGGGCTGATGCCGGACACGGTGGCGTTCGGGGATATCGCGCTGGCCAGCTTCTGCTTGATGTCGGAACGCCGCTGTGCGAAACAGGCCGCGTGGCCGGCGGTCGGGGTGCCGCACAGGTGCGTGGTCGGCACCTTGTCACCCGCCCTGCCCGTCGAGTGCACGGCCTGCGCCTTGGGAGCCGTCAGGGCCGCCGCGTTCTGTGCGATGGCCGCGGCCTTCGCGCTCTGTGCGGAAGGTGCCGCCTGGACGGTCTGCGCGTTGGCCTGTGGGGCGGCCATGAGTCCGGCGACCGCCAGGGCGAGCGCGGGCAGGGCCGCGGTGATGATGCCGCGCAGGCTCCGCCTGCCGGTTCTGGAGCGGGAGGAATGCCGTGAGGAATACAAGGGTGTTGCCCTTCGTGGGGAAGGGGCTTTGGGCGCGGCGGCCAGGGTTGGGGCCGGACGCGGGACCAGAGCCGGGAGTGGGGTTCTCGGCAGACTCCGGGCGTGCGTAGGGCGCGGGTTGCGCGCCGGACGTACGGGTGAGGGGGGTGCCCGCCCGGAGGGGTGCGGTGGCGCCGTTCCTGGCAGGGACGCCCTGGTGAGGGCGTGGGCGTGTGTATGTCATGGGCATGACATTTCATGTCCATGACGCGTGTAGATCTGGTGGCCAGAACCTAGCCGAGCCCGAAGGGGCGGAACAGATATGACCGAAGATCTTTGCTTCCCCATGGCCCGGAGTTTCCCGGATCGGGAAGCGGTGGCAGCCTGCTGGGAGATCTCAGGTGGCTGATCTCACACGGCTGACTCGCCTGGCGCGGAGGCCAGTTGGCGCTGGGTCGCCCAAGAAGCGATCTGTGCCCGTGAGGTGAAGCCGAGTTTGGCGAGGATGTTCTCCACATGGGACTCGGCGGTGCGCTGCGCGATGACCAACGAGGCGGCGATCTCCTTGTTGGTCAGGCCACGGGCGACCATCGCGGCCACCTCCGTCTCGCGACGCGTCAGCCGCGCCCCACCGGCGCCCGGCTCCCGGCCCGGCGCCGCCGATCGGTCGACTCTCAGCGCGAACCCCACCGCCTGTTCCGGCGACAGGGCCGTTCCCCCCTGGAAGCCGCGCAGGTACGCCCGCTCGCCGAGTGCCCCGCACGCCGCCGCGGACCACGTCTCATGACACTCGGCCAGCAGCCCGAACCCGGCCAGCGGAGAACCTGTCGCCTGCCACAGAGCGTGGGCCGCGCCGAAAAGCGAAGCCGCCCGGTCCGGCTGCGCGCCGGTCGCGGCGATCCAGGCCAGCAGCTCCAGACCGAGGGCCACGCCAAGCCGGTCCCCGATACGGTGGTTGGCCAGCAGACTCTCCCCCGCCAGGGCCGAGGCCGCCGCCGCGTCACCGCCGCGCCACTTCTCCACGCCCAGTACCCACTGGGCGTACGCCCGCGCCCAGAGCTCCCCGTGCGCCTCGCACAGAGCCCGGCATTCCTCGCTCCGCGCGACCGCGCTCTCCGAGTCGCCCGCCGTCGAGGCCACCAGGGCCAGCCGGAACAGGGACATCGCCACCGCGTACGGATCACCGAGCTCCCGGTGCCGGGCCAGCGCCTCCTCGTACAGCTCCGCCGACAGCCGCAGATCCCCCACCGACATGGCGGCCATGCCCCGGAAGAGCGCCACCTGGGCCAGCACGCGCGCGTCACCGAGATCCCGGGCCAGCCGGCCGGCCTCCGCGAGGGCCGCTTCGGCGGCCGTCGGGTCGTTCTGGATCACCGCCAGCCAGCCCGCCACCGCCAGGCCCCCGGCCCGGTCCTCCTCCGGGGCCCGGGCCAGCAGCCGGTCCAGCCAGCGCCGCCCCTCCGCCACCGTGCCACTGCCCTCCCAGTACGTGCCCAGGTCGGCCGCCATCCGGAGCCCGGCGGCGGCGTCCCCTGGCCGCAGCACACAGAACTCCAGCGCCGCGCGCAGATTCGGGTGCTCCAGGCGCAGCCGCTCCAGCCACTCCCCCTGGGACGGGCTGAACCAGTGCCGTACGGCCCGCTCCGCCAGGCCCCGGTAGTGGTCGCGGTGCCGCCCGCGCAACGCGTCGGCCCCGCCGGTCGCGGCGAGCCGCTCCTGCCCGTACCGCCGTACGGTCTCCAGCATCCGGTAGCGCGCGCGGGCACCGGCGCCTGCGCCGCGGTGCTCGCAGCTCAGGACGGACTTGTCGATCAGCGCGGCGAGCACGGCCAGCACCCGTTCCCGCGGTACGGCGTCCTCGTCCGCGCACACCTCCTGGACCGCCTCCAGATCGCACTCCCCGGCGAACACCGACAGCCGGGTCCAGAGCGCCTGCTCCGCAGGGGTGCACAGGCCGAAGCTCCAGTCGACCAGTGCCCTGAGCGTCTGCTGGCGCGGCAGCGCCGCGCTGCTGCCGGTGTCCAGAAGCTGGAACCGGTCGTCCAACCGCGCGACCAACTCCCCCGGGGACAGCGAACGGAGCCGGACCGCGGCCAGCTCCAGCGCGAGCGGTAGGCCGTCCAGCCGGGTGCACAGGGCGGTCATGTCGGCGGCATTCCGCGGGTTTACCGCAAACCCCGGCACCGCCGCGGCGGCCCGCGCGGCGAGCAGCGCCTCCCTGTCCGGGAGCGCCAGCGGTGGCACCGCGAAGGTGTGCTCGCCGTGCGCCCCGAGGCGGTGGCGGCTCGTGGCCAGTACGCGAACGCCTGGGCAGGCCCGCAGCACGGCCTCGGCCAGCACCGCGCACGCGTCCTGCAGATGCTCGCAGTTGTCCAGCACGAGCAGGAGCCGCCGGTCCCGCAGCGTTTCGGCCAGCGCCGCTTGGGGTGGTAGCGCGAGGGCGGTTCGGACGCTTTGGGCAAGCAGGCCCGGGTCGTCCAGTGCGGCCAGCTCCACCAGCCAGGTCCCGTCCGGGAAGGCACGCTGCGCCTGCTGTGCGACCCGGAGCGCCAGCCGGGTCTTGCCGACTCCGCCGACGCCGGTCAATGTCACCAGCCGGGCCTCCGACAGCAGGCGTTTGACCCGCGTCAACTCGTCCCTGCGGCCCACAAAGCTTGTGAGCTCCGCGGGGAGGTTGCCGGGGCGCTGGGCCGGCACGGTGCCGTTGCCGTTGGCGTTGCCGTTGCCGTTGGCGCTGCCGCTCATGACGGGAGCGTAGACGCGTTCTGTTACGCGCGCGCTACTGCGTGCGGGGCCGGGCGTGCCTTTGCCCGGCGCCGGGGTTGCCGCTCCGTCCTCAAACGCCGGACGGGCTGGGTTTTGGTGCCCTGCGCCGTGGGGCGGGTGCGCTTTGTTCGGTGGTTGGGTCGGTGTCGCCTCCGGGGTGACTCGCTCCCCCAACCTTCGGCCGGGAGGTGCCCCCACCAGCTACCTCCCCCAGCCTTCGGCCGGGAGGTGCCCCCAGGAGGTGCCCCCACGACAGTGTCGCCAGCATCCCCTGCACCATGCGCCATCGCCACCGGCATACGGCGACACAGTCTGCGGGGACACCCCTGCACCGCCCCCTCCGGCCGTCACAGCGCCTTGCGGTGGGTTGTGTCCCGCGGTCACCCCGGGGGGTTGCCCGGCGTGCGGTGCCTTTGGTTTTACGGTCTCCGCCGCGAGCGGCCGTCACGCGCCCATGCGGCTGGGAGGGGACGCGCCGGGGTGTCCCCGCAGGGGACGAGCGCGTGCACCCCGGGCAAGCATGCTGCGGACCCGCACGCGCGAGCCCCGAGGAGATCACCCCACAGCGGCCCCGACCCCCACAACGGACATGGCGTGGCGGCACGCACGACCACCCAGCCCGTCCGGCGTTTGAGGACGGCTCGGTACGCCCGGCGGACGGGGCGGAACCGTGCTGGCCCAGCCGGGCAAACCCAGCCCGTCCGGGGAGGACGAACGGCATCCCTGCACCGGGGGCAACCGGTGCCGTATCGGCCGGCCCGGCGAGGGCTACGTAGGGGTCTCGGGATTTCTCCCGTGGTTCAAGCGGCAGCGGCAGTGTGACATAGGGGCACGAGTTACCGGACCAGTCACCGCGAAGCGGTACGTAAGGAGGGGTGCCGATGAGCTCGGCAATCTCCCGGCAGGACATCCTGGGGATGGTCCGGGGCCGGAGGCCTGGGTACAGCCTTGAGGCGCCGTTCTATACGAGCCGGGACGTGTTCGAGCTGGACCTGGAGGCCGTGTTCGGGCGGCATTGGATCTTCGTCGGCTCGGAGCCCGAAGTGCCGGAGCCGGGGGACTACGTCACCGTCGACCTGGGCCGGTGGTCGGTGATCGTGCTGCGCGACGACGACGAGAACGTACGGGCCTTCCATAACGTGTGCCGGCACCGGGGGTCCCGGCTGCTGGCGGCGCAGAGTGGGTCGACGGGGAATCTGGTGTGCCCGTATCACTCGTGGACGTATGACACGGGTGGGCGGCTGGTGCATGCCGAGTCGGTGGGGCCGGGGTTCGAGGCGGGGTGTTTCAGCCTCAAGCCGGTGCATCTGAAAAGCATCAGCGGCTTGCTGTTCATCTGTCTGGCTGATGAGCCTCCGGAGGACATCGACGAGGTCGCGGCGGTGGTGGAGCCGTATCTGGACCCGCACGGGCTGCGGGAGTGCAAGGTCGCGCGCCAGATCGACATCGTCGAGGACGGCAACTGGAAGCTGGTGATGGAGAACAACCGGGAGTGCTACCACTGCGGCGGCCACCCGGAGCTGGGGTTCTCGCTGTTCCCGACCATCGGTTACGCGGAGGAGGACATCGGCCCGAGCCGCCGGGCGGCGTACGACCGGTTCAAGCGGATCGACGCCGAGATGACGGCGATCTGGGAGCGCGGGGGCCTGCCGTGGCGGCAGGTGCTGCGGTTGGCCGGTCGTCCGACCGGGTTCCTGGTGGAACGTACGCCGTTGGACAGGGACGGGGAGTCCATCACCGCTGACACGCGGGTCGCGTCTCAGCGGCTGCTGGGTGACTTCACCTCGCCACGGTTGGGGCGGCAGGGGCTGCATCTGCAACCCAACAGCTGGCACCACTTTCTGAGTGATCATGTCGTCACCTTCGCGGTGCTGCCGCTGGAACCCGGCCGGACGCTGCTGCGTACGACCTGGCTGGTCCACAAGGACGCGGTGGAGGGCGTGGACTACGACCCGGAGAAGCTCGTTTCGGTGTGGCGTACGACCAATGCGCAGGACGCGGCATTCGTGGCCGGGGCGCACAAAGGGGTGAGCAACCCCGCGTACGAGCCGGGGCCGTTCTCGCCGACGGAGTCCTGGGTGGAGCACTTCTGCGCCTGGTATTTGGAGCGGCTCGATGCGCATTTGGGTGGTCAGCCGTGATCACGCTGGTCTGCCGGGGGGTGAGGGCCGAGACCGATGATGTGAAGAGCTTTGTGTTTGAGGTGCAGGGGCCCGCGGTGCGTTATCGGGCGGGGCAGTTCATGACCTTCGATTTGGGGGGCGTCAGCCGTAGCTACACGCTGTCCTCGGCGCCGACCCGGCCGGACAGGGTCGCCATCACGGTGAAGCGGAAGCCGGGGGGTGTGGTCTCCGGGTGGCTGCACGACACGATGCGGCCGGGGGATGTGGTGCGGGCGTCCGGGCCGGTCGGCTTCTTTACGTTGGAGGACCATCCGGCTGCTAAGTATCTTTTTCTGACGGCGGGCAGCGGTGTCACCCCGCTCATCTCGATCGCCCGTGCGTTGTATGACCTGGCCGTTGAGCCGGATCTGGTCTCGGTGCACAGCGGGCGGGACAATCTGTTCCGGGACGAGCTGGCGTTCATCGGGCGGGATCTCCCGGGTTTCACGGCCCTGCGTACGGGCGAGCGGCTGACGGCGGAGATGCTGCGGGCGGCGGTGCCCGACGTGGTGGAGCGGGAGGTCTTCTGCTGCGGGCCGCCGGGGTACATGGCGGCCGTGCGGGTCATGCTCGGGGAGCTGGGCTGTGATCCGGCGCGCTGCCATGAGGAGAGCTTCGAGCTGGAGCCGCTGGGGCCGGTCCCGGTGGTGGGGGGCGGGGGCTTTCGCGTTGAGTTCTCGGGCAGCGGCAGGGTGGTGGAGTGCCCGCCCGGGGGCACGTTGCTGGAAGCCGCCGAGGCGGCGGGCGTTGCCGTGGCGACCTCGTGCCGGGTGGGGCTGTGCGGGACGTGCAAGAGCTCACTGACCGCCGGGCGGGTCGAGATGGACCACAAGGGCGGCATCCGGGCGCGTGAGATCGCCCAGGGGAAGGTCCTGCTGTGTTGTGCCAGGCCGCTGACCGATCTGGTGATTGACCGTTGAAAGGGGTACGCGCATGACTGCCGCGTCGCTCGACCCGCTGCTCCAGCCGCTCCAGTTGGGCCGGTTCCGTTTGCGCAACCGGGTGGTGAGCACGTCCCACGAACCGGCCTACGCCGAGGACGGCATGCCCAAGGAGCGGTACCGCCGTTACCACGAGGAGAAGGCCAGGGGCGGCATCGCCCTGACCATGATCGGCGGCTCGGCGGTCGTCGCGCCGGACAGCCCGTCGGCCTTCGGCAACCTGCACCTGTACAGGGACGAGATCGTGCCCTGGCTGGGGGCGCTGGTGGAGGGGGTGCACGAGGCGGGGGCGCTGGTGATGTGCCAGGTGACGCATTTGGGCCGGCGTACGAGTAACTACGCGGGCGACTGGCTGCCGTTGGTGGCTGCTTCGGGGTTGCGCGAGCCGGCTCACCGGGCGTTTCCCAAGGCGGCGGAGCCGTGGGATCTGGACCGTATCGTCGCCGCCTACGCCGATGCCGTGCGGCGCTGCCGGGAGGCGGGCCTGGACGGGATCGAGCTGTACGCGGGCGGGCACCTGCTGGACGGCTTCTGGTCGCCGGCCACCAATCGGCGCGAGGACGAGTTCGGCGGCAGTCTGGAGAACCGGCTGCGCTTTCCGCTGCGGGTAATGCGGGCGGTGCGCGAGGCGGCGGGGGACGAGATGGTTGTGTCGTTGCGGATGTCGGTGGACGAGGACATGGCTGGGGGTATCGGTATGGAGGAGGGGCTTGAGATCGCGCGTCGGGCGGTTGGGGAGGGCGTTGATCTGATCAACGTACTGAGGGGCCATATCGACACCGATGACGCGCTGTCGCGCATGATCCCGACGCTGGGGACTCCTTCCGCCCCGCACCTGGACTTCGCGGGAGAGGTGCGGCGGGCGCTGGGGGTGCCGGTGATGCATGCGGCACGGATCAACGATGTCGCTACGGCCCGGCACGCGATCCGGGCCGGGCTGGTGGATCTGGTCGGTATGACCCGGGCGCACCTGGCGGACCCTCATATCGTGGCGAAGATCCGCGCTGGGCAGGAGGACCGGATCCGGCCGTGTGTCGGGGCGACGTACTGCCTGGACTCGATCTATCAGGGGAGTGACGCCAAGTGCGTTCACAATCCGGCTACGGGACGGGAGGACAGCGTGCCGCACACTGTCCCGTTGAGCCCCCGGCCGCCGCTGCGTGCCGTGGTGGTCGGTGCCGGTCCGTCGGGTCTGGAGGCGGCGCGGGTGCTGGGGGAGCGCGGACACCGGGTCACGGTGCTGGAGGCGGCCGACCGGGCGGGCGGGCAACTGCGGCTGGCGGCCGCCCTGCCGCGTCGGCGCGATCTGATCGGCATCGTCGACTGGCGGGTCGCGGAGTGCAAGCACCTGGGCGTGGACATCCGGTACAACGTCCTCGCTGAGGGCGAGGATGTGCTGGCCGAGGAGCCGGATGTGGTGGTGATCGCCACCGGGGGACTGCCCGACGCGGGCTTCCTGGAGTCGGGCGCGGAACTGGTCCACGACACCTGGGACGTGCTCGGTGGTTCCGCGTCGCTGTCCGGGGACGTCCTGCTCTACGACGACAACGGGGGTCATCCCGCTCTGGACGCAGCCGAGGCCCTGGCCCGTGCCGGGGTGCGGCTGGAGGTCGTCACGCCCGAGCGGACTCTCGCCCCTGATGTCGGCGGCGTCAACTACCCGGCGTACGGCAAGGTGCTGGCGGAGCACGACGCGCGGATCACCCTGAGCCACCGGCTGCTGCGGGTGGAGCGGCGGGACGGCCGGCTCGTCGCCCAGCTGAGCAGCGAGCACGCCGAGACCGTACGGGAGAGGGTCGTGGACCATGTCGTCGTGGAACACGGCACGCGTCCGCAGGACGAGCTGTACTTCGCCCTGCTGCCGGGCTCCGCCAATCTGGGTGAGGTCGACCAGCAGGCGCTGCTGGACCTGCGTCCGCAGAGCGTGCGCCGGAACCCGGAGGGACGGTATCTGCTCTATCGGGTGGGTGACGCGGTCGCCTCCCGGAATGTGCACGCGGCCGTCTATGACGCGCTGCGGCTGTGCCTCGCTCTGTGAACCGCCGAGTCAGATCCAGCCGCGTTTCATGGAGTGGGTCGCGATCTGGAAGCGGGTGTTCCCGCCGAGTTTGCCCGGTACCGCCACCGCCGACGCCGCGGTCGGACATCTACACCCGGTCCCTCGACGCCTGGCAGCAGACCGGCCGCACCGGCCTCAACGGGTACGACACCGCTCTGGCGCAGCGGGTTCCTCACATTCTGCGGTCGACCAGGAACGGCAGGAGCGTACGGATGTCCTCGGCCGCGTCCGGGGACAGCCGGACGCTGTCCAGGCAGCCGAGGACGATGCCGACGTGACGGCGGGCTTCGGCCAGGGCGGCGGAGCGTCCGCCGGCTTCCTCGATGAGTACGGCGGCGTGCCGGAGGGCGGCGTCGTCCAGAGGGTGCGGCGAGGTGAGGAGCGCGGTGAGGCTCCGGGTGGCCGGGCCTTTGGCGGCCAGGGCCGCGATGACGGGATACGTCTTCTTCATCCGGCGCAGATCGTTGTGGACGGGTTTTCCGGTGGCCTCCGGGTCCCCCCAGATGCCGAGCAGGTCATCGACGGTCTGGAAGGCCACCCCGAGGTGCCGCCCCGCCCGGGCGAGCGCGTCGACGGTCGGGGACGGCGCCCCGGCGAGTACGGCGCCGAGCGCGGCGGCGCAGCCGAGGAGGGCGCCGGTCTTGCGGTCCGCCATGGACCGGTACTCCTCGGGCCGCACGGCCTCGGGGCCGGTCCAGGGCCGGGCTTCGAAGAGCAGGTCCTCCGCCTGACCCCGTACGAGGTCGTTGAGCGCCCGGGCCAGGTGCCGTACCGCCGTGCCGCTGTGGGCGTTCGGCGAGTCGGCCAGGGTCTCCACGGCCAGGGCGAACAGCGCGTCACCGGTGAGGACCGCGGGTCCCGTGCCGTACGCCTTCCACACGGTCTCCCGCTGCCGCCGCGTCTCGTCGCCGTCCATGATGTCGTCGTGCAGGAGGGTGAAGGTGTGGATCAGCTCGACGGCGACCGCGCCGGCGATCGCGGTCTCGCCGGGTGCACCGGCCGCTTCGGCACAGAGCACGGTGAGGGCCTGGCGCACTCCCTTGCCGGGGGAGCCGACGGGCTTGCCGTCCGCCTCGCTCCAGCCGAGTGCGTAGGCGGCCATTTCGCCCGGCCAGGGGTGGAGCCTGCCGATGGCCGCCGTGAGGGCCGGGTGCACGAGTTCGCGGCAGCGGTCGAGGATCTGGGGCGCGGTGGACCGGGGCGTGCACTGGGCTGGCGTTGCCATGGTCATCGCCGTCCTATCCCCTCGACGCCCAGTTCGGCGCGGGCCTTGTCGACCATGTCGCGCGTGTGCCGCAGGCCGATCCGGTCCAGGTGGCGGCTCAGTTCGTCCAGATCTGCGGCCGTTCCCGCGAGATCCCGCCCGAGCCGGGCGAGCGTCTTGACCAGGCCGAGCCGGGCCAGCGCCTCGCCACGCGGCTCCTTCATGGTACGGAACTCTTCCAGCGCCGCTTCGTAGACCGGCCTGGCTTCCTCATAGCGGCTGGCACGGAAGAGCACATTTCCACGCATCTTGTGGTTGTAGGCCAGTGCGCTGGACAGGTTCATCTCCCGGCACGTTACTTCGGCTTCGGTGAGCAGTGCCAGCGCCCGCTCCGGGTCCTGGTCCCGTACGGAGACGATGTCGGCCATGCCGCGCAGCGCCCAGGCCCGCCCGCGCCTGTCGTCGGCCCGCTCCGCTATCCCGGCCGCTTCCTCGAACATCGCCAGCGCCGTGTCGTACGAGCCGGTGTTCCGGTGCATCTGCGCGATGCCCTCCAGCGCCCACACCGTGTGCCGGGCCTCGCCGCGCTTTCTCGCCTCGGCGAGCAGCCGCTCGTGCAGGGCGCCCACGGCCAGGTAGTCACCCTGTATGCGGCCGGTCTCCGCCATTCCGGCGAGGGAGTATCCCCGTACGACGACGTCCCCGCCCCGTTCGCCCATGTCGGCCGCGAGCGCGAGCAGACGGCGGGCCAGGGCCAGCGCGCCCCGCTGCCTGGCGAGCGTGCCGCCGCTCCACAGTGCCCACGCCATCGCCCCGATGTCGCCGACCGAGCGAGCGGCGCGGTAGCTCTCCTTCCAGGCCCGGTCGGCCTCCTCGACATGGCCGAGACGGCGGTGCGCCTCGGCGACGGCGAGCGCGGACCGCGATACCTCCCGCTGGGAGCCGGAGAGTTCTGCTGCCCGCAACTTCTCGGTCCCCTCGGCCAGCACGTCCACCAGGGACGAGTTGACCGACAGTGAGGTGAGGGCGCCTTGGTACTCGGGGGCGGATGCCTTGCTGTACATGGATGCCTTTCCGTCTTCCACCGAACAACATACTCAGTATGCATACGCGGTATTGGGGTCGTTCGGTTGCAAGGACGCAGGGGTCTGTTCCGGGGTTGAGCCCTGTCCGGCACGGACCTCCGCCAGGTGAGCTCCGCATCGGAGCTCCGGCCGGGGGCAGACGCAGGGGGGCGGACGTACAACGGACGCCGACCTTCCAGGAGGACAACGTGACTTCGTCATACGCACGCCGGCAGAGCAGCCGGGGCGCCGGCTCCGCGAGCCGGCGCCGGACGCAGAAGACGCAGAAAGAGACGCTGACCGCCGCAGGACGGGCGGGCTTTGTCGCGAGGGGCGTGGTGTATGCCCTGATCGGCGTTCTGGCCCTGCAGATCGCGTTCGGGCAGGGCGGCCAGCAGGCCGACCGGCAGGGTGCGCTGCACCAGGTCGCGGCACAGCCCTTCGGGCACCTGATGCTGTGGGCCCTGGTCGTCGGTTTCGGCTGCATGGCGCTCTGGCGGGCCGCCGGCGTGGTGACCGGCCAGGGGCGCCGGCGGAAGGCGGGCGCACGGCTGGTGGACGCCGGCCGGGCGGTCTTCTACGCCTCCGTCTGCTGGGGAACCGCCGCCTACGCCGCCGGGAGCGGCGGGTCCTCCGGCGGTAACGCGCAGTCGCAGGACTGGACGGCGTCGGCGCTGAAGCTGCCGGGCGGCCGGTTCCTGGTGGGTCTCGCGGGCTGCGTCCTGATCGGCGTCGGCGTGGTGCTCGCCGTACGGGCGGCCCAGCGGCGCTTCCTGCGGAAGCTGAAGACCGGCACGATGAGCCGCCGTACGCGGGAGGTCGTCACCGGCCTGGGCGTGGGAGGCGGCTTGGCGCGCGGCGTGGTGTTCGCGGGGGTGGGGGTCTTCGCCCTGGTGGCGGCCATCCGTTTTGACCCGCATCAGGCCAAGGGCATGGATTCGACGCTCCGTAGCTTCGCGCACACCCCCGTGGGCCCGTGGCTGCTGGTCGCCGTCGCGGTCGGGCTGATTCTCTTCGGCGGCTTCTCCTTCGCCTCGGCGCGCTACCGCCGCCTGTGAGCGCGGCGGGCTGACTCTGGCGCCTGGCCCCGGTGTACCGGCCCGCGACCGACCTTGCTTGCGCGGTACACCGGGCGCAAGCTGGTCACATGGCTGCTCAGGAGGGCCCTACGCTCATCGCTTCCGTGCAGCGAGCCTTCCGGTTGATGGAAGCGGTGAGTGCGCACGAGAGTGGCGCGCCGGCGAAGCAGCTGGCACGCGAGACGGGTCTGCCCCTCGCCACCACCTACCACCTGCTGCGGACGCTGGCCCACGACGGGTACATACAGAAACTGGTCGACGGGGCGTTCGTGATCGGGGACAGGCTGCACTTGTTGCACACCGGAAGCAGCACGCAGGCGCTGCTCACCCGTATCCGTCCCATCCTCGCCGCCCTGCGGGACGAGCTGTCGGCCGCCGCTTACCTGACCTTCTACGAAGAGGGCGAGATCCGGGTCGTCGAGATCGCCGACGGCCCCCGGGCGCCACGGGCCGACCTCTGGGTGGGATTCGAGGACGCCGGGCACGCCACAGCACTGGGCAAGTGTGTTCTGCGGGAGCTGGACGAAGACGCCCGCAACGAGTACCTCTCGCGTCACTCGCTCGTTGACCTCACCCCCCGCACCATCACCCACCGCGCCGAACTGTTCCGCCGGCTCGACTCATCGCCCGCCGTCCCGGTCGTCACGGACCTGGAGGAGTACACCCTCGGAACCGTCTGCGTCGCGATACCCGTGTACAGCGGGGACACCCTCGGCTCACTCGGGGTCTCCTTCCCGGCGGAGCGGCTCTCCAGCATCGCTCAGGCCGCGGCGCGGCTGGTCCCGACAGCGACTCGGGTGACCAGGGGTCTTTCGCTCACTATCTGAAATTCCTGTCCTTGTGACACCCACACTCAGGCTGTATTTGTGGATGAAACGGACATTCGGGGATGCGGGTACCGCCGCGCCCGAGCAAGGTGGGAATCGCGGACGGGGAATGACGGGGAATATGGACCGACCTCCAGACCATCGGCGCTGCCTCCGGCCCACGGGGCGGCACTTCGCCGCCGGGCATCTCGCCGCAGGCGCGCCCGTACTGATCGTCTCTGCCATTGCGTCGTTCGCCCTCGTCAGCGGAACCGGCGTGAACTGGATCCCGCTGCTTGCCGTCGGGCCCGCCCTGGCCGCCGCCACGAGCAGGCCAGGGGGAGTCCTCTGGGTGGGCTTCCTGGCCGTGGTCCTTGGGCTTACGGTCGCCGGCCCTGGCGGTGAGCTGAACCGGGAAAAGGTGATCATGGTGTGTGCGCAGATCGCCGTCACCCTGGCGAGTTGCCTGGCCAGCGCGCTGCGCGGGCGTCGCGAACGGGTACTGAGGGCCGTCCGCTCGGTCGCCGAGGCTGCCCAGCACGCCCTCCTCAAGCCGGTGCCCGCGACCGTCGGCCAGTTCCAGGTGGCTGTCCGCTACAGCGCCGCCGCGGCGGAGGCCCGGATCGGCGGGGACCTCTACGCGCTGGTGCCCACGCCGTACGGGGTCAGGGTGATCGTCGGCGACGTGCGGGGCAAGGGACTGTCGGCGGTGAGCACCGCCTCTCTGGTGCTCGGGGTATTCCGCGAGGCCGCCTATGACGAGCCGGATCTCCTCGCTGTCGTCGGCAGGATCGAGCGGAGCCTGGCGCGCAACCTCGGCTGCGACGACTTCGTCACCGCCGTGGTCGTCGGATACCCCAAGGCCGACACCATGGAGCTGGTCAACTGCGGACACGCCCCTCCGCTGTTGCTCCGCCGGTCCGGCGTCATGACTGTCGAGCCGGACGAGCCCGCTCCCCCACTCGGTCTGCGCGCCCTCTGCGGCGAGATGCCGTGCCTCCAGGTGCTGCCTTTCGCCGACGACGAACAGTTGCTTCTCTACACCGACGGGGTCACCGAGGCCCGCAATCACCGCCGTGAGTTCTACCCGCTCACCGAAAGGGTGGCGCGGCACCGGTGCGACGACCCCTCCCGCACCCTCGCCGCACTCCACCACGATCTGCTCGCGCATGTGGGCGGCCGGCTCCACGACGACGCCGCTCTCCTACTGCTGCGGAAACCGGCGGTCGTTGGGCAGAAGCACGCTGACGTGCCCCTTTCGGAACAACTGAGGCCGAGGGAGGACCTGTTCCGTCCCTATGGTCTTGCCGCTGGTGGTCTGGCGGGTGCCCCGGCTCTGGGTGAGCTTGGCGGCCAGCAGCAGAAGCCTTCCGCCCTCGTCGAAAGTGTGGGCGCGGCACGCTCGGTGGTGGCCGTCCCTGTGCCGTACGACCGCTCTCCCGCTCCACTGCGGTGAATCGCCTGGCCGGTTCCGGGCCCCGTGTTGTGGCGGGGCCCGGAACCGGCGGTGTCAGCGGCCGGCGCGGGCGATGTTCTCCGCCTGCGGGCCCTTCTGGCCCTGGGTGATGTCGAAGGTGACCGGTTCGCCCTCGGTGAGTTCCCGGTAGCCGTTGCCTTGGATATTGGAATAGTGCGCGAAGACGTCGGGGCCGCCGCCGTCCTGGGCGATGAATCCGAAGCCCTTCTCGGAGTTGAACCACTTCACAGTGCCACTGGCCATGCGTGCCTGTCCTTCATCCGCAACGACGAGCCGCCACGTTGCCGCACGGCTCCGGGCACCACCCAGCGGATACCCGCAGCAGTACGTACCCCGTCGCGCCACCGGATATCCGGGCCTTCGCGGACTCGTGTTCGGGTTTTTCGGCAGCGGCGCCGCCATTGACATGTGACCAAATGGTCACCTATTTTTGGCGTATGGACGACGCGGTGTTCAAGGCCCTCGCCGACCCGACCCGGCGCACCCTGCTCGACGCGCTCTTCCGCGAGGACGGACAGACCCTCAGCGCCCTCCAGTCGCGGTTCGACGTCACACGGTTCGCCGTGATGAAGCACCTCAAGCAGCTGGAGCAGGCGGGCCTGGTGGTGACCAGGCGGCAAGGCCGGGAGAAGCTCCACTTCCTGAACCCCGTCCCCATCCGGCTCGTCCACGACCGATGGGTGAGCAAGTACGCGGAACCATGGGCTGCTGCGCTCAGCGGCCTCAAGAGCCGACTGGAGAGTCCCATGCAGAAGGTCTTCGAGATTTACATCCGCACTACCCCGGAGCGCCTCTGGGAGGCGATCACCGACCCCGAGATCAGGAGCAAGTACAACTTCGGTGCCCGGATCACCTCGGACTGGACCCCCGGCTCGCGGTTCGAGATGGGCGCCCCGGGCGCCGGCGGCCCGCTGGGCGAGGGCGAGAACCTCGAGGTGGACCCGCCGCGCCGGCTCGTCCAGAGCATGGTCGCGCTCTGGAGCGACGAGGTGAAGAGCGAGGGGACAACCAGGGTCACCTGGGAGATCGAGCCCGTCGGCGACTCCTGCCGGCTGACCGTCACTCACGACCAGCTGCGCGAAGGCGCGAACGAAGAGCTCTACGGCGGCTGGCCGATGATCCTCTCCGGCCTGAAGACATGGCTCGAGACGGGCGAGCTGCTCACCACCCCGGGATCGCTCCTCTACAGCTGAGCCGTACGCCGCCGGGCGCGGGCGCCGGCCGGCGCGGGCCGGACCGGCGATCAGGGGTCGGGGTGTACCCGAGGCGCGTCATGGGCGCGTTCTATCGGCGCCTGCGTGACGAGAGCAAGCGCGCGCCTTAGCTTGAGATTTAACCTCCGGATTCGAACAGCTCCGACCAGCTCTTCCTGCCTCACAAGCAGGCTTCACAGCGCGGTAGGAAATCACAGTAAACCGGGACGGAAGGTGTGCATGCCGGGTCCGTGAAGCCGACTTGCGGTCGTGTTCGAGCGGCGAGGTTAAATCTCAAGCTTAGAGACCGCGCGAATAGGTGGGGCGGGTTAAGGAGCGGGTCGAGGGCCGAGTCTGGCAAGGCGGAGGTGGGGGCACCTCCCAGCGGTAGCTGGGGGAGGAGGCGACGCGGAGCGTCGTCGACCGACGACAACGCCGCCAGGCGAGAGCCATCGGCCCGCGACGGCGCCCAACCTATTCGCGCGGCCTCTTGTCCGGCCACCCAGATCGAACGGTGCCGTGCCATGGCGGAACCTGCCCTTGGCCATCAGCTCCGCGATCGCCTGCTTGTCGGCCTGCGAGGCGTTCGGGTTCCCGACGGGCGGTTCGAGGACGATATCCACGTCCGGCTACGAAGGCGAGCCGACGGTCACCCAGCGCATCCCCTCGAACCCGACGTCATTGCGCACCTCGAGGCCGAGAACGTCGCGGTAGAAGGCGAGGGCTTTGTGGTGGTCGTCGACGGCGATGAAGCACTGCGAAAACCTGAGGTCCATGCCGCTCACGCTACGGGGGGAGCGGCGGATTGTGCTTCCCGGTTCCTGACCGGCCGGGTCAGGATCTTGGCGACGCAAGCCGGGATGGCGGCGCCCTGGTCGTGGCGGCGGGCCCGGTATGAGCTCGGGCTCTCGCCGACCAGCTCGGTGAACCGTGAGCTGAACGACCCCAGCGACGTGCATCCGACTGCGAGGCAGACCTCTGTCACGGACAGATCGCCACGTCGCAGCAGTGCCTTGGCCCGCTCGATCCGGCGGGTCATCAGGTAGCTGTACGGCGTCTCTCCGAAGGCGGCGCGGAAGCTGCGGGAGAAGTGGCCCGGCGACATGAGGGCGACACGCGCCAGCGCCGCGACGTCGAGCGGCTCCGCGTATTCGCGGTCCATCAGGTCGCGGGCCCGGCGTAGCCGGACGAGGTCCTCCAAAGTCACACCATCAGCATGCCGCATCGGGTACAGGAGCAAATAACCTCTCCCTCCAGCCCGGGAAAATCTGTCATGGCTGGAGTAGACATGGCGTTCCCGTATGGCTAGAGTTTCTTCTGTAGCCAAGCAACTCAGCAACGCGCGGCAGAGACGAACTGGCGCGAGCAGTAGTAGCAGTACACGGGCACGGCAGCGGAGTCCTGGGGCCAGGAAGTGCGATAAGGCCCCATGGCTGGTTGCCGGGCCAGGGCGGCCCGAGGGGCCGCGAGCAGCACCGCAGAATGGCAGTACAGCAGTTCAGCAGGATCCGGCCCAAGAAGATGAGGAAGAGAGGAGTAGACGCCATCGGGATCGCCCGAGCGAGGATCCAGTCCGCTCGGGTACCGCAGGCCCCCCCGGATTGGAAGGTGGTCCCCGGTCACGCATCCGCGATCCCCGCACCCCCGGCCTCCTTGGCGGACATGCGGAAACAGAAAGTCGGCGCCCAGCGCCGACAGGTGGTGTTGAAATCCCTCGGGGCCCCGGTGCCGTAAGGCGCTGGGGCCCCTCGACGCGTTCCAGGAGAGGTGCAAGTGCCCCCAGCGACCCAACCGCATGCCGCCGATCGGTTCGACGATGACGACTACCCCGCTTACACGATGGGCCGTGCCGCGGAGATGATCGGCGCCACGCCGGGCTTCCTGCGGGCCATCGGTGAAGCCCGGCTGATCGCCCCCCTGCGGTCCGACGGCGGTCACCGCCGTTACTCCCGCTATCAGCTCCGCATCGCCGCCCGCGCCCGCGAACTGGTCGACGGCGGTACGCCGATCGACGCCGCCTGCCGCATCGTCATCCTGGAGGACCAGCTCGAAGAAGCCCTGCGGGTCAACGAAGAACTGCGCCGCCCCACAGCCGCTCCGGGCGGACCGGCTGATTCGTGACGCCTGGGCCTCGGAGAACTTCCGAGCAAATATCTACTGCGGCTGGTACAGAAATTGTCGCAATGTGCGATGAGGGTTTATGGCGCAACGGGCGGAGTGATATCACTTGCCGCGCCCGGCAGCCGACACCGTGCTACGGTTGATCTTAGTTGCAGTTGTGGTTCCCAAAGACTTCAAGTGCTCTTGTCGGCTTTCTGTGCCGGTGGGTGCGCTTTTGTATTTCCGGTGTTTTTCCGGACGGGGTAATCATCGCGGCGACGCGGGGCTCGCACAGTGCGAGTCTCCGGGCAATGCCCCGAAGGAGATCAGACATGGCTAGTGGCACCGTGAAGTGGTTCAACGCGGAAAAGGGTTTCGGCTTCATCGAGCAGGACGGTGGCGGCGCTGACGTCTTCGCCCACTACTCGAACATCGCCGCCCAGGGCTTCCGCGAGCTGCAGGAGGGCCAGAAGGTGAACTTCGACGTCACGCAGGGCCAGAAGGGCCCGCAGGCGGAGAACATCGTTCCCGCCTGACGCTGGAGCGTAGGACGTAGCTGGGCCCGCACCTCAGGGTGCGGGCCCCGGCTCGTTGTCTTTTTGCGGGGTAATTCCCTGCTGTCTCAACCGTGCGGCGGGCGAACCGCCTACGGCTCCCGGCCGGACACAGGTCCGCCCGATCCCCGGTGATGTGGCATACCAGCCGCTCCGTCCGGCAGATGTCAGTCACTTCGGCGCGCCGGCCCCGACTGTTTACCCGTCGGTCCGGATTCGTCTTCGTCTTTTCTACGGTTCGTTCTTGCGATTCCCTGTGCCGCTCGTCGCTGCCAGGAATTCCTCGATACGCGCCGCATCGAGGAAGGTTCTGCATGAACCGCACAGCTCGCACGAACGATCGATATTCCCGCACCCGTACGGGCGGCTCCGCCGGTTCCAGCGGGCGTGGCGGCTTCCGCTCGCCGGCCCCGAGCCGATCGGGCGCTTCAGGACGGTCGGGCGCTCCCGCCCGGTCCGGTGGTTACGGACGTCGTCCCGCCGCGTTGCAGGGAGAGTTCGCGCTGCCGGTCACCCTCACCCCGGCCCTGCCCCCGGCTGCGACCTTCGCCGAACTGGACCTGCCGCCCGCGCTGTTGAAGATGCTCACCAGCCTGGGCATGAACGAGCCGTTCCCGATCCAGGGCGCGACGCTGCCGAACTCGCTGGCCGGCCGGGACGTCCTGGGCCGTGGCCGTACCGGCTCGGGCAAGACTCTCGCCTTCGGTCTGGCGCTGCTCGCCCGCA
>NZ_SUMC01000124.1 GCF_005047355.1 Actinacidiphila oryziradicis
GGCCAGCACCGAAATGGCACCGCTGAGGATCATCGGCCACTGGCCGCCCAGCTTGCGGCGGGGCACCGCCACGAACAGCTGGACCAGACCGGCCACGACCGCCCAGGCCCCCCACACCCCCAGCACCGCCGGAATACCCGACGCGCACGCGACACCCACGCCCACGGCCGCGACCAGACTGACCGCCATGTTCACATACAGCAGCACCGGCGATCCCGTGGTGCGCGACGACCTCGCGTCGACGACGGCCGCACCCACGTCGAACAGCGGATACAGCACCAGCAGCACAGCCGCGACCGGACTGATCTCCTCCGCCATCGTGAACATCACAAGCGCCCAGACAATGGCGAACGCGAACCGCACGAAATACAGCCGCCGCAGAGCAGAGGCCGTTTCCGTGGCAACGGACTGAGCAGCAGTGGTGCTCACGATGATCCCTTTCAGTGGACGCGGAGAAGAGAGCAGTTCAGGGCTTCCAGCGGTCGGCCTTCTCGATCAGGCCGGTCACACATTTCCCGGATGACGTCCCGAGCCGCCGCCTGACAAGGCCGGCGACCGGGCGCCACTCTCGCAAGAATGAACGTTCTGTTCGCCAAGGCTGACAAAGACCGCAACTACTTTTCAAGACCGAACGTTCTACACGCTAGAATGACCGCATGGTGCGCAGCGAATCTGAACCGCCCACTGAAAGCCGGCCGTCCGAGGCCCGCTCCCGGCTGCTCAAAACGGCCAGCCAGGTGTTCTACGCGGAAGGGATCCACGCCGTCGGCGTCGACCGCATCGTCGCGGAAGCACAGGTGACACGGGCCACCTTCTATCGCCACTTCCCCAGCAAGGAAGCCCTCGTCGTCGCCTACCTGAACGAGGCCGACCGCGCCATCCGCGAGCAGGTCGACACGGCCGTCGCCGCCGGACTCCCGGCCGCCGACACCATCCGGAGGGTCAGTACGTCCATCACCCAGGGCATCCAGTCCCCGGGCTTCCGCGGGTGCGCCTTCCTCAACGCTGTCGCCGAGTACCCCGACCCCGATCACCCGGTGCACCTGGCCGTCCTCGCGCACCGTCAATGGTTCCTCGACACTGTCACCGGCCTTCTGGCCAAGATTCGGGAGCTTCCCGCCGAACCCGCCGCCCACCACTTCGTGATGATGCGTGATGGCGCGATGACTGCCGGCTGCCTCTTCGACCCGGACCTGGTGTGCGAAACCTTCCTGCTCGGAGTCGAAGGGCTCCTCAGCCAAGTCAGCCGAGGGCTGTTGACGTTCGAGTGAGGGATGACAACAAGCGGGTCGGTCCCGCTGGTCATAGGGGATTCGGCAGACAGGCACGGACTCCGTATCCCGCCGAGACCGTCCGGTCTGCGAGGCGTCGCCGGGGCAGCGAACAAACCTGCGGTGACGCTCTCAGGCTGGTCGGAAACGCGAACCTTGACGCGTCACGCGCGGAGTTCCCCTTCCCGCGCTCCCCCTGCAGGTGGGCTCCAAAGCGACTTCCCGTCGGGAACCCAAGGCGTTGGCACCCCAGGTCCAGATCGTCACGCCCCATCGACGTCGGAAGGCATACCCTTTGCACGACCACGCTGGTCTGCGAGACCGCGGATCAGAGAGACGAACGAGGCGACGCGTGAGCTGTAGCTCATACCGTCGAAGCTGTTGGCCACTGACAGCCCGTCAGTCATGGCCCGACCGAGGACAGCCAGCTGTTCGACGAATGCCTCATCCTCTTCACTCCCGTCCGGGGCAAAGACCGGAGTGAGAACCTGCACCCAAGACGTGTGGGCGTAGTCACGAATGCGACGCACGGTGCTCCGCACCGTCTCGGCGTCCTTGTGAGGGCCAACGCTGATGGCGAGCAAGAGGCGGAGATAATCGGGCCGTTGGTCGAGGGATGCGCACGCCGTGGTGAGCCATGCCTCGAATCGCTCGAGCGGCTCACGATCATCGAACCAGGACGGAGCCGGGAACTGGGCGTGCAACTCCTCAAAGGTACGCTCGAGCAGTGCTGCCAGGACGCCGAGTTTGTTTCCAAAGTGGTAGTAGATCGAACTGGCCGGCAACCCCGACTCCGTGCACAGATCCGAGACAGCCATGCCGTCGTACCCTCGGGCTACGACGAGGGTACGTGCCGCGTCAAGGATGACGTCGCGGCTGCTCGATCTAGCAGCGGACAATGCGGATTCCCTCACCTTTGCCATAAATCCATAATAGGTCCGGCACGATGCGCGGAGTGACTGGCACGAATTGGCCCGGACCCTGCACAACACGTTCCAGAACTCATGCCACCGAGCCTGCTCCCTGCCAGCCAGTCAGCCGCTCCGGCCTCATCCCCACCTTCGGTAGTCGTCGTCAGGCAGCGGGTGGTCAGCAGGGACGACGCGGGAGTTGACCGTGGTCAGGCAGCCCGGGCAGAACAACTGGCGGAAGACAACTTCTGTGTCGACGTAGACGGATGGATCGTGCCAGATCTGCGGACCGGCATGGGTTGGAGGCGAATCACGGCGGGCCAGCTCCGCGACGAAGGCGCCTTCGGCCAGTGGTCCGATTTCGGTGCTGCACCGCACGCACACGACTGTCCTGCCTTCCGGTGACTCCATGAAGGCGAGATTGTCGTCGAGTCGGCGAGCGCCGTTCAGGTCCGGCGTGCTGATGGGCACGAGGCCCGTGCCGAGCAGGCCCGCGTCCGTCGCCCGACCTTGCCGTAGCATCCGGCGAGTCTCCTCGGTCGCGGCCACGTCCACTCGGGTGTCCTCCTGGAAGACGACGCCGTAAACGTCCTTCGCCGCCTGGGGCGAAACACGCGCTTGCAGTACGTCGTCGCATACCTTCTCGGCCGGGCGGAGCAGGGGGTCGCCGTATCCTCCGCCCGCCTGCCAGTGCAGGTAGAGCGCGTCCCCCGGGCCGAGGTTCGATTCCCCCTCACAGGGCAGCACCTCGATGTCGCCGCCGATGTCGTCCAGGTCGGTGGGAATGGCCGTCGCCCCGGCGAGCTGGGGCACGTCGATGCCACGCATCACGAGGTCGAGCTGGGAGTTACCCGGGTATCCTCCGGCCAGGCCGACGTTCTGGTTCGCGACTTTGCCCGTGCCGGAAATGACCAGTGACATCATCCCGGTCTGATCCGGGTGCTGCACGTAGCAGACCGAGCCGCTCATCCCGCCCCTCTGCCGGCCCGGCCCGCCGGAGTCGGTCTGCTCTCGTCGCCACAGGGCGACCAGGGGGTAGAGGTACTCGGTCATCTCGACGTCGGGTGCCCGCGCGGAGGGGATGATAAGCCGCCCGCCGGTATCGACGCCGTCGTGATGTACCTGGGCTCCGTAGCCGCCGGCCATGACATCGAAGATGGGCGACACGAAGCCCTTGCTGCCGCCTCCGCGGATGTCGACGCCGGACACCACACAGAGGTCGGTGGTGCCGTTGCAGATCGACTGCACATCGTCGCGGTGGTCGGGTTCGGCGTCCAGCATTTTGGCGATGACCTCGGCGACCAGGTTGCCTGACCCCCACGCGGGGCCGAATGGTCCCTTCCCCACGGCTGCCGGGAACGAGGCGTTGGTGATGGTGTCTTCGTCCGTGATGATCTCGAAGCAGCGCATGAGCCCGCCTGCCGCCCAAGGAATGGTCCCGGCCAGCAGGGGCAGCATCGTGAAGACGATCCCGGCCCGCAGGCCCGGGTAGGGGCAGTTGATGATGCCGGTCTGCCCGGCGGTTCCCCGGAAGTCGAAGACCAGCCGGTCGGCTTCCTTGGTCATCGCGACCTTGATGGCGTGCAGGTTGCGGTCGCCGGTCTGCGATTGCTCCTGGTATCCGACCGCGGTCCAGGTCCCGTCGGGCAGGGTCTTCAGCTTGGCCCGCAGCCGGCCCTCGGCGTCGTCCATCATCCGGCGCATCACGGCCTTGACGGTGTCGGCACCGTACTTGTCGATGAGCCGGAGGATCTGTTCCGCCGCGTTCTTGTTCGCGGCGACCTTGGCACGCAGGTCGAGTCCCACCATATGGGGAAGCCGTGACCTGCGGACCCAGGCGTCAGCCACGTCGCGCTGCAGCACTCCGCCCCGGACGACCTTCATGGGCGGCGTGGGCACCGCCTCACCGAACACGTCCTGGGCCGACGGGCTGAAGGAGCCCGGCCGCGGCCCGCCGAGGTCGACTTGGTGGGCGATGGCCGTTGTCCATCCGAACAGCTTGCCTTCGTGGAAGATCGGAGCCAGTACGGCGGCGTCGTTCTGGTGCAGCCCGCCGCCGATCCACGGGTCGTTGCACAGGAACATGTCGCCCTCGGTGATGCCCGGGTTGTCACTGCGGTTGCGCAGTGTCCAGACGATCGCCAGGTCCATGGACCCGATGAGGCCCACGTTGTACGCGCCGACCTGGACCTGCTCGCCGAGTTCGTCACAGATGGAGAAGTTGAAGTCGTTGGACTCGGTGACGACGTGCGAGCCCGACATCCGCCGCAGCGTCTCCCCCATTTCCTGGGTGATGGCCCACAGGCGGTGCCGGACGACTTCATAGGTCAGGGCGTTGACCTGGCCGGCCTGTTCGTCGTCGATCTGGTGCAGCGGCAGCGTGGGCGAGATCTGCCGCAGCAGTTCCTCACGCGGTATGGGCCGGCTGGTGAACTCGTCCGCCCCGGGGATCTTCGATGTCATGGAAGCTGTCCTCACTGGTAACTCAGCACGAGGTTGCCGAGACGGTCGACACGGCCGGTCACACCGGCGGGAACCACCACCACTGTGGTCGGCACATCGACGACCGCCGGTCCGGTGATCTCGTGCCCCGCGCGCAGCCGGGCATAGTCGTAGACGGGGGTGAGTACGAAACCGGTCTGCGAGTCGAGGCAGACGTGGCGTTCCTCGAGAAGTGCCTCGGCGGGGTCGGAGCCGGTGGCTTGCGCGACGTCCGGAAGGATGACGGGGAAGTCGAGGCTGGCCTTGGCTCGCGCACGGTAGGTGATCGCCTGCACGCCGGCCTCGCGGTAGCCGGCCCCTGACCCGTTGATGCGCTCGTACTGTTCCTCGAAACGTTCCAGGATCTCGTCACCGGTGCGTTCGGTGAACTCACCGTCCGGGATGGTGGTCGCGAGCTCGTTGACCTGCATCGAATAGCGCAGGTCGACCTCACGCTGCATGGTCACGTCCTGGAACTTCACCTTCTGCCGGTCGAGCGCGCGCTGCAGATCGGCTTCAAGCCGGGCGTAGTGGGACTCCAGCACCGTGTGCTCGACCGGGAAGGAGGAGGGATCGGAGAGTTCGGCGCTCAGGACGATGTCCGAGGCGGCGAGCCCGTAGGCCGAGAAGGCGGATGCGACGGGGCCGAGCGGAAC
This sequence comes from Actinacidiphila oryziradicis, assembly GCF_005047355.1. Lineage (GTDB taxonomy): Bacteria > Actinomycetota > Actinomycetes > Streptomycetales > Streptomycetaceae > Actinacidiphila > Actinacidiphila oryziradicis. Next base: position 5,320 of record NZ_SUMC01000124.1, read on the forward strand.
GACGACCTCGCGCACTCCCAGGTCCTGGCAGTAGCCGGCGCAGTGGGCGGGTCCGGCACCGCCGAAGGCGTATGCGACGAAGTCACGGGGGTCGTAGCCGGCCTGCACGACGGCCCGGCGCAGGAGGTCTCCCGCCTGCGCGTTCTGCACCTCGTGGATCGCGATCGCGGCTTCTTCGACGGTGAGGCCGAGTGGTTCGGCCACGTGCTCGCGGATCGCCTGGCGGGCCAGGTCCATCTGGAGGGGCTTCCTGCCGCCGAGCAGCCCGTGCGGGCTGAGGATGCCGAGGACCAGGTTGGCATCGGTGTTGGTGGGACGGGTGCCGCCGTTGCCGTAGCAGGCAGGACCGGGGACGGCCTCGGCGCTCTGCGGGCCGAGCCGCAGATTGCCGCCGGCGTCCACGGATGCGAGCGCCCCACCGCCGGAACCGATCGTGTGCACACGGATGGTCGCCGCGTTGATCGGGAATTGGTTGACAATGGAGCCTGGCGCCATCACCGGCTCCCCGTCGACGATCAGCCCCGCCAGGAAGGTCGTCCCACCGACGTCGGTGGTGATGACGTTGCGGTGCCCCAGCTGCTCCGCCATGCGCATCCCGCCGATGACGCCGCCGGACAGGACGGACCCGATCGTGGTGATGGCGTGTTCCGGTGCCCGGTCGGCTGTGATGGTCCCGCCCTCGCTCTGCATGACCAGCAAGGGGCCTTTGAGCCCGTTCTCCTCCAACTGCTTCTGCAGTGGCGTCAGGTACATGCGCAGCCGCGGCCCGATCTGAGCGTTCATGATGGTCGTGGAGGTCCGCGCGAACTCGCGGATGCGTGGGCTGACCTCCGAGGAGAGCGTGACGTACATGTCGGGGGCGATCTCGTGGATCAGCTCGCGGACGCGCTGCTCGTGGGCTCCGTTCTTGAACGACCACAGCAGACAGACGGCGATCGCCTCGACGCCCTGGTCCACGAGGGACCGCGCAACGCCGCGGACCTCGTCCTCGTCGAGGGGCACCAGCACCTTTCCGGCGTGGTCGATCCGCTCGGTGACTTCGAGTGCGCGGCGCTTCGGGATCAACGGTACGGGCTTGCGCTGCCGGAGAGTGTCCTGAATTTCGTGGGCGGCTCGTCCGAGAGTGCGCCCCTCGGCGTTCATGATGTAAATCGCGTCCCGGTGGCCCTTGGTGGCAATGAGTCCGACGTCGGCCACTGTCCCCTGGACCAGGGCATTGATCGACGCGGTCGTGCCGTGGGCGATGTAGTCGGTCTGCGAGAGCAGTTCACCGACGCCGATGCTCAGCTCACCGGCGATGTCCTCGATCGCCCGCATGACGCCGATCTCACGGTGCGGCGGGGTCGTCGGTGTCTTGGCCGAGACGATACGGCCGGCACCGTCCGAGGCGACGGCGTCGGTGAACGTGCCGCCCACGTCGATGCCCAGTGCGTATGACATGTGCCTTCTCCCGGTCCTTCTACTGCTGGTGCGCGGCGAGGCGCCCGGTGACTGTGTACAGGAGCTCCTCTGGAGGGGCGTCTGCCTCTCCCATCCACGCGACGTGCTGGTCGGGACGCACGAGGAGGAGTGCGGTGGGATAGCGGTCGGGCCACCGCCGGGGCAGGTCGACAACGGTGAGCGGAATCCCGCTCTCACGCGCCGCGTCGACCCAGGGCTCCACATCGACGCCGCTGTCGGTCCGCAGCAGGGTGAAGTCGGGGCCGAGCGCGTCCAGTACCGACCGGTCGTCGTCGAGCCAAGCGTGCGGCAGCCGGAAGCCCGCCTGAGCCCGCTCCTGGAATCCGCCCATGCTGATGGCATCCTGCTGCTCACTTCCGACCACCAGCGGTGAACTCGCGTAGTGGTAGCCGAAGCTGAAGCCGTCGGGCGAGTACCGGTGCGGCTCCGTCGTTGCGAGCCGACGGGCCAGCTCGGCACGGGCCTGTTCACCGTCCGGGCCTGGCAGGTGGATGTCCGGCGAAACGTCCGCGAGGGACGCGCGCGCTGCCGAGCCCACGGCGCGGGCGAACTGTTCTCCTACTGGCTTGCGCTCCTTCTCATACGCGGTCAGCAGGTCCGCGGGCGCCCACCCGTGGTGAACCGCTGCCAGCATCCAGCTCAGCGTTGCCGCGTCCTGGATTCCGGCGTTCATGCCGAACCCTCCCACGGGGATCCAGATGTGGGCCGCGTCCCCGGCCAGGAACACCCGGCCGTTGTGGTAGCGCTCGGCCACCAACTGACGGCCGGTCCACCGCACCACGCCGATGACCTCGTGCTCGATCTCCGCACCCACGGCCTCCCGCAGGAGCTGTTCGGGATCCTCGTGATCGGTGTCGTGGTCAGGTGGGAAGGCAACGTGGTTGAGCCACAGCTCGTCCCCGTCAATGGCGATCAGGGACGCGAGACGTCGTCCGTAAGTCCAGTACGTCCAGGCCGAGTCGCACGCGGCAAGGCGCCCGAGCTCGGGCGAGCGCACGAATGTCGAGACGAACTTCTGGATCGCTTCGACACCTTGGTAGCGGATGCCCAGCTGGCGGCGGACCGTGCTGTGGGCCCCGTCGCAGCCGACCACGTAGGCGCACCGCAGGACCCGAGTGGTGCCGTCGGAGTTCACGACCGCCTCAACATGGTCCTCGTGCTGCCGCAGCTCGACCAGCCGCGCACCGCGCTCGATGGCCGGCCCGGGGAGCCTGCTCGCATACCGTTCCAGAACGGGTTCCAGGTACAGCTGCGAGATCCTGTGCTGCGGCTCCGGTGTGGGCCAGTGCTCCTTGCCCACACCGGTGAGCGCCTCACCGGCCGACGGCAGGTCGATACGGAAGATTTCTTCGCCGAGCAGAGTCGTCCGGTACTGGATAGATGTCGGATAGTCCCTGGGAAGCCCCGCACGTCGGACTTCGTCGGCGAGCCCCAGCCGCCGGAAGATCTCCATCGACCGGGCGGACGTGGTGTTGCACCGGGGATTGACGGCTCGCTGCTCGGTCGCCTCTATGACGTGGCACGCCACGCCGCGACGTGCGAGGTCGATGGCGAGGGTCAGGCCTGTGGGCCCGGCCCCGACGACGAGAACGTCGACCCAGTCCTCTTCGCTGATCCTTTGCTGCTTCACCTGCTCAGAAACTCCTCTACCAGGGTGCAGAACTCATCTGGTCGGTCGACGTGGATCCAGTGGCCGGCCCCTGGCACAACCTTGAGGCGCCCGTGGGGCAGAGCTTCAGCGAGACGCTCGGAGACTTCGACCGGTGCGACTCGGTCGCACGCTCCGTGCAGGGCGAGGACCGGGGTGCGGACCGTCGAAGGGTCCACGGGAGGCGGCCCGTCCGGAACATCGGTGAACATGGATCGGAAGGCCGCTTCGGCACCGGGCCGTAGGGCCTGCTCCAGCCTGAGGTACGCAAGAGATTCGAGAAGTTCACTGTGGGCGTTCTCGTCCGCGACCAGACGGCCAAGCGTGGCACGCTTGGATTTCCTTGTCGGCTGGTCGTAGAAGGGACGGCACGAGGCAGCGGTCCGGTGCCCGCACCGCCCATGAGGACTGCCCGCTCGATCCGTTCGGGTGCCTCGGCCATGAGAGCCAGCGCGGCGGCGCCGCCCGCGGCCGAGTTGCCGAGGAGATGCACACGCTCCGTGGCGATCGAGCAGATTCAGGATCTGCCAGGCTCGGGCCCGCGCCCAGGCACGCGGCCCGTGCGGCCCGCCATCGCCCGCCTCACCAACCGTGATCCGCGTGCCGAAGCCAAGCAGGTCGGGGGCGAAGCATCGGAATGTGGCCGAGAACCTGGTACGCGCCGTGGCCCAGTTGCTCACGGCATCGACGCCCGGCCCGCCGCCGTGGAGCAGGACGAGGGCAGAGTCCCGCTCAGGGCTCGCGCCCGGCAGGGCAGCCTCATTCGACAGGGCCGACACTCAACCGCCTCCTGTACTGGTCACACAGCCGGAGCGTCCCGAGGACGGCACGCGATGAGGTAATCCATGGACTCGGGCAGGAATCGCGGTCCGAGCGCGAAGAGGACTGCCGTGGTGACGGGCCCCGGACGCCATACCCCTCAGCCCGCCGCTGATCAGAACACCCACACACTCGCGACACCGCCATACCTATATGTAACGCTCACTCTACAAGGCTGTGAATGCGCTGGCTGGATCTCGCCCGTCCGTGGACCAACTGCCGGTCGGTCCTCGTCCTTCTTCAGTGTCGTGGGGCAGTCCGGCCGAGGCGCCCCGCGACCGGACAACCGATGCGCTGAGCGCGCCCAAGCGGGCCGTAGTGGTCGCCACCACGTACGCCGCCGGGGGCGATGGCAGCCCGTAGCTGCCCCGGAGCACCTACCGCCGCACCCTGCGACAGCGCCGGAAATGCGGGTTCGCCGTGGGGTTCAACGCGGCGCTTTCACCGGGTGCTGCGGGCAGCGTCCTCGATGACCTGCGTGACCGTGCCGGGTCGGCTGATCATCACTGCGTGAGAGGCGTTGACCTCCTCGATGTGCGCACCGGCCCGCTTCGACATGAAGCGCTGGAGGTTGGGAGCGATCGCGTGGTCCTGACGGGTGATCAGACTCCAGGAAGGAATGGTCCGGAATGCCTCCTGAACGCTGGCGTCGGTGACCGCCCTGGTGTTGGCGGGCCGCTGGACCGCTGCCAGATCGGCAGCGGTGGTCCGGTCGACGTCGCCGGCGAAGGCCTCCCGGAAGTGGGCCGGATCGATGGACACGTCCGTACCGCCCGGGACGGCTGTCGAGACCAGCGGGATGGCCGGTGAGGACTGGGCAGCCAGCTCGCCCACCGTCTCACCCTTCGCCGGGATGAAACCAGCGATGTAGACCAGGGCCTTGACATCGGGGTCCGAGGCGGCGGAGTTGGTGATCACCGCGCCGCCGTAGGAATGGCCGACCAGCACCACGGGGCCCTTGATCGTGGACAGGTAGCTGGAAACGTATGCGGTGTCGCTGGTGAGCCCCTGCAGAGGATTGGCAATGGCCCGCACGGGATAGCCGTCCTTGCGCAGTCGTTCCATCACCGGCGACCAACTGGAGGAATCCGCCCACGCTCCGTGGACGAGGACGACGGTCGGCTTCGGGGAAGCAGATGTGGAAGAGGATCCGTCGTCGGTCGCCATCGCCACTCCTGGAGCGGTGGTGGCACCGAGCAGGGCGAGGGCGCCGACGGCAAGGGCGACGCGACGGGGGATGCGAATTCGCATGATGTGGCCTTTCGGTTCGACGGTGGTTTCAAGGTGCAGAGGGGTGGACTCTGTCCACCGTGTGCCTGGACGCCGTCGCATCGCTCGGCAGCTCGCTCGGCGCGGACACAGGTGTGGCCGTGAGCGCCCCCGCTCTCTCCCGGCCAGGCCCGACAAAGCGGCGGCTGCCATTCGTGCGACAGGCGCAGTGATGTCCCGCCCCACACCGAAGGAGAACGTTCGGTCCCGTAATTAGATAGGCCCAAGAACCTCACGTCAATACCGAACGTTCTACCTCTTTTCTTGTTAGTCTGGCAGGATGAACCCAAGCCCAGAAGGCGGCAGCATCTCCGAAGCGCGAGCACGGCTGCTCAGCACGGCAACCAGGATTTTCTACGCGGAGGGAATCCACTCCGTCGGCATCGACCGGATCACCGTGGAGGCCAAGGTGACCCGGGCCACGCTGTACCGGCACTTCGCGGGCAAGGAGGAACTCGTCCTCGCCTACCTCGACCAAGCCGACCAAGGAATCCGCGGACAGGTCGCCGCCGCCCAGGCAAGCAGCCCGTCAGCCGTCGGCAAAGTCCAGGCCGTCGCCGAATCCATCACCCAAGGCATCCTGTCCCCCGGTTTCCGCGGCTGCGCCTTCCTCAACGCGGCAGCCGAATACCCCGACCCCGCCCACCCGATCCATCAAGTCATCCTGGACCACCGGCAATGGTTCCTGAACACCGTCACGGACCTGCTGGCGGAGACCAGCGACGAGCCCGCAGCCCCAGCGGCCCGACATATCGTCATGCTCAGGGACGGCGCCATGGCCGCCGGCTGCCTCTTCGACCCCGAACTGGTCTCCAAAACCTTCCTGCGAGGCGTCACCGGCCTCCTCGCACGCATCAGCACAGCAACCGCGTCGGACACGCCCCCTTCCATCGCCAACACCACAGACCAGGCGCACTGACCTCTCCCCTTCACCCGCCTCAACACCGACACCGCCCGGTCATACGGAGGGCGCCCTCAAGGGCGTCTTCCCTCATCACGGCCGAGCGCCGACGGAGGTCGTGACGGCCCGCCAGGAGCTGTCCGTGCCGCCTGCCGCCACGATCCGGCCGGCCCTTCACCCTCTGCGCGATCCGCGCCGCCCCGTCCGGCGACCGAGGCGGTGCCGGGAACGGTGACGGTCTTCTCGGCCAGGCGGCGGGCGCTGCGCATGCGCGGAGCGGGGTTTTGGCAGTGACGATGTGATGCACGGGGCATCCACCAATCTGCACGAACGCGACCGCCGAGGCGGCTCGTCCCACTCCCCCCGGCAGCACACGGTAGAACGTTCTGTATTGACAGGCACGATCCACCATGGCTACCGTCGAATATAGCGAATGTTCTATATATGGGGGCTTACCGGGCATGCCCACTGGTCAACGTGGTAGGCGATGACAGACCCTCCCGCATGGAGGGGCGCTTGCACCGCCGCACCAGCCGGATCTCAAACGTGGGTGGCACACCGCAGGACTTCGGGGCACCAGGCATGCCTGTCACCGGCCTCGAAAGAGTCGCCGGCACCGGATATAGGGGAAACACTTGTTCAGCTCATCGCGGACCGCATATTCCGGCGCGGCCGGCGCACCCGAGCGGATACCCGTCGCGGTGCACGCCCTCGACCCGCTCCTGCGCGAGGGCGCGATCGGTCAGTTGCGCCGGCGCCCGGAGATCGAACTCCGGGAGGAGAACGCCTCAGCCCCCGGCACGGTGGCGCTGCTCGTCGACGACGTCCTGGACGAGGGCGCGCTGACCCGGCTGCGCCGCCTGGTGCGCAGCGAGGGGGTGCGAGCGGTGCTGGTGGTCAACTCGCTCCGGGAGGCCGAGCTACTGGAAGTCATCGAGTGCGGAGTCGGCGCGATCGTATGGCGGCACGAGGCAACCGCGACGCGTCTGACGCAGGCCGTGCTGGCGGCCGCGCGCGGCGACGGGGATCTCCCGGCTGACCTGCTGGGCCGGCTGATCAGCCAGGTGGGCGCACTGCACCGCAGCGCCGCCGGCCGCACCGGCGGCCCGCCCTCGGGGCTGACCCCGCGTGAGGTGGACGTGCTGCGCCTGGTGGCCGAGGGTCTCGACACCGGCGAGATCGCCGGCAAGCTGTCCTACTCCGAACGCACGGTCAAGAACGTGATGCACGGTCTGACCACCCGACTGCATCTGCGCAACCGGGCGCACGCAGTCGCGTATGCCCTGCGGGAAGGCTACATCTGAGAAGCTTTGCCCTATCGATCACGAGGACGGTTCTGGTCGAACATTGTCCCCGGGTGGGCGGTCCTGGCCGGGTGGAGGCATGACGACAGGCCCCCTTCGGCCCTCCAGCCACGCCGGGACCGGCAGCGCGCCCCGGACCACCGCCCACTGTTCATCCATCATGTCCGACGGATACGCACGCGCCCTGTTCGGACGTTCCGCCGCCTTCCCGAACCGACGCGCGAGGTAATCACACGGCGGGGCATGCGCGTCGGACGGGACAGGGCCGTCACGCAAGACTGGGACGACAGGGCCTCCTGGGGCTCGTGCGTCGCAGCTCCGAGCTACCAAGGGGCCCTGCCTTGATGCCTCCGCCCGACCAGGGCCACCCCCCAGGGACAGTGTTCGACCAGAACCCGCCCTCATGATCGACAGGGCAACGGCTTTTGACCACAGGGGCATCCCTCTCAGGCCCTTCGGGGCGGCGCGGTCTGTCCCTTCGCCGTCCCTGGGGTGCCGGCGTCGGCCTCGGCCTGGCGGATCCAGCCGCGCAGGGCTTCGTGATGCACGCCGAGTTCCTCGGCCATGCGGCGGATCACGGGCTTCGGCTCGGACGCGCGGTACATCCGCACCGCACGCTCACGCAACTCCAGCGGGTACTTCCTCGGGGGCATCGTCTGGGTTCCTCTCATGAGTCCCATCTGACCTGCTGTCACCCCTCCCCGCATCTCGGGGGAACCTCAGATGTAGTTGAGCGTCCTGGTGTTCGTGGACCTTGGTATGAGTCACATCGCTCTCCCCCGGAAACCCCACCTGTCGACACCCCCGGAACGCGCCGAAGCCGGACCCGGGGATCGGGGTCCGGCCTTCCGTCGCGTGTCGGGCAGGTGGTCCTCGCGTGGGACGCGCGTCAGCCGATGGCGACGCCCTTGGCACGCAGGTAGGCGACCGGGTCGACGTCCGAGCCGTAGTCCGGCGTGGTGCGGATCTCGAAGTGCAGGTGCGGGCCGGTGACGTTGCCGGTCGCGCCGGAGAGGCCTATCTGCTGACCCGCCGTCACCGTCTCGCCACTGGAGACCGAGAGAGAGGACAGATGGGCGTACTGGGCGTAGTAGCCGTCGGCGAGCTGGATGACGATCTGGTTGCCGTACGAGCCGGCCCAGCCGGCCGAGACGACGGTGCCCGCGCCGACCGCCTTCAGTACGGTGCCGGTCGGGGCAAGGAAGTCGACGCCGGTGTGGTAGCCGCTGGACCAGAAGGTGCCGCCCGCCTTGTAGCCGGTGCCCAGGGAAATGCGGGACACCGGATGAACACAGCAGCGAGAGCGGCGCCACCGGGTCCGGTGACGACCAGTGCGGTCACGAAGCCAGCCACGACAGCCAGGGCGACGCCCAAGAAGATGATGGAGCGACGGAGAGTCATAAGGGCACCACCAAGATTGAGGGAGAACGTTCGGTCTAGCCCTCGATATTTAGACAGCCTTCGCGGAAACTGTCAAGCCCGAACGTTCTGTTCACTGCTTGGCGCCGCGGCAACCCGGATCTCCTGCGTCGACCCACGCGCAGATCATGCGCGCCCTGTCGGGGCTGACCTTCTTCCGCTCCCTCGGCGGCGCCGTGGGCGTCTCGGTACTCGGCTCGATCCTCACCACCCGCATCGGCCACCACGCCCTCACGACCATCACCCAGCTCAGCCCGCAGGACCAGGCCACCGCCGCACAAGCATCCGGAAGCGGTCAACTCCCTGACCTCGCAATCCTGCCCGCCCCCGTCCGCACCTGGCTGGAGAGCGCCTACGGCCACGGCATCGGCGACATCTTCCTGTACGTCGCCCGGCGGCCCGGTCCTGGGCAGGACCAGCTTGGCCCGCACCGGCGAGCGATCATGGCACTCCCCTCGGCCCAAGATCCATCGGCAGAGTTCCACTCCGACGGATCAGCCTCAAGGGCGCAGGGGCCAGGGGCAGGTCACCAGCCGGTGATGCGGGGCCAGCGGGCATGGATCACCGGGGCGGACTCCGTGCCCTTGCCGCTGTCGACGACGTGGTAGCCGTGGTGCTGGCGGCCAGGGGCAGGTCACCAGCCGGTGATGCGGGGCCAGCGGGCATGGATCACCGGGGCGGACTCCGTGCCCTTGCCGCTGTCGACGACGTGGTAGCCGTGGTGCTGGGCGGCGGTGGCGCAGGCGTGGTTGGGCAGGATGCGCAGCCGGGTGCCGACCGGCAGGTCGGGCAGGTCGGCGCCGTCGCGGGTGGCGAGGGTGCCGTGCTCCTGGCTCGCGGCCGTCATGACCAGGTTCGGGATGAGGTGGCCGGCCAGGTCGGTGACCAGGCCGTAGCCCTGGTCCTGGGACTGGTTGGCGGTGCCGCGGTCGCGGGACATGGCCATCCAGCCGCCGTCGGTGATGATCCACCCGTACTCGGGCCGGTGGCCGATGACGGTGACGACCACCGACAGGGCGAGGTCGTGCACCTGGCAGACGTCGAGGCCGGCCATCACCAGGTCGAAGAACACGTAGTTGCCGGCCCGCAGTTCGGTGACCCCGGTGAGGTCCTCGGCCGCGTGGGCGGTGGGGGTGGAGCCGACACTGACGCAGTTCACGGGCAGATGGGCCGCACGGAGACGTTCGGCTGCGGCGACCGCGGTGTCGCGTTCGTGCTGCGCGGCCAGGCGCTGTTCTTCGGCGCTGTAGGCGAAGTACGACTCGCCCGCGTGGGTGAGCACGCCGTCCAGGCAGGCCGCGTCGTGCAGGATGCGGCCGATCTCGGTGAGGGCGGGGTCATCGGGCTTGAGACCACCGCGGTGGCCGTCGCAGTCGATCTCGATCTGGGCCGGGATCGGCAGGCCGAACCGACGGGCGGCTTCGGCGACGAAGACGGCCTGCTCGGTGCTGTCCAGCAGGACCCGCAGGGTCACGCCGCGGCGCAGCAGAGCGATGACGCGGGGGAGCTTGTGGGGATCGATGCCGACGGCGTAGGTGATGTCGGTGTAGCCGCCGTCGGCGAACGCCTCGGCCTCGGCGAGAGTGGAGACGGTGACGGGACACATGCCGCCGTCGTGCATGAGCGCGGCGACGTCGAGGCTCTTGGCCGTCTTCATGTGGGGGCGCAGGGTGACCCCGAGCTGGTTGGCCCTGGCCTGCAGACGCTCGATGTTGCGCAGGCTCTTGTGCACGTCGACGACGGCGAACGGGGTGTCCGGATCCGTCAGGGTCTGTGCGGCGGGGGTGGTGGTCACAGGCAGATGTCCATCTTCTTCAGGAGGGCCAGAGCCAGGTACAGGTCCTGCAGTCCGATCCCGGAGCTGTCGAAGACCGTGATGTCACGGTCATCGGTACGTCCTTGGGCGCGCTGGGTGAGGACCTCACCGAGCGGAGTGAGGACGGTGTCCTCGGGTGCGTGCTGGCTTTCGCCCATGCGGCGTGCCTGCTCGGCCAGGTCGCAGAAGACCCGTGCGCGGGCGAACAGGGCGGGCGGCAGCTCCCGCTTGCCCGGGGCGTCAGCTCCCATGCAGGAGAGGTGCGTGCCGGGGCGGATCCACCCGGCCTCGAACAGGGGCGGGTCTTCGGCCCGTGTCGTGGTGGCGGTGACGATCACGTCGGCGCTCGCGCAGGCTTCCTCGGCACCGGCCACACGCGCTGTGTGTCCCTCCACGGTGAGCGTGGCAGCCAGGAGCCCAGCACGGCCGTTGTCGCGTCCCACGATCAGGATCTCGTCGATCGGCCGGACCCGGGCGACGGCCCGCGCCTCATAGCCGGCCTGATGGCCGGTGCCGAAGACGGCCAGGGTGGCGGCGCCGGAGGGGGCGAGCAGGTCGACGGCGAGCGCGTCGGCCGCGGCGGTCCGGTGGGCGTTGGCGGTGCCGAGCTCCAGGACGGCGGCGATCCGGCCGATCCTCTGGTCGAACAGCAGCAAGGTGGAGTGGTGACGCGGCAGTCCGAGTTTCGGGTTGTCCGGCCAGTAGGTGCCGATCTTCACCCCGGCATGCGTCGCGGACGCCGACGGCTTGAGGGTGAACCGGTTGCGAGGATCGGATCCGTGCACGGCCAGAGAGGGGAAGACCGCGCCCTCCACCATCGCGGCGAAGGCCGCGCGCGCCGCTTCCAGCGCCAGTTCCTCGTCCACGAGCGCGGCCGTCTGCTCCTCGGGGATGAAAAGCGGGCCACGGGCTGCATCCGGCCGCGGGCCGGAGCCGGGCGGAGAAGCAGGTGCGGAGTGTGCGGCCGGTCCGGTGTCGGTCATGTGCCGGCCCTTTGCTTGGCGTAGTTGTAGACGGTGGCCCGGGACACGCCCAGCAGGTCCGCGATGGTCTGCGCGGCGTCACGCCAGTCGAAGTAGCCCTCGCCCTGCAACTGCCGCACGAGCGCCTTCTTGTCGTCCCGACTCAGCGACCGGGGGGTGGCACCGCGCTCCGCGGCCAGCGCCTCCACCGTCCGGCGCAGCTCGCGCGCGTTGCGGTCCCGCAGGTTCTCCAGCGGCTGGTCGCGGTGCTCGACGTCGGTGGCCACGAGGTTCGACAACGCCAGCGTCACCGGCGACAGGACGGACACGTCAAGGTTCAGGCACAGGGCCGCGATGTACTGGCCCGCGGCGTTCTTGATGCCGATCGACGTGCTCTTCACCGGCCGGCCGTCGGGAAACCGGTTGGGGTAGTTCTGGATGACGCTCGGGTACGACGGATCCGCGATGCGGGCCAGACCCAGCTCCGTGGCCGAATCCCCGACCTCCCGGCCGGAAAGGTTGTTCTCGATCACCCGGATCGCCTGCCGCGGATCCCGCAGGTCGTGCAGCACCACCTCGCACAGCCCCGGAAACATTCGGCCCAACGCCACAGCGACCTCCTCCACTTCGCGGATGAGGTGCTCATCGGCCTCGGTCGAAACGGCGGCCACGGGACCCCTGCGGTCGTCTTGCGACCCACCGGCCACAGGGCGCTCCATGCGTTGGCCCCCTCACTGTTGGATTCATATTCCATCTTTAGACAGCGATGCTAAAGCGTTCTCCGAGCCATGTCCAACCGCATGTCAGGGAAGCGGTGACCGCCCGGAGGTGTCTGGGGCCAGGGCTTGATCAAGTTCCGTAGGCGTCTGGATCGTTGGTGATGCCCAGGATGGGGAGTGCTCGTTGGGGTTCGTCGCGGATGGCCCGGGTGGTCTTGGCGATGTTGTCGGCTCCGAGGGTTTTCAGCACGCCGATGGCGAGGTTGCGGAGGGTTGCCATGGCCCGGGGTGCGGTGCCGGTGTGGACGGTGGAGGCGTCCTCGGCGAAGGTGACATCCCTGATGTGGTGCGAGGAGTTCTCCACTCCCCAGTGCCCGCGAATCGCGGCAGCCAGGTCGGCCGGGCCGACCAGCCAGGTCGGCCGGGCCGACCTGGTGGGCGTCGAGGCTGGTGACGGCGTAGACACTCTCACGGGTCTCGCGCTTGCCGGACTGCTTGCGCCGGCGGTGGACGCGGATGGCCAGGCGGGCATAGGGAAAGGCGATCCCGCCGAGTTCCTCCGCGACGCCGCAGATCTTGATCGAGCGGGACTCGCGCCTGCCGTGTCCGGAGGCGGAGGCGGTGTACTGGACGGCGATCTCCCGCCACGGCAGGGCCGCGAGCTGCCTGTGGGCGGTCGGCTGGTTGGTCTTGACCACGGCGATGTAGTGGGCCTTCTTGGTCTCGACCAGCCAGGAGATGTTCGCCTTGACCGAGTGCAGGGCGTCGAAGGTGACGATGGCGTCGGCCAGGTCCAGCGGTGCCAGGAGCGGCTGGAAGTGCGTGGTTTCGTTCGTCTTCGCGCCGACCTCCACCTGAGCGAGGGTCACGACAGTGCCGTGCGTGACCGCGGAGAGCAGATGCCGGCGCGTCGCGGCCAGGCGGGCTGATCCCTTGAGTGCTTTGCCGTCGACAGCGATCACGCGCGACCGCCCGGCCGCGGAGGGCGACGGCGCCTGGGCGGGCCCGGTGGCGGCGCGATGCCGGTCGGCCAGGTAGGCGCCCACCGCCCGGTCCAGGGTGTCACCGTCAACAGCCCCCAGCACACGGCCGATCGTGGCCGGCGACGGAGCACGCCGCCATCTGAGCAGGTGGCGCCGGATCCGGAATGGGAGAAGATACAGCGGCAGGCACGAGCCACCTCGTGATCATCGGGCTTAGAGGTCCCGCAGATAGGCGCGATGGCGGCACCCAGCCACGGGACAGGCACAGGTCCTGGCGATCACGGAGTTGCGACGCTCTGTGATCACCGGAGAGCCCTGTGCCTGTGCTGCCGTGACCGTGCTTTCAGCGCCTCAGGTAGGCGGAGAAGTCCAGCCGCGCCACATGGGCTACGGTCAGGCCGCGAACGATCGACGGATATGTGATCGCGACAAGCCCAAGGAAAGCCACCCAAAGGACACTTCCGATTTGTCGTTCTACGCTGGCCTGGATCATGCACGCTCGCTACTACGAACGGCTCGTCCAGCACTCCGAAACCTGGCGACTGGGCCGCCAACGCGTTGATGGCCGCCGCAATGCCCGCGGCAGGAAGCGGACAGCCCAAAGGGCTAGATCACAACCCTTTCTTCAGTGACCATTACTGCCACCGAATTCATGTCGATGAACTTACTCTCGTCCGGGTTTACCAGCTCCTTGTAATTCTTAGACGCGTAGAAGGCGTCGTGGTCTGCCCAGCTTTCAAACCAGATTTCGGTGAGTCCGTCGTAAGCGGGACTCGGGTACCCTTCAGCGGGTATCGGGTGGGAGACGGTGTACTTTTTCACGTACTGCCGCGCCTCCGGAATGGAGGTAAACAACGGGGCGTGGCGGTCTCGGTGATGCTTAACGAATTCCTTCAAGGTCATTCCATCGATACGGTTGATCATGAAAGCGAACTTGATCACGGAATTTTTCCTTTCGTGCTCGCGGACGTGAGAGGTCAGCAACCGGATCCCCCGGCAGCGGGTCGCGAGCCTATGGGGTTAACCTAAACGCTCTCATCGATGTCAAGGGCAAGTCGCTGTGACCCAATGCACACGAGGGGTTGAGATGCGGATCGGTGAACTGTCCGCCCGGACAGGAGCAAGCCGTCGATCACTGCGCTACTACGAGCAGCAGGGTTTGCTGGTCAGCACAAGATCCCCCAGCGGCCAGCGGTACTACGACGATGATCACGTCCAGAGGGTGGCGCTGATCCAGATATTCCTGGCCGCCGGAATGTCCAGCAGAACCATCGCTCAGTTGGTCCCCTGCATGACGCAGCCCAACATGGACAGAGCTCGACAAGCCTTGACCGCAATGGATCAGGAACGAACCCGCCTTTCATACACAATTGACAGCCTGACCGCCGCCAGACAAGCACTTGATCATCTAATTGACGTCAATCGGACCTTTCTGGAGAACATTGCGGATGACTCGGCCTCGGACCGACCGAATCAACATTCTGGTTTTCCTCCGGTGAGATACTCCAACCTGTGCAGCTCGCGCTCAAAAGCTTTCCCTGGCTGACATCTTCCGCGATCCGTAGGGTTGAGGTCTGTAAAAGGTCGCACGGATAGGCGTGCGGTCATGGTCGGCGGCTCGGGCGTACGTCCCAGCGGTGAGTCGTCCATGCCTGCCGGATCAAGCTGCGCACGGTGATGACCCTGTCGGCGAGGTCGAAGAATGCGTCGACCACGGTGGCGCGCCGCTCGTAGCAGCGGGCGAGCCGGTAGAAGGCGTTCTGCCAGGCGTGGTTGCGTTCGACATGCCAACGCCTGCCGGCCTGGATCGGTGCCTTCTCGCCTTTGTGCGCAATGCGGCCGTGGATTCCGCGTGTGTTGAGCAGAGCGCGCGCCTTGTCCGAGTCGTAGCCGGCGTCCAGGTGCACGGTGATGCCGTCGGGCAACGGCCCGAGGTCGTC
Source organism: Actinacidiphila oryziradicis (assembly GCF_005047355.1). GTDB lineage: Bacteria > Actinomycetota > Actinomycetes > Streptomycetales > Streptomycetaceae > Actinacidiphila > Actinacidiphila oryziradicis. The sequence continues at coordinate 20,561 of NZ_SUMC01000124.1, forward strand.
CAGGCGGTCCAGGGTCGAGGCGAGCAGCGGGGAGTCGTGGCGGTTGGCACCGGCCAGGACACGACCCAGCGGAATGCCGTATCCATCCGTCATGCCCGAGCGTTTCAGGCCCTGTTTGCCGCGATCGACCGGTGAGCGTCTCCGGACGGCCCTGTGGGCGCGGCCCGGTTCCTGCCGGACGGCCGCTTCGGCTGTTCTTATGAGGCGATAGCCGATACGACGTGCTCGGCCACCACGATCCGCAACCGTCGCGACGAATGGATCCAACTCGGCGTCTTCGCCGGGCTCAAGCAGATCGCGCTGGAGTCCTACGACCGGATCGTCGGCCTCGTCCTCGACCAGATCGCTGTCGACGGCTCCATCACCAAGGCACCCGGAGGCGGCGAGGTCGCCGGGCCCGTGCGCCGTCAAAACTGCCTCTACCAGCTCGAACAGCGCGTCACCCCGAACTTGCAACCGCCCTGACCTCGTCGGCGGCCTACTTCACTCGGGAGGCGGCTCGGGGAAACCCACCGGTGGCAACACCGGCAGGGCGCCCCGAGCCGACCTCACACCCTCCGGCTGATGAAGCAGACACTAATGGGGACTCACGGAGCTGGTGAAGGCTTAGCCTCGATTCGTCAGCGGGATTCGGTCGCTGACCTGCTCGGCGGTTCGCCCCGTAATGTCCTCGGGCCGTTCGAGGTGGGCCGTCGCGTGACGCCGCGGGTGCGCCGGGTTCCACGGGCCCGGAG
>NZ_SUMC01000125.1 GCF_005047355.1 Actinacidiphila oryziradicis
CACCTCACACATGCGGAACATGGAAACCCCGTTAGAGTCCGATACGGGCGCAGTGCGCGAACGTAGCGGTAAGTCGATCGTAAGAGGGGCCTAATTCTCTGGCGGGACAGGATGCCCAAGAAGCTAACGCCGGCTGCCGAAAGGCAACACGAGGTACACAGCACAGCTCTCCTGAATCGCCCCGTGGGGCTTGCATGAGCCGTGTGCCGCGATGAGTGGCTCGCACGGTTCTGAGGGGGGAGCGGCGGGGTGACCCGCCGCTCCTACCCGGCAATACCCCCGCGCTCAGAGGGGATCGAGGAGCATCAGGACCTCGTCCCTGGTGTCGTCGGGCGCGAGGCGGAGGGCCCCGGGCCAGCGACCGACTTCACGCCATCCGAGTCGGCTGTAGAAGTCCTCCAGCCCCTCTTCTCCCCGGGCAGCGAGATGGAGCTGTTCGAGCCCCAGTTCGCCGCGGGCTATCTTCCGCAGCTCACTCATGAGGGCGGAGCCGACGCCGCGTCCGCGGAATTCGGGGTGGGTCTGAAGGTGGTTGACCGTGCCCCAGTGCCCGACGAGCCGGTAGGGATCGCGGTTGAGGACGACCCATCCGGCAAGAACGTCGTCGAATCTGGCGGTGACGAGTCGGCTGTGTTGCGGGTGGAGACGTCCGAGGAGCTTGTCCGTGACTGGCGCGACGTCGTTGTCTTGGACGGGTGGGAAGGGGAATCCTGCGGCGCCGCCCGAGTTGGTGACCGCGATCCAGCAGTCGATCAGCTGGCGTCGGAGTTCGGGAGTGACCTCGTGGACGTCGGTGATCTGGGCGAGGTCGGGCATGCTTTCGTGCGTTGTCATGAGAAGCAGCATGTCAGCGGGGTCTGACATCGGGATGGGTCAGGCTTTCGAGTTCCGGCGGCTGACCTCGGCTGCGTAGGCGGCCCAGTCTCCGGCGGCGGCTCGTTGCCATTTGACGGCGACGGTGATGTCGATGCCGAGGGTGCGGGCGAGGACTGCTGCGGGCAGCTCGGTGGCAAGCTGGAACAGAGCGGTCGAGCGGGTCTGTGCGAGCCGGATGCCGAGTTTGCGGAGCCGTTCGCCCATGGCCCAGGCACTGATCGGGCGGCCGGGCTGGCCTCCGGGGAAGAGCGGTAGAGCCCCGTCCCAGCGGAAGCTGCGTTGACGAACGCCGTCAGAACCTTGCTGCGGGCAGCGGCGTCGGGGATCTCGTCGAGGCCGTTTACCAGCACCAGCCAGGACACCCCGGCGCGTGGCAGGTGGCGAAAGAAGTCCGTGCCCAGTTCGTCGAGCAGCCCGAATTGCCGCAGGTCGCCGGTTACGGTTTTGGCGAGGGCCGTGGGCAGCAGGTCCTCGCCGGTCAGGGCGGCTGCGCTCACCATGACAGGGATCGTCTTGCCGGTCGTGCTGCCCAGCCCGCCGTCGGCGGAGTCGGCCAGGTGAGCGCGGAGCAGCGTGGACTTGCCGCCGCCGGGTCCGCCCAGGAGCACGCAAATGTCGTGGTCTGCCCGGAAAACCTCAGCAGCGGGCACCGCGGGGCCGGCCAGGTTCCCGCTCGTCGTGGCGTTGCCCGGGCTTGGGCTGTCTTGGTTGTCCGCTGCGGGGGTGCGAGCCTGCTGGCGCACGTAGACATCGGCCAGCGCCGGTAGGCTCGGGGCGCGCAGGGAGCCTGGATAGGGGTGCTGGCGTGCCGCCTTCTCGGCAGCTTCCAGGTACGCCTCCAGCTGGGTGGTGCCATGGGATTCCGCCCGATCGCGCAGACGGAACAGTTCGTCTCTCTCCGTGCCGCTGATGCCCGCCGCGTTGAGGATCGCCCCGAGAGTAAAGGCCACTAGCGGCCCCTTCTCGGGGTTGAGCGCGTTGCTGACCGCCGCCTTGCTGACCGACTCGCCGTTGAGCTGTGTCTGCCTGACGATGTCGGCTTGGCTCAGCCCCTGACGGGCCAGAGCGGCCTTCAGCCGATCCTTCAGGTCCCTGTTGGCGCCGTCGGGCCCTGCCGGCCCCAACTCGGCCACCCTGCCCCCTGACCTTGTTGTTCATCCTTGTTCGCGTGAACCCGGTGAACGCCTCGTGCGCCAATTCTGTACTCGACCGGCCGGCCGGTCCCGTCTGAATCGGCACGATCGTTATGGAGGAACCGGAGATGACCATCGAACTGGTGGCGGCCAGCGGCCCCGTTGTGCTGGTGGGGGTGCTTGCGCTGTGGCGGCGCAAGGCCCCGTCGAAGCCGGTGGGAATGGTTCGCGACGTCCGCGACCTGATCACCCTGTGCATGGTGCTGCGCGATGCCGAGCCCGACCAGCGCGAGAGCCTGCTGGCGGCACACCGCAAGTGGCGATTTGAGCCGGCCAAGAAGCCCCGAGGCTGAAGCCTGGAGAGCAGCGCGGGCGGGGACAGCGAGAGCCCCGCCCGGCGCCTGCCTATTGTGAGATATCCCGTGGGTTCCGGCGGACCTTCAGGACGCCTCGGCGGCTCTGGCCAGGCAGTTTGTGCCCCTTGCCTGCGATCCCGGAAGTGGATCATGAGGCTTCGTCAGGAATCCCGAATAACCCTCATGATCCACTGTGTGCTCCTGGCACCCCGGGGAGCTCGTGACCAGGGGCGACGAGGTGACCGCGAGGTGCGGAGAATCAAGACGAACCCACGGGATATCCCACAGTCTTCGCGGTGATCGCGGTTGCTGAGCAGCACACTTACCAGGTGCTGACCAAGAGGCCTGGCCGGATGCACTCGCTTCTGGCCGACCCCGGGTTCTGGGCCCAGGTTGAAGAAGCAGCCGCCGAGTACGACCCCTCGCCGGAAGCCAGGAAGGCCATTGAACGCCAGCGTATGCCCAACCTGTGGCTCGGGGTCTCGGTGGAGACGCAGAAGTGGGCCCCTATCCGACTCGACAAGCTGGCTGCCACCCGTACGGCGGCGGTGCGCTTCGTCAGCTGCGAGCCACTGCTGGGTGAGTTGGACCTGCGTCCCTGGCTAACCTCCGGACTGGACTGGGTGATCGCGGGCGGTGAGTCTGGTCCGCGGGCACGCCCGATGCACCCGCGGTGGGCCCTCGGCCTGCGTGACCAGTGCCTGGCTGCCGACGTACCGTACTTCTTCAAGCAGTGGGGTGCCTTCGCCCCCGAAGACCACGGCCATGATCGCGGCAAGGTCAGCGTCATCGATACGCGGGGGGCAGGCCTGGGAGGGAACGGCGAACCGTGCCCCGGCGGAAGCTGTACAGATGCGCCGAGTCGGCAAGGGACGGGCCGGACGGCTGCTGGACGGCAGGACCTGTGTGAGTGGCCATGGGAATCTCCAGGCGGGTGGCCGTCGTGATGCTGGCCGGCGGCCATGAAGCTTCCAGGTCGACGGTCATCTCGTCACTGCCTGCAATCGGGGTGGCGGGCCAGGATCGCTGGCTCAGGGACTGCTTGGTGATCGGTGACGCTGGTAGTGGCGGGCGGCACGGGCACGGTTGCTGCAGGAGGGCTTGCAGAACTCCTGGCGGGCGTGTCCCTTGAGGAAGTAGCGGACGCATCGAGGGGCCGTGCAGGCGCAGAGTTGCTCGTACCGAGGCCCTGTGAGGAAGTCGATAGCGGAGCGGGCGAGAGCTGCGCTCAGCGCCTCCAGCGGGCCCGGGGGTGTGTGGGGCACGACCGTCTGCAGGGACGGCGGAGCTTCGGTCGGCCACGCCAGTTGCGGACTTGTCGGTACGTGCCGGGCGGCGGTATTGATCCGCTCCACGGCATCATCGACGGAAATCAGCCGATGGGCGTCGGCGCTGCTCGGCGGGGCGGGGCTGACGGCTCGCGCGAACAGGGCGCGAACTGCCTCGCGCAGGGACACGACCGTCGTCATTGCCTGCTCGTCGGCGGTGAAGCTCCGCGTATCGACGACTCCGTCGAACAACCCGGCGCGGCTGCGCACCCATGCCGTCAAGCCTTGCGGATCGCCCAAGTCGTCAGCAACGCCGCCATCTCCGTCGTGGCGGATGGTGCCCGCCAGTTCGAGCGCGAGATACCGCTCTGCCGCCTCCGCGCCGTCCATGGGCTCCATCCGATCGTCGCTGTCATGCTGCACGCCCGCTTGATCAAGGGGCGATGCATACCCTACCGTCTCTAACGCATCGAACGACATTCAGCGTTAGACAGTGAGTTCTCTGCCCAGAAAAGGTGACCCATGGTCCTCCTGGCACACATCAGCGATCTTCACCTCGACGGCACCGCCCGCGCGGCCGAACGGGCCACCCGCGTCATGGACCACCTCCGAGCATTGCCCCAGCCCCCCGACGCGCTCCTCGTCACCGGCGACATCGCCGACCACGGAGACCCCGCCGAGTGACCGTCGGCCGGCGCGAGGGCCTGCCGGCCGCCCTCGGCACCGCAACCGGCCTGTACGTCCATGCGACGCTGGCGGCGTTCGGCCTGTCCGCGCTGGTCACGCGCTCAAGCCAGGCGTTCGCCGCCGTCAGGCTCGCCGGGGCCGCCTACCTGTTGATCCTCGGCATCTCGGTCTGGCGCACCGCCACACCCCGCCCGGCCGAGCACCCAGTCCTCGGCCGGGCGCCGTGGGCGCGGAGCTCGACCTACACGCAAGCACTGCTCGGCAATGTACTGAACCCCAAGGCGGCATCCATATACCTCACCCTGGCCCCCCAGTTCATCAATCCCCACCAGTCTCCGATCCAGCAAATCATGATCCTCGCCACCGCCCACGCCGCTCTCATCGCCCTCTGGCTCCTGACCTGGACGCTCATCCTCGGTAGGGCTGCACGGGCCGCCGCGTCCCAACGCTTTAAAACGGTCATCAGCAAGATCACCGCCACCGTCCTGGTCGCGCTAGCCTTGCGCACCGCCGTGACCTGACGCCAAACCAGCGCAGCAAAGAATGACACTCAGTGATTGGACTTCGCCGCACCCCCCGCGGCCATGCACCTGGAATTTTCGATGGCCACCGACAACCTGGGACCAGTTCCCCGTGGAGGCAGTGGCGGCTGTCTGATCGTCATGTCTCCGCTGTTCTTCGAAGCGAGAGAATTAGGAGGTGTTCCCGCCTGCTCGCACCTGCCGCCGAGGTGCGTAGCACCTCGGCGACCAGCTGAACCTGACAGTGCGCCGACTGGCGATGCATGCCGTTCCGACACTCCCTGAGGGCCGTCATAGGGCCGCCACGGGGGTGGTCGGTGATGGACCGGGGCGGGGTGGCGTTCCGAGAGGGGGAGAAGGCCGCGGGTGAGTGTGAGGCGGGCGTCGAGGAGGCCATGACAAATCGGGAGCCACCAGTTCACAGCTGGTAGCTCCCGATTTGTCATGGCTGCTTGCCTTACTCGGTGCGTAGCGCCGTGACGGTGCTGGCGCGAGCGGCCCAGCCGGCAGGCATGAGCGCGCCGAGGAAGGCGATGAGTAGGCCGCCGAGGCCGAGCAGGACGAGTTCTGACGCGGGGTAGACGTTGATGGCTGCGGGGGGGAAGTTGAGCCCGGCGCTGTGGCCCATGGCGGGCACGGTCACCGCGTGCAGGGCAAAACCGGCCGGCAGGCCGATGGCGCCGCCGATCAGTCCGATGACCGCGACCGACGCGAGGACCATGCAGACGGTCTGGCGGGGTGTCATGCCCAGTGCCTTGGCGACGCCGATCTCGCGGACCCGCTCGCGGGTTTGGAGGACGACGGTGTTGAGGACGCCCAGGCCTGCGACGGCGACCAGCATCAGTGTGAGGATGGCGGTCAGCGTGTCGAGGGCGAGGATCACGTCGCTCGCGCCGTGATCCTGGCCGGTCCCGGCGGAGATGCCCAGCGGCTTCAGTGAGGTGTTGAGGGTGTCGACGTAGCTGGACACGCGCGTGCCGGGCTTGACCTTGATGGAGTAATCGGCGGGGCGCAGGTCAGGCTCGGCTGCGGTGAGCGTTGCGGCGTTGGTGAGGATCTCGTTGGTCTGGGTGTGGGGGTCGAAGACCTCGCCGACGATCCGGACAGAGATCGCCTTGCCGTGGTCGTCCAGCGTGACGGTGTCCCCGATTCGGGTGGCGGTGGCGGTCATGAACGTGGACGGCACAACGGCCTCGCCAGGGCCGTGGAACCAGCTTCCCGAGACCACCTTGAAGCCGGCCCAGGAGGAGTCGCCGGTGAAGGCGAAGACGGTAGTGGCTCCGGACACCCCCGCCACGGTCACGTCCGTGGTGGCGGTGCCGTAGTACTGCTGGGTTCCGGCTTGGGCGTTGACAGCCGTGGTGATGGCGGCCGGATCGATCGTGGGAGGCGGGCCGGCCGACGGTTTCGGCCCCGGTTGCCCGGGCCCGGGCGGAGCGCCGAAGGCCTGGATGACGACGTCGGCGGTGTCGTGGTTCTTGGCCGCCTGTACCCAGTTCAGTGATGAGGCCATGCCGACGGCGAAGGTGGTGGCAGCGGCGCCGAAGACGATCGCCGCGACCATGCCGGCCGCGCGGGCGGGCCGGGCGAAGGGCTGGGCCAGCCCGAGGCTGACCGGCCGCGGCAGCGGGAGCCGCGCCGTCAGCCGGGCAGCGTGCCGGCCGCGCCCGGCACGCGAGGTCCGCCCGACGGCGAGCGCGTCGACGGTGCGCAGCCGTCCGGCCCGCAGTGCGGCCGCCCACGCGGTGACGGTCACCATGCCCAGCGCGCCCGCGATCACCGCGGCATCGACCCATGGCGCCACGCCCGCAGTCGTCGTGCCGTAGACCTGTGCGGTCGTGGACAGCACCGGGATGGCCAGGGCGTTGCCCGCGACGGCGCCGATGGCGGTGCCGACTGCTGCCGGGATCAGGGCCTGCCCCATGTACGAACGCACCACCTGGGCCGGAGTGGAACCGAGGGCCTTGAGGATGCCGATCCGCCGCGTCCCCGTGCCGACCGCGCCGGCGACGACGTTGCCGACGATGAGCACCGACATCAGCACGCCGAGCAGGCCGAAGGCGATGAGAAAGGGCACGAACAGCGCGGTGTTCCGGTCGGTGCCCTGCTTGGTGTTGAGCCAGGACTGCACGCCGGCCAAGGCCCCCGCAGGAGTCACGGCCGCCACCGCGGCCCGGTCGGCCGCGACCTGCGCGGTGGTGCCCGCCGCGGCGAAGCGGTAGAGCATCTGGTAGCCGCCGGGAGCGCCGGGCGTCGTGAGCGTGGCGGTCTCGGACGGCGCTACCCAGGCGTCGGCGCTCTGGCTGACCGACTGGGCGAAGCCGACCACGGTCAGCGTCGGATCGCCGGGAAGATCAGAGAACCGCAAGGTCATGCCCACCTGCTTGACCGGGCTGTCGTAGCTGCTGGACAGCACGACCTGGCCGGGGCCGGACACCCATCTTCCGTGGAGCAGCGTGACATCGTCGACGGGGCCGCCGGGATCGGCGCGACCGACCACCGTCATCGGCGGCAGGCTCATACCGGCGGGAACGTCGAGGCCGGACCCGCCGTACGGGTTGACCGTCGCAGTCTGGAACGGTCCGGAGGCCGCAGTGACACCGACGGCGTGCGCGGAAGCCGAAAGCTGCGCAGCCGTGGTCCTGCCGGCGTCGAACTGGGCGGTGAGGTGCGCGCCGTGCTGCCGGGCGAAAGCCTGGTCGAAGGGCCCGTTGGAGGCCACCAGCAGCGACCCGCCGAGCACGGACGAGGTCACCGCCATCATCGCGGCCAGCCCGGTCACGAGTGTCTGGACCTTCCGGCGCCGAACACCTGACCAGACGACCTTACCCAGGCCGCTCATCGGGTCGCCCCCGTCCGGGTGTCGGCGGCGATCCGGCCATCGACAATCTTGACTGTGCGAGTCGCGCAGGCCTCTGCCAGCGTCAGGTCGTGGGTCACCGTCACAATCGTCTGACCATCGGCGTGCAGGTCGTTGAGCAGGGCCTTGACGTCCTCGCCGGAGGCGGAGTCCAGCGCCCCGGTCGGCTCGTCGGCCAGCAGCAGCGCCGGACGGTTCATCAAAGCCCTGGCCACCGCAACCCGCTGGCGCTCGCCACCGGACAGACGCCCCGGGTAGGCCCGGGCGTGCCGGCCGATGCCGAGTGTGCCCAGAAGCTCCGCGGCCCGTCGCCGCGCCTCGCCGCGGGCCATCCCGGCCATCTGCGCTGGGAGCAGCACGTTGTCGGCCACCGTCAGGTCGTCGAGCAGGTTGAAGAACTGGAAAACCATACCGATCTTGGCCCGCCGGTAGCGCGCCGAGCCGGCCTCGCCGAGTTTGTCCACGCGCACGCCGTCTACCGTGACGGTCCCTGCGCTCGGCCGGTCCAGGCCTGCGATGAGGTTGAGCATGGTGGACTTGCCGCTGCCGGACGGCCCGAGGATCGCCACCGACTCCCCGGCGCACACGGTCAGCGACACGTCGTCCAGCGCCGCCGGCTCCTCGTCATATCGGCGGCTGACACCGCTCAACTCGATCACAGGCGTGGTCGTCATCATCGTCTCCCTCGATCGTCCAACTGGCCGATGCGAAGGTAGGTGTGTGGGCCGGGCGGGCACGTCGCCCGCAGGAGGTGTTTCCGGTACCGCACCGGGATGAGGACGCTCGGTGTCATCCCTGCGATGTAGTCGAGGGGTCTACCGGGTTGATCCCCCAAGGGGATGTACCGGGCCGGGCTGTCAGCAACAATCATCCGGTGATGAACGTGTCGATAGCGGACCGGCTTGTGAGCACTGACCGGCAAGATGGCGCGTCGACTGGGCACCTGCCGCGCCTGGCCGGACGCAGCCGGGCGTTCGACGCAGCGTTGGCGCTGATCCTCACACTCATCAGCGTCCGCTACGTCACGATCATGAATGTGGCCGGGACAGCCGACTGGATCGGCTCGGTGCTTTTGGTGCCGCTCGCGCCGGCGCTCCTGGCAGTACGTCGGCTGTTTCCGCTGGCGGTGTTGTGGACCGTGATGGCCGTGACTCCGTTGATCAGGCATGACTCTCCGGACATTGCTTTCTGCGCGGGCGTCGTCTGCATCGTCGCCGCCTACAGCGCCGCGGCCTACGGCGTTCACCGGGTGCCGACACTTGTGAGCCTGCCGGTGGCGGCCGCAGTTCTGGCGGTCCTGTTCACCAACGCGAAGCTGCCGCACTTCCCGAACGGTGCCGTCGCGATCCTTGTCCTGATCCCGGTTTTCGCGGCAGCCTACGAGATCCGCATGTGGAGACACCGGGTCGACGAGGGACGCGCAAGGTTGTCCATCCTGGAACGCGAGCAAGTCGAGGCGCTGAACCGCGCGGTCGAGCACGAACGCGCCCGCATCGCCCGCGAACTGCACGACGTGGTGACACACAATGTCGGTGTGATGGTCATCCAGGCCGGCGCCGCCCGCAAGATCATGGATGCCGCCCCCGACCAGGCGCGCGAAGCACTCCTCGCAGTCGAGACCAGCGGTCGGGCGGCGATGACCGAGCTGCGCCATGTCATGGGGCTGCTCACGATGGACTCCGACGGCCCCGACGCGGCAGCAACGGCAGACCTCACACCCCAGCCGGGCCTGAACCGGCTGGAGGCCCTGGTCGCAGGAGTACGGCAGGCCGGAATGCCGGTGGAGCTGACCGTGGCCGGGCAGCAGCGCCCCGTGCCGCCCGGCGTCGAACTCGCCGCCTACCGGGTGGTGCAGGAGGCGCTGACCAACACGGTCAAGCACGCGAGCGGCGCGACCGCGGAGGTGACCGTCGAATTCGCCGTCGACCAGCTGCGCGTGGAGGTCACCGACACCGGCGGCCGCCCGAGCGCCTCCGCCTCTTCCGGTAACGGACGCGGACTGATCGGCCTGCGCGAGCGCCTCGTCGTCTACGGCGGGACCCTCCACACCGGACCGCGCCCTCGCGGCGGATACCGCGTCGAAGCACTGATACCCCTGGAGGCACCGTGACCGAGCCGCTGCGTGTAGTGGTCGCTGACGATCAGGCGCTGGTGCGCACCGGCTTCCGCATGATCCTTGCGTCCGAGGGCATCGAGGTGGTCGCCGAAGCGAACGATGGCGCCGAGGCTGTCGACGCGGTACGTCGCACCCGGCCCGATGTGGTGCTGATGGACATCCGCATGCCGGAAATGGACGGCCTGGAGGCCACCCGGCGCATCGTCGCCGGCGACGCGGACGGTCCACGCGTGATCATGCTGACCACCTTCGATCTCGACCAGTACGTCTACGCCGCACTGTCCGCCGGGGCCAGCGGCTTCCTCCTCAAGGACGTCAGCCCCGAACATCTCACCGCCGCTGTCCGCATGGTGCGCGTCGGCGACGCGCTGCTGGCCCCGGCCATCACCCGCCGCCTCGTCGAACGGTTTGCCCACCGCGACTCCGCCGCCATGGCGATCCACCGTGATCTGGCCGCGCTGACCCCGCGCGAACTCGAAGTCATGGGCCTGCTCGCCCGGGGACTGAGCAACGCCGAACTCGCCGGCCGGCTCCACCTGTCCGAAGCGACCGTTAAGACCCACGTCGCACACATCCTCGCCAAGCTCAGACTTCGCGACCGCGCCCAAGCGGTCGTCGTCGCCTATGAGACTGGACTGGTCAACGCCGGCGGAAGCACTCTGCGGTCCTCTTGACCGCGGGGAAGCTGAACGCGACCATCCGAGCTGGGGCCGCCCAGGGGATCAAGGACGGCGCAAACCCTGAGCGGGTCGCCGCCGAGGCCTGGACAAGTCCCAGGTCCCGCCCGGGATGGCGCCCAGCGATGACCAAGAGCGCACGCTCGACGAGGTGGCTGCCCGGCACGGTGCGACCCGAGCGCAGACGGTCCTAGCCTGGCTCCTCGCCCGATCCCCGGTCATTTTGGCCATCCCCGGCACCAAATCCGTCGCACACTTGGAGGAGAACGTTGCCGCGTCCGGCCTGCGCCTGACGGATGACGACGTCATCCAACTGGACAAGCTCGCCTGATAGTGGGCAGCCAACTATGCCTGCCTCCACGAGATCCAGTCCGTTCAGGACGATCGGACGGAAAATGGTGACCAGTCGGTGGCCGCCTCCTCGGGTCGATCTTTGGCCAGCGGCCTCGGCTCCCTGTCACCGGCCTGACCCTATCGATGCCCCCCGCAGGCTTCCGCAGCGCCTGTCGGCCTTGTTGGGAGGAACGGTGCCGACTCAACGCCAGCCGGGATTTCGGCTCGGCAGGAACGTTCCGAACAGGGACTCGTACTTTTCGCCGGTTTCGACCGTCAGTACATGATCTGGTTCGGTGCTGGCCACCGCATCGCGCAGTCGGGTCAGCAACACCGGAATCGGTGCCAGTTCGAGCGACAGTGCCGTCGCGACTTGGATCCGCTGCGCGCCGATTCCTGGACGGTCCTTCGCCAGGTCTCGCTCCAGGTGTTCGGCCGCGGTCTGCATCGCGGCCAGATCTCCGCCGCCGGAGAACTTCAGGCAGTCCCACCAGCACGGCAGGCCCACCATGATCTCCAGCGCTTCGGCGAGGCTTCCGCCGACAAGGCCGGCCTGGCCCTCGGAGCTCGCATACAGCACTGGGCGAGTCGTGCTGCGATCGCCGCACAGAAAGAAGGTCCCGCCGGTGAAGTCGCCGGCAACGCCGTCCAGCGGAAGTCCGGACGACAGGCTGACCGGCTCTCCGTGGTCTCCGCGCGTGAGGTCAAACTCGCAGACCGACCACAGCAGTTCGGCGAGGCCACGGTCTTGGTGGATCAAGTCCAGAATGCTGTCAGAGCTAGTCACGGCGCGGACGATAGCAGGAAGGCCGGACACGGCCACGCTCGTAGTGGGCTGCCGCTGGTCCGCGCCGGGGCCCCATGCGTGCCGCAGCCGTTCGGCCGCGGCGGCGACGTCCGCCGGTTCCTGTCCGGGTGCGAGCCGGAGCCGCAGCCGTAGCCCGGTCGTGGACGGGCGTATAAGTCCACGCCGGGGGCGGCAACCTGGTGATCTGGAACCTGCTGGCCCGCGTCCCGCGGGTGCGAGCGCGAGCCGACGGCGGACCCGGGGATGTGCGTCCGCCGCCGGGGGGTGGGCGCCCGGACCCCCGCCCCGGGTCGGGAGCGGTCAGGAAGCCGTCAGGAACCGGTGAGGACCGTCTTGCCGATGGTGCGGCCGGTTTCGACCGACTCATGGGCGCGACGCATGGTGGCGGCGTCGATGGGGCTGAGCGTGGTGGTCAGCGTGGTGCGCAGGGTGCCGTCGTCGATCAGGGCCGCGACGCGTTCGAGCAGCTCGTGCTGGGCGGCCATATCGGCGGTCTGGAACAGCGGCCGGGTGAACATGAACTCCCAGTGGAAGGTGACGCTCTTGGCCTTGAATGGCATCACGTCCAGGACGCCGGGGTCGTCGATGGCGGTGATCTCGCCGCCGGGGCGCAGCAGCTCGGCGAACTCGTTGATCCGGCCCTCGGTGTTGGGCGTGAAGATGTACTCCACTCCCTCCGGGACGACCGCCTTGACCTGGTCGACCAGCTCGCGGTGGTCGACGACATGGTGCGCGCCCATGTCCAGGGCGAACTGCCGCGACTCGGGGCGGGAGGCGGTGGCGATCACGGTGAGCCCGGTCAAGGCGCGGGCCAGCTGGATCAGGATGGAGCCCACGCCGCCGGCGCCGGCCAGCACCAGCAGGGTGCCGGTGCTCTCGCCGGTCAGGCGGAAGCGGTCGAACAGCGTCTCGTAGGCGGTGATCGCGGTCAGCGGGACCGCGGCGGCCTCGGCGAAGGACAGGCTGCGCGGCTTGTGGCCGACAATGCGCTCGTCGACCAGGTTGTACTGCGCGTACGTGCCAGGCCGGTCGATCGATCCGGCGTAGTACACCTCGTCGCCCTCGTTGAAGAGGGTCACCTCGCTGCCGACCGCCACGACGGTGCCGGCGGCGTCCCAGCCGAGGATCTTCGGCTTACCGCCCGGGTCCACGCCGGCGCGCACCTTGACGTCGACCGGGTTGACCGAGATCGCCTCGATGCGGACCAACAGGTCGCGCGGTCCGGGAGCGGGCACCGGAAGCTCGGCGTCCTCCAAGCTGGCCGGGTCGGTGATGGGCAGGGACTTGCGGTAGACGACCGCGTGCATGGTGTCGTTCATGTCCACCACGGTATGCAAAGTCGGATTGATCTTGTAGGTGGGCAGGTCACGGCCGCGTGACGATGTCCAGCGGGTGCGTCACCCAAACAACCCCGGATCGCTCTACACCCCGATCGCGGGCTCCGGCCAGGGCACAAGCAGGGCACACCGAGGCCAAAACAGCCCGCAGCGATGCAAGGTCACGAACGGTGAAACACCAGTTCAGCGGGCATACGGGCGCGAGTCCGCAGGTCAGCGGCGGGTGGGGGTCACTTCTGGGTGGATCTTATACCGGCGCCAAGGCGCGGCAAAGGGCCGCCAGCGCCCCCGGGAAGAGATGGTCGGGCGGCGTGGCATAGCCGACGATGACCGCGCTGCGAGGCTCGGCGGGCGGGGCGTACGTGAGCCGGGCGAGGTCGCTGAGAGCGAGGCTTTCGCGGGCGGCGCGCTGGTGCACCACCGACAGTTCGGTGCCGGGCGGGAGTTCGAGCAGCGCGTGCAGGCCGGCGGCGATGCCGGTGACCTTGACGTGCGGGGCGCGTTCGGCGAGGGCGGCGACGAGGCGGTCGCGGCGGAGCCGGTAGCGCTGGCGCATGGCGCGGACGTGCTTGTCGTAGCCGCCGGAGTCGATGAACTCCGCGAGCGCCAGCTGGTCCAGCGCGCTGTTCGTCCACTCGCCTATCCCCTTCGCCTCCTGGACCTCCCACACGAGCCCCTCCGGCAACAGCATCCATCCGAGGCGCAGCGCGGGGGACAGAGACTTGCTCGCCGTACCGAGGTAGACGACCCGGTCGGGATCGAGGCCCTGCAGCGCGCCGATGGGCTGGCGGTCATAGCGGAACTCGCCGTCGTAGTCGTCCTCCAGCACCACTCCCCCGGTCCGGCGCGCCCAGTCGATGACGGCGGCCCGCCGGCCGGCCGGCAGCGGGTTGCCCGTGGGGAACTGATGGGCGGGAGTGAGCAGCGCCACCTGCGCGCCGAGCTCCGGAAGGCCGGATGGGTCGATGCCCAGCTTGTCGATGGGCAGCGGGACCGTGCGCAGGCCGGCCTTGGTGAATTGGTTGCGGTGTTCGGGGAGGCCATACGACTCGACGGCGGCCACCCGGGCGCCCTGCGCCCGCAGCACCTGGCTCATCAGCATCAGCCCGTGGATGAAGCCGGAGCAGACAACGATGCGCTCGGGTGTCGCATGCACCCCACGGGCCCGGGCCAGATAACCGGCCAGCGCCCGGCGCAGCTCGGGCCGACCGGCCGGGCCCTGGTGGCTGAAGGCCTCGCTGGGCGCGACAGCCAGCGCGCGGCGCACTGCGGTGGCCCAGGCCGTCCGGGGGAAGGCGGAGACGTCGGGCGAGCCGGGCATCAGGTTGTAGGTGACCGCGGGGTTGAGCGGATGGCGCGGCGCCAGGGTGGGTCGGTTGGGACGGCCACCACGCCGGGGCGCCGCCCGCTGGGCCACCCGGGTGCCGGAGCCCTGCCGCGCGGTGAGCCAGCCCTCGGCGACCAGCTCGCCGTAGGCGTCGGCCACCGTGTTGCGGGCGATGCCGAGGTCCGCGGCCAGGGCGCGGGAAGAGGGCAGCCTGGTGCCCGGAGCCAGCCGCCCGGTCCGTACGGCATCCCGGAGCGCACGCGCCAGAGCTGCGGCGATGCCCCGCCCGACGTGCCGCAGGTCCAAATGGAGGTCGAGAGAAGTGGCCCAGCTATCTGCCATGGAAATGGACCATACTCCTGGGCTTTCCAGGCCGTAACGTCAGAGGTATGACACAGCGAATGAACATCTACAAGGCAGCCCCCGAGGTCTACAAGACTGTCCTGGCCTTCAGCCAGGCCGCCGGCCAGGGCATCGACGAGAAGCTCAAACACCTGGTGCTGCTGCGCGCCTCCCAGATCAACCGCTGCGCGTACTGCATCGACATGCACAGCAAGGATGCCCGCCACGCTGGCGACAGCGAGGAGCGCATCCAGCTGGTGGCGGCCTTCGATGAGGCGCCGGAGTTCTTCAGCGAGAAGGAGCGCGCGGCGCTCGCCCTCACCGAGGCTGTGACCGTGCTGACCGACGGCTTCGTGCCGGACGAGGTCTACAACCGGGCCGCGGAGCACTTCGAGGAGAAGGAGCTCGCCCAGCTGATCTCCCTGATCGCGGCGATCAATGTGTGGAACCGGCTCAACGTGACCGTCCGCACTCCGGGCGGCCACTACAAGCCCGGCCAGTGGTAATGACCGGCGCCACGGGCGCGAAGGCCTTCCGCGCCCTGCACCACGGACGCACCCCCGGAGACCCGCTGATCCCGTCGGGTCCCTGGGATGCCGCGAGTGCCCGCGTCTTCACGGACGCGGGCTTCGCGGCCCTCGCCACCCCGAGCGCCGGCGTCGCCAGCCAAGCTAAGGGGCACAAGCAGGGCACAGCGCGGCCAAAAACACTCAGGGCCTTCCCCGCGGGAGGGGTGTCCCGGCCCAGGACGACCTGCAGGCCCTGCATGCCGGTGCCTTGCTTGAGGACCATCCGCTCTTGCTGACGCAACACATGGGGTAGGAGGTCCACGGTCTTTCCGGCGTAGGTGGTGCGTCGGTCGGTCATGATGCGGGTCCACGGCAGGTATTGCTCGATGAGCGAGCGTTCGGCATTGGTCATCCAGGGGCGGCCCTCCGACACCAGTCCCAAGGTCTGTTTGTTGGCGAGGAAGGCCGACGTCTGAGGGGACAGCAGTCGGCAGCCGTTTTTCAGGGCCCGGCGGACGGGGGCGGTATCGATCCCCAGCTCTTCCCATTCGGGGATGGTGAAGTGGCGCAGTCCTAACGGGTAGCGCTGGTGCTGGGGGCATTCCACGTCTCCTCCAAGTCCTCTGGTTCGAAGTGGCGGGCGGTGAAGCCCCTACTTTTCAGATAGTCGGTCTCCAGGTCGAAGTGGCGGGTGGAGTTGGTGTGTTTCAGGTCACGGACGCTGCCCACCCAGGCCAATCTACGGGGGAGCGCCAGTTCCTCGCAGACGTCGGCAAAGAGGCTGGCGCGCGCGGCGAAGGGATCGTGGAAGGTGAACGGGGCCGGGGAGTGCTGCTGGTACAGCGTTTGCCATGCCTGCTGGAGACAGTGGAGTTCCACCGGGCCGCCGATGGCGCCGCTCACGTTGAATTCAAGGAAGCGGGGGCCTTCGGGGCCGATCACCACGTCAGGGCGGGCCATGCAGTGCGCATAGCGCTCCTCGGTCCAGAGGTCGTCCGTAAACAGCGGGTTCGCGGCGAGCATCCACGCCGCGTTGATCTGCCAGGACTGTGAGGGCAGATTGTGCAGGCCATCGCCTTGTTCGTGCGCACCCGGTCCTCGACTTCGGCATGGTCGCGGTGCAAAGCGTCGAGGAACTGGATCTGGTGGGAACCGGCGATGCCCCACGTGTGCCTGATGTTCGTGGCAGCGACCGAGTACCGCCAGCCGGTCTTCTTCTCGAAGTCGGTCAGCTTCTTCAGTTGCCGCCGTGACGGCCGCACCCTGCGGACGACGAACCAGTCGCAGCCATAGATGTGCGGCGCCGGGAGGCTACGTTCGGTACACAGCCGGACCATGGTCGCGCGCTTCGTTGCGTCAACCGGTTGTGAGCAGGCCATCACGACCAAATCGACGTGCACGTTCTTCGTGCATTCGGCGTAGGCCCGTACGCAGGTTCGCCACCGGCAGCAGCGTGCTCATGACGCTCAGCGCCGCCGTCCACGCCCGCGAAGTGCTGCGCTTCGACTACACCCCCGCATCCCCACCGGGAGCCGGCGACGACGACTCCGCCGCAACTCCACCGCGCCGGGTGCAGCCCCGCCACCTCATCACCTGGGGCGGGCGCTGGTATCTCGTCGCCTGGGACCTCGACCGCGAGGACTGGCGCACCTTCCGTGCCGATCGGATCACCCCGCGCACCCCTACAGGGCCCCGCTTCACCCCGCGCGAACTGCCCGGTGGTGAGGTGGCCGCCTTCGTGGCCGGCCGGTTCCGGGGCTCCGACGGCTCCGGCGACTGGCCCTGCCGCGGCGAGGTGATCCTCGACCTGCCCGCCGCCGCCGTGTCCCGCCACACCCGCGACGGAGTCGTCGAGGAACTCGGCCCGAACCGCTGCCGGCTCGTCCTGGGCTCGTGGCCATGGCCCGGCCTGGCCGCCACCATCGGCAGGTTCGACGCCGACATCAAGGTCGTCGGCCCCGCCGAGCTCAAACACGCCTTCGCGCACCTCGCCCGCCGCTACGCCAACGCCGCGACCGACGGACCCACCAAGCTCACGACGCCACCCTCAAGCCACTGAGCGACGCGCCACCCCGCTGTACCGGATCGACGGCGTCTCGTGCACGGTCGAAGTACGAGAGGTCACCGCAGACGAAATCGATGACGCCGTGGCCGGCACCGCCCACCTTTTCCAGCAGCGGATCGACAAGACCAGCGACGTCCGCGTCACCGTCATCGGCGACCAGGTGTTCTGCGTCCGCATCGACTCGGACCTGCTGGACTGGCGCACCGACTACGCCGGGCAAACGAAGAAGGCGTTCATGCTGGCGAAGTCGTCGGACAGCCAACAGGATCTCAACGCGCCGATTGCGGTTGCCGCGCGTGATGAGCTGTGCGAGGAACCATAGCCGTTCCTGTGCAAGGGTGGATCCCGGCGGGAGCGGCAGGGTGCGCCGCCTCAGCATGCGCACGAGGGGCTCCTTGAGGCGCTCGCGGGCCCAACGCCAATGGCCGAGTTCGCGGCTGGGGAAGGAGAGTTGTTTCCACGCTCGCCACGTTCCGGCTACCGCCTGAAGGGCATGATCTCGCGTGGTGGTGTGGCTTCTGCGGACACGCGGGTGAGAAAGGCCTGCTGGGCACGCGCCACCTCGGCGTACTTGTCGTTGCGACGTAGCAGATGCTGGTGCACCTCGGCTGCCTCGGCGACGATCGCGTGCTCATCGACGGTCGTTACGACCCCGTCGTCGACGACGAGGCGGCCACCGACCATGACCCAGCGTGCGCGGTGGTCATAGCTGCTGAACACCAGCGAGGCCAGTGGATCCTCGTGGGTGGCGAAGGTGCTTGTCCTTATGTCAAAGACGCTCAAGTCCGCCTTCATGCCAGTGCGTAGCGTGCCGGCATCGGCCAGCGCCAACGCGTGGGCGCCGGCGCGGGTGGCAAGCTCCAACACGGACCAGGCTGACTCCCACCTCGCGGGGTCGGGCTGTCCGGGACGGTGCAGGATCGCGGCCAGGCGCATCGAGCTGAGCATGTCCATGGAGCCACCGCAGTTGACGCCGTCGGTGCCGAGCGCGACAGGAACGTTGCGACTGCGCCATTGCCCGAGTTCGGCGATGCCGCTGCCGAGCTGGAGGTTGCTTTGGGGGTTGTGGACGATCGTCACGCCTGACTCGGCGAGATCGGCCATGTCCTCCCCGTCCAGCCACACACCGTGCGCGACGCTGAGCCGAGGCGAGAGCAGACCCACCGACCTGAGGTGGCCGACCCACGACCGAGCGCCGGGCGGTGGCGGGACCGCGGCCTGAGCACGAGTCTCGAGCAAGTGGGTGTGCACGCCCACATCCAGCTTTTCGGCGAGTTCGGCGCAGCGCTCGAGCAGACCGGTGGAGCACCGCTGAGGGGCCGATGGGCCCAGGAAGACCGAAATCCTGCCGTTGCGCCCATGCCAGGTGCGGTGCAGTTCCTCGGTCCCCGCGAGCAGATCGTTGGCGTTCGCCGGAAGGAAGGCCGGCGAATTGGCGTGGGACGCGGCGGGCCACTGTCCGGTGGGGACGCCGACGGTGTCGGGCAACGCCAGGTCGGAGATCATCGGAGCGACCGATGCTCGGATGCCCAGTTCGTCATAGGCTTCGAGCGCCGCCGAGGTGGTCGAGCAGCGCGGTGGTGCCGGTCTTCACCGCCTCCAGCGCTGCCAGCAGCGCGCTGAGCTTCGTCTCCTGCGCGGTGCGGCCCATGGTGTTGGCCCAGGTGTGGACCATCCAGGCCTCCAGCGGCAACCCGCTGCCGACATGCCGGGACAGCGTGGCGTAGGAATGTGTGTGTGCGTTGACGAAGCCTGGCAACAGGAGGCAGTCGCGGACATCGAGCACGCGCTCGGCCTCGGGGACGCTGACACCTTCCGGGACGACCTGTGCGATGCGTTCATCTTCGACGAGCACGTCGGCACGCACGAGCATGCGCGCCTGCGTGTCGGCGACGAGTCCGCCCTTCAACAGAACCCTCGACGGACAAGGCTGCTTGCTGGCCTCCCGTGCGGGTTCGGTTATCTCAGGCACCATGACTCGGCGGTCTCAAGTGGTGAGCGCATCAAGCTGACGCGATGAATTCCTGCAATTTTTCTGCCGGAGTCCGCCATCCCAGCGTTTGCCGAGGGCGTCCATTCAGTCGCGCAGCGATCTCATCAAGCTC
>NZ_SUMC01000126.1 GCF_005047355.1 Actinacidiphila oryziradicis
AAGCGCGGGACGTCCAAGGGGGCAACCATGATCGCATCCTGCCGGGATCCCCACCGGGACGCACTCCCATTTCACCGCTGTGACCAAGGCATTCGGACAGTTCCGATACCCGACGTCACCATTACACGTCACCGAGGACGCCGAACTGCGAGCCGTGGCCGACTGGAAGGCGCTGACCGCCGGCTGGCGCGCAACGACGGACGCCGCACAGATCGGTCCGTGCTGATGGGCACCAAGCTCCTGTTGGAGAACATGCGCGACACCTCCGGCTGCTTCCAGGCAGAGGCACTCCAGGCCGTGTGGGCCGCCGTCCCGCAGCGGTTCCCAACGGTCGATCTGGCCTCGGACCGTCTGGAACCCGCCGACCTCGCGGCCTTCACCCTGGGCAAGCACCAGCGCGGCTTCCGGCTCCGCTGCTTCGTGCTGCCCGATCCCATGGACCGCGAGATGGCCTGGTGCTGCTGGCGCATCGTCGAGCTCGGCGGCCGCGTCCCGGTGGGAGTCGTGCAGTCGCTGCTCAGCTGGCTGGCCAAGACGGTGGAGGACCACCCGGAGCTTCGCGGCTCGCTGATGAGCCACACCCCGCGTGAGTGGGAGCGGGCCCTGGCAGCGGCCTATGCCCGGCACAACGGCCGGCTCCCCGGCAGCGACGGCGACACCGTGCTGCTACGGCTCGGGGAGCCAGCCTCACCCGTTCCCGCGCCGGTCGCTGCCCTGCTGCTGGAGTACATCGACAACCGCGACAACATGAACACCGCCACCAACCCGGCATCCCCCTGGCTCTTCCCCGGCCGCTGGGCAGGACAGCCAGCCCGCCCCGACCACCTGTCCGCGCTCCTGAACGTAGTCGGGGTTCCGGCCGCCGCTGCCCGCGGCGCCGCAATCCGCCAGCAGCTCCTCGAACTGCCCGGCCCCGTCGTCGCGGACGCTCTCGGCTACCACGACAAGACCACCAGCCGCCTCATCAGAGAGGTCGGCGGGACATGGAGCCGGTACGCCGCTGGCGGTCACACACGACCAACAGGCTGGATTCCGCGGCGAACCACGACAGTTGAATAGGGTGGGCCAGCTCAGACACCAGCCGCAAAATGCCCTGAAATGGTCCGTCTCGCTCCGAGATGGGAGCGGGGCCTATGCGGGAGAGGGCCAGCGCACGTTGGATGTCAGAACACGGTCGAGCGCCGCCCGGCCTGCGGGTCCCCAAGTCGGCTTGCCGCCAGGAAGGCCCCGCTCCCCGTTCTGGCCCATAAGGATAAGGAAGAGGCTTTTCATAGCAGCCAACCCTCGGGCGCGTCGGATCGTCGCCTCGTCCGCGTGCGCGTACACCTTGAAGAACCGTGAGCCCGCGCCCGCGGGAAGCAGCACCCACGCGGCCGCGAGGTCCCACGCCGGATCGCCGGCGAACATGGCATCGAAATCGATCACGCCCGAAAGCGTCCCGTCCGAGACGACGACATTCGCGGGGTGGAGGTCACCGTGCAGCCATACCGGCGGGCCCTCCCACTCGGGAGCCGCAACAGCATCGTCCCAGACGTCCCAGACGGCCCGGACGTCGGCGGAAAAACCGCCGGGGGCAATGGCTTGCAAGAACTTCTCGAAGCCGCCCGTGCACTTCTTCGGGTGATCGCCGCGGTCCGAACTGGCCGGCGCCTCAGCGGGCGCCTCCACATGGAGCGCCCTGAGGAAGCCCGCCAGAGTGTCGGCCGCGTGGTCGCCGCGACTGATCGAGGCGTAGTCCAGTGGCTCGCCGCGAACCCACGTCATGATGCTCCAGGGCCTCGGGAAGCGCGCGGACGGTTCACCGATCCGCACAGGCGTCGGAACCGGGAGCGGAAGACGCGGGGCCAGGACAGGCAGCCATCGGCACTCCTTGCGCAGGAGATCCGGGGCACCTTCCGTGCGCGGCATGCGCACGGCCAACTCATCCCCAAGGCGCCACATCTGGTTGCCCCAGCCACCCGCCACTTCGCGGATGGCCAGCCCTGCAAGGTCCGGATGCTGGTCCTTGACAAGAGCGTGCACCAGCTCTGCAGTGATCTCGGGGTCGGTCATGCGAAGCCACAGTACGTGAGACAGGCGGAGCGGACACTCGCTCTCCGGAATGCCCGCCGCCACGCCCGTTCCGTCAGCGGGCCTCTCCAGAGCAAAAGGACGCCACGCTACCTGCGGGCCTACTTCGCGGCTGGTGTCTGAGTTAGGACATCAGGACCGGCGTGGAGCCGATACGCCGCTGGCGAGTACAAACGGTCACCAACAGGCTGGGTTCCTCGGTGAACCGGCGACAGTTGAATCCGAGAGCACACCAGTACCAAGGCCGTCACCGCCCCCGGCGGCACCCTGCTGGACGGTCTCGACAGCACCGGCACCCTCGTCGCGCCACTCGCCACCACCGCAGCCAGCCTCATGTGCCTGCGCTTGGAACCCGGCGCCCGCATCGGCCGCGCAGGCGAGACCCCCCCAGCATCAGCGAGGCTACGTAGCGATCGCGGTCTGCGTGACCGCGATTTGGTCAGCCGGTCTTGGTAGCGAAGAGGCCGCCATCGCCGAACACGAGCCGCGCGAAGTTCTCGCCGATGCGGCGGTGCCCTGCGGGATCGGGGTGGACCTCGTCGGGCAGCGGGAATTCGGCGTAGTCCGTCTCGCCGTAAAGGTCACGGCCGTCGAGGTAGTGCAGGTTCGGGTCGTCAGCCGCCCGCTGTTCGACGACCCGGGCGAGTTCGTCGCGGATGACGTTGAGCGTCAGGCGCCCGGCGGCGCGTTCGGCTGGATCGCCCGTGGCCTTGAACCGCAAGGTCCCGCCGTCGAAGTCGGGCGCGAGGGGGCCGGGAGTGTCCTCCTGGACCGGACACAGGATGGGGGACACGACCAGCAGCGGCGTGGTCGGATGCCCCTCGCGGATGGTGTCGAGGAAGCCGTGGGCCGCGGGGGTGAAGGCGCGCAGGCGCATCGCGTCGGTGTTGACGACATTGATGCCGATCTTGAGGCTGATCAGGTCCGCGGGGGTGTCCCGCATCGCACGGGCGGTGAACGGGTCGAGCAGCGCGCTGCCGCCGAACCCCAGGTTGACCAGCTCCACTCCGCCCTGGGCTGCTGCCAGGGCCGGCCAGATAGCGGTCGGGTGGGAGGCGTTCGAGCCGTGACTGATGGAACTGCCGTGGTGCAGCCACACCCTGCGCCCGTTGTCCGGTGGCGGCTCGACCGGGGCATCGGTGCGCAGGGCGATCAGCTCGGTGATCTCCGTATGCGGAAGCCAGATCTCGACGTCCTTGTCACGCGCCGGTAGATCGGTGAACCGGGCGGTCCCGGCGGGCCCCTCACGCAGTTCGGCGGACTGGGTGACCATGTCGATAATCGTGCGGACGTTACCGCCGGTCACCGTGGCCTGGGCAGCGAGTCGGCCATCAACCAGCAGGTCGTACACGCCGTCCGCCGGGGCCGGAAAACCTCGGTAGACCCGCTTGGTAGGCAGCGTATCCAGTTCGATGGTGGTGGCCCGGGTGCGGAAGGCCAACCGCACGCCGGAGGGCTGGGCCTCGGCTACGGCCAGTTGGTTGTCAGGGATCTGCCGACGAGCCCGAGCGGGCA
Organism: Actinacidiphila oryziradicis; assembly: GCF_005047355.1. Taxonomy (GTDB): domain Bacteria; phylum Actinomycetota; class Actinomycetes; order Streptomycetales; family Streptomycetaceae; genus Actinacidiphila; species Actinacidiphila oryziradicis. The sequence continues at coordinate 3,586 of NZ_SUMC01000126.1, forward strand.
GCCGATGCGGCAGCAGGCCGTGCGCGGTCGGTTCCACGTCGAGGAAACCGCGCAGGATGTCCGCGGTGACAGGTGTGGTGATCCAGTCGTGCTCAGTGTTCATTGTCCCAGCCTGTTGATCAAGATCTCCGGATTGTTCAGGTGTGCCGGTGCGCGGCGCGGCGGACCGCCTCCGGCGGCGCGGCCCCCTGCTGGTCAAGGCGTGGTCCGGTTTCGCAGCAGAGCGTCGAGGGAATCCAAGATCCAGGCCCAGGATTCCTGCGAGTCGATGGCGGTGTGGCTGAAGCCTCCGGCCATCTCCAGGCTGACGTAGCCGTGGAAGACGCTGCCCAGCATCCGGACCGCGTGCGTCTGGTCCGGCTCCGTCAGGTCGTAGCCGCGCAGGATCGCCCGCGTCATCTGTGCGTGCCGCACCCCGGCGCTGGCGGCCGCCGTCTCGGGGTCGAGCCTGAGACGGGCGGCGGCGTAGCGACCGGGATGCTCCCGGGCGTAGTCGCGGTAGGCATCCGCAAAGGCGGCCAGGGCGTCCTTGCCGGCACGTCCGGCCAGGGCGGCGGCGACCCGGTCGGCGAGTTCCTCCAGCGCGAACAGGGCGATCCTGGTCTTGAGGTCCTGGGAGTTCTTCAGGTGCGAGTACAGACTCGCGACCTTGACGTCGAACCGCCGGGCGAGCGCCGAGACGGTCACCTGGTCGAAGCCGACCTCGTCGGCCAGTTCCGCTCCCGCCCGGGTCAGGCGCTCCGGGGTTAGCCCTGCTCGAACCATGGCCTTCCTCCTATTCAGCGACAACCATTATGTATTTGCCTAACAGCTTTAGGCAAATTAGCCTGCCGCTCATGAAACCACTGACCGAGCAAGAGATCCGTACCGCGCTCGCGAACTGCACCAAGGGCGAGGCGAAGCGCCTGTGCGTCCCCCGCGACCTGGCCGAGCGGCCCTGGGACGACCTGGACTTCCTCGGCTGGCGGGACCCCCAGGCCCCCGGCCGGACCTACCTCGCCACCGAGCTGGACGGCCGCCCGGTGGCGCTCGCCCTGCGCGGCCCGAGCCCCGCCTCCTGGCAGACGCGGCTCAGACCCGCGCCCGCACCGCCCAACGGCGCCAGCTCACCCGTGACAAGATCGCCGCCCGCGTCCACGCACCGGCGACACCGTGGACGCCCTGCGCACCGCCGACCCGACCACCAAGGCCCGGCTCTACCGGGCCCTCGGTCTGCGGATGACCTACGATCATGGCCAACGCAAAATGCGGGTCGGGATTGCTCCCGACCCGCATCCAGATTTCACCGTTGGTGAAAGGTACGTGTCCGAGGGGGGATCGCAACCATTCGCCAACGCCGGCTGGCCCGATGGGGAAGTCTATCTGGCGTAGCAATGAGGGTCCGGCTGGGCGGTGCCATCGGCCCTCGCCCTGTGCGCTGGCGGAACATCGGCCCGAGTCGTACCGGCAGGAAGCTGACGTACGGCCCTGGTCAGGGATTCGGAATGCCCATGGTGTCGAATCGGCGCATCAGCGCTGGTTTGCCCCGATGAGCGGCACGCAGTTCCCCGGCTCGGCGGTCGAAGTCGGTGGTGCCGCCGGTGCGGGCGTGGATGTCGCGGAGGTCCTTGAGGAGGGCGATGGCACTGTCGTAGGCGGCTGGTTTCTTCTGCGCGATCAGGCCCTCAATGTCACGCCACGCCTTGCCGGTGTTCCGGGCGAGCTGGTCCAGATGTGCCTCACGGGCCTCGGCAGCGGCGCGCGCCCGGGCCTCCTCGGCCGCGGCCCGGGCCTCGTTCTCCCGTTGGCGGTGCTCGGTGCGGCGACGGTAGGCCGCGTCCAGGAGCTGGGCGGCGGTGCGGAGCTGGGCTCCGGAACCGTGGCCGGGTGCGGTGGCCCGGTAGCGGGCCAGGAGCGGGGGGCCGGGCTGTGGTGCGGTTCCGAGCACGGCCTTCAGCAGCAGGGCGTCCTTCTCGGTGGCCGGGAGCGCGGCGATGAAGGCCGCGGGTGCGCTGGTCTCGGCGGCGGCCGCCAACAGGTCCGCATCCACGTTCAGGAAGTCGGCCAAGGCCTGCTGGGGGCCGGTGAGCGCGGCCAGGCCCGGGGGGACGGGCGGCTCGACTTCGCAGGCGTACTCCTCCTCGTCGTCGTCCGCCAACTCCCAGGCGGCGACTCCTGCGAGCCAGGACAGGTACAGCGGCCGCAGGTCGCCCGCCAGAAGCTCAGCGCGCAGCCCCACGAACGCCGAGAGCTCGTACGACGTTTCGAAGTCCCACTCCCCGCCGTCGTCCGACGACAGTGAGAAGTCCAGCAGGGTGTGCCCGGAGCGGGTCCAGACGCTGAGCGACTCCTCCTTGGCGTACGGTGCGGCCCTCTTGGCCGGAAGCACGGTGCCGGGCAGGCGCAGGACGAGTCGTCGACTGCCCCAGTTCGCGTAGTAGAGGTGGGCGTCGTAGAGCCGCTCGACCAGCTTTGTCGTATCGCCGCGGAAGTCGCCCCAGTGGTACTCGTTGACGAAGCGGGTAGGCGTGATGTCAGCCCGGGTGGACAGCGCCCGCACCTGCCTGAGCTCCTCCTCGGTCAGCGGGCGGTCGACGGCCAGGAACTCGTAGTACTGGTACTCGCTCACGGCCCGGCAGCCTACCCGCTCTCTCGTGTGCTGGGATGGACGGATGAGCGAGAAGCACACGCTGGGCGAGCTGGTGGACGAACTGCGGCGGGACAAACGCCGCGGACCGTACGCAGGCCACCGGGAGTACGTACAGGCGGCATGGACCGTGCAGCAGGAGGCCGGGCGTCTGCTCGACGCGGGGAACGCCGCTCAGGCGGCCCCTGAGCTGCGCAAAGCAGTCGACCGGATCACGACCGCCCTCATGTACCTGGACGACTCTTCCGGAACAGCCGGGGACGCGCTGCGCGAGCTGACCGGCATGTACGCGCGAGCCCTGACCGCAGCCCCGCCCAAGAATCCGAAGACACTGGCGAACTGGATCGCCAAGTCCGTCTTCGACGGTCCCGGCTGGCCCGACATCCACCTGTCCGACTTCGCCGCCGCGCTCGGCGAGGTCGGACAGGCGCACCTGGCGGACCTGGTCGAGCAGCGCGCTGCGGCGACGGACCTCAAGGACAGCCGACGAAGCGTGTACGGCGTCCGCCACCTCCACGAACAGCTCGCCGAGGTTTCCGGCGACACCGACCGCTACATCGCTGTCCTCGCTCGGTCTTTGACCGGCCCCGACCAGTACCTGAAGATCGCCCGCGCGCTGCGCGCCGCCGACCGGCCCGAAGAGGCCACAGACTGGGCCCGCCGAGGCGTCGCCACCCACCAAGGGAACCCCCACCTGCCGGAATTGCACGACGAACTCGTCGATCTCCTCATCTCGGACGGTCAGCGCGAGGAGGCGCTCGCCGTACGCCGGGACGCCTTCGCACGCACCGCGGTCTTCGCCGCTTTCCAACCACTCGCGAAGACGGCCGCCGAACTGGACAGCCCCGACATCGTCACCTGGGCCCTGGACCTGCTCCGCACCCGCGTCCCCGACAACCCCGCCTACATCCATGAGCTGATCAGCTGCCTGCGCGCGGCCGACCGGCCGGAGGAAGCCTGGCAGACCGCCGCCGGCCGTCTCGACGCCCTGTCGAAGTACACGCTCCAGGAACTCCTCGAGCAACGCCGCGGTACCCATCCCGCCGACACGATCACCCCGTACCGGCACCTGATCGACCTCTACCTGGCCGAGACCGGGAACAAGTACCGCTACCAGTACGCCGTCCGGCACCTCAAGTCGCTCCGCACCATCCACCGCGAGCTGGGCACCGAGACGGAGTTCACCGCGTACCTGACCGCCCTGCGCGACCAGCACCAGCGCAAGACCAGCTTTCTCGCCCGACTGGACCAGGCCGGCCTCAGCTGACCGCCCTCACCGACCACACTCCCGCGAGATTCTCTGGCCGCGCAGCGCAGTGGACGTAGGCGTCGAGGATGTGCCGGGCGTTGGTCTCGTTCCAGATCAACAAGTGGTCGAGGACCTCACGGCGGAGAGTTGCGATGACCCGTTCGCAGTTGGCGTTCATCCAGGGAGCCTGTGTCGCGGTTCACGACCTTGATGCTGTCGGCCGCGAAGACCGCGTCGAGGGAGTCGGTGTACTTCGCATCCCCGATCGCGGATCAGGAAGCGCAGCGAGTCGATTCGTATGCCCAGCTCGGCGGCGAGATTGCGAGCCTGCCGCACCTGAGGGGCCTCGACGTTTCGGGATTGCGTCAAGGATCGGTGAAATCGATGGCCACCGTGACAACCCGCGACACCGTTCTGCCTACGATACGTGGGCATTGAAGGCAGACACCGTCAGTCACAGGGGACAGGTATGGCGCATGAGCATTTTTCGATCCATCCTGGGCCGGTCAATGCGCTGGGAAACGACTTCACCGCCTCCGGCGACCACCTGGACGGCCGCATCAGCGCATTCGCCATGCGGGCGGAGAACGTCAACGACGCCTTCGGGGTGATGTCCGAATCCACGCAGGCCCTCTCCACGTACGTGGAGATGACCCGGAACACCGTCACCGCCCTGCGGCAGCTACGCACCACCCTGCAGAACTACGCCGAGGGCCTCCACCACACCGTCACCGCCTACCAGGCCACCGACTCCGCGCCGGCACAGCAGTTCGGAGAGAAGTGACCATGACCGGCCAGCAGCAGCAACAGCAGCCGCAGATCGACAAGAGCTTCAACTTGTTCAACCCCGGCGGGGACCCCTCCGTCTTGCGAGCCTGCGCCCAGGCCTGGCGGGACATGGCCCAGGACCTGAAGAGCACGATCGAGGCCCAGGACCAGGAGGTTGCCCGGCTCGGCGACAACTGGACCGGTGCCGCCGCCGACGCCTTCCACGCGCGCTGGTCGCACACCAGGAACCAGGTGGAGGAAGCGCTGCCGCACTTTGCCACCGTCGCCCAGCAGTTGGACACCGCCGCCGACGCCATCGCAAAGGCCAATGCGGAGGTTCAGCACGTGGTGGAGGAGATCGCCGCAACGGCGCTGATCGGCATCGGCCTGTCGGTGCTGACCGCGGGCTTCTCCGACGTCGTCGCGGCGGGCGCGGCCGAGGCAGAGGTCGCCGGGGCGGCGGGCGAGGTCACTCGGCTCGGGCAGCTCCTGATCCGGGTTGCCGAGGTGATGGAGAGGATCAAGACGGCAATGGAGGACAGCAAGCTGCTCAAGTTCGGCGTCGAGTTCGGCAAGAACCTCGACGCGAACTTCCTCGGCAACGTCTCCGGCCAGGTCGCCACCGGGCAGAAGATCACCTGGGGGCAGGATCTACAGGACGCCGCCGTGGCTGCGGGAGTCGGTACCGGGATCACGTCCGCCAGCGAAACACTCGCGGCGAAAGTGACCGGCTGGGCGGCCAGTTCCGGGGCGCACGCCGCTGGGGAGGCGTGGGCGCCGGGGACGAAGATCGCCGCAGCGCTCGACGGCACGAGCCTCACCGGCGGCCTCGCCATGGGTGCAGTGAGCAGCGCGGGTGGGCAGGCGGCCGCTGACGGTGTGGACATCCTGCAGGGTGGCAAGCACGGCTCCGACGTCCTTCCGGACATATTGACCAGCGGTCTGACCGGGGCCGCTGCCGGCGGTGCGAACCACGCCGGTGAAAGGATCTATGAGCCCGGCGAGGGCAAGCACCGGGCGGACGCCCCGGATCCGGTGTTCCACCCCGGGCAGCGGATCGCCATCGACGGAGTCATCTACGGTGCCGGCAACGCCATCGAGAGCGACCTGGAGAACTGATCCCGTCCGTCCCGCGTCCCGCGCCGTCCTCTTCGGGGAGAAAACGACCGTGTTCGAGGTCCGCAAGAGCATCAAACGTTTCCGGGACGACCCGGCCTGGACCTACCGGGACAAGGCCCCGGACTACCTGGCCACGTTCGATCGGGGCGGCTACCCGTTCAGTCTGGGGCCGCAGGGCAACGGGATCCACGACCTGCTCCAGGGCAGCCTCCATGGCCGGGAGGTGAGCCTGTTTCACCTCAATGCCTGGAAGCGCTCCGGGGGCAGCAATCAGGCACAAGTCGCATGGAAGTTCTCCGTGGCCGTGCTCACCCTGCCCCGCGTCCTGCCCGCGACAGCCTTCACCTGCGGTCGGTTGAACGGGCACACGGGGAACTGGAAGCTCCCCGCGATCCCCCGAACCGCCGGGCCTTCCACAGAGCTGCCGAACAGTGGCGCCGGCGGGGTGCGACGCTGCTCGACGGATCCCGGCTTCGCCGCCCTCGTCGACACGCCCGAGACCGAGCGGCTCACCCGCGAGGCCCTGATCGGCTGGCGTACCGACGGAGACCGCATCATCGGGTGGACGTTCGGGCGCAGGACGTACGAAGAGATCCACTCCGTCGCGGAGACCCTGGTGGCCATCATCGCCGCATTCCCTGAACAGGCATGGCACTGGCCGGAAGGGACCAGGGGCTAGCCCGACTTTGGCGGCTAGCTCGGGACGCGTGGACGTTTCCGCTGCTCAGGGCCGGTTTAGCTGACTCCCGCTGTATTACCCAAGTCTGAATCGTTCCTGGTCAGCGGGTTGGTGCATAGCGTTGGATGTCGAAGAGGTCGGCCAGGGTGCGCTGTGTCGCGTTCATGTCGGTGAGCATGCGCTGGGCTCGCGGACGGCCCTTGCCGCCGTCGTGGTAGAGCAGGACGGTCTCTTCGATTCCGGCGAGCTGGTCCAGGAGTTCCCGTACGGACAGGGGCAGTTGGGCTTGCTCGGCTTGTCGGCGCATGAGGTGCGCGACCGCCAGGGCCAGGACGCAATAGAAGACGTGGACCCGGATCTTCTGGTCGGTCCACTGGTGCAGCGGGCTGAAGGAGACGACGTGGGGATCCTTCAACTGGCGGAAGCCCGATTCGACTCCGGCTTGCGAGCGGTAGGCGGCCACGACCTCGGCGGTACTCCAGGCGGTGCGGTTGGTGAACAGGATCCGCTTGCCGAACAGTCGCCGCTCCAGGCGGGTGCGTGCCCCCTGGTTGGTGCGGAAGGCCAACCGGAAGTCGGACGGCTTCTCACCCTGTGGGACTCTGTCGCCCGATTCGGCCGACCTGCCGAAACCGATCAGCGGCTAACGGTGAACGTGCTGGTGAGGCTGATCGAATCGGCCCTCACCGCGGATCGGGCGACAGAGTCCCACAGGCTGGCCTGGCGTCAGGACTCGCCGGGGCCGTCGGGCAGCATGCGTTGCAGACCAGTCGCGACAACTGACGCGACATCGAGGTCCGGATCGAGCGCCGCGTTGATGATGACGCCGTCGATCAGCGCCATCGCGAGGACGCCGAGCGCTGTGGGATCCGCCGTCGCGGGCCTGCGGAAACGAAGGAGCACCTCGCCGAGTTCGCGATGGGTACGGCGCAGGGCGGCTAGTCGGCGTGCGGCCAGCTCCGGGTCGCGTGCTGCGATGAGGGAGAACTCGGCGCTCGCCAGGAACCAGCCACGCCGCTGGCGGATGGCGTCGGCGAGCCAGGAGCCGATGGCCCAGCCCACCTTGTCTCGCCCCAGGCCCTCCGGCTCGATGTGCTGCCACTCGCCAGGCATGGACTCGGCCCGCTCCTCGGCCAGTACGAGGAACAGGTCCTCCTTGCTGCTGAAGTTGCCGTACAGGGCGCCTTTGGTGAATCCCGCGTCCGCGGCGATGGCTTCCAGTGACGCGGCGGCGTAGCCCGCGGCGCAGAACGTCTCGTACGCCGACTGCAGCAGCGCGGCCCGTGTCTCGCGACGCCTCCGCTCCCGGCTCGATTCGGGGGCTTGACGACTCGGCGCGTTCATATACTCTTCATACCACAAATACGGACCGTATTTGAAGTACGGCTCGTATATGAGCGGTCACAGCTGCCCGCCTTCTCCTCAATCGGAGGCTTCCGATGACAACCACCTCTTCCCCAGGCCGCACGGCCACCGCGGCGACGCTGTGCGTCGTCACCGCGGCGTTGTTCGCCTACTCGACGCTGGAGACGATGCTGTCGCCGGCCCTGCCCGCGATCCAGAAGGCGGTGGGTGCCTCGACACCGGCGATCGCCTGGGTGTTCACCGGGTTGCTGCTGGCCGGGGCGGTCTCGACCCCGCTGGTGGGACGCCTGGCCGACGTTCGCGACAAGCGGGCCGTCCTGCTGGGCGTGCTCGCGGTCGTCGCCCTCGGCACCCTGCTCGCCGCAGTCGCCACGAACGTCGCCCTGCTGACCGCCGGGCAGGTCCTGCAGGGCGTGGGGCTGAGCCTGGTCCCGCTCTCGGTGGGCATCATCCGCGACACCCAGCCCGCCCGGCGCATCGCCGCGGGCAACGGGCTGATCGTGGGGACGGCGGCGTCGAGCACCGCGGTCGGGCTCGTGGTCGCGGGCCCGATCCTCGAGGTCCTGCCCTACACGTGGCTGTACTGGATCCCCTTCGTGGTGATCGTCGCGGCGTTCGTGGTGGCGTGGGTCGTCGTCCCGTCCTGTCCGCCGACCCGGCGTGGCCGGATCGACTTGGCCGGGGGCGTCCTGCTGGCCTTGGGACTCGCGCTGCTGCTGATCGGGATATCGCGCTCATCCAAGGCGGGCTGGGGATCGCCGCTGGTTGTGAGCCTGCTCGTGGTCGGCGTGGCGGTCCTGGGTGTGTTCGCCGCCGTGGAGCTGCGCACCAGTGAGCCCATGGTGGACCTGCGCCTGCTGGGCACGCGTGCGGTGCTGCTGACCTGTGCCGTGGCGTTCGTGGTCGGTTTCGGGACCTTCGCCGTCTTCGTCCTGGTGCCGATGCTGGTGGAGCTGCCGACGACGACCGGTTACGGGCTCGGCGGCTCGGCCCTGTCGAGCGGTCTCTACCTCGTGCCGCTGGGCATCGTCGGTACGGCCGTCGCCCCGCTCACCGGCCGGCTCGAGCGGGCGATCGGCACCCGAGGCGTGATGCTCACCGGGACCGTGGCGATGGTCGCCGCCGCACTGGTGCTCCTCGCGGCCCCCGGCCGGCCCTGGCTGATCCTCGTCTCCACAGCGTTGGCGGGCCTGACCGTCGGCTTCGGGCTGACGGGGGCGATGAACATCGTGGTCGCGACGGTGCCCGAAGACCGGACGGCCAGCGTCAGCGGACTCGCGTTCGTGGCCAAGAGCGTCGGCGGCGCGCTCGGCGCCCAGCTGGGTGCCGTCCTGCTGGCACAGTCCACCGCTCCTGACGCGGAGTTGCCCGCCTGGTCCGGCTTCCGGTCGGCCTTCCTGCTCGCCGCGACGGTCAGTCTGGCGGCGGCGCTGCTCAGCATCGCACTGCCCGCCCGCCTGTCCCGCGTCACAACCTCCCCCACCACCACGATCGGAGAGCCGGCATGACGACCCGTCCCGGCCTCACCGCCCTCGACGCCGTTCTCGAACGAGCCGCCTTGGGCCACACCGTGGCCGGCGCATCGGTGTGCCTGATCGACGGCACGACGCGCTGCGCCACGATCGGCGTGGAGCGGGTGGGTAGCGGGCCTCCGGTCGGCCCGGACACACTGTTCCCCCTCGGATCGGTGACCAAGATCGTCGTAGCCACCGTGGCCTGCCAGCTGGTGGCGGAGGGCAAGCTCGCCCTCGACGCCCCCGTGGCCGATCTCGTACCGGAGCTTCACGCGCTCGGCGCCCACGGCGCCGCGATCACGGCGCGCATGCTGCTGTCCCATACCTCGGGACTGGCCGACGCCTGGGACGGCTCCGCCTCGCTGACCGAGCTGCTCGGCACCTCCCGCGGGGCCGCCACAGCGGCGCCCGGGGAGGTCTTCTCCTACAGCAACACCGGGTACGTGGTACTCGGCCGGCTCATCGAGAAGCTCACCGGCCTCAGCTGGGTGGAGGCAGCACAGCGGGCGATCCTGCGTCCGGCCGGGATCGCCTCCGCCGTCTTCACGACACCCGTCGGCGCGGCCACCGGGCATGTCCTCGACGACGGCACGCTGGTGCCCGGCGACCTCTGGCCGCCAGTCAGCCCGCTCTTCGGGCCAGCAGGCGCCACCCTGCACGCGACCGCCACGGACACGGCACGACTCGTGCTCGCCTGCGCGACAGGCCGCACGGAGAACGGGCAGGAACTGCTGCCCAGGGGGGTGCGTGACGAGATGGTCCAATTGCAGGCCCCCCTGCCCGGCGCACCGCTGCATTTCCGAGGTTGGGGGCTCGGCTGGGCCCTTCCCGTCGCGGGGCCCTCCCGGTCGGTCCAGCACATCGGCGGGACGAGCGCGTTCATCCACGCCGAGCCCGACCGAGGTGTCGCGCTGGCCGTGCTGACCAACTTCCCGAAGGGCTGGGCCTTCGGGGAGGACGTCCTGCGCGAGACCCTCGGACATCACCGGCCCGTGCTCCCGCCCGGTCCGGGTGCCAGCGACGTGGACCGATTCGTCGGCGAATACGCCTCACCCGCGTTCGGCGTCACGGTGCGCGCCACCCCGGACGGCCGGCTACGGATCACCAGCCCCCTCACTGGCCGGGAGACCGACCTGCACCACCACGAAGGTGACTCCTTCTGGGCCGATTTCGGCGATCTAGAGACCGAGGTGAGCTTCATGGACTTCGCCCACGGCCAGGCCGGCAGCCTACACACCGCGCTCCGGATGCTGCGTCGTGTCAGCTGAGCACCCCCGCACCGACGTCGTCGTGGTCGGTGCGGGCATCATCGGCACGCTGATTGCCCGGGAGCTCGCCGGGCGAGGACTCGGGGTCCTGCTCCTGGATCCTGCCCCTGGCCGCGGTGCCTCGATCGGCAACGCCGGCCTGCTCGTTCCCAGCTTCACCCGGCCGATGGCCGACCCCTCGACACTGTGGGAGGGCCTGCGCGGAATGACCGGCGGAGACGCTTCGCTCACGATCGGCTCGCTGTCTCCGACAGTCCTGGGGTGGCTGGCCCGGTTCGCGGCCGCGGCCCGCCCGGGCCGTGCAGGCCGCGTGGCTGCGCGGCTGGTCGGCCCGGCACGCGCCGCCGCGGGCGAATACGCCAAGCTCGCCGCCGAGACCGGCCTTGACCTTGGCGTGGCCGGCAACGGGTGGCTTCAGGTGACCCGCCGCCCGGCCGTTCTCCGACGGAAGCTCGCCTTGACCCGCGCGCTGGCGAAGGAGGGTATCGACCACGAGGTCCTCACCCGGGCCGAGCTGCGGATACGGGAGCCGGAACTCGGTTCGGACCTGGCCGGTGCCGTGTTCTTTCCCGGTGACGCCTCGCTGGATCCGGCCGCCGCGACACACGCGGCACTGGTCGCCGCCAAGCTCCGCGGCGTCATCGTCCATCGGGCACGCGTCACCAGCCTGGTCCGCCGACACGGCGAGATCACCGCTGTCCGGACCGACCTCGGCGAGTTCAGCGCCACCACCTACGTCCTGGCCACCGGTGCCGGACGACCGGGGGGAAGGGGCATCCAGCCCGGCTGGGGCTGGAGCATCGACGTGCCCGCCACGGAGCCGCCGATCGGCGCGCCGCTGATCGGGCTCGACGACCACGTCGTGTTCAACCCCCTCGCCGGCCGGATCCGGATCACTGGCGGCATGCGGATCGGCGGCACCCCGGCACACCGCCATGACCACGCGGCCACCGCAGCGATCCGGCAGGCCGCCGAGCGGCTCGTCCCCGCCCTGCGCGACCTGCCCGAGGGCACCGTCACCCGTGCTGCCCGGCCGATGACCCCCGATGGGCTGCCGCGAGTGGTCAGGACCGGCCGCAACCTCATCACGGCCAGCGGGCACGGCACCCTCGGAATGACCCTCGCCCCGGCGACCGCGGCCGCAGTCGCCCTGCTGCTCGGGCCCGGGGCCCGAGCAGCGGAGGTCCCGCGATGACACCTTCGATCACTGCAGGCCAGCGGTTCCACGCGGACACGCTGGTCGCCGACGCCCACAACGACCTGCTCATGCTCGTCGCCCGCCGGCCACCGCAGCGCTGGGCGACCTACTTCCGCGACGTCTGGTATCCGCAGCTGCGCGCGGGCGGGGTGGACCTGCAGGTCCTGCCAGTCTTCATCGACCACGAGTTCAGGCCCGAGGGCGCGCTGCGCGAAAGCCTTCGGATGGTCGAAGCCGCACACCGAATAGCCGAAGGCAATCCGGATCTGGTCGCGCTGTGCCGCACCGGCGCCGAGATCGATGCGACCATCGGGTCCGGCCGGATCGCGCTGGTCCTGGCGCTGGAGGGATGCCCGCAGATCGACACCGACGTCGAGCTCCTGCAGACCTTCGCCCGCCTCGGCGTTCGCATCGTGTCCTTCACCCATTTCGGCCGGACCGCGCTGGCCGACGGATCCGGCGAAGACTCCACCGGTGGTCGCCTGACCCGCGCCGGCGTCGAAGCACTCGCACTGCTGGAATCCCTCGGGGTGGCGATCGACGTCTCACACCTCGGCGCCACCGGAGTCGACCACGTGCTCGAACTGGCGACCCAGCCTGTCATCGCGACCCACTCCTGTTCCCGCAGCGTTCACGATCACCACCGCAACCTTTCCGACGCCCACATACGTGGCATCGCCGCCACGGGCGGGCTCATCTGCGTGAACCTCTACGCCGGCTACCTCACCACCGAAGCCCCGACCCTCGACCACGTCGTCGCACACATCGAACGAGTCACCGAGCTTGCCGGCCCCACCAAGGTCGGAATCGGTGCCGACTTCGTTGCCGACCTGTTCGCGGAGAAGGTCCCGCCCTGCGACCGACCACTGATTATCGAGGGCACCAACACCGAACTTCTCATCCCCGGGCTCGAAGGACCATCGGGGCTTCCACTCGTCAGCGAGGCGCTGCTCACTGCCGGACATCACGAGAACGATGTCCGCAGGATCGCCGGCGCCAATCTGGCCCGGTTCCTCGGCGCCACGCACCACTGAACGGACAACAATGCTGCCCTACCTCGATGCTGACCTCCTGAACAGGCTGCTCCCGTTCCCGCAAGCGATCACCGCGCTCCGAAACACCCTCCAGGACGGGCCACCCGCCGTCACAGCACCAGTCCGAACCACCGCCGAAGCCCCTGGTGGACATGTCCTCATCATGCCCGCGGCGGACCGAAATCTGTTCGGCGTCAAGATCGCCGGGGTCGCGCCGGGCAACCCGGCGAAAGGCCTACCCCGGATCACCGGCACCTACCTGCTCTACGACGCCGACACCTTGCACCCCATCCTCGCGATCGATGGCCCCGCACTCACACTGCGACGCACGGCCGCCCTGTCCGCGCTCGCGGTCGACGCCCTCGCCCCCCAGGACATCTCCCGGTTGCTGATCTACGGCACCGGACCGCAAGCAGCAGCACACCTGGAAGCCCTCCGCACCGTCCGACACTTCCAGTCCGTCGCCGTCAGCGGCCGGACCCCCCAACGGACTCGCGCATTCGCCGACGACCACGAGATCGATGTCGCCGGACCGGACGACCTCCCCCAAGTCGATGTCGTCACCTGCTGCACCAGCGCTACCACGCCTTTGTTCGACGGCCGACACCTTTCGCGGCACGCGACCGTCGTCGCGATGGGTTCACACACACCCGACGCCCGCGAACTCGACAGCCACACCCTCCGTGGCGCACAGGTCATCGTCGAAGAAGTCACCACCGCCACTCGCGAAGCCGCCGACATCGCCGACGCACTTGCCTCCGGCGACATCACCAAACCCCTGCCCCTCAACGAGATCGTGACCGGACAAACCCCGGTGCAACCCGACCGGCAACGCGTCTTCAGATCCGTGGGCATGGCCTGGGAAGACCTAGCCATCGCCAAAGCAGCGCTCACACATTGGAGGGCCGCACAGGAATAGCTCGCCCCTGCCCCACAACGCGCCGGTCGCACTGCGTCGATCGGAATCACCCTCCAACCCACACTTGAGCACCTTCGACGATGACAGCGAAAGTCCATAGCCTGCCTGACGGAGGAACGACTTCGCGACCCAACCGAACCCCCACCCAAGCGGAGTGCGGTAGTTGATGGTGTGGCCGTTGCGGTCGGTCTGTGACAACAGTCGCCCGTGCGGGGCCGGCGTCGCTGCCGTCGAGGTTCTGCTCGTACTTCGGGCAGTACCCCGTCGCGTCCCGGACGACGACTAGGCCGACCCGCAGTTCGAGACGGACCCGGACCACCGGAGATCGCCCAGTGCCCTCCCACCTCGTCCCCGTAGTCCGAGTCGCGACTGTTGTAGACCACGGCGACTGAATTTGACGCTCCCGATCTCGGCTCCGTGGCCGCAGGTCTGGACGGAACCCGTCATCCCATCCCGCCTTTGTATGCTGGTGCCGGTTCGACGCGACTGGGGGTTGGCGAGTGCGGATCGTGATGACGTTGCTGGTGCGCGACGAGGCCAACATCGTCGCGGCCACGGTGGAGCACCACCTCGCCGCGGGAGTGGATTTCGTAGTGGCGACGGACAACGGGTCCGTCGAGGGCACCACGGAGATCCTGGAACGCTACCGCGACGCCGGGGTGCTGGAGCTGCGGCACGAGCCGAGCCACGACTACGAGCAGAGCCGGTGGGTCACGACGATGGCCCGGCGCGCCGCGGAGTCGCACGGCGCCGACTGGGTGATCAACGGTGATGCCGACGAGTTCCTCTGGCCCGGCGCGGCGACCGGCCTAGACCGGACTGCGATCTCGGACGCGCTGGCCGCCATCGACAGCCGATGCGGCACCGTGGAGATGGTCCGCGACAACCTGGTGGCCGATCCCGCTCGCAGCGGCCCGTGGCCGTCGACGCACGTCCTGCGCGACACCCTGTCGCTGTCGGGGAGGGGCGCGCGGATCGGGAACAAGGTGTGCCACCGAGGCGATCCCGGGGTGACGGTCGGCGTCGGCAACCACAGCGCGACCGGCGCCCTGGGCGGACTTGCTGCCGGGCGGCCGCTGAGGATCCTGCACGTGCCCGACCGCGGGCTGGCGCAGTTCACCCGCAAGGTCGCCAACGCGGGATCCGCGTTCGCCGCCAACACGCGCCTCGACCCGGGTATCGGCTGGCACATGCGCGAGGACTACCAGCTCCTGCTCGACGGTGAACAACAACAACGCCAAGTAATACAAACAGAATCACGAGACACTAGTGTCTCGTGATCCTGCAGTCGTTACTTTGATCGATGGGGCTCGTTGGTTCTGGCATGGAGCTCTCTGTGGAACAGACCGCTGAGTTGCGGGAGTTGGTGAACAGTCGCGACGTGCCGGCTG
>NZ_SUMC01000127.1 GCF_005047355.1 Actinacidiphila oryziradicis
GGGTCGAGGGCCGAGTCTGGCAAGGCGGAGGTGGGGGCACCTCCCAGCGGTAGCTGGGGGAGGAGGCGACGCGGAGCGTCGTCGACCGACGACAACGCCGCCAGGCGAGAGCCATCGGCCCGCGACGCCGCCCCACCTATTCGCGCGGCCTCTCACCCGCCGGGCCCCTCGATCTTGTGCGGTTCCTTTGCCTCCCGCCTCTGGATCAGAGCGGCACTACGCGCGTAGCGTTCTGAGCCCCGCGATACTTTCACCCCCGCCCGCCCCAGCTCCTTCCCGCGAGGAGAGTGCGCCATCAACGCGTCCAGCAGTCCCAGTCCCGACCCCTCCGGTTCCGGCCCCCATGCCGTGGAGCTCCGCGGCATCACCAAGCGATTCCCCGGAGTCGTGGCCAACCACGACATCGACATCACCGTGCGGCGCGGCACCGTGCATGCCCTCGTGGGAGAGAACGGCGCCGGCAAGTCCACCCTGATGAAGATCCTTTACGGTATGCAGAAGCCGGACGAGGGCACCATCACCGTCGACGGCGAACAGGTCGTCTTCCACGACCCGGGCGACGCCATCGCCCGCGGCATCGGCATGGTGCACCAGCACTTCATGCTCGCCGACAATTTCAGCGTCCTGGAGAATGTCGTCCTCGGCGGCGAGAAGCTGTACGGGATCGGCGGCAGGGCCCGCGCCAAGATCAAGGAGATCTCCGACGTCTACGGCCTCGGGGTCCGCCCCGATGCCCTCGTCGAGGACCTCGGCGTCGCCGAACGCCAGCGCGTGGAGATCCTCAAGGTCCTCTACCGGGGCGCCCGCACCCTCATCCTGGACGAGCCGACCGCGGTCCTGGTACCGCAGGAGGTCGACGCGCTCTTCGACAACCTGCGCGGGCTCAAGGCCGAGGGCCTGACCGTCATCTTCATCTCGCACAAGCTGGGCGAGGTCCTCTCCGTCGCCGACGAGATCACCGTCATCCGGCGCGGCACCACGGTCGGCAACGCCGACCCGGCGAACACCAGCGCCAAGCAGCTCGCCGAGCTGATGGTCGGCAGCGAGCTGCCGTCGCCGGAGACCCGCGAGTCCACCGTCACCGACACCCCGATGCTCACCGTCGAGGGACTGCACCTCAGCGCCGTCGACCCGGACGGCATCGAGCGAACCGTACTGGACCAGATCTCCCTCACCATCCACAAAGGCGAGGTCCTCGGCATCGCCGGGGTCGAGGGCAACGGCCAGGCCGAGCTGGTCGAGGCCATCATGGGCATCCGCTCCCCGGACGGCGGCACGGTCGCTCTCGCCGACACCGATATCACCCATGCACTCACCCGCAAGCGCCGCGAAGCCGGCGTCGGCTACATCCCCGAGGACCGCCACCGGCACGGGCTGCTGCTGGAAGCCCCGCTGTGGGAGAACCGTATCCTCGGCCATGTCACGGAGAAGCCCAACAGCAAGGGCGCCTTCCTGGACCCGGCCGCCGCCCGCCGCGACACCGAGCGGATAGTGCACGAGTACGACGTCCGCACCCCCGGTATCGAGGTCACCGCGGCGTCGCTCTCCGGCGGCAACCAGCAGAAGCTGATCGTCGGCCGGGAGATGAGCCACCGTCCGAAGCTGCTGATCGCCGCGCATCCCACCCGGGGTGTGGACGTCGGCGCCCAGGCGCAGATCTGGGACCAGATCCGTGAGGCCCGCCGCGAGGGCCTCGCCGTGCTGCTGATCTCCGCCGACCTGGACGAGCTGATCGGCCTGTCCGACACCCTGCGCGTCATGTACCGCGGCCGCCTGGTGGCGGACGCCGACCCCGCCACCATCACCCCCGAGGAGCTGGGCACCGCCATGACCGGCGCCAGTACCGGCCACCTAGAGCATCATGCCGCCGGGGACAAGGCCCTTGGGGGAGAGGACCGATGAACAAGCCCGACGAGAACCCGAAGAACGAGAACCCGAAGAACGGCCCGCGGCCCGAACAGGAGGACACCGCCGCCCGGCCGGGCCTGGCGAAGAAGCTCGACAAGGACCGGCTGCTCCTCGCGATAGCCGCACCCGTACTCGCGATCGTCGCCGCGTTCCTGGTCACCGCACTGGTGCTGGCCGCGACCGGCAAGCAGCCGTTCGACGCCTTCAACATCATGTTCACCAACGGGACCCACTCCGACATCCAGGTCGCCATCATCAACAAGGCGACCACCTACTACCTCGCCGGGATCGCGGTGGCCATCGGCTTCCGGATGAATCTCTTCAACATCGGAGTGGACGGCCAGTACCGGCTCGCGGCATTCTTCGCCGCCGTCGTCGGCGGCGCGGTCAACCTGCCCGCCATCCTCCAGATCCCGCTGATCATCATCGTCGCCGTGCTCGTAGGCGGGGCGTGGGCCGCCATCGCGGGCGTCCTCAAGGTGACCCGCGGCGTCAGCGAGGTCATCACGACCATCATGCTCAACGCCATCGGTGGCTCGGTCATCGGTTATTTCCTGCAGGACGGCCGGCTGGCCGTGCTCCACAAGCAGCAGAACACGATCTCCACCAAGGAGATCCCCTCCTCCGGCCAGCTCTTCAACTTCAACCTGGGGCCGGACAAGGGCGATATCTACGGCTTCATCGTGATCGCTGTCCTCGTCGGCATCGGCTACTGGTTCGTCCTGGCCCGCACCCGCTTCGGCTTCGACCTGCGCACCGTCGGCATGTCCGAGTCCGCCGCCGAGGCCGGCGGCGTCAACGTCAAGCGCATGATCGTCACCAGCATGGTGCTCTCCGGCGGCCTGGCCGGCCTCATCGGCATGCCGACGCTCCTCAACGACGCGCACCAGTACAGCACCGACTTCCCGGCCGGCATCGGCTTCACCGGCATCGCCATCGCCCTGCTCGGCCGCAACAACCCGGTCGGCGTAGCGGTGTCCGCACTGCTGTGGGCCTTCCTGGAGGTCACCAGCCAGGCGCTGGAGATCAATGACTACGACAAGGAGATCGTCGGCGTCATGCAGGGCGTCATAGTGCTCTGCGTCGTCATCGCCTACGAACTCGTACGACGCTACGGAATCAAGCGCCAGCAACGACAGGTCGGCGAACAGCTCGCCGCCCAGGCCCGCAACGTCAAGACGGAGGTGACGGCGTGAGCACCACGGCAACACCCACGGCCACCAAGGCCGCGACCGGCGGCAGGAGCGGCGCCGCCACCCGCCTCTCCTACCCGGTGATCATGCTGATCGTCGCGGGGGCGCTGATCGTCGTCTCCCTGGTCCGCGTCATCACCGGCGCCAACGACGTCACCTCCGCCGGCCAGATCGCCGGCGCCGTCGCCTCGGCCGTACCGATCGCCCTCGCCGGTCTCGGCGGCCTGTGGTCCGAGCGGGCAGGCGTGGTCAACATCGGCCTCGAAGGCATGATGATCCTGGGCACCTTCTTCGGCGCCTGGGCGGGCTGGCAGACCAACCCCTGGGTCGGTGTCCTCGCCGGTGTCCTCGGCGGCGCACTCGGCGGCCTGCTCCACGCGGTGGTCACCGTCACCTTCGGCGTCGACCACATCATCTCCGGCGTCGCCATCAACATCCTCGCGCTGGGCGCGACCGCCTACCTCGCCAAGCGCTGGTTCAACTCGGGCGAGGCCGCCGCCAAGGGCGGCAACCCCAAGCAGTCCCCGCCGGTCAACGACATCCAGTCCTTCACCGTGCCCGGCCTGTCCC
Organism: Actinacidiphila oryziradicis; assembly: GCF_005047355.1. Taxonomy (GTDB): domain Bacteria; phylum Actinomycetota; class Actinomycetes; order Streptomycetales; family Streptomycetaceae; genus Actinacidiphila; species Actinacidiphila oryziradicis. The sequence continues at coordinate 3,672 of NZ_SUMC01000127.1, forward strand.
ACTGGCTGCTCACCGTCGAGCAACACCACTGGTTCCTCGTCTCCGACATCGCCGGCATCCTCGGCGGCCTGGTGACAGACGTATCCTGGCTCACCGTCATCGCGGTCCTGCTCTTCGTCGGCACCTTCTACGTGCTCTGGAAGACCCCGTTCGGCCTGCGGCTGCGCTCCTGCGGCGAGAACCCGATAGCCGCCGAGTCACTGGGCGTCAACGTCTACACGTACAAATACGTGGCCGTCATCGTCTCCGGCGCCCTCGCCGGCTTCGGCGGCGCCTTCCTCGCCATCAGCGTGCACATCTACAACGCCGGCCAGACCAACGGCCGTGGCTACATCGGCCTCGCCGCCATGATCTTCGGCAACTGGCGCCCCGGCGGCCTCGCCCTCGGCGCCGGCCTCTTCGGCTACTCCGACAGCCTCCAGCTCCGCAACGGCGGCCCGACCGTCCACGCCCTGCTGCTCCTGGTCGCCCTGCTGCTCATCGCCATGACGGCCTGGAAGGCGTACGGCAGGCGCTGGATCGCGGCGGGCGTCAGCGCCGGCTTCGCGGCAGTGATGATGGTCTGGTACGCCCTTACGGACTCGATGCCGCCGGAGCTCGTAGAGTCCACCCCGTACATCGTCACCTTGCTGGTGCTCGCGCTGTCCGCACAGCGGCTGCGCATGCCCAAGGCGGACGGCCTCCCGTACCGGAAGGGGCAGGGCAAATGAAAGTCGACTGGGAGTCGTTGCGGACGCAGGCCCGCGACGCGATGTCCCGGGCCTATGTTCCGTACTCGCACTTCCCCGTCGGCGTGGCGGCACTGGTCGACGACGGGCGGATCATCACCGGCTGCAATGTGGAGAACGCCAGCTACGGGCTCGGCCTGTGCGCCGAATGCGGCCTGGTCTCCACGCTGCACGCCACGGGGGGCGGCCGGCTGGTCGCCTTCACATGTGTGGACCGGGCGGGGAATCTGCTGATGCCGTGCGGCCGCTGCCGTCAGCTGCTCTGGGAGCACGGTGGCCCGGAGCTGCTGGTCGAGATGGCGGGCGGCGTGCGCACGATGCGGGACGTCCTGCCGGACGCGTTCGGTCCGGAGGACCTGGTCAACCGGTGAGCCGCCGGGGCTCCGCCCCGGACCCGCCCCCTACGCCCTGCGGGCGTGGGAGGGACCCCCAGTCGTCAAACGCCGGACGGGCTGGATTTTGCGGACGTTGTGGGCAGGCGTTCCGCAGGGCGATGGGGGGCACCTCCCAGCGGTAGCCGGGGGAGGGCCAGGGGAGACGCCCGCCGCAGGCGCCCGGACCCGCCGACCGCCCCCAATACCTGAGCCCTAAGGAATCGCACCCATGGATGTCATCTCCGTCATCACCACCAAACGCGACCGTGGCCGCCTCAGCGACGCCCAGATCGACTGGGTCATCGACGCCTACACGAAGGGCGACGTCGCCGACGAGCAGATGTCGGCCCTCGCCATGGCGATCCTGCTCAACGGCATGGACCGCGCTGAAATCGCCCGCTGGACCGCCGCGATGATCGCCAGCGGCGAACGGATGGACTTCTCGTCGCTGCCCCGCCCCACCGCCGACAAACACTCCACCGGCGGCGTCGGCGACAAGATCACCCTGCCGCTCGCGCCCCTCGTCGCCGCCTGCGGCGCCGCCGTACCGCAGCTGTCCGGGCGCGGTCTCGGCCATACCGGCGGCACGCTCGACAAGCTGGAGTCCATCCCCGGCTGGCGGGCCCAGCTCTCCGGCGAGGAGATGCTCGACGTCCTGAGCTCCACCGGCGCGGTGATCTGCGCCGCCGGTGACGGCCTCGCCCCCGCAGACAAGAAGCTCTACGCCCTCCGGGACGTCACCGGCACCGTCGAGGCGATCCCGCTGATCGCCTCGTCCATCATGTCCAAGAAGATCGCCGAGGGCACCGGTTCCCTGGTGCTCGACGTCAAGGTCGGCAGCGGCGCCTTCATGAAGAACCTCGACGACGCACGTGAGCTCGCCTCCACCATGGTCGGCCTGGGCACCGACCACGGGGTGAGGACGGTCGCCCTGCTCACCGACATGTCCACCCCCCTCGGGCTCACCGCCGGCAACGCCCTCGAAGTCCGCGAGTCGGTGGAGGTGCTGGCGGGCGGCGGCCCCGCCGACGTCGTCGAGCTCACCCTCGCGCTGGCCCGCGAAATGCTCGACGCCGCCGGGCTCAAGGACGCCGACCCGGCGAAGGCCCTGCGCGACGGCTCCGCGATGGATGTCTGGCGCCGCATGATCTCCGCCCAGGGCGGCGACCCCGACGCGGCGCTCCCCGTCGCCCGCGAACGGCATGTCGTCACCGCCGCCGCCACCGGCGTCCTGACCCGTCTGGACGCCTACGGCGTCGGCGTCGCCGCCTGGCGCCTCGGCGCCGGCCGGGCCCGCAAGGAGGACCCGGTCCAGTTCGGCGCCGGTATCGAGATCCACGCCAAACCCGGCGACCCCGTCAAGGAGGGCGAGCCCCTGCTCACCCTCCACACCGACACCCCGGAGAAGTTCGACTACGCCCTGGCCTCCCTCGAAGGCGTCATCGACATCTCGGCCGTCGGCACGACCTACGGGTTCCGGCCGATCGTGCTGGACCGTATCGCCTGAGCCGCCTCCTGGGTGCCCGTCACGGGGGTGGCCGTCAGGACAGCCCGGTCAGCAGATCGATGAGACCGGCGTTCTGGCCCAGCTCCGTGCCCCGAAAGGGATGCGGCCGGTCTTCACCCGACCGGGGGATCTTTGGGCGTGAGACGCCCGAAGGGCGGCACCGTCAGCGTGAGGCAATGGCCCTCATGGTGCGGCTTCCTCATTCGGCCGAACGGGACCGATGGACGCCCCCGGTCCCGTTCGGCATGCTGGGATCGGTGATGTACCGAATGAGGAGTACACCATGAGCGCACTCAGCGTCGAGCACGAGCCGGGCAACGGCTACGGCTGGGACGAGCTCGTCCGGATCTGGGAGGAGACGGACGCGCCGGAGGGCCGCAAGGTGGAGATCATCGAGGGGATCGTCACCGTGCCGCCAGCACCATCCGAGGAGCACAACGACACGGCTGAACTTCTACTGTGCCAGCTGTACGCAAAGATGCCGGAGGGCTGCGGCATCTACCAGACACTAGGGTTGCTCGCCCAGCCGAGTTCGGGCATCTATATCCCCGACCTCGCGGTGGTCCCAAGGTCGCTGCTCCGCCAAGGACGGCGGGTATCCGCAGACGAAGCAAAACTCGTCGTCGAGATCACGTCGCGCAGCAACGCCAACAACGACCGTGTCAAAAAGCTGCGTGGGTACGCGACCGCCGGAGTCCCGCTGTACCTGCTGCTGGATCCCTGGCACTCCGACAAGCCCACCGCCGTTCTGTACGGCCAGCCGGACAACGGCACGTACCGTACGCTCCAAGCGGTTGAGTACGGCGAGAAGCTGACTCTTCCCGAACCGTTCGGCCTCGACATCGACACCGGGACGTTCCCCGTCAGGTGACGGGGGACGCAGGCAGTGCTGGAGCACATCGCCTGACTTGCGGCTTCCTCATTCGGGTGAACGGGACCGATGGACGCACGCCGGTCGCGTTCGGCATGCTGGGATCGGTGATGTACCGAATGAGGAGTACACCATGAGCGCACTCAGCGTCGAGCACGAGCCCGAGAACGGCAACGGCTGGGACGAGCTCGTCCGTTTCTGGGAGGAGATGGACTGGCCGGAGGGCTGCAAGGTGGAGATCATCGAGGGGATCATCACCGTGGCGCCACCGCCCGCCAACGATCACAACAACACTGCGGAGCTACTGCAGAGGCTGCTGTACAAGGTCATTCCGGACGACTGGGGGATCTATCAGACTCAGGGGGTCTCCGTCCCGGAACGTCAGGGGCTGTACATCCCGGATCTGGCGGTGATGCCCCGCGCGACATTGGAGCGTCCGGGACATCATGTGCCGCTGAGCGAAGCCGAACTGGTCGTCGAGATCACCTCGCGCAGGAATGCCAACCATGACCGTGTCGAGAAGCTGCGCGGGTACGCGACCGCCGAAGTTCCGCTCTACCTGCTGCTTGATCCGTGGCATTCCGGCAGGCCGACGGCAACGCTGTACGGCGAGCCCAAGGGCGGCATGTATCACGTGCTTGACAATGTGAAGTACGGCGAAGAGATCCACCTGCCGGAGCCCTTCGACCTCACGATCGACACCGGGATCTTCCCTGGCAGCTGACAACGCGCGGCGTGGCGTGCGCCGTTCACGGCGAGGAGCCCTCAGCGCGCCGCGAGCATCACGCGCCGCTCGGCCACCGCACGCCGGGTCGCGTACAGGGTGATGCCGGCCGCGCCCACCAGCGCCGCCAGGCAGACCGCCACCGTGCCGCCCCAGCCGGCGGAGTGGAAGGCGGAGGCACCGACGGTGCCGCCGAGGCTGCTGCCGATGTAGTAGGCGGTCAGATACAGCGCGCTGGCCTGGGCGCGCCCGGTGGTCGCGGTACGGCTGACCGCGCTGGAAGCGACCGAGTGGCCGGTGAAGAACCCGCCGGTGACGAGGATCAGGCCGAAGATGACGGCCGTGAGCGAGTTGAAGAGGGTCACCAGCAGGCCGGCGGTCGTCAGCGCGACGGCGATGTACAACGCGCCACGGCGGCCGAGGCGGGCATGCAGCGTGCCGGAGGCGGCGGAGGCGGCGGTGCCGACCAGGTAGACGAGGAAGATGAGGCCGAGGGCACTCTGCGAGAGGTCGAAGGGCTCAGCGGCCAGACGGTAGCCCAGGACGGTGTAGACGGCGCCGAATACGCTCATGAAGAGCAGACCGATGACGTAGAGCCGCCGGAGCAGCGGATTGCCCAGGTGCCCGGTGACGGTGCGCCACAGGGCGGCCGGGTTGATCGGGCCGCGCCGGAAATGGCGGGCGGCGGGCACCAGCAGCCGGAAGGCGACCGCGGAGGCCAGCGCCATGAGGCCGACGGCGCCGAGGGCGACCCGCCAGCCCCAGGCCTGGGCTATGACGCCGGTGAGGATACGGCCGCTCATGCCGCCGATGCTGTTGCCCGCGACGTAGATCCCGATGGCCGAGGCGACGGCCTTGGGATGGACCTCCTCGGCCAGGTACGCCATGGCGGTTGCGGGCAGTCCGGCCAGCGCCACGCCCTGGACGGCGCGCAGGGCGACGAGGGTGGTCAGGTTGGGCGCGAACGGGATGGCCAGCGCGATCGCGGAGGAGCTGAACACCGATGCCGTCATAACCGCCGTACGCCCGTACCGCTCGCTCAGCGCGCTCATCGGCAGCAGCGCGACGGCCAGGGCGGCGGTCGTGGCCGAGACGGTGAGGCTGGCCTGCGCGGGGGTGAGCGCGAGGCCCGCGGAGATCGCCGGGAGCAGTGCCTGCGTGGAGTAGAGCAGAACGAAGGTCGCCATGCCCGCGGCGAAGAGCGCGAGCAGCGCGCGGCGGTGACCGGGGTCGCCGGGGCTCAGCTTCGACGACTGGGACGCTGGGATGGAGGCACCCGCGCGGATCACGGCGGACGCCCCTGTATCGGCAGAAGGCATGCCATAAATTTAGGACTCCGCTTTTGATGCGTCCAATGCACAGAATCGAGATAATCGATCCCGTGGAGCATGAACACAGGTCATCGCAGGCAATGTCACCATCCGGCAACAGAAACAGCAACAGAAACGGGACCAGAAGCAGCCTGAAATCAGCGGAACTGGAGCCGGCGTCCTGGGCGACCGTCCTCGCCCCGCGCCTCGCCCAGTTCGCCGCCGTGGCCCGCCACGAGCACGTCACCCGCGCCGCCCAGCAGCTCGGTGTGCCGCAGTCGACGATCAGCCGCGCCATGGTCCGGCTCGAAGCCGACCTGGGAGTAACGCTCTTCGCCCGCCGGGGCCGCACCGTAGCGCTCACCCCCGCCGGGCGTACGTTCCTGCGCTCCGCCGAACGCGCCCTCGCCGAAGTCGAGCGCTCCGCCGAAACCGTACGGGCGGACGCCGACCCCGAAAGCGGCCGGGTCGCCTTCGGCTTCCTGCACACCCTCGGTACGGAGACCGTCCCGGCCCTGCTCCGTGCCTTCCGCGCCGACCACCCCCGCGTCCAGTTCCAGCTCGTCCAGACCTACGGCGAGGCCATGTTGGAACGGCTCCGCGCCGGCGAACTCGACCTCTGCCTCACCTCCCCGGTCCCCGACGCCGCCGACCTCGTCGCCCGGCGCATGGACGTCCAACGGCTCCACCTCGTCGTACCGGCCGACCACCGGCTCGCCGCCCGCAAGCGGGTCCGCCTCGCGGATGCGGCCGGCGACCTCTTCGTCACCCTCGAACCGGGCTTCGGGCTGCGCCGCATCACCGACGCCCTCTGCGCCGAGGCGGGCTTCACCCCGAAAATCGCCTTCGAGGGCGAGGAGGCCGAAACGCTGCGCGGCCTGGTCGCGGCCGGCCTCGGCGTCGCCCTCCTGCCGCCCCCGGCCGTGCCCCGCCCCGGCGTGGCCGAGCTGACCGTCACCGGCCAGCGCGCGGTGCGCGAGATCGGCGTGGCCTGGCTGGACGGCCACCCGGACACACCGCCGGTGGCCGCCTTCAAACGGTTCCTGCTCGACCGCAGGGACCAACTGCTGCCGTGAGCCACGCGTGCCGCTTCCCGCCGCCGACCGCCTCGATCATGGCGGTGTCACGTGCGCTGATCACGGGCAGGCCGTACTGCTTCATGCGGGAGGCACCTCGGCCGGGATGCCGGCGAGGGCGCGGAAGACCTGGTCCCGGAACAGCGGGTCCGTCTCGCCCTGCCGCAGCACCGCCAGATGGCTCTCCGTGGGCGTGAGCCTGGCCACCCCCAGGTTGAACTCGTACGGCGGAGTCCACCGCCGGTCGCGCTCCTCGGCGTACTGCCGCAGCGCCTTCTCCATGAGGGCCGGATCGCCGATCGTCTCCGCCAGGCACCCGGCGAGCAGCTCCGCCTGGGCGAACGCGTCGCTGATCCCCTGGGCACTGGCCGGATCCTTGTGGTGGCCCGCGTCCCCGACCAGGGCCCACCCCGGTCCGTAGGCCCGGCGGAAGAAGTTGGGCAGGTCCGTGCACCGGAACAGCCGGTCCTCCTGCCGGCCGGCGGCGAGCGGCTCCGCCAGGTCCGCGCAGGCGCGCAACGCGCCGGCCAGATAGGCGTGGCGCGCGTTGTCCCGCGTGAGGCCCGGGGTGTCGCGGGGGAGTTGCACATTGACCAGCGTGAGACCGTCCTGTGTGGGCACCAGGGCGGCGGCGGCGCCCAGGGCCGAATACAGCCCCAGCCCGTCACCGGGGAGCCCGCTCCAGTACGTGTAGAGGGCGAGGGTCAGCCGCCCGTCCTCGCGCAGATACGGGGCGCCCACCAGCCGGGCCACGGAGGAGTTCCGCCCGTCGGCGCCCACCACGAGCCGGGCCCGCGCATCGTCCGTGCCGCCACCCGGGGTCCTGTACCGGACCCCGGCCACCGTGTCCCCATCCCACAGCAGCCCCGTGACCGAGCAGCCGTCGCGGAAGTCCGCTCCCGCCCGCGCCGCCGCCCGGGCCAGGATCGTGTCCAGGGCGTGCCGCCGGGGCGCGAGGCCCCCTCCGGCCGCGCCCCAGGCCGGTGCCGGGCCCTCCAGGCGCAGACCGGGGCCGCTGAGGGAGACGCGGCGCAGGAGCGGGCAGCCGGTGGCGCGCACCTCGTCCAGCAGCCCCCAGCGGGCCAGCCGGTCCACGCCCGGCTGGTGGATGTAGAGCGTGGAGAGGGTGTCCCTGGGGAAGCGGGCGCGCTCCAGGAGGAGGACCCGGTGTCCCCGGCGGGCGAGGAGCAGGGCGGTGGCGGCGCCCGCGCACCGGCCCCCCACCACGATCACGTCGTACATGAACTCCCCTCCCCACAGAGCCTGATGCCCTGTCACCTGTCACATTTAGCATTCCACGCGACGACACGCCCGGTTGGCCGGAACACTCGGTTCATGCGCTCTGAATTCCGTATGGCTTTATATCTGATGAGCATTCACCTTTTGGGGTTTTCTCGCCCGGTAACTTCTTGACAGGCGCCGTGCGGCAGCCTTTTCATAGCGGTGGGGCCGGACATTCTGTTGCCCTGCCCCAGTTCGGGATATCGTATCCACATCTATTCTGATAGGAGGTCCGCTCAGTGACCGAAAACGATCTGTTCGAGGAAATGGCCATTCCGGAGCCGGAGGCCGTTGTCGTCTGCAGCTGCACCGTCAAGATTGACGGGGAGAACGAGGAAATCTAGTGGTGCCCGGGTGTTTTCCGGCCTCGAACCCCGGGCCGGAAAACACCTCCCACTCGTGAACCGACAGTCGGCTCTCACCGAGAATGGATCCGTGTGAACGCGCAATCCGGCACGTCGCCGAGGGAATCCGTCCGGCTCGTCTCGCGGCCTGATGTTCGATTCATCAATCGCGCCGGCCATGTGTACATCTGCTCCAGCACGGGAACGCTGCGCATTCCCCAGCGGAATCCGGAGCTGAGCGAGTCCGAGGGGGACATCGGCCTCGAATTCCTCCCCGACGACGTCATCGCGGGCCTGCGGGCCCGCACGCTCGTGCGTTCCGCCGCCGACGCTCCGCTGAGCCACCCCCTGTACGGCACGGGTCATCTCCCCGCCGCCCGTCCGGCGGTCGTGGTCGGCGAGGGCCCGCTGCCGAACAGCGTCGCCGAGCGGCTGCGGCAGGCCGGGGCCGAGGTCGAGGTCGTACAGGCCCCCGCTCACGGCCCGTCGGCTCCCGGGACGCTGGTGCTGCCGCTGCACGGGGACGAGACCCTGCTACGGCGGTGGACCGAGCTGTCCCTGGACGACCAGGTGCCGATCCTCACCTATCTGAGCTCGCCCACCCGGCTGCTCTTCGCCGTACTGGACCCCCCGCGCACCGCCTGCCCGGTGTGCCTGGTGCGCCGACTGCGCGCCAACCACGTCTGGCAGCCCATCGCGGACCTCCCGCTGGACGTGCTGTACGGCGCGGCGGACAGCGACCGCTGGCCCACCACGGCCATCGCGGCCGCCGTGCTCGCCCACCAGGCCATGTCGGTCCTCACCCAGGGCCCGCGCGGTCCGGCCGAGCTCCTGGAGGTCGACCACGCCACGCTCGTCAACACGCGCCACCCCGTGCTCCATACACCGCTGTGCCCGGCCTGTGCCGCCGTGACGGCGCCCCCCGAGCCGCCGGAGCGGTCGGCCGTCGACCCCGAGTCGAGCTGGGAGCGGATGCGCCGGGCCGTGGACCCGCTGACCGGCCTGGTGGCCGAGCTCCGGGTGAGGGATCCACACCGTGAGCCGGGCACCTCGACCACCCATGTGCTGACCGCCGGCCACCCGACGACGACCTGGTTCTCGCCGGTGCGGGCCGACGCGTCCGGCGGCGCCGTCAAATACGACCCGACGCTCGCCCGGGTGTGCGCCGTCGGCGAGTCCATGGAGCGCTACGCGGCCGGGGTCTACGACCCGGACCGACTGATCCGCGCGTCCTTCCGCGCGCTCGGTGCCGCCGCGGTGGACCCGCGGAGCCTGCCGCTGGCCTCGGAAAAGGAATATGCCTCGCTTCCCCACCTCGCCCGGTTCGACCCCGACCTAGAGCTGGACTGGGTCGAGGGCCGGTCGCTGACCACGGGCCGGACCCGGTACGTACCCGCTTGCGTGGTGTACGTCCCCTACCGGTTCCCGCGCCGCGAGGAGCGGCTGACCGACCCCATCTCCACCGGTCTCGCGGCCGGGAGCGGCCTGCACCACGCCATGCTCGGCGGCCTGCTGGAAGTCGTCGAGCGCGACTCCGTCTCCATCTTCTGGGAGAACCGCCTGGCGCTGCCCACCCTGGACCTTCGCGAGCTGACCGCCGGGCCGGCCGCAGCGGTCGTCGAGCGGCTGTCCGCCGCAGGTGTCCAGGTGACCTGCAAGGACCTCACCACCGAACTCGGAATTCCCGCGGTCTTCGTCCGGTACGTCGAGGGCCCGGCCGACCGGCCGGTGGTGGCGCACGCCACCCGGGCCGACCTCGACCTCCACGAGGCCCTCCTCGGCGCGCTGGAGGAGGCCGACCTGTGCCGGACCGGCCTCCAGACCTGGCTGGCCGAGCGGAGCATCCCCGACGTGGACCAGATCCGGCTGGACCGGCCCGACTTCTACACCTACTACTGCGCCCCCGGGCGGCTGTCCCTCGTGCCGTTCTGGGACGAGGGCCCGCTGCGGCCCCTGCCCGCCCAGCGGCCCGCCCCGGCCTCGCCCGAGGCCGCGGTCGACGAGGTGGTCCGGCGGCTGTCCGCGCGGGGCTACGAACCGATCGCCGTCGACATCACGCCGGTCGATGTGGCGGAGTGCGGCGTGCGCGTGGTCAGAAGCGTCGTGCCCGGCCTGTGCCCCATCACCCTGCGGCGCGACTTCCACCGGCGCGGCGGAAGGCGCCTGTACGAGGCACCGGTGCGGATGGGCTTGCGCGCCGCCCCGCTCACCGAGGACGAACTCAACCCCTATCCGCTGCCCCTCGGCTGAGCGGCCGCGAGCAAGGGGCAACGGCACGGCAGACAACGGCACGGCAGACAGGAGAAGAACACCACCATGACTCGTCAGACCCTGTACCGGCGGCACCGGGACACGCTCGTGGAGTGGGGAGAGAACGGCAAGCTCGTGCTGGTGGACTGCGGCTCCTGGCGGAAGTTCTCCGTCAAGCCGGCGCTGCTCGACCTGCTCTCCTTGCTGGACCACCCCCGCAGCGCCCGGGATGTGCACGGCGCCTGGGCGTCGTCCTCCCGGCCCGAGGAGGAGGTCCGGCGCCTGCTGGAGCAGCTGGCCGGGGCCGGGATCGTCCGCCGAGCCGCTCCGGGCGACGGCGGACCGGCCCCCGACGCGCCGGAGGCAGGGCAGCCGGCGCACGGCGACGGGACCGGCGGCGGGCCGGTGTCCGGAGGCGCGCCGCAGAGCACCGGCTGGACCCCGTACGAGCTCGCCGTGCACGCCCAGGCGAGCCGGTCCCCGGTGCCCGCTCCCCGGCGCGGTGACCCGCCGCCGGCCCGGCTGCTCCATGCCGAAGCCCTGGAGCGGATCCCGCTGCCCGAGGGCGTCGCGGCCCCGAGTCGGCCGCTGGACCAGGTCCTCGCCGACCGGCACAGCATCCGTCAGTACGATTCCAGCCCGGTGCCCCTGCCGCTGCTGGCCGCGTTCTTCGCCCGCACGGCCCGCGTGCGCGGATACCTCCCGCCACTGAAGTACGAGCAGACGCACCGCGCCGCACCCTCCGGCGGCGCCCGCCACAGCCTGGAGCTGTATCTGGTCGCCCGGGACGTGGCCGGGCTCGCCGCGGGCGCCTACCACTACGATCCCTTCGGCCACGCGTTGGAGCGCCTGGCGCCGTGGGACGAGGAGTTGGCCGACCTTCAGCGGCGCACGCTGTGCGTGCCGATGGAGCAGGACCAGCTCCCGCCGGCCAGCCTGTACCTCACCTCCTGCGCGTATCGCACCGGCTGGAAATACGAGGGCATGACGCTGAGCCTGATCTACCGCGACACCGGCTGTCTGATGCAGACGCTGAGCCTGGTAGGCACCGACATCGGCCTTGCCACCTGCCTGACCGGGCGGGTCGAGGCGCCCATGACGCCGTCGTTCCTGCACCCCTACCGGGACCGGCTGATCCATGTGGGCAATATGGCCCTCGGCCTGCCCGCGGCCACCCCGGCGGCGAGCCGGTTGGTGCCCGTGGCCACGACGGGGGAGCCGCAGCAGCCATGACAGCCGCCGACAGCGAGCCGCAGCCGCTTCCCACCGTCTGCCGGACAGCCGTGTGGACGGCGGAAATGCGGGCCGACGAGAGCCTTGCCCCCAACCCCTGTGCCATCGATCCATGGGCCGCCGAGTTCGTCACCGCGGCGGGGCCGCAGGGCCCGCCGCCGGGCGACGCGGAGGCGCGGGCCTTCCTGCACGCCGGAGTGGCCGTGCGGACCCGGTACTTCGACGACTATCTCATCGAGGCGGTGCGCGGCGGCTGTCCCCAGGTCGTCCTGCTCGGCGCGGGGCTCGACACGCGGGCCTTCCGGCTGCCCTGGCCCGAGCGGGTGGACGTCTTCGAGGTGGACCTGCCCGACCTTCTCGACTTCAAGAACCGCGTGGTGGCCGGCCGCGTCCCGGCCTCCGCACGCCGGGTCACTGTCGCCGCCGACCTGCGGGAGGCCTGGGCCGACGCCCTGACCGCGTCCGGATTCGACCCGGCACGGCGGACCGCGTGGCTGTGCGAGGGCTTGTTGGCCTACCTCGAGCCCGACGAAGCCGACGCCGTCGTACGCACCATGGGCGAGCACTCGCCCCCGGGCAGCAGGGTGGGCGTCGAGACCGCGACGTCCCAAGGCCGGCTGAGCTGTCTGCGCTCCTGCCGCGACGCCCTGTCCGCCGACGGAGCTCCCTGGCGCTGGTCGCTGCGGGACCCCGGCCCATGGTGGGCCGAGCGCGGCTGGCGCATGGAGCAGCCCGATCCCGCGAGCTTGCCGTACGCCGCCGAGCGGCTGGCTCCGTATCTGCCACTGCTGCGCGAAGCGGGCGACACGGGCGGCTGGCTGCTCACGGGCACCCGGTGCGGGTCCGGCTAGCGTTCGGTGGGGTGGTCCACCCCGGATGCCCCGAGGGCATCCGGGGGATGCGTGCCGGACGCGCGACCACGCCCGGTACGCCGCTGTCTACGGCACGACCGGCAACGTCACAGCGGTGCAACGCGCCCTCGGCCACGCCCACGACGCGCTCGGCGGCGCCGATCCAGGCGCGTACCGGCCCGTGTGGCTGACCGCCGTCTGCGACCAGGGGGAAATCGAAGGGCTCGCCGTATCCGCCTACCTGAGCCTCGGCGACCACGCGCGGGCCGAAGCCCACGCACACCGCAGCCTCGCCCTGCTACGCACCTCCATGCAGCGCGACCGCGCCCTCGTTACCGCCCGGCTCGCCCTGGCCGCTGTCACGACGGCCCTGTCCATCCCGGCAGCCTTCAGGAGCCATCCCCGCGTCGACGGGATGCCGCGCGCCTTCGGCAGGAGCATCGAGACCACCGCTCCCGCCAGCGAACCGGCCCGCGCCTGGAATGCGCTCCCGATCGCGCAGGCCGATGCCGAACGGCTGCCGGTCCGCGACAATTCCGTCCCGGCCGCGGTCGCGGTGATGGTCCACACCGACATGCCCGGCTACCCGGCAGTGCTGCGCGAGGCAGCCCGGGTCCTGCGTCCTGGTGGGGTTTTCGTGCACATAGGTGTCCACCCGTGTAGGGTCCGCCGACCGCGGCGACCCGGACGCGGTGGTGATCCGCCCCGGGTATCTCGATGGCCACTGGACGAAGACGTCCCGGACCGACCAGGGAGTGCGCGACAAGGTGGGCGGCACTCACCGACCGCTGCCCGAGCTGCTGCACGCCCTCCTCGACGCGGGGCTGATCCTCGAACGGTTCGCTGAAAGCGGTGCTCCCAGTCCGATCGTTTTGGCCGTCAAGGCGCGAAAGCGGGGATGAGCCAGTTAGAGGCCGCGCGAATAGGTGGGGCGGCGTCGCGTGCCGATGGGCGGCGCCTGGCGGCGTTGTCGTCGGTCGACGACGCTCCGCGTCGCCTCCTCCCCCAGTTACCGCTGGGAGGTGCCCCCACCTCCGCCTTGCCAGACTTGCCCCTCGCCCCGCTCCTTCCTCCACCCCACCTATTCGCGCGGCCTCTTAATGGCCTCCGAGCGTTTTGACGGCGCCGCCGAGGAGCGGGAGGTCCCCGACGGAGCGGCTGTTGGCTACCGGCTTGGTGATGTCGGCGGTCGAGACCGGCTTGAAGTCGTCGATCTGGGAGCCGATGGAGTTGTCCAGCGGGTTGGCGTTGGTCCCGGCGAGCGGATTGACCGGCAGGTACCTGATGGTGTTGAGGATCTCCTCGCCGGCGGTGCGGCGGCCGTTGTCGGTTTCGGAGGCGGAGGCGGAGGCGGTACCGGCGGCGGCGAAGGCGGCGGCCGAGGTGACGGCGGCGGCGGCGGCGCGCAACAGGGTGCGGGGACGGTTCGGCATGGGTGCCCTTCCGGGGTCCGGATTCGGATACGTACGGTAGTTAGTTGAACGCAGGGAGGCCACGCGATGTATTGGGGACTCACCCGGGCGGACCAATGCGTCACACTTGTGTTCCGTGAGCCTCAGCCAGCCTGCCGCCGCCCGCGTGATTCTGCTGACCGGCCCTTCGGGGTCCGGCAAGTCCTCCCTCGCCGCCCTTACCGGCCTGCCGGTGCTGCGGCTGGACGACTTCTACAAGGAGGGCGACGATCCGACGCTGCCGCTGATGTCCGGTGGTAGCCATGGCAGCGTCGACTGGGACTCGGCGGCGTCCTGGAATGCCGAGGCCGCGATGGCGGCGGTCCGCGAACTGTGCGCGACCGGCCGGGCGGCGGTGCCGGTGTACGAGATCTCGACCAGCTCGATCACCGGCGCGGCGCCGGTCGACCTGGGCGGGGCGCCGCTCTTCATCGCCGAGGGCATCTTCGCGGCGGACATCGTGGCGCCCTGCCGCGAGCTCGGACTGCTGGCGGACGCGCTGTGCCTGAGCCGGGGCGCGGTGACAACGGCCCGGCGGCGGTTCGTACGGGATCTGCGGGAGGGCCGGAAGTCTGTGCGGTTCCTGGCGCGCCGGGGCTGGAGCCTGATGCGGGCGGAGCGGACGATCGTGGCCCGGCACGCGGAGCTGGGCGCGTATGTGTGCGGGCGCGGCGAGGCGCTGGAGCGGATCCGCGGCGCGGGGCGGGTGCCGGAGCCGGTTGCGCCGGTTGCGCCGGTTGCGCCGGTTGTCGTGGAGGCATGACGAAGGCGGCACCGCACAGACCCCCCGGCCGTACGGTGCCGCCTCGTCCCCCGTTCCCCCGTTGCCTTCCCCCGTGTCCCCGTACCCCTTACGACGTGGTGCTCGATTGAGGTCGGGCTGTGCTGGCCTGGCGGGTTGGCTGGTGGTTGATTACCGCATGGCCGCGCGGTCGGAGACCAGGCCGGCGATGGCTTGGTAGGTCTGGTCGAAGTAC
>NZ_SUMC01000128.1 GCF_005047355.1 Actinacidiphila oryziradicis
GCGGGCGGGCCTTGGTGACGCTCTTCTTCTTCGGGGCCGGCTTCACGTGGCGCTTGGGCTCGTGCTGCTTGACGGGAACGATCTTGCGGAAGCTCATAACGGTCTCCTCGTCGGGGTGATTCTCTCTCTGCTTTCCTGCCGCCGCCTTCCGGCTTCGACATGGAAAACATTACGCGAGAAATCCAGCCCCGGAAGCCAATTCTCCTTAGATAGCGATGAATTGAATCTGAGAGAGTTTCTCACAATGTGAATTAAATAAAAGCCGCAGGTCAGGAGGCATCCCATGCCTCGTCGAACGATGTAAGATTTTCGTTAGTTGCTTTTCCGGGATTCCGTCGTGACAAGACCCGGACATTTACACAGGCCCCCATGAGCGGCTCGTCGTGCACCGTCGCGTCATTGACGTGGATTATTCCGGTGTCGATCTGCTGGGCCACCCGCCCGTATGCCCCGCCCCCTCCACGCCGATCGCGTTCCTGCGCTCGTTCACTCACGGCTACGCTCTTCAACTGCACGCCGTGCAACGCATGTGTCGACCCATCCGCGTCTCATCACTACCGTCCGGTAGAGGGCGGGACCCGCCGCTCCCCGTTCAGCGGTCGTCGGCAGGGTGCTCCTTTGAGGCCTTGCGCCGGGCGGCTGCCGCGAGTGCTCGTTCGAGCTCCTCGCGGGCCCGGCGCTGGATGCTCTCACTGTCGTGCAGCAACCCCTCTGCCTCTGCGGGCGTGGGCCGGGAATGCGGCGGCCCCTCGTCGGTGAGCCGTTCGTAGAGCCAGCGGCAGGCCCGGTCCTCGTCCGCGAAGCTCGCGTACACCTCACGCCTGCCGCGCTCGTGGACTCCCACGACCCACCGGCCGTCGCGCTCATCGAGGAAGTAGTGGTCCGACGGGCGGGGGCCGCCCGGGCAACCGGGGATCTCGTAGTACCCGGCCGGGACCCCGGCTGCCCGTAGGGCGTCACACAGCTGGTGCCGATCCATGAAGCCAGTCTCCCCGCAGTAGCGGAGCCGGGCCCAACGGGGACATGGACGACAGGTTCAGTTCAGTCGCACCAAGGTGCCGTTGCCCACCAGGTCTCCCACACTCGGGCGGGAGGTGCTCGGGCAGAACCGACTCGATGTCACGTACTGCACCCCCTTGCCGGGCTGCTCGAACGCCGGGGCGATCGGCCCCGCGCACACGGCGACGTCCCTGGTCACCCGGTACAGGTGGTAGTTGTACGGGTAGCGCGGGTCGATGGCGTCGAGGCCGGACGGCGGGATCCCCCTCTCGCCGTACCTGGCACCTGCCGGGGAGAGGTACCGGCCCGATTCGTTGCCGAAACGGTCGACCATCTGGCCCGGGTGGAGCACCAGCGGCGCGGCGATCGGGGTGCCCTGAGCATTGTGCTCGTAGCCGTCGTCATTGGGATAACGCCAGTCGCCCTGGCCGGAGTCCGCGGTGGGATCCCACCACTTGTGCAGGAACTCCACAGGGGTGAGACCGCCGAACCGGTCGTAGCCGTTGACGATGTTCCCCACCACCCCGCGGGTCGGCACCCGGGTGGGGCCGAGCCTCCAGTCACCACAGAGATAGGGCGAAAGGTCGGCATAGGCATAGGGCGGCGGCACCAGGCCCAGGCACGCCTGCCGCCGCCCGGACTCGCTCTCCCCAGGCCTTGACTTCGCGCGCTCGTCCCCTGCCCCCGCTGCCAGTACGCCCGACTGCGTCGGCACGACGACCGCAGCCTCGCTGCCCACAACCGCGGGAGCGGCCGAGGAGACGGCAGAGCCAAGAAATAGAGAGCCAACCAGGCCTGCGGTGGCAGCCAGGCTCGCACACCATCTGAACGGTCTCATGGAGTCCTCCGGAAGAAGTCGGTATTCGGAGCACGCCGTGACTGTGCCGGGCCGCGCAAATAAACGGAGCGGCGAAGCAGCCACCCCCGGACGAAGAGGAATTGACGACGTGCCAAAGCCACTAAAACCGACAGAAAGGACTGGGGCGAGCGGTGAACAGGAGTTGCGCCCAATTGGGCGTACGTCGTTGCCCGGCCGGCCGTCCGGTCACGCATGAGCCGGCGCCGACCGATGGCAGGCCGCCCAGCCGACGAACGGGCGACATCCATCACCGAATCAGCCGCCCGCCCCGTGACCGGCTCCTTAACCACCTCGGGCGGCTCACGGTCGTCAATGACGAAGATCCGTCCGTCGATCTCCGGGTGACGATCTTCCGGACCAGTCGGCAGCCTGCCGGGCGAGCCGCCCATCGGCTCTCGGCCGGGCCGCCCCCAGCCCTTCGACGGCCTTTCCCAGATTCCGTTCGGGCTGCCCTCCCTTGCGAGCCTCAGTACCCCGGGGCGGCTCTGGTCCACCTGCGAGAAACGGGGTCCCCCACGGGTCCTGTAATCAGGGCGAGCATCCCCCCACATGCGCCCGGGCCGCGTGCCGACGGGGCTGTCGTTTGTTGGCCGGCCCGCAACCGACCGTAATTCGATACGCGGCGTCGCATTCAACGGGCGGCCATCTCCATGCCCCTTCATTACCGCTAACCCGCGATCTCTACGGGGAATGTCAATGGTGCTGGCGGCAAAAGCGGGTGGTACTTGTGCGCACGACACATCGGCTGAACGTCGTGTCGGTCTACGAGGGCTTCTTCACGGGCGGCGCCCGGATCCTGCACAGCGACGTCGTACGCGGCCTGCACGAAGGGGGCCAGCGGCACCGCGTACTGAGCATCCACGGCGAGGTGCACCGGGAGGCCACCCGGCAGCCGATGGAGACGGACGCCTGTTACCGGTCGCTGACGGCGGCCGGGGTGGAAGTCACGACGCTGGGGCGGGACGTCTCGGCGGGCGGGGCTGCCTTCAGCGGGCCGGAGCTGGCGGCGACGGCGCGGGCGACGGCGGCGGCTGACGTGGTGCTGTCGCTGAAGGAGCAGCCGCTCGGGCTGCTCAACCAGGCCGGGCTGCCGCGCAGACCCATCGTGGTGTGCCTGCACCGCTCGGACCCGGAGAACCAGGGGCCCGCGCTGGACGAGCTCAAGGCTGCGGTGGCCGACGGCCGCGTGGTGGCGGGCGTGTGCTGCGCGGAGTCGACACGGGCCGCGTACGAGGCCGCCGGGATTCCGGGTGGACTGCTGCACGTCATTGCGAACGGCGTGGATCTGCTGCGCTTCCAGCCCGATCCGGCGCGGCGGCTGTCGGCCGACGGGCCTGTGGTGGTGTTCGCGGCCCGGTACGCGAAGATGAAGAACGTGCCGCTGTTCCTGCGGGCGGCCCGGCTGTGGCTTCGGCGCCATTCCACCGGGCGAGTGCTGATGTGCGGGGCCGGAATGGCCCCCGAAAATCCGGCGCTGGAGGCCGACATCACGGTGGCGTTCGGCGACGAGCCGCAGCTGGCCCGGCGGCTGCTACTGCTGGGCGTACGGCACGACATGGAGGCCCTGTACGCCGCCGCGGACGTCGTGGCGCTGACGTCGGCATCGGGCGAGGCGGCCCCGCTGTGCCTGATCGAGGGCATGATGTGCGGCGCCGTCCCGGTGTCCACGGAGGTCGGCGACACCGCGGACATCGTGGCCGGCCACGGCATCCTCACCCCGCCCGACCCCGAGGCGATTGCCCTGGCCTGGTCCGAAGCGGTCGCTCGGGGCCCGGAGTTCGCCTCCGCGCTGGCCCGGAGCCGGGAGCGTTTCAGCCGCGAACGGATGATTGCCTCGTACGCGGCGCTGCTCGACCGCGTACACGGCGGTGTCGCGGACCGGACCCGGCTGCCGGAAGTCTTCTGACCTGCGCAGGGCGAGCGACACACGCGACGCAGGCCGGCTCGCTGAGCCCGCAGCCATGACGGTGGCCAGAAAGATCCGGGCCTGCCTGCCGGTCGCCGGATCATGGTCGTCCACGAACCCGTTCAACGCGACCGATTCAAGCGCGCCGAACTCATCCGCAGCGAAGAGATCGCGCAGCGCCAGCAGCACGCACTGCGCCAGCACGTCCCGGTACAGCGCCCGGCGCTGCGCGGCCGGGCGGGCAGTCTCCTTGTCCTGATCCGCAGAGGGCATGTACCGCACCGACTTCGCCTCCGGGACGATGTCGTACCTCGGCAGCTCCCAGTTCAGCACCAGTTGGCGGGCGGCCGGATCGTACGAGGCGGCCATCTGACGCGGAAGACCCTCCGGCCACGCCGTGGAGGAGTACAGAGCCGCCGAGAAGTACTCCACCACCGTGTCCGACTCCCCGTCGCGGAGCGCCACCGCCATCTCGGCGATGCCGGCATTGTGACGACGGATCTCCGCCAGCTGAGCAGCGGCCCACTGGTCGTACTGCTGCCGGTACGCGGCCAGTTGTCGCTGACGCTGGGCCTCTGCGGCCTGCGCCGCGTGCCAGTCCCGCTCGTACCGCGCCCGTGCCTCCTCCTGCGCCTGCGCCCGCCGGCTCGCACCGAGGGCCCAACCGCCCTGGGCCTGGTACTGGTTCGGATCAGGCATGGGGACGGGGTCGGCGAGTCGGCCAGGAGCAAACGTCTCAACCTGCTCGAGGCGGACGAGCCCAGCCGTTCTGAAGACCGGAGCACGGCACCCGATGGCCAACAGGCTCGTCAAGGACTCGACCCGCGCCTCCAACTCCTCCGTGCGCCGCCTCGCATCCGCCTCTTTCCGCTGCCGGTATGCCGCTTGCTGCTCACGATGGCTGCGCGCCATACCGCGCTCGAACGCCCGCTGCTGCCGCTCCTGGTCCCGCTGATGCTGGACCCCTGCCCGTCGCTGCGCTTCCTGTTGCCGCTGCTGCTGGCGCTGCGCCTCGGCCCAGACGCCTATCAACCCGTTGGAGCGACGACTCATACGGATTCACGCCCTCCCCCAGGACGGCGGCGTCCCGGAACCATACGCCGGCCCCACAACCAGCAGTAACTAGTTGACTCTAGTCGGCAACCGACAGCTCGCCCATCCGCATACCAACTACACGCAATCTCACCGTGGCCACGCGATGGTTCCTCAACCCTGACAGACGAGCCCGGCTCCACGCGGCCTGCCGGAAGCCGCGCCCGTAGGCGATTCCCGGTCCTTCCCCGGTCGGCCCCATCGCCCTGTCCGCCGTCCGGCGACGTTGATGCCAGCCGGTGATGTCAGAGGCTCCTCGGAGCGGACTCCCCCACAAGCAGGACAGTTATCGAGTGCTGTCTCAGGGGTAGAGCTTCCTCTCCTCGGCCAGCATCGCCACGTACTGCTCGATCCGGCGTGCCCTGGTCTCGGGCTTCTTGACGTCCTGGATCCGGTAGAGAATCGCGTAGCGGTTTTGGCGGTCCAGCGTCCCGAAGAATTCTGCCGCGGCAGGATTGGCCACCAGCGCCGCCGCCAGGTCGTCCGGCACCGAGGCCGTCCGCGCACCGTCGTAGGCGGCCTCCCAGCGGCCATCCGTCTTGGCACGCTCGACCTCGGCCAGCCCCGCCAACCGCATCCGGCCCTGCTCGATCAGGGCTGCCACCTTGCCCCGGTTGACCTTGGACCACTTGCTGTTCGGCTTGCGCGGGGTGAACCGCTGCAGCCAGTACCGGTCGTCGAACTTGCCCTTCTGCCCGTCGATCCAGCCGTAGCAGAGCGCCACATCGAGGGCCTGAACGTAATCCAGGGCCACGATCCCGGGGCCCTTCTTCCGCAGCTTGAGCCAGACCCCCATTGAGGTCGCGTGGTGCTCGCTGAGCCAGGTCTCGAATGCCTCGGCGGATTCGAATGAGACGATCTCCAAATCCTGAGTCACCCCACAATCACCCCTCCCATAGCCGGTCCTCCGCTGCACGGTACGCCTCACCACCGACATCACTGCACACGGCTCCGGAGGCCCCTTGGGTCAATGGCGGCTGACCTGGGACGTCCCTGACCTGGGCCGGAGCGCGACGGCACTAAGGCTCCCCGTAAGTCCCCGGAAGATCCCGCCGGACCGGGCCGCGATCATGCATCAGGGCCAGTTCGTGAGGGTGACCCCTCCGAACTGGCCCTTCGCCCTGAGCCCCCTGTCGGGTTCGAACCGACGACATCCGCTTTACAAGTTCCCTCGGGGCGCGCCGCTGACCGGCAGGAACAGTCACCGTCGCCGCCCCGGGCCTGCAAAAACACCGCTCACCAGGTTTCACTGGTTCGGGGCGTTTCTCGTCCTCATGTGTGCGAAATCCGTGCGGCTGGACGACTTCGGAGGCAGTGAAACGGTGACTCCAGCACACCACAGGGAGCATCCCAGGTAGCATAAGAGGTATGAGCGAGCCTACTCAGAAGTACTCGATCACCATGCCGCGCGACATAGCGGAAGCCGCCCGCGCTCGCGGTGGCCCCTCGGGCCTGTCCGCCTACGTGGCCGCAGCCGTCGCCCGCCAGATCGAACGGGACAACCTCAACGAGCTCATCGCCGTGGCGGAAGCCGAGCACGGGCCCATCACCGCCGAGGAGATCCAGGAGAAGCGCGACCTCCTACTGCGCGCCCGTGAGCAGCAGGGCACCGCCGGGACGAGCGCCGCGTGACCCGAGCTCCCGCCGTACCGAACGGCACCCTCGTCCTCGACAGCGAAGGCCTCGCCAAGGCCGTCCTGCGCGACCGCGACGTCACGGGCTGGCTGGCCCTGGCCCGCACCGACGACATGCGGGTAATCACCAGCTCGGCAACCCTCGTCGAAGTCATTCACCCAAGAATCAAGCACCCGGCACTCGAATGGGTCCTGTCCCGCATCGTCGTCGAGCCCGTCACCGAGCCCATCGCCCGCCACGCGGCCAAACTTCTCCTGGCCGCAGGACGCCACGGCCACAAATACGCCATCGACGCCATGCTGGCTGCCACCGCCCTCGCCGCTCCCGGCCCAGCCACCGTCCTCACCTCAGACCCCGAAGACCTCACCGCCCTCTTCGGCGGACAAACCACCGTCATCAAGATCTGACGTCCCGGCCAGACCTCCCCGGGAAATATTGCGGCCCGGCATCGCTGTCGGCATTGCGGCCCACGTATCGGTAGGCGGCCTCGCACGCAGTCGGATCACCCGAGGACACCAGACGCCCCAGACCAATCGGCCCGAGGCGTCTGCGCTGGAGCCCCGTGTCGGGCTCGAACCGACGACATCCGCTTTACAAGTTCCCTCACGGCAGGCGGCTGACCTGCGGAAACACCATCCCTTGCGGCCCTGGCCTGCGGAAACACCGTTCACCAGTTTTCACTGGTCCGGAGCGTTTCCCATCCTCATGTGTGCGGAATGCGTGCTGTCGGCGGCAGCTTCACCCAACGCCGCGAGACGTCGGCGCAGGTGGCGGCTGGAGCCAGGACGCTGCTGTCCATGGATAGTCCACCTGCGGCTCTGCGGGCTTCGTCGCTCCGCCCCCGGCTGCTGGCCGGCGCTCGCGTCCAGGTGAAGGCCCAAGAGGTGGTGAAAGGAGTACAAGGGGCGCATACGGTTCCGGAGACCCTTTGCTCTTCAGCGCCGCCGCACTTCGTTGGCCCACGGTGGCCCCCGACGGCTGGCTGTCCACGACAGATCCACATCTGCAACGCCGCTGGGCTCAACCCGACTCCGCGGATCTGGCGAATGTCGGAGCACCCACGAGGAACGCAGCGGCCATCGATCGACCGCTGACCTTGCATGATCACTTCATGATGGTCACCTGACAGTGTGGATCCGCAGGCGGCGGCGAGATAACTCCGGCGCACTTGGCCGTAGAGCATGGTCGCCTGAATGAGCTGACCCGATTGCTGGATGCCGACACCGATCCCAACGAGATGTGGTCCCACATGTCCCTGATCCTGCACGCAATCGACGTCGAAGCAGACGGGGCAGTCCAGAACGACGTACCCCTGAACGTCGCTTGCACTGCCGTGCTGCTGCCCTACGGAGCCGACCCCGGACGCCCGTGCCCACAGGGCGAGATCCCTCTGCTGTTCAGCTTGCACTATGACCACGAGATGGCCGTCGGGCGGCTCGAAGCACATATCGCACGCCGCCGCAACGAACAGGTCTTGGCTGGCTGAGATGATCTCCGTGGCCGCACCGCATTGGCCCATGCACTGAGCTTGAGAATCACAGGTACCTCAGCGGGGAAAAGAGGAGGAATTGTCAAGACCTGTGGATCGCCGACGGTACGCGGATGTTCGTCTCATGGCGTTCGGCGAGCGATCTCGATGACTGGATCTGGGGGCTGACCGCGAGCTCGCGCACGACATGGGCGAATCCTTGTACGAGGGAGTTGTCTGTGTCGTCGGCCCAGGCGAGGGCGACCCGCAGGGGTTCGACGTCGGTGAGCGAGACCCACGAGAGGTCGGGGCGGGCGTAGTACTGGGCCATGCTGCAGGGTGCGAAGCAGATGGCGGTGCCTTCGGCCACCTGCTCCAGCATCTCCTCGACGTTGTCGTTGGTCGGTCCTTAGCGGGGGCTGGATCCGTCAGGTCTGGGGTTGACCGCCCACCAGTCGACCCAGTCGCGCGGTGCTCGTTCGGTCCACATCAGGGGTTCGTCGTTGACTTCGAGTACGGAGATGCCGTCGCGATTGGCGAGCGGGTGACCGGCCGGCAGGCCGACGACCCGGGGTTCGGTGTGCACCACCTCGGCGTGCAGGCCGGTGAGGTCGGCGGGTAGCCAGACGAAGGCGACGTCCGCCCGGCCGTCGCGCAGTGCCATGGCTTCCTGGCCCCAGTCGAACCGCTTCGGCTCCACCCGTACGCCGGGATGGCGACGGGCGAACTCGGCCCGTGCCCGGGTGGTGAGCTCGCCGGCGCCGCTGGCCTCGAAGCCCACCCTCAGTACCCCGCTCTCGCCGCGTCGGTGCCGTTCGGCGGCGACCGTCACCCGCTCGGCCTGGCGCACTGTACGGCGAGCCTCGGCCACGACGTCGCGCCCGGCGGAGGTCGCGGTCACGCCTCCGGAATGTCGGTCGAACAGCCGCACACCGAGTTCCGACTCCAGGTTCTTGAGGGCGTAGGACAAGGCAGGCTGGCTCACGTACAACCGTGCCGCGGCCCGGCCCAGGTTCCCTTCGTCGTCGATCACAACGAGGTAGCGCAGCTGACGCAGCTCCATCCAGCGATCATAAGCCGTCTTTATCGAGTAGCCGAACTTCTGTCTTGGACGGCCCGGAACGGTGGCTGACATAACAGGAGGCGTCAACCGCGATATTGGAGATGCAGATGGCCACCGTTCACAACCCCACCCGCAAGGCAACCGGCAGGGTCTGGCTGATCACGGGCGCGTCCTCCGGTTTCGGTCAAGCGCTCACCGAGGCCGCCCTCGCCGCCGGCGACACCGTCGTGGCGGCGGCCCGCCGGCCGGAAGTACTTGACAGCCTCGCCGCCGCGCACCCCGATCGCATGTTCCCGGTCGCCTTGGACGTCACCGACCCGGCGCGCATCACCGCCGTGGTGGCCGAGGTCCTGCTTTGGTACGGACGGATCGACGTGCTGGTCAACAACGCCGGTCGTGGCCTGGTCGGCGCGGTCGAGGAGTCCACCGACCGCGAACTGCGCGATCTGATGGATTTGCACTTCTTCGGCCCCGCCGCCCTCACCCGCGCGGTGCTGCCGCACATGCGGCGCCAGGGTTCCGGCGCCATCGTGCAGATGAGCAGCATGGGCGGCCGGTTCTCGTTCGCGGGTGTCGGCGCCTACTCGGCGACTAAGTTCGCGCTGGAGGGACTGTCCGAGGCTCTCGCCCTCGAAGTGGCCCCGTTCGGGATCAAGGTGCTGATTGTCGAACCCGGCGCGTTCCGGACCGGTTTCGCCGGCGGCGGTGCCCTGCAGCAGTCCGCGGCCATTCCCGCGTATGAGGAGACGGTCGGCCCCGTCCGCGCCGCGCTCCCGAGCACCGACGGCAAGCAGCCCGGCGACCCCGCCAAGGCCGCTGCGGCCATCCTGGCCGCGATGGAGGCCAAAGAGACCCCGCTGCGGTTGCCGCTGGGCAACGACGCCGCCGACGCGATCTCCGCCCACCTCCACGCTTCCCGCGAGGAGACATTGACCTGGGAATCGGTCAGCCGCAGCACGGACTTCGACGATTGAGCCACCCCAACTGCGAGGCGCCGCGACAGTTCGCAGAGAAGGTTGTTACTCAGTCAGGTGACACGGGGGGTGCCGGTCAGGCCCGGCCCGGACTATGACTGGGTGCTTATGAAGGTGCCGACGTGGGCTCGGAGCGGGGGGACAAGATCGGGATGGTCTCCCCGGGAAGCCGACTGGAGCAGTTCAGCTGCGACAACCAGTTGGGCGACACGGCCAGCGTCGGTGTGGAGGATGTCGGCGAACACCTCGCTCACGTGGGTGGCGATGTATGGCTGGAGCCGGGAGTAAGCGAGGAGAAGGGCTTGGTCATATCCCGCTGGGGCCAGGCCGAAGCCTTCCCAGTCGAGGAGGACGGGGCCGGTTTCCGTGAGGTTGGCCCAGTGGAGGTCGCCGTGGCCGGTGGCCCATTCGGTGACCTGGGGGGCCGGTACGCCGAGGAATTGGGGGACGGCGCGGTCGATCCACTGCTGGCGTACGGCGATGCGGTCGGTGGGGGTGGCGGCGATGGTGTCGAGGTCGGTGCGGAGGCTTTTCCACCAGGTCTCGGGGAGGACGAGGTGGTGGCGGAGGACGGGGTCGGGTGAGCAGACGGGGGCGTCGATGTAGCCGGTGAGTTCGGCTCGGTAGGCGGTTCCGTCGGTGGTGTGGTCGCGGACTGCGTGCAGGGGCGGCTTGTGGACGCCGGGGAAGACGTTGGCTGCTGCCAGGGTGCCGTCCCAGATCTTGCCGGTGGCTTTGTCTTTGGGGGCGGACAGGAGGCGGAGCCAGCAGGTGCCGTGGGCGGGGTGGTCGGCGCGGCGGCCGAGGGTGCGGCCGTGCCAGCCCCAGACGGGTGGGCCGGTGACGGTGGTGCCGAGGGCTGCGGCTGCGGTGGCGTGGGCGGTCACCAGCCGCTGCTCATCGGCGGGGTCTTCAGGCGTTGAGTACATCGAGGATCTTTCGCAGGTGCTCGGGTGGCAGGGGTTCACTGTCCAGGGCGGCGAGGGCGTTCACCCAGTGTGCCGGGTCGGTGGCGGACAGGAGGACTTTTGTCAGCCCGTGGCAGGAGGCGACGGCGAGGAGGCAGGCTTGGGCGGTGCTGAGGCCGGGGCGGATCAGTTCTGCCAGTTCGGGGGTGGCGAGGTGGGGGAGTTCGCCGCCGTGGAGCGGGGCGGAGGCGAACACTTCGAGGCCCTTGTGGGCGGCGTCGGCGATGGGGCCGTGGCCGTGGAGGGCTTGGGCGAGTGGGGTGGCCATGACCAGGCTGACCGGGAGCTGGATCGTGATGGGCAGCGCCGCCGGCTGCCTCGGTGGCGAGCTGGTGTAGGTGTGCGACGGTGAACGCGCCGTCGGCGAACCCGTTCCAGGTCGCGACCCCATACCCGGTGAGGTGCCCGGCGGCGGCCTGTTCCTCCAGGACGGTGAACGCGTCGCGGAGGTGCTGGGACAGCTCGGCCCGGTCTTGGTTGGTGGTGTGTTCGGGGTTGTGGAGGAAGAGCAGGTCGAGACAGTCTCGGCTGAGTTCGGTCCGGTTCCGGTCCGTCTGCCAGCGAACATATGTGGGGGCGATGCTGTGCCCGGATTCCGCCTCCGTCCGGCTGAGCACTCCCGCTTTCACGGCCTCCGCTGCGGTGGTGGGGGTGAGGAACCCGGCCTTCGTCGACACCGGCAGCCCGGGGTGATCGGCCAGGACCGGGGCGAGGTCGGTCTGGGCTTGGCCGTGGTGGTAGTTGGGGGCTGTGTCGATCCATGGGGCCGGGGAGGTGGCCGCGCGCCGTGCGGCGGCGGGCACCTCCCGCAGCCGGTAGGTGCCCAGCCCGAGCGTGGCCGTCACGACGGTTCCGCCGTTCCCAGGGCGGCGGCTTGCCCGGAGACCAGTTCGCCGACCACGGTTGCGGCCTGCTCCACCGTCAGGCCGCTCGCCTCGGCGAGGTCGGCGAGCGTGGCGGGGCCGCCATTCAGGAGCCGCCGGAGCAGTGGGCCGACCTTGGGGGCGAAATCCCACTCCTGGCCGTTGGCCGTGAACGTCACGCTGGCTTTCGTTTCCGTCAGGCAGGCGCGGCCGGTAGTCAGCTGCACCGGAAGAACCGGGTCGGCGGGTGGTCCGGCCAGGTGGGGCAGCGAGGTGCGCATTCGGCCGGCATCGGTGGCGTCCCGCGCGACCGTGTACCGGGCCAGCAGCGCGGCCGGGTCTTCCAGTTCGGCCAGCAGTTCCTTCCGCAGCGCCTCTACGTAGGCGGCTTGCTCGTGTGGTTCGGCGAAGCGGGGCAGGTCGGCCCGCACCCGTTCGGAGGCACGCAGGGTTTCCGAGAGCCAACCCATGAGGTCCGCGCCGGTGTGGGTCTGGAGGCCGCAGGTAAGGTGGAGGGAGTGGGTTCCCTGGTCGGCGGTGACGGAGTGCCACCAGCCGCGCGGCAGGTACAGCACGTCCCCCGCCTGCATGACCAGTTCGGCGACGGGGATCTCGGGTGGTGGTTCCGGGGTGGCGGTGTCGCGGTACATCGGGGCAGCCCTCGTGGGCCCGTACAGTCGCCAGCGTTTGGCGCCCTCCAGCTGGACGACGATCACGTCGTGGTCGTCCCAATGGGTCCCGAAGCCCTCGGTGCTGGTCCACGAGGCGTAGAGGTTGACCTGCACGCCGGTCCGCAGCCAGCCTTCGAGCTCCTGAGCGAGGCGGCCGATGGGCGGGTGTAGTTCGTCGACCGCGTCCAGGACCAGGGATGCGCCTTCGGCGAGGCGGGCGTGGAATTCGGCGGGGTGGATGCGGTGCCACACCTGGTGGCGGCGGGTCGTGACGGGCACGGAGTACCGGTGCTGCGGCAGCGCTTCGCCGTCGACGGACAGCCGCAGTCGCGGTGGTTCGAGACGTTGGACGGACAGGATGGTGTTCAGGTCGTCCCAGGTCATGAGCCCGGCCGCGGCAGGCAGGACGCGGGGGACGTGGCGGTAAGTGCGGTGTAGAGCCTGGGCGAGGAAGTCCTCGCCCAGGCACTCCGCGATCGACACGGTGGTCATCGCAGTGGTTTCTCCCCTGTTGTTAGTCGTTGCCGTCGGTACGGCCAGTGGAGCCGCCGTCGGACGGGGTCGCGGAGCGGGAGCGGGCCGCGACGATCTGCCGGCGGGCGCGCACCAGGCCGTCGCTAGTCGGCTGGGTGGTGGTGTTCTCGGGCATGGACGTCCTCCTTGGGGTGTGCCGGACCGGATGGCCCGGCATTCTCTGCTGCTTCCGGCGAGACGGGACGTCTGGCCGGGGTGGTGCTGGCCTGCGGTGTTTCGGTGCAGGCCGTCCGCCGTTGGGGGCGGAGCCTTGGGGCTGGCCGGTGCCGAGCGAGGCTCAGACGGGCAGCGGGATGTAGTGCAGGCGGATGACGGCGTCGTACTCGGCGTACGGGAGCAGGCCGACGGCGGTGCGTCGGGTGTCAAGCTGCTCGCGGTCGGCGATCAGGTAGGGCTGCACGCCGTTCGGGCCCCAGGTGTACTGGGTGCCGTAGATCTGGGGGCGGCCCTGGTGCATGAGGCAGCGGTCGGTGAGGTAGGCCAGCTGCTTGGGCGTGGCCTCGCCGTGTTGGACGGCTTTCTCCAGCAGGTGCAGGGCCTGACGTTGGAAATCCTGGTCCGGCGTCCGCGTGCTGGGCGATGAGCCAGGCGGCCTCGGCGGCTTCCTCGCCGACCAGCGTGTGGCCGGGCCAGCCGTGGTCGGCGACAATGCGTTTGAGGGCGGCGGTGTTGTCGTGATCGACGCGGTGCATGGCCGCCAGGTCGTCCTGCCGGGTGGTGGGGACGCGGCGCACGGTCTGGTCGTTCACCTTGCGGTGCAGGAGTTCGGTGGCCAGGTCGGGGCGCTGTGGCAGCTGGGGCAAAGGAGTTGTCACTTCGGCTCCTCGGCTTGGGGTTCGGGGTCCGGGTCGGGGCGGATCTTGGCGCGGGGTACTTCCCACTCCCGGCCTCCTCCGGCCGGGCGCAGCCACACGTGGCCCGCTATGACGGCCATCACCACACCCGTGCGGTCGTCGCGCTCGTCGGTGGCTGCTGCGCCTACTCGGGGACGGCGGAGGTGGCGGTGTCGAGTTCGCGTTGCTCGGCAGGTCCACTTGAAGCGCTCCACTCGCAACCGCTACCGAGGCGTCCTCGACGTCCACGTCATCCCCAAGTGGGGCACCACTCAGCTGAACCGCATCCGCTACGACGACGTGGCCCAGTGGCTGGCCGATCTCCTCTCCGGCGAGGCCACTGGGGGCGCAAACTGAGCGCGCGCAGCGTCCGCAAGGCGTACGTCGTCCTCAGCCGCGTCCTCGGCTTTGCCGTCAAGGCGCATCGGCTGGCCTTCAACCCGGCGGCCGGCGTTCCTCTGCCGAAGGCCGCTCCTGCTGAGCACGTCTATCTCGACGAATTGCAGGTTGAGGCGCTCGCCAAGGCCACCGGCCAGTACGGGCTGTTCATCCGGCTGCTCGCCTACACCGGTCTGCGGTGGGGCGAAGCAACCGCCCTGAGGGTCGGCCGCGTTGATCTCGATGCTCGGCGGGCGCACATCGTCGAGGCGTACGCCAACGACAACGGCAAGCTCTACCTGGACACGCCCAAGAACCACGAGCGCCGCTCGGTGCCGCTGCCGAAATTCCTCGTGGACGACCTCACATCACACATCACACATCGCGGACCGCGATCCAGACGGACTGCTGTTCACGGCCCCGCAAGGCGGCCCGCTCCGCGTAGGAAATTTCCGCCAACGCTTCTTTAACCCGGCGGCAAGGGCTGCAGGCCTGGGCCACCTCAACCTGACCCCGCACAAATTGCGGCACACCGCCGCTTCGCTGGGTACCGCGAGCGGCGCCGATGTCAACGTCGTCCAGACAATGCTCGGCCACAAGTCCGCAACGCTCACCCTCGACGTCTACGGCCACCTCTTCCCCGACCGCCTCGACGAGGTCTCCAAGAAGATGCACAAGCGCCGCACCCGCGTCCTCGCCAAGGCCGAGGCGAAGGCCGCGAAGGCGGAGCGGAAGGCTCGCAGGGCCGCCGAGGAGCTGGCGGTCCTGACGGCGATGGAGACGATGCCGGCCTGATATGTGCCGGACAGATGGGCGCCGTCCCGCCAGCTGAGCGGGACGGCAACCCTCGCTGGTCCGGGCTTCCGTGAAGAGAGGAAGGGGGTGGGGCACGGCCGAAAACTCCAGTCCCGAGGCGGGCCCGGGGACCTTCCCATCCCACCCCCCTTGAACCGCGGGCCTCGAAGAGCGCTCTGCGGATCCGGGCCAGAGCCAAATTCAATGAACGCCATCATCCCGAGCAGCGTCCATGGCATCGGCCGCCCGCCGCATGGCCAGCTCCCGAACGGCCTCGGGCGGCTTACAGTCGTCGATGATGAAGATCCGTCCGTCGATCTCCCGGGTGACGATCTTCCAGCCCAGCCGCCGGCCTGCCGCCCGGGCCGCCCGCCGGATGTCGTCCGGATCGCCAAGTTCCTCGACGGCTTTCTCCCCCAGCACCAGCTGTCCGTAGTAACCCTGGTACTCCGGCTTCAGGGATCCGGCCATCAGGGCCTCGACGCGCTTCACCAGGTTGTCGAAACGGCGCTTGGCCAGCTCGTCCTTGGCGGGCATCTCCGGGCAGCTCCCCAACCGTCGGCGCACGCCATGTGTGCTAAATACGTGCTGGACGTCGGAGGCCCTTCCGCCCTTACGGGTGGAAGGGCCTCCGACCTGCGAAAACGCCGAGCCCCCTGTCGGGTTCGAACCGACGACATCCGCTTTACAAGAGCGGTGGGGTCAGACCTCGGCTGACCTGCGACTTCCGGGCCTGGGCCTCAAGCGGCAACCGTAGCCGTGGCTGACCCCTGTTGACCGTGGCTGACCCCTGCATCTGGCACGACTGTGGCACGCACGATCCCCTTGACGCGGGCTTGCCGGGCGGGACCGCCGCTGGCGAGTCGCCGAGGTGCCTCGGGGAGCGACGACGCGCACGCTTTCCAAGTCTGTTGGCCCGGGTCAGCGGCCTGTCCGTGGCCGTTCACCTGCGTCCGAGCCTGTTCGGCGACTCAGGTCCACGCTGTTGCCGTACCGAGGCGAACGGGCCCGGACGCTGGTGAATGAGACGGAAACTGAGACGGGGCCGTCTTCATGCGCTCTTGCGCCGCGCCTTTACCTCGGCTTGTTCAACTACGCCTGGTCGTCCGTGATGCATCTCTTGGGCTCTGCCCTTGTGCTCGTGCCACGACGTAGACGAACCACTGGGATTCGCTCATGTCCTCGTCGTGAGGATCGAGCACGCGGACATCGTCCGTCGTGGGGCCGACCTCAAGAGTGAGGCCGTCTTCGGATGAGCGATTCGGCTCTGGCTACGGGTACGACCCTGAAGACGGTGCGCTCAGCGTTGCCAGAGAAACGCGGCCTCGCCGCAGAGCTGGCAGCTGAAGACGTAACCGCGGCCCCCGCCGCCAAAGTTCGCGGAGGTAGTGAAGTCGTAACCCTCTTCGAGTTCGGCCGTGAAGGTCATGGGAGCGGCGCAGACGGGACAGTTGGGATTCTCGTCAGCCTGGATCCACTCAGGCTCGCCGCCCAGCCGTCCGAGGACCGGTTCCTCCGTGGGGCTGTCAGCGGGATGGAGGCGCAGAGCGGTGACCGCGTCCAGGAGCGTCTCGCCCTCGGCAGGGACGGCGGCTGGGGTGAGCTCGCCGGAGAACAGGTAGGCCTGGTTAGCGCCTGCGGCGGCGTCCCAGTCATCGCACATGCCCGGGTCGTTCTGGCAGAAGAACACCGCGATCACGCCGAGGGCGAGGGGCAGATGGGCGAGGAACTGCATGGCTCCACCGCACTGGCGGCACCTCGGCCAGACGAAGTCACCTGGTACGAGCGGGACTCCGCCGGTACGCGGCGCCGGCGAGTCGGCAGTGGTCTCTCCACCGTAGATCAGCAGCATGACCACAGCCTACGGTCGGCGTTAGGGCCAAGGACCCGGGTCGGGCTCTGGCCAATCGACCCCGCTTTAGGAGTTCGATCCGATTCCCCCTGCAACCTGCGCACACGGCTCCGGAGGCCGCTTCTGTCTCTGGAATCACGGCAGGTCACACTCCTGTCGGCGGCTGTGGAGCGGCTCCTTGTCCACAGGTAGCCCATGGCTCGGCCTGCCGACCCTTAGGCCGGCGTACCACTGTCATAGCCATCTGCTGTACTCGTCGCAGCAACTCGGTGACGGAGGCCATCATGGGCGTGCTGTATGACTACTTCCAGGCGCCCGATCGGGCCACAGCGGTGAACTGGGCGATCGGCCCCAGCGGGGACTGGACAAACTGTCTGCCGCTCGACGAGATCGGTGCGGACTGGATCGACGCGAAGGGCACCGATCCGGTTATTGTGCTCGGCGAACTCGTCGGCCACGCCAGCAGCGTACCGTTCGGCGGTCGTCGCGATGAGCCGACAGTGGTCTGGCCTGATCTGACGGAGTGGCCGTACCCACGCGGAGCGGACACCGATGACCAGTCCCCCTGGCACCTCGGCCTGACCCTCCAGGAGCTACCTGATAGCTGGCGGGACACGCTCGCTGGAATCGGGGATGACGCCGTGCCGACGGTCGCGGCACAGTGGTACGGCGTCGAAGAGGCCCGCTTCGCTGATCAACTGGACGCCGAGTACTGCGCGCGCATGTTCATCGCGCTGGCCCGCCGTGCCCAGGCGGCCGGTACCCGTCTCTATTGCCGGTGCTCCGTATGAACACACCCCCATCACCAGTCGGCCCCGAACAGCTGAACAACTGCCGCCGAAAACTCGCGAGTGGTTGATCGCCTGGCACCGCGGACGTCGACGGTCAGATCTTCTGGAAGTGGCACGCCAAGTCTCTCACGTGCGCCTTTCTCCCACCGACCGTTTCTGACCTGCGCTGACGTTGTGGCCGGTTGTCATCGTCTGTCACCGTTGGTTCGCCTCGGACGGCCCGACGACGGCCCCGACTCTGCGCCGGGTCGTTTCCAGGGGGATGGCGGCTGCCGAGAAGCCGTGGGACCCTGTCCGACAGCATGCTGAGCCCAATGAACAGCGGGGTTGTCCACGCGATGAAAGCGCCGAAGCGTTGCTTGTGAGCTGTGCTGGCCAGCCTCACCTTGCCGCGGGGCGTCAAGCGGACGATAAGACTCAAGACCACCAGAACCGCGCCGCTCCCAACAACGGACCAGTCCATGACCTGCAGCATGGCGCCCCCCTTGTGTGCCGAGACGTCTCTGTGTAGGCCGCCCCTGGCAGCGAGGGTACAGCCGCTGTCAGTGGAGTTTCCACGTCCCTGCGGTCCACACCGCGCGCTTGCCCGCGCTTCTCCCGACGACGGCCCGGAGGTCGGTGGAGAGAGTTTGAGGTCCGGCCCTTGGGGTGAGAGATCGGGGGCCCGTAAGCTCGCCGCGACTCGGGCAGCACCTAGCCTGCCCGCAATAGCCCGAAGTGGGCCCCCGGTCTTACGACGTGGTGCTCGATTGAGGTCGGGCCGTGTTGGCCTGGCGGGTTGGCTGGTGGTTGATTACCGCATGGCCGCGCGGTCGGAGACCAGGCCGGCGATGGCTTGGTAGGTCTGGTCGAAGTACTCGCGGCGTCCGATCCAGCGTTGGAGGGGCCG
>NZ_SUMC01000129.1 GCF_005047355.1 Actinacidiphila oryziradicis
CATGCTTGCCCGGGGTGCACGCGCTCGTCCCCTGCGGGGACACCCCGGCGCGTCCCCTCCCAGCCGCATGGGCGCGTGACGGCCGCTCGCGGCGGAGACCGTAAAACCAAAGGCACCGCGCGCCGGGCAACCCCCCGGGGTGACCGCGGGACACAACCCACCGCAAGGCGCTGTGACGGCCGGAGGGGGCGGTGCAGGGGTGTCCCCGCAGACTGTGTCGCCGTATGCCGGTGGCGATGGCGCATGGTGCAGGGGGTGCTGGCGACACTGTCGTGGGGGCACCTCCTGGGGGCACCTCCCGGCCGAAGGCTGGGGGAGGTAGCTGGTGGGGGCACCTCCCGGCCGAAGGTTGGGGGAGCGAGTCACCCCGGAGGCGCCACCGACCCAACCACCGAACAAGCGCACCCGCCCCACGGCGCAGGGCACCAAAACCCAGCCCGTCCGGCGTTTGAGGACGGATCGGCAACCCCGGCACCGGGCAACGCAACGCGACGCAGCCGGGACCGGCCCGCGAAGCGGTGCGAGGCCGGCAAACAAGAGGTGCGCCCGTCCGGCGTCAGAGGACTCAGCGGCAACCCGCCAGACGAAGCGGGAGGCACACCGGGCGCCCCCGGCTCAGCGCAAAGCTGCGACCATGGACGCATGACGGAGACCACAATCGGCATCGGCGGCGCAGCCGAACGTACCGACATGGTGCTGAACATCGGCCCCCAGCACCCCTCGACCCACGGAGTGCTGCGGCTGCGCCTCGTCCTGGACGGGGAGCGGATCAACGAGGTCGAGCCGGTGGTCGGGTATATGCACCGGGGCGCGGAGAAGCTGTTCGAGGCGCGGGACTACCGCCAGATCATCATGTTGGCGAACCGCCACGACTGGCTGTCGGCGTTCTCGAACGAGTTGGGCGTGGTGCTGGCGGTCGAGCGGATGCTCGGCATGGAGGTCCCGGAGCGCGCCGTATGGACCCGCACGCTGCTCGCGGAGCTGAACCGGGTGCTGAACCACCTGATGTTCCTGGGGTCGTACCCGCTGGAGCTGGGCGGGATCACGCCGATCTTCTACGCGTTCACTGAGCGCGAGGAGGTCCAGCGGGTGATGGAGGAGGTGTCGGGCGGCCGGATGCACTACATGTTCAACCGGGTCGGCGGCCTGAAGGAGGACCTGCCGAACGGCTGGTACGGCAGGGCCCGGCAGGCGATCGCGGCGGTCCGCTCGCGGATGGATGTCTTCGACAGGCTGGTGCTGGGCAATGAGATCTTCCGGGGCCGCACACGCGGCGTGGGCGTGCTGTCCCGGGAGAACGTGCACGCGTACGGCGTGAGCGGGCCGATCGCCCGGGCCTCCGGGGTCGACTTCGATCTGCGGCGTGATGAGCCGTATCTGGCGTACGCGGAGCTTCAGGACGCCCTGAAGGTGGTGACCCGGGCGGAGGGCGACTGCCTGGCCCGCTTCGAGGTGCTGCTGGCACAGACGCACAACGCGCTGGAGCTGGCTGACGCGTGCCTGGACCGGCTGGCGGAGCTCCCGCCGGGGCCGATCAATCAGCGTCTGCCGAAGGTGCTGAAGGCCCCGGAGGGGCACACATACGCGTGGACGGAGAATCCGCTCGGGCTGAACGGCTACTACTTGGTGTCGAAGGGCGAGAAGACGCCGTACCGCCTGAAGCTGCGCTCGGCCTCGTACAACAACATTCAGGCCCTGACGGTACTGCTGCCGGGGACGCTGGTGGCCGACATGGTGGCGATTCTGGGCTCGATGTTCTTCGTGGTGGGCGATATCGACAAATAGGCGTTACGACCGGGCGTTACGACGACGAGTGCACGCGCAGCTCGACGACTTCGAGGTGTTCGGTCTCATCGTGTTCGGTGAGGTCGATGACCTTCTGCTCCGCGACGGCCTCGTCGCCGATCACATCGGCAAGGTCGGACCCTTCCGGGTCGTCGGCGTCGGCATCGGCGTCCGCGTCAGCCGCGGCAGCCGCGTCGGACTCGTCCGCCGCGGCCTTCTGGGCCCCGAAGAAGTCGAAGCCGCCGATGGCGCGGCTGGCCGAGCGGTGCGGCTTGGCGTACGGGAGTACGGCGGCGGCCACGGCCGGGACGAGTCGGTGCTCGCGGACGGGGAGGGCGGGCGCGGCGGCGGCCGGGCTGCTGTCGGGGCCGTCGGCGGCGTGGCGGCCCTGGGGCTCGTCGGTGCTGTCCTTGACGTCGCGGCGGCGGGCCTCCTCGACGGTGCGGAGCGCCTGTTGGCGGGCGGCGTTGCGACCGAGGTCGCGGAGCGCCTCGTTGGCCTGGAGGTACGCGGAGGGGCTGACCGGCGCGGGGCGGAGGCCAGTGGCGGCGCCAATGACGAGCTGCCGGCGGTCCTCCAGGGTGCGGGCGCGCTCGCTCTCGGCGGTGGCGTAGCGGCGGAGCAGGTCGGCGTGCTCGGTGCGGAGGCGGGCGAGTTCGGAGCGTTTGGCGCGGAGTTTGTTCTCCAGGCGGCCACGGACGTCGCGGGAGTCGTCGAGGTCGACCTCGAGCTCGGCGATGCGCTCCTCGGTGTGCCATTCGTCGCGGACCCGGGCCATCTCCAGCGCGGAGACGCGCTTGCCGGCGGCGCGGTCCCAGCGGCGGAGCAGGAAGCCGCCGAAGACCGCAGCCGCGGCCGCCTCCGCGGCCATCACCCGGAGGACGACGGGATCATTGACGGCCCAGGCTCCGACTGCGAAGACGACGGCGGAACCGGCGACGGTCAGCGGGGGCAGCAGCCGGTGCAGGTGCTCGGAATTGCGGTGGCGTCCACGGGGCATGGCTTGAAACTTAGCGTGCCTGTGCGCGGCGTGGGGCCCCGAGGTCCGATTTCCTGGAGAATCCGCCTCACCTGACACGGAAAGTTTCCCGCTCTTTACCCAACGCCATCGGCCCATTCCGGGGCAGGTCCCAACCAAGCCTCAGCCAGAGCCCGGTGAGAGCACAGCCAGAGCCCGATCAGGCAATTCTTGATCTTGGTCAGGCCCGTCCGGTCGCGCCGTTTCCGGTGCCGGCGCCATTGTCGTCGCCGTCCTCGGGGAGCTTGCAGACGCGCTCCAGGAATAGTGCGGCGGCGACCACCGCGATGCCCGCCACGACTGCCGCGCCCGCGTAGATCGCCTGCTGGCGGCGGAACGGAAAGTCGAGCTGGTACATGACAAGGAAGACTCCCGCGCCGCCGTACATCCCGGCGGCCAGCGAGGCGACCAGCGCGCTGGCCTGGCCGAAGACGACCGCCCGGGCGGCGACCAGCGGGTCGACGCCCTTGGCGTCGGGCCGGCGCTCGCGCTGGGCGCGGAGCCGGGAACGCAGGGCGATGGCGGTGGCGGCTAGGGCGGCGGCGATGAGCGCGAGGACGACGGAGGCGGCCACCGGGACACCCGGGAGATGGCCGACGGAGTCCCAGAGCTTGGCACCGGCCCACGAGATCACGCCCGCAACGACGAACAGCCCAATGAGCGTCCTGATGCGCAGCACCTTCACTCGCGTACTCCTGGCAGTGGGTGACGTGTCCATAATGAGCCTGCGCGACGGGCGCAAAGCGCAACTGGCCTGAGATTACGCCTAACGATTACTCAGGCAGCCGGAGTTCCACGTCCGGGCGTGCTTGGACGCCCTCACGGCCGACCCCGGCCAGCAGTTCCGCGACGGAGCCATGGCCGAACAGGACCGCGGCCGGGTCGATGTCGCACCACGGGGCGAGGACAAACGCACGCTGGTGGGCGCGGGGGTGCGGCAGAGTGAGCACCGGGTCGTCGGAGACGACGTCCTGATACGCGACGATGTCGACGTCGAGGGTGCGCGAGCCCCATCGCTCCCCGGTGCGGGTGCGGGCGAAGGCCTCCTCGATGGCGTTGGCGCGCTCCAGGAGCGACGAGGGCGGGAGGGTCGTCCGGATCAGCACGATCGCGTTCAGGTAGCTCGGCTGGCTGCCCGGCTCGACGCCCCACGGATCGGTCTCGTAGACCGGCGAGACGGACTTCACACGCACGCCGGGGGTGTCCTCCAGGGCGTCGATCGCGCCTTGCAGGGTCTCCAGGCGGTTGCCGAGATTGCTGCCCAGCGAGACCACGGCTCGCTTCGGGTTCTGAAGGGTGGTGTCGGCCGCGTCGACCTGTGCGACGACGGAGGCCGGCACCGGCTGCACAGTCGGGTCCTCGAAACTCACGGGCGCCTCCGGTTGATGGTGATGGTCACGTCGTCAAAGGGGACGGTGATCGGGGCCTCCGGCTTGTGCACGGTGACCTCGACCTCCTGTACCACCTCGTGCTTCAGGCACTGGTCGGCGATGCGCTGGGCAAGGGTCTCGATCAGGTCGACCGGCTCGCCCGTCACGACGGCCACGGTCTCCTCGGCCACCACGCCATAGTGCACGGTGTGGGTCAGGTCGCCGGAGGCAGCGGCACGAGCGGTGTCCAGGCTCAGCACGAGGTCCACGACGAAGGTCTGGCCTTCCTCGCGCTCGTGCTGGAATACGCCGTGGTGGCCGCGGGCCCGCAGGCCGCGCAGCGCGACACGATCCACGATTTCACTCCTGCTGTTCTGGTTGGTGCGGCGGACATCGACGGAATGTGACGGGCGTCGGGGCATGATCCAGTCAGGGCAGGTGCCGCATGTATCGCATATCGCAGGTGCTGCAATGTGCTGGTCGTCGTCCCGTACACGAATCTACCTCCGACCGCCGACAGTGTTGGCGGACGGGGTCCCCGGGCAGCCGCGCCCCGCGCATACCCCGGTCGGCTCGAAGCTATTCGTGCCTCGGGTACTTCTTGGCTCGAACGAGGGGCCGCTGCGGCTCGAACGGGTGGCCGCTGCCTTCAGATTGACTCCCCGTCGTCTCCGTCGTCGCCCTCTTCGACGCCCTCCGCCATCACCGGAGAGCCGTGGTGGACCCACAGCCGCCAGCCGCCAGATGTGCGACGGAACACATTTGTCGCCACCACCAGCCCGCCCACCAGCGACCCCGCTGAGCCGTCCTCCTCCGCCGGGCCGCCGGTCAGAATGTTCTCCGTGCACGTCACGAGCGCCGTGTCGCCGTCCACCGCGACCTCGACATCCGTCAGGAAGAACTGGATGTACTCCGTGTTCGCCATGATCAGCGCATATGAGCGCATCACCTCGCGGCGCCCGCGCAGCACCGGCCACCCCGGGTGCACCACGCTGACCGTCTCCGCCAGCGGGCCGGTCAGCACCAGCCCCTCCAGCGCCTCCAGGTCCGAGCGCTCCACAGCGTCGTAGAACGCCTGGTGTGCCTGCTCGACGGCAGCGGCCTCCGCCGTGCGGGGGCTCACGCCGCAGCCTCCGCGCCCTCGATGGCGCGGGCCACCCGGACCGCGTCCGCGCTCGCCGCCACCTCGTGTACACGCACCGCCCAGGCGCCCTCGCGGGCCGCGATCGCCGATACGGCGGCCGTCGCGGCGTCCCGCTCCCGGGCCGGCGGCGGGTCACCGGCCGTCCCGGCCAGCACCCGGCCCAGGAAACGCTTCCGGGAGGCCGCCACCAGCAGCGGGCGGCCCAGGGCGCGGAGCTCCGCGAGATGGGCGATGAGGGCGAGGTCGTGCGCGGCGTTCTTGGCGAAGCCCAGGCCGGGGTCGAGCACGATGCGCTCGGGCGCGATGCCGCCGGCGACGGCACGGTCCAGGGCCTGCCGCAGCTCGGCCACGACCTCGGCGACGACGTCGTCATATACAGCCCGGTTGTTCATGTCGATGCTCTGGCCGCGCCAGTGCATGACCACGAACGGCACGCCCGCGGCGGCCACGACCGGGATCATCGCGGCGTCGGCGCCGCCCCCGCTCACATCATTGACCAGTACGGCTCCAGCGCCGACGGCCTGCTCCGCGACACCGGCCCGCATCGTGTCCACGCTCACCACGACGCCTGCCGCCGCCAGCTCCCGTACGACCGGGATCACCCGGCGCAGCTCCTCCGCCTCGTCCACCCGCCTGGCGCCGGGGCGGGTCGACTCACCGCCCACATCCACCAGGTCCGCGCCCGCGGCCACCAGGTCCAGGCCGTGCTTCACCGCCGCCTCGGGGTCGAACCAACTTCCGCCGTCCGAGAACGAATCCGGCGTCACGTTCACCACGCCCATGACCGCGCAGCGGTCCCAACCCGGCAGACCGGCCAACCGGCCGCGCAACGTACCCATAGCCTCCAGCGTAGGCGCTCCGCGGGTGTCCCCACCGCTGCCGTCAGCGGTCGCTGAGCCGGGAGCAGAGCCATTGGAGTGCGGGCGGGACCTCTCGGGCCCAGGTGTTGAAGTTGTGGCCACCGGTGCTGAGGAGTATCGACGCGGTCTGGGTGGGTGGTGTTGCCGCCTTGATGAAGGCGAGGGTGGAGTTGTAGTTCCTCTCGCCGTGCTTGCTGCTGGTGACCAGCAGGGAGACCGGCGGGTGGGGCAGATGTGCCAGCCGCCACATGAGGTTGTTCTCCCGGGCGAGCTGCGCGCTGCCACCGAAGAGGGAGCCGGTGGTCGGGTCGATCGGGGCCTTGTAGTAGCCGGAGAGGGAAGCCGCGGCGCCGAAGGTCTGCGGGTTGCGCATGGCGAGCTTCAGGGCGCAGTAACCGCCGGTGGAGTCACCGATGATGCCCCAGTTACGGGCGTGGTGACCGACCCGGTAGTGGGTGGCGATGGCGGCGGGCAGGTCCTTGGTGAAGAAGGTCTCGGTCTGCGGGCCGCCAGGGATGTCCACGCACTCGGTGTCGCGCGGCGGGGCGACGGTGGGCCGCAGCATGACGAGGATGGTCGGCTGCGCCGCGCCGGACGAGGCCAGGCGGTGGGCGACGACCGGGTACTTCAGACCGGTGATGAGATGCTCGCTGGTGCCCGGGTAGCCGGTGAGGACCACGGCGGTGGGAAACGCCCGTTTGGAGTACTGCCGCTTGAAGTACTCGGGTGGCAGATACATGTACGCCGGGCTTGTGATATGTGAGTGCCTACCCGTGATCTGGATCTTCTCTATACGGCCCCCGATAGTGGGTACCGATCCCCCGGACACGTTGACGCTCTCGCGGCCCAGCACTTGAAGCTGCTGGCCGCCGGATGGGTTGCCCTGCATGACCACGACGCCCTGCCCCTGTACGGTGCCGAACAGGTCGGCCCACGACGCGTAGAAACCGAAGGAGTCGTTCACCGCGAGCAGCAGCGCACAGATCATCACCAGCTGGGTGGCCAGCAGCGTGCCGACACGCCCGAGCACGGCGGGCGCGTTGTTGCGTGCCAGCCGTGGCCACAGCCATACGGTTGCGGCGAAGATCAGAACTGCTGCGATCGCGGCCAGCAGCAGGACCTTTTTGCTCGTGAGTTCCATACAGTGTCGCTTGCTTTCCGGTCGGTGGCCCGGTCGGTGGCCCGGTCGGGTTCCTCCGCCGCCCGGCAACGGAACCCATGGGCCGATCTTCGCATCTCACAGGATGCAAATTATTCGCTACGAGTGGTACTTGCGGTAAAAGATCCGCATTGTTGGAGCTTGGTGACCAATGTCTGTGTTGCTAGAGGGAGATCCTGGCCTTCGGGTTCCGTGGGGAGGCGCCGGTGTCCTCTGATCGGGCTGCTGTAGGACGGCTGCGGTTGCCGCGCGTCCTGCGTCCCTCCGCCGTCCCGGCGGTCGTCGGCACCGCGTGTGCCATGGTCGGCCTGCTGGATGTCAGCGCCGGGGTGTTCCCCCGCTTCCGGCACAGCCGGATGCACGTACTCGCCGGGGTCTTCCCCGGCACGGTCACCTCGCTGGCCGCGGCCGCGTCGATCGTCACCGGCATCCTGATGCTGGCGCTCGCGCACGCGCTCAAACGCGGCAAGCGGCGCGCCTGGCGGGCCGCTGTCGTACTGCTGCCGGTCGGCGCGGCGATCCAGGTGCTTCACCGGCACTCGTTCTTCGGCGCCGCGGTGTCCACGGCGCTGCTGGCGCTGCTGATCGTGCACCGCGGCCAGTTCTCGGCCCTCGGTGACCCGCGCTCGCGCTGGCGGGCGGTCGCGGCGTTCATCTGGCTGTCGGCGCTGAGCGTCGTCCTCGGGCTGGTCATCGTCAGCGCCCACCCCGAGACGGTGATGGGCGACCCGAACTGGGCGCTTCGCTTCGAGCATGTGATCTACGGGCTCTTCGGCTTCACCGGCCCCGTGCACTACGCCACCGACCAGGCCAACGACGTGGTGGCCTACTCCCTCGGCGGCCTGGGCTTCCTCACCGCCTTCACCACCATCTACCTCGCCCTTCGCCCCGCCCACCCGCTCGCGCATCTCACCCCCACCGACGAGGACCGCCTGCGCGGACTCCTCGAACGGCACGGTGCCCGCGACTCCCTCGGGCACTTCGCGCTCCGCCGCGACAAGAGCGTCGTCTTCTCGCCCAGCGGCAAGGCCGCCGTCTGCTACCGCGTGGTCTGCAGCGTCATGCTCGCCAGCGGCGACCCGATCGGCGATGTCGAGGCCTGGCCGGGCGCCATCGAGCGCTTCATGGAGGAGGCCCGGGCCCACGCCTGGATCCCCGCCGTCATGGGCTGCAGCGAGACCGGCGGCGAGGTCTGGACCCGCGAGACCGGCCTGGACGCCCTTGAGCTGGGCGACGAGGCGATCGTCGACACGGCGTCCTTCACCCTCACCGGGCGCGCCATGCGGAACGTACGGCAGATGGTCAAACGGATCGAACG
Source organism: Actinacidiphila oryziradicis (assembly GCF_005047355.1). Taxonomy (GTDB): domain Bacteria; phylum Actinomycetota; class Actinomycetes; order Streptomycetales; family Streptomycetaceae; genus Actinacidiphila; species Actinacidiphila oryziradicis. The sequence goes on from NZ_SUMC01000129.1 coordinate 8,655, forward strand.
AGCCGGCTACGAATGCCGTGTGCGGCGGGTCGCCGAGCTCTGCGAGGACGAACGCGCCGTCATCCGCGAGGCGGCCGACGCCTGGCGCGGCACCGACACCGAACGCGGCTTCTCCATGGCGCTGGGCCGCTTCGGGGACCCGGCGGACGACGACTGCGTGGTCGTCACCGCACACGACACGGCCGGCGAGGTGCGGGCGGTGCTCCACTTCGTGCCGTGGGGCGCCGACGGCATGTCCCTGGAGCTCATGCGGCGCGACCGCAGCGCCGATCCCGGGCTGAACGAGCTGCTCATCGTCGCCGCCCTGCAGCAGGCCCCCGGCCTCGGCGTCAGGCGCGTATCTCTGAACTTCGCGATGTTCCGGTCCGCGCTGGCCAGGGGCGAGCGGCTCGGCGCGGGGCCTGTGCTGCGGGGGTGGCGGGGGCTGCTGGTCTTCCTGTCCCGGTGGTTCCAGATCGAGTCGCTGTACAAGTTCAACGAGAAGTTCCAGCCGGAATGGGTGCCGCGCTTCCTGATCTTCCGCAGCTCCAAGGACCTGCCCCGGATCGGGTTCGCCGCCATGCAGGCCGAGGGCTTTGTCACCCTCGCCCTCCCCGCCTGGGTCCAGCGGCTCCTGCCGCCAACCCCGCGCTTGCTGCGCGGCAGCTCCCCCGGCCGGCGGCCGCCCAAGGCCGCTGACGACCACACCGTCGACGCCGCGTAGCGGGACCCGTCCGGCCGGTGTGCCGGGCGGGCCGTGACACAGGCCGTGTCAGGTCATCGAGCCATGATCAGGCTCATGGCCTCGGCACGGGTGGCGGGATCGCGCAGCTGGCCGCGCACGGCGGAGGTGATGGTCTTCGCGCCCGGCTTCCTTATGCCGCGCACGGACATGCACATGTGCTCGGCCTCGATGACGATGATCGCGCCGCGCGCCTCAAGGATCCGCACCAGCGAATCGGCGATCTGCGTGGTGAGCCGTTCCTGCACCTGCGGGCGGCGGGCGTAGACATCGACGAGCCGGGCGAGCTTCGACAGTCCGGTGATCTTCCCGTTGTCGGACGGGATGTAGCCGACATGCGCCACCCCGTGAAACGGCAGCAGATGGTGCTCGCACAAAGAAACGATCTCGATGTCCTTGACCAGCACCATTTCGTCGTGGCCGAGGTCGAATGTGGTCGTCAGCACATCCTCCGGCTCCTGCCAGAGGCCCGCGAGGATCTCCTTGTAGGCGCGGGCCACCCGGGCCGGCGTGTCCCGCAGCCCCTCGCGGTCCGGGTCCTCGCCGACCGCGATAAGGAGTTCCCGGACGGCGTCCTCGGCGCGCTTCTCGTCGAACTCGCCCACGGGGCCTCTGCCGTCGAGCGTCACCGGGTCGGTCATCTGTGCCTCGTTCCTCGTACGCCGCCGCCGTCGCAGCAGAAAGCCGCGCTCCCCAGGCTAGAACCTGGGGGGCGCGGCAATCATTCCGGCCTGGCAATCCGACCTGGTCAGCCCTCCGTGTGGGGCTCCTCCGGGTGCTCGACCGCTTCGGCCGGCTTGCTGAGGGGTACGGCACCGGACACGCTGCCGTTGGTCGAGGCCTGGGAGCCGTTGGTGAGCGCCAGCTCCTTCGGCGAGAGCACCGGCGGCCGGGTGGACGGGGTACGGCGCGAGGAGCCGGTCCAGGCGGGCCGGGGCGGGCGCTTGACGATGTGCTTGAAGACCTCGGCGATCTGCTCCTTGTTCAAGGTCTCCTTCTCCAGGAGGGACAGAACAAGGTTGTCGAGAATGTCGCGGTTCTCGACCAGGATCTCCCACGCCTCATTGTGCGCGGTCTCGATGAGCTTCTTGACCTCTTCGTCGACCAGCCCGGCGACCTCTTCCGAGTAGTCGCGCTGGTGACCCATCTCACGGCCCAGGAACGGCTCCGAGTCGCTGGAGCCGAACTTGATCGCGCCGAGCCGCTCGGTCATCCCGAACTGGGTGACCATGGCCCGCGCGGTGGCGGTCGCCTTCTCGATGTCATTCGCGGCGCCCGTGGTCGGGTCGTGGAAGACGAGCTCCTCCGCTGCCCGGCCGCCCATCATGTAGGCGAGCTGGTCGAGCATCTCGTTGCGAGTGGTGGAGTACTTGTCCTCGTCCGGCAGGACCATGGTGTAGCCGAGGGCACGGCCGCGCGAGAGGATCGTGACCTTGTGCACCGGGTCACTGTTCGGGGAGGCCGCCGCGACCAGGGCGTGTCCGCCCTCGTGGTACGCGGTGATCTTCTTTTCCTTCTCGGACATGATCCGGGTCCGCTTCTGCGGGCCGGCCACGACGCGGTCGATCGCCTCGTCCAGGGTGCTGTTGTCCAGCAGCTTCTTGTCGCTGCGGGCGGTCAGCAGCGCCGCCTCGTTCAGTACGTTGGCGAGGTCCGCACCGGTGAAGCCGGGGGTGCGGCGGGCGACGGCCCTGAGGTCGACGTCCGGGGCGACCGGCTTGCCCTTCTGGTGGACCTGGAGGATATGCAGGCGGCCCTCGAGGTCCGGCGGGTCGACCGCGATCTGCCGGTCGAAGCGGCCCGGCCGCAGCAGCGCCGGGTCGAGGATGTCGGGCCGGTTGGTGGCCGCGATCAAAATCACGCCGCCCTTGACATCGAAGCCGTCCATCTCGACGAGCAGCTGGTTGAGAGTCTGCTCACGCTCGTCGTGGCCGCCGCCGAGGCCCGCGCCGCGGTGCCGGCCGACGGCGTCGATCTCGTCGACGAAGACGATCGCCGGGGCGTTCGCCTTGGCCTGCTCGAACAGGTCACGGACTCGCGATGCGCCGACACCGACGAACATCTCGACGAAGTCGGAACCGGAGATCGAGTAGAACGGCACGCCGGCCTCGCCCGCGACGGCACGTGCGAGCAGGGTCTTGCCGGTGCCAGGGCGGCCGTAGAGCAGGACGCCCTTGGGGATCTTGGCACCGACGGCCTGGAACTTCGCCGGCTCCTGGAGGAACTCCTTGATCTCCTGAAGCTCTTCCACCGCCTCGTCGCAACCCGCCACATCGGCGAAGGTGGTCTTCGGGGTGTCCTTGGTGATGAGCTTGGCCTTGGACTTCCCGAAGTTCATCACCCGGGAGCCGCCGCCCTGCATCTGATTCATCAGGAACAGGAAGACCACAACGATGAGGACGAACGGGAGCAGCGAGAGCAGGATGCCCACGAAGGCGTTCTGCTTGGACGGCGCGACGGTGTAGCCGTCGGGCAGCGTGGCGCTGCTTCCGTCGTCGACCTTGGTCTGGAGGATACGGGCGATTTCCACGCCCTGGTTGCCGATGTAGCTGGCTTTGATCTTGGTGCCGAGGTCCTTGCCTCCGACCTTGGCACCGTTCTTGAGCTCGACCTCGATGGTGTTCTCATCGCCAGTGGTGAGCTTGGCCGACTTCGCCTGGTTGCTGTTGATGGCCGCGATGGCCTGGCCGGTGTCCACCGTCTTGTACCCGCCGGACGAGCCGACGACCTGCATCAATACGACCACGGCGAGGACAGCCAGCACGATCCACATCACTGGCCCACGGAAATAGCGCTTGACGTCCATCCATGCGGGGCGGCTAAGCCCCGTCCCTCCTGCCACAGTGAGGCACGGCGACCGGTTGGCCGCCTGTGCATCCGGTGTATGACCCGACCTTCGGACGGTACCCCAGCATTGTCACCCGAGAATGCCGGAGACCGTTAACAATCCTGCGTTCCCATGCTCCAACGGCGGGAAACGGATGTAGGTTCCCGCACTCCCCCGGCACCCTGCCGACCCTGCCCGGCGGGGCGTCAGCCGCCGTAGACGTGCGGGGCCAGAGTGCCGACAAATGGGAGATTGCGGTACTTCTCCGAAAAATCCAGACCATAACCGACAACGAACTCATTCGGAATGTCGAAGCCAGTGTATTTCACATCGATCTCGACCTTGGCCGCCTCCGGCTTGCGCAGCAACGTACAGACCTCCAGCGAGGCCGGGCGCCGCGAGCCGAGGTTGCTGATCAGCCAGGAGAGGGTGAGGCCGGAGTCGATGATGTCCTCGACGATCAGAACGTCACGGCCGGCGATGTCGGTGTCCAGGTCCTTGAGGATCCGCACCACGCCCGAGGACTTGGTGCCGGCGCCGTAGGAGGACACCGCCATCCAGTCCATCGTCACGTTGCTGGACAGGGCCCGTGCCAGGTCCGCCATGACCATCACCGCGCCCTTGAGCACGCCGACGATCAGGAGGTCCTTCCCTTCGTAGTCCTTGTCGATCTTTGCCGCCAGCTGCACGAGCTTGGCATCGATCTCTTCCTTGGTGATGAGCACCTTCTCGAGGTCGGTGCCCATGTCGTTCTCGTTCACCCGCACTACTTTCCGGAAGGTCTACAAGGCCTGGAAGAACAGTCTGCCACCCCGCCGTCCGGCGGTGACCCCGCCCGGCAGGTTGAGCGGCTTCTGCCCGCGCCAGTCGGTGACCAACCGGTCGGCTTCCTCGATATGACGGGCGAAGAGCGAGCCCGCCGGGGCCCCGGCGCCGATGGCCGCGCGGCGCAGCACCCTGCGGCGTACGGCGGCGGGCAGCGCGTAGAGCCGGTGGGTGTCGAGGCCACCCTCGCCGTCCACGACGTCCCGCTCGGCGGTGGCGGCCCACTGGTCCAGGGCGTCGGCGTCGTCGCGGGAGAGCTGGGCGGTGCGGGCGAGGGCTTCGACGATGCCCTTGCCGAGGGACTTCTCCAGGACGGGCAGGGCTTCGTGGCGGACCCGGGAGCGGGTGTAGGCCGAATCTGCGTTGTGGGGGTCCTCCCATACGTCGATGCCCTGGGCGAGGCACGCCGTGCGGACCGTGTCGCGGTCCAGGAGGAGGAAGGGACGGCGGTAGCGGCCGTTCACCGCGGCCATACCGGACAGCGAGCGGGTGCCGGAACCGCGGGCCAGCCCGAGCAGGACGGTTTCGGCCTGGTCGTCGCGGGTGTGGCCGAGCAGCACGGCAGTCGCGCCGTGCGTCTGCGCCGCGGCGTCCAGCGCGGCGTAGCGGGCGTCCCGGGCGGCGGCCTCCGGGCCGCCCCGGCCGTCCACGGTGACGCCGACGGCGTCCACCGGGCTCAGGCCCAGTTCGCGCAGCCGCGCGGCGACCTCCAGGGCACGGGCCGTGGAGCCCGCCTGCAGGCCGTGGTCGACGGTGACGGCTCCGGCACGGATGTTGAATTTACGGGCTTCAAAGGCGAGCGCGGTGGCAAGGGCCATCGAGTCGGCGCCGCCGCTGCACGCGGCGAGCACGAGCGGGGCGCGTCCGGGACTCCCGGAGAGGCCGTCCGGGGAGAGGGCTACTTCGTCGAGGACGTGGTGGAGCACGCGGCGGACCGCCAGGCGTATCGCTGCGACCGCGGGATGGGGACCCATGTCCGGTTTCCTCCTAGGGAGGCTGGGGGTGGGGGTGATGACGCAGGGTAGCTAGATGGTGACAGAAGCAAGCCCATACCCGAGCATCGCACGCCCACCCAGCCACCGAGGTCCCTCGGATGGGTGAACCCGTTGGCCGCCGGCCATCAATTCATCAGCTTTCGCTACGGCGATGCACCCGCGCCACCCAATCCGCCGGTTTGGCGATCTCCGACTTGGTGGGGAGCGTGTTCGGCGACGTCCAGACCCGGTTGAATCCGGCCATCCCGGTTTCGGCCACCGCCGTCCGTACGAACCGCTCCCCGTCGCGGTACTGACGGAGCTTCGCGTCCAGCCCCAGCACCTTGCGCAGTGCCATGTCCAGCCGCCCGGCCCCGCTCTGGCGGCGCTGCTGGAACTTCTCCCGGATCTCGGCCACGGACGGCACCACCGCCGGGCCGACGCCGTCCATCACATAATCGGCGTGGCCTTCGAGCAGTGACATCACGGCCGTCAGCCGGCCGAGGATCTCCCGCTGCGTCGGGGTCTGCACCAGGTCCATGATGCTGCGGCCTTCCTCCTCGGCGTCCACCGCCGCCTCGTCCTTCTCCGCGCTCCCGTTGCCGACGAAGGACTGCACGGCCTCGCGGAGCCGCTCCACCAGGGTCGAGGGGTCGATGTCCGTCTCGCTGAGGAACGCCTGGATCTCCGACTCGATGTGGTCGCGCAGCCACGGCACCGCCGTGAACTGCGTGCGGTGCGTCTCCTCGTGCAGGCACACCCACAGCCTGAAGTCGTGCGGGTCCACATCGAGTTCGCGTTCCACATGGACGATGTTCGGCGCCACCAGCAGCAGCCTGCCGGCCCTCGGCTCGCCCGGCGCGGGCGCCGCCGGTCCGGCCGGCAGCTCACGCGTCGGGGGCGCGAAAGTCTCGTACTGGCCCAGCACCCGTGAGGACAGGAACGACAGCAGCATCCCCACCTCGACGCCGGTCACCTTCCCGCCGACCGTCCCCAGCAGCGCACCGCCGGGGCCTCCGGGCCGCCGGCTCTGCATCTTGTCCATCAGCGGCTTCAGCACCTCGCGGAAGCCCGCCACATTCGCCTTGATCCAGCCGGGCCGGTCCACGATCAGCACCGGCGTGCCATGGTCCTGCCCGGCCGGACCGTCCTCGTCCCCGAACATCTTCGTGAACGCACGCACATGTTCCTCGGACGACTTCGCGTGCCGTCGCAGCTCGGCCACGATCGCCCGCGCCTCGTCCCGGCTGACCTCCGGGCCCGGCCGTACCAATCGGGTCGCGGTCGCCACCGCGAGATTCCAGTCGACCATCTCCGCACCACCGATGCTCGTCATTCCTTCACCGTACGTTGCCCGCGCCACGTTTGGGTTCCCTTGGAGGCCGCGCGAATAGGTGGGGTGGAGGAAGGTGGGGGCACCTCCTGGGGGCACCGCCCGGACGGAGTCCGGGGGAGAGTCGTCGACCGACACCGACGACAACACTTCCAGGCGCCCCCGCCTACGGAGTCGGCTGATGTCACAGCTCGCCCCGCGACGCCGCCCCACCTATTCGCGCGGCCTCTTCGCCCACAGTCCCCGTACGTGCCCGAGGTGGCGGGTCATGACAGCCCGCACCGCCTCCGTATCGCCGGCCGGCACAGCGTCCAGCAGCTCCAGGTGCTCCTCCGCCGACGCCCGCAGCAGACCGTGCTCCGCCAGAGCCGTCAGACCGTAGAGCCGCGAGCGCTTACCGGCGGTCGGCCCCGACATACCCGACCAGGTCGCCCGCTGCGGCCGCCGACACGATCTCCTCGGCACTGGGCCGCAACGCCTCCAGCGCCGCCGGGTCGGCGGTGGCGGCGATCGAGACAAGCGTCGGAATCTCGATCAGCGAGCGGATCTGCGTGTACTCGTCCAGCTGCCGCTCGGAGACCGCCGTCACCCGGAACCGTTCCTCAGCACTGAGCAGGAGTGAGTCCTGGCTCGGTGCGCATCCCGAACGGTGTTGGGTGCGCTGGTTGCCCGCGTTCGCGTACCTGGTGGCGGCACCCGTCGTGCGGGTGGTCCGGTCCGAGGTGGGCGGGTTTCCTCGCGCCCGAGGACATCCGGCTTGGCCTGGGCGCTCCGATGCCCCGCACCATCACTCCGGTGGTGCGGGGGCGGTGGCGCCCGACGCCCCTCAGGGGTGGATTTTTCCGATTTCCCTCACTGAACGTGTGCGGATCGCTACGTCATCGCCCATTCGCCCTTGGCCCTGGCCCCGAAGTGGACTGACCGGCAATCAGCAGGGGGGCGCACATTCAAGTTGGGCAAAAAGAAGCGAGGCGGTGCACCCCTGAGCCAGGATCCAGGGGTGCACCGCCTCGTCAAGCAGTCGGGCCAACAGCTCAGTGCGACTGGCCGGACTCCCGCAGCCGCTTGTAGGAGGCGTCGATCTCTGCCTCCGCCTCGACCCGGCCGACCCAGTTCGCGCCCTCGACCGACTTGCCCGGCTCCAGGTCCTTGTAGACCTCGAAGAAGTGCTGGATCTCCAGGCGGTCGAACTCCGACACGTGGTGGATGTCGCGCAGGTGCTCGACCCGGGGGTCGGACGCGGGCACGCACAGCAACTTGTCGTCGCCTCCGGCCTCGTCCGTCATACGGAACATGCCGACGGCGCGGCACTTGATGAGGCAGCCGGGGAAGGTCGGCTCATCGAGGATGACCAGCGCGTCCAGCGGGTCGCCGTCCTCGCCAAGGGTGTTCTCGACGAAGCCGTAATCGGCCGGGTAGCTGGTCGAGGTGAAGAGCCGGCGGTCCAGGCGGATACGACCGGTCTCGTGGTCCACCTCGTACTTGTTCCGGGAACCCTTCGGGATCTCGATCGTGACGTCGAACTCCAAGACTCCACTCCTCCATGATCAGCACATACTTCTGGTGATTAAGTGTCTCCCACGCAAGTGTGTGGTCGCGAAAGGGGCTGGTCCGGGGTGCCCATCTCCCGAACATGGCAGGTCGTCGCTGGTGCCGCCGTAGTGGGCCTGGTGATGTCCCTGACTGCGGTGGCCGTCGCGGGACCGTGGGAGTCAGGTCAGCGTACGGCCGAACGGGTTACCGCCGCCTCCCGGGACGCCCGGCTCGCGGCTGGGGCCGGGAAGGCGCGGGGCAGCGGGCGGCGGGGCGCCTCGGCGCCCGTGCCGTCGCCCAGCGTGGAAGACGTCCTCGTAGGGCTCGACACGAGCCCTCCCGGCGCCGCCACGGCCGCCGGTACCCCGCTGCCCACCACGCAGGGCCTCACCAAGGCCCTGGGGCCCCTGCTCAAGGCATCCACGGGGCTCGGCCGGCTCCGTACCGCCGCCGTCATCGACGCCAGCACCGGGAAGGCGCTCTACGGGTCCCGGGCCGGTGACGCGGCCGTCCCGGCCTCCACCACCAAGATCGCCACCGCGGTCGCGGCGCTGTCGCTGCTCGGGCCCGACCACCGCTTTACGACCGCCGTCGAAGCCGACGGCGACCACCGCATCGTCCTCGTCGGCGGCGGCGACCCCACCCTCACCGCCCGCAAGGCGGCCGGCGGCGGCTACGACGCGGCGTCGCTGCGCACCCTCGCCGACGACACGGCGCGCGCCCTGAAGAAGGCCGGTACGACAAAGGTCGCGCTCGCCTACGACACATCGCTCTACTCCGGCACCGCGCTTCACCCGATAGGGCGCAACGACAATCTCGCGCCGGTTACCGCCCTCATGACCGACGAGGGCCGGCTCGACGACACCAGCTACAAGGGCCCGGCCGCCCGTGTCCAGGACCCGGCGGGGGCCGCCGCCGGCACCTTCGCGGATCTGCTGCGCGACCGGGGCATCGACGTCACCGGTGACCCCGTCTCCGGCCGGGCCCCGGCCGGCGCGACCCCCGCGTCACACCTCGCCGAGGTCCGCTCCGTACCGCTGTCCGCGCTGGTCGAGCGGATGCTCACCAACAGCGACAACGACATCGCCGAGGCCCTTGCCCGGCAGGCCGCGATCGCTGCCGGCCGCCCGGCGAGCTTCGCGGGTGGCGCGGCCGCGGTGCGCTCCGCGCTGGGCGCCCTCGGCGTGCCCCTCAGCGGCGCCCGCTTCACCGACGGCAGCGGCCTCAGCCAGCAGGACGCGCTTTCGGCCTCCCAGCTCGCGGGCCTTCTCGTACTCGCCGCCTCCCCCGCCCACCCCGACCTTCGCTCCATCCTCACCGGGCTGCCCATCGGCGGCTTCACCGGTTCCCTCAGCACCCGCTTCACGTTCGCCTCCGGCGCTACGGGGCGGCTGGGCGCCGGGCTCATCCGGGCCAAGACCGGAACCCTCACCGGCGTCAACGCCCTCGCCGGCACGGTCGTCGACGCCGACGGGCGGCTACTGGTCTTCGCCTTCCTCACCAAGGGCACGACCGACCCGGCCGCCGCGCAGGACGCCCTCGACCACCTCGCCGCCACGGTGGCCGCCTGCGGCTGCGGCTAGGGCCTGTCCGGCCGATCTCCGTGGGAGAAGGAGCGGGGTCTGGCGCCTGTGATCGCAAGGCGGAGGTGGGGGCACCTCCCAGCGGTAGCTGGGGGAGGAGGCGACGCGATGGGGG
>NZ_SUMC01000013.1 GCF_005047355.1 Actinacidiphila oryziradicis
CCCGGACGGAGTCTGGGGGAGAGTCGTCGACTGACGACAACGCCGCGAGCTCCCCCAGCTACCGCTGGGAGGTGCCCCCAGTGCCAGGGCACGCGACGCCGCGGAGATCGGCCGGACAGGCCCTAGGTGGTCCCGTGCCCCCAGGAGGTGCCCCCATCTCGCTCCGCTCGGCCCCGCGGAACGCCCGCACACAACAGGACCTCCTGCCACTCGTATGGATTCGCACCCACGAGCTACCAGGAGGCCCTGCCTTCATGCCCGGACCATCGGAAGATCACCAGACCAGGAACCCTGTCCGACCAGCCTTGCCTTCAGGCCGGTACGACAACGCCCCCTACAGGGGCAGCCCGCTCAGGACCGGGCCCAGGATGCTCGAGCCGGCGCTGCCGTGTCGCACCTTTTGGTCGTCCGACGCGCCGACCCGCCAACTTGAGCCCGCCCAGGCGACCTCGCCCCGCAGGCGGCTAGCCGCCCTCCTGGAGTTCGTTCAGGCGGTGGAGAAGGCGGGCCAGCTCCGCCACCTCCGTGCGGTCCCAGCTGGAAAGGCGGCGGAGATAGCGCTGACGCCGGGCGTCACGAACGCTGGCGAAACGTTCCCGCCCCTCCGGGGTGAACTCGACGAGAAAAGCGCGGCCGTCAGCGGGATCGGGCTCACGGCGGATGAGGCCGAGATCTTCCAGAGCGCGCAACTGACGGCTCATGGTCGCTTTCCCGACGCCGAAGTACCCGGAGAGGGTGGTGGCGCGCTCGGGGCCGGTCTCTTCGAGGCGGGCGAGCAGCCCGTAGGCGGCGGGCTCCAATTCGGGGTGGACCTCGCGGGCCATTTCGCCGGACTGGGCACGGGCCCGCCGGAACATGACGGTCAGCTCACGTTCGAGCGACTCCATCATCGGGTCCACGTCGTCACCGTCCCCTTTCAGAACTGCCAGGAATCCTCCACAGTCGCGACAGTATTCCGCAGAAGGGGAGCAACGGCGTACGGCCCCCCGCAGAAGGGGGGCCGTACGCCGTTGGTTCCGCCGGTCAGGCAGCGACCGGCACGGCCACGGCCTCGGCGGGCTCCAGGGCCAGCTTCAGCACCTGGCGGACGTCGGAGACCGGGTGGACCTCCAGCTTCTCCAGGACCTCGGCCGGGACGTCGTCCAGGTCGGCCTCGTTGCGCTTGGGGATCACGACAGTGGTGATCCCCGCCTGGTGGGCGGCCAGCAGCTTCTGCTTGACGCCGCCGATGGGCAGGACACGCCCGGTGAGCGAGACCTCGCCCGTCATGGCGACGTCGGTACGGACCCGGCGGCCCGACAGCAGGGACGCCAGGGCGGTCGTCATGGTGACGCCCGCGCTGGGGCCGTCCTTGGGGACGGCACCGGCCGGCACGTGCAGGTGCACGCCGCGGTCCTTCAGGTCGCCGACGGGCAGTTCCAGTTCGGCGCCGTGCGAGCGCAGGAAGGAGAGGGCGATCTGCGCGGACTCCTTCATGACGTCACCGAGCTGCCCGGTGAGCTGCACGCCGCTGCCGCCGGTCTCCGGGTCGGCGAGGGACGCCTCGATGTAGAGCACGTCGCCGCCGGCACCGGTCACCGCGAGGCCGGTCGCCACGCCCGGGACGGCGGTGCGCCGCTCCTCAGGATCCTGGGCGGCCTCCGGCACATGGTGTGGCCGGCCGATCAGCCCGCGCAGGTCGTCGGGGCCGACGGCGAAGGGCAGCTTCTGCTCGCCCAGCTCGTTCTTGGCCGCGATCTTGCGCAGGATGCGGGCGATGGTCCGCTCCAGGGTCCGTACGCCCGCCTCACGGGTGTACTCCCCCGCGAGCCGGCGCAGCGCCGGGTCGTCCAGGGACACCTCGCCGTCGGCGAGCCCTGCACGCTCCAGCTGGCGCGGGAGCAGGTGGTCGCGGGCGATGGTGACCTTCTCGTCCTCGGTGTAGCCGTCGAGCCTGACCAGCTCCATGCGGTCGAGCAGCGGCTCCGGGATGGCCTCCAGGACGTTGGCGGTAGCCAGGAAGACGACATCGCTGAGGTCCAGCTCGACCTCCAGGTAGTGGTCCCGGAAGGTGTGGTTCTGGGCCGGGTCGAGCACTTCGAGGAGCGCCGCCGCCGGGTCGCCCCGGTAGTCGGAGCCGACCTTGTCGATCTCGTCGAGCAGGACGACCGGGTTCATGGAACCCGCTTCCTTGATCGCGCGCACAATACGGCCGGGCAGCGCGCCGACATACGTACGCCGGTGGCCGCGGATCTCCGCCTCGTCGCGTACGCCGCCGAGCGCGACCCGCACGAATTCGCGCCCCATCGCGCGCGCCACGGACTCGCCCAGCGACGTCTTGCCGACACCGGGCGGCCCGACCAGGGCCAGCACGGCGCCGCCGCGCCTGCCGCCGACCACGCCGAGCCCCCGGTCGGCGCGACGCTTGCGCACCGCCAGGTACTCGGTGATCCGCTCCTTGACGTCGTCCAGTCCCGCGTGGTCGGCGTCGAGCACCGCACGGGCGCCGGGGATGTCGTAGGCGTCCTGGGTGGTGGTGTTCCACGGGAGTTCCAGGACCGTGTCCAGCCAGGTGCGGATCCAGCTGCCCTCGGGCGAGGCGTCCGAGGAGCGCTCCAGCTTGTCGACCTCCTTGAGCGCGGCTTCCCGCACGTTTTCCGGGAGGTCGGCGGCCTCGACGCGGGCCCGGTAGTCATCGGACTCGTTCTCGGGCTCGCCACGCAGCTCGGACAGCTCCTTGCGGACGGCTTCGAGCTGCTGGCGGAGCAGGAACTCGCGCTGCTGCTTCTCCATGCCCTCCTGGACGTCCTTGCGGATGGTCTCGGCGACGTCCTGCTCGGCGAGGTGGTCACGCAGCCGGGAGGTGGCGAGCTTCAGCCGCTCCACCGGGTCCGTGGTCTCGAGCAGCTCCACACGCTGTTTGGTGGTGAGGAAGCCGGAGTAGCCCGAGTTGTCAGCAAGCTGCGACACATCGTCGATCTGCTGCACCCGGTCCACGATCTGCCAGGCGCCGCGCTTGCGCAGCCAGCTGGTGGCAAGCGCCTTGTACTCCTTCACAAGCTCGGCGACCGCGCCGGGCGGCTCGGTCGATGCCGGCTCCAGCACCTGGGTGCCCTCCACCCACAACGCTGCCCCCGGCCCGGTGGTCCCGGATCCGATCCGGACCCGGCTCACCCCCCGGATAACCGCCCCGGGGTCGCCGTCGGACAGCCGGCCGACCTGCTCGACCGAGCCAAGAGTGCCGACGGCGGCCAACGCCCCGTCGATCCGCGGCACCAGCAGGACCTGCGGCTTGCGCTGGGCGCCCGCCTGGTGCGCGGCCTGCGCCGCTTCCACGGCGGCGCGAGCCTCGGCGTCGGTCAGGTCCAGCGGCACCACCATGCCGGGCAGGACGACAGCGTCGTCGAGCGGCAGCACAGGCAGGGTGAGCGGCGCCGACTGGGTGGATTCTGCAGCCATGATCTCTCCCTAAGCAATCAAGTTGAGCAATACCCACTCAATGCTCATGAGGCCGCTACTGTTCCCCTGCGCTGTTCGCTCTGAGCGATCGCCTCTGGGGGGGTGACCGCGTGCCGATCGATCGAGGAGTCGAGGGACACCCATGGCCTCGCAGGGACACACCGCGAGCAGGCGCTCGCCGAGATCCGTCATCTGCTCGACACCCACGGCGGCGGTATCGACGTACACCAGCTCACCGACGTTTTCCTCGCCCGCGCCCTCTGAAAGAGGCGGCAGGGCCATTGGCTGACGGCCCCGCTCGTGCTTGGTTGACGCGGTGAGCATCAGGATGACGCTGGAAGAAGAGTTCGCCGCGTTCCAAACACGGATGGAGAAGAACGCCGAAGTCCTCGGGGTCGTGCTCAGCGGCTCCCAGGCCCGGGAAGGCATGGCCACCGCGCACTCGGATTACGACCTGCTCCTGGTGGTCGCCGACGGTGCCGAGGAGGCCTTGGCGGGTGAGGCTCGACGTGACACACGGATGGATGTGTCCGCGATGCCTCTCGGCGAGTTCCGCGGGCACGCGCTGCCCGGCTCAGGAACGGAGTGGAACCGGTACGCATTCACCCATGCCAAGCTCCTGAAAGACACCCCCGAGGCCCTCATCGCCGGACTTGTCACGGCCAAGGGCCGCCTGTCCCCGGCCGAGGCCGCTGAGACGGCACCGGAAGTCCTCGACGGATTCCTCAACAGCCTCTACCGCTGTCTGAAGAACGAACGGGACGGCAACATCCACGGAGAGCGCCTCGACGCGGCCGAGGCCCTGCCCTTCTACCTCACTTACGTTTTCGCTCTGCACGGGCGAGTCCGGCCCTACAACAAGTATCTGAGCTGGGAACTGCGACACCGCCCTCTTGGCCGGCCGGAATGGGCCCACGACCACCTTCTCGGACTTCTGGCCGAGGCTCTCACGCCCACGGCCGTGCGAGCTGTCCGGATCATGTTCAACGAGGTGGAGCCGCATGCCCGGGCCGCGGGCCACGGCTCGGTCCTGGATGCCTGGGGAGAAGATTTGATCTTCATGCGCGGCAACAGCGGCGATAGCCAGTCGTCCCAGGAGACGTCCGAAGCCTTGCCTCCGCAAGTGCCAAGCGCCCCGTCATGCCGGGACCTCGGCGGACCTGGGTCAGGAGGAGCGGCAGGCCGGCCTGATCCGCCCACTCGCTCGCTCAGCTGAGCGCCACCCTCGCGACGCTCCGATCCGCCGAGCCCTCGCCATCCGTGAGCTCCCGGCTCCCGCCCCGCGGCTCGGCCTCGCCATTCGCCACCTCTTCAGTCCCAGGTATCGGTTGTACCTGGGACGGCCGATCCGTCGGCGGCATCGTCGACGCCATGAACAATTCCACAGCACTCGTCACCGGTGCCAACAAGGGCATCGGCAAGGAGATCGCGCGGCAGCTCGCGGCCGCCGGGCTCACCGTCTACGTCGGTTCGCGCGACGCCGGGCCCGGGCAGCGGGCCGTCGAGGAGATCGGCGGCGACGCCCGGCTGCTGATTCTCGACGTCACCGATGGCAAGACCGTCGCCGACGCCGAGCAGCAGGTCGAGAACCTCGACATTCTCGTCAACAACGCCGGCATCATGGCCGATGGCAGGGCGGCGATCGAAGCGGACGTCGACAGCTTCCGCCGTACGTATGAAACGAATCTGTTCGAGGTCCTCACCGTCACCAACGCATTTCTGCCGGCGCTGCGCCGATCCGCGAAGCCCCGCATCGTGAACATCTCCGGCGGGACCGGATCGCTGGCCTGGAGTCCGGGGCCGGAGCCGCACTTCCCGGCGGTGGGCTCGGGCGCCGCCTACCGGTCCTCGAAGACGGCGCTGACGCTGACGGTGCTCTACGCCCAGGCGCTCGCCGGTGACGGAGATCCGGCCGAGGGCGCGGCGGGCGCCGTGTCGCCGGCGCTCCTGCCGGACGACGGCCCCAACGGCGAGTGCCTCTCATGGGACGGAACCCCTATGCCGTGGTAAGTCACCATCAGGGCGTGTGCCGGCCCGAAACTCGCCGTGCGCGCGATCTCCGAAGGTTTAGAGGCCGCACGAATAGGTGGGGCGGCGTCGCGTGCCGAGCTGTGACATCAGCCGACTCCGTCGGCGGGGGCGCCTGGAAGTGTTGCCGTCGGTGTCGGTCGACGACTCTCCCCCAGACTCCGTCCGGGAGGTGCCCCCACCAAGCTCTCGGCTCCGCTCGAGCAGGGGCACCCCCATCGCGTCGCCTCGCCCCCAGCCTTCGGCCGGGAGGTGCCCCCAGGAGGTGCCCCCACCTCCGCCTTGCCAGACTTGCCCCTCGCCCCGCTCCTTCACCCACCCCACCCATCCGCGCGGCCTCTTACACAAACCGGAGACGTTCAGCCGGAACGGGCAGTCGCCGGGCCGTCGTAAGGTTTTCCCCCATGGCAGAGCATGCGAAGGCGTACGAGGACATCGCGCCGGTGACCGTCGACCGCCGCGAGGGCCCCTACGGGGAGGTGGCCCTGCGGCGCCGCGGCGAACACTTCGAGATCATCGCGAACGGCTGCTTCCTGATGGACACCTCGGACGGGCGCTCCGAGCGGCTGCTGGTCCGGGCCGCCTGCGAGGCGCTGCCCGGCCGCCCCGGAATGTCCGTGCTGGTAGGCGGTCTCGGCGTCGGTTTCTCCCTCGCCGAAGCGGCGGCCGAGCCGCGCTGGGGGCGGATCACGGTCGTCGAGCGCGAGAGCGCCGTAGTGGACTGGCACCGGTACGGCCCGCTGGCACCGTTCTCGGAGCACGCGCTGGAGGACCCCCGGGTCGAAGTGATCGAGGCCGACCTGGTCAGCTACGTACAGGCATACGCGCAGGTCGGGGCGGTCCCGGCGTATGACGCGCTCTGCCTGGACATCGACAACGGTCCCGACTGGACGGTAACCGACGGTAATGTCGGGCTGTACAGTGCCGATGGGCTCACCGCGTGCCGGGAGCGGCTGGCACCCGGTGGGGTGCTGGCGGTGTGGTCCGCCCGACCGTCGGCGGCATTCGAGAAAGCACTGGAATCAGTGGGGTTCACGGAGGTCCGGACCATTGAGATCCCGGTAATCCGGGGCGTACCGGACGTCGTACATCTCGCGCGCAAGGCCGCATAGCCTCAGTGCTCGTGCGCCCCGTACGCTGCATGGCAACCAAACGACCATGGGGGAACCCAGCATGGAAAGCACACACCCGACGCACGGCGACGCCGGTGCGGCTACGCCCGGTGCCCAGCGCCGGGTGTTGGTGGTGGAGGACGACCCGACCATCGCCGACGCCATCGCTGCCCGGCTCCGCGCCGAGGGCTTTCAGCTGAAGACCGCGGGCGACGGTCCGACCGCCGTCGACACCGCGCTCGCCTGGCAACCCGACCTGCTCGTTCTCGACGTGATGCTGCCCGGCTACGACGGCCTGGAAGTGTGCCGCCGGGTCCAGGCCCAGCGCCCGCTTCCGGTGCTGATGCTGACCGCGCGGGACGACGAGACGGACATGCTGGTCGGGCTCGGCGTCGGCGCCGACGACTACATGACCAAGCCCTTCTCGATGCGGGAGCTCGCCGCCCGGGTACATGTGCTGCTGCGCCGGGTGGAGCGGGCCACGATCGCCGCCCGCGACCCGCGCAGCGGCAATCTTCAGCTCGGCGACCTGGAGATCGACCACTCCCAGCGCCGGGTCCGGGTCCGGGGCGCCGATGTGCACCTGACGCCCACCGAATTCGATCTACTGGTCTGTCTCGCCCAGCAGCCGCGTGCGGTGCTCTCCCGGGAGCAGTTGCTCGCCGAGGTCTGGGACTGGGCCGACGCCTCCGGCACCCGGACCGTGGACAGCCATGTCAAGGCGCTGCGCCGGAAGATCGGCGCGGAGCGGATCCGTACGGTGCACGGTGTGGGCTACGCGCTGGAGACGCCGGCGCCATGAGCCCGGACAACCGGCGACCGGGCCTCAGGGAGCGGGCGTGGGATGAGCTGCGGCCCTACGACCCGTTCCGGTCGATCAAGGCGGCGTTGCAGCTGCTGGTCGTCGTCTCGGTGCTGATAACGACGTTGCTGGTGTTCCTGGCGATCCACTCGGCCACCGAGCTCCGGGTGATCACCATCTTCTCGATCATCGCGTCCCTGCTGATCACCCAGTTCGTGGCGCTCGGCCTGACCGCGCCGCTGACCGAGATGACGGCGGTGGCCCGGGCCATGGCGCGCGGCGACTACAGCCTCCGGGTGTCTGCGGTGCGCCGGGACGAGGTCGGCGAGCTCGCCGAGACCTTCAACCAGATGGCCGCCGACCTGGAGGCCGTGGACCGGCACCGCAAGGAGCTGGTGGCGAATGTCTCACACGAGCTGCGCACCCCGATCGCCGCGCTCCGCGCCGTACTGGAGAACGTGGTGGACGGGGTCTCCGAGGCCGACCCGGAGACGATGCGTACCGCGCTCCAGCAGACCGAGCGGCTCGGCCGGCTGGTGAACCATCTGCTGGACCTCTCCCGGATCGACAGCGGGGTCGTCCCGCTGGACGCCAAGCGGTTCGAGGTGTGGCCGTATCTGGCGGCGGTGCTGAAGACCGCCGGCCTGGGTCTCAGCGGCGCGCCGGGCAGCCCCCGGCCCCGTAAGGATGTCCATCTGCACCTGGATGTCTCACCGCCCGAGCTGACCGCGTACGCGGACGCCGAGCGGCTCCACCAGGTGGTCGCCAACCTGGTGGACAACGCCGTCAAGCACAGTCCGCCCAGCGGCCGCGTCACCCTCCGCGCCCGGCGCGGTGCGGGCCCCGGCAGTCTGGCCCTGGAAGTCGTCGACGAGGGGCCCGGTATTCCCGAGGCCGAACGCGGCCGGGTCTTCGAGCGCTTCAACCGCGGTTCCACGGTCGGCGACGGCGGTACGGGCCTGGGCCTGGCCATCGCCCGCTGGGCCGTCGACCTGCACGGGGGCGCCATCCAGGTGGCCGAGTCCGCTCGCGGCTGCCGGATCCGGGTCACTCTCCCGGGGTCGGAACCGCTCAGGCACCGGCCTCACGCGTCAAACACTTGAACATCAAACACTTGAGCAGGAGGTGGGCCCGATCGCATGCGCCAAAAAGGCATCCCATTCCCGCCCAAGGGTACCTCGAAACCATCCTTTCGATGTGACTTACGCGACGACTGGACCCCGGGCCTGCAGGAAGGGGTGCAGTAGGCGTAGCCTTTATTTCCGCTGTCCATCACCTTGTGAAGCGGAAGAGGGCGGTTGCCGCCGTGTCGTCACAGTCCCCCAATACCTCGAGTGTCTCGACCGACTCCGACGGGCAGGGCAAGAGCCCTGCGTCGGGTTTCGGAGCGAACGAGTGGCTCGTTGACGAGATCTACCAGCAGTACCTCCAGGACCCGCACTCGGTAGACCGGGCCTGGTGGGACTTCTTCGCCGACTACAAGCCCGGAGCCGACACCGGCTCCGCCGTGGCAGGCGGGGGCACCGGAGCTGCCGGACCCGCCGCACCGGCCCCGGCTGCGAACGGCGCCGCGACACCTGCCACTGGCGCGGCAGCGGCCGCGGCGAAGCCCGCGGGGGGCGCCGCCGTAACCGCACCCGCCCCGGCAGCCCCAGCCGCCGCGAAGCCGGCGGTCACCAAGCCGGCGGCAGCCGTCAGCGCCCCGGCGCAGGCGGCAGCGGCACCCAAGCCCGCCGCAAAGCCTGCCGCCGCCCCCAAGGCGGCCCAGCCGGCCGTCGGCGGCGCGACCGAGGGTCCCGCGTACGTCGTACTGCGCGGCCCGTCCGCCGCCGTGGCGAAGAACATGAGCGCCAGCCTGGACCTGCCCACCGCGACGTCGGTGCGGGCGATCCCGGTGAAGCTGCTGTTCGACAACCGCATCGTGATCAACAACCACCTCAAGCGCGCCCGGGGCGGCAAGGTCTCCTTCACCCACGTCATCGGCTACGCCATGGTGCAGGCGCTGAAGCTGATGCCCTCGATGAACTACTCGTTCACCGAGAAGGACGGCAAGCCGACCCTGGTCAAGCCCGAGCACATCAACCTCGGCCTCGCCATCGACCTGGTGAAGCCGAACGGCGACCGCCAGCTTGTCGTCGCGGCCATCAAGAAGGCCGAGACGCTCAACTTCTTCGAGTTCTGGCAGGCCTACGAGGACATCGTCCGCCGCGCCCGCTCGAACAAGCTGACGATGGACGACTTCAGCGGCGTCACCGCGTCCCTCACCAACCCCGGCGGCATCGGCACCGTCCACTCCGTGCCGCGCCTGATGCCCGGCCAGGGCCTCATCCTGGGCGTCGGTTCGATGGACTACCCGGCGGAGTTCCAGGGGACCTCCCAGGACACCCTGAACAAGCTCGGCATCTCCAAGGTCATGACGCTCACCAGCACCTACGACCACCGGGTCATCCAGGGTGCCGCCTCCGGCGAGTTCCTGCGGGTGATGAACCAGCTCCTGCTGGGCGAGAACGGCTTCTTCGACGACATCTTCGAGGCGCTGCGCATCCCCTACGAGCCGGTCCGCTGGCTCAAGGACATCGACGCCACCCACGACGACGACGTCACCAAGGCCGCCCGGGTCTTCGAGCTGATCCACTCCTACCGGGTCCGCGGCCACGTCATGGCCGACACCGACCCGCTGGAGTACCGCCAGCGCAAGCACCCCGACCTGGATGTCATCGAGCACGGTCTCACCCTGTGGGATCTCGAACGTGAGTTCGCGGTCGGCGGTTTCGCCGGCAAGACGCTGATGAAGCTCCGCGACATCCTCGGCGTACTGCGCGACTCGTACTGCCGCACCGTCGGCGTCGAGTACATGCACATCCAGGACCCGAAGCAGCGCAAGTGGATCCAGGACCGCGTCGAGCGCCCGCACAGCAAGCCGGAGCGCGAGGAGCAGCTGCGCATCCTGCGCCGCCTGAACGCCGCCGAGGCCTTCGAGACCTTCCTGCAGACGAAGTACGTCGGCCAGAAGCGCTTCTCCCTGGAGGGCGGCGAGTCCGTCATCCCGCTGCTGGACGCCGTCATCGACGCGGCCGCCGAGTCGCGGCTCGACGAGGTCGTCATGGGCATGGCCCACCGTGGCCGTCTCAACGTGCTGGCCAACATCGTCGGCAAGTCGTACGCCCAGATCTTCCGCGAGTTCGAGGGGAACCTCGACCCGAAGTCGATGCACGGCTCCGGCGATGTGAAGTACCACCTGGGCTCCGAGGGCACCTTCACCGGGCTGGACGGCGAGCAGATCAAGGTCTCGCTGGCCGCCAACCCCTCCCACCTGGAGACCGTCGACCCGGTCGTCGAGGGCATCGCGCGCGCCAAGCAGGACATCATCAACAAGGCCGGCACCGACTTCACCGTGCTGCCGGTCGTGCTGCACGGCGACGCGGCCTTCGCCGGCCAGGGCGTCGTCGCGGAGACCCTGAACATGTCGCAGCTGCGCGGCTACCGCACCGGCGGCACCGTGCACATCATCATCAACAACCAGGTCGGCTTCACCGCGGCGCCCGAGTCGGCCCGCTCCTCGATGTACTGCACCGATGTGGCGCGCATGATCGAGGCGCCGATCTTCCATGTGAACGGCGACGACCCCGAGGCCGTGGTCCGCACCGCGCGGCTGGCCTTCGAGTTCCGCCAGGCGTTCAACAAGGACGTCGTCATCGACCTGGTCTGCTACCGCCGCCGGGGCCACAACGAGGCCGACAACCCCTCGTTCACCCAGCCGCTGATGTACGACCTGATCGACAAGAAGCGCTCGGTGCGCAAGCTCTACACCGAGTCGCTGATCGGGCGTGGCGACATCACCCTGGAAGAGGCCGAGCAGGCCCTGCAGGACTACCAGGGCCAGCTGGAGAAGGTCTTCACCGAGGTCCGCGAGGCCACCTCGGTCCCCGCCGACACCGCCGAGGAGCCGGTGCTGCCGCCGTTCCCGGTCCCGGCCGAGACCGCCATCAGCGAGGAGGCCGTCAAGCGCATCGCGGCCGCCCAGGTCAACATCCCCGACCACGTCACCGTCCACCCGCGCCTGCTGCCCCAGCTGCAGCGCCGCGCGGCCATGGTCGAGGACGGCACCATCGACTGGGCCATGGGCGAGACCCTCGCCGTCGGCTCGCTGCTGATGGAGGGCACCCCGGTCCGCCTCGCGGGCCAGGACTCCCGCCGCGGCACCTTCGGCCAGCGGCACGCCGTCCTCGTGGACCGCGAGACCGGCCGGGACTACACCCCGCTGCTGTACCTGACCGAGGAGCAGGCCCGTTACAACGTCTACGACTCGCTGCTCAGCGAATACGCGGCGATGGGCTTCGAGTACGGCTACTCGCTCGCCCGCCCGGACGCTCTGGTGCTGTGGGAGGCCCAGTTCGGTGACTTCGTCAACGGCGCCCAGACCGTCGTCGACGAGTTGATCTCCTCCGCCGAGCAGAAGTGGGGCCAGCGGTCCGGCGTCACCCTGCTTCTCCCGCACGGCTACGAGGGCCAGGGCCCGGACCACTCCTCCGCCCGCATCGAGCGCTTCCTCGCCCTGTGCGCGCAGAACAACATGACGGTCGCCGCTCCCACCACCCCGGCGAGCTACTTCCACCTGCTGCGGTGGCAGGTCCACAACCCGCACCACAAGCCGCTCATCGTCTTCACCCCGAAGTCGATGCTGCGTCTGAAGGCTGCGACGTCGAAGACCGAGGACTTCACCAGCGGTCAGTTCCAGCCGGTCATCACCGACACCGCGGTGGACCCGGAGGCGGTCCGCAAGGTCGTCTTCACCTCCGGCAAGATCTACTACGACCTGATCGCCGCCCGCGCCGCCAAGGGCGTCAACGACGTCGCCTTCATCCGCATCGAGCGGCTCTACCCGCTGCCCGGTGCCGAGCTCCAGGCCGCCCTGGCGCCGTTCACCAAGGCCCAGAAGTACGTCTGGGCCCAGGACGAGCCCGCCAACCAGGGCGCGTGGCCCTTCATCGCCCTCAACCTCATCGACCACCTCGACCTCGTACTCGGCGCGGCCCCCGACAACGCCGACCGGCTGCGCCGGGTCTCCCGCCCGGCGTCCTCCTCCCCGGCCGTGGGCTCCTCCAAGGCGCACCTCGCCCAGCAGGAGGAACTGGTCAACGAGGTCTTCGACATCTGAGACTCCGACCAGCCAGTTCGGAGAAACGGTAAGGGGCCCGCACCTAGGTGCGGGCCCCTTACCGTTTCGTGTTCCTCACGTCAGCAGAGGCTCGAAGTCCCAGTACGGCCGCTCACGGCGGCGTACGGCCATGGTGTGCGGATGCTGCGGGCCCAGGCCCTCCAGGAGCTGCTGCAGTGTCTCCTGCTCCAGCTTCCCCGCCTCCTGGCCGCGCCTGAGCGAGCGCAGGTCGTCGGAGAGCGCCGCTTTGCAGGACAGAGTGAGCGGGTGGGTTTCTCCGAGCGTCCGGATGGCGCGCTCCAGCGTCTCGCGGCTTAGCGTCAGGGCGTTCTCCTCGTCCCCGGCCAGATTGCGGGCGCCGGAGGCGTTCAGCGCGGCTCCCAGGGCCCAGGGATGGTCGTCGCCAACCGCCCGGCGCATGCCCATCAGGGTGCGCTCAGCGATCTGCAGGGCCTCGTCGCGTTCGCCGAACTTCCACAGCGCCAGGCCCACATTGCCGGCGGTGCCGACGGCATACGGATGATTGGCGCCGACCAGGTCCCGGTAGCTGACGGCCACGGACTGCGCCAGCTCCCTCGCTTTTTCGACGTCGCCGTGTTCACGGATGAACGTGGCGTAGTCGGCCTGCACCTGGAGGGTCTCCGGGTGCTGAGGGCCCTGCCGCTGCGCGGAGCGTTCCATGATGCTGCTCATCAGGGAGTTGGCTGCGTCGAGGTCGCCGGCGCGCCGGAGGCACAGGGCGAGATTGTGCTCGGCGAGAAGCGTCTGCGGGGTGTACCGGCCCATCACCTGGTGGTGCGCGCGTACGTTGAGTTCCTGCCGGGACTGGGCCTCCTGGTACTGCCCGAGCAGCCGCAGCATCCAGGCGTAGGCCATACCTGAGTGCAGGGTGAGGTAATGACGCGCGCCCAGCTGCCTCTCGCGTACCACGAGGATGGTGCGGTTCAGTTCCAGCGATTCCTGGTATCGGCCGAGCAGGGCAAGGGCGATGGCGAGATTGCTGCGGACCTGGAGGGTCCTGGGCGCGTCGTCGCCCAGGGTCTCCATATTGGCGCGGGCGGACTCGTCATAGAGCTGGTGCGCTTCGGGATAGGCGCCGAGGGTGACCAGAGTGCCGCCGAGCCCGTTCTTCGCCCGCAGCAGGTCGGGGTCGTCGGCGGGCCGTGTCCCGGACAGCCGGTCGACCACGGACCTGCCGACCGCCTCGGCCTCCCGGAACCGGCCGACGCGGCGCAGCATATTGGCGTGCTGGTGGGTCAGTTCGAGCATCGACGGGTCGTCGGGGTCCAGCCGGGTGCGCCAGCGGGCGATGGCCTGTTCGCACAGCCGCAGCCCGGTGCGGTTCTCGCCGCGGACCCGGAGGTATTCGATGCAGTTGAGGACGAGGGCGCGTACCACCGGCTTGGTGCTGCTCAGCGCGCCGGAGGGCTCCAGGTGCGGGATGAGCTCGCCGTAGCGTGACCATTCGCGGGTGTCCGCCGGGCGCCTGGGGTCGGCGCCGGCCAGCACTTCGCAGGCTGTCACGGTCAGGGATTCGCGCCTTTCCTCCGTCAGTGTGCTGATCAGGAAGCTGTGGTACAGCCGGTGCATATTGACGTTGTCGACATACGGCTCGGCCTCGGAGGTGTCGACGTAGTCCATCCGGACCGCTGTCGACTCCGACAATCGCCTCAGCGCGGTGTGCCAGCGGATCGGGTCCGCGGCGAGGGCGGCCAGGTGCGGCGGCAGGTCGGACGGGTGCGCGGCCTGCAACAGCCGGACCGGAATGGCCTCGGGCGAGAAGAGCGCGAAGAGGTTGAGGAGTTCCACCGCCTCGGGGTTGTTCTCCTCGAGTGTGTTCAGCGTTATCGACCAGCTGGTCTGGAATCCCATCGGGTAGTCGGACGAGATGCTGATGCCGATGAGGTTGGCCTCGCCGCCCCGGATCAGGGCGACGTACTCGCCGGCCGACATCTGGTTGGCCGCCAGCCAGGCGGCGGTCTGGGCCAGCAGCAGCGGCAGATCCTGTACGGCGTCGGCCAGCTGGTCCGCCTCCGGCACGGTGAGGCGGGGGGCGCGGCGGCGGGCGTAGGCGATGGATTCGGGCCGGGTGAAGGACTTGATCGGGATCTCGGCGATGCTGCCGGTGGATGCCCAGTCCTGGGTGAGCGTGGTGATCAGGACATGGCCGCTGCCTTCCGGCAGCAGGTCCTCGACCTGTGTCATGTCGTCGGCACTGTCGAGGATCAACAGCCAGCGACGGTGCGGCCGGCCGAGGCGCAGGGCCTCGTGGACGGCGCGGATGCGCTCGCCCAGCTGCTCGCCGACGGGGAGTCCGAGGCGGGGGGCGAGCTCGGCGAACTGTTCACGGGCGGTGGCGCGGAAACCGGCGTTGATCCACCAGACGACGTCGTAGTCGTTGCCGAACCGGTGGGCGTACTCGATCCCGATCTGGCTCTTGCCGACGCCGGAGATCCCGCGCAGCGCGACCCTGGCTCCGCCTCTTCCGCCGGACTCGAACTGCTGGTGCAGTTCCTCCAGTGCCCACTCGCGGCCGGTGAAGCGGACATTGCGGCGGGGGACGTTCCAGACGGAGGGGGGGTCGTTGGGGAAGCGCGGCGCGAAAGCGTCGTCATCGCCGTTCCTCGGCATTGCGGCCGGGTCCACGTCGAGTCGGCCGAGGATCCGGCGCCGGGCTTCCCGGGAGTCGAGGTCACGCAGGTCGACCGGGCGGAGCGGTACCGCGGTGGGCGGCAGGGCGCGGGTGGCGACGCTGACGGCGGCGAACCGGTCGACGTGCGGCGGGACCACGGTCCGCAGAGCCCGGGTCCACTCCTCGTCGGTGCGCGGGCCCAGGCTGAAGTACCAGTCGTCCAGGACGAGCAGCACCCGGCCCGGGGCTTCCAGCAGATTCCGGAGCGCGTCGTCCAGGGGCACGCTGAGCGGCGGGTCCCAGCGCAGCAGGGTCGTGTGGTGGCCCAGCCGCTCCAACTGGTGTGCGATCCAGGTCGCCCACGGCCGGTTGAACCCCGCGTAGCTGATGGTGAACTGCTCGTGGGAGCCGGCGCCCCTCGGCCGATCCGACATACGACCGTCTCCCTACCGTACGGGCTGCGGAAATCACTGACTGTCAGGCAGATTAGCCCATAGGCAGAGAGGCGAAACGATGCCGCGTCAGGTGGGTTACGCCGTACGGCCGTTGGGTGGCACGAGTGGTGGGACGACAGCGGCGAGACGGGTCGCGATATGCCTTATGAGGCGCTCCAGGTCGGCGCAATACACGGACGGGTGACGGAAGCCGCTGCCCTCCCGATACCGGTGTGCGTAGTTGCCGCCGCCGCACACCCGCAGAACCGGGCAGCTGTGGCAGGCACGGCCGAGCGCTGTCGTACCGAGCTGGCGGGCCACCATGCCGGGGTGGTCGAGGGCCTCGTCGAAGGTGTGGCGGAAGACGTCGAGGCCGGTCCGGGTGGCGCCTTCGTACGCGCTCTTGAGCGAATCGACCTGCTCGATGGATCCGTCGGTCTCCACGATGAGGGCCGCGACCGGGGAGAGCCCGACCGACTCGGTGGTGCTGGGCAGGCCGAGCAGCAGGGCGATGATCTCGGTGAAGAGGCGGATGCGTGGGTGGGGCCGCTCGCTGCGGTCCGCGTCCCACCAGAGGTCGAATACGGCGGCGAGCCAGTCGCCGTAAGGGGCAGCGGCAGGGTTGCCGGTCCTTACCGCTTCCGGGGCCCGGAGCGGGAGGCCCGGCGGCGGGTGGCTCCAGTTGGCGTGCGGGAGCAGCAGATCGGCCGTCGGCGGCCGAAGCTCTGCCAGCGAGGTGTACACCTCGGCCGGGTCGGCGTTGAGATCGATGGTGCAGAGCAGCCCCGCGTATGTCCCGGGGTGGCGGGCCAGCAGCCGGGCGGCGCGCTCGGCGGCCGGCCAGCTGGGGCGGCCCGTGTGGTCCACCCGACGGTGGTTGAGGGCGGCGTTCCCGCCGTCGAGGCTGAGCCCGACCCGGACGCCGGCCCGCGCCAGTTCGCCGAGGCCCGACTCGGTGAGCAGGGTGCCATTGGTCTGGACGGAGGTACGGAGCTCGCAACTGCCGGGCAGTACCGCGCGGACCTCCGCCACATACTCCAGCACCGCCTCGGGGCCGGACATCAGCGGTTCCCCTCCGTGCAGGTCGACCCGCACCTCGGACAGCCGGTGCCGGTCCACGTGCTCGGCTATGCGAAGCGCGGTCCGGCGCATGGTGTCACCAGTGGCCCGGGCCGGGTGGGAGCGCCAACTGGCATCGGCGGCGTGGTAGATGTAGCAGTACGTGCAGGACAGGTTGCAGCGACTGTGGACCTTCAGGATGAACTGGCGCAATGCGGTCGGCCGCAGTCCGTCCCGGCGCAGGCCGGGCACATCGAGCACGGCCAGCGGCCAAGGGGCCAGTGCCGTGTCGGAAGCGGTACGCGGCTCCTGGCGCGACAGTGCGGGCACGGCGCCTCCTCCCCCGGTTGTCCCGAACATGACCCCATTCGGTCACAGAGAAACCCGCGCAGAGCACGAGTGACCGGTTCGGTGCACACATCGCCCTGAAGACGATCGCTTACCTCGCAACGAGCGAGCGTCAGTCAATCGTCGGCCCGTCGTCGTAGTAGGCGACAGCCGTCTCGGGACTGCGCGCACGGACGACAAGCCCGGCGAAAATCTCGCTCAGCACCGGATGGTCCACACACTCCCGGATCTTCTCCAGATCCGCCCCCGTGTAGTCCGGGAGCGGCTCGCCGGTCGCGGAATTCGACACCCTGCACTCCTCACTCGCGGCTCGCTCACGGCCTATGGCCTATGCCCTGCCCGGCCCCGACGGGAAACCTCTCACGACGCATCCCCCAGCGCCAGCACGCGTTCCAGCGTGGAACGCGCCTGCGGTCCGCGCTGCGCGCCCGCGCGCTGCCACAGCTCCCAGGCGGCCCGGTAGGACTCCAGGGCACGGGCCGGGCCCGCCGTCCGCTCCAGTACGCTGCCGCGCTGGTGGTGGGCGCGGGCCGCCACCAGCAGCTCGTCCGCGCCGGACGCGGCTTCGGCGGCCTGACGGTAGGACTCGGCGGCCTGGTCGCGGCGTTCGGGGGTGCCGCTGCCATCGGCGAGGCCGAGGAGGACGTCGCCGCGCTCCAGCCAGGCCTCAGCGGCGGTGCGGGCATCGTCGGACGCGGCGGCCCGGGCGGCACGGGCGAGGATCCACTCGGCCTCGTGGAGGTCGGTGAGGGCGCCGCCGAGTTCGCGGTGCCGGCGCAGCGCCCGGCCGAACAGGAGACGGCGGACCGGGAGCCGGGGGTCGCTCTCGGGGGTCTGGGCGAGGGCGGCGCGCAGGACACGCACCGCGTCGGTGGCGACGGAGAGACCACCGCCATGGCCGGCCCAGTCGGTGAGGGCCTCACCGCGGGCGGTGAGGAGTTCGGGGCGGAGCGGGTCGTCGAGGTGCAGCAGCCCCTGGGCCCGGGCGAAGAAATTGTCGGCCAGGGCGAGTTCGGAGGCGTCGGCGGTGTGCCGGTAGCGGGCGGCGTGGGCCTCGGCGAGCCGCCACAGGCAGCGCAGCTGAAGCTCGGTGTCCCCGGCCGAGGCCTCCAGAGCACGCTCCAGCTCCGCGGCGACCTCGGGGGCACCACGGTCACCGGCCACCAGGGCGCGGGCCTCGGCGAGTTCCAGGCGGGCGCGGCAGATGACGGCCCGCGGCCGGCCCTCGTCGGCAGCGAACCCGATGCCGGCCTCGAAGTCGGCGGCGGCCTGGAGCCCCAGCGCCCGTGCCTCGTCTGCGGAGTCACGGCCCAGGGCGTCCTGGGCGAGGGCCAGCAGCACCCCGCCCCGGGCGCGCAGCGCGGAGCTGGGCAGCGGCCGGGCGGTGGGCCACGCTTCCAGCAGGGCGTCGAGGCGTACCTGGGCCCCGTAGAGCTGCCGCCGGTCGCCGGAGATCCCGTACCGGTCCTGTACGACGTCGACGATGCGCAGCAGCACGTCCAGCAGTGCCTCGGGGTCCGGGCGGAGCAGCGCGTAGGCCTCCTCAAGGCGCTCGGCGGCCTCCTCCAGAACTGCTTCCGGGGACGGTTCCTGGCGCGCGACGGACCGGAGCACCATCCCGAGGACGTAGTGTGCGCGGGCGGCCTGTGCCGGCGGGACGCCGCCGGCGCGAGCCAGGTCGCCGGCGGACCGGGCGGTCCGCTCGGCCTCGGCCAGCACTTCGTGGTCCTGCCGGGCCTCCCACAGATGCAGCAGGGATTCGGCCAGCAAGGATCGAACCTGCGTAGTGGCCTCAGGGACGGCGCGCAGCAGCCGGATGCCCTCCCACAGGTCCCGGATGGTGCCTTGCTCCTCGAACCGCTCCAGCCGGACGCGGGCCTCGTCCAGCGCCCGCACATGATGGGTGATCACCACGCCGCCGGTCCGCTCGGGGAGCTCCGGTGCCTCGGGCACCCCTCCGACGCCGCCCGGCTGGAACCGCAGCAGCACCTTCCTGGGAACTTCGGCGAAGGGCTCCGGCACGGACACCGGACGGATCTCCTCCTCGGCGGGCGCGGCCGCGCCGGAGAGGTAACCGACGGCCAGTGCGGGGAAGTTCTGTGCCCGGCGGCCGAAGACCCGCTCGACGTAGAGCGAGCAGTGCTTCAGCACCAGCGAGGCCTCCCCCAGGCCGAGCCTGCGCAGCAGCACCTCCTGGACGCCGGGCGCGAACTCGTACCAGGGACCGCCCGAACGGCGCGGGTCCGCCACGGCAGCCTGGCCGGCGGCTCTGTCCTGCCCGTCCTGCCGTACGAGGAGCCCGCTGAGCAGTACCTCGGCCATCTCCATGGGGCCGGTCTGCGGCATCATGGCGCGCTGCACGATCTGCATCACGGGGTAGGCGAGTGGCGCCGCCGACAGATACACCGCCAGGTGCTGGGCGGCGGGCGAGGAGACCGCCTGGAAGTCCTCCACCAGCTGCTCGGCCGTGCGGTCCGGCGGGATGTAAGGTTCGGCACCCTGATGCCCGGCACTTACCCAGGCCGCCGCCGCGTCCAGCGTGGCGCCGGAGACCCCGGACAGCATCCGCGACCAGCCGCCGAGCACAGCGATGGTCGTGGAGAGTACGGGCACCGGCAGCGCCCCCGCCGCCCGGGCGCGCGGGCGGCGCCGGTGCGCGGTGAAGGCCGGCCCGCTGCCGTGCGGGCCGGTCTGGCGCAGGGTGCCCGGCTCGACGGCCAGCAGGGTCCGCGTCCACATGCGCTGCGGCAGCGGCTGTACGACGGCGACCGGGCCGCTGAGCGCCCAGTGGTGCAGCAGCCGTTGGGCGGCGCCGTACCGCCACAATGCGCCGGCGCAGTCGCTGAGCAGCAGGGTGACGGTGCGTCCGGTGGGGTCCCGGAGCCGTTCGGCGGGCCCGAGGGGGCCGTCACCGTCCACTCCGGAGGGGATCCCGACACCGCCGTCGGGGTGCGGGCGCAGCCGGTGCACGACGACGTCCCGGAAGGCGCCGACCTGCTCGCACACCTGCCGGAGCTCCTCCATCATCCGGTCCCACACGACCATCGACGGCGAGTCGTCCATCAGGAGCAGTAGCGCCGCCTCCCGGCGGCGGTCCTCGGCGAAGACCGGCACGAGGTGCCCGCTGCGCGCGCTGGTCTCGGCGGTGGCGGCCTCATCCAGCGGGCCGCGCGGCGGCCGGACGCGCGGTTGGTAGCGCTGCAGGGGGCGCAGGGCGCGCTCCAGCGGCAGCAGGGACGGGAAGGCGGAGGCTACCGGGATCCTTATGTGACCGCTGTCGTCCCGGCCGGGCGTGTCCTCCGGTTCCGCCACAGGGTCGCCGGAGCTCACCGCGACGGCGATGCGCTCCCCCGTGAGCTCCTGGGAGCCCCCCGCGACGGCCGGCTCCGGCCGCTCCTGGCCGGTGGGAACGGAGCGCGGGCCGCCGGGCGATGTGGCCGAAAGCGGGCGTTCGCCGGGGCCTGCGGCCTGCTCCCCCGCGCCGGGCCGCCCTGAACCGGGTTCCTGCGATCCGGGCTCTTGTGCGCCGATCTGCTGGGCCAGCCAGAGCGCGTCGGCCACCCCGGTGGCGTCGGTCCGGGCGCCCGCGTCACTCAGCCGCGCGATGAGCTGGGCGAGCGGATCGACCCTGGGGTGGCCCACCGGAGGTCACCTGCCCCGGTTCAGCGGCTGCATGAGCTCTTCCGCGAGGCGGTCCCTGGTGCCGGGCTCCTCGTCCCGGGCGTGCTGGGTGAGGTAGATGGCGTTGAGCAGCTGGTCGGCGGAGCGCTGCTCGCCGGGCCTGCGGTCCAGGAACTGTTCGATGATCCCCGCGTTGGCGGTCGCCGCGTCGTCGCCGAAGTGGGCTCGAACCATGGCAGCCAGCCGGTCCGCGTCGGGCGTGTCCAGGCGCAGGTGGATGCAGCGGCGCAACAGGGGTGCGGGGAAATCCCGTTCGCCGTTGCTGGTGAGCACCACGAAGGGGAACTCCCTGCAGCGCACCCGGCCGCCGTTCACCGTGACCTGCTCTCCGTAGTCGTCGCGGATCAGGATCTCCGGGCGGCGCTCCGCCATCCGCTCCAGCTCCGGAATCCGGAACTCGCCCTCCTCCAGAGCGTTGAGCAGGTCGTTCGGCAGGTCGATGTCGCTCTTGTCGAGTTCGTCGACGAGCAGAACACGGGGCCTGGCGGCGGGCAGCAGGGCGGTGCCGAGCGGGCCGAGCCGTATGTAGCGCCCGATCGCGTCGGGTTGCTCCTCCGCCCCCGACAGCTCCCGCTCATCGGAGTTACGGGAGATCTGCAGGTCCTGGAGCCGGGCCAGGGCGTCGTACTGGTAGAGGCCTTCCCTCAGCACCGTGCGGCTGACGATGGGCCAGTGCAGCACCCTGCCGAGCCCCAGCTCACGGGCGACCGCGTGCGCGAGGGTGCTCTTGCCGCTGCCCGGCTCGCCGGTGACCAGCAGCGGGCGGCGCAGATACAGGGCGGCGTTGATGAGTTCCAGCTCGGTGTGGCCCGGCCGGTACTGCTCCGCGAGGTCGCGGTTGAGGCCGAGCCGCCGGGTGGTGGACGTGTCGATGGGCGCCGGCGGGCTGACCAGCGGGCCACCGTCGAAGTCCCGCCAGGGCGGCGGCGCGGGCAGCCGCTCGATGCCGTCGTGCGGCTGGCCGGTGCCACGGTAGATCAGCCATTCGTTCACGTCGCGCTCCTCATCACCGGACGGTCGGGGGCTGCGGTGTTGCGGCCGGGCATGTAGGAGGCTGACCCCTTATCACCTATCACCGTACCCAGACGTTAAGGACTCAAAAGCCCGGGCGGCGCTTTCCGGACTGCATTGCGTACGGCAGCCTATGACGCCTCATAGGACGGCCGGGCGAACTCCGGCAACAGAAGAAGGGCGTCATCGTAGAGAAGCATGATGCCCTCGGCCCAGCTGCAGTCCCCGCCGGCCCGCAGCGCACGGACGGACTCCGGGAGGGCGCCCGCGCCCTCCACCCGGGCCAGCAGCAGGTCCGCCTGGTGCTGGAATTCCAGGCAGCTCCCGTCGCAGGCGCCGTCCGGGTGCGCGGTGGTGCGCCACAGCGCGAGGCCGTGCCCGGCCTCGAGCACATCCAGCATGATGTCCAGGCCCCTGCCGTCGCCGACCGGGCCGCACAGCACCGGCACCGACTCCCAGGGCGCGCTGCGCAACTTCTCGTACCCCGGGCTCTCGTCCAGGACGGACAGCGGCAGCGGTCGCAGCTCGGCGTGGCGTCTCATCTCCTCCCAGCGATACCGCCATTCGGCCGGCGGCATCCGGCCGCCGCGCTCGACATCGCGTACGACGACGGGGCGCCGCGCGCCCATGGCCCGCACCGCCCGACGGGCCCGCCCGCCCGCCGCCGCGGGCGGTCCCGGGGTCCACCCGTGGGCCACGGTGTCGAACCGCTCCACCGGGACGGCGATCTCGACGGGGGCGGGCAGTCCGGCCCCGTCGGCCCGGTCCAGGGCGAGCACCAGCGGCTCCTGGATCTGCTCGACGGCATCCTCGAAGGTGATGCCCTCCCGGTCGGCCTCCTCGTCGCAGACCCTGGCCACTTCCCGGTCGTCGGCCCCGCGCACCAGCTGGATCTCCCAGCGGAAACGCTCGGGGCGCCCGTCCGCCCACACCACCGGCGCGAACGCGACCACCACGGTGGCCTGGGCGGCCGGCGACTCCGCCAGCTCCCGCAGCCCCGCCCGGTCGGAAGTGGGCAGCTCCAGGCTGTGGTCCAGTGCCCAGTCCCGCAGCTGCTCCGCCCGCGCCGGGTCCTGCCGGCGCACCTCGGCCGCCACCCGTACGAGGTACGACAGGAACGCGTACCGCTCACGGCCGTCCTCCGGTTCGTACAGCAGCCCGTGCCCGTCCCGCCAGGCGCGCGGCAACGGCTCACGCACCGTGCCAGGCCCGAGGACCTGCTCGACCAGCCGCTGTACGACGCCGGGGCCGGCCGGCGGAGGCAGCTCGGCGAGCAGACCGAGCGCCTGGACCCTCTCGTAGGGGGTCCACTGGCCGATCACATCGGGGAGCGCGCCCTGGATGTCGATCCAGGTGCGGTCGGCGCCGGTCCGGTGCTGCTGGTAGTGCCAGCGGTCGTGGGCGCGGACGAGCTCCTGGTACGGGTCGTTGCCGTCGAAGGCCAGCGCGGGCACCAGCGGCGGCGAGCCGGCCAGCGCGCGCAGCGCGGTGAGAAGGACGGCCTTGCCTCCGTCGCGGGCCTTGCGACGGGCCTTGACGACGCCGACCACCCGGCCGTGGGCGAGGTCGACCACCAGGCTGCCGGAGACCCCGGGCGGGATCTCGGAGTCCGGGCCCAGCCGGAAAACGTCTATCCGGTCGTTACCGGGGACGTGGCAGGTGCCGTCCCAGGGGTCCTGTCCGAGCCAGCCGACCATGGTGACCTGGCTGCTGACCGGAGGCACGGTCCGGTCGCTGAGCCACACGCACCCCTGACGCACCGGATCCAGCAGCCGGATCAGTGCCAGGTCGGGCACGGTCCTGCTGTACTCGGCCTCGTCGTCCTGCTCCCAGCGGGCCGGCGCGTCCGGGCCGGGCAGCGCGTAGACCGCCCGGCCGCGCACGAGCCGACCGCCGACCCTGATGCCCAGCTCCCGGTCCCCCGCCCACCGCCGGCGCCCCGTGCTGTCCCTGCGCACCAGCACATGGGCGCAGGTGAGCACCCACTCGGGCGCCACCAGCAGCCCGCTGCCCCAGAACTCGGCGCGTTCCCCGTGGAGATCGCCCTCAATGGCGACGCTGGCTCTCCGGGCGAGCTCGCGCAGGCGCTGCTCATCCTGGCTAACCATGGGGCTCCGCTGGCGGGTTGTGCCAGGTCAGGGTGATGGCGATGGACGACCTGGCCTCGCCGTCGGCCAGTACGCTCACGATCCGGCCGGCCTTGACCGCGAGTTCGACCCCGAACACGACGCTCACCTCGTGCGGCGCGGCCGTGGCGACCGCGTCCCGCAGTGACGCGGCGACTCCGGTGACCAGCTCCCGCAGGTCCTCCACCTTCGCGACCACCCGGTCGAGGGCGCCGACGTCCTCGTATCCGCCGTATCCCCCGTACTCGTCCTCGTGTCCGTCCTCCCCTTCGGGGCCCGACGGGTGCAACTCCGCCAGCCGGGCCCACACCTCCGTACCGTCCGGCAGTTCGATGCGCTGTGCGCGCTCCGCACGCTCCCCCATGACAGCCTCCCGCTCCCCCCTTGCTGGATACTGCCTTACCCCGGCGGCCGACGATCCAAGCGGCGACGGGCCCCTTCGCCGCAGTTCTTCCGGTCCGCCTATCCTGACCGGGCTATACGTCCCTTCCACGCGATTCCGGAGCACCCCTTGTACTTCACCGACCGCGGCATCGAGGAGCTGGAGAACCGGCGCGGCGAGGAGGAGGTCACCATCGAGTGGCTCGCCTCCAGGCTGCGGGAGTTCGTCGACCTCAACCCGGAGTTCGAGATCCCGGTGGAGCGTCTCGCGACGTGGCTCGCACGGCTCGACGACGACGAGGACGAGGACTAGGGCTAGGACTAGGACTAGGGGCTTGTCCAGCCCGTCCGGCGCTTGAGGACTGGGGGTCCGGGGGCTGGCCCCCACACGGCGCCAGCCGCATATCGGACGCGGCCGGGAAGGGGCGGGGAGGGAAAAGCGCCGCGGGCCCACCGCCCGCGGCACACGGCCCGGCGCCGGGGCGCTTGACTTCCACAGTACGCGATATATCGTGTCTATCGAGAGACGCGATATGTTGCGTTCCCGGCATACCCGTACCCGCAGGAGGCACGGCATGAGCGGCATGTCCGAATGGACCGTGTCAGAGCCACGGAAGCTCGTCTTCGACGGTGGCGTCGACACGCTCCATGTGCGCATCGTCAATGGCGCCGTGAACATCGTCGGCACCGACGAGGGACCGGCCCGGCTGGAGGTCAGCGAGCTGGACGGCCCGCCGCTGATCGTCTCCCACAAGGGCGGCACCCTGACCGTCAGCTATGAGGACCTCCCCTGGAAGGGCCTGCTCAAGTGGCTGGACCGCAAGGGGTGGAAGCGACACGCCGTGGTCTCGCTCGCCGTACCGCAGCGCACCAGGGTCTCGGTCGGGGTGGTCGGGGCGAACGCGGTGATCTCCGGCATCGCGGAACGTACGGCGGTGCGCGGGGTCAACGGCGACACGACACTGGTCGGGCTCTCCGGCGACGTCACCGCCGAGACCGTCGCCGGGAGCGTCGAGGCGCAAGCCGTCTCCGGCACCCTGAAGGTCAACACCGTCTCCGGCGATCTCACCGTCGTGGATGGCAGCGGCGCCCGAGTCGGCGCCGACTCGGTGAGCGGCAACATGGTGCTGGACCTCGATCCGTCGGCCGGTGCCGATGTTCGGCTGACCACCGTCTCCGGCGAGATCGCCATACGTATCCCGGATCCCGGCGACGCCGTGGTCGACGCCAACACCACCAGCGGCGCGGTCTCCTGCGCCTTCGACGAGCTGCGGGTCACCGGCCAGTGGGGCGCCAAGAGGATCACCGGCCGGATCGGCGCCGGCGGCGCCCGACTGAAGGCCACCACCGTCTCGGGCGCGATCGCCCTGCTACGCAGGCCGCCGATGGAGGAGGCCGCCGACGAAGCGGCCGACACCCCGGCCGCCCCGTTCAGGAAGGGCATCTGACGTGGCCCCCGTCTTCGCCCACGGCCGGCTGCGGCTGTACCTCCTCAAGCTCCTGGACGAGGCGCCGCGCCACGGCTACGAGGTGATCCGTCTCCTGGAGGAGCGCTTCCAGGGCCTCTACGCCCCCTCGGCCGGCACCGTCTACCCGAGGCTCGCCAAGTTGGAGCAGGAGGGCCTGGTCACCCACTCCACCGAGGGCGGTCGCAAGGTGTACTCCATCACCGACGCCGGGCGCGCCGAACTCACCGCCCGCACCGACGAGATCGCCGACCTGGAGAACGAGATCCGCGAATCCGTCTCCACCCTCGCCGCCGAGATCCGCGAGGACGTCCGGGGCGCGGCCGGCGATCTGCGCCGCGAAATGCGGGCCGCCGCCCAGCAGGCCCGTACCGCCGCCGCTCCCGACAAGCAGGAGTGGAAGGAGCAGGCCCGCCGCGCCAAGGAGGATGCCCGCAACGCCCGCCGTCAGGCCAAGGAGGCCCGCGACGCGGCGGACGCGACCCGCGACGAGGTGCAGCGCATCGCCCGCAGAGTCCAGGACGAGGTCCAGGAGCACGTCCGGCGCGGTGACTGGCAGGGCGGCCTCCGCGAAGGCCTCTCCCAACTCACCCGCGAGCTCGGCCAGTTCGGCCAGCAGTTCGACGGCCGTAAGAGCCCGTGGTCCCCCTACACCGGCCCCGACCCCGACCCTGGCCCCGACCCCGCCGACGCGGGCGCCAAGACCGGCACAAGCACAGGCGCCGACCCGGACTGGGCCAAGGACACCCCCGAGTCCGGCGACCCCGCCCGCGATCTCGAACGTCTGCTGGACCGTTTCCGCGACGACATCCGCGATGCCGCCCGCGATCGCGGTGTCGACGCCCAGCAGCTCCGCGAGGCCCGCCGCCATCTTTCGACGGCGGCGGCGCACATCGGCGCGGTGCTGCGGCGGCCGGAGGGCCGAGCCTGAGCCGCCCACCAGGAACGCGCCAAGGCCCCTACCGACCCGGCAGCACCGGTGCCATGATCAGCGCGTGCACACCGCTATCACCGTCGCGCTGTGGCTTCTCGCGCTGCTGACCCTCAGCTCGGGCGTCGCCGCCCTCACTGGCGGTTGGGTGTCGCCCTGGCTCGCCCCCAAGGTCGTCCGCCCCTGGCTGTACGGGATCGGCCAGCTCCTCTACGGCGGCTTTACCGTGATCCTGACCGTCTCCCGGATCGAATACGGCTACGCCACGAGCGCGTCCTGGCCCGTGGTGCCCGTCGGCGTCGCGTGCGCCATCACGGGCGGCGTCCTCACATTCGTATCCCGGCGCCAGCACCCGCAGCCGTCAGACGGTCAGCAGGACCTTCCCCAGTAGCTCCCCGCCCCCTCCCCGCCCCCGCCCCACGCCGCGGACCCCTCGGACCCGCTCAGTGCGCTGCCGCAGGCTGGCAGGGGTAGTCCTTGCCCCAGGTCTGCCGTACGTCCGCCGCCGTCACCGCGCCACACAGCAGCACGGTCTGCGGTGCGCCGTCCGGTACCGCTCGCAGCACGGACACCAGCTTGTCCGTGGTCATCCGTCCGCCGCCGTTTGCGCCGTGGGAGTCGATATGGCCGGTCGCGCCGTTGAAGCCGCCGCCCCCGAGCCCCTGGTACAGGACGGCCTGGACAAGAGTCCGGTCCAGCCGGTCGTCCACCTTCCCGGTGCTGGACCAGGCCTCGTCCAGCGCCTTGGACAGATAGCGCAGCGCGTCCCAGGCCAGGGCGGGATGTCCGTCCTGACGCATGGCCCTGCCGAACGCGCTGGTGTCACTGCCGTACCTGGCGTCGTACGCGGTCAGATAGGTCCGGGCCTCGGCGTCCGCCCCGTTCAGCACGGGAGCCTGTCCGAGGGAGACGTGATAGAGAGTCAGCGCCGAGAACGCGCTCCAAGGGCTCCCCAGCAGCAGGGCGTTGGTGATGTCGTCCCCGCCGAGCACGCTGAGCCGTGGACAGGCGTCGGAGCGCATCCGGTACTCGTCGAGAAAGGTCATGAACTGGCTCGCCCGGCCGGCCCACACCAGCGCGACCGGCTGCTTGCTCCCGGCCGTCGCGTCGCACACCTGCTGGGCGACGCCCGCGAGCGTGTCGTACCGCGTCCCGGCCAGGGCGCCGGGCACATCGGCGGTGCCGGAGCCGGAGAGCAGCAGCACATCGGTGCGGGCCGCCGGGTACTCCGTACGGAAGGAGGTGGCCAGGCTGTTGCTGTAGGGGTCTGTGGGGTCGGCGAACAGCTCGACCCGTGTGGCCTGCTTGTCATGGCCGTCCGCCTGCCGCACCATCGCCGCGTGCTCGACGAACGCCGCCATGATCTTTGCCGCCCGTTCGTCGGTCGGCGCCGTCTGGTAGTAGTGCGGCCCCTGCTGGAGCAGTTGGTCCGCCGTGCCGGAGGTTCCCACCATGGGGATGCCCGCCGCGTCCAGCGTCCGCATCGCTTGGTACGTGGCGAGGCGGCTCTGGCCGAAGCCGACCACGCCGACGATCGACCGGTCGCGCCCGGCCAGCTTGACGATGCTGTCGGCGACCTTCGGCGCGTCGGCGAAGAGATCCCCGGCGTTGGCCACCAGGATGCGCAGCGGCACCCGTTCGCCGCCGTTCAGCGCCAGGTCGTTGATGCTCTGCTGGGCGAGGGCGATGCCGCGCAGCTCCGGGAGTGTGCCGCCGCGCACCGGGTCCTCGTCGCCGTTGCCACCGGTCAAGGGGCCGAGGTAGACCACGGTGCGGTAGTGCGGCCGGCCGGGGGCGAGGTTCTTCATCGCCGCGTAGACCACGTTGTTCTGCTGGTCGATCTGGTCCAGCACCGCACCGACCTGTTTTTCGTTCGGGCCTTTGGCGAACCGGGCCTTCCCCTCGGTGACCCCGACGCAGTGTCCGCCCTGGCCCAGGAAGGTCCCGCCCGCGCAGGAGTCGGCGGTGGGGCTGTTCCCCGTCAGCACCACGATCGTCGCTGCGAGCGCGACCACCAGCGCCGTGCAGGCTGCCACGGTCTCCGTCCCGGGGCCGAGGCGCCGTGACGGCACCACCAGCATGGGGTGCAGGCCCAGCCAGTACGCGGCCCGCTCATTGTCGGCCGGGCCCTCCCGGACCGGCACCACGATGCCGTTCGGCTCCCCGGCCGGCACCCGCGCGGCCCACTGCTCCACCAGCGCCAGCCGGTCCCCGGCATGGGTGAGGTCCGACGCCTCGAAGTCCGGGACCCGGTTGGCCAGTGAACGCGCCCCGGCCGAGACCGCCAGTACCGAGCTGCAGTCCAGGTCCTCGATGGCGGAGCGCAGCTCGCGCAGGAACCGCTGCGTACGCGAGTCCCAGGGCCCGGCTTCCTCGAAGAGCAGTACGAAACGGGTGATCCGGCGCCGCCGCCAGGGGCGGAAGAGCCGCGCCCGGACCGCTCCGTCGAGGTCGGCGAGGAGCGCGTGCATCAGTACCCGGTCCAGCTGCTCGGGATCTCTGGCCTCCCCGCCCGGGGCAAGGTCCAGCGCGGAACGGAAGAAGTCGGTGGGCGGAGTGCCGTGCTGCTGTCGGATCCACTCCGCGTACCACCGCGGATTGCGCCGCCCGCCGAGCATCCGCCGGCTGGCCCGCACCCCGAACCGCCAGCGGGGCACCTTCTGGAACAGCGGCCCGGCCAGGAAGTGCCACAGCAGCTCGAACGTGCCGCCGGCGCCTGCCTGGTCATGGCCGCCCACCCACCACAGCAGCTCGTCCACCCGTGACCAGCCGCGGTGGTCGGTGTAGCAGTGGTCGCGCAGCTCCCGGTGGCGGTGCTCGAACGTGCCGCCGATCGCCGCCACGGTGGCCACCGAGTGCAGCAACCGGTACCCGGGCAGCCGCAACTGTCCGGTGCCGGGCGGCATCGTCTGCGCCAACTGCGTCGCGATCTGCTCGAACAGCTCCAACGGCGGCGCCCCGTCCGGTATCTCCGGCACATAGGCGTGCGGGGCCAGCACCTCGCTGCGCCCGCGCAGCCTCGAACGCAGGCCCGCGACGATCTGCCGCCCGGCGTGCCCGCCGTCCCCCTCCGTCAGCAGCACAACGGGCACCCTGCCACGGTTGCGCCGCGGCTGGACCACCAGTCGGTCGAGCGCGTCGACGAACCGTTCGACACCCGGATATGCCGGTATCCGGCTCCGTGGGTCCCCCGCTGTCATGCCTCTGGTCTCCTGTCGTCGCCGCCCCGCGAGGAGGCACCGCTCCAGTGGCGCTCTTTGAATCGCGCTTCCGAAGCCCAGGTCAGCTCGGTCTGGACGATGTCGTGGAGCAGCCAGTAGGGGAACCGCTCAATCCCGGATGCTCGGGTATCCGCTCGTCAACCGGGTGACTCAGGGCCGAAAGCAACTCCCCAATGGCACTAGTCACTTGAGCAACGAGGATTCCCGGTCAAAATCGACCGCAAACGCTCTCAGCCGATCGGAACGGTCGTCACATGGTCAGCACGACCTTCCCGAACAGGTCGCCGCCTTCCATCTTCTCGAGGCCCTCGCGGGCTCGGTCCAGCGGCAGTACGGAGTCGACGACCGGCCGTACACCGCTCGCGGCGCAGAAGCTGAGCAGGTCCTCCAGCTCGTCCTTCGTACCCATCGTCGAGCCGACGACCTTCAGTTCCAGGAAGAAGATCCGGTTCAGCTCGGCGGACTCGGGGCTCGGCCCCGAGGTCGCCCCCGAGATCACCAGAGTGCCGCCGGGGCGCAGCGACTTGACCGAGTGCGACCAGGTCGCCGCGCCCACCGTCTCGATCACAGCGTCCACCCGGTGCGGCAGCCGCGCGCCCGCCTCGAACGCCGCCTCCGCACCCAGCTCGACCGCCCGCTTCCGCTTCCCCTCGTCCCGGCTGGTCGCGAACACCCGCAGACCGCCCGCCTTGGCCAGTACGATCGCGGCCGTCGCGACCCCGCCGCCCGCCCCTTGCACCAGCACCGAGTCCCCGGGCCTTACGCCCGCGTTGGTGAAGAGCATCCGGTACGCGGTCAGCCAGGCCGTCGGCAGGCACGCGGCCTCCTCGAACGACAGCTCCTTCGGCTTCCGCAGCACATTCCACGCCGGTACCGACACCTTCTCGGCGAACGTGCCCTGGTAGCGCTCGGTCAGGATCGACCGCGGCTCCTTCGGCCCCACCCCGTACCCGGACTGGCCGATCACCGAGTGCAGGACGACTTCATTGCCGTCCTCGTCGATCCCGGCCGCGTCGCAGCCGAGGATCATCGGCAAACTTTCCTCACCCAGGCCCACCCCGCGCAGCGACCAAAGATCATGGTGGTTGAGCGATGCGGCCTTCACATTCACGGTCGTCCAGCCCGGGCGCGCCTCCGGCTCGGGACGCTCCCCGAGCTCAAGGCCGTTCAACGGCTGGTCACGGTCAATACGTGCGGCATAGGCAGCGAACATGACCTTGAAGTTAGACCTGCGGGGCGGGACCGGTGAAGGTCCCGCCCCGTGAAGCGACGTATGTCACCCGCCCGCGCCCCGCACGCAGCCGCCCCGCACGCAGGGGCTCCGCAACGCCGCAGGCCGCGACCCGGGCGTCAGCGCCGGGCGACGCCCTCCGCCCGTGCCGCCGCGGCCACCGCGGCCGTGACCGCGGGGGCGACGCGCGGGTCGAAGGGCGACGGGATCACGTGATCAGCGCTCAGCTCGCCGTCCACGACCGCGGCAAGCGCTTCCGCCGCCGCGATCTTCATGCCCTCGGTGATCCGGGACGCCCGGACCTGGAGCGCGCCCGCGAAGATCCCGGGGAAGGCGAGCACATTGTTGATCTGGTTCGGGAAGTCGCTGCGTCCGGTGGCCACCACGGCCGCGTACTTGTGCGCGACCCCCGGGTGGATCTCCGGATTCGGGTTGGCCATCGCGAAGATGAAGGCACCCTTCGCCATCTTCGCCACCGCCTCCTCCGGCACCGTGCCGCCGGAGACCCCGATGAAGACGTCCGCGCCGTCGAGCGCGGACTCCAGGGAACCGACGAGTCCGGTCTTGTTCGTATACGACGCCAGCTCCTGCTTGGCCGAGTTCAGGTCGTCACGCCCGCTGTGCACGACGCCCTTGCGGTCGGTGACCGCGACATCGCCGATCCCCGCCTCGACCAGGATCTTGGCGATGGCGACCCCGGCGGCGCCGGCGCCCGAGATGACCGCCCGGAGCTGGCCGAGCCCCTGGCCGGTCAGCCGCGCGGCGTTCCGCAGGGCGGCGAGGGTGACCACCGCGGTGCCGTGCTGGTCGTCGTGGAAGACCGGGATGTCCAGGCGCTCGATCAGCTTGCGCTCGATCTCGAAGCAGCGGGGCGCGGAGATGTCCTCCAGATTCACCCCGCCGAAGGACGGCGCGAGCCGCACCACCGTCTCGACGATCTCATCGACATCCGTCGTGGCCAGCGCGATGGGGACCGCGTCGACGCCACCGAACTGCTTGAAGAGGATCGCCTTGCCCTCCATCACCGGGAGCGAGGCCTCCGGGCCGATGTCTCCCAGGCCGAGCACCGCGGTCCCGTCCGTGACCACGGCCACGACCTGGGACTTCCAGGTGTACTCGTGGACCAGCTCAGGCTCCTCGGCGATCGCGGTGCAGACCCGGGCGACGCCTGGGGTGTACGCGAGCGACAGGTCCTCGGCGTTGCGCACCGGCACGGTGGCGGCGATCTCCATCTTGCCGCCGCGGTGCAGGGCGAACACCGGGTCCACCCGTGCCGGGAAACCAGCGGCTGCTGCCGCGCAAGGCCCTTCGTCGTCATTCTCGATGCGAGGATTGACAATCTCCGCTGCCACTTTTTGACCCCTTTGTCGTCTGTGTTAAGTGAGGGTACGCCGCCCGCACGGGCGGCAGTCGGGCTCGGCATCCGTGCCTCCAGGCGCTTGAGTGGTCCTGGGGCCGCGGACGCCCGGCACGCCGCACGCGTGCCCTGGGCCCCGGATGAGGGGTAAGGGTCTGTTCTACCGGAAGACCGATTCCACTGACGAGCCGAATTGGCCTCCGCTCCGCTTCCGCCGTATGCCACCCGCTCGGAGCAGCCGGTACGTCGGGGCGGGCGGCGCGAAGTGTCCGAATAACGGGTTTACCGCACGCGATGCGCGTAACTTGTCAGCGCGGCCCCACCGTGGTCCGGCCTTGGTGTGCCGGCCCAGTGGGTGCTCGGGGATCGCCCGTTATCTGATTTTGACACAACCGGACACCTAACAGAACCTGTCCGGATGGCAAGATGCGGGGGCGCAAGGTAGCGATAATCGAACACGCTCGCTACCGGACCAGCCGCAACCTGACCGCCCCTTCCCCACCCCCGCAGGAGGACCCAGCAATGACCGCCCGCATCATCCGTCGCACCGCCGCACCGTCCCGTTTCATCGCGGTAGGAGCGATCGCGGTCACCGGCGCCCTGCTGCTCACGGGCTGTGGCGACCAGACCAAGTCCACCGGCAAGAAGACCAGCACTGCCCCGCTCTTCAAGAAGCTCCCGGCGAAGTACCAGAGCTCGGGCGTCATCAAGGTCGGCACCGACGCATCGTACCCACCCATGGAGTCCACTTCGGGTAGCAAGATCATCGGTATAGACCCGGAAATCGCGGA
The DNA here is from genome assembly GCF_005047355.1 of Actinacidiphila oryziradicis. Lineage (GTDB taxonomy): Bacteria > Actinomycetota > Actinomycetes > Streptomycetales > Streptomycetaceae > Actinacidiphila > Actinacidiphila oryziradicis. Next base: position 33,208 of record NZ_SUMC01000013.1, read on the forward strand.
CGCGCTCGGCAAGCAGCTCGGGGTGAAGTTGGAGTTCGTCAGCGGCACCTTCGACGGCCTGATCACCTCGGTGCACACCGGTCGCCAGGACATTGTCATGTCCGCAATGAGTGACACCAAGGCGCGCCAGCAGGGTCTGGACGACAAGGGCAAGAAGATCGGCGCCGGCGTCGACTTCGTCGACTACTTCGAGTCCGGCGTCTCGCTCCTGGTCAAGAAGGGCAACCCGCAGAACATCAACTCCCTCTCCGACCTCTGCGGCCAGACGGTGGCGGTTCAGCGTGGCACCATCTACGAGACCACCTTCAAGGACCAGGCGAAGACGTGCGGTAGCAAGAAGCTCACCATCGAGTCCTTCGACACCGACACCGAGGCCCAGACCCGTGTCAAGTCCGGCGGCGCGGTCGCCGACCTCAACGACTACCCGGTCGCCGCCTACGTCGCCAAGATCTCCGGCGGCGGCAACGACTTCCAGGTCGCGGGCGACCAGACCGGCGCCGGCCCCTTCGGCATCGCCGTGAGCAAGGACAACACCCAGCTGCGCGACGCCCTCAGGGACGCCGTGAACGCCATCATCGCGGACGGCAGCTACACGAAGGTGCTCAAGAAGTGGAACGTCACCAACAGTGCCGTCCCCAAAGCAGAAATCAACGGCGGCTCCTGACCCACGCTTCTCTGAAGGGCAGTCGCTGTGACTGACAAGCTCGACAAGGCGCCGGCCCCAGCCCCTGGCCCCGCCCCGGCTCCGTACGAGGCCATCAAGGCCATTCCCGTCCGCCACTACGGCCGCTGGGTCAGCGCCGTGGTGGTGATCGCCCTCCTCGGCTGGCTCGGCTACGCCTTCTCGCAGGGCAACGTGATGTGGAGCACCGTCGGGGACAAGCTCCTCGACACCTCGGTGCTCAGCGGCCTCTGGCACACCGTGCTGATCAGCGTCGTCTCCATGGCCCTCGGTCTGGTGCTCGGCGTGCTCTTCGCGGTGATGCGGCTGTCGAAGAACCCGGTGACCGGCGGCGTGGCGTGGCTGTACATCTGGTTCTTCCGCGGCACCCCGGTATATGTGCAGCTGCTGATGTGGTTCAACCTGGCGCTGATCTTCCCGGTCCTCAACCTCGGGCCGATCTACAAGAACAACATGGTCGACGTCATGAGCCCGTTCGTGGTCGCCCTGCTGGGGCTCGGCCTCAACGAGGGCGCCTATATGGCTGAGATCGTCCGGGCCGGCATCCAGTCCGTCGACGAGGGCCAGACCGAGGCCTCGCACGCGCTCGGCATGACCAGCACCCAGACCATGCGCCGGGTGGTGCTGCCGCAGGCGATGCGGGTGATCATCCCGCCGACCGGCAACGAGTTCATCAACATGCTCAAGACCTCGTCGCTGGTCTCCGCCGTCCAGTACGTGGACCTGCTCCGCGCGACCTCGAACATCGGCTCCGCGGCAGGCGCGGTCATGGAGATGTACTTCGTCGCCTCGGTCTGGTACCTGGTACTGACCAGCATCTTCAGCGTCGGCCAGTTCTACCTGGAGCGCCGCTACGCGCGTGGCTCGCTGCGCAGCCTGCCGCTGACGCCATGGCAGAGGATCAGGGCCAACCTGGCAGGCTTCAGCAACCGGGGAGGGAACCCCGCATGAGCACCCCCCAGACCAGTCAGCCGATGGTCAAGGCCGAGGCCGTCCACAAGTCCTTCGGCCCGGCCCACATCCTCAAGGGCATCGACCTCGAGGTCGCCCCCCGCGAGGTCTTCTGCCTGATCGGGCCGTCCGGCTCCGGCAAGTCCACCTTCCTGCGCTGCATCAACCACCTGGAGAAGATCAACTCCGGGCGGCTGTGGGTCGACGGGGAGCTCGTCGGCTACCGCCAGAAGGGCGACAAGCTCCACGAGCTCAAGGACAAGGAAGTCGCCGCCAAGCGCCGGGACATCGGCATGGTGTTCCAGCGTTTCAACCTCTTCCCCCACATGACGGCGCTCGAGAACGTCATCGAGGCCCCTGTCATGGTCAAGGGTGAGAGCAAGGCCGTCGCCCGCGAGCGGGCCGTAGGCCTGCTCGACCGGGTCGGCCTCGGCGACAAGGCCGGCAGCTATCCGTCCCAGCTCTCCGGCGGCCAGCAGCAGCGTGTCGCCATCGCCCGCGCGCTGGCGATGGAGCCCAAGCTGATGCTCTTCGACGAGCCCACCTCCGCCCTCGACCCCGAACTCGTCGGCGATGTCCTGGACGTCATGCGCGGCCTCGCCGAGGACGGCATGACGATGATCGTCGTCACCCATGAGATGGGGTTCGCCCGCGAGGTCGGCGACGCCCTGGTCTTCATGGACGACGGCGTCGTGGTGGAGACCGGCCATCCGCGCGATGTACTCACCAACCCGCAGCACGACCGCACCAAGGCCTTCCTCTCGAAGGTCCTCTGACCGACGAACCCCGGCGGGGGTAAGGGGCGGCGCCATATGGCGCCGCCCCTTACCCGTTCTACGCCTGCTTAAGGACCTACTGCAGGCCGGCCTACTTCAGACCCAGCACGATCGCGTCCGACACCGACCGCCACACCGCCCGCGCCTCGCTGAAGCCCCCTTCCCGCAGCGCGGCCGCATGCCACTCGACGGAGTGCGACTCGCCGTCCGCATGCAGGCCGAAAATCTCGAACCGCCGCTCCGTCGGCGCCGCCAGCAGCGGGTCGGCCCTGGCGGTCTCCCACCACTGCGCCCAGTCCAGCACTCCGGCGGCCCGCTCGCGCTCCTGGCGGGCGCGCTCCAGCTCACGCGCCGCGGCGTTGACGCGCGGCGTGGACTCGTCTGGCATGTGATCCGCGTTCATGAAGACCCCGCCGTCCCGCAGCACGCCCGCGATCTGCCCGTACAGGGCGCACAGCGGCTCCGGCTGGAGCCAGTGCAGGGCGGTGGCGGTGAGCACCGCGTCGTACGAGCGGTGCGGCAGCCTCGACGCCCACTGCGGGTCGTGCAGATCGGCGCTGACGAACGCCACCCTCCGCTCCCCCTCGAAGTGCCCCCGCGCGATGGTGAGCAGCGCCGGATCGAGGTCGACGCCCGTGCTCACCGCGCCGGGGAAGCGCTTCAGCAGCCGGTCCGAGATACTGCCGGTGCCGCACGCCAGGTCCAGCACCCTCGGCTCGGTTCCGACAAGTGCCTCGACGAGATCGAACATGACCCGGAACCGCTCCTCGCGGTCCGGGAGGTACCACTCCTGCTGACGGTCCCAGCTGTCCTGCCAGGCCTGCCAATCGGCTGTCCGTACTGTCGTCATCGTCCCATGCCCCTTCACCCGTAATACCCTCGTAGGCACATCGGTCGTTACGGAGCCTAGATCGCGCGGAGTAAGGATCACAAGTGGAATTGGCCTATTACTCAGAGCATGCCCTGCGTTTGGTGAACACCGAGGAGCCGGCGCGCCGCACCGACTCCCTCACCTCGGCCGACGCCGTACGCGAACTCTTCGGCCCCACCGGACAGCCCGGCGCCCGCATCACCGACTCCGACGTGGCCCGGCTCCGGGCCGTACGCACCCGCCTGCGCGGCGTCTTCGAGGCCGCCTCGGAGGACGACGAGGTCCGCGCCGTCGATCTGCTCAACGCGCTGCTCCTCGAATTCCCCGTAAGCCCCCAGATCTCCGGCCACGAGTACCTCGACGACAACGGCCGCCCCGCCTGGCACATGCATCTCGCCGACCACGCAGCCAACGCCACCGCCGCCTACGCCGCCACGGCCTGCATGGGCCTCGCCTTCCAGCTCACCGCCCTCGGCGTGGACCGGCTCGGCATCTGCGAGGCCGCCCCCTGCCGCAACGCCTACATCGACACCTCCACCAACCGCTCCCGCCGCTACTGCTCCGACCGCTGCGCCACCCGCGCCAACGTCGCCGCCTACCGTGCCCGTAAACGCCTGGAAACCGACCGGCCCGCCCTCAGCGGCCGCACACACGACGCCACCCACGACGCCACGCCCGCCACGCCCGCCACCGACCACTGAACCTCTTTCGCCGGCCTGAACCGCCCCCGGCCCCGCGCCAGCACCAGCTCGTCCGGCACCGTCCCGAACTCCCGGCTGTCGTTCTCCACGAACGCGTTGTCCCCCAGCACCCACCACCCGCCCTCGCGCCGCTCCACCGCCCGCTTCACGATCAGCAGGTCCTGCTGCAGCGGATGTCGCAGCACCACCACGTCACCCGGGCGGACCTCCTCCGCGTTTTTCACGTACTGGATCAGTAGCCAGTCCCCGTTCAGCAACGTAGGGACCATCGACGGACCGGTCACCTCGACCAGCTGGTAGGGCAGTTTGCCCCCTGCTCACGCATCCTCCGCCTCCTGGTTTGTGTCTCCACCTACCCCAGAGTGACACCCGACTTTGGTCCTAGGCCCACGGGGCGGCCGAGAAAACCACTCGTCCGAGGAGTAATCTCCCATCTGGAAAGACGATCACGAGGAAGGACCGCCATGTTCTCTCGCCTGTTCGCGCCGAAGGTTAAGGTCAGCGCCCACTGCGACCTCCCCTGCGGTGTCTACGACCCGGCCCAGGCCCGCATCGAGGCCGAGTCCGTCAAGGCAGTCCAGGAGAAGTACCAGGCCAACGACGACCCGGACTTCCGGGCGCGTGCGATTGTCATCAAGGAGCAGCGCGCCGAGCTGGCCAAGCACCACGTCTCGGTCCTCTGGAGCGACTACTTCAAGGCGCCGCACTTCGAGAAGTACCCCCAGCTCCACCAGCTCGTCAACGACACCCTCAAGGCCCTCAGCGCCGCCAAGGCCTCCTCCGACCCGGCGACGGGCCAGAAGGCGCTCGACCTCATCGCCGAGATCGACAAGATCTTCTGGGAGACCAAGAAGGCCTGATCTTGGATCATGCCGCATGACCTGCGACAACACCGATTTCGGTAGTCGCCTGTCCGCACCCGGTCCGCAAGACTGCCAGCACGGAGTCCATGACGGACCGGGTGCGGTCGTCTTCCCCGGGCCACAGGTGCGCGTAGATCCGCAAGGTGATGACGGCGGTCGCGTGACCGAGGACCACCTGCACCTGCTTGACGCCGGCGCCGCCCGCGACGAGCGCCGAGGCGAAGAAGTGCCGAAGGTCGTGGGTGACCAGATGCGGCAGCTCGACGGGATCGCGGCCCTCGCGCTCGGCCGCCTCGTTCTCCCTTCTCCGCCTTCTGCAACGCCCGCCGCGCGCAGTTCCACTCGTTCTTCCATCGGCGGTACGTGAGGGGCGCGCTCTCCTCCATGGTGAAAAGCCACTCCTTGGACGGCCGCTTCGCCAGGTGGCTCAGGAGCGCGTCGGTGACGACCTCTCCGACCGGGACCGTACGACGGGACTTGGCCGTTTTCGGCGGGCAGGTGGCCCCAGCCTGATTGCGCTGCCGCTCCACCCGGATGGTCCCGCGCTTGAAGTCGATGTCCGAGACCTTCAGGCCCAGCAACTCACCGATCCGCAAGCCCGATCCGGCGAGGACGACGATCGCCGCCGAGAGGTACGGCGGCATCGCCTCGGCCATCTGCTGCACCTGCTCGACCGTCGGCGGCACGATCTCCTCGTCCGGCAACGGCGGGAGAGTGATGCGGCGGCAGGGGGTTGACGGGATCACCCGGTCCTCGACTGCGGCGGTCATCATGCGGACGAGCACGTCGTAGATGTTCCGGACACTTCCGGGTCCGAGCTGCTCCGACAGGCTCTTGAACATGACCTGCACATCATGGCGCCGTAACGCGGTCATCGCGCGGGAGCCGAGCACCGGGACGACGTGCAGCCGCAGCGCGTTGTCGGTGATCCGGGAGACCGTCTCCCCCGCGATGGCCGACGCCTCCCATTTCTTCGCGAAGTCCTCCAGGGATATTCGACCAGCACGCGGGAACCTCTTCCACACCGCCACCAGCGGCGAAGACGGCACCGCGCTCGCCGTCCTGCTCTCCACCCTGGTCCTGGTCGCCATCGCCGCCGCCCGCTGGCACGAGGTCCGGGGCCACCAACAGCAGGCAGCAGCCACCCGCGAGGCATTCACCCACCTCCAGGCGGCCTACCTCCGGACCGCCGGCCCCCTCCTGGCCGACCTCGCCCAGCGCGCACCCCACCCGGACAACGTCCGCCGCTACGAAGCCGCCGTCCGCCAAGCCCTCCCCGCCCACGCCGACCGCATCCTCACCGACCCCGCCTGGCCGGCTCTGACCACCACCCTCGCCAAAGCCGAAACCGCCGGCCATCACCCCGCCAATGCCCTGGCCGAAGCCGCCGAACAACGCGAGCTCGACACCGCCACCAGCATCGCCCACGTCCTCAACTGGCGCATCACCGCCACTGCCAACGCCCGTCTCAAGGCCGCCCGCGCCCGCAGCCAGACAGCGGCCACCCAGCCCACGCAATCCACCACCGTCCCGCCCCCGGTAAACCGCACTCACCCGACCCTCTCGGACCAGCGGCAACAGCACCGCTGAACCGCCGACCGAAGATGGTGGGGGCCCGCCAACTTGGGCAGGGCGCTCCACCAAGCGACCTCGTGGTGCTGGCGGGTCTGAGGCTTGATACCGGCCGGAACAGGCGAGCTGAATGCTGAATGGCTTTGTGCCCGGTTCCGGCGAGCCTGTGCCCCGGGCTTCGGCGGGAAGCCATCCCTCTCAGGGGCTCATCTACTCCGACCACGACGGTGTTGCGTACACGGCCGCTGTGCCGCCGTTGATCATGGGCTGTGTCGCCGCTCCGAAGAAGTAGTACGGGTACCCAGGCAGCGGCCGACTCGCTTCCTCGAGCCGTTCGGCAAGCGCGTGCGGAATTTCGAAGTCGATGGCGCGCAAGTTGTCGTCAAGCTGCTGCACCCTGGTCGCGCCGACCAGCGTGGACACGACTCCGGGGCGCCGCGTGACCCAGTTGAGCGCGACTTGCGCCGGGCTCCGGCCGATCTCGTGCGCGACATCAGACAGTAGGTCGATGGTGCGCCAGGTGTTGTCGGTGAAGAGTTTCGTGAACGTCGGATTGCCTGATGTGCGTGTCCGTTCGAGTGTGCCGTCCGTCTCCATCTCGGCCAGGCGGCCAATCCCTTGCGGTTGCGCTGTCTGCTGGCGTGCGTATTTACCGGTGAGCAGGCCGTTCGCCAGAGGCGACCAGGGAATGACGCCGATGCCGAGCTCGGCTGCGGCGGGAAGGTGTTCCCGCTCGATGGAGCGTTCGGCGAGGGAGTATTCGAGCTGGAGCGCGGCGACCGGCTCCCAGCCGCGCGCCTGGGCGAGCAGGTGCGCCTTTGCGGCGTACCAGGCCGGAACGTTGCTCAGCCCGATGGCGCGGACCTTCCCGCTGCGGACCAGCGTGTCCAAGGTCGACATGACCTCTTCCGCCGGAGTGATCGCGTCCCACATGTGCAGCCAGTAGAGGTCCACGTAGTCGGTCCGCAGGCGCCGCAAGGAGGCGTCGAGCGAGGCCAGGATGTTCTTTCGCCCGTTGCCGCCGGAGTTCGGGTCGCCCGGGGTGGTCGCGACGGTGAACTTCGTCGAGATGACCAGGCGATCACGTGTTCCGGTCTCCTGAATGAAGGTGCCCAGCAGGTCCTCGCTCCTGCCGCCCGCGTAGATGTCGGCGGTGTCGATGAAGTTGCCGCCCGCCTCCAGGTAGCGCAGGAAGATCGAGCGGGCGGTGTCCTCGCCGGCGTGCCAGCCGCCTTCCCCGAAGGTCATCGCACCCAGGGCGATGGGCGAAACGCGCAGTCCGGTGCGCCCGAGCAGGTGATACCGCGCCAGCGCGTCATTGATCGTCACCGTCGTTGCCTCTCGCCGTTGTGTGCCGTGAGCCGCAGGAGGAGACCGGCGGCCCGCGCTCACCGACGACTGTGCAACCCGGAGTTCACTCCGGGTCAAACGCGCCTTGACCGGGAGCCCACTCCTGGTGCGACCCTCGGGCGTGTGACCTTCTACTCACCCCGCCAGGTCGTCGAGAAGACCGGCTTCAGCTGGGACACGATCCGCTACTACGAGAGAATCGGCCTGCTGCACCAGATCGACCGGACCGCCGGGGGACGTCGGCGATTCACCGAAATCGACGTGCTCTGGCTCCTCCTGCTGCGCTGCCTGCGCGACACCGGCATGCCGATCGCAGAGATGCTCCACTTCGTGAAGCTCACCCGCAGCGGTGACGACACCGTCCCAGAACGCCTCGCCTTGCTGGAGGAACACGACCACCGGGTCGAGAAGCAGATCGCTCGGCTTCGCGCGGACCAGGAACAGATCCGGAGGAAAGTCCGCCTCTGCCGGTCCAAACTCGAGATTCAGGACGACAACCTGGCCAGCGACGAGTCTGCCGGGCCGTGAAGGAAATACGGCTGCAGAGCAATACACCTGTCCTTCGGCGGGTGCGGATCCGCCGAAGGACGGCTGTATTACGTGCGGGCACCGCCAACGACTCCGCCGATGCCACACAGCGATTCGCCGGTTTGCGTTGGGCCGCTCGCGCCACCGCATGGGGCAGCCAAAGGGACCTCAGACCCGAGAGGTGTTCCCTGCTTTTGTCCGCGCGACGCCACCTTCCAACGTCCGGGCCAACTACGCTCACGCCCTGGCTGACTTCATCCAGGTGTCCACGACCGCCGACAGTCGGGAGGCCGCCGCTGCACTCGCCCGCTCCGCAGTGAAGGCCCGGCTTGCTGCCTCAGCTCAAGTGCTCGGCCCGGTGGCGTCCGTGTTCTGGCACGAGGGTCAGTACGGGGAGGGTGAGGAGTACATCGCCGCATTGAGGACGATGGCGGACAATAGGCGGCGAGCCAGGACAGATACAGCGCCTTGTCACGGGCCTGGGCGTCGTCGAAACCCGCAAGCACCTGCTCCAGCACGGGCACCGCGCGCAGAGGCTTGTGCAGCACGACCCAGCCGCGGCCGGTCATAATCTGCACCTCGGCGTGGTCCACCCAGGCTGCCCAGTCGGGGCCCGGCGCTGTGCCGACGTCCCGGACGGTCTCTTCGGCGTGGGCCAGGGCGCTGCTCGGCGTTGGTGTTGTCGCCCGCGGTCGCGTAGGCCCAGGCCATGCGTTCGTGCAGCAAGGTGCGGACATTGGCCGGCACCAGCTGGTCCCGCACGACGTCGCATGAAGCTTCCGCGAAGCCCACACCGCTCTGTCCAAGTGAGGTCTGCTGGTAGGAGAGGAGCGCGTAGGCGTTGCCGGTCAGCGCAGCATCATCGGCCTGCTCGGCGGCCTTGAGGCTCTCCGTGTACAGGTGCCGCGCCTGGTCGTGTATTGCCGGCGTCGAAGGCGGCCCAGCCCGCCGTTATCTAGACCTGCCAAGGCTTTTGGCAGGTCAGGGCATTGTGCAGCTGGTAGGCACGTAAGCCACGGTCCTGCTGAGTCCAGTGGAGAGCTCGTGCAGTCGACGCCGTCGCCTTCGATTCAGAACGCTGTCCGCAGGATTCGCCCCTGCGCCGGGGCGACCCTCGCCATCGTTGCCGACTGGCAGCCTTCGGCGTGCCTGGGATCACCACAACATCGAGGTCGGTGCCCCGCCGCCGATCATCGGCGGCGGAGGGAGGCAGTTCGAGGATCCGCGCCCCGGTCCACATCCTCGAACAGTGCCGCCGCCCGCCCGGCGGTGTCCCTGGCCCAGCGCCCGGTGCTGAGCAGCCCCAGGACCAGGATGCCGCCGCCGAGCCCGAGCACCAGCCACCACACGCCGTTCTCTGCGCTGGTGTTGGGCGTCGGCGTCCCCTTCGAGGAGACCGTGGCCCGCGCACGCGAACTCGTCGCTGCGGCCATCGCGACGGAGGGCTCATTCAGGATCACCTGCCTCGGCGGCATCCTGGTCTGCCGACCGTAGACCGTAACCGGGAGTCGGTCCGGCCTCGGGGCAAGACTCGGCGCAGGATTCCACCACCACGCCCTTGCCACCCGGCGAGCAAGTCATTTTCCAGGCAGGCCCGAAAACGCAGGCCCACCCAGGAAAAGCTAAGCTCATCTGAGACGCTAAAACGGCTGGTCGCCTCCGACGGGGGCGGCTTCCTGTTCACCTGCCCTCCGGAGCCGTGCGCGCAGTTCAACTGCCGTACTGGTGAACCGACTCGGCGTCCGGCGGCAGGTGCCCGCTGATGATCCGCAGGAGCGCACTCCTTCGGATCCCGTTCTGTCCGACCACGCCGATCAGGGTCCCGGCCGGTACGTCAAGTGAAACGCCCCGCAAAATCTCGCGCTTCCTCCATCGACATGTCACCGAGGCATCCGCTAGCCTCACGCAATCTGCGGCATAGCCCGCAACTCCGTACGTGTCTGTCAGACCAGGGCAACTCCGCTTCGGCCCTGGCACGGTCCCTAGTGGACCCCGAAAGGATTTGACCCTGATGCGCCATGCCAGAGCCGCCCAGTTGCGGGTCACCACGGCAGTAACCACTGTTCTCATCCTTGCTGCCGCCACCGCCTGCGGTGGCGGCGGGACCAGCAGCAGCAGCGCCCACGGTGGCAAGGGTTCCACTGTCGGCATCGCCATGCCGACCAAGACCTCACTCCGGTGGATCGTCGATGGCCAGGCCATGGTCAAGCAGTTCGGAGCCAAGGGATATAAGACGGATCTGCGTTACGCCAACAACGACATCGACACCCAGGTGTCCCAGATCCACAAAATGATCGCCCAAGGCGACAAGCTCTTGATCATTTCAGCGATCGACGGCGAGGCACTGGGCGAGGTCCTGCTGGAGGCCAGGGACGCCGGGGTCAAGGTCATCGCCTACGACCGCTTGATTCTGGCGAGCAATGACGTGAGTTACTACGCGAGTTTCGACAATTTCAAGGTCGGCCAGCTCCAGGCCGAGTACATCGTCGACAAGCTCGGCCTCAAAAACGGGAAGGGCCCATTCAACATCGAGCTGTTCGCCGGCTCCCCCGACGACAACAACACCCAGTACTTCTACAACGGCTCCATGAGCATCCTCCAGAAGTACATCGACAAGAAGCAGCTGGTGATCGGGAGCGGCCAGAAGCGCATCACGCAGGTCAACACCCTGCGCTGGGACCCCGGCATCGCCCAGGCCCGCATGAAGGATATTCTCGCCACCTCCTACGGCTCCCAGCACGTCGATGCTGTGCTCTCTCCCTACGACGGCATCACCCGGGGTATCATCGCCGCTCTCAAAGCGGACGGTTATGGCACCCCGGCCAAGCCGCTTCCGGTCATCACCGGCCAGGACGCCGAGGCCGCCTCGGTCAAATTGATCCTCTCCGGCGAGCAGTCCGAAACCGTCTACAAGGACAACCGCAAGCTCGCCCGCGTCGCGGTGCAGATGGGCGACGCCATCCTCACCGGCGGCAAGCCGGAGATCAACGACACCAAGCAGTACGACAACGGGAACAAGATCGTACCCGCCTATCTGCTGCCGCCGGTCAGCGTCGACAAGACCAACTACAAGCGGGAACTCATCGACACCGGCTACCTCACACCCGCCGACTTGAAGTAGCCCCGTCGCGGTCGAGCAGAACGGGCGGCCGGCCGGGTCCGCGACGCGTTGGCGGGCAAGCGAAAGCAAGTACCCGCACGTCGCGAACCCGGTCCCGGTGGCCGACGCCCCTGCCGTTCGCGGCTGCGGGCTGGGTGGAGGTCCCGGGTGCCCTCAGCCCCGTCCGGTGCGAGCCTGGCCAGGACTACGACGTGTATGTGGAGCCCAATGTCCGGGTCCGGCACGACGTCCGCTGACCGGGCGTGCGGGGCCGCCCCGGTCGAGCCCCGCCAGGGCTACGCGACCGTGATCACGATCGCGCCGCTGTAGCTGCTCCCGGCCTTGATGGCCGTCGCGGTGCCGTCGACCGTCATGGACACGGTGCGGCCGTGAGCGCCGGTGACGGCGGCGTCCGCGGCGAGGACCAGCTTGGTCAGGTAGGACGTCCCGGTCACCGTCCAGCGGGAACCGCTGTCCAGCTCGACGATCACACCGTTGTTGACCGCCGCCGAAGGGGTGTTGGTGACCTCGCCGAGCTGCCGCCACTGCGCCGAGGTGATGGTGGTGACGGCGTGCTTGGACGTGCTGGCCGAGATGACGCCCTCGATCCGGCTGCGGGTGAAGGTCAGCGCCAGGTTCAGCCCGCCCCGCATGGCGTTGTAGAAGTCGCCCTGGAGGCGGATGTCGGTGAAGGCGGCCGTGGCGTCGCCGCTGTGGACCTCGGTGACGTCGAAGCCGGAGTCCCTGGCGGGGTCGCCCGTGGGCTCGGTGTAGACGCCGGCGTTCAGCAGCACCCCGTCGACCATCACCGGTCCCGGGTCGTCGTTCTCGATCACCTGCATGATGATTCCGTTGCCGGGGTTCAGCCGGGCGCCCCCGGAGCCGTCGACAGTGATCGCGACCTGCTGGCCCTTGTCCAGGAAGGTGGACTCCCGGGAGTTGAGGATCGTCCCGCCGCTCACGTCCACCGAGCCGGCGCCGTGCCACATGACGCCGAAGCGACGGGAGTTGACGACCGTGGCCCGCACCGGGATGTCCGCGAGCTCGCGGGCGCTGAGGCCGAGCCCGAGGTCGGTGTTGAGCTTCGCGACGGCGGCACGGGTGCTGTCGGCGTAGTGCACCGCGCCGCCCCGGTTGATGGTCGCGTACGTGGCCACGTCGAACCGGCAGCCGAGGAAGTTCTCCGTCGCGTTGCCGATGGCGTACGAGCCGTACCCGCTGTCACCGCTGTTGGCGACAAGGCAGTTGACGGCCGAGAGGGTGCAGTGTGAACCGTTGTCGGTGGAGAGGGCGCCCCATCCCTCGGAGGTGATGGAGGAGTTGATGTAGGACGCCTTGCTCTTGGTGCCCAGCAGGTTCGTGGCGCGCACATTGCCCGAGATGCTCAGCATCCAGGGCGCGTCCTCCATGTAGGTGGTGTTGACGGTGCTCCGGTAGTCGGACGGCAGCACGCCGTTCTTGACCTCGATCGTGGAGTTCTTGACGATGACGTTGCTGCCGCCGTCGGCGATCACGGCGGTACGGACCGCGCCCTGGTTGGAGATCGTGGCACCGTCCACAACCAGCGTGGTGCTCGTGCCGGTGCCCACGACGGCCGCGCCATAGCCCACGAAGTCGCAGCGCCCGTTGCCCTCGAAGGCGATCCTGGGGCTCTGCAGGGTGTAGGAGCCGCCCCCCACGTAGACGCCGTTGAACGCCTCCCCGTTCGAGGAGAGCCGGATGTCCCGCGCGAAGGCGTCGGTGAGCCGGCCCCCGAGGACGCCGGCCAGGACGGAGTTCGCCTTCACCACGCCGGTGGCGTCCACGTACAGGGCCTGGCGGAAAGGGAAGCTGAGGCCGCCGAAGGCCACCGGGTGGGCCACGGCCACCGTCAGGCAGATGTCGCCCCGGTAGGTGCCGGGAGCGATCTGCGTCGAAGCCGCTCCCGTCGCCGTCAGGAGCTGCCCGGTCTCGACCCCGTTGACCGTCAGCGTCAGGCTGTACCCGTCCGGGGCCGAGATGGTGCCGCCGGAGGCGATGGTGAGCCGGTCCAGCCTGGTGGTCCTGGAGACCACCAGGGTTTCGCCGGCCGCCACCGAGATCTCTCCGCCCGTGGCGGCGCCGGTGCTGGCACTGGCAGTGACCGGGTTGAGCAGCAGGGCCCCCGCGGTGGCGGAGCCCGCGACGAGGACCGAGCGTCGAGATATCTGCGTCATTGCATGTCTCCCTGAGGGTCGTGCACTGTGGGTTCTTCTTTTCCGGGCGCCGTGTGACGGGTTTGCGGCACGTCAGCGCGCCGCCTTTGCTCCCTGGGAATCCCCGGCTTCGGCCGGGAGAGAAAGGCGTCCTCGGTCCCGAAGACGCGAAGCGTTCTAGTAAGTCACGGCATCTCCGAATGGACGTCAGATACGGTCGCGCAGCCTCCGCTCGCGGCCGTAGAGTCCGACCACCGCGAGGATCAGCCCACCGGTGATCATCTGCTGGTCGGCGGAGGACAGCTGCGCGGCGCTCAGCAGCAGCGCGACCACGGACAGGACGAGTGCGCCGAGCACGGTGCGCCAGTAGTCGCCGCGCCCGCCGAACATCGTGCCGCCGACGATCACCGCCGCCAGGGACTGGAACAGGTACGGATCGCCGACGGTGACGTCGCCCGACCCCGAGTACCCGGCCAGCAGGATGCCGACGCAGACGGCCAGCACCGCGCTGGCGACGTACGCGCAGATCCAGGTCCTGCTCACCCGGACCAGGGCGAGCTTCGCGGCCCGCTGGTTCACCCCGGTCAGGTAGAGGCTGCGCCCGGCGCGGGTACGGGTGAGCACCAGTTGGATCGCCAGGGCGACCACGGCCCAGATCAGCACCACCGGCGGAATCGCCAGGCCGAACGTGCTGCCGTTGGCGGCGGTCAGACCGCCGAGCCAGGGCGGCGCGACCCCGGTGGCGGAGCCGTTGATCCACTTGAGGACGAGCCCGGAGACCAGGGCGCTGACGCCAAGCGTCACAATCAGCGGCTCCACCTTGAACCGGAAGGAGATCAGCCCGTTGGCCAGGCCGCCCACCACACCGACCGCCAGCGCCACCGCCGCCGCCGCCCCGGTGGACCAGTGGTAGGTGCCGCACAGCTCGGCGATGATGACGTCCCCGGCCGAGATGAACGCCGCGATGGAGAAGTCGATCCCGCCCACGAGCACGACGATCGTCTGGCCCGCCCCGGCCAGGCCGAGCAGGGAGCCATTGATGAGGATCGCGTACAGCACCCGGTGCGAGCCGAAGCCGACGATGGTGGCCAGGCCGTAGCCGTACAGCGCGACCAGGGCGAGGATCTGCAGCAACGGGAACCGGCGCTGCCACTCGGCCAGGGCGGCCAGCGGCGGGACCCGGCCCGGGGCGGCGTCGTCCGTTACCGCGGCGTCGGTCGGTGCGGTGACGGTCATGCGACCCTCCGGCGGGTGTCGGTGAGTACGGCTCCGACGACCACGGCGAAGACCAGCATCGCCCCGTAGATCGCGGTGGACCACAGCGTGGACACATGCACCTCGTTGAGCAGATTGTCGATCAGGTAGATGCTGCCCGCGCCGAGCAGCGAGCCGAGCAGTGAACCCCGTCCGCCGGACAGGGCCGTGCCGCCCAGCGCCACCGAGGCGATGGCGAGCAGCGTGTACTGCGTGGCCATGCTGGCCGAGCCCTCGTTGATCAGCGACATCAGTGCGATCCCCGCGATCGCGGCGAACAGTCCGCCGAGCGCGTAGGCGGCGATCCGCACCATGGGCACGTTCACCCCGGCGGAGAAGGCCGTCGCGTCGTCACCGCCCACGGCGTACAGGGCCTTGATGAAGGGCGTACGGGCGAGCAGCAGCCAGATCAGCAGAGGCGCGCCGATGGTCAGCACCGCGCCGGGGACCGGACCGAACGAACCGGCCAGGTCCTTGGTCCAGCCGGTGCTGCCGGCGGGTACCGAGTCGCCCTGCAGCTGGGTGGCCAGTCCGCTGATGATGATGTTGGCGCACAGGGTGGCGACGACCGGCTGGAAGCGCAGCACGGCCACCATGAAGCCGTTGACCGCGCCGATCGCGGTGCCGATCGCCAGACAGATCGGGATGACGACCATGGGCGAGCTGAGGCCATGGGGCAGCAGATCAGCCACGATCACGATGTTGACCAGCGTCAGCGCGGGGCCGATCGAGATGTCGATACCGCCGCCTCCGGACAGGATCGCCGGTGTGCTGGCCATCGCCGCGACCGCGAGCGGGGCGAATGAGGCGAGCACCGTGGCCCAGTTGGAGAAGGCCGCGAAGGCGGGCTGGACGGCGACGTCGACCAGGAACAGGGTCAGGGTGAGCAGTCCGGCGAACGCGTAGGGGCGCTTGCCGAGGAAGCCCCGGAAGGCGGTGAGGGTGGTCATGAGGCACCATCCGCGGAAGCAGCGGCAGAAGCGGCGGCAGCGGCAGCCGAGGCCGGGTCGGGGACGGGGACGGGGACGGGCTTGTCGGCGGCGACCGTCCGTCCGAAGAAGGCGGCGACAAGCGACTGCCGGGTCAGCTCCGCACGGGGCAAGGTCGCGGACAGCGACCCCTCGCGGAAGACAAGGACTCTGTCCATCAGTTCGATGTGCTCGTCGACTTCGGTGGAGAGCATGACGACGGCCACGCCGCGACGGGTCAGATCGTCCAGCAGCGCGTAGATGTCCCGCTTGGCACCGATGTCCACGCCGCGGGTCGGGTCGTTCAGCAGCAGCACCCGGGGGTCGCGGGCCAGCCAGCGGGCGATCACGACCTTCTGCTGGTTACCGCCCGACAGAGAGGTGATCGGGTCCGACTCCCGCCCCATCCGGATCTTCAGCCGGGCCCGGTACGGGGCGAAGCGGGCCAGCGCCGACCTGCGGGAGATCAGCCCCAGGCGGCCGTCCTGACGGAGCGTCGCGGCGGCGAAGTTCTCCCGGATGGACATGGTCCCGAACAAAGCCTCGGCCCGCCGGTCGCGCGGCACATAGCCGATGCCCGCAGCGGCGGCCCGCTGCTCGGAACGGATCTCGGTCTCGACGCCGGTGCCGACGCCGACGCCGGCACCGGCACCGGCACCGGCAGCGGCAGCGGCAGCGGCAGCGGCAGCGTCCTGCGTCCGCAGGACCGATCCTTCGCCAGGCGGCCCTTCCCACAGGGCCTTGATGAAAGCGTCCTGTCCATGGCCTTCCAGCCCGGCCAGCCCGACCACCTCGCCGGCCCGCAGTTCAAAGTCGACCGGCTCTGCCTCCGGCACCAGGCGCAGGCCCCGCACGCGCAGCAGCACCGGGGCGTCGGCGTCCGGGGCGGCACGGTGCGCGGGACCGTCCGCCGTGGCGCCCGTCAGGTGCTCCGCTCCCGTCATGAGCCGTACGAGTTCGGCGGTGGTGGCCTCCTTGGCCTCCAGCGTGGCGACCGACTCGCCGGAGCGCAGGACGGACACCCGGTCGGCTATCGCGTCGACCTCGTCCATCCGGTGCGAGACGAAAAGCACGGAGATGCCGGTGGCCTTGCGCCGGGCCACGGCCGCGAACAGCCGGTCGCGGGTGGCCACGTCCAGTGCGCTGGTGGCCTCGTCCAGGATCAGCACCTTCGGCTCGCGCACCAGCGCGCGTGCGATGCCGCACGCCTGGCGGTCGCTGAGCGACAGGTGCTCGACCGGGGTGTCCAGATCGGGCACCCGCTCCAGCAGTTCGGACAGTACGGCGGTGGCCTTCGCCCGCTTCTCGCTCCCGGAGACCCTGCGCCTGAACACCCCGTCCGCGCCGAGCCAGACGTTCTCCAGCACCGAGCGCGGGCCCACCACCAAGACCTCCTGGTAGACGGCCATCCACCCCGGCACTGATCGCCGCCACCGGAGCGGTGAAGCGGACCGCGGCGCCGCCGACCAGGAAGCCACCGGAGTCCGGTGCGTGGATCCCGGTGAGGATCTTGACAAGAGTGCTCTTGCCGGAACCGTTCTCGCCCATCAGGGCGTGCACCTCCCCGGCCGGCAGCCGGAGCGAGCAGGACCGCAGCGCCCTCGTCGCTCCGAACGACTTGGCAAGGCCGCTGACTTCCAGCGCTACCTGGCTCCGCTCGTTCAACACACCACTCCTTTGTGCTCGGCCGGGCCGTACGTCACGTCGGCCGGTTCGTGCGGCTGGTCCCTGTCCGGCCTAGTTCGTGGAGTTGAAGAAGCCGTCGATGTAACTGCTGGTCGCGAAGGACTGGTTGACGTCGCCCTCGGTGACCGTGGCGGCATTGCCGACCGCGAAGCCGGACTTGTAGAAGCTGGAGAGGTTGCTGTTGGTCACCAGCGGCGGATCGATGACGATGTCGGAGACCTTGACGCCGCTTCCGGCGAGCATGTGGTGCGCGACCTGGGCCACGGCGTTGGCCAGTCCGTCACCCGGGTTGAACAGGCCGACGCCCTGGTAGCTGCTCTGGTGGGCGTTCCAGTACGCCACGCCTCCCACGGTCAGGCCGTTGTCGGCGATCGTCGGCACGGTCTGGCTCGACTTCTGGAAGGCCGAGATGACGCCGGTGGTCATCGGGCCGCCCTCCAGGACACCGCCGATGGTCTTCGTCGGGTTGGCCGCCAGGTAGTGCTGGACGTTGGTCTGCGCGGTGGTGGGCGAGAAGTCCGTGTAGATCGAGTCGTCGAGTTTGATGTTCGGGCACAGGGCCAGCGCGGCCTTGGCACCGGTGAAGGTGTCGGTGTCGATCGGGACACCCTTGATGCCGTGCACACCAAGAATGGAGCCCTTGCCGCTCAGCGCCTTCGCGACCGCCGCGGCCTGTGCCTCACCCGCGGCGAAGGAGTTCGGCACGACGTTGACCGTATTCGCGTCCACGACGTTGTTCAGCATCGAGATCGAGGGAATACCGGCGGCCGCGGCTTTGTCGACCACCGAGTCGAAGCCCGAGGCCAGCGGCTGATAGATGATCAGGTCGACCTTGTCGGTGATCAGCTGATTGAACTGGGCTATCTGATTGGTGACCTCATTGGTGGAGACCAGGTCGATGACCTTGTAGCCGTCTGCCTTCAGGTATTTCTGCAGCGAGGTGTTGATCAGCGTCTGGTACGGATTGCTCAGCTGCGACTCGGAGATGCCGATGGTGAAGCCGGACTTCTTCGTCGGCTTCCAGTCCGCCCATTTACTCTTCTGGACGGTGCCGGAGTAGCCGCTGTAGGCGGCCTCGTACTTCGCGCCCAGGGCCCTGACCAGGCCGGTGGCGTCCTTGAAGGGCTCAGTCGGCACTGTCCCACAGGAACCGGCGGACCCCGTCGCCGACGATCCGGCGGCGGCGGCGGAGGAGGAGGAGGTGCTGTCGGATGCGGAACTGCTGCACCCCGCCGCCGCGAGCGCGAGGACGGTCGCGGCACAGACAGCGCCGGTCAGACGTGCCGTGCGATGCGGGGCGGCCGTGGCCGTGGCCGTGTCCGGTCTTCCGGCCATCGTAAAGACTCTCCTTTGAGTCTGGCGCATCCTCAGCACAATGAGCCTGAAGCAGATATACGCGGAATTACGGTGGGGATTGGCCCCGATATTAGGGACCCGGAGAAGCGGCCGGAA
The DNA here is from genome assembly GCF_005047355.1 of Actinacidiphila oryziradicis. Lineage (GTDB taxonomy): Bacteria > Actinomycetota > Actinomycetes > Streptomycetales > Streptomycetaceae > Actinacidiphila > Actinacidiphila oryziradicis. The sequence goes on from NZ_SUMC01000013.1 coordinate 52,136, forward strand.
GCCCATTTCAGTGATGCCTGCCATCCGCCGCGGGTAACGCACTGGGTTCCTGGTGAATGCCGTAATGCCGGTGAGGGGTTTCAACGGATCTCCCGCCGTCGCAGCGCCTTGCGCCTGGATGCCAGGCAGCGTAGGAAGCACCGGTCACGTGGGACAAGGTTCGGTGTCATCGCAGCTCTGCATGGGTGGTATCCCGCTCCGGGCGATGGTGCGCCGTCCACCACCGCGCCACCGTCGGCGGTCCGCACAGAATCAGCCAGAAATCAGCGAGGGGCCCCTCCGCTCAGGCGGAGGGGCCCCTCGCACAGCACAGTCACGGCTGACGCGGGTGGCCGAGGTGCTCCGTCTCTCCGCCGAAGGGCAGGAACGTGCGTCGGGTGGCGAGGAGCCAACTGCCCCCGACCTTGCGGAACGTGTCCTCGTAGTGCCCCACGTTCGTGGGCAGCCGGGGCGGCAGCATGCCGTCCGTATAGCCGTCGACTCGATACGTCGCGAAGTAGGAGGTCGCGGTGGCCGCCGACGCGGAGTTCACGGTGACCAGGACGTTCGTGCTCATGCGGCGCGACAGCCGGTCCTTGGGCCGGGAGCCGAAGTAGCCGCGCAGCGCGTCACGCCCCTGCACGCGGCGGCTGTCGTCGGGCCATTCCCATATCCCGTCGGGGGTGAACAGTTCCGCCACTGTGCTGGGGTCCCCCAGATCGAGCCGGCGAACGAACTCAAGGATCAGACGCTCGCAGGCCCGCTCAGCGAGCAGGCGTTCCATGGGATCAAGGGCTTCGGCAACCATCTCCAATTCCTACCAGTCCCGCAGGCGCCCCCACGAGCGCTTTTCCCGCCTGACAGGATGGGGTGGGGCGGGCGCTCAGTCCTTGTCGCGGGTGTTGCCGTTCTCGTCCGGGTAGTCGCGCCACGAGCGCCTTCGGAGGGCGGGGATGACGATCCGTCCGGCCGCGTCATACACCTCGGCGGCCGGGCGGGCGGAGGGCTCGGTCCCGACGTGGACATCCCGCCGCCCGCCACTTCCACCCACCCCTCGAGAGGGAGTGCCGTGACGGGCACCACGAGCGCCGGTCCCACCCGGAGATCGACGCCCACCGGTCAGCCGTTCGGGCGGGAGGCGGGGGCGAAGCGGGCGAGGGCCAGGGTCTCCACGGCGAGGATGACGTTGTAGCAGAGCGCGGATACGGCGGTGAGTACGGCCACCGAGGCCCATAGGTGGTCGTAGTCGAAGGTCGAGGAGTCCTTCAGCATGGCGTAGCCAAGGCCCTGGCCGGTCGAGAGCCACTCGGCGAGCATCGCGCCGATCAGTGCTCCGGGCACCCCGACCCGCGCGCTGGCGAAGAACGCGGGCACCGCGCTGGGCAGCATCACCTTGCGGGCCACCATCCAGTCCCCGCCGCCGTACGCGCGGCACAGGTCGGCCGCCTGCCGGGAAGCGGATCTGAGGCCGAAGGACATGGTGACCAGGGCAGGGAAGAAGACGATCAGGCCGCTGATGACGGTGGTGGCCAGCAGGCCGCGGCCGAACACGAGGGTGATCAGCGGTGTCATCGCCACCAGCGGCACGGACCGTATGACGACCGCCATGGGCAGCAGGGCCTGCTCCACACTGCGGGCCAGTACGAAGACCAGCGATACGGCCACGGCCGCCACGAGTCCCGCGGCGAAGCCCACGCCCGCGTCGAGCAGGGTGCGGCCGAGGCCCGAGGCGACGAGGCTGCGGTGGTCACCGGCTTGGGCGCCCTCGAAGAGGTAGCGCCATACGTCGGCCGGGGACTTGGCCACCAGCGGGTCGAGGTTGTAGACCTGCAGGAAGATGATCCACAGCACGATTACGGCGGCCATCGTGGTGACCAGGTTGCCCAGCGGGCGCAGCAGGCGCCCCGCCCCCCGTAGCACCCGCCCACCGCTCGCGCCCGCGGCGGCGGGGTCGGCGGCCGGGTCGGTCGCGGTGATGGCGCTCATGAGCCGCCGCCTTCCACTGTTGTGCCGCGCGACCAGGGCAGGGCGAAGCGGGCGACGAGGCCGACCGCGCCGTACCCGACGCCTGCCACCGCGCCCGCCACCAGGGCGATGCCCCAGGTGCGGGACACGTCGAGCTGCTGCTGGCTGATGGTCATGGCGATGCCTAGTCCGCTGTCCACCCGGCCGAGGTACTCGCCGATGATGGCGCCCAGCAGGGCGGCGGGTGCCGCGATCTTGAGCGCCGCTAGCGTGCTCGGCAGCGCGGCGACGATCTGCACCCGGCGCATCTGCTGCCACCGCCCGCCGCCGTAGGCGCGCACCAGGTCGAGCGAGGCCTGATCGGCCGACCGCAGCCCCAGCAGGGCGCCGACCAGCGTGGTGAAGAAGACCGAGAGGCCCGCCATCGCCACCATCGGCTTGTCCCCGTCCAGGACCAGCGACAGGATCGGGCCGATCGCGACCATCGGCAGGCAGTAGGAGGCGACGGCGAGCTGGGTGAGCAGCCGCTCCAGGGCGGGGACCAGTAGCACCAGCACCGCGCACGCCAGCGCGAGCCCGTTGCCGATGAGGTAGCCGGACACGGCCTCGCCGGTGGTCTGGCTGATGTGCGGGCCGTAGAAGGTCCAGCCGTCGTCGAAGATCCCGCTCACCGCCGCCCAGGGGGTGGGGACGCCGTCGGCCGTGCTGAGGACCGTGGTCGCCAGTACGGACCAGGCCGCGATCAGGACGACGATGCCGGCCGCTCCCCCGGCCCACGCGGTGGGCAGCCGCAGTCCCCGCCCGGGTCCGGCGGCCGACTCCGTACTCACGAGGCCTCCGTTCCGGGGCGCCCGAAAAGCAGCTCGGAGAGCTGGTCGGCGTAGGCGTGGAACTCCGGGGAGCGGAGCATCTTCGGTGTGCGCGGCCGTGGGAGGTCGATGGGCACGGTCTCCACGATCCGGCCGGGCCTGGGCGACATGACGGCGACGGTGTCGCTCAGCAGCACCGCTTCGGTGATGGAGTGGGTGACCAGCAGGGTCGTCACCGCCCGGGCCTGCCAGATGCGCTGGAGTTCGAGGTTGAGCCGCTGCCGGGTCATGTCGTCGAGGGCGCCGAACGGCTCGTCGAGCAGCAGCACCTTCGGGTCGACGACGAGCGAGCGGGCGATGGCGACGCGCTGCCGCATGCCGCCGGAGAGCTGGGCGGGGCGGGCTTTCTCGAAGCCCTCGAGGCCGACCAGCTTGATGAGGTCGGTGATCACCGACGCGTCCGCCGAGATGCCGCTGATCTCCAGCGGCAGCCGGATGTTGGAGGTGACCGAACGCCAGGGCAGCAGCGCGCTGTCCTGGAAGGCGATGCCGAGGTGGTGGCGCCGCCGGGCGACCTCCGGACCCTCGCCGTGCACCAGCGCGGTGCCCGAGGTGGGCGTGTCGAGGCCGGCGAGGATCCTGAGGACGGTGGACTTGCCGCAGCCGGACGGTCCCAGCAGCGTGAGGAACTGCCCCTCCCTGGTGTCGAGATCGACGCCGTCGAGCGCGGTCACCCGGCGCCGCCCGAGCCGGAATTCCTTGCTCAGCCCGCGCAGGGACAGCCCGGTTCCGGTCTCCGGCGGCGTGGCCTCCGTCGGATCGGTCCCGTCAGGTGTGTCCCTGGCTGCGTCCTCTGCTGCGGTGCTCATCAAGTGCTGACCTCTGTTGGGGTGTCCGGGCGGCGGCGGTCGGGAGGCGCGGGGCCTCAGATGAGGCTGGGGTCCTCCTTGTAGACCTCTGCGAGGAGCGAGAAGTCGAAGAGCTTCTCCGCGGTGATGTCGAGGCCGCCGTACTTCAGGGTCTGGATGTTCTCGTCGATCAGCTTCTGTGTGACCGTGAACAGGCCGTTCTTCTTGGTGTCCGCGGTAAGGATCAGGGCGTTCTGGTCCTTCGACTCCAGGGTCTGCTCCTGGGTCGTGAGACCGAGCCCCTTGCCGTAGGTCTCGGCGGCGAGCTTCGCGCCGAGCGCCGGGTCGGCGATGCTCGCCTTCCAGCCCTTGATCTCCGCGCGTAGGAACGCCTTGAGCAGCTCCCGCTCCTTGTCGATGGTGTCCTGCCGCACCAGGTACGTCTCGGACACCAGCGGATATCCGGCGTCGGCGAGCAGGAACGTCGTGACCTTGAACCCCTTCAGCTCCAGCACGTTCGGCTCGTTGGTGATGAAGGAGAACCATCCGTCGACCGTGCCCTGGGTCAGCGGCAGCGGGTCGAACTGCACCGGCACCTTGGTGATCTTCGACGCGTCGAGCTTCGCGGCCTTGATGAACGCCGCCCAGATCGACTCGTTGGCGGCCTGGACGCCGATCTTCTTGCCGTACATGTCCTCCGGCTTGGTGATCGGGGTCTTCGCCATCGACATGATGCAGAACGGGTTCTTCTGGTACTGAGCACCGATGATCTTCAGCGGTGCCCCCTTGGCGATGGCGGCACCGGTGATGTCCGGCGCGCTGATCCCTACGAGCGCCTTCTTGGTGACGACATCGGTCTCCATCGGAGTGGCGGAGGGACCGCCGCCGATCAGCGTGCCCTTGGAGAAGCCCTCGGCCTTGTAGTAGCCCTTGCTGTCCGCGATGTAGCTCCCGGCGAACTCCACATTCTTGATCCAGGACAGACGCAGCGTCAGCTCACCGAAGCTCTTCGACCCCGAGGAGGCGGTGGACGACGAAGAGGAGCTGGAACCGGATCCGCAGGCGGCGAGCAGCGGGCCGCCGAGCGCGACGGCACCGCCGAGCTGCAGTCCGCGCAGCAGGAACCCTCTGCGGTCAGTGACTGCGAAATCTCTGTCCTTGCTGGTCATGGCGCAGGTCCCTTCCCTGTGCCGGATGTACCCGGCGCGTGCCAGGACATTAGAAACGGGGTGTTGCCACCGGGGTGTCCCACTGTTAGGTGCGGGTTTCCGATTTGCCGGGTGGAAGAGGACGCAGGTACGACTACCTGCACCGGAAGTAACGAATGGGCAATCCATGGCTGCCCGGCGGTATGCAGCGGCACACGGAGACCTGGCAGGTCCTTGCGTCGTATACGTCAGTACGCCAGCCGAGCCGGGCGGCGCGGGCCTGGAGGTAGCGGCGTTCGGGGATGCTCATCGTCCGGCGGGAGGCCGTGAGGTAGGCGGCGCGGGCCGCTCCGTGCTCCCCCGCCGTTTCCAGCAGGTGAGCGCGGACCGCGTCCAAGCGGTGGTGCCCGGCCAGCCTGCCGTCGGCGTCCAGTGTCCCGGGCAGTTCCAGCCCGGCGCGCGGTGGCGCTGGATCGGCCTCAACCAGGGCAACGCCGCCCTCACCGTCATCCGCTACGCGCCGGGGCGGCCCCCCGCCGTACTCGTCCACAACGACACCCGGCACCTGCCCGCCGAACTGCGCTGGACCGGCTTCCCGCCGGAGTACCGCGTCTGAGTCTCACGCCTCACGGCAGGACACTGCGGCTCCACGCCTCGCGCCCGGCCCCGTCGGCCGACGGTCCCAGATGCCCCGTCCTCGTCCACCCCCACGCCCGGCACACGGCCAGCCCCGCAGCGTTCTGCGGATCCAGCACCGCAGTGATCAGCTCCGCCCCGTCGAGCCGCGCGAGCAGCTGCTCCATCATCCGTTGCCCGACACCCACCCGCCGGTGCGGCGGCAGCACCATCAGCTCCGCCACGACGAACACCTGCCCCGACGCCGTCAGCTCCTCGACCCCCTCCGGGAGCTGCCCCTGGAACCCTTCCCAGAGCCCGCCGTCCCGGTCCGCCGGAAATCCATAGGCGCAGCCCGCGAGTTCGGCCTCGCTCGCGATCACCATCGCGAACCCGGTGCGCTGCACATCGTCCGCGAACCGGGCCAGAAAGTCCTGCCGGTCGTGGAATTCCTCTCCCCGGGCCCCGTGGTACGCCTCGACATACAGATCCGCGATCGCTTCCCGCTGCTGCTCCGCCTGCCACCTGCTCAGACGTCGCAGGAAAACCTCTGTCACACATGCCTCCCGACCGTGCCCCCACTGCGACCCGCAGATATCCACATCGTGTCAGCACCGGACGGATCCGGAAACACGGCAGAGCTGCTCACACCAACCGCAAGTTTCCGTCAAGGGCCGCTCAGGTCTTCCGTCTTCGCGCCCGGGGATCCGGTGGGTACAGGTCGCCGTCGCTTTATGGCACCACGCAAGCGGTGGCGCACCCGATCAGGCATCTGCGCCCGCGGCACCACTCGCGAGACACTTCGGCTACTCGCCTCGCTGCTGCCCGGTGCGGCGGAGTCCGCCTGATCAGACGGGACGGTCCCCGACCCGGTAGATGTGCTCCACACGGGGCGGGCTCGCGAAGTACGGGCCGACGAGTTCGCGCCAGCGGGCGAAGTCGACCGAGCCGCGGAAGGTCACGGTGTGGTGTTCGAGGGTCTGCCACTCGACGATGAGGCGGTAGCGGGTGGGGTATTCGACGCTGCGGCACAGTTGGACGCCATGGCAGCCGGCGGCGCCGAGGAAGAGCGGCTGGGCTTCGGCCACGCCGGCCTCGAACTTCTCCTCGGTGCCGGGAAGGACGTCGATCTCGGCGATTTCCCATACGGGCTGGTCGGTCATGCGGCGTCCATTCGGTCGTGCGGGCCGGTCCCGGCGATCGTACGGGTGCGGTCGACGAAGCGTGTCGCGGGAGGCAGACTCAGCTCAATGACCCCTCTCACGCACGCCGACGTCAAAGCCGCCGCCGACCGCATCGCCGGCCACATCCGCCCTGTCACCGTCGTGGCGGCCGACCCGGGGTCGTTCGGCGCCGCCGAGGTCTGGCTGGCCTGCGAGTTCATGCAGCACACGGGCAGCTTCAAAGCGCGGGGAGCCCTGAATTTCATCGCCGCGCACATCGATGCGGACGCCATGCCCGCCGCGGGAGTGGTCATCGCCAGCGGGGGCAATGCCGGGCTGGCGTGTGCCTGGGCGGCGCGGCGGCAGGGGGTGGCGGCGACGGTGTTCGTGCCGACGACCGCGCCGGCGGTCAAGGTGGCCGGACTGCGGGCGCTGGGGGCGGATGTGCGGCAGATGGGGAGGGAGTACGCGGAGGCGCTGGCGGCGTCGCGGAAGTACGCGGCGCAGACGGGGGCGCTGGAGTCTCATGCGTACGACCATCCGCTGATCGCCGCAGGGGCGGGGACGCTGCTGACGGAGATCTGTGAAGCAGTGCCCGGCCTGGAGACGGTGGTCGTGGCGGCCGGGGGAGGCGGGCTCTTCGCCGGATTCGTGGCGGCGGCCGAGCAGAGGGGGGTGCGGGTGGTGGCTGTGGAGCCGGAGGGGAGCCGGGCGCTGAACGCGGCTCTGGAGGCGGGCGAGGTCGTGGACGTCACGGTGGATTCGGTGGCCGCCGACTCGCTCGGCGCGCGCAGGGCCTCGCAGACGGCGTTGCTGCTGGCCCAGCGCGGGGATGTGCGGTCGGTGCTGGTCACGGACGAGGCGATCGTGGCCGCGCGCCGGGAGCTGTGGGACGGACGCCGGGTGGCCGTCGAGCATGCGGCGGGCGCCGCGCTGGCGGCGCTGCGGTCGGGGGCGTACGTGCCGGCGCCCGGGGAGCGGGCGGCGGTGGTGCTGTGCGGGGCGAACACCGACCCGTCGGACCTGGTGCAGGGCCCCTGAGGGGCCCTACGGCACCTCGCGCAGGTAGAGGGCGCCGCAGGTATGGCAGAAGGGCTCGCGGGTCCGTCCCCAGTCGTCCGCCGGCAGGACGGCGGACTTGGGGTCGAGTTCGCGGCCGCACATGGCGGTGGTTCCCATCTCGCGCACCATGTGCCAGCGGGTGACGCGGGCGTCCGGCTGACCGGGCGACTCGTCGGGGTCGTATTCGGCTCGTACTTCGTGCAACACGGCGGCGCACCTCCCGTCCCTCACCATGCGCCCGGCGGTGGCTGCGCGCCACCTCAGGGCAGCCATGCGGGCGGGTTGGGCCCAGAGGTCTCCCGGGCCACCCCGGGGGACCGGGCGCTACGCGGTCGGTCAGCCGGTGACGGCCGCGGTGACCGCGAGGGTACGGACGGCGGGCCCGGGGGGCGAGCCGGCGGCCGACGCCGGGGCTGACCGCCGCCGGCAGCAGCGAGAGGAGGAGCGGGAGGTAGACCGCGTCCTCACCGGCCGCCCCCCTCGTGGGCCGTCAGGAAGGCGCGCAGCGCCTTCTCCTCCGGCTCGCTGAGGCCGGACACGAACTGCTGGAGCGCGGCGATGGGGTCCGGGCCCCGGTCGAGCGCCTGGTGCATCACCTCGGCGGTGAGTTCGGCGGCGTTCTTGGTCGGCCGGTAGGTGCCGCGCCGGCCATCGGCGTCGCGGAGCACCATGCCCTTGTCGTAGAGGCGCTTGAGGATGGTGTGCACGGTGTTGTAGGCGAGTCCGCCGCCCAGTTCCGCCTGGATATCGGCGGGGGTCAGGGCATGCTCGGTCGCCCACAGCGTGGCGAGGATCTCGCTCTCCAGCTCGCCAGAGCTGCGGCGCGCTGCCTTGCCACTCGCGTCTGTTCCTCCCATGGCAGCACCTTACAACGCGTAGGGTGCGGTCCCCCGGCGTCGCCGGTGCGAACTGCCGCCCGCAGGGGCCGCACGGGACTCGCCCAGAGGGGCGACACGCCCGGGCGCGGCGTCTGCGGCAACAATAGGGAGGTGCCCATGCGTCCGCCCCCGTTGCTGCCGTCGCCGCTGACCGAGCTGGACGACGAGCGGCTGGGCCGGCACGGTGTGACACTGCTGCTCAAGCGGGACGATCTCATCCACCCCGATCTGCCCGGCAACAAGTACCGCAAGCTCCACCTGAACCTCCGGGCCGCCGCCGACGCCGGCTACGACACCCTGCTGACCTTCGGCGGCGCGTACTCCAACCACCTGCGGGCCACCGCCGCGGCGGGCCGCCTGCTCGGCCTCGCCACGATCGGCGTCGTACGGGGCGACGAACTCGCCGCCCGGCCGCTGAACGACTCGCTCACCCGCGCCGCCGACGACGGCATGCGGCTGCACTTCGTCGACCGCTCCACCTACCGCCGCAAGACCGACCCCGAGGTGCTGGACGCTTTGCTGGAGCGCTTCGGCTACGCCTATGTCCTCCCGGAGGGCGGCAGCAACGCCCTCGCCGCGCAAGGCTGCGCCGAACTCGGCCGTGAGCTGCGCGGCAGGGCCGAGGTCGTCACCGTCGCCTGCGGCACCGGCGGCACCCTGGCCGGCCTCACCGCCGGTCTGGGACCGGAGCAGCGCGCGATCGGCTTCCCGGTGCTCAAGGGGGGTCGATTCCTGGAGGACGGGATACAGCAGCTCCAGGAGGAGGCCTTCGGCGGCCGGCGGGGCGACTGGCGGCTCGACGACCGTTTCCACCACGGCGGCTACGCCCGCAGCACCCCGGAGCTGGAGGACTTCTGCGAGGACTTCACCGCCCGCCACGGCCTCGTACCCGACCGCGTATATGTGGCGAAAATGCTCCATGGTGTCTTCACCCTCGCCGACGAGGGCATATTCCCGCCCGGCACGCGCATAGCCGCCGTCGTCAGCGGATAGCCTGGGCCCATGATCCGAGCCGCGATCCCCGCCGATATCCCGGAGATCCACGCGATGGTCCGCGAACTCGCGGAGTACGAGCGCGCGCTGGCGGACGCGCGGGCGACCCAGCAGCAGCTGGCCGACGCGCTCTTCGGCGAGCACCCGGCCGCCTTCGCGCTCATAGCGCAGGACGACGTCGCGGGCTCCGTGGTCGGCTTCGCCCTGTGGTTCCGGAACTTCTCCACCTGGACCGGCACCCATGGCGTGTATCTGGAGGACCTCTATGTGCGCCCCCAGGCGCGCGGTGGCGGCCATGGCAGGGCGCTGCTCGCGGAGCTGGCCGCGATCTGTGTCGAGCGCGGCTACGAGCGCTTCGAATGGTCGGTGCTTGACTGGAACACCCCGGCGGTCGGCTTCTACCAGGCGCTCGGCGCCGTCCCCCAGGACGGGTGGACGGTCCAGCGGCTGGCCGGTGAGCCGCTCCGGGCGCTCGCCCAACAGGCCGTTGACAATAAAGCGACATCTCTTTCGAATTGAGATACCGAAACCCTAGCCACCGTCCGTACTCATACACTTACCATGGGTGACGTACGACGTACTCCGTCCGGGCGACATCGGGGTACCGATCGCGATAGCGTCGCTGGCGAACCAGAGAACCAGATCAGTTAAGTAACGAAGTGTGCTTGTGCCACCTTGGAGGTGAGGGTGTCCCAGATCGCAGGCGAGCCCGGGTCAAAGGACTTCGTCGAGGTCCGGCTGCCCGCGGCGGGAGCGTATCTGTCGGTGCTGCGTACAGCCACCGCCGGACTAGCGGCCCGCCTGGACTTCACCCTCGACGAGATCGAAGACCTGCGCATCGCCGTGGACGAGGCGTGCGCCATCCTGCTCCAGCAGGCCGTCCCCGGCTCTGTGCTCAGTTGCGTCTTCCGGCTGGTCGGAGACGCCCTATGGGTGAATGTATCGGCGCCCACCACCGACGGCCGCGCCCCGGAGCGCGACACCTTCGCCTGGACAGTGCTCACCGCGCTGGCCGGCGAGGTGTCCTCCACCGTGGCCGAGGACAAAACCGTCAGCATCAGCCTGCACAAGAAGCGCGGTGCCGGCCCCGGGCAGGCGTGAGGTCCAAAGATGCAGGCAGCCCGCAGGGGTCAGCGTGTCCCGGTCCCGGTACGGGTCGGTGACGGTACAACCGTGGTCGGAAACGGGGGATCGCCATGAGTGACCTGGAGAACAGCGCTCCCGGCGTGGAAAGCCGCGCCGTACCGGTGCAGGCGGTGCCCACCACCGCCATGCCCGAAGTGGATGCGGCGCGGCCCCACCCCGTGTCCCCCAACGACGGAACGGACGCGGCGGAGCAGGCTGATCCCATGGAAGAGCAAGAAGCAGAGCAGCAGCACGACCCGCACAACCGGGCCGGCGCCCGAGCGCTCTTCCTTGAGCTCAGCCGACTCGACGTGGGGTCCCCCGAGCGTGCCGAGCTCCGCAATCAGCTGGTGCGCATGCACCTGCCGCTGGTCGAGCACCTCGCCCGGCGTTTCCGTAACCGTGGTGAGCCGCTCGACGATCTCACCCAGGTCGCCACCATCGGCCTGATCAAATCCGTCGACCGCTTCGACATCGACCGCGGGGTGGAGTTCTCCACATACGCCACCCCCACCATCGTCGGCGAGATCAAGCGGCACTTCCGCGACAAGGGCTGGGCGGTGCGGGTCCCGCGCCGTCTCCAGGAACTCCGGCTCGCCCTCACCACCGCCACGGGCGAACTCTCCCAGCGGCACGGCCGGGCGCCCACCGTCCATGAACTCGCCGAGCACCTCAAGATCTCCGAGGAAGAAGTCCTCGAAGGCCTTGAATCCGCGAACGCCTACAGCACTCTTTCGCTGGACGTCCCGGACACCGACGACGAGTCGCCCGCCGTGGCGGACACGCTGGGCTCCGAGGACGAGGCGCTGGAAGGGGTGGAGTACCGCGAGTCGCTCAAGCCGCTGCTTGAGCAACTGCCGCCGCGCGAGAAGAGGATTTTGTTGCTGCGTTTCTTCGGCAACATGACGCAGTCACAGATCGCCGAAGAGGTGGGCATCTCCCAGATGCATGTCTCGCGGCTGCTGGCCCGCACCCTCGCGCAGCTGCGCGACAAGCTGCTGATCGAGGAGTAGCCCGCCCGCCGGGCATCCGCACCTCCCGTTTCCCCTGCCGCGCCGGCGGCGGCCCCGGCCGCCTAGCGCGGCTGCGGCGTGTCCTGGCACCTCCTGGCACCTCCTGGCACGTCCTGGCCGACTCGGGCCGCCGGGTGGATGCCGGCCGGCACGGCCCGGCTACGCTGCTGGTGTGAGTACAAAGCAGAGTCCAGCCCCCGGGAGCGCCGTGCCGGGACGTCCGGTGCGGTTGACCGCTGCGGCCGTGGTGGCCGCCCTGGAGGGGGCCGCGCTCGCCGCGTGGGGCATCGGCATGGTCGTACTCGGCATCGTCGGGAATCCCGACAGTCCGCAGCAGGCCGAGGCGGGGGGCCTGACCGTCCTCGCGCTCGCCGCGATGCCGCTGGCGGCGGCATACGGGCTCTGGCGAGCCCGCCGCTGGAGCCGGGGCCCGGTTCTGATCATCCAGTTGGTCGCCCTCCCGGTTGCCTGGACCATGATCCAGGCCGGCGGCGGCCTGATCGCGGCCGGCTCCCTGCTGGGGGCTGCCGCCCTGACCGAGCTCGTCCTCCTCGTCCACCCCGCCGCCACCGAGGCGCTCGGCATCGGCCGCCCGGCCGAGGAGTAGCGCCGCCCCCGGAAGCACGCACCGGCAGAGATCCAAGGTGGGTGCTGCCGGGTACCGCCCGCTGGGTACGCTGGCGACCATGCGTGCTCTCCTCGTGGTCAACCCGGCAGCCACCACAACCAGCGCGCGGACCCGCGACGTGCTCACGCGTGCGCTGGCCAGCGATCTGAAGCTGGAGGTGGCCACGACGGGATACCGGGGCCATGCCCGCGATCTGGCGCGGCAGGCCGCAGAGGGCGGGGAGATCGAGCTGGTCGTGGCGCTGGGGGGCGACGGGACCGTGAACGAGGTGGTCAACGGGCTGCTGCACAGCGGCCCGGACCCCGAGGGGTTGCCGGCGCTGGCGGTGGTTCCCGGCGGCTCGACGAACGTATTCGCGCGGGCGCTCGGGCTGCCGAATGACGTGGTGGAGGCGACGGGGGCACTGCTGGACGCGCTGCGCGAGGACTCCTCGCGTACGGTCGGGCTCGGTCTGGTCAGCGGGACGCCCGGCACGGAGGACGAGGGGGTCCCGGAACGGTGGTTCACGTTCTGTGCGGGCCTGGGGTTCGATGCGGGCGTGGTGGGCCGGGTGGAGGCGCAGCGCGAGCACGGCAGGAAGTCGACACACGCGCTCTACATACGCCAGGTGGCGCGCCAGTTCCTCGGCGAGCCGAACCGCCACGGTGGGACGATCACGCTCGAACGTCCGGGTGAGGCCCCGATACGGGGTCTGGCGCTGGCCATAATCTGCAACACCACGCCATGGACGTATCTGGGGAACCGTCCAGTGTACGCGTCCCCGGAGGCATCCTTCGACGCGGCCCTGGACGTGGCCGCCCTGTCGAAACTGTCGACGGCCGCCGCCGCCCGCTACGCAACGCAACTGCTCCGTTCCACTCCTGAACGCGGACCGCACGGGAAGCACGCGGTGGCTCTGCATGACTTGACGGACTTCACCTTGCATTCCCAGGTGCCACTGCCGTTTCAGGTGGACGGAGACCACCTGGGACTGCGGACGAGCGCAACCTTCACAGGTGTACGGCGCGCGCTCCGTGTGATGGTGTAAGCAGAAGGACCTAAAGTCCTTTTAGTCGAACGTTTAGGCTGCCCTGCACCCCATGGAAGTATGGCTGTGATGGAACCGACACCGAGGATTCCAAAAAAACTTTCCTGAAGGGGTTGTATCCGCAGCCCAGGTTTGCGACGCTCTTCTTGGCGATCGGGGCGGCTGCACGATGGGCCGCCTGCCCAGCCCGATTCCTCACAAACACCTGCGGGACCATACCAGGAGACTGGTTGACGTCCCGTGTCTTGTCCGAGGATTCGTGAAAGCGTTCACATTCACAAGCAACTTGCACGCAATACAAGGAGATGGAGCAGCCATGGACTGGCGTCATAACGCCGTTTGCCGCGAGGAAGACCCTGAGCTCTTCTTCCCCATCGGCAACACCGGTCCTGCGCTGCTGCAGATCGAGGAAGCCAAGGCCGTCTGCCGTCGCTGCCCCGTCATGGAGCAGTGTCTGCAGTGGGCACTGGAGACCGGCCAGGACGCCGGCGTATGGGGTGGCCTCAGCGAGGATGAGCGTCGTGCTATGAAGCGCCGCGCCGCCCGCAACCGCGCCCGTAACGCCAGCGCCTGACGCGCAAACTTTCCCCCGAGCCGCAGCGCGCAGCACCTCCGAATCGCGCAGCATCGCAGTAACCCCGGCCGCAGCAGTAGAAAGCGGCCGGGGTTTCTTGCTGTCTGCGCAGAATCCGCGTACAGGGCCCCGCACATGGAGGTACGGGGCCGGGCTTACGGGTCCTACTCTTCCGTCGGGAGTTCCAGGACAACCTTCGTACCCCGCCCGGGGGCGGGCACCATGTCGAAGGTGCCGCCCAACTCGCCCACCACCAGGGTTCGTACGATCTGCAGCCCGAGGTTCCCGGCCGTCTGCGGGTCGAAGCCCCCGGGCAGCCCGCGCCCGTCGTCCTGCACGGTGATGACCAGCGTGTCGCCGGACTTTGCCGAGCTGATCTCGACCGTGCCCTGCTCCCCCGGGCCGAAGCCGTGCTCCATGGCGTTCTGCAGCAGCTCGGTGAGGACCATCGACAGCGGGGTGGCGACCTCGGCGCTGAGGATCCCGAAGCCCCCGTTGCGGCGCGCGATGACCCGGCCCGGCGAGATCTCGGCGACCATCGCGAGCACCCGGTCGGCGATCTCGTCGAACTCGACCCGCTCGTCCAGGTTCATCGAGAGCGTCTCATGGACGATGGCGATCGAGCCGACCCGGCGTACGGCCTCCTCCAGCGCCTCCCGTCCCTTGTCGGAGTCCATCCGGCGGGCCTGGAGCCGCAGCAGCGCGGCAACCGTCTGAAGATTGTTCTTGACCCGGTGGTGGATCTCCCGGATGGTCGCGTCCTTGGTCATCAGCTCCCGCTCACGGCGGCGCAGCTCGGTGACATCCCGGGCCAGCACCAGCGAGCCGACGTGGATGCCCTTGGGACTGAGCGGGATGGTCCGCAGCTGGATGACACCGCCATTGCCCTCGACCTCCGTCTCGCGCGGCGCCCAGCCGCTGGCGACCTTGGCGATCGCCTCGTGCACCGCCCCCTTGGCGGGGGCCAAATCGGCCGTCGTGCGCCCCAGATGGTGGCCGACGAGGTCGGCGGCGAGACCGAGCCGGTGGTACGCGGAGAGTGCGTTCGGACTGGCGTACTGGACGACGCCCTCGGCGTCGAGCCGGATGAGGCCGTCGCCGGCACGCGGCGAGGCGTCCATGTCGACCTGTTCGGTGGGGTACGGGAAGGAGCCGGCGGCGATCATCTGCGCCAGGTCGGACGCGCTCTGCAGGTAGGTGAGTTCCAGCCGGCTCGGGGTACGGACGGTCAGCAGGTTCGTGTTGCGGGCGATGACGCCCAGGATGCGGCCCTCACGCCGTACGGGGATGGACTCGACGCGGACCGGGACCTCCTCGCGCCACTCCGGGTCGCCCTCCCGGACGATCCGGCCCTCGTCGATCGCGGCGTCGAGCAGCGGACGGCGGCCGCGCGGAACCAGATGGCCCACCATGTCGTCCTGGTAGGAGGTGGGACCCGTGTTGGGCCGCATCTGCGCTACGGAGACGTACCGCATGCCGTCCCGGGTCGGTACCCAGAGCACGAGGTCCGCGAAGGAGAGGTCGGAGAGCAGTTGCCACTCCGACACCAGCAGATGCAGCCACTCGAGATCGGACTCGTCGAGTGCGGTGTGCTGGCGTACGAGATCGTTCATGGAGGGCACAGTGGCGAGCGTACCCATACATCCAGAAAGCGCACCCATCCGGTCCCCACACCAGGCCTGAACACTCTATGATCTGACTGATGAAAAAACTTCCATCCTCCCCGCACAGGAGGGTGGAGCGAGGCCCGGCGCTCTCTGCCCTGACTGCGCCCAGGCCTCACGGTCGGTCCTACAGGGCCGTGGGGCACCGCACACCCCGCGCGCCACGGTCCGACGGCAGCTCCGGGCTGCGGTGCTGGGCCCCTCTTTACACGTTATGTGTAAGAGGGCGGGTTGAGGGTCCCGTCCTGGCGCCGCGGCCCGAAGTGGCTTCCGGGGCGGGCGATTCGCCGCCGTGACACCGGCGTCCGTGACACCGGCCTCCGGGTCAGCGCGTCTCCGGGTCAGCGCGTCTCCGTGACCTTCGCGAGAGCGCGGGGCGCGTCCGGATCCTGGCCCCGGGCGATCGTGACCTCGTAGGCGAGCATCTGCAGCGGCAGGATCTCCAGAATCGGCTGGACCTCCTCGGCGACTCCCTCGGTGGGGAGCACGAAGCCGGCCGAAGCCGCCTCGACGGACTCCTGGCTGCCGATGACGACAAGGTCGGCTCCCCGTCCGCGAAGACGGTCGAGAACAGGCTGGAGCGCCTCACCGCCCTTGCCGTCCGTGACGATGGCGATGACCGGGGACACGTTGTCGACCATGGCGAGGGGACCGTGCAGCAGATCGGCGCCGGAGAAGGAGAGGGCGGGGATGTAGCTGGTCTCCATGAGCTTGAGCGCGGCTTCCTTGGCGGTGGGGTAGCCATAGCCCCGGGAGGTGAGGACCAGCCGCTCGGCGAAGCGGTAGCGGCCGGCGAGGGCCTTCACCTCCTCACGCCGCCCGAGGATCCGCTCGGCCAGCTCCGGGAGCGCCTTCGCGACGAAGCCGTCGCCGCCGCGCAGTCCCTCGACGAAGAGATACAGGGCGAGCAGCTCGGCGGTGTATGTCTTGGTGGCGGGGAGCGCCTTCTCCGGGCCGGCCAGGACGTCGATGTGGAACTCGGAGACCTCGGCGAGCGGGGAGCCCGGACTGTTGGTCACAGCCAGCGTGATGGCCCCGGCCTCACGCGCGGCCTTGGTGGAGGCGACCAGGTCCGGCGAGCCGCCGGACTGGCTGACGGTGATGACGAGGACATCCGTCAGGTCAGGCCGTGCACCGTAGGCGGTGGTGGTGGACATGGAGGTGAGGCCGGCCGGCTTGCCGAGCAGGATCTCGATCAGGTACTTCGCGTACAGCGCCGCGTTGTCCGAGGTGCCGCGAGCGGTGAGCAGTACGAAGCGCGGCTTCCGTGCGGCGATCTGCTCGGCGATCGCGCGGATCCGCGGCGCGCCCTCGTCGAGGAGGCGGCGCAGCACCGCGGGCTGCTCGGCCATCTCGCCGGCCATGATCCGCCCAGGCGCGGTTTCCACGGCCTCCACGGCTTCCCCGAGTTCCACGGCTTCCTGCGGGGTCAGATTCGTGGCTGACATACGTTGTGCCTCCTGGCTGGGCCCCCACCGGGTCCGCGGCTCGGCCGGCGCCGGTGCCGGCCGAGCCGCGGACCTCCGGAAGGGATCCGGTGGTGTACCGACTCTTACGGGCTGTCGCACGACGGGCGCGCCGACCGTTGCGCTCTCCCCGTGAGTCAGCCCCCGGCGTCCTTGCCGGCGATGACCTCTGCTGCCGCGCGCCCGCAGACCCGGGCCGCGCCATGGGTCGCGATGTGCATCGCTCCCGATGGCGGCGCCTGGGGCACGCCCATCTCCACCACGACCGTGTCGGGCCGGGCGGCGAGCAGCGTGCCGAGGGCTCCGGCCATCCAGGGGTGGCGGTGGACGTCGCGGACCACAGCGACGATCCTACGGTCCCCCGCCGACTGGACCGCGTTTGCGGTCAAAGCGTCACCGTCCCGGAAGGTGGCCGTCACCGTGCCGGGAAAGAAGCGTTCCAGCTCGGCGCCGACACCCCAGGGCGTCTCGTCGCCGACGGCGATATTGGCCATCGGGGTGAAGGCTGCGACATAGGGAGCGGAGGTGATGGGGACGTAACTCTCGGTCCGGGTCACCCGCAGGGCACGGCGGGCGGCGGTGAGCCCGATGGAGAGGTCCGCTTCCGGGGCTGTGCCCGTCTTCCCGGCCGCCCAGACGGCGAGGGCCCGGACCCGGTCGGCGGCGTCGGCGAGCCGGGCCCGGGGGAGATCGCCGTTTTGCACGGCGCGCACGATGGCGTCGCGGAGCAGAGTGACGGTGTCCTCGTCGGAGGGACCGCCGCCGACGCAGATGGCGTCGGCCCCGGCGGCGATGGCCAGCACGGTGCCGCCGTCGATGCCGTAGACGTCGGAGACCGCACGCATGTCCATGCCGTCGGTGATGATGAGGCCGTCGTAGCCGAGCTCGTCGCGGAGCAGGCTGGTGAGCACGGTGGAGCTGAGGGTTCCGGGGCGGTCCGGGTCAAGGGCGGGGACGAGGATGTGGGCGCTCATCACGCCCTTGGTGCCGGCGGCGACGGCGGCCCGGAAGGGGACGAGTTCGCGGGCCCGGAGGGTCGCCGCGTCGACGTCGATGCGGGGCACGGCGTCGTGGGAGTCGACAGAGGTGTCGCCGTGCCCGGGGAAGTGCTTGGTGCAGGCGGCGACTCCGGCGGACTGCAGCCCTTCGACATAGGCGGCGGTGTGCCGGGCGACGAGGTCCGGGTCGGCGCCGAAGGAACGGACGCCGATGACCGGGTTGCCGGGGTCGGAGTTGACGTCGGCGCAGGGCGCCCAGGTGAGGTTGACTCCGCAAGCGGCGAGGCGGCGGCCGAGCTCGGCGGCGACGGCCCGGGTCAGGGCCGGGTCGTCGACGGCGCCGAGTGCGTGGTTGCCGGGGAAGGAGGAGCCGCTGCGGACTTCGAGGCGGGTCACGTCCCCGCCCTCCTCGTCGGCGACGACCAGGACGTCGGGCCGCACCGCGCGCAGTTGTGCGGTGAGGGCGGCGACCTGCGCCGGGGACTGGATGTTGCGGCCGAACAGGGCGACGGAGGCCAGGCCCTCGTCGAGCCGGTGCAGCAGCCAGTCGGGGGCGGTGGTGCCGGCGAAGCCGGGCTGGAGGACAGCGAGGGCGTCCCTGGTCAGGCTGTCGGTGGGAGTGTGGGTCACGCTCTGGGTCATCCCTTCACCGCCCCGGCGGTGAGGCCTGCGGCCATCTTGCGCTGGACGAGGAGAAAGAGAATGACGACGGGGATGGCCATCATGGTCGAACCCGCCATCATCGGGGCGTACTCGGTGCCGTGCTGGGTGGTGAAGTTGCCGAGCCAGACGGTGGCGGTCTGGTGTTCCTGGCTGAGCAGCATCAGTGCGTAGAGGTATTCGTTCCAGGCCAGGATGAAGCCGTAGACGGCAGTGGCGACCAGACCGGGAGCGAGCAGCGGAAAGACGACGCGGACGAACGCGCCGGTGCGGCCGCAGCCGTCGACCATGGCGGCTTCCTCCAGCTCTTTGGGGATGTTGACGATGAATCCGCGCAGGGTCCACACCGTGAAAGGGAGGATGAAGGTGAGGTAGGTGAGGATCAGGCCGCTGAGCTTGTCGTACTGCCCGAGATCGTTGAGCAGCAGAAAGACCGGGATGATCATGGCGACCAGCGGCACCATCTGCACCGCGAGGATGCCTACGATCACCACCTTCCGGCCGCGGAAGGCGAAGCGCGAGATGGCGAGTGCGGCGAGCAGACCGACGACCAGGGCGATGGCGACCGTACTCGTGGCGACGATCAGGCTGCGGCCGACCGGGCCCCAGAAGTCGGCGATGTTCAGGGCGCGGCGGAAGTTCTCCAGGGACAGCGGCCAGGGGAAGAACTTCGGGGTCGGGTCGATGGCGTCCTTGGCCGGTTTGAACGCCGTGTTGAGCATCCAGTAGACCGGGAAGCCGAAGCTCGCGAAGGTGAGCAGCCCGAGGATGTTGTAGAGGAGACGGGGTCGGCTTGTGGTCACTCGACCTCTCCGATCTTGAGCATCTGGCGCATGTAGACGGCCACCACGCCGAGCAGCAGAAGGACGGTGACCAGGGCGATGGCGGATCCGCCTGAGTAGTCGTTGACGACGAAGGCCCTCGTGTAGGAGTAGGTGGTGAGCAGCTGGAACTCGGGCTCCGGGTGCCCGCCGCGCATCAAATAGACCTGCGGGAAGACGCCCATGTCCCAGATCACCGAGAGCGTCGTCAGCATCACTATGATCGGCTTCAGGATCGGCAGAGTGACATACCGGAAGATACCCGGCGCGCCCGCGCCGTCCAGGCGGGCGGCCTCCTCCAGCTCCTTGGGGACCTGGGTCAGGCCGGCGCCCAGGGTGATGACGACAAAGGGCACCGCGCCCCAGACCACCAGCAGCATGATGACTGTCAGGCCTTCGGGGCCGCTGGCGAACCAGTTGTGCCCGTTGAAGTCGACCCCGGGCAGCTTGCTGATCAGCCAGTTGAGCACGCCGTAGTCGGTGTCGAACATCCATTTGAAGACGGTGACGGCGACGATGACGGGCATCGCCCAACTGGCCACGAGCGCGATGTTGACCAGGACCTTCACCCACCGCGAGACCCGTTGCAGAAGCAGGGCGATCAGCATGCCCACCACCATCGTGAGCACCACCGCCCCGCCCGCGAAGAGAATCGTCCGCAGGACGACCTGCCAGAACTCACTGTCCCCGAGGATCGCGGTGAAGTTGTCCAGGCCCGTCCATTCGGCGGGTTTGAAGCCCCACAGCTGGGCCTGCCCGAACTTCTGGAAGGAGAGGGTGACCAGCCGCACCAGCGGATAGCCGAGGACGAGGGCCAGCACCAGCAGAGTCGGTGCGAGCAGCCCCCAGGGCAGGGCGGCGGTGCCCCACGAGCGCCGGCCGGCCGGTCTCCCGGCCTTGCCGGCGCCGGCGCCGCCGCCGGCCGGGGTACCGGCGGCGGCGCTCGTCACGGGGCGTGCCGTCTTCGCTGTCACTGTCTTCGCTGTCTTCTCCCGGGGCTGGACTGTCATGCCGTGTTGATCACCTTGTTGATCGCGGCGTCCGCGTCCTTGGCCGCCTGCTGGACCGACTTCTTGCCGGTCGCTATGGCCTGGAGCATGTCCTGGAGGATCGCCTGCTTCTCGACGGTGCCCCAGCCGGGCGCGGTCGGGATGAACCAGCTGCTCTCGGCGGCGGTCGCGGTGACGGCGGTCGCCGGGTCGGACTTCAGGGTGGCGAGCTGGGTCGTGTTGTTGGGCAGATTGCCCTTGCTGATCAGCACCTTCTGGCTCGCGGTGCCCGTGAAGTCATTGATCCACTCGGTGGCGAGGTCCTGGGCCTTGGACTTCACCGGTACGGCGAGGTCGGAGCCGCCCAGGAAGACCGGCATGGCCTTGCCGGACGGGCCGGGGAGCACGAACTGGACGAGATTGGCCTTGAGCTTGCCGCCCGTCTTGTCGATCTTGGGGTCGGCGGCCGCGGGGCCCTCCCAGCTGGCGCCGTACATCATCGCGGACTTGCCCTGGCCGAAGATGATGTACCGGTCGGCCTCGTCCTTGGTGAGGTCGCCGTGCATGTACTTGGTGACCACGGACTTGAACTCCGTCAGACCCTTGACGGACGCCGCACTGGACAGGCTCGCGGTGAACTTGCCGCCCGACTCGGTGGCGATCGCGCCGCCCGCGTCAGCGACGAACGACATCCCGGTGTACCAGTCGCGGGAGGGCTGGTACCAGGCGTTGAACTTGCTGCCGTTCTTGCTCTGGATCTTGTCGAGGTCAGCGGTCAGTTCGCTGTACGTCTTCGGGGTACTCGTCACGCCGGCGGCGGCGGCGACATCCTTGCGCCAGACGGCGACCCGGGCAGCGGCGTAATAAGGGACGCCGTAGACCTTGCCGTTGTAGCTGACCGAGCCCTTGAGACCGTCCAGCCAGGCGGACGAGTTGTCGAACTTCGAGGTGTCGAGCTCGGCGAAGGCGCCCTTGATACTGTAGGGCAGCATCTCGGTGTTGCCCATCTCCACAACGTCCGGGGCCTTGTCGGTCGCGAGCACGGCGTCAAGCTTGGTGTTCTTGTCGCCCCAGCTGTAGTACTCGTGCTTGACCGTCACACCCGGGTGGCTCTTCTTCAGCGCCGCGTCGGCCGACTTGACCAACTCGGGCCAGTTGTTCTGTGCGTCGACCGTCAGCCATACGGTGATCGACTTCGCTGACGTGCTCTTGCCGGAGCCCGACCCGCTGCCGGAGCCGCAGGACGCGATAGAGGCGGCCATACAGGCGACGCCGATCGCCGCGATGAGTTTGCGCTTCACAGCACCCTCCCCAAGACAGTGATACAGAGTATTGGTTTAGACCAATGGAGGCAGCTTGGCCTAGACCTTTAAGGGTGTCAAGGGTGTATAAGTACGGCTGTCGGTCCGTTATCGGACCGACACCTCTGCCTGCACGGCGGCCATTCCCAGGCCCGTGCCAGGATGGAGGAAGTGTGCCGAGGATCTGGACAAACGGAGGACGCATGCAGAGCGACGGGGACGCCGGCACACCGGTCATCGACGGCGCGGTGGGCCGCACGGCCCGGGTACCCAAGTATTACGGCCTGAAGAAGCATCTGCTGGAGCTGACGGAGACCATGCCGCCAGGCTCCCCGGTCCCCCCGGAGCGCAGCCTGGCAACGGAGTTCGACACCTCCCGCACCACGGTCCGCCAGGCCCTCCAGGAGCTGGTCGTCGAGGGGCGCCTGGAGCGCATCCAGGGCAAGGGCACCTTTGTCGCCAAACCCAAGGTGTCCCAGGCGCTGCAGCTCACCTCGTACACCGAGGACATGCGCGCCCAGGGCCTGGAGCCGACCTCCGAACTCCTCGATGTCGGCTACATCACCGCCGACAACCACCTCGCCGGACTCCTCGATATGAACGCGGGGGGCCGTGTGCTGCGCATCGAACGGCTCCGGCTCGCCAACCGCGAGCCCATGGCGATCGAGACCACCCACCTCTCCGCCAAGCGCTTCCCGGCGCTGCGCCGTAACCTCACCAAGTACGCCTCGCTCTACACCGCGCTCGCCGAGGTGTACGACGTGCATCTCGCGGAGGCGGAGGAGACCATCGAGACCTCCCTCGCCACCCCGCGCGAGGCCGGGCTGCTGGGCACCGATGTCGGGCTGCCGATGCTGATGCTCTCCCGGCATTCCATCGACACCACCGGCGAGCCGGTGGAGTGGGTGCGCTCGGTCTACCGGGGCGACCGGTACAAGTTCGTGGCCAGACTGAAGCGGCCCTAGGCCGCCCCGGGCCCTGTCCGGGCCTGCGCATCTGCCGCGCCTGCTGTAGCCATATCGATATATGGCTAGGTGATGACGCAGCCCTGACACTTGCCTTAGATTTCCTGCGCATTACAAAGGAGTTCCCAGGAGTTTCGCACTGAGGACGGGGCCACGTTTATGTCGTCAGCAACAACCGGATCACCGGGCCGTACACCGGTCGTCACCCCTACCCGTGTAGTGGCCGGCCTCTGCCTCATCGTGCCGTTCGTGGCGATGTTGTGGGTCAGCTCCTACTCCAGGATCACCCCCGAGTTCATCGGCATCCCGTTCTTCTACTGGTACCAGATGCTCTGGGTGCCCGTCTCGTCCGCTCTGACCTTCACCGCGTACCTCCTGGTCCGCCGTGAGGAGCGCGCGCGCAAGGGGGGTGCGGCGAAATGAAGGACAGCGTCAATAGTGTCAACGGCGTCGCGCTCGGCGTCTTCATCTTCTTCTTCCTGGCCGTCACCGTCATGGGCTTCCTGGCCGCCCGCTGGCGCAGGGCCGAGAACGCCCTCCACCTGGACGAATGGGGACTCGGCGGCCGCAGCTTCGGCTCCTGGGTCACCTGGTTCCTGCTCGGCGGCGACCTCTACACCGCGTACACCTTCGTCGCCGTCCCGGCGGCGGTCTACGCGGCCGGCGCGGCCGGCTTCTTCGCCGTCCCGTACACCATCCTGGTCTACCCGCTGATATTCACCTTCCTGCCACGCCTGTGGTCGGTCTCCCACAAACACGGCTACGTCACCACCTCGGACTTCGTGCGAGGGCGGTTCGGGTCGAAGAGCCTGTCCCTGGCCGTCGCCGTCACCGGCATCCTCGCCACCATGCCGTACATCGCGCTCCAGCTGGTCGGCATCCAGGCGGTGCTCGATGTGATGGGCGTCGGCGGCTCCGGCAACTGGTTCGTCAAGGACCTGCCCCTGCTGATCGCCTTCGCCGTGCTCGCCGCGTACACCTACTCCTCGGGGCTGCGCGCCCCCGCGCTGATCGCGTTCGTCAAGGACACGCTGATCTACATCGTCATCACCGTCGCCATCATCTACATCCCCATCAAGCTCGGCGGCTTCGGCGACATCTTCACCAAGGCCGGCCACGCGTACGCGACCATCAGCCCGGCCACCGGCAAGCCCCGCGGCGCCCTCGCCCCCGGGGACACCGCCCAGTGGGCCTACGGGACGCTGGCGCTCGGCTCCGCGCTCGCGCTGTTCATGTACCCGCACTCCGTCACGGCGGTGCTCAGCGGCAAGAGCCGCAACGTCATCCGCCGCAACACCACCGTGCTGCCGCTGTACTCGCTCATGCTCGGCCTGCTGGCCCTGCTCGGCTTCATGGCGCTCGCCGACGGCGTCGGCAAGGGCATCACCGGCTACAACGGGCAGCTGGCGATCCCCCAGCTCTTCGAGAACATGTTCCCCTCGTGGTTCGCGGGCGTCGCCTTCGCCGCGATCGGCATCGGCGCGCTGGTGCCGGCGGCGATCATGTCCATCGCCGCGGCGAATCTGTTCACCCGGAACATCTACAAGGACTTCATCAAGCCGGACGCCACGCAGGAGCAGCAGACCAGGGTCTCCAAACTGGTGTCGCTGCTGGTGAAGGTCGGCGCGCTGGTCTTTGTCCTCACCATGGACAGGACCGTCGCCATCAACTTCCAGCTGCTCGGCGGCATCTGGATCCTGCAGACCTTCCCCGCTCTCGTCGGCGGCCTCTTCACCCGGTGGTTCCACCGCTGGGCGCTGCTCGCCGGGTGGGCGGTCGGCATGGGGTACGGGACCTGGGTCGCCTACGGCGTCGCCAGTGCCAGCCAGAAGCACTTCGGCGGCTCCTCCGACACCATTCCCGTGATCGGGCAGATCGGGTACATCGGGCTCACCGCCTTCGTACTCAACCTCGTCGTCACGGTGGTGCTGACCCTCGCCCTGCGGGCGGCGAAGGTGGCCGACGGGGTCGACGAGACCTCTCCGGCGGACTACACGTCCGACGCGGGCGAGCCCGGCGTCAAGGGGGAACTGCCGGTGGCGGCGAGCGCGTAACACCGGCGCCGGTGCGTTCCCGGAGGCCGTACGGGGCCGGTCCTCACGCCCGTACGGCCTCCGGGGGCACCCGGAAGGTACGCCGGTACGCCTGCGGGGTCGTGCCCACCGAGCGTGCGAAGTGGTGCCGCAGTGCCGCCGCGTTACCGAAGCCCGATCGTGCGGCGATCGCGTCCACCGTGTCGTCCGTGCCCTCCAACAGCTCCCGGGCCAGCAGCACGCGCTGGCCCAGCAGCCAGCGGTACGGGGTGGTGCCGGTCTCCTGCTGGAAGCGCCGGGCGAAGGTGCGCGGCGACATATGGGCCCGGACGGCCAGCTCCTCGACCGTCACCTCGCGGTCCAGGTGGCGCTCCATCCAGCCCAGCACATCCCCGACGGTGTCGCACTGCGCGCTGCGCGGCAGCGGCCGGTCGATGTACTGCGCCTGGCCGCCCTCCCGGTGCGGCGGCACCACCATGCGCCGGGCGATGGTGCTCGCCACCTCGCTGCCCTGCTCCTTCCTGACCAGGTGCAGGCACGCGTCAATGCCGGCCGCCGTCCCGGCCGAGGTGATCACCGGGTCCTCGTCCACGTACAGCACATCGGGTTCCACCTGCGCGAGCGGAAAGCGGCGCGCCAGATCGTCGGCGTGCCGCCAGTGCGTCGTGCAGCGCCTTCCGTCCAGCAGCCCGGCCGCGCCCAGCACGAACGCGCCCGAGCAGACGCTCAGTACGCGGGCGCCGCGCTCGACCGCCCGGCGTAGCTCCAGCAGCAGCTCCGGCGGGTATGCGCGGCTCCCATATGTGCCGCCCGCCGGGACCGCGACCAAATCCGCCTCCGCCAGCCGCTCCAGGCCGTACGGAGTGGTGATCGTGAAGCCCGCCTGGGCCTGGATCGGGCCGGGTTCGGCTGCGGCCACGGCGAAGTCGTACACGGGCAGGCCCTGTTCGCCGCGGTCGATCCCGAAGACCTCGCAGACGACGCCGAGTTCGAAAGGCTGGACTCCGTTGAGCACCACGACGGCCACGTTTTTCAGCATGCGTCGAGCATGGCAGGTTCCTGGCAGGAATTCGAGGTACTACGGCAGTCCTGCCACTCCCGGGTGACAGCGCCGAGCGCGACAGTAGAGGCATGGACACATTCCTCGCCTTTGCGGCCGTTATCATCCTCTTCGTCCTCCTGGCTCTCCCGGCGGTGGCGGGCCAGGCCCACGAGCGCCGGATCACCCGTCAGTTGCGCGCCGCGCAGGCCGCCCACGCGGCGGCGGAGCGGCGCGAGGCCGCACGCCGGACGTGGCACATCGCCGCGTAACGGGGCGCCCCCGCCCGTCCTCCGCCCGCCTCCCCGGCCCCGCGACAGCGGGGCACGACCGGGCGGAGGACACCTGCGCGGGCGCTGTCCGGCGTACCGCGAGTCCGAGGACCTGCCGGCAGTGCGCCCTGGAAAAGCCTCCTTCGACGACGACTTCTGACCGGGCCGGGAAACGCGCACCGGGGCGGGCCCTGTCATGTGCGGGGCCCGCCCCGGTGCGCGCGGCCTCACTCGTTGGGGACGGTGGCGTACTTGGGGGTCAGCTCGGCCATCTGCCGGAGGACGTCCTTGCGGTCGCGCTTGGAGAGCCGGTCGATGTAGAGGTAGCCGTAGAGGTGGTCCGTCTCATGCTGGAGGCAGCGGGCGAAATAGCCGGAGCCGGCGACGGCGACGGGGTTGCCGTGCAGGTCCTGGCCGCGGACGACGGCATAGTCGGGGCGGGGGAGCTCCATGTAGGCGCCGGGGACGGAGAGGCAGCCCTCATTGGAGTCGTCGAGGACGCGCTGGTCGGCGGGGAGCTCGTCGAGGACGGGGTTGACGATGTGGCCGACGTGCCGGCGGCCGTCGTCGTCGGGGCAGTCGTAGACGAAGACGCGCAGGTCGACACCGATCTGGTTGGCGGCGAGGCCGACGCCCTCGGCGGCCCGCTGGCTGGCGAACATGTCGTCGATGAGCCGAACGAGTGAATCGTCGAACTCGGTGACGATCCGGCACGGGCGGTGGAGGACCGGATTTCCGACGACGGTGATCGGCTTGGCGGTACCCCGGGCGCGGTGAGCCTCCTCACGAGCCGCGGCGTCGGTCACGTCGTCGAAGAACGACCCCTGCTGTTGCTGCTCGTCCTGCTGGTGCTCAGTGTCCTGCTGCGACATCGTCTGCCGTACGCCTTCCTGGGGCCTTGTATCTGCCCGTAAAGGGTACGGCCGGTCAGCAGACCTCTTCCAGATCACGCCAGTCCCGGGTGTCGGGGCTGTCGGCGACCCAGCTGTCGAGCAGCCCGCGCACCAGGGAGGCCGGCGCCGCGACGCCGCACTCGCGCTCGGAGACCCAGAGGGCGCCCGCGCTGCGGTGGCTGAGGTGTCCCGGGTGGCCGGGCTGGCCGTGGTCGTGGGGATCGCGGGAGTCGGCGGAGCCGTCGTCGGTCGGCATCCGGCTCTCGGAGCAGGTACGGCAGAGCAGGCGTACGGAGGACGACCAGTCCTCGGCCGCGAAGCCGGCGTCGGCGGCGAGCCGCTCCAGGGCGTCGCGGTCGGCGGCGGTGGCGGCTTCGAGGAGGACGAGCCAGGTGGGGACCGGGGACGGCGCCCACAGCTCGATCTCGTCGAAGACCGGATACACCGACACCGCCTTACGGGAGCCGGCGCCGTCGGTGGTGGCCCGCTCGCCGTTGGGGGCGCCGTCGTGCAGGACGACCTCGCCCCAGCGGCGCCCTGAGGACGGCAGCGGGATGCTCAGCACCTCGATCCGGGCCGGGTCCAGCCGGCGGCCCCACACGACCTCCGCCTCGCCCTCCGGGGAGAGCCGCACGGCCGCACTGCCGAGCTCCATCCGGACGGGGCCGGCGCCGGAATCCGGGCGCAGCCCGTACGCCTGCCAGGCGCGGCGGGCCAGCGGCCAGTCCTGGAGGGCCGAGGCGGCGATGCCGACATTCCACCAGTCGGGGGCCCCGGGGGCCCGCTCCAGGAGCGCCACGGCGCGCAGCCCGGCGGTGCGGGCCTGCTCCCAGTCGTGCCGGAACTTGTGCAGCAGCGCCAGGTTGTACCAGGACTCCGAGAGCCACGGCTCCATGTCGGCGGCGCGTGTCAGCAGCGCGCCGGCGTCCTCGTACCGCCCGTCGCCGATCAGCGTGAACGCGCGGTCGGTGGCCTGCCGCCAGGTGGCGGACGGCCGGTGCCGCACTCTGCCGAAGATCCTCACCACGTCCCGCCTGCCGGTGCCAGCACGTTTCTCATCACTCCTCCTTGCCACGGGCGGACCCTGTCACACCCCGCCGGGCTTGTCGGTTTGACGACATAGCCGCATCCAACCACGCCAGGTACCCCGGGCGCTTCCCACCGTCCGGTTTGGGACAGCGCAAAGGGCGCGGCCCTGGTGAGGGCCGCGCCCATCGCGTTGTGCGGGAGGCCGCGCTACGGTGCCGGGCTGCCGGTCGGGGCCGTGCTCCCGGCCTCGGCGACAACTTCCGAGGCCGCGACAGGGACCACCTGGCCCGCCCGGATCAGCTCGATCCGGGAGAGCACCTTGGCGCGCAGGTCGGTCGGCACGTCGTCCTGGCCGCAGCACCGCTTGACCAGCTTCTTCACGGCCTGCTCCAGGCCGTACTTCTCCAAGCACGGGTGGCACTCGTCGAAGTGCTCCTTGAACTTGGCGCAGGCGTCGGCGGACATCTCGTCGTCGAGATACTCGTAAAGATGGTCGAGTACCTCGGAGCAGTCCGTCTCATGAGGTTTCCCGCAGCTCATGTCTCCGAGCCCTTCTGATCCGCCGCGCCGGCCGGGACAAGCCCGCGATCCCGGGCGTAGTCCTCCAGCAACGAGCGCAGCTGTCGGCGCCCCCGGTGCAGACGGGACATCACCGTACCGATGGGT
The DNA here is from genome assembly GCF_005047355.1 of Actinacidiphila oryziradicis. Lineage (GTDB taxonomy): Bacteria > Actinomycetota > Actinomycetes > Streptomycetales > Streptomycetaceae > Actinacidiphila > Actinacidiphila oryziradicis. The sequence continues at coordinate 80,759 of NZ_SUMC01000013.1, forward strand.
GTCCCCATAATGTCGGCGATCTCCTTGTAGGCAAAGCCCTCGACATCGGCCAGATACACGGCGATCCGGAACTCTTCCGGGATCGTCTGCAGGGCCGTCTTGACGTCCGAGTCGGGCAGGTGGTCGAGCGCCTGCGACTCTGCGGAGCGCAGGCCGGTCGACATATGCGACTCGGCACGCGCCAGCTGCCAGTCCTCGATCTCCTCGGCACCACTGCGCTGGGGTTCGCGCTGCTTCTTGCGGTACGAGTTGATGAAGCTGTTGGTGAGGATGCGGTACAGCCAGGCCTTCAGGTTCGTACCCTCGCGGAACTGGTGGAAGGACGCGTACGCCTTCGCGTACGTCTCCTGTACCAGGTCCTCGGCGTCGGCCGGATTGCGGGTCATTCGCAGCGCGGCCGAGTACATCTGGTCGAGAAACTCCAGGGCGTCCCGCTCGAAGCGCGCGTTGCGGTCGGCGTCGGTCTCCTTCGACCGCGCCTCTGACTGTGCCTGGGTTACCTCGGCCGTGGTGTCGTCGGTGCCGGTGACCGGACCCACCTCCTCCAATACGGTCACGGGGCCGAAACCGGTCCCGCTCGAATCGGAGGATATCCCGCTGGGGACAGGCGTGCCGGGCGCACCCGTCCTGCCGCGCTCCGCCGACCAGTCCGGCCAGCTCAGATACTCCGCTCCCGCGCGGGCCTGGCAGGTCGTCGAACCCATACGGCACCCATCCTTACTTTTGCCTGGCGTTTACTTTCGTACCGATGCCTCACACAACACACCCGCCGCGTGGCTCATTCCCGGGGCTCCGGCCGGGCCGCCGGCCAGCCCGCCAGCCAGGCCGCCACGGCGTCCGTGAGCAGCGCGAGAGCCTCCGGCTGGGTGATGTCCGCCGACTTCGGTACGGCGAAGCCGTGGTCGCCGTACGGCACCGTCACGAGCTCCGAGCCGGGCGGCAGTTCCGCCGGGAATTCCGCCGGGAACTCCTCCGGGCGACCGAAGGGGTCGCGTCCGCCCTGTACGACCAGGGTCGGCACCCCGGCGTTCAGCAGCTCGTCCGCCCGCGACCGCTCCGGCCGGCCCGGCGGGTGCAGCGGGAACGACAGTGCGACCACCCCGGCCGCTCCCAGCGCCTTCGCCGTCCGGCAGGCCACCCTCGCCCCCGCGCTCCGGCCGCCCGCGACCACCGGCAGCCCCGGCCGGGCCAGCGCCGGCCACAGCGCCGTCCAGGCCGCGTCCAGGGCCTTCGGCGCGGGGGCGAGCTTCTTGCCCGCCACCCGCCACGGCTGTTCCACCAGCGCCACGCTCATCCCCCGCGGTGGCAGCGCCGCCGCCAGCGCCCGCAGGTCCCGCGCCTCGATCCCGCCGCCCGCCCCGTGCCCTACCGCCAGCACCGCTTTCGGCGTCCCCGCCGCCGGGAACCACGTCACCCGGGCATCCCCGGCGGGCGTCGACACGATTTCTGTAAGGTCCACGCCCCCATCCTGCCGCCGCCGTGCCGCCTGCGGCGCTTGCCCCTCCCCGTCCTTTCCCGAAACCGGTGGCTCCGCCCCCGGACCCGCCCCCTAGGCCCTGGCGGGCGTGGGTGGGACCCCCAGTCCTCAAACGCCGGACGGGCTGGATATACCCACGTTGTGGGCAGGCGTGCCGCAGAGCGAGCGGAGCGAGATGGGGGCACCTCCTGGGGGCACCTCCCGGCCGAAGGCTGGGCGAGGTAGCTGGGGGACGGTCGGGGGAAAAGGCCCGCCGCAGGCGCCGGGCCCGACGGCGGGGCCGTCAGAAGAGCGTCTCCTCCTCCGGGGCGGGGAGAGGGTCGAGAAGCTCGGGCCCGTTGTTACGGACGTTACTGACGGCGGTGCTGACGGGGTAGGCCCGCAGAAGCCCCGGCGGCGGAGCAGCAAGCAGCGAACGCACCTCGTCAGGGTCGGTGGCCGCGGGGTCGAGCCACGCGTCCCAACGATCCGCCGGAAGGACCAGCGGCATACGCGGATGAATGTCGGCAAGCGCCCGCGGCCCATCCCCATCCCCGCCCCCGGCGTCGGCGAGCGCCGAGGTCTCAGCCTCGGTGGTGAGGACGGTGCAGGTGACCCACCACGCCTGAGGGTGCCCCTCCGGCAGCGTGCGGTCCCGCCAGAACTCGTACAGCCCGGCCATGGCCATGACCGATCCGTCCACCGGCGTGACGAAGTACGGCTGCTTGCGCGCCCGCTTCTTCTTCCCCTGCTCCTCAAGCTGCCGCTCGTCCTTCGCGGTGACCCACTCGTAGTAGCCGTCCGCAGGAACAAGGCAGCGCCGCGCGGCGAAAGGCTGCCTGAAGGACGGCTTCTCGTGCACCGTCTCGGCCCGCGCATTGATCAGCTTCGCGGCACCGTCGGGTGCCTTGGCCCAGGAGGGTACGAGCCCCCACTTGATCACCCGCAGCTGCCGTACCGGGGAGCTGGAGCCCGACTCCTTGTCGGGCCGCTCCAATATCGCGTAGACATTCGCTGTCGGAGCCACGTTCCAACTCGGGGCGAGCGCCTCCGTCGGGTCCCACTTCTGGACATCGAACAGCCCCGCCAGGTCCTGGGGCTGCCGGCTCGCTGCATATCGACCGCACATAGGTGCAACACTGCCAGGCACTTCAGCGTCGTGACGCCCGTTGGAAGGGAACGATGGACACATCCAGCATCACCGACGTGTGGGACCGCGTGTTCGGGACCCAGCCGGACCCATCAGGTTGGCTGGTCGCCGCGACCGCATTGCTCGCACTGGCAGCGGTGCTGCCGCACGGGATATGGCGGATCACCCGAAACGCCGTGACGATCGCACACGAGGGCGGCCACGGCCTCGTCGCACTGCTGACCGGCCGCAGCCTCGAAGGCATAAGGCTTCATTCGGACACTTCGGGACTGACGGTTTCGCGCGGCAAGCCGAGTGGCCTCGGCATGGTTCTGACCGCGGCCGCCGGATATTCGGCGCCGTCCCTACTGGGCCTGGCGGGGGCGCTGTTGCTGGCCGCCGGGCACATAACAGCGCTGCTGTGGGGAGCGACGGCTTTACTCATCGCGATGCTGGTGATGATCCGGAACGCGTACGGGGCGCTGACCGTGCTCGTCGCGGGGGCGGCGTTCCTGCTCGTGTCGTGGCTGGCGACGGCACAGGTGCAGGCGGGGTTCGGGTATCTGGCGGTGTGGTTCCTGCTGTTCGGCGGCGTACGGCCGGTGTTCGAGCTACAGCGCAAACGCCGTCGCGGCGAGGCACCGGAATCCGACGCGGACCAGCTGGCCCGTCTCACCCACACCCCGGCCGGGGTGTGGCTGCTGCTGTTCCACGCGATCGGGCTGTTCGCGCTCTTCGGCGGCGGGCGGTGGCTGACAGGCCTGTGACGCCACGGCCCATACCGCGCGTCCCCCTGTGATAGGCGGCTGAGCGGGTGAAGCGCGGGCGAAGGACTCCGTACAGGATCGTTGTTTCGCTCGCGTTTCGCCTGATTCGGTCAGGATTATCCTTGTTCGTAAGCCACTACGCTTGGGTCCCATGACCGGTAACCCCGCGTACACCGCATTCTGGCCCGCACCGATCGCGTCCGGCCCCGTCGACGCGACGGTCACCGTGCCCGGGTCGAAATCGGTCACCAACCGCGCGCTCGTGCTCGCCGCGCTCGCCTCCGAGCCGGGCTGGGTACGGCGCCCGCTGCGCAGCCGCGACACCGTCCTGATGGCCGACGCCCTGCGCGCCATGGGTGTACAGCTCGACGAGACGGTCAATCCCGGAGGCGGCGAGGCCTGGCGGATCATCCCGGCCGGACTGCACGGCCCGGCGACGGTCGATGTCGGCAACGCCGGCACCGTGATGCGCTTCCTGCCGCCGGTCGCCGCGCTCGCCGACGGTGAGATCCGCTTCGACGGGGACCCGCGTTCGTACCAGCGACCGCTGCACGGCGTGGTCGACGCGCTGCGCGTGCTCGGCGCCCGGATCGACGACGAGGGGCGCGGGTCGCTGCCGCTGACCGTGCACGGCGGCGGGGCGCTGGACGGCGGAAAGGTGGAGATCGACGCCTCGTCGTCCTCACAGTTCGTGAGCGCGCTGCTGCTGTCGGCCCCCCGCTTCAACCAGGGCGTGCAGGTGCGGCACACCGGCCCGAAGCTTCCGTCCCTCCCCCACATCAGGATGACGGTGGAGATGCTGCGCGCGGCCGGCGCCAAGGTCGACACACCCGAGAACGGCGGCGAACGCAACGTATGGCGCGTCGACCCGAGCGCCCTGCTGGGCAGGGACCTCACCGTGGAACCGGACCTCTCCAACGCCCAGCCGTTCCTGGCGGCGGCGCTGGTCACCGGCGGCCGGATCACCATCCCCGACTGGCCCACCCGCACCACCCAACCCGGTGACGCGCTGCGCGACCTTTTCACCCGGATGGGTGGCGAGTGCGTTCTGGATGACCGGGGCCTGACCTTCACCGGCACCGGGCGGATCCACGGCATCGACGCCGACCTGGGCGATGTCGGCGAGCTGACCCCCGGCATCGCGGCGGTCGCGGCGCTGGCCGACTCCGAGTCCGTGCTGCGCGGTGTCGCACACCTGCGGCTGCACGAGACGGACCGGCTCGCCGCCCTCACCAAGGAGATCAACGAACTCGGCGGCGATGTCACCGAGACCCCCGACGGCCTGCGGATCCGCCCGCGCCCCCTGCACGGCGGGATCTTCCGCACCTACGAGGACCACCGGCTCGCCACCGCCGCCGCGGTGCTCGGCCTGGTCGTGGACGGCGTACAGGTGGAGAACGTCGGCACCACCGCCAAGACGCTTCCCGATTTCCCCGAGATGTGGACGTCCATGCTCGGCGCCCCCATCGCCGCCGGGCGGGGCTGACCGGTCACCATGCGGCGCTACGGCAAGAACCCCGACGAGGACGACATCCGGGTCCGCCCCAACCCCAAGGGCAACCGCCCCCGCACCAGCATCCGCCCCAAGCACGAGGACGCCGCCGAGGGCATGGTCCTCACCGTCGACCGCGGCCGTCTCCATGTGCTGGTCGGCGACCGGCAGATCGTCGCGATGAAGGCCCGCGAACTGGGCCGCAAGAGCGCGGTGGTCGGCGACCGGGTCGCGGTCGTGGGCGACCTCTCCGGGGACAAGGACACCCTCGCCCGGATCGTAAGGGTCGAAAAGCGCGCCTCCGTGCTGCGCCGCACCGCGGACGACGACGACCCCTTCGAGCGCGTCGTCGTCGCCAACGCCGACCAGCTCGCCATCGTCACCGCCCTCGCCGATCCCGAGCCGCGCCCCCGCATGATCGACCGCTGTCTGGTCGCGGCCTACGACGCCGGGCTCGACCCGCTGCTCGTCCTTACCAAGTCCGACCTCGCCTCCGCCGACGCCCTCCTGGAGACCTACTCCACCCTCGGTGTCTCCTACGTCGTCACCAACCGCGACGACTTCCTGACCGGCGGCGTCGACCAGATCCGCGAACGCCTCAAGGGCCGCACCACGGCCTTCGTCGGCCACAGCGGTGTCGGCAAGACCACCCTCGTCAACGCCCTCGTCGAACGCCAGCGCGCCACCGGCATCGTCAACGCCGTCACCGGCCGGGGCCGCCACACCACCACCTCCGCCCTCGCCCTCCCTCTCCCCGACGATGGGGGTACCTCCCAGGCCGAAGGCTCTGGGGGAGGCTGGGTCATCGACACCCCCGGCGTGCGCTCCTTCGGCCTGCACCACATCGACCCCTCCCGCGTCATCCAGGCCTTCCCCGACCTGGAGCCCGGCACCGAGGGCTGCCCGCGCGGCTGCAGCCACGACGAACCCGAATGCGCACTCGACGCCTGGGTCGCGGAAGGCCACGCCGAGCCCGCCCGGCTCGACTCACTGCGCCGTCTGCTGGCCACCCGCGAGCGCCGGGAGGGGGACTAGCCCGCCTTTTCTGGGCATGCTGTGTGATGATCGCTCAGGAATCGCACAGTGACGGAAGGGAAGGCATCCCATGGCCTGGTTGCTGGTCGTGGTCGCAGGTCTGCTGGAAACAGGCTTCGCCGTCTGCCTCAAGCTCTCCCACGGCTTCACCCGACTCTGGCCGACCATCGCCTTCTGCCTCTTCGCCCTCGGCAGCTTCGGCCTGCTGACCCTCTCCCTCAAAAAGCTGGACATCGGCCCCGCCTACGCCGTCTGGACCGGCATCGGCGCCGCCGGCACCGCCATCTACGGCATGGCCTTCCTCGGCGACATCGTCTCCACCCTCAAGATCGTATCCATCAGCCTCGTCGTCACCGGCGTCATCGGCCTGCAATTGTCGGGCTCCGCGCACTGACGCCGGAGGCGGCAGTCAATGCGCCGCCGCCCCGCGAGGTCAGTGCTTGGCCGGATACCGGCCGAAGCGGGACGTGTCGATCGCGAACCCGAACGGTTCGGGCAGCTCTACAGGGCCGCCGAAGTCCGTCATCGACGATTCGGCGTATCCCTCCGCTTTGGGGCTGCGGTGCGAGACGCACTGCCCCTTGAACGGGTCGATGATCAGATACAGACCGATCCCGAAGCGGGCGTACACCTCAACCTTGTCCACGAGGTCCGTGCCCCTGTTGTTCCTCGACAGCACCTCGACGATGAATTCGATTCGGTCGGCCGGGAAGACCCCGTCCGGCTCGACGGGAACAGATGCCGGCATCGCGAAGAAGTCCGGACGCGGCTCATCGGCGAAATTCGGGTGGATCACCGTCTGCTCGGCTCCGATCCGCCACTCGCGATGGATGCCGAACTGCTGGATCAGTTCAAGTTGAATTTCCCAGTGCAGCGGCTTGCCCGACGGCGACAAGATGATCTCCCCGTTGATCAATTCGACGTTGTAGCCCTCGGGTACCTCCATGTGATCCAGTATCCGGTGCGCTCGTTCATCGACGACTGTCATTGCAGCCTCCTCCCTCACCGCTGGGCATCATCACCCAGCGTATCCATGCTTGGCGCGCCGCGCAGCCACCCGCCATCAGTCTCAGTCGCGCATTGCGCGCACTCCGGGCAGGACGGCGTGCGGGCTATCGGACAACGGCTACGGCGGGCGGAGGCCCCTCCCCCACCGCCAACTCGAACCAGATGTCTTGCCGCCCAACCCGAGCGGCTCCTCACCGATCACGCGGCGTCTGGTGCTGCTCCGCGCAAGTGCCACACTCCCCTCAAAGTGAAAACGGTAGGAATGCGCTCCCACCGTGCGCTACCGGTGGTGACCAGCGACCGACGATCTGACCCACCTCGCCGACTCCATCGGCGTCAAGCTCAAACTCTTCAGGGTCTGACCACCCCGAAGGGCCGCTTCCTCCAGCGGGGACCGGCGGGATCTTGTTACGACGCAACCAGCCGATGGCGTCAGACCCCGAACTCGAACGGATTGACCAGCCTCACGTCCGCTCGCTCGACGTCCTTGATGTTCCTGGTGACAAGCACAAGGTCGTGCACCTTTGCAGTGGCCGCGAGCAGACCGTCCACCGCAGGCAGCCGGTCAGGCGAATCCTGGCGCCCCCATGCCTCGGCCACCTCTGCGGTGACAGGCAGGACCTTGTCGCCGAAGTCCCGGCGAACTCTCGCCAACCACATGTCGAGGCGCTCGGCCATGGCAGGATCACGCCGCCGCACGTTCTCAGCGCCACGGCGGATCTCACCAATCACCAGCGCGCTCGTGAACACCTCTCCCGGCCGGGTACTGCGCATCCATGCCAGGACTCGGTGGTCGGCGTTGCGCTTCCGGACCTCGGACAGAACGTTCGTATCCAGCAGGTACCCCACCGGCCCCATCAGTCTTCCCCAAAATTCACGTCGCGGGGCAGATCGCGGGTACGGACGATTTCGTCCAGCTCTTCCGCGAAATCCTCGTCCCAGCCCGGTTCGGCCAGCAGGAACTCCCGAAAATCCGTCTCCTCACCCCGCAGACGCCGGTACTCCCTTATATCGATCACCACAGCCACCTCCTCCCCATGCCGGGTGACGAACTGCGGCCCATCCGCCGTGGCGTGCCTGAGCACCTCACTGAACTTCTGCTTCGCTTCCTGGACCTGCCAGCGCATCGCCCACACCTCTGTCCTGTCTAGACAGCCCACCGTTTCAACGATAGTCCCCGTCCGATAGTCACGCACGGCTCGCAGCGGGAGCCCACGGCTCACGATGCGCGCCTCTCGGCCTGGCTGGCCGAGGCTGCCGTCGAGAAGGCCCGCGCCGCTGCTCTGCACGCAGCGGGCCGCGCGGCTGCCCGTGAGCTGGTGGCCGAGTACGAGAGCGAGCACGGCCCGCTGCCCGAGGAATCCCGGCAACGCGCCCGCCAGTTCCTGATAGAGGCCGGACTGCTGGACGAGGAGCCCTGGCGGGCAGCCGGATAGTGCGCACAATCATCTACGACACCGGCGCGCTCCTGGCCGCCGAGCGACGCCACCCTGACTTTCTTGCCCTGCACGATGACCTGACGGCCGCCCGCATCCGCCCGATCGTGCCCGTCGTGATCCTCGCCCAGGCCTGGCGTGGCGGCCCACAGCACCAGATCTCCCGTGTCCTCAAGGGCTGCGACATCCTCCCCGACGACCAACGTGTCGGCCGCGCCGCCGGCATCGCCTGCGGAGCCTCGGGGACGGCCGACGTAGTGGACGCGATCGTCGTTGTCACCGCCGTCCAATATCAGGCCTCGGTGGTCACCAGCGACCCCGACGACCTCACCCACCTCGCCGACTCCATCGGCGTCAAGCTCAAACTCTTCACCGTCTGACCCTCCAGGCGGAAAGGTCGCCTTCGGCTGACGCCCCCGGTGGGCCCGGTCAGAAACCGTGTGCCAGCAGTCCCCGCACCAGGCGGGCGACCTGCTGGCACGCGTCGTTGTCGGAGGCCGCGGGGGCTATGACGTAGGAGAGCGTCAGCCGCACCGCGGCCTCGCAGGCCCGGCCGACGTCCGCGGGGTCGAGCTTGGGGTGGGTGTGTTCGAAGGCACCGGCGGCGCGCGTACGGAATTCGGCGACGAGCGCGCGGGGGGAGGGGGCGGACTCCTCGATGCGGGGGCGGTAGTAGGCGCGCGGGGCGGGGTCGGGGGCGAGGTCGGGGAGGCGGTCACTGCGGCAGCCGGTGAGGGCGGCGCGGACGAGGGCGTTGTGGCGGGCGGTGTGGAGGGTCCAGGCGGTGGCGGCGGCGAAGGAGTCGCCGGCGTCGTCGCCGCGGTGTTCGGCGGCGGCGAGGGCGCGCTCGACCCCGGCGAGAAAATCGTCGGTCTCACGGCGGGCCAGAGCCCGGGCGAGGCCTTCCTTGCTGCCGAACTCGTTGTAGAGGGTCTGCCGGGAGACCCCCGCGGCCACCGCCACATCCACCATCCGGACAGCCACCCAGGGCTGGGCGTCGAGCGCGGACAGGGCCGCGTCCAGTAAGGCTTCTCGCACTGTAGGCATCCTTGCCTCCAAGACCCCGTGGCGAGGCCGTGCGGAAAGAATTGACGTGCTGTCGTCATATGTCAAGGCTCCGGGCGTTCTGTACGTGACCAGGACGGCTTGCGATCAGTACTGTTCGCTTCATGCCGTTCAACGACGACCTGCGCCTTGCGCACATCCTGGCCGACGCTGCCGATGCCGCGACCATGGAACGCTTCAAGGCTCTCGACCTCAAGGTCGAGACCAAGCCCGACATGACCCCGGTCAGCGAGGCGGACAAGCAAGCCGAGGAGCTGATCCGCAGCCAGCTCCAGCGCGCCCGCCCACGCGACGCGGTGCTGGGTGAGGAGTACGGCAGCCAAGGCACCGGACCTCGCCGGTGGATCATCGACCCGATCGACGGTACGAAGAACTACGTACGCGGCGTGCCGGTGTGGGCGACGCTGATCTCACTCGTGGTACGCGGCGAGCACGGCGACGAGGGCGTGGTCGGCGTCGTCTCCGCTCCCGCGCTGGGGCGCCGCTGGTGGGCGGCGCAGGGCACGGGTGCGTACACGGGGCGCAGCCTGGCGGCGGCGACACGGCTGCGGGTGTCGCAAGTGGAGCGGCTGGAGGACGCGTCGTTCGGGTACTCGTCGCTGAGCGGCTGGGAGGAGCACGGGCAGCTGCCAGACTTCCTGGACCTGACCCGCGCGTGCTGGCGGACTCGCGGCTACGGCGACTTCTGGCCGTACATGATGGTCGCCGAGGGGTCGGTGGACATCTGTGCGGAACCGGAGCTGAGCCTGTGGGACATGGCGGCGCCTTCGGTGGTCGTTCAGGAGGCGGGCGGGGTGTTCACCAGCCTGGACGGGCGGCCGGGTCCGTTCGGAGGGAACGCGGCAGCGAGCAACGGCCTGCTGCACGAGGACCTGCTGGGGTATCTGGGGCGCGACTAGAGACCGTGAGACCCGGGTTACTGTGGGTAACTGTGGGTAACTGGGTTCATATGGGCTTACATGCGCTTAAGTGGGCGAAAATGAGTAGCGCCCGCTCCCTTGCTGGCGCCGCGGGCGCATGTGAACATGAGAATGCCTGAGCTTGTGAATTTGTGAAAGCATTCTCGAAGCCCGAGGGGTAATCCCATGCTGGTCCGCGATGCCATGAGCACGGTGGTCCTCACCATCGGCCCGACCCATACCCTCCAACAAGCCGCCCAGCTGATGTCCGCCCGCCGCGTCGGCGCGGCGATAGTCCTGGACCCCGACACCTGCGGCCTCGGCATCCTCACTGAGCGCGACGTCCTGGACGCGGTGGGCGCCGGCATGGACACCGATCGCGAGACCGCCCAGGCGCACACCACCACCGACGTGGTCTTCGCCGCCCCGCAGTGGACCCTGGAGGAGGCAGCTGCGGCGATGCTCCACGGCGGGTTCCGGCACCTTGTGGTGCTCGACGGCCACAATCCGGTCGGCATGGTCTCGGTCCGCGACATCGTGCGGTGCTGGGTGGCGCAGCGCGCGGCGGTGCCGGCATAGGACGTGGAACGGCGGGGTCAGGCTCGTTCATGGACGAACCTGACCCCGCCGGGTGCTGCGACGTGGAACGGCGGGGTCAGGCTGGCTCGTGGACGAACCTGACCCCGCCGGGTACTGCGACAAACGGACCGGTCAGCTGCGGAGGGCCTGAACCGCGCTGTCCAGCCGCTTGCCGAAGTCGGCGTCCGCCTGGCGGAAGTTGTTCACCGCGCGGTCGGCGATGTCGTCGCGCGACACCTTGGCGATGAAGCCCGCGAGGTTGGCGACCAGGCGCTCCTTCTCCTCGTCGGAAAGGAGGCGGTAGAGGTTGCCCGCCTGCACGAAGTCGTTGTCCTCCGCGTGCACGGGGGCGACGTGGTTGCCGGTGCCACCTGCGACCGGGGTCGGCTGCCACAGCGGGCGGCCGGTCTCGGCCGGGCCGCCGAAGCTGTTCGGCTCGTAGTTCTTGGCGCCGCCGTGCCGTCCGTCGTAGGCGTAGCCGTCACGGCTGTTGGTACGCGCCTCGGTGGCGTGCGGGCGGTTCACCGGCAGGTGGTCGGCGTTGATGCCGACGCGGTAGCGGTGGGCGTCGCCGTAGGCGAACAGGCGGCCCTGCAGCATCTTGTCCGGGGACGGTCCGATGCCGGGCACGAAGTGGGCCGGAGAGAAGATCGACTGCTCGACCTCGGCGAAGATGTTCTGCGGGTTGCGGTTGAGTTCGAGCTTGCCGATCTCGATCGGCGGGTAGTCCGCGTGCGGCCACACCTTGGTGAGGTCGAACGGGTTGAAGCGGTAGGTCGCCGCGTCGGCCGCCGGCATGATCTGCACCTGCACGGTCCAGGACGGGAACTCGCCGCGCTCGATGGCCTCGCGCAGGTCGCGCTGGTGGCTGTCGGGGTCCATACCGGAGACCTGGAGCGCCTCTTCGGTGGTCAGGTTCTTGATGCCCTGGTCGGTCTTGAAGTGGTACTTGACCCAGAAGACCTCGCCGTCGGCGTTGTTCCACTGGTAGGTGTGCGAGCCGTAGCCGTTCATGTGGCGAAGCGAGGCGGGGATGCCGCGGTCACCGAAGAGCCAGGTCACCTGGTGCGTCGACTCGGGAGACAGACCCCAGAAGTCCCAGACGTTGTCCGCCTCCTGGGAGCCGGTGTACGGGTCGCGCTTCTGGGTGTGGATGAAGTCGGGGAACTTGATGGCGTCCTTGATGAAGAACACCGGGGTGTTGTTGCCGACGAGGTCGTAGTTGCCCTCTTCGGTGTAGAACTTCAGCGCGAAGCCGCGCGGGTCACGCACCGCGTCCGCCGAGCCGAGGTTGCCCGCGACGGTGGAGAACCGCAGGAAGGTCTCGGTCTGCTTGCCGACCTCGGACAGGAACTTCGCCCGGGTCCACTCGCTGACGTCGCGGGTCAGCGTGAAGGTGCCGTAGGCACCGGCGCCGCGGGCGTGCACGATGCGCTCCGGGATGCGCTCCCGGTTGAAGTGCGCGAGCTTCTCCAGGAGGCTCTGGTCCTGAAGAAGGACCGGACCACCGATGCCCGCGGTCTCGCTGTTCTGGTTGTCCGCGACCGGGGCGCCTGCCTCAGTGGTCAGCGGGCCGCTCTCCTGAACCGTCACTTTTACTCCCTGGAATCGACCTGTCCCTTGGCTGTTGCCGGAACCGATCCTACGATAGACAGAGTCTAAGTCAAGAAGCCAGCCAAATCCGTACCAGTTCAGAACCCGGACGACCACTGGTAAACTGCCGGTATCCCACCGACCCCGAATAGGTGAACCCAAATGAGTGACCTGCTGGAACGACTGCGCGGACGTGGCTGGCGGATGACCTCCCAGCGACGTGTCGTGGCCGAGGTCCTCGACGGCGACCACGTCCACCTCACCGCCGACGAGGTGCATGCCCGCGCCACCCAGCGGCTGCCCGAGATCTCCCGGGCCACCGTCTACAACACCCTCGGCGAGCTCGTCTCACTCGGCGAGGTCCTGGAAGTCGCCACCGACGGCCGTGCCAAGCGGTACGACCCCAACGCCCACCATCCCCACCAGCACCTCGTCTGCTCCAACTGCGGCACCATCCGCGACGTCCGGCTCTCCGGGAACCCCCTCTCCAATCTCCCGGCCGATGAGCGCTTCGGCTTCGTCGTCGCCGAGGTCGAGGTCACCTACCGCGGCCTCTGCCCGGACTGCGCCTAGGACGTTCCGCCGGCGCGGACGCCCGAGCGCGTTCGCGCGCTCGGGCGTCCGCGCTAAGCCGTGTCCGGCCGTTCATGGCCGGCCGACTTGGCCGCTCGGAGCAGCCGGTCGGCGGCGCGGCGGACGGATGACTCGCTGTGGGCGCGGCCGAGCCAGATGGTCTCCAGGGGTACGGAGCCGGCGACGGGCAGGAGCGCCTCGAAGACCTCTCGGGCGACGCCCGGGTCGGGATCGAGGGCCAGGGGCGCCAGTACGGTCACCCGGTCGGCGGGCCTGACGAGCCGGCCGATCGCGTGCACGGCGGAACGCCGTACGAGAGGCGGCCAGGCGACCGGAGGCACGGGGGCGGTCAGCCGGCGCAGCAGGGCGACATCGGAGGCCTCGCCGCATTCACCGAGGCCGGTGGCCAGTCCGGCGGCCAGCCGGGCCGGGGTGGAGGGGCCGCATTTGGCCAGCTGCTTGCGGTACACGTCCACGGGCGGCTCCCCGCGGCTGTAGAGCCGCCACCGGGCCTGCGCCCGCACGATCCGCGCCCGGTCGGCCAGCGGCCCCACCAGGCGGGCCGCCGGTACGTCGTCCGGGAGTGCCGCCACCGCCAGCTCCCGCACCACGGCGGAGCGGGAGCCGAGAAGCCGCCCCGCCTGTTCGGGGTCGAGCTCCAGCAGCCGCTGGGCACACAGCCGTCGGCAGGCCTGATCGGGGTCGCGCAACGCCGTACGCAGCAGATCACCCCGTACGTATTCGCCGAGCTCCAGCGCCAGCCCGACCCCGAACCGCCGGGTCGGCGGATCCTCGTCCGCCGCCAGGGCCCGCACCGCACGCCGCCGTTCCGGCTCCGCCAGCACCCGTCCGTAGGCCTCGATCAGGCCGCCTGACCGGTGCCGGTCCCGCAATCTGATCAGCAGCCGTACCGCCGCGGCAGCCTCGTCCGGCGCTGTCCGCCTGGTCAGGGCCGCCACCGCCCGCTCGCGTACGGGCGTCACCCAGTCCGCGGTCCGCAGGGCCAGCGCGCTCACCGCCAGCGGGCCGCCGGTACCGGCCAGCCGTTCCACCGCGGCCTGCCGAAGCCGGCCGTCCCGGTCCAGGGAGGCCAGCAGCAGCCCCAGCAGATCCCCGCCGTGAAGCTCCAGGCGTTGCTGCTCGGTGCGCCGCGCGAACCGGTCCAGCTGGAGCCACAGCTCCGGCGGCGCGTCCAGCAGCGCGTCCAGCGCCGCCTCTCGGTCGTACGCCGCGTTCCGCTGTGCCGCCGCCCGCAGCTCCGCGAGAAGTCTTTCCACGCCCGGGGCCCCGCCCAACAGCGCATCCCCGCACAGCCCGCGCCAGCGCGCCGCATCCACCACCTCGACCGGCCGCCTACGCCGTCTGCGCAGCAACACCGCCTCCTCCCGCAGCCCCCTGCGTTGTTACAGGATCGCGCGGTAACACCGTGTACCCAAGCGCGTGCGCGGAGCTTTGCCCGAACCATTCCCGCGCTGTACCCAACCCTTAAGGGCGCGGGCTGCCAAGGCTCTGCCGGGCACGACAAGAAGGCCCGGAAGCGATTGCTTCCGGGCCTTCTTCGCAGTAGCGGGGACAGGATTTGAACCTGCGACCTCTGGGTTATGAGCCCAGCGAGCTACCGAGCTGCTCCACCCCGCGCCGTTGTGTCTTTACTGTAGCCCGGCCGCGCTGAGCAGCGCAAATCCTTAGCGCGGCCGGGGAGCGCCGCTCAGGGCGACAGCTCCCGCCCCGATCGCCGCGACGCTGTCAGGCAGTGAGCTCCTGGCGGAGGGCGTCGGCGAGCCGCGCGGCGCGCTCCGCGACCTCGGCGGGGCCGCATTCGATGGCGCGGGCGCACCAGGACTGGGCCTCGGCGAGATCGCTGTGGCGGGCGGCGAGCAAGGCCAGCCGCAGGGCGGCGCGGCCGTGGCTCGCGTTGGCGGCGCGGGTCCACCACAGGGCGGCCTCGGGCTCGGCGCCCTCGCGGGCCAGCAGCAGCCCGAGGTTGAAGGCACCGTTACGGCTGCCGGCCTCGGCGGCGCGGCGGTACCAGTGGGCGGCGTCCACGACGTCACCGCGTTTGGCGTGGCACATGCCGAGCCGGACCTGGGCCCGGCGGTGGTCCTGGCCGGCGGCGCGGGCGTACCACTCCTCGGCCTCTTCGCCGGGCCCCTCGCCGTCCTGGCGTTCCAGGAGCGCGCCGAGCCGGAAGGCGGCCTCGGGGCTGCCGCCGCCCGCCGCGCACCGCAGGTGGCGCTCGGCGCTGTGCGAGTCGCCCTCGCGCTGGAGGACGATGGCGACCTGGAGGGCAGCTTCGATGTGCCCGGCGGCGGCGGCGCGCTCGTACCACTTGCGGGCGGCGGCGTCCTCGCCCCGCCCGGCGTGCAGGATGCCGAGGTTGAAGGCGGCGTCGATGCTGCCGGCCTCGGCTGCCTTGGAGAACCACGGCTCGGCGCCGGCGTCGTCGCCGTGCTGGAGCAGCAGTACGGCGAGGGCGTTGGCGGCCTCGCGGTGCCCGGCGTAGGCGGCGCGGCGGTACCACTGCTCGGCCTGGGCGGTGCGGCCCTGGCCGGCGCAGAGCAGGCCCAGGTTGAAGGCGCCGTTGATGTCGCCGGCGTCGAGGGCGGCGCGGTACCAGCGCTCGGCGGTCTGGGTCTCGCCCTCCTGGGCGTGCAGCGCGCCGAGCGCGTTGGCGGCGTTGCCGTCACCGGCGTTGGCGGCGCGGCGCCACCAGGTGGCCGCGGAGTCGATGTCGCCGGCGTCGCGCAGCAGGAAGCCGAGCGCGCAGGCGGCGCGGGGCTCGCCGTCGCGGGCGGCGGTGAGATACCAGCGGGTGGCCTCCTGGGTCTCGCCGCGCTCCTCCAGGAGCGTGCCGAGGCGCAGCGCGGCCCGCCGGTGGCGGCGCGCGGCGGCCTGCCGGTACCACTGCTCGGCCTCACGGTCCTCGGCGCGCCCGGCGCAGATCCGGGCGAGCCGGTACGCGGCCTCGCGGTGGCCGTGTTCGGCGGCGGCCCGGAACCAGCGCTCGGCGCCGACGTCGCGCCGGTGGTCGAGCAGGTCGGCCAGCGCGTAGGCGCCCAGGGTGTGCCCGGACTCCGCGGCCTGGCGCAGCCAGTACTCCGCGCCGGGCTCGTCGCCGCGCTCGCGGAAGTGCCGTCCGAGCGCGTGCGCGGCGGAGGCGGAGCCGGCGACGGCGGCGATCCGCCACCAGTCCGCGGCCTCGTCGCCGTAGCCGCGCTGGTGCAGCAGCAGGCCGAGGTTGTTGGCGGCGGCGCGGTCGCCGGCGGCGCTGGCGGCGCGCAGATACGGCTCGGCGCCCTCGAGGTCACCGCGGCGCAGCAGCATGGTGCCCAGGATGCTCATGGCGGCGGCGTCGCCGTTGTCGGCGGCCCGGCGGTGCCGTGCCTCGAGTTCGGCCTCCTCGCGGGCTTCCAGGCTCTCCTCGTCCGGGAGCCCGTCCTCCGCCAGTACGATGCGGTCGTCGTCGGAGGGACGCGGGGCCGGCAGCAGGTCTCCGACGGCGGGGACGCGTCCTGGCACGGGTCCGGATACGGGTACGAGCGCGGACACGGGCGTACCGCCCGTCGGCCCGCGTTCAGGGATCTGACGAGTATTCAGCAGCCTTGCACCATCCCCCATAAGGTTCATCGTCGCACCATCCGTACCCGCAGTACACCTGGTATGCCGCGGCCCGTTGAGTCACTTCAGCGCTTTGTCGACTTCCCCGGCATCATGCCAGACCAAACCTGTAGGAGCGACATATCCCCCCTACTAGTGAACCCCGGTGTGAACCTACAACCACGACCACAAGTGAAAGGGCCCGGAGTCAATTGACTCCGGACCCTTCATACAGTAGCGGGGACAGGATTTGAACCTGCGACCTCTGGGTTATGAGCCCAGCGAGCTACCGAGCTGCTCCACCCCGCGCCGTTGTGTCGTAACCGTACCACGGCGCGGGGTGTGCCCGGTCAGCCCTTCTTCGCGGCCGCCTGCGCCTGCTTCAGCGCGGCTGCCAGATCCCTCTGCGCCTGCCCGTAGGCCGTCCAGTCACCGGCCTTCAGCGCCTTCTGCCCCGCGTCATAGGCCTTCTGCGCATCCGCCAGCGCCTGAGTCACCGTCGAGTTGGCCGGTGGTGCGGTCGTCCCCGTAGGCGGTGGAGGGGTGGTGCCGCCGGCGACGCCGAAGACCTTGTTGAGCGCGGCGTCCAGCGTGTTCTCGAACTCGGTCTGGCCGCCGTAGCTCACCAGCACCTTTTTCAGCAGCGGGTAGTTGGTGCCGGCGCCGCGTACGTAGACGGGCTCCACATAGAGCAGGCCCCCGTCCAGCGGAACCGTCAGCAGATTGCCGTACTCGACCGTCGAGTCGCCTCCCTTGAGCAGCCTGATCTTCTCGGCGACCGTCTCATCGGAGTTGAACTGGCTCTGGACCTGCTGTGGCCCGGACACCGGTGTGTTCGATGGCAGTCTCAGCAATCTGATCGTGCCGTAGTCGGAACTCGTGGCGTCCGCGTCCACCGCCATGAAGGCGCCGAGATTGTCCCGGCCCCTGGGTGTGAACGTGGTGGTCAGGGAGAAGGCCTGCGCATTCTGGTCAGGCATCTTCAGGCTCAGGTAGTACGGCGGCACGGACTTGCCGGTCTTCGCCGCCGGGTCGTCCGGGACCTGCCACACCTCGCTGCCGCTGTAGAAGGTCGACGCCTTGGTGACGTGGTACTTCGTCAGCAGCTGGCGCTGCACCTTGAAGAGGTCCTGCGGATACCGGAAGTGGTCCATCAGCGCCTTGCTGATCTCGCTCTTCTTCTTGACCGTGTTCGGGAACGCCTTCATCCACGTCTTCAGCACCGGGTCCTTGGTGTCCCACTGGTAGAGGGTCACCTTGCCGGTGTACGCGTCCACGGTCGCCTTGACCGAGTTGCGGATGTAGTTGACCTTGTTCTGCTGGGCGAGGACCGCCCGCTGGCCGTTGGTCAGCGAGTCGGCCGTCGTGTCACCGAGCGTCGTACGCGACGAGTACGGATAGCCGTTGCTGGTCGTGTAGGCATCCACGATCCACTGGATACGGCCGTTCACCACCGCCGGATAGATGTCCCCGTCGATGGTCAGCCATGGCGCGACCGCCTCGACCCGCTCCTTGGGGGTGCGGTTGTAGAGGATCCTGGAGTCGCTGCCGATGGCCCCCGAATACAGGATCTGCGGCTCCCCGAAGGCCGCCGCGTAGGCCGCCCTGGTGATCGGGTTCTTCAGCGAGACCCCGCTCTTGCCGGTGTACGTGAAGCTCTTCTCACCGCTGTCGTCGGAGTAGTCGATCTCCTTGGTGACCGGGTCGCCGACGATCGAGTACTGCGTGGTCTGCTCGCCGTAGTAGATCCGCTGCTCGTACGTTCCCAGGGCGCCCTTGGTCGGCAGGTCGGACTCGATGAAGGACGGCGCCCCGCTGGAGGTCGTCGTGGTGCCCTTGGCCGCGACCATGCCGTAGCCATGGGTGTACTTGAAGTGGTCATTTATCCAGTTGTTCTGCGGAATGCCGGCCAGATTCAGCTCACGCAGCCCCACCACGGTGTCCTGCTCCGTGCCGTTCACCGTGTAGCGGTCGACATCCAGGGTGGACGGGAACGCGTAGTAGCCACGCACCTGCTGCAACTGCTGGAAGGTCGGCGACACGACATTCGGGTCGAGCAGCCGGATGGCCGCCTCGGTGTCGGCGTCGGAGCGCAGCTGCTGCTTGGACTTCGTGCTCGTGCCCGAGTAATCCGTCACCTTGGTGCCGTCGATGCCGTAAGCCGCGCGTGTCGCGTCTATGTTCTTCTGGATGTACGGCTGCTCCTTGGCCGCCTCGTTCGGCTGCACCTGGAACTTCTGCACAATCGCCGGGTACAGGCCGCCGATGAGAATCGCCGACAGCACCATCAGGCCGAAGCCGATGAGCGGCAGCGACCAGGTGCGCCGCCACAGCGTGGCGAAGAAGAGCAGCGCACAGATGACGGCGATGGCGAACAGGATCGTCTTGGACGGGAGATACGCGTTCGCGTCCACATACCGCAGCCCGGTCCACTCATTGGACTTGAGGTTGCTGGACTTCACCGCGAGCCCGTATCGGTCCAGCCAGTACGCCACAGCCTTGAGCGAGACGAAAAGTCCGAGCAGCACCGAAAGATGGCCGGTCGCCGCCGCAGTCGCCTTGGCGCCCGGCGAAGTGATCCGCAGGCCCCCGTAGAGGTAGTGCACCAGGACCGAGGCCAGCAGGGCGAGCACCACGGCCGCGAAACCGAAGCTCAGCAGAAAGCGGTACCACGGCAGGTCGAACGCGTAGAACGCGACGTCCAGGTGGAACTGCGGATCCTTGGTGCCGAACTGCGTGGCGTTGGTCCACGTCAGCCACGTTTTCCACTGCGCGGCCGCCGAACCGCCCGCGATCAGCCCCACCAGGCAGCAGACGGCGAGCACCGCCCACTTCTTGTACGGAGCGATGCCCATCCGGTAGCGGTCAAGGCTCTGCTGCTCCAGCGACATCGCGCTCAGCGGAGGCCGCAGCCGGTGCGCCAGGTAGATATTGACGCCGACTGCCGTGGCCATCAGCAGGCCGAAGACGAAGAAGAGCCCGACCTTCGTCCACAGGGTGGTGGTGAAGACCGAGGAATAGTGGACCGATCGGTACCACAGCCAGTCCGTCCAGACCCCCGCGAACATGACAAAGGCCATGGCCAGCACGGCCAGCACCCCCACTGTCATGAGCAACGTCCGGGTACGCCGCGACGTACGGCCTACTCTGATCCGCGGCCCCGGCGGACCTCCGCCGCGGTCCGGCATCTGGAATGCCAAGGTTCGCACCTCGAAGTATGAGTTTCGTGCGGGCACCCGGCCGGCACCCACTGATGCAACTTACTCAGGCTTTACTCAGTTCCCGTTTTCCGGGTCCGAACAGGCAGGATATTGACCATGTCCAACATTGCGTCCGATGGTGCGCCACTTGCCTCAAGCCCGCTTACCCGGGCCGTACTAGAAATCGACGAGTACACGTCAGGTCTCGGCTGGGACCAGCCCGCCAGGCTCTTCGCACTCGTCGACACCGCGCAACTGCGCACCGAAGAGCCCGGGCTCGCCGACCAGCTGGGCCTCGGCGAGGAGACCGCCGGGGCATTGACCCCCATCGAGCAGGACGAACTGCCCGCCGGGGCCCCGCTCGACGAATTCCTCGCCACCATCGCCTGGCCGGATGTCATCGCCGGGTGCGCCATGACCGTTGAGCGGCTGATGCTCCCGCCGACCGCAGAGGAAGCCATCCCCGAGGGCCTCGACGAGGCCGCCCTCGCCAAGTGGGTCGCCTCCCACCCCGAGCGCCAAGAGGTACGCATGACCGTGGCAGTGCTCAGGAACGGGGCCCGTGAGTCCGCCGTACGGCTCCGCGAGAAGGACTCCGCGGCCGAGGTGCTCACCGGCGCCGGACTCGTGCCCGGCCTGGCGGACGCCCTGGCAGCCACCTTCGAGGCGTAGGGCCTGTCCGCCCGGCGCGTGCGCCGAAGGCCCTCGTGGCGGAGCTGCTTGGGCCTCCGGCCGACGCTGCCCGGGAGGGGCCCAGGCAGCTCTGGGCCGTGTGCGGCCGATCATGAACGGCCCTTTTGCCGCTGGCGCGTCCGGGCCCGAACAGAGCCGCTGTGCGTGCTTTCCGGCGCCTTGCGATGTACCGCACCGGACGACGCCCTGACCGCCCATGACCGGCCGGACACGGCCTAGCTCGCCGAGCAGCTCGGCAGGGCCGCCGTGTTCCCGGTCCGGATGTCCTTCAGGGCATCCATCGCGTCGCCGATGGTCTTCACCTTGACGAGCGTCAGCCCGCTCGGCGTGTCCTTGGCGGCCTCCGCGCAGTTGTCAGAAGGCGTCAGGAAGTACTGGGCGCCCTTGCTGCGCGCGCCGATGGTCTTCATGTCTATGCCGCCGATCGGGCCGACCGTGCCGTTGTCGTCGATCGTGCCGGTGCCCGCGACAAACTTGCCGCCGGTGAGATCGGTCGGGGTGAGCTTGTCGACAATGCCGAGCGCGAACATCAGACCGGCACTCGGGCCGCCCACATCCGCCAGCTTGATATCGATCTTGAACGGGTAGGTGTGCTCCACCCCGGCCTGGATGCCGACAACCGCCCGCGACTTCCCGCTGTCGTTGGACTTCTTGGTGGTGATCGAGAGATCCTCGGTCGCCGCGCCCTTCTTGCCGGCGTTCTTCACCGGGACGATCGTGAAGACCACCTTCTCACCCGGCTGGTGCTTGGTGACCAGCTTCGCGACATCGGCCGCCGCCTTCACCGTCGTGCCGTCCACCGCCTTGATCACGTCGCCGGCGTGCAGCACGCCCTCGGCCGGCGCGCCCTTGACGACCGCGGAGACGATCACCCGGCCGCCGACCGATATGCCCAGCTCCTTCAGTGCCGCGACCTTGGCGCTGTCCTGGGACTGGGTGAACTCCTCGGCATTCTGCTGGTCCGCCTGCTGGGCGGTCTGGCCCTTCGGGTAGAGGATGTCGTGCTTGACGACCTTCTCGTCCGACGAGAGCCATCCGGAGACCGCCTCCACCAGATTCATGGTGAAGTCGGCGCTCGTCACCCGGACAGTGGTCATATTGAGGTGACCGCTCGTGGGATACGTCTTCCGTCCGGAGATCTGGAGCACCGGCTCACCGCTGTGCTCCCCCAGGGTGTTCACGGTCGGTCCGGGCGACATCTCCGAATACGGCACCGGCATCAGCAGTGCGACGCACAGCAGCGTTATCAGCGTCAAGGTCGAGGCGAGCAGCGTCGCGGTGCGGCGTGGCATGGAACGACAGTACGGGACGGGTCCGACAGACGCCCCGCGGGGCTGCTCCGTCAGCGCGAACCCGAGCCGGACTTACTTCTGCATGGCGTCACGGAAACGCTCATAGTCCGCCAGCGACGCCACATCACCGGTCGAGCGCCTACGGGAGGCCCAGCCGCCCCACAGGGCGGCGGCCACCGCGGCGACCAGAGGGATGAGCAACCAGGCGAGCGCAGCCATTCGGCCTCCAGACCCCGCGCATATCAATGAAGGAACTATGAGCAGATTAACCGCCCGGTATTCCAACGTTCGGGCCGGGTCGAAAGTTACGCAACCCCAGCGCCATTACTGCCCGGCGGCGCCCACCCATTCCTCGGTACCGTCGGCGAACGACTGGTGCTTCCAGATCGGCACCTCCCGCTTGAGGTCGTCGATCAGCCGCTTGCACGCCGCGAACGCCTCCCCCCGGTGCGGACACGACACCGCCACGACCACCGCAAGGTCCCCCACCCTGAGATCGCCCACCCGGTGCACCGCGGCCAGCGCCCTCACCGGGTAGTCCGCCGCCACCTTCTCCGCGATCCGCCGCATCTCCGCTTCCGCCGTCGGATGCGCCGAATAGCCGAGCCCCGTCACCTCGGCCCCGGAGCCGCCGTCATGATCCCGCACCGTCCCCACGAACAGCGCCGTGCCGCCGGCCTCATCGTGGCCGACAGCCCCGAACACCTCGTCCACCGAGAGCGGGGCCTCGCGAATCGCGAGCAGCCTGATTTGTTCCATGCCGCCATGCTGCCGCATGCGGGGGTGTATTCCCACCCGTCCGCCGAGGCCGGAAGCCCCGGCGGACGGGCGGCTCGTCCCGGGGCCTGTCCGGCCCTAGATGCCGCGCCGTTTGCGGGCGCGGCGCACGAGGGCGGCGGTGCCGACAAGGGCGACGGTCGCACCGGCGGCACCGAGGGTGGTGGCGTCCTTGCGGCCCAGCCGACGGCCGACGACGGAGTTACGCCCGGCGACCTCCTCGATGAGCTCCGCGAGAACCTCCTCGTTGGTCCAGTGGGGGCGCCAGCCCGCCTCGTGCAACCGGCTGCCGCTCACCACCCAGGGGTGCATCGTGTAGGCGAGATCCCCGGCCGGGGAGGGGGTCAGCCCGAGCCGGTGCAGCCGGGAGGCGGCGCCCAGCGCGATGGCGGGAGGCAGCTCCATGCGGCGGATTCCGCTCAGCTCCTCGATCTCCTCCTGCTCCAGCCAACCGTCGCAACCGACGGCCATCTCGCCGTCGACCTTCTCCAGGGCGGCGTATTCGAGCGCCGATACGAGGTCCTCGACATGGCAGAACTGCCAGCACGGCCGGCTGCCGGCCACCACCAACAGGCGTGGCGACTCGAAGTACCGGGTCAGCGAGGTGTCCGTACCGCCGACGAGTACCGTCGGACGCAGAATCGTGACATTGAGCCCGGGATGAGCGCGCGGCGCGCGTTTGCCGAGCCGCTCGATCTCCAGCAGGTCGCCGACAAAGCTCGCTTCCGCCGTCGCTCGCAGCGGCGTGTCCTCGGCGAGCGGAACGTCATTGTCGGGCTGGGCACCATAGACCATGGCCGAGGTGCAGAGCACGGCCCGCCGGACCCCGGCGGCCGCGGCGGCGGTGAGCACGGTCTGGGTGCCGCGCACATTGAAGGCGGTGCGTGCCTTGGGATCGGATTCGAGGTCGAGATCGAGCCCGAGATGCACGACGACATCGACGCCGCGCAGCCGCTCGGCGATCACCGGGTCCCGCACATCCAGGACCCGCCAAATGGCGCCGGGCACGTCGCCGCGCCGCTCGTCGATAGCGATGACCTTCTTGACCTGGTCGGACTCGGCCAGCCGCAGCGCTAGCAGCCGCCCGACTCCGGAGGCCGCGCCGGTGATCGCGACGACCGGGCCGTGACCGGCCGCGGCACCGCTCCGCCCTGAGCGAACGTTCTGTTCTGGGGAACTCACCGGACGTCTCCCACGGTTGTTTCTGTAGCGAGGTGCGCACTTAGTACGCAGCCATCCTGCCTGACGGGTGTCTAGGCTGGAGGTACAGGCCACAACACACAGAGCCGAGGAATCCCGTGAGCGACCACCCATTCGGATTCGGAGTCCCTCCTGAGGAGCCCGAGGACGGGGACCCGGGCAAGCACCAGGGCGGCGGGCAGGGCCCCATGAACCCCTTCGGCTTCGGCGGGGGCGCCGGCGGCGACAATCCCTTCGCCGCCATGTTCGGCTCCCTGAATCCGAACGACCTGGGCCAGGCCTTCCAGCAGCTCGGCCAGATGCTCTCGTACGAGGGCGGCCCGGTGAACTGGGACATGGCCAAGGACATCGCCCGCCAGACCGTCGCCCAGGGCACCCCGGACGGCACCAAGGACAGCAGCATCGGCCCGGCCGACCGCGCCTGGGTGGAGGAAGCGCTGCGGCTGGCCGACCTGTGGCTGGACGGGGCGACTTCGCTGCCGTCGGGCGCGGGGACGGCCGTGGCGTGGAGCCGGGCGGAGTGGGTCGAGGCGACCCTCCCTGTCTGGAAGGACCTGGTGGACCCGGTCGCGGAGCGGGTCGGCGCCGCTATGGGGGACGTACTGCCCGAGGAGATGCAGGCCATGGCCGGCCCGCTGCTCGGGATGATGCGCTCCATGGGCGGCGCGATGTTCGGCACCCAGATCGGCCAGGCGCTGGGCACGCTGGCGGGCGAGGTCGTCGGCTCGACGGATGTCGGCCTGCCGCTGGGCCCGGCGGGCAAGGCCGCGCTGCTCCCGGCGAATGTCGCCGCCTTCGGCAAGGGCCTGGGCGTGCCGCAGGAGGAGGTACGGCTGTATCTCGCCCTGCGTGAGGCCGCCCACCAGCGGCTCTTCGCGCATGTGCCATGGCTGCGGGCGCATCTGTTCGGCGCCGTGGAGGGCTATGCGCGCGGCATCAAGGTCGACACGGCGAAGCTGGAGGACGCCGTCGGCCAGCTCGACCCGTCGAATCCCGAGGCGTTGCAGGACGCTTTGCAGCAGGGCATGTTCCAGCCCGAGGACACCCCCGAGCAGAAGGTGGCCCTGGCCCGTTTGGAGACGGCGCTGGCGCTGGTCGAGGGCTGGGTGGACGCGGTCGTCCACGCGGCCGCCGCCCCGCACCTGCCGTCCGCCGGTGCGCTACGCGAGACCTTGCGGCGGCGCCGGGCGACCGGCGGCCCCGCCGAGCAGACCTTCGCGACACTGATCGGCCTGGAACTGCGGCCGCGCCGGCTGCGGGACGCCTCCCGGCTGTGGGCGTCCCTCACCGACGCTCGAGGGGTGGACGGCCGCGACGGACTGTGGGGGCACCCCGACATGCTGCCCACCGCCGGGGATCTCGATGATCCGGACGGCTTTGTGCACCGGGAGTCCGTTGACTTCTCCGAGCTCGACAAGATGCTCGGGGAAGCCGCCGGCAAGCGGGACAAGGACCAGGAGCAGGACGAGACCGAGGGCGAGGACGACGAGCAGAAGTGAGCACGCTGCACGCGGACGCGGTGCGCGTTCTGAAGGAGTGGGACGCGCCCGACGCGCAGCAGGAGCGGCTGCGGCTCGGCTACCTCGATCATCTCGCCGCCCACCCGGACGGCATGTGGAAGGCCTGCGGGGACGGGCACATCACGGCGAGCGCACTGGTGGTGGACCCCTCGTCGGGGCGGGTGCTGCTCACCCTCCACAAGAAGCTGAAGATGTGGCTCCAGATGGGCGGTCACTGCGAGCCGGACGATGCCTCCCTGGCGGCAACGGCGTTCCGCGAGGCCACCGAGGAGTCCGGCATAGCCGGGCTGACCTCGCTGAGCAGCGCACCGGTGGCGCTGGACCGGCACCACACACCCTGTGCCTGGCACCTTGATGTGCAGTACGCCGTGCTGGCCCCGCCGGGTGCGGTGGAGGCGATCAGCGAGGAGTCGCTGGACCTCAAATGGTACGGATACGAGAGAGTTGGCGATGTCGCCGACGACTCGGTCCAGCGGCTGCTGGCCCGCACCAGGGTCGTGCTCGGCATCTGAGCAGGGCCCCGGTGCGGGCCGACGTGGGGTGGGCGGCCCGGCTACCCGTTTGTGAAGATGTTCCCCTGGTTCTGCCCATGAGCGCCCTGGCCGCCCAGTCCGTACTGCGCGGCCAGTCCCTGGCCGAGCTGCGCGTTCTGCGGCGGCATCAGCTCGCTGGGCTGCACCAGGGCGTACCCCTGGCCGAGGAATTGCAGCTCCCAGCCCTCTCCGGTGTTGCCGCGCCGCCGGAAAACGCCCGAGGAGCTGGTCTGCGCCTGCATCTGGACGCGCAGTGAGGTCGACCAGGCGACAACCGCGTCCGCGTCGGCGGAGACGTACTTCTCCGGGGTGACCGGCAGCAGCAGCGGGGCGCCGGAGGTCATCAGGGCGACCTTGCCCCGCCCGGAGATGTTGAGGTTGTAGGCGCCGGTGCCGGAGACGCCGAACTGGCTGTCCACGGCGATGACCTCCCAGTGCAGCCCCGAATCGAGAGCCAGCACATATGCGCTGTCCACGGTCAGGCCGTCCTGGTCGACTTCCACGATATGTATGTGCTGGGCGAGATTGGCCAGATAGACGGTGCCCTGCCCGGAGCAGCGCATCAGGTCCAGGCCCTCGCCGGTGCGGTAGCGGGCGCCGCGCTGCCCCGGGGACTGGTACTCGCCGTCGAATTCGATCAGGCCCTGGTAAGCGACCATGGCGCCCTTGCGGGCGAGGCAGTCACGGTTGCCGTCGAGCTTCACCCGCAGCAGGTACGGGTTCTGGAGGGCGTAGAGGTCGTCGGACTGAACCTCGGTGTTCACGAAAAGCGGGCTCTGCATGGTGTGTTCGCTCCCCCTCAGCCCCGGATCCGGAGACGGTCTGTGCTGTCCTCGCTGGGCTGTATGACGACGAATCCCTGACCGGAGAACCCGATCTGGAACGCCTCGCCGCTGCCCCGGCCGATCAGCGAGGACGCCTTGAAACTGCGCTTCGACTTCGTCTTCAGCCCGGTCGACCACGCGACCAGCGCGTCCGGGTCGACATATGTGTCGTCCTCGCCACGACCGCAGTCGACGACGACCGGGGTGCCGCGCGAGGTCAGCGCTACCCAGCCGGTGCCCGAGACCCCCACATTGAACAGGCCCTGGCCGGCGAATTTCGCCAGTCCCTTGACCCTCTCGACGCCCCACTGCAACTGGGCGTCGAAGGCGAGCAGGTTGCTGCCGTTGACGGACAGCGCCTCGTTGTTGAGGTAGACGCACACCACATCGGCACCGTAGTCCGCAAGGTAGAGCAGTCCGTCGCCGCTGCACTTCATCAGCGGGGCGCGCTCGCCGGTGATCCACTGTGAAGCCATCTGCCGCACGGCCGGCGGATTCGGCTCGTACTGCACAAAGCCCTCGTACGCGACCATGGAGCCGGTGCGCGCGAAGAGGTCCTGGCCGCTCTGCATGACGACCTTGAGCATCTTTCCGCCATGGGTCTCCATACGAGCGGCGGGCGGGGTCGGCGCGAAGCCCGTGATCATTGTCTGGTCCATTGGCGGTCTCACACCTCGTAGGGCTGGACGATGATGAAATTGCCGGGCGCACCCCGGAACTGAAGGTTGACGGTCTCCCCGCTGTGACCGGGGTACGCGTTCCGGCGCAGCCGTACCTGACTGGAGAGAATCACCTGCGAGGCAGCCGACCACGCGACGATCGCGTTGCAGTCCGCGTACGTCGTCGGGGTCACCGGCAGCACCACCGGCGTGCCGTGCGTCTTGACGATCACTGTGCCGGTGCCCTGGAACTGCATGGTGAACAGTGCGCCGCCGGGAATGCCGTGGCCCTCGATCCGGCGCACTTCGTGCTGGAGGCTCTCGTCGAAAGCGAGCACATTCTCGGCGGAGACGCAGATCGCGTCCCCCTGGAGCTCGATCGGGTGGAGATAGGAGGCGTCCTCGGCGAAGAACACCTGGCCGCGGCCGGTGCAGCGCATCAGCTGCATCTCCTGGCCGGTGGCATTACCGACGATCCGGCCGGCGAACCCGGCGCCCTTGTAGCCAAATTCCACCTTCCCCTGGTACAGCACCATGCTGCCCTGCCGGGCCAGTACGGGCTGGCCTCCGGCCTGGGACAGGTCTGCCCGGATCAGCTTGGCGTTCTGCTGTGTCCACCGCTGCCCGGTCGGGGCCTCCCGGTACTTCTCGATCGCTGCCGCCAGTCCCGCTCCGGCCGGCGCGGCCGGCGTCGGGGTGTGCGGCGGGGCCTGGCCGAACGCGGGCTGCGCCGGCACCTGCCCGAACGGTCCGGCCTGGCCGAATCCGGGTGGCGGCTGCGGCGGCGGGACCTGACCGAAGGGCGGCTGGCCTGGCGGGGGTACCACCGGGGCCACCATGGTGGGCGCGGAGTGCAGCGCGGGATTGCCCAGCGCCGGCAGCGGCGGCGGGCCGGCCGGCGCGGGGGTGGGCGCGTGCGGCGGTGCTCCGAAGGCCGGGGCCGGGGCCGGGGCGGGGGCGGGGAAACCCGCTGGCGGGGCGGCCGGGGGCGCGAAGCCCGGGGCTGCGGCCTGCTGCGGCACCACCGGAGATTCCTCGGCGACCTCGCCGCCGAAGTTCTTGAGCAGCGCGTCCAGGCCTCCGTCGAAGCCCTGGCCGACGGCGGCGAAGCGCCAGACATCCTTCAGATAGACATCGGCGAGCATCACCGCGCGCTCGGTCGTGAATTCGGCGCCATTGAACGCGTAGCGGGCAACTTCCTCACCACCGGCGACGATCCGGATGTAGCCCGGGCCCACCTGGGACATCTGTCCGGGGCCGTCGATCGTCGCGGTGAAGGACAACTTCTGGATCTCCGGCGGTATCCGCTCCAGCGTCACGCGGAAGGATTCGCTGTCGCCGGCCTGCGGGCCGAGCTGCTGGATCGCTTCCTCGGGTGACTTCGGCTGGTTGAAGAAGATGAAGTAACGGTCGTCCGACAGCTGTTCGTGGGTGTCGAGCCCGAAGCAACTGATGTCGAAAGTCAGACCCGGACCGGCGATCTGCACTCCGATGTACAGATCCGTCCCCGCCGTCAGATCACCGATCTTGGCCTTGTGGCCGCGTTGGAACTCCCTGGCCATGCGAACGACCGTCCCCCATCGTCAAGTACCTGTACGTTGCGACAGGCTAACCGCTCGGTGTGTCAGCGGCTATTCCTGGCGGGCCGCCGGAAGATGGGGAAGCCGGCCGGCGGCCACCACGCCCTCCAGATAACCGCGGGCCCGCTCGGTGCGCGGATAGGAGTCGAGAAGCTTCCAGAAGCGCGGCCCGTGCCCGGGGACGAGGAGATGGGCCAGCTCATGGAGGAGTACGTAGTCGATGACGTACTCCGGCATGCCCTGAAGGCGGTGCGAAAGGCGGATGCTGCCCTCGGACGGGGTGCAGGAACCCCATCGCGAATTCTGATTGGTGACCCAGCGGACGATGTCCGGCGCGGCACGGCCGCCGAGGTACTGCGCCGAGAGCTGGGCGGCGCGTGCCGCGAGCTCGTCGTCGCCCAGCATCTGCCGGCTCTCCTGGGCCGCCAGCTTGTCGAGCATGACCGTCACCCAGCGTTGCTCCTCGGTGGCGGACATCCGGGCCGGGATGAGGACCACGGTGCGGTCGCCTTCGCGGTAGGCCGAGACGGTGCTGCGGCGGCGGGCGCTGCGGCGCACCTCGACCGTGCTCGTCCGGGGGCCGCGCAGGCGCTGACTGGAAAGGCTGTGGGCTGGGTCGGCGGACACGTCTCGAACTTACCCGTCCTGGGCCGTGGAAGTCCTGCCCCCCGGCGTGCCCGCGCAAAAAAACCACCGCCCCAGAATCACCCAGCGCTCATATTGAACGATTAAAGACCAGAACCTGTGGATAACTTTCGCCGGCCGTCGGCACGTGCGGGCATTCTGGATACAGCAAAACCACGGGGAATCACGGGGTGATCATGAACATGCGTCCCATGCTCAAGACGGCCATGCGGAGAAGCTGGCGCAATCGCGAGAGCGTGCAGTTCGGCGTCGACCCGGCGCACGCCGTTGTACTCGACTCGGTCGACGGAGCGGCGGCCGGCTTTCTCGATCTTCTCGACGGCACCCGGGGGCTCGGCCCGCTCTCCCGCGAGGCCGAGGCCCTGGGACTCGAACCACGGCAGGCGCACCGGCTGCTCGGGCTGCTCGCCGAAGGCGGCGTTCTCGACGACGCCGCGGCGCACTCCGAGCTGGCCCGGGCGGTAAGGCACCGGGCGGCGGCGATGGACCGGCTGCGGCCCGATCTCGCGGCGCTGTCGGTGGTGCACCCAGGGCCGGGCGGCGCGGCGGCGCGGATACGGGACCGGCGCGGCGCGCGGGTGCGGGTGGTCGGCGCGGGGCGGGTCGGGGCGGCGGTCGCGGCGCTGCTGTCGGCCGCAGGGGTGGGCCGGGTCGAGGTGCGGGACGCCGGCCGGGTCGAGCCGTGGGATGTGGGCCCCTGCGGGATTCCCCCCGAGCAGATCGGCGAACGGCGGGACGCGGCGGGACGCGGGACCGTACGACGCGCGGCGCCCGACCCCCGGGCAGCCGCGCTGGGGCGGCGCGGGCCCCGGGCCGCCCCGGAGCCGGGGCTCGATCTGGTGGTGCTGGCCCCGCGCGACGGCCTGGCCGCATATGCCCCGGAGCCGGACGAGGCCGGCCCGCTGCTCACCGCGGGCATCCCGCACCTCTATACCGGGGTGCTGGAAGGAATGGGCGTGGTGGGACCATTGGTGCTACCGGGCCGCACGGGGTGTGCGGGATGTCTCGCACAGCAGCTGACCGACGCCGACCCGGCCTGGCCCCGGGTCCTGGCCCAGCTGCGGTCGGGGCGCCCGGCGGGGGTCCAGGCTTGTGACATCGCGCTGGCCACAGCGGTCGCGGGCACGGCTGCGGCACATGTTCTGGCCAGGCTGGACGGCCGGACCCCGCCAAGTTCGGGGGCGCGGGTGGAGTTCGGGCTGGCCCGGTTGACAATGGATATCCGGCCGGTGCCGGGGGACCCGCGATGCGTCTGCGGGGCGGCGGGGCAGAATGACCGCGTGACCGACCGGAAATGAGGGGCGCATGTCTGACCTTCCGCGCAAAGCGGTGACTCGCACCGCGAAGTTGGCGGCGCTTCCATTGGGGTTCGCGGGCCGCGCCACTCTGGGACTCGGCAAGCGGCTCGGCGGCCGGCCCGCCGATGTAGTGGCGATCGAGCTGCAGGAGCGCACCGCCGAGCAGCTGTTCAAGGTCCTCGGGGAGCTGAAGGGCGGGGCCATGAAATTCGGCCAGGCTCTGTCGGTGTTCGAAGCGGCACTTCCCGAGGAGATGGCCGGCCCCTACCGGGCGGCGCTCACCAAGCTCCAGGAGGCCGCGCCGCCGATGCCGGCCCGCACAGTGCACGCGGTACTGGAGAAGCAGCTGGGCGCGGACTGGAGATCGCTGTTCTCCGGATTCGACGAGAAGCCGGCGGCCGCGGCCTCGATAGGCCAGGTGCACCGCGCGGTGTGGCACGACGGGCGCGAGGTCGCGGTGAAGGTGCAGTATCCAGGCGCCGGGGACGCGCTGCTCTCGGATCTGAACCAATTGGGCCGGGTGGCCCGGCTGTTCGGCCCGCTGATCCCCGGGATGGACATCAAGCCGCTGATCGCCGAGCTGCGCGCCCGGATCTCGGAGGAGCTGGACTACGCGCTGGAGGCGCAGGCCCAGCGCATCCACGCCGTGGAGTTCGCCGACGACCCGGACGTGGTGGTTCCGGATGTGGTGCACCAGGCCGACCAGGTGCTGGTGACCGACTGGATGGAGGGGGTGCCGCTCGCCGAGGTGATCGCCAAGGGCAGCAAGGAGATGCGGGATCGAGCCGGCCAGCTGCTGGCCCGCTTCCTCTTCGCCGGACCGGCCCGCACCGGGCTGCTGCACGCCGACTCCCACCCGGGCAACTTCCGGCTGCTCGTCGATGACGGCCCGGCGGAAGGCTGGCGGCTCGGCGTGCTGGACTTCGGCACCGTCGACCGGCTCCCGGAGGGGCTGCCGCTGCCGATAGGCACCGCCCTGCGGCTGGCGCTGGCGGACGACGCCGAATCCGTGCACTCGATGCTCCGCCAGGAAGGCTTCGTCAAGCCGACGATTGCGCTCGACCCGGACGCGGTCCTGGACTATCTGCGGCCGATCATCGAGCCCGCCAGGGTGGAGGCGTTCGCCTTTGATCGTAGCTGGATGCGGGCCCAGGCTGCACGGATCGCCGATCCGCGTTCGCCCGCCCACCAGTTGGGCAAGCAGCTCAATCTGCCGCCGTCGTATCTGCTGATCCATCGCGTGACGCTGAGCACCATCGGTGTGCTGTGCCAGTTGACGGCGACGGTGCGACTCCGGGACGAGCTGCGGGAGTGGCTCCCGGGCTTCGCGGAGGAGGGTGAAGCGGAGTCTGCGTAGGGCCTGGCTACCACCAGGCGGAGTCGAGACGGCCTTCGATGCTGCGCAGGTTGGCTCGGGAGCAGCCGTCGCAGAAGTAGACGCGGCTGCCGTTCTCCACGGAACAGGTCCAGGTGATCGGCAGCCCTTCGCGGGCGGCGCCGCAGCGAGCGCAGACGGTGGTCTTGACGGCGCCGGCGAGCGCGACCGACTCACCCGGATCGACAGGGTCCTGAGTCTTCTGATCCACCCGCCGACGATATCCCCGCACGCCCGCAAAAGCGGACAACGCACCGCAGGGCCCATCCGAATGGATGGGCCCTGCGGTTGAGATCGGTGCCGGCCGGACACCGGATTACTGCATCACGGCCAGCGCCAGCGCGCGGCGGGCGCGGAGCGAGACACGCTCGGCACGGCGCTGGAGGCGCCGGGCGCTGAGCAGGCGGAGGGCCCTGCGTTCATGCTCGGCCTCATAGAGGCGCTGTTGCATATGGACACGGGCCAGGGCTTCTGGCATGAGTTGCATTTCGAGGTTCCTGTTCTGACGCGAGGTGTGCGCGTCGGCGGGCGGTGCGGGGGCGTCGGTGACGGACGGGGTCATCGTGGGGTCCTGCTTCTGCGGGTCGTGCGTATGAGGGCGGTCGATCGTTCCGAGGACTGGGCGGGTCATGCCATGACCGCGTTCTTGCGCGGGCGGCCACGGGGCCGCTTCCGGGGCACCACGACCCCCTGGACAAAGAGCTCGCCACCCCAGACACCCCAGGGCTCGCGGCGGTCCTTCGCACCGGCCAGGCAAGCCTCCAGCACGGGACAGGTCCGGCAGAGCGACTTGGCGTACTCGACGTCGGCCGGCGACTCCGCGAAGAAGACCTCCGGGTCGTAGGTCCGGCACGGGACGGGTACGCCGAGGCGCTCGATCTCGTCATCGAGCTCGGTCAGGGGCAGCAACGGGACCTCCGAGTGGTCAGTGGGCGGGGGCTTCGGGTCGGCGTGCGATACGGACGGTGCGTGCGGGATGGGGTGCACGGTCGGTTCGTTCCTCGTCTGTTGGGTTTTTGGAAAACAGAAGGGCCGCGGATCCCGGTCTGGGATTCCGCGGCCCTGGAAGGTGCCGGCCTGATCGTGGATCAGACTGGATCACTCCAGGGTTCAAACCTGCGGAGGTCCCACATGGGGTGGTGCTGCTTCTTCTGTCCGTTTTTGGTCCGATTGCCGGCACCGTTGGTGTCCGCAAAGGCATAGGCCTGCGCCTGTGCCGTCGCCGCTACCGCAAGTGCCTTGGTCTGTCGCTCAATGCGGACACCGCCCAGGCCACTGCCCATGGCAGGGACGCCGGACAGACCGCTGACGGGCAGCGAGAAGCCGAGCGGGCGGGCGGCAACGACCGATCGATCGGTCATTTGCGTGACGTTGATGATGCTGATCATTGGAATCCGCCTCCTTCGGCGTCTCGTAGAGCTTGTCGGACGTGCTTGCTTAGTACATCACGGTTCCTGGGGCTCTTGGAAGAGTCCCGGTGCCCGTGCTCAGAGAGGCTATGGGGATCTCCACGGCGGGCGCAAACTATTTTTCTGGCTCTTCTGCAACAGCTTCTTCTCCCGCCCCGGAGGCGAGCTCCTCGCCTCTGCACAGGGCCAGGACATCGGCACCGTACTTGTCCAGTTTGCGGGCCCCGACGCCCGCGATCACCGCGAGGCCGGAGGCGTCCATGGGACGGACCTCGGCGATGGCCAGCAGCGTCTTGTCGGTGAAGACGCAATAGGCCGGTTGGCCCAGCGCCTTGGCCTGCGCCACCCGCCATTCGCGCAGCCGCTCGTACAGCGCCTCGTCCAGATCGGAGGGGCAGTCCTCGCAGCGCATCAGTTTGATCTCGCCCGCCTCGGACAGAGTGCGCCCGCACACCCGGCAGTGCACCGGGCCGCGCTTCTTCCTGGCGCTTGGAACGCGCTCCACCCCGCCCCTGCTGGTCGATGGCCTGCCCGCCGCTCCCCGGGGGGTGGACCCGGGCCGCAGGCCGTCCAGGAAGCGCGAGGGACGCCGGCCGCCGCGGCCGCCCGGGGAGCGCGAGAGCGCCCAGGACAGACCGAGATGGAACCTGGCCCGGGTGACCCCGACGTAGAGCAGCCGCCGCTCCTCCTCGATCTGCTCGTCGGTCTTGGCGTAAGTGATCGGCATCGTGCCTTCCGTGAGGCCGACCAGGAACACCGCGTCCCATTCCAGGCCCTTGGCGGCGTGCAGCGAGGCAAGGGTGACTCCCTCGACCGTCGGCGCGTGCAGGGCGCCCGCCCGCTCGTCGAGCTCGGTGACGAAGTCGCCCAGCGTCGCGGCCGGCCGGGCCTGTACGAAGTCCTCGGAGAGCCGCACCAGGGCCGCCAGGGACTCCCAGCGGTCCCGGACCGCTCCCGATCCGGACGGCGGCTCGGACGCCCAGCCGCGCGAGCTGAGCACCGCCCGCACCTGCGCGGGCAGATCGGCGTCGTCAAGACCCGGCTCGGACGTCCCTCCCGCCCGGGCGGCGCCGCGCAGCAGCAGCCCGGCCTCGCGCACCTCGGGCCGTTCGAAGAACCGCTCGGCGCCGCGCAGCTGGTACGGCACCCCGGCGTCGGCCAGCGCCTGTTCGTAGATCTCGGACTGGGCGTTGACCCGGTAGAGGACCGCGATCTCGCTGGGGCGCACCCCGCCGTCCATCAGCTCCCTGATCCGGCGTGCGGTGCCCTCGGCCTCGGCGGGCTCGTCGGCGTACTCCGCATAGGCCGGTTCGGGACCGGCCTCGCGCTGCGAGACCAGCTCCAGGCGGTGTTGGGCGGCCTGGCCGCGGGCCTGGGCGAGGAGTCCGTTGGCGAGGTGGACGACCTGCGGGGTGGAGCGGTAGTCCCGGACCAGCTTCACGACCGTCGCGTCCGGGTGGCGGGTGCGGAAACCGAGCAGATAGTCGGGGGTGGCGCCGGTGAAGGAGTAGATGGTCTGGGAGGCGTCGCCGACCACACAGATGCTGTCCCGGTCGCCGAGCCACAGGTCGAGCAGCCGCTGCTGGAGCGGGCTGACGTCCTGGTACTCGTCGACGACGAAGTGCTTGTACTGGGACCGTACGCTTTCGGCCACATCCGGCCGCTCCTGGAGGACGCCGACGGTCAGCAGCAGCACATCCTCGAAGTCGATCATCCCCCGCTCGCGCTTGAGCTGCTCGTAGGCGGCGTAGATCCGCGCCGTCTCGGCCGGGTCCCGGGGGACGTCACGGCCGGACTTCGCAGCGGCGGCCGGATAGTCCTCGGGCACCGTCTGGGTGACCTTGCACCACTCGATCTCGCTGGTGACATCGCGCAGTTCATTGCGGTCGAGGCGGATCCGGCAGCGGGCCGCCGACTCGGAGACGAACTGGACCTTCCGCTCCAGCAGCCGCGGCATCTGGCCGCCGACCGCGCGCGGCCAGAAGTACTGCAGCTGGCGCAGCGCCGCCGAGTGGAAGGTGCGCGCCTGCACGCCGCCCGCGCCGAGCTGGCGCAACCGCCCGCGCATCTCGCCCGCCGCACGGTTGGTGAAGGTGACGGCCAGCACACTGGCGGGCTGCAGTATCCCGGCCCGCACCCCGTACGCGATCCGGTGGGTGATCGCCCGGGTCTTGCCGGTGCCGGCCCCGGCCAGCACGCATACCGGCCCGTGCAGCGCGGTGGCGACGGCGCGCTGCTCGGGGTCGAGCCCGTCGAGCACGCCGTCAGCCCCGTCCGGTGGAGCGGGGAACTGGGTCGGCGCCGGGACGGTGGGGAAGGCGGGGGAGAGCGAGGTGTGCGTTGCTGCGGTCACCCCGCCATGCTGCCAGGTCCGCTGGGACAGCCGGGAAAGTTATCCACAGGCGGGACTCAATGGTGTGATTATCGTGCTCCAGGAATGCGGGAGGAGCGGGTTAGCGTTCACCGATTGGTCGGATCCACCCCGGTCCGGCCACCCTGGTCGTGAGGAGCGAAAACAGATGTCGGGCACTGTGACCATGTACAGCACCACCTGGTGCGGATACTGCCGGCGGCTCAAGGGGCAGATGGACCGCGAGGGAATCGGCTACACCGAGATCAACATCGAGCACGACCCGGAGTCCGCGAAGTTCGTCGAGAGCGTCAACGGCGGCAACCAGCTGGTGCCGACCGTGCTTTTCCCCGACGGCTCGGCGCTGCCGAACCCCTCGTTGGCGCAGGTCAAGCAGAAGCTCGGCGTCTGAGCCCGAGTCCGACAGCGCTACCGCACATAGGTGACGCCCCCTCCGGCCCGGCCTGAGGGGGCGTCCCTTTTACCCGGGGGACGCCGGTGAACCCTGATGGGCGCGCCCAGGATGCCCGTCAGGAGAACAGGACTTACTTCTTGGAGTGACGGCTTCGTCGCATATGTCGACTTCGCCGTTTTCATCCTCCTCCTCGTTATCTGGAAGGAAGTCCCGTGAAGTCCACTCTCATAGCCCCTGCCCTGGCCGCAGCCCTGGTGTTTTCGGGCGCCGTCGCCGCGACGGCCGACGGCGTCCGTCCCGGCACGACGACCGCTGGCCAGAGCAGCAAGAGCAAGGGCGAGTTCGACAGGATCCGCATCGTGACGCGGACCGTTCGCGTGCCGGAAGAGGAGACAGAGAAGGGAGAGAAGGGAGAGAACGTGCGTACCGCGCGCACGCTCACCGTCCGCTGCGAGCGCGAAGACGAGCGCGTCGTCGGGGGCGGCGTCCAGACCGACGCCCCTGACCGCGTCGCCGTCACCGGAACGTACCCCACCGCGGACAGGGCCTGGACAGGGGTGACCACACCGTTCGCGAACACGAGGGAACGCACTCGTGCGTACACGATCACCGTCTTCGCCGTCTGCAAAGAGCTAGAGAAGGAGCGGCGCCAGTGGTAGTGGCTTGCCGTACCAGATCTCGATGAGCCGTGCGGCAATGGAGATACCCGACGGCGGCAAGATCTCACCGGACTCGATGCCCTCGCGGATGTCCTCGCGGGAGAACCACCGGGCCTCGTGGATCTCGTCGCCGTCGACATTGATCTCGGACGATGTCGCCCGCGCCATGAAGCCCAGCATCAGGCTCGACGGAAACGGCCAGGGCTGGCTCGCGACATACGACACCTCGCCGACCGTCACACCCGCCTCCTCCGCGACCTCTCGGACCACGGCCTGCTCGATCGACTCGCCCGGCTCCACAAATCCCGCGAGAGTGGAGAACCGGCCCTCCGGCCAGTGCACCTGGCGGCCGAGCAGCGCGCGATCCTCGTCGTCCGTCACCAACATGATCACGGCCGGATCGGTACGGGGGTAGTGCTCGGCCCCGCAGGCCGGGCAGCGGCGGATGTGGCCGGCCGCCGCGATGACGGTGCGCTCCCCGCAGCGCGAGCAGAAACGGTGCATACGCTGCCAGTTCTCCAGCGCGACGGCGTGCACCATCAGGCCCGCCTCCAGCTCCGGCAGCAGGCCGCCCACCTCGCGGAGCCCGGCGGGACGCTCATCGGCGTCGATCCGGCCGGGAAGCGCGTCCTTCTGCAGAGCGAAGTACCGCACGCCCTCCTCATCGATCCCGAGGAAGTACCGGTGCATCTCGGTGAGCGGTGCGTCGAAGGACGGGGTCATGACGAGCCGAGGGCCATCGTCCGTGTCCTCGACCAGCACCTGGCCGCCGGATACCACGAAGACCCGGGTGGTCGGATGGCTCCAGGCCGCAGCCAGCCACGCCTCGTCGAGGCGGTTGTTGGCGGCGCGGTCCACGACGGCCTGCGCCAGGGGCACCGGCCGGTGGTTGAGGTCGAATCCGTTTCCGGACAAGGCTGCTTCCAACTCCCACTCATATGCGGATGGTTACAAAGCGGAGGATCCCAAATCTCCCCACAGGTAAGCGGTGGTCTCGACGCCCTTGAGGAGCAGGTCGAGTTCAACCTTCTCGTTCACTGAGTGCCAACCGTCGGACGGCACGGAAATTCCCAGGAACAGGACAGGTACATCCAGCACGTCCTGGAGGTCCGCGGCCGGGCCGGAACCACCCTCCCGGGTGAATCTGACCTCTCTGCCGAAGGCTCTCGCCATCGACCGGACGACCGACTGCAGCGCAGGGTGGTCCAGCGGGGTCAGGCACGGGCGTGTCGCGCCCAGCCAGGTGATGCGGTGACGGATGCCGTCCGGGAGGTGGTCCTCGGCCCAGTCGGCCACCAAACGCTGGACCTTTTCCGGGTCCTGGCCCGCGACCAGCCGGAACGACAGCTTCAGGTGGGCCTCCGCCGGGATGATCGTCTTGCCGCCGGGGCCCTGGTAACCGCTGTATATGCCGTTCACCTCAGCGGTCGGGCGCGCCCAGATCCTTTCCAGGGTGCTGTGGCCCGCCTCGCCGAGCGGCGCGTACGACACCGCCGTACGGAGCCATTCGTTCTCGTCGAAGGGCAGCTCGGCGAAGAGCTCACGCTCCCGGGGCGCCAGGTCCGTCACCCCGTCGTAGAAGCCCGGCACCGCGACCCGGCTGTCCGCGTCGTGCAGCGCCGCCACCAGACGGGCCGCTTCGGTGGCGGGATTCGGCACCGCCCCGCCGAAGGACCCGGAGTGAATGTCCTGGTCCGGCCCGAAAAGGTCGATCTGGCACTCGGCGAGGCCGCGCATGCCCGTGCAGACCGTCGGGGTGTCCGCCGCCCACATGCCGGTGTCCGACA
Organism: Actinacidiphila oryziradicis; assembly: GCF_005047355.1. Lineage (GTDB taxonomy): Bacteria > Actinomycetota > Actinomycetes > Streptomycetales > Streptomycetaceae > Actinacidiphila > Actinacidiphila oryziradicis. Next base: position 119,604 of record NZ_SUMC01000013.1, read on the forward strand.
CGATCGCCACGTCGCAAGCCAGGCGGCCGGCGCGCGCCGCGACCAGGGCGGGGAAGTTCGGGGAGCCCGACTCCTCCTCACCCTCGACAAGCAGCTTGAGATTGACGGCGGGGGCGCTGCGGCCGGTCGCGGCGAGGTGCGCGCGGACGCCGAGTGTGTGGAAGAACACCTGGCCCTTGTCATCGGCCGCGCCACGGGCGTACAGCCGGCCGTCACGCGTCACCGGCTCGAAGGGGTCGGTGTCCCAGCCGTCGCCGATATCGGCGGGCTGGACGTCATGGTGCCCGTACACCAGGACCGTCGGCGCCCGCGGGTCGCCGGACGGCCACTCCGCGAAGACGGCCGGCGCGCCCGGGGTTTCCCAGATCTCCGTCACCGGGAAGCCGGTACCGGCGAGTTTCGCCGCCAGCCACTCGGCGCTCCGGCGTACGTCGGCGTTCCGCGCGGGGTCGGCGGATACGGACGGGATGCGGAGCCATTCGGCGAGATCGCCGAGGAACGCCTCCCGATTGACGTCGATGTACGCGCGGACGGCGCTGTCCGGGGTGGTGCTCATAGCGTCCAGCCTATCGGGGACCGGCGAACGCTTCGGCCCGGGCTCCGGCTCAGACGTCGGCCTCGTCGAGAAGCAGGCGTTCGAGTGCGGGCCGGTCGGGAAGGTCCGTGGGACGGATGATCTCGCCCGTACGGACGTAGAGGAAGGCGGCGGTGACTCGGTCGAGGGGCACATTGTGCTGCTCCGCCCAGGCGAGCCGGTAGACGGCCAGCTGGAGGTCGTCGGCGGAGCGGGAACGGTTGGTCTTCCAGTCGACGATCTCGTACGCCGTACCGCCCTCGTCCCGCTCGCGGTACACCGCGTCGATACGGCCGCGGATCACCCGGCCGGCGAGGGTGAGCTGGAAAGGCGCCTCGACGCGGTAGGGGCTGCGCTCGGCGTACGGCGTGCGGAGGAAGGCATCCTTCAGGGCGGCGAGATCGCGCTCATCCTCGATCTCGTCGTCGCCCTCGATGCCGGGGAGATCCTCGGGGAGCAGGAGCGGCAGCGGTTCGAAGCGGGACTCCACCCACGCGTGGAAACGGGTGCCGCGGCGCGCGGCGGGCTGCGGCGGACGCGGCATCGGGCGGGCCAGCTCGCGCGCGAAGCCATCGGGGTCGGCCGCCAGCCGGACGAGCTGCGAGGCGCTGAGAACGGGCGGCACGGGTACGTCCCGCACAGTGGCGCGGGCGCGGCGCAGCTCCCCGGCGAGCGCGTCGAGGTCACGGTCCCAGGAAGCGATGAGCCGGGCCTCCTCGGGGGCCGGTGCGGGCGTCTGTCGCGGCAGTGACAGGCGCGGTGGCGGTGACGGCTGCGCGGGCGGCGCCGTCTCGTGCACCTGTTGCGGACGACCGGTGGCCAAGTCGTCCCAATCGTCCCAGCTGTCCCAGTCGTGTTCGTCGTCCGCGAACTCGTCCGGCGGCGCCGGCTCAGGTTCCGGCTCAGGTTCCGGCTTCGGCTCCGGCTCCGGCGGGGCAGCGAGATGGGCCAGGACGGTGCGGGCGGCCTGGCGGCGGCGTTCCAGGGCCGTCGGATCGAGGGGCAGGGGCCAGGCGTACTCGGCGGGGTGTTCCAGGGCAGGGTTCTGGGCGTCGTCGGGCGGGGGGTCGGTCCACTGCTCGATCTCGCCGTAGCCGGCCTCGCAGTGCACACGCAGGGCGTCCAGGAAGGCGGACGGTCCGAAGGGCCTCTTCTGGGTGGGCCCCCACCAGTGGCCGGAGCCGAGGAGGAGGGACCGGGGCCGGGTGAAGGTGACATAGCCGAGGCGGAGCTCCTCGATGCGGTTGTGCTCGGCCATGTCCTGCCTGAAGGCCTCCAGGCCCGCCCTGGTCCACTCGGCGACATCGGGGAGGGTGTCCGCGTCGCCGCGCAGCCCGTGCGGCAGCACCTTCGCGTTCGACGGCCACAGCTCGCGGCCACGCTCGCTCGGGAAGCCCTTCCGTACCAGGCCGGGGATGGCGACGACATCCCACTCCAGGCCCTTGGACTTGTGCGCGGTAAGCACTTTCACCGTGTTCTCGCCGCCGGGGAGCGAGCTGTCCAGGCCCTTCTCGTACTGCGCGGCAGTGTGCAGGAAGCCGAGGAAAGCCAGCAGCGTCGCGTCACCGTCCAGGGCCGCGAAGTTCGCGGCGATGTCGAGAAAGGCGCTGAGCGTCTCACGGCGGCGGGCGGCGAGCGCGTGCGGAGAGGCGGCGAGCTCGACCTCCAGCCCGGTGACGGCAAGCACCCTGTGCAGGACGTCCATCAACGGCTCGGTGAGCGCCCGCCGCAGGTCGCGGATCTCCGTGGCCAAGCGGGCGAATCGGACCCGGGCCTCCGGCGAGAACGGCAGGTCATCGCCCGGATCGGCATCGAGGAAGGTCTCCAGCGCGTCAGCGAGCGACACGACTTCGGCCGGGTCGGTGCCCTCCACCGCTGCGGCAAGGCGGTCCTCGCTCTCCCCTCCCGCTCCTCCCCCCGCCCCGTACGGGACGAGGAGGCGCGCACGGCGGCCCAGAAGCGCCAGGTCACGCGGGCCGATGCGCCAGCGCGGGCCGGTCAGCAGCCGCACCAGGGACGCGTTCGCGGTCGGATCGTGCAGCACCTCGCACACGGCGACCAGGTCGGCGACCTCAGGCAGATGCAGCAGGCCGGACAGGCCCACGACCTCGACGGGAATGTCGCGGGCGACCAGCGCCGCATGGATGTCGGCGAAGTGGCTCGTGGTGCGGCACAGGACGGCGATCTCGCCGGGGGCGGTGCCGGTGCGCACCAGGTGCGCGATTGAGTCGGCGAGCCAGGTGATCTCGTCGGCCTGGGTAGGGAGCAGGGCGCACCGCACGACCCCGTCACGCTCCGCGCCTGGTGCCGGGCGCAGGGCCTCGACGCCCTCGTGGCGGGCCCGCAGCTCGGTGGCGAGGCCGTTGGCCAGATCGAGGAGACGGCCGCCGCTCCGGCGGTTCTCGGAGAGGGAGTAGCGGTCGGAGGGCGAGCCGTCGGTGTGCGGGAAGTGGACCGGGAAGTCGTCCAGGTTCGCCACGGACGCGCCGCGCCAGCCGTAGATCGCCTGGCAGGGGTCGCCGACAGCCGTCACCGGGTGGCCGGTGCCGCCATTGCCGTCGCCGAACAGCCCGGCGAGCAGCAGTCGCTGCGCCACGGAGGTGTCCTGGTACTCGTCGAGGAGGACGACCCGGTACTGCTCGCGCAGGATCCGCCCCACCTCGGGGCGGCCCTGTGCGAGGGTCGCGGACAGCGCGATCTGGTCGCCGAAGTCGAGCAGGTCGCGCTGCTTTTTCGCTTCGCGGTACGCGATGGCCAGCCCGGCGAGGTCCAGCCGGGCCCGGGCGGTCTCGGGGAGCTTGCGAAGCTCGGCGTTGGTGAGGCGGACGCCTTCGAGGATGTGCAGGAGCTCCTCGTCGTACGCCTGGAGCCGGTCGGGCGGCACGAGGTGCTCTGCGAGCTCGCCTTCCAGGGCGAGCAGGTCGCTTACGAGGGTCGGGATGCCCTTGGTCAGCGCCGGGAACGGGCCGGGTGCGGACCGGAGGACCTTCGCGGCGAGCTGGTAGCGGGTCGCATCCGCGAGGAGGCGGGCGGAGGGTTCGAGGCCTATGCGCAGGCCGTGCTCCTTGAGGAGCTGGCCGGCGAACGCGTGGTACGTCGAGATCTGCGGTTCGCCGGGGGCGGCGTTCGCCGGGTCTGTTGGGTCGGCCGGGGCGGCCGGGTCCGGATCGGTGATCCCGGCCTTCAGCAGGGCTTTGCGTACACGCTCGGTCAGTTCACCGGCGGCCTTGTTCGTGAACGTGAGGCCCAGCACCTGCTCCGGCGCGACTTGGCCGGTGCCGACCAGCCAGACGACGCGGGCCGCCATCACGGTCGTCTTCCCGGAGCCCGCTCCGGCCACGATGACCTGCGGGGCGAGAGGGGCGGTAATGCACGCCGTCTGCTCCGGGGTGAAGGGGATGCCCAGCAGCTCCTTGAGCTGCTCGGGGTCGGTGATGCGGGCTGTCACCCAGTGAGGCTATCCGGCCCCGCTGACATCGCCGGCCCGGTGCGGCTGCGCCGGGCTGACCGGTGCGACGGCGGGTGCCCCCGGTGCCGGGGTTGCCGATCCTCCCCCAGCCTTCGGCCGGGAGGTGCCCCCACCAGCTACCGCTGGGAAGTGCCCCCACGACAGTGTCGCCAGCACCCCCTGCACCATGCGCCATCGGCATACGGCGACAAAGTCTGCGGGGACACCCCTGCACCGCCCCCTCCGGCCCGGTTCAGCGCCTCACGGTGGGTTGTGTCCCGCGGTCACCCCGGGGGTTGCCCGGCGCGCGGGGCTTTGGTTTTACGGTCTCCGCCCCGAGCGGGGCGTCACGCGCCTGTCCGGCCGGGAGGGGACGTGCCGGGGTGTCCCCGCAGGGGACGAGCACATGCACCCCGGGTGCGTTTCCTGCGGACCCGCACGCGCGAGCCCCGAGGAGATCACCCCACAGCGGCCCCGACCCCCACCACCACATCGCGTGCCGGCACGCACGACAACCCAGCCCGTCCGGCGTTTGCGGGGGCACCTCCTGGGGGCACCTCCCGGCCGAAGGCTGGGGGAGGTAGCTGGGGGAGGCTCGGCAACCCTGGCAGAGGGGAAGCAATCCGCACCGGTGGAACCCGGCGCCGTTCCGGCCAGCCCGGCGAAGGCGCGGCTAGTCGATTACGTGGCGGCCTTCGGGGCGGGCGCTGCAGGAGGCCTGGAAGGCGCAGTGGGTGCAGTGCTGACCGGTGGCGGGGGTGAAGCGTTCGTCCAGGACGCGGCCGGCGGCGGTGGCGAGGAGGTCCTCGGCCCAGGCACCGGCCAGCGGGTCCTGGGCCTGCACCGCGGGTAGGGCGTCGCCGCCGTCGCGGGCGGCGGCACCGATGCGGAGTTGGACGAGTTCGGCGCCGCCGGGAGCCGGGCGGGGGTCGGAGAAGAGGGAGTCGACGGCGCCCTCACGGACCGCGAGTTGGTAGACGGCGAGCTGAGGGTGATGGGCGACCGCGTCAGCGGACGGCTTAGGGGGGCGGCCAGTCTTGAAGTCGACCACGTAGGCGCGGCCCGCCGCATCCGTTTCGACGCGGTCCATGCTGCCGCGGATGCGGACCGCGACTTCGCCGGCCTCCAGGGTGACGTCGAAGCCGTGTTCGGAGGCGATAGAGGTGCGGCCTCGCTCCATGACGTGCCAGCGCAGGAAGCGTTCAAGGGCGGCGCGGGCGTTTTCCTTCTCCTGGTGCGATTTCCACGGCGCGTCGAAGGCCAGGGCGTCCCACACGGAGTCCAGGCGCTCCATCAATACGTCAAGGTCGGCCGGGGTGTGTCCGGAGGCGACCTCGTCGGCCAGCACATGGACGACGTTTCCGAAGCCCTGGGCGGCGGTGGAGGGCGGCTCGGCCTTCACTTCGCGCCCGAGGAACCACTGCAGGGAGCAGGTGTTGGCGAGCTGGTCCAGGGCACTGCCGGAGAGGGCGACGGGCGTGTCGCGGTCGCGGAGGGGGACGGCGGAGCGGGTCGGCTCGTAGAGGCCCCACCAGCGGTCGGGGTGGGCGGCGGGGACGAGGGGGTGGCCGTTGTCGTTGAGTGCGGCGAGGCGTGCGAGACGTACGGCGGCGGCTTCGCGGAGGGCGGCGGAGGCGGCGGGGTCGACGGTGGTGGCGCGCAGCTCGGCGACGAGAGCGGCGACGGAGAGCGGGCGGCGCGCGCGGTGGGTGACATCGACGGGCTCGACGCCGAGCTCGGTGAGGAAGCGGGAGGGCTGGTCACCGTCGTCGGCGGCGGCCTTGACGGCGGTGACGACGAGCCGCTCCTTGGCTCGTGTGGCGGCGACGTAGAAGAGCCTGCGCTCCTCCGCGAGCAGTGCGCCCGGTGTGAGGGGCTCCGCCAGGCCGTCGCGGCCGATCCGGTCCGCTTCGAGCAGCGAGCCCCGGCGCCGCAGGTCGGGCCAGAGGCCTTCCTGTACGCCGGCGACTACGACCAGCCGCCATTCCAGGCCCTTTGAGCGGTGCGCGGTCATCAGCCGAACGGCGTCGGGCCGCACTGTGCGCCGGGTGAGCAGATCGGCGGCGATGTCCTGGGCCTCGATCTCCTCCAGGAAGTTCAGCGCACCCCGCCCGCCGGTGCGCTCCTCCGCCCGCGTGGCGGTCTCGAAGAGCGCGCATACGGCGTCCAGGTCCCGGTCGGCGTTGCGGCCCGCCGCCCCGCCGCGCGTCGCGGACCGCTCCAGCCGGGCGGGCCACGGTGTGCCGTCCCACAGGCCCCACAGGGCCTCTTCGGCGGAGCCGCCGCCGGCCAGCAGCTCCCGTGCCTTGCGCAGCAGCAGTCCGAGCCGCTGCGCCCCGCGGGTGAACGCGGGGTCGTGCGCGACGAGCTGCTCCGGGTGTGCGAGCGCCTCGGCGATGAGCACGTCGGACGGGCGCGGCACGGCACGGCCTGCCGCCCGCTCCTCCTCGCGCAGGGCGCGGCCGAGGCGCCGCAGGTCGGCGGCGTCCATACCGCCGAGGGGGGAGGAGAGGAGGGTGAGAGCGTCCTCGACGGTGAGCTCGGCGCCGTTCACCGCGCCGTGGGCGGCGACACGGAGGGCCAGCAGCAAAGGGGCGACGGCAGGTTCGTGGCGGAGCGGGAGGTCGTCGCCGTCGATGTCGACGGGGACGCCGGCGGAGGTGAGGGCGCGGCGGAGGCCGGGGATGGAGCGTGAGCCGGCGCGGAGGAGGACGGACATGTCGCGCCAGGGGATGCCGTCTTCCAGGTGGGCGCGGCGGAGGAGATCGGCGATGCCGTCGAGTTCGGCGCCGGGAGTTGGGTAGGTACGGACGGCGACTGTGCCCCCGTCCCGGACCGCGGTGAGGTCGCGGTGGGCGCGGACGGCGTGGGTGGGAAGGCGGGTGAGGGGCATACGGCGGGTGAGGAGGCGGGTGGCGGTGAGGAGGCCGGCGCCGGCGCGGCGGGAGACGGTGAGGACGCGGACCTGGGCGGGGGTGCTGTCGCGGTGCGGGAAGGCGTGCGGGAAGTCGAGGATGCCGTTCACATCGGCGCCACGGAAGGCGTAGATGGACTGATCGGGGTCGCCGAAGGCGACAAGGGTGCGGCCCTGGCCCGCCAGGGCGTGCAGCAGCCGCACCTGTGCCGGGTCGGTGTCCTGGTACTCGTCGACGAATACGGCCTCGTACTGGCCGGAGAGCACGGCTGCGACCTCGGGACGCTCGGCCAGCAGCACCGCCCGGTGCACCAGTTCCGCGTAGTCGGTGACGCCCTGGAGGTCGAGGACGTCCAGATACTCCGCGAGGAAGGACGCCGCCGCCGACCAGTCCGGCCGCCCGATGCGCCGTGCGAAGGCCGAGAGTGCACCGGGGCCCAGGCCCAGCTCGCGGCTGCGGGCCAGCACCGCGCGCACCTCGTCCGCGAAGCCGCGTGTGGTGAGGGCGGCGCGCAGCTCGTCGGGCCAGCGCACCGACGCACGTCCGGCGCGTTCCAGGTCGGCCTGGCCGGCCAGCAGGTCGCGTACGACGACGTCCTGTTCGGGTCCGGACATCAGCCGCAGCGGGTCGGCGAACAGCTCGGGGTCCTGGTGGGCCCGGACCAGGGCGTAGCAGAAGGAGTGGAAGGTGGTGGCCTGCGGGGCGGTCACGCCGCGCATCCGGGCGGCCATGCGATCGCGCAGCTCGACCGCCGCCTTGCGGCTGAAGGTGAGTACGAGGATCCGTTCGGGCGCGGTGCCGCGCCGCACCCGCTCGGCGACCGCCTCGACGAGGGTGGTGGTCTTGCCGGTGCCCGGCCCTGCCAGAACCAGCAGCGGCCCGTCCGGGTGCTCAACCACCGCGCGCTGGGCGGCGTCCAGCACAGGGGGTGCGGGCCGCACGGGCGGGGTTCTCAGCAGCCGGTAACCGCCGGGCCCGCCCGGGGCCGGGCGGGCCGTTCGTGGTGCGGAGGGAGCGGAAGATGCGGAGGAGGTCACGTAGGTTGCCGGTTCTGTGGAGGTGCCTGTCATGGTCGCGGACGTGTGGTCCTCGTGCGCTGCGGGAGGGCGGTGTGCCGCCTGTGCGGCACCGTGCCGACGGTACGCCACGGGCCGCGCCGCAGTGCGGAGCCCTGTCTTCGGGAGCCGCGAAGACACCGCCGCACAGGCCCCACCCTTGTGCGGGCGCCTCCTGCGTGTCAGCGGAACGCCGGAAGGATCACCGGAATCGCCGGGTCCGCCCAGGATTACTCCGTACTCCGTACGGACTGCCCGGCGCATGGACCGGGGCCGAATGGCGGAAGCTGGATGATGTGAGCAACCGGTCGTCAGTCGTCACCGGGGACTTTGCCGTCCCAGCGGGCCCGTCGCATGTCCAGCCGCGGTATGTGGTCGTCGGAGCTGCGCGAGGCATCGCGCAGCGGCGTGCCCTCCTCGCGGTAGCACGCGAGGGCGCGCAGCTCGTGGCCCGGCAGCAGCACCCCGTCCGAGCGCACCACGCGCCACCACGGCACCGGTCCGCCGTACAGCGCCATGGCCCGGCCCACCTGGCGCGGGCCCCCCTCTTCCAGCCATTCCGCGACGTCCCCGTAGGTCATGACCCGGCCGCGCGGGATCATCTCCGCCACGCCGAGCACCCGCTCGGCGTACAGCGGGATCGCGCTCTCCGACAGCTCTTGTCCACTCACTCTTCACATCCTCCCCCAGCCCACCGACAACGGGCCACGATGGCCGATTGCCCCCTCGTGCATCCATCTGCCGACGGCTCGTGCCACCATCTTCCGGGCGGTGACAGGTGATACGAGAGCAAAAAGAGACAGCAGGGCAGCAGAACGCCGAATCCGGCGCGCCCCCTGCCGAGGGCGCCCAAGTGCCGGGGGCTGATGCCGCCATGCCCGCGAACAGCCTTGGGGACGGCTCCACGGACGCGCCGGAGGCCCCTGCGGAGGGACCGGAAGCCGACGACGCGGGGGCCGCGCGGATTGATCCGGTGGCGCGGGACGAGCCGCTGCTGCCGGCGCGGGTGCACCGGCCGGTGGATCTGATGCGGTTTGTGCTCGGGCTGCTGGGGATCGCGGTCGTGCTGGCCATCGCCGGGTTCGCGCACGCGACGACTTCCGGGGTGGAGCAGGACATCGCGAAGGGGTCGACGCACGCGCCGCAGCCGCTGATCACTTTCGCGGGGTTGACGGCGAGCGTGGCGGTGCTGATCGTGCCGGTCGCGTACGCGATCGAGCGGCTGATCAAGAGGGACGGGCTGCGGATCGCCGATGGTGTACTCGCGGCTGTGCTCGCGCACGGCGTGTCGCTCGCGACGGACCTGTGGGTCTCCGACGCCGCCCCGGCGGCCATCAGGGACGCCCTGACCCGCGATGCGCCCGGGGGCGGCCTCACCGACCCCGTACATGGATACCTCGCGCCGGTCATCGCCTATATGACGGCAGTGGGCATGGCCCGCCGCCCGCGCTGGCGCGTGGCGCTGTGGTGCGTGCTGATACTGGACGCGTTCGCGGTGCTGGTAGGCGGCTATACGACACCGTTCTCGATCTTCGTCACCGTACTGATCGGCTGGACCGTCGCATACGGCACGCTCTACGCGGTCGGCTCGCCCAATGTGCGCCCCACCGGCCAGCACCTCCTCGCCGGTCTGCGCCGGGTGGGATTCGCGCCGCTCACCGCCGTACGGGCTGAGGAGGAGACCCCCGACACGCCCGACTCCGACCGTGGACGCCGCTATACGGTCACGTTGGAGGACGGGCCGCCGCTCGACGTCACGGTCGTCGACCGCGAGCAGCAGGCCCACGGCTTCTTCTACCGGGTGTGGCGGCGCCTTCAATTGCGCGGCATCAACCAGCGACGCAGCCTCCAATCGCTGCGCCAGGCCCTGGAGCAGGAGGCACTGCTCGCGTACGCGGCGATCGCCGCCGGGGCGAACGCGCCGAAGCTGATCGCCACCTCGGAGCTGGGCCCGGACGCCGTCATGCTCGTGTACGAACACATCGGCGGCCACAACCTGGACGCACTGAGCGACGACGAGATCACCAATGAGCTGCTGCACGACGCTTGGAAGCAGGTCAGGGCCTTGCAGTCGCGCCGTATCGCGCACCGAAGACTGGTCGGGGAATCGCTGCTGGTGGACCGTTCGGGCGCGGTGTTCGTGACGGATCTGCGGGGCGGCGAGATCGCGGCCGGGGACCTCGTGCTGCGAATGGATATCGCGCAGCTGCTGACAACGCTGGCACTGCGCGTCGGCCCCGAGCGGGCCGTGGCCTCGGCGCTGGCCGTCCTGGGCCCCGACGCGGTGGCGGACTCGCTGCCGCTGCTCCAGCCGATCGCGCTGAGCCGGTCGACCCGGGCCACGCTCAAACACCTCGCGCGTGACCGGGCGCAGCGGGAGCGCGACGCCGTGCTGGAGGCCTCGAAGGCCACCACAGCGGCCAGGGAGGAGAGCGAAAGCAGCGAGGGTGTGCCGTCGCGCCCTGACACGAAGGCCGAGCGGCGCGCCGAGAAGGCCGAGAAGAAGGCCATCGAGGTGGCCCTCGACGAGGCGCGTGAGGAGGACCTGCTCTCCCGGATCCGCCAGGAAGTGCTGCTGATCCGGCCGCAGGCGCCGGTGGAGCCGGTCCGGTTGGAGCGGATCAAGCCGCGCACCCTGGTCACCTTCATCGCGGGCGCGTTCGCCGTGTACTTCCTGCTGACGCAGCTCAGTGCGGTGCCGCTGACGGACGCCATCGCCAGGGCCGACTGGGCCTGGGCCCTTGTCGCGCTCCTGGCCTCCGCCTTGAGTCAGGTCGCGGCGGCCTGTGCCCTGGCCGGTTTTGTGCCTGAGCGGTTGTCACCCGGCAGGACCGTCCTGGCGCAGGTCGCCGGGTCGTTCGTGAAGCTGGTCGCCCCGGCGGCCGTCGGCGGGGTCGCGCTCAACACCCGCTATCTCCAGAAGTCCGGCGTCCGGCCCGGGCTGGCCGTGGCGAGCGTCGGCGCGTCGCAATTGGTCGGCCTCGGCTCGCACATCACTCTGCTGATGATCTTCGGCTACATCACCGGTACGGAGAAGACCCCGTCCCTGTCACCGTCCCGTACGGTCATGGCGGGCCTGCTCACGGTGGGCGTACTGGCGCTGGTGGTCACGGCGATTCCGTCGCTGCGCAAGTTCGTCTCCACGCGGGTGCGGTCGCTGTTCGCGGGTGTGGTGCCGCGGATGCTCGACGTACTGCAGCAGCCGATGAAGCTCGCCACCGGCATCGGCGGCACCCTCATGGTGACGGTGACCTACGTCGTCTGCCTCGACGCCTCTGTACGCGCCTTCGGCGGCAGCCTCTCCTACTCGAGCATCGCCGTCGTTTTCCTCGCCGGCAACGCGCTCGGCTCCGCCGCGCCCACCCCTGGTGGCGTCGGCGCCGTCGAGGCGGCGCTTACGGCGGGTCTTGTGCTCGCCGGGCTGCCGAACGAGATCGCCACCCCGGCCGTCCTCCTCCACCGGCTCCTCACTTTCTGGCTGCCCGTGCTGCCCGGCTGGCTCGCTTTCGGCCACCTCACGCGCAAGGGCGCCCTCTGACGCGGCGCGAGCGTGCGCCGAGCCCCTCCGCGCGGCAGGGCTCGTCGCACTCTCGCGCCCATATACGCGTGTTTCGCCGGAGCCCCGGCTCGCTCGCCGGGATCTTCGTCTCGAAGTCCGGGTCGCCGCTCGGCCCATGGAGCCGGATCGCGGACTGTCCGACGCCGGGCGTCCAGGCCTGGTACGACCAGTTCCTCCCCGTCGACCCGACTGACGCGGGCCTGGGCCCGGACGGCAAGCTCCACGCGGCCACGCACGGCCGGGGCATCTACTCCATCTCCGTAATCGACCTGAAGTGACGTGAGTGCGGGCCCCGCCACGCTCTCAGGAGCCGACGGGGCCCGTCAGGGCAGAAACGGCCTGCCTCAGTGCTGCCACCCGTTGCCATAGCCGTGGCTGCTCTCGTGGCTGTTGTCGTAGCCCTTGTCGCGGTCCTCGTCGCGGTCCTTGTTGTCGTAGCCCTTGTCGCGGTCCTCGTCGTGGTCCTTGTCGTAGCCCTTGTCGCGGTCCTTGTCGCAGTCCTTGTCAAAGCCCTTCTCGTGGTCCCTGCCAAAGCCCTTGTCGTAATCCTTGTCAAAGCCCTTGTGGTGACGGAAGCCATCGTGGTCGCCGAAGCCGTGGTGGCCGCCGAAGCCGTGGTGGCCAAAATCGCCAAGGATCAGGCCCAGGCCGCCCAGCAGTCCGCCGCCGTAGGAGGACTCGCCAAAGCTGTACTCCTTGCCGAAGTGCTTGTGATCGCCGTGCTCGTCATGGTCGCGCTTGTCATCGTTGTAGCCGAAGTCGTCCTTCTGGCCGTAGTCGTCGCTCTTATGGCCGTAGCCGTCACTCTTGTAGCCGTAGCCCTTCTTGTGGTCACAGTCCTTCTTGTGGCCGTAGCCGTAGTCCTTGTGGCCGTAGTCGTCCTTCTTGCTGTGCTCGTCCTTCTTACTGTGCTCTTCCTTCTTGTGGCCCTTTTCCTTCTTGTGGCCGTGGTCGTCCTTCTTCTTGGACTGCTTGTGAGAGGAGCGCGGATTGTCCCCGGCCATGGCGGGCACGGAGGCACTGACGATGAGGCCGAGCGAGGCGGCACCAAGAGCGCTGGTGGCAAGGATGCGACGAATGCGCACGGAAATCTCCTTCAAGTGCGTGAGTGCACGAATGCACATCTACGGGCACTTCAAAGCGTCACCGCCGATGACTCTCAGCGCATTTCGGGTGAGCCAATCGTGAACTCACACCAAACGATCTTCCCCGGCCGCCTCTCCCCCACCCCCCACTTGTCAGCCACCTCTCCCACCAGCATCAGCCCCCGACCAACCTCCTCCTCCTCGGACGGATGGCGCACCTCGGGCCGGCCGTCCCCGCTGTCGTGCACCTCCACCCGCAGCACCCCGTCCGGCACCGTCAGCCGCACCAGGAACCCCCGCCCGGCCGGCACTCCATACCGCAGGGCGTTCGTCGCGAGCTCGGACACGCACAACAGGACGTCTTCCACGCACTCTTGTACGCCCCAGATCGCGAGCACTCTCGCCGCGAACCCGCGCGCGGCGGGAACTGATTCAAGACGCCGGTCAAAGAACTGCTCCTGCGTCACAGGCAACGGATTATTGTGGTTCACATCACACAATGTCGCGCTAAGTGACCACCCTTGACAAGGAGTAGCGCCCATACGTCGCCAGTAATACAGAGCTGGAAAGAGATCCGTCATGGCTCGCCAACAGAGCAACCAACCTTCGCCAACTTCGCGCAACATCGGACGACTTCGGACTACGCCCTGGCCATACCGCCAACCTGGACCAGGTCACGCTGCTGGTCTGTGCCGCCACGCTCGCTGACGGAGGTTCAGCACCGTGCTGCTCCCCTCTGTCAATGTGTAGGCATGTACAACAGCCGCCTCACCACAGCCGGATTCAGGGCCGGGTCCGCAACCACAGCCGCAGCCGCAGCACTGCTCAGCTTGGGGGCGTTCGTGGTGCCGGCGCACTCGCGCCTGGAGACCGCTACAAGGACGGGGACCGTGACGGTGTTCGGCCACCGGGGTGCACCGACGCGTGCGCCGGAGAACACGCTGGCGTCCGTACGCAAGGCCTCGGCGCTGGGCACGAAATGGGTCGAGAACGATGTGCAGCGGACGAAGGACGGCAAGCTGGTCGTCATCCATGACACGACGCTGACGCGCACGACAAACGCCAAGAAGATCTTCCCGAACCGGGCCCCCTGGAACGTCGGCGACTTCACGCTCGCGGAGATCAAGAAGCTGGACGCGGGCAGTTGGTTCGGGAAGGAGTACCGGAATGAGCGCGTCCCGACCCTGGGCCAGTACATGGACCTGCTGAACCGGACGGGTCAGAAGCTGCTGCTGGAGCTGAAGCAGCCGCAGCTGTACCCCGGCATCGAGCAGCAGACGCTGGGCGTGCTCCGGGCCAAGGGCTGGCTCGACAGCGGACACGTCCGCGACAAGCTGGTGATCCAGAGCTTCAGCGCCGCCGCGCTGCGCACGACACACCGGCTGAGCCCCGCCGTACGAACCGGGCTGCTGGGCAGTCCGGCACTCGGCACGCTGAAGGCGTACACGGCCTTCGCCGACGAGGTCAACCCGCGCTACACGGCCGTGACGCCCTCATACATTGACGCCGTGCACCGTCTGAAGGGCCCGCACGGGATCCGCCTGAAGGTGAACGCCTGGACGGTCGACGACGCGTCGACGGCCGCGCGGATGGCCGGGTTCGGCGTGGACGGGATCATCTCGAACCGGCCTCAGGCAATTTGTGAGGCCGTCGGCTGATGCCGACGGCCTCACAAGGTGCGCAGCAGTGCTGAGCCGCTCAGTAGACCGGCTTGTGCGGCTCGACGGTGTTGACCCAGCCGATGACACCGCCGCCGACATGCACGGCGTCGGAGAAGCCGGCCGACTTCAGGACGGCGAGGACCTCCGCCGAGCGGACGCCGGTCTTGCAGTGGAGGACGATGCGCTTGTTCTGGGGGAGGTCCTGGAGGGCGTTGCCCATCAGGAACTCGTTCTTGGGGATGAGGCGGGCGCCGGGGATGGAGACGATCTCGTACTCGTTCTGCTCCCGGACATCGATGATGTCGATGTTCTCGCCGTCGTCGATCCACTCCTTGAGCTGCTTCGGGGTGATCGTCGAGCCGAGGGCGGCCTCCTGGGCCTCCTCGCTGACGACGCCGCAGAAGGCCTCGTAGTCGATCAGCTCGGTGACGGTGGGATTCTCGCCGCAGACCGCGCAGTCGGGGTCCTTGCGGACCTTGACCTGGCGGTAGGTCATCTCCAGGGCGTCGTAGATCATCAGGCGGCCGACGAGCGGTTCGCCGATGCCGGTGAGGAGCTTGATGGCCTCCGTCACCTGGATGGAGCCGATGGAGCCGCAGAGGACGCCGAGGACACCGCCCTCGGCGCAGCTCGGGACCATGCCGGGCGGCGGGGGCTCGGGGTAGAGGCAGCGGTAGCAGGGGCCGTGCTCGGACCAGAAGACCGAGGCCTGGCCGTCGAAGCGGTAGATGGAGCCCCAGATGTACGGCTTGTTGAGCAGCACGGCCGCGTCGTTGACGAGGTAGCGCGTCGCGAAGTTGTCGGTGCCGTCGACGATGAGATCGTACTGGGAGAAGATCTCCTTGACGTTCTCCGCCTCCAGGCGCTCCTGGTGCAGGACGACATTGACGTACGGGTTGATCCCGAGGACCGAGTCCCGGGCGGACTCGGCCTTCGAGCGGCCGATGTCGGCCTGGCTGTGGATGATCTGGCGCTGGAGGTTCGACTCGTCGACCTCGTCGAACTCGACGATGCCGAGGGTCCCGATACCGGCGGCGGCCAGATACATGAGGGCGGGTGAGCCCAGGCCGCCGGCACCGACACAGAGGACCTTGGCATTCTTCAGCCGCTTCTGCCCGTCCATCCCGACGTCGGGGATGATCAGGTGGCGGGAGTACCTGCGGACCTCGTCGACGGTGAGCTCGGCGGCGGGCTCGACCAGGGGTGGCAGCGACACGGGAACTCCGGATCGGTAGGCATATGTGTACTACGTTGTTCTCCCCGTAACAGTGCCACGCACTCGGATATTCCGAGATACCTGGTCCGAGGCGCGAGACGGATACGCGAGACGGACAAAGTTCACATGCTGCGCCCGGCTTGGGTCAGACGCGGCATGCCGCCTCCATCCATACGTCCGCGAGCGACTCCTCCAGCGCGATACGGGGGCGCCAGCCGAGCCGGTCGCGGGCGGTGCGCACATCGGCCTGCTGCCAGTTCCCGCAGCCGTCCGGGTAGGCGATCTGCGGTTCGTCGAGCTCGTACAGGGAGCCGCCGAAGCCCGCCGCGTGCGCCAGCCCGGCCGCTACCTCGCGCATCGGCAGCGCCCGCCCGGTACCGATGTTCACCACGCCCTGTGCCGCCGACAGGGATGCGGCATGGACCGCCCGCGCCACATCCCTTACGTCCACGAAGTCGCGCTGCACCGCCAGCCCCGCGAGTTTCAGGTCACCGTCCCCGCTCTCCATCGCCCGCCGCAGCGCCTCCGCGAGCCGCCCCAGTGGCGCCCCAGTGGGCGTACCGGGGCCGACCGGCGTGAAGATCCGCAGCACGATCGCGTCCAGCCCCGAGCCCAGCACCAGCTCCGACCCGGCCAGCTTGCTCACCCCGTACGGGCCCCCCGGACGCGGCACCGCGTCCTCCGGCGTGGACGAGCCCGCCGGCGAGGGGCCGTACTCCGCCGCGCACCCGAGCTGCACCAGGCGTGACCCGGTGCCGCTGCGGCGCATCGCCTCGCACACCGTGGCGACCGCGATCGTGTTGTGCCGGGTCAGCTCGCGGGCGCCGCCCCTGATCGCCCCGGCGCAGTTGACGACCACTCCGGGGTGAACGGCGTCCAGGAAGCGCGCCAGCGCCCCGGGGCTGCCGGAGGAGAGGTCGAAGCGCACATCGGCGTCGTCGCTCCGCCCGAGGGCGGTGAGCTGCACGGCGGGATCCGCGAGCAGCCGTTCGGCGACATGGCGGCCGAGGAATCCATCGGCCCCGAGGAGGAGGACTCTCATCGATTGTTCATTGCTCCTATCGGTGTTACGAGGGTCTTTGTGGTCACCGGCTGCCGGACGCGCCTCACGGCGCCACCGGGTGCGCCGAGGCACGGGACAGGGCCCGCCGCGCGTATCCCGCCAGGACCAGCGCGGCCACACCGCAGGCCGGGGCGGACAGAGCGGCCGGGCCCACCGCCTCGATGGGGCCGGCGAGCGGTTCCAGGCCGTGGACGCGGTGGAGGAAGGCGCCCGCGAGTGCGCAGACCTCGACGGCCGACGCGGCGGCGAGGCCGGCCGCGGCGGCACCGGGGAAGCCGTGGATGGCGAGCAGGCGGGCGGTGAAGAGCAGCATGCCGAGCGCGGCCGGCCCGGCCAGGGCGGCCGGGGTGCGAGCGGCGCCGGTCGCGGCCGACACGGCGCAGAGCAGCGCCAGCAGCAGGAGGAGGAACAGCACCATCGTGCCCGCGAGCAGCGGGCGTACGGCGGCGGCGAAGTCCGCGAGGCTACGGCTGGCGTCCCGATGGGCCCGGGACCGTACGGCGTACCGGTGCGCGCACCACGCCGCGGGGGCCAGCGCGAGCGCCAGAGCGGTCGGCGCGGCCGCCGCGGCCGGGGCGAACGGGGCGAACGGGGCGAACGGGACCCCGGCATCGGCAGGGTGGCCCAGCAGCGCCGCGACCGCCGGCTCCCCGTACAGCGCGAAGCCGAGCAGCCAGCACGTCCACAGCGCCCCGCCGGCCGCCGCCCCGCCCGGCGCCCGCAGCGGCCCCTGGCGGACCACCGACTGCACGGCCAGCGCGATCAACGGCACCGCCACCGCGGCCACGGCCAGCGCCCGCAGCGGCTGGGCGCGCAGCGCGTGCACGCTGAGCGCGGTGGCCGCGCAGGCCGCGCCGGGGAGCAGATACAGCGCCGCGCGGTACGCCGACAGCCGTACGGCGGCGCTCCGGGGCCGCCTCACCGCCGACGCGGCCGGGTCATGGTCCTGGTGTGCCCGGGTCTGGCCCGCTTCGCGCGGAACCCGCGCATACACCTCCTCCGCCAGCGAGAACACATCCCGGTGCCGAAACCTCCCGGCCACGCTGTCGGTCATCCCGTGCGCCTCCAGGCCCGCCGCGATCTCCAGCGGGTCGACTGCCTCTGCGCACAGCTCCTGGTGACGGTGGATCAGCCCCAGTACGGGATCGGCGGTCATGCGGGGTCCTCCTGACGGGCCGCGCCGACGCACGCGGATTCATGGGCCCACGCGGGGCGGCGGTGGCCGGGGTGGTCGGCGTGCCAGTGGCCGGGGATGGGGATTTCGGCCGGGCTCGCAAGGCCCGCGGGGTCGGCGACAAGGTCGAGGTAGATGTCGCGGAAGGCCGCGAGGTTCTGCTCCACGGTGAAGAGTTCCAGCGCTCTCTCCCGCCCGGCCGCACCGAGCCGTGCACGGCGCTCGGGGTCGCGCAGCAGCGCCAGGCACGCCGCGGCGAGCGCTGCGGGATCGCGCGGCGGTACGACAAGCCCGGTGCCGCCGATGACTTCACGGACCGCGCCCACATCCGTGGAGACCGTGGCCCGGCCGCAGAACATCGCCTCGACCAGGGTCACCGGGAACCCCTCCACCATGCTGGACAGGACGACCACATCGCCCGACCCGTAGGCCTCGGCGAGCCCTGGCGTTTCCGACGAGCCCACCGTCCCGAACGACACCGCGTCCCCGGCCCCGCCGGGAAACAGCCGCGCCGCCAGCGCTCGGCAGTACGCGGGATACTCCTCCGTCCCGCCCGCCTCCTCCGCCGTGCCGACGATACGAAGCCGGGCGCCCGGCTCGGCGGCGCGAACCGCCGCGAACGCCTGCAGCAGCCCGGCCAGATCCTTCGCCGGGCCCATCCGTCCCACCCACACCAGCGTCCGCCCGCCGCCGGATCCGGCGGCGGGCGCCAGCCGCGCGTGATCCATGCCCGGGTACACCACCCGGATCCGCGCCCGGTCCGCGCCGCCCCGCTCCTGCCAGCGGCGGGCGTGCGCATTGCCCGGTGTGATCAGCGCGGCCTGCCGGTACGCCTCCTCGGCGAGCAGCCGGTGGAACGCCGTCAGCAGCGCCCTCACCGGTGCGGACAGCCCGGCGGCGCGCTGCGCGAGCAGCGTTTCCCGGAGCCGTACGCCGTACTCCGTCACCAGCAGCGGCGTGCCGAAGAACCGTTTGGCCAGCAGGCCCGGCAGCACCGCCGCCCCGCCCGACACCGCATGGCAGAGGTCGGCCCTGGCGAGCCCCTCGCCATGGGGGTGGTACCACCGCGCGGACATGGGGCGCAGCGCCCTTTCCAGCAGATCCGCCGCGATGAGCAGGTCGCTGACGCCCATGGCGCCGCCGCTGCCCCGGCAGGCGTCCTCCAACGCGCCCAGCGCCTGCTCCGAGCGGAGTACTCCAGGCACTCCCCGGTCCCCCCGGGCGAGTTCGGCCAGCCCGTACAGCGCCGTGGCGAAACGGTCCCGCGACTCCCCGCCGCCCGCCAGCACCCCGGCCAGATCCCGGTACTGGGCGAGCACCAGGCCCCGGCGGCGGGATGCGCCGCCGACCGGCGGCGGGCCGTAGAGCCGCAGGCTCCGGACCCGGGTGACATTCGGCGGTTGCGTGAGCGTCCCGTGCGCGCCGGTGCGGGTGAGGGCGTATACCTCGAACTCGTGGCGCGCGAGCCCGCGTACGAGCCGGTCGCACCACGCACTGCCCTCACCCCGTGCGTACGGATAGCCACCCTCTGCCAGCATCGCAATGCGCATGAGTACGCCACCCTTTCCCTTGGCTTCCGCCTTGGCCGCTGCCTTGCCAGGCCGCGCGATGACGTTATGCCGGTGAGGTGGGGACGCGATGGACGGTTGTCCGTGGCGCCACCGGAAGGGGTGAAGCGACGTAACTTTCGGGTGCATTGCGCGTTTGTGCACCCCTACGCTGGGATGCGGTTACGGCCTGCGGGCCGACGGCCTCTGCCCGTGCGCCTGCGGCGCGGACCGCCGGCCCCGGTGGCAGGTTGAGTGCCGCCGGGCTCGCACCCGCGGCAGTGGGCTCAGACCCGCACCGCCCCCCGCGAGGCGCGCCGCGCGGATCGCCGGGCCGAGGACTGCGCGGGATCGAGGACCGGAACGGCGGCCAGCAGGCCCTTGGTGTAGGGGTGCTGGGGGGCGTCGTAGACCTGGTCGGCGGTGCCGTGTTCGACGATGCGGCCGTGCCGCATGACAGCGACGCGGTCGCTGACCTGGCGGACTACGGCGAGATCATGGGCGATGAAGAGGAGCGAGAGCCCGAGCTCGCGCTGCAACTGGCCGAGCAGGGCCACGACCTGGGCCTGGGTCGTGACGTCCAGGGCGGAGACGGGCTCGTCGCAGACGATGAGCCTCGGCTCGGGAGCGAGCGCCCGGGCGATGCCGACGCGCTGACGCTGGCCGCCGGAGAATTCGTGCGGATAGCGGTGGTACCAGCCGGGGTCGAGCCCGACGCGTTCGAGGAGTTCGCGCACCCGCGCGACGATCGCCGCGTCGTCCAGCCGGCCGGCGGCCCGCAGCGGGTCGGCGATGGACTCGCCTATGCTGCGGCGCGGATTCAGCGAGGACACCGGGTCCTGGAAGACCATCTGCAGGGCACGGGGACCGGCCTGGCGGATGTCCCGCCCCTCGTACCGCAGTTCGCCGGCCGTGGGCTCCAGCAACCGCACCAGCATGCGCCCGAGGGTCGTCTTGCCGCTGCCGCTCTCCCCCACCACGCCGAGCGTCTCGCCGCGGCGCACGGTCAGTGACACGCCGTCCACGGCGGCGAACCTCGCGCCGCGCCTGCCGAATTCGCGCCGCAGGCCGACCGCTTCGAGGAGCACGTCCTCCTCCGGCGCATCCGGCGCATCCGGCGCATCCGCCATTCCCACCACTTCCGGCTCGCGCGCAGCACGTACCGCGTCCAGGCGGGGCACCGCCGAGAGCAGAGCCCGGGTGTAGGGCTCGCGCGGAGCACCCAGCACCTCGCTCACCGGCCCGCGCTCGACCGCTCGCCCGTCCTTCATCACAAGGATGTCGTCGACCGAGCCCGCCACGACACCGAGGTCATGCGTGACCAGCAGCAGTCCCATGCCCGTCTCGGCCCGGAGCTCATGCAGCAGGTCGAGGATCTGGGCCTGGACGGTGACGTCCAGGGCCGTCGTCGGCTCGTCGGCGATGAGCAGCTGCGGCTCGCAGGCGAGCGCCATGGCGACGAGCGCACGCTGCCGCATACCACCGCTGAACTCGTGCGGGCGCGAGCGCGACCGCCGGGCCGCGTCGGGGATGCCGACGCGGTCGAGCACCTGGACGGCACGTTCACGGGCGGCGCGCCGCGAGGCCTTCGTGTGCACCCGGTACACCTCGGCGATCTGGTCACCGATGGCGTAGTACGGGTCCAGGGAGGACAGCGGGTCCTGGAAGACCATGGCGGCCCGGCCGCCCCGCAGCTGCCGCAGCTCGGCGTCGTCGGCGGCGAGCACATCGGTGCCGGCGACCCGCACCGAGCCGCCGATTTTGGCGCCGGTCCCCCGGTGGAGGCCGAGGAGCGCGAACGCGGTGGCGCTCTTGCCGCTGCCGCTTTCGCCGACGACGCCCAGCGCGCCGCCCGCGCCGAGGGTGAAGCTGAGACCGTCGACAGCGCGTACGCCGCCACCGGCGGTGGGGAATTCGATACTGAGGTCGGTGACCTCGATGAGCGACGTCACGTCAGGACCACCCGTCGGTCGGCCACCGCGTAAAGCACATCCGCGACGGCGTTGGCGAGTACGACGAAGAAACCGGTGACCAGCACCACCCCGACCACGACCGGCAGGTCCTTGCCCTGCACGGAGGTGACGAGTTTCTGCCCGAGGCCGGGCAGTCCGAAGAGGGTCTCGGTGAGTACGGCGCTGCCGAACATCGTCCCGAGGTCCATCGCGGAGAGCGCGATCACCGGCGTGAGGGCGCCGCGCAGCGCGTGCCGTCCGATGATCTTCCGTTCGCTGACGCCGTAGGCCCGGAAGGTCCGGATGTGATCCTCGGCGAGGGTCTCCAGCATGGAACTACGGGTGAGCCGGGCGTACTTCGCGGACTCGATGAGACCGAGCGCGAACCACGGCAGCAGCATGTTCCAGAACCACTGCTGGGGGTCGGCGGTCAGCGGCACATAGGTGGGGAAGGGCAGCCACTGCAGGTAGGAGCAGAAGACCATGAGCAGCAGGATGCCGATGATGAAGACCGGGATGGCCGTTCCGGCGAGGGTGAGAGCGGTCAGGGCGCGCTCGGTGAACCGCCCGCGGCGCAGTGCGGAGAGCACGCCCGTGCCGACGCCGAGCAGGGTCCAGACGACCATGGCCCCGAACGCGAGGGAGGCGGTCGCGGGGAACTTCTCCACGAGGATCTGGGTGACGGGCTGGTCGTTCTGGTAGGAGATGCCGAGGCAGGGGGCGTCACAGTGCATGACGGCAGTGCCGGTGCTGTAGTCGTGCCCGGCGACGATGCCCTGGAGGAAGTGCCAGTACTGCAGGTACACCGAGTCGTTGAGGCCCAGTTGCCGGCGCACGGAGGCGACCTGGGCGGGGCTGCACTTCTCGCCGCAGGCGAGTTGCGCGGGGTCGCCGGG
The DNA here is from genome assembly GCF_005047355.1 of Actinacidiphila oryziradicis. Lineage (GTDB taxonomy): Bacteria > Actinomycetota > Actinomycetes > Streptomycetales > Streptomycetaceae > Actinacidiphila > Actinacidiphila oryziradicis. Next base: position 141,749 of record NZ_SUMC01000013.1, read on the forward strand.
GGCCAGGTAGAAGATCGCGTAGAGGACGACCGACAGGGCCAGCAGGACGAGTACGGCGCTGCCGAGGCGTCGCAGGAGGAAGCGGCTCATGACGCGGCGGCCTCCCGTTCGCGCTGATGGCCGCCCTTACGGCCGGTGCCGACCCGGAGCCGGCTGGCGGCGCGGGGGTCGAGGGCGGTGCGGACCCCGTCACCGAGCAGCGTGAAGGAGAGCACGGTGATGAAGAGCATGACGGCGGGCAGCAGCACATAGGTCGGGTCGGCTTCGTACCAGGTGGTGGCGCTGGACAGCATCTGTCCCCAGGAGGGCGTGGGAGGCCTGACGCCCACGCCGAGGAAGGAGAGCCCCGCCTCGCTGACGATGTTGGTGGGCAGCAGGATCGCGGCGTAGGTGATGACGGGCGCGGCCAGCGAGGGCAGCAGTTCGCGCCGGGCGATCCGCCAGGTGCCGGAGCCGCCGAGCCGGGCGGCAGCGACGTAGTCGAGGGACTTCAGGGACAGCGTCTGGGCCCGTACGATCCGGGCGGTGCCGCCCCAGCCGAGCAGGCCGATGACGAGCATCAGCAGCACCGGGCGCGGGAATCCGTCGGGCACGACGGCCATGAGGGCGATGGCGAAGACAAGGGTGGGCAGCGCCAGCATGAAGTCGGTGGTCCGGCTGAGCAGGTTGTCGAGGAAACGGTTGCCGAGGCCGGCCGCGAGCCCCGTGCCGACGCCGATGAGCACCTGGACAACAGTGGAGCCGAGCGCGACGACGAGCGAGATCCGCGAGCCGTAGACGATCCGGGCGAACATGTCGCGGCCGGTTCCCGGCTCCACGCCGAGCCAGTGGTGGGCGCTGATGCCGCCGAAGGAGCCGAGCGGGACCCCGCCGGCGGCGGAGTTGACCAGATCGGCGTGGTAGGTGGTGGTGTCCTGGCCCTCGACGGCCGCGAGCAGCGGCGCGGCGACGGCGACCAGGACGAGGAGTGCGATCACGGCGGCGCCGGCGGCTGCCGCACGCTGTGCGCGCAGCCGCCGCCAGAACTGCCGGGCGCCCGGGGCCGGGACGGGGGCGACAAGTGCTTCGATGGTCACTTGACCGCGACCTGCGAGGGGTCGAGGACGCCGTCCCAGTCACTGATGACGATGTTCTTGACATCCTTGCCGTACAGGCGCTTGTAGACCGGGTGGAAGAGCGGCACGTCGAGCGCCTGCTGGCCGATCTTCTTGTCCAGGGCGCCCCAGCGGGCGGCGGCGGCCTTGGCGTCGGTCAGCTGGTTGATCGCGTCGATCTCCTTGTTGACCGAGGCGTCGTTGAGCTGGGCGTAGTTGAAGTTGGAGCCGCTCTGGACGATCTGCCGGCCGTCGAAGAGCGGCGCGAGGAAGGGGCCGCCGGACGGCCAGTCCGCGCCCCAGTGGGCGAGGAAGAAGCCGGGCTCGGTCTTCAGGCTGTGGATCTTGTCCCGGTACGCGGTGTCCTCCAGGCCGTCGAGCTTGACGGTGATCCCGGCCTGCTTCAGCGCCTCCTGGATGGCGGTGGCGATCTCGGGGCTGGTCTCGAAGTCCTTGGCGTTGGAGTGCGTCAGGGTGATGGTCAGGCCGTTGGCGTAGCCGGCCGCCTTCAGCAGCGCCTTGGCCTTCGCCGGGTTGCCGGTCTGGCCCGACGGGAAGGCGTCGTACGGCGTGTAGCCGTAGGCGGGCTGGTTGGGCAGCATGGTGGTCGCGGCCTCGGCGAGCGATGATCCGCCGGCCGCGTTGACGACCGTGGTGCGGTTGATGGCGTACGAGATGGCCTCGCGCACCTTCGGGTTGTCGAAGGGCTTCACCTTCGGGTTGAAGGCGATGTAGTTGATGTAGCCGAAGTGGCCGGTGCCGACCCGGCTTGCCAGGGTCTTGTCACCGGCGACCTTGGCCAGCTCGGCGGGGCCGAGGTTGGTGTCGGTGGTGATCGCGGTCGCGTCCGTGCCGGAGCTGGTCGCCAGCCGCTGGTTGATCACCGTGGAGTCGAGACCGGACTGGACGTCGATCTTGTCCGGGTAGGCCTTGCGCTGGGAGTCGGTCTTGGCGGACCAGTAGGTGTTGCGCGTCAGGACCAGGTGCTCGCCGTCGTTCTCGTTCTTGAGGACCTTGTACGGTCCGGAGGAGACCGGGTGTTCCTCGTACTTCGTACCGGTGTCCTTGGCCTGGGGGACGGGCGCGAAGGAGGTCTGGGTGGCCAGGAAGGGGAAGTCGCCCTCGGGCTTGTCCAGCTTGAAGATGATGGTCCTGGCATCCGGGGTCTCGATCGAGGCGAGGCCCTTCTTGTCCTTGTACGGGCCCTGGTAGGCGTTGCCGCCGATGAGCCAGTCGCGCAGGTAGGGGGCGCCGCCGGACAGCTCGGCGGCGAAGGACCGCTCGATGCCGTACTTGATGTCGGCGGAGGTGATCGTCGTACCGTCCTCGTACTTCAGGCCGTCCTTGAGGTGGTACGTCCAAACCGTGGCGTTCTTGCTGGGCACACCGGTGTTGGTCGCCAGGTCCGGTACGACCTTGGCGCCGGCCGCGCCGTTCTCGCGGTTGCGGGTGGTCAGGGTGCGGAAGACCAGCGAGGGGATCTTGCCGCCGCCCGAGGTGTAGAGCCGGGCGGGATCGAAGTCCGTCTGCGGCTGGCTGTTCAGCACGGTGAGCGTGCCGCCCTTGCTCGGCTTGCCGCTGTCCGACTTGGCGCTGCTGTCCTTGGGGCCGCAGGCCGCGGCGCCGCCGGCCAGGGCCATGGTGACGACTGCCGCTGCCACGCGGCGGGATGTGACGGACGGTTGGCGCATCGGAGTAAACCTTTCGCGGCTGCGAGTGGGGATCAGTGCGTTACGGAGAAAGATCCCGCAGGCGGCAGCAAGCGACGGCCCCATGGACTCCCGGAACATGCTTGAAACGGGGAGAGAGGGAGCCGGAGGTGGTCTACGTCATCGGAACGCCGCGCCCGCAGGAAGCCAGCCCCCGGGCGGAGGCATGACCTGGGCTAGCGACAGTGGATATCGGCCACGCTGTGCCTGGTCACGCCTATGAGCGCCAGCTCGATGCTGGCGTCCCTGGCGGTGGCGGCGCGGCGGTACTGCATGCCCAGAACACTGAATGAAGTTCCGCTTGAAGTCAAAATCGCATGAGATTTTGGACGATCCAGACCGATTTCATGCCAATTTCACAGCAAAACCGACAGAAGTCAGCCATCCTCCGGGAACGGCCAGGGGTTGGGCTTGCAGGTCTTCCCGTTCAGCGTCAGGAACTTCGTCTGCTGCATCATCACCGGCGCCAGTGCGCCATCCTTCGGGCAGACCACATGACTATGGCCGAGCCTGTGCCCTACCTCGTGATTGATCAGCATTTCGCGGTATATGTACATCTTGTTCTGGCCGTAGGTCTTCGAGCCCTGCGCCCAGCGGTACGCGTTGATCATCGTGCGGGGCGTTGAGACGGAGTCACACGACACATTGTCATCTGTCGTGTCCAGCCCGGACTTCGCACACCACTTCGCCGTTGTGCCGGGGCTGGCCAGCGTGATCACTATGTCCGCGTGACCGCTTGACACCCGCTCGAAGGTCTTGGTGCCGTCATGGCCCCAACTGCGTTCGTCGTTGAGTGTCTTATAGACCGCCTGGGCGAACAGCTCCCCGTCCAGCGGCAGCCCCTTCTCCACATCCACCCGCACCCGCAGCACCTGGCCCTTGCCCGGCGCCTTCTGGTGCCCACCGATCGTCGTGAACGTGTCGGACAGCGCCAGACCCTGGTCCAGCGGATACACGGTGGCCATCGCCTCGGCGTACGAGAGCGATACCGCCGGGGCGGACGCCGACGAGCCCGCCTGCGCCGACGACGTCCCCGAGGGCGCCGCCCCGTCCACCGGCGCCTGGGCGCCCTCCCGGATCCGCCCGGCCCCGGCCACCTGCCCTGCCACCAGGACCGCCAGCACTGTCATCACGACCGCCGCGGCGACCCCGGCGAGCGAGCGGCCCTTCGAGCCGGACCCGCGGGCGGGGGCTTCCTCGGCGGACCCGCCCCGCGTCTCGCCGCCGACGGCCGGAGCCGCCGGCCGCACATCGTCAAAGGCTTCGAGAAAGTCCTTCCGCGGCCCCGGCACGCGCCCGGCGGCCCGCACCCCGGGTACCCGGGGTGCCCCCGGCACGCTGCCCTGACGACCGGGCGCGACCGGGCCGGAGCGCTGCCCGGGGATCGCGGTGCCGGGCCGCGGCCCGCCGAACGCGTCGAACGCCTCGAACGCCTCGAACGCGTCAGCGACATCCGGACGGGGGCGAGGAATCCGGCTCGGCGTGCCACCCCGCGAAGGGGGCGCCGGAATCCCCGGCCATCCGCCGAGCGCATCCTGCTCGGCAGGGTCGTCGAGCGCGGACGGCTCTGCCGAGCGCAGCCGGCCGCCCGGGGAGCGGGCGAACCCGGGGCTCGCGGGCCAGTCGGCCGCCGCGCCCCAAGCTCCGTGCTCGGTGTGGTCGGGGTGCTGCTGCGGCCCGCTCTGCCCGCCACGCGGAGCTTGCACCGCCCCGGGACCACCGGCGGCGTCCGGACCGGTCCCGGAACCGCGCCGGCGGCGGCCGAAGCCGGCGCGGGAGCCCCGAGCGCCGGATATCTCGTCCTCGCGGCCCTCCGGACCGCCGCGGTGCCTGCCCATCCCGCTATCGGCTCCCGCTCGCGTCGGTGCCGTCCAGGCGATCCGCGTCATCCAGCAGCACGCGGACCGCCCTCGCCACCTCGTCGGGGTGCTCCATCATCGCCACGTGCCCGCTGTCCGGCAGCGCCAGCAGCCGGGAGTCGCGGAAGGCGCGGCTCGCGCGCCTGGCCATCCGGAAGGAGACCAGCTTGTCCAGACCGCCGTACACCAGCAGGGTCGGGGCGAGAACCCGCTCGGCCTGCCGCCAGAGCGAGTGCTGGCCGCCGAGCGTGTAGGCGTCGACGATGCCGCGCGTCGAGCGCGCCAGCGCGTCCCAGAAGTACGGCAACGCCAACCGCCGCTCGTACTCGGCGGCGTGCTCGGCCCGCACCTCCTCCGGGACCCGGGCCGGGTCGCCGTAACAGAGCGCCAGCAGCTGCTCGGTGCGCCGCTCGCCCGACCAGTCCCGGGTCGCCCGTGCGGCCAGCGCGGGAACACCCGGCAGACCGAACATCGCGGTCGGCCAGGCCGAGCGCTGCGGCGGCACCTCAGGCAGCGCCGGGGAGACCAGCGTCAGCGTGCGTACGAGATCGGGACGGGCCGCCGCGACCTTGGTGGCGACCGCGCCGCCCATCGAATTGCCGAAGAGATGCACCGGGCCCCGCCCGTCGGCCTCGATCAGACGCACGACAGCACGCGCGTGCCCCCCGACCGTGTAATCCCCGTCATCCGGCGGCGGCGAGTAGCCGAAGCCGGGAAGATCCGGCGCCTCGCCGTCCACCCGGTCGGCCAGCCGCTCCATGAGCGCGGACCAGTTCGCCGAAGAACCGCCCAGGCCGTGCACGAAGAGCGCGGGCGCCAGCCCCTCCCGATCCGGCACCCTCGAGCGCACTGTCAGCGTCACCCCCGGAAGCGTCACCACCCGCAGGGATTCGCCATCGCGGACTCTCGGACCCGCTGGAGGCACCGGCGTGGCGGCTATTACGGCTTCGGGCAGCTCCGTCGAAGACATGGACCAATATTACGAGACGATCACGCGTACGATTGCATGTTCAGCATCACAGGTCTCCGAACGTGTCGGTTGCCACTCTGCGCCCCGGGTAACTCTCTCCTAGGCTCGCAGGTAGCGAAGGAAGGGAGGAGTCGTGTCCGACATCACCGATGACTTCGACAACGAGGAAGCCATCGACCCCGACAGCGACATTGATCCCGACATCGACACGGAGCTCGATCTGGAGGCTCCCGAAGCCGACGTCATCGAACAGCACACGGACCTCCTCCGGTACCGCGACGTCCCCATCACCGAGCGCCCGATCGAGGCCGACCCGGCGGACGCCGCCGACCAGCGCCGCGTAGTGAAGCTGGACGAGGACGACTACCGCTGACCGCACGCCGGTACCAGCCCGTGAGAATGTGCGCACGAGCGGCGCACACGTCCGTTACTGAAAAGTAGGATGGCAGACGCAACTCAGCGCAGCTATCACGAGCGCAGTAACCAATTGGGAGGCCGCGTGACCGCCATCGAGCATACCGAGGCACGCCCACGCGGCACCCGCCTGCCGCGCCGGGCCCGCCGCAACCAGCTGCTGGGCGCCGCCCAGGAAGTGTTCGTCGCGCAGGGCTACCACGCCGCCGCCATGGACGATATCGCCGAGCGTGCCGGTGTCAGCAAGCCCGTGCTCTACCAGCACTTCCCCGGCAAGCTCGACCTGTACCTCGCCCTGCTCGACCAGCACTGCGAGTCACTCCTCGACGCCGTCCGCACCGCCCTCGCCTCCACCACCGAGAACAAGCTGCGCGTCACCGCCACCATGGACGCGTACTTCGCCTACGTCCAGGACAAGGGCGGCGCCTTCCGGCTGGTCTTCGAGTCCGACCTCACCAACGAGCCCGCGGTACGCGAACGCGTCGACAAGGTCTCCCTGCAGTGCGCCGAGGCGATCAGCGAGGTGATCGCCGAGGACACCGGCCTGCCCAAGGAGCAGTCCATGCTGCTCGCCGTCGGGCTGGGCGGCGTCTCCCAGGTCGTCGCCCGCTACTGGCTCGGCAGCGGCGGCAGCATCGCCCGCGAGGAGGCCGTCCAGCTGCTCACCTCGCTCGCATGGCGCGGCATCGCCGGTTTCCCGCTGCACGGCACCGAGGGCGGCGCCCCGCACTGACCGCTCGTTCCCGCCTGTTCGCTACGGGCGTGCCGGTCGGACGCTGCATCGCACCTGCGCACGGCTAGTCTGTGCTCCGTACACCGCCAGACCATCGGAGGGACAAAAGCCGTGGAGGTCAAGATCGGCGTGCAGCACGCGCCACGCGAGATCACCATCGAGAGCTCGCAGTCGGCCGAGGAGGTCGAGAAGGCCGTGGCTGACGCGCTCGCCGGCACAGCCAAGCTGCTGAGCCTGACGGACGAGCACGGCCGCAAGGTCCTCGTCCCTTCGGAGCGGCTCGCCTACGTCGAGATCGGCGAGTCTGCCGCTCGCCGGGTCGGCTTCGGCGCAGCGCTCTAACCGCGGCGCTCTGCTCTCGAAGACGGCGGGCGCCCGGGACAATCCGGGTGCCCGCCGTTTTGCGTGCCTGCTCCCGGGGGTATGACGGAAACGACCGATCGATCCTCGGGGAGGGACCCCAGCATGCTGTGGCACGCGCTCGCTTTCGCCGCCCTCGGCCTCGCCGTCGCCTCAGCCGTGATGCGGCTACTGCCCGCCACGCGACTCCCCTCCCGCCGCCTCGTCCTCCCCACCGGTCCCGTCGCCGCCCTAACCGGCGGTCTCCTGGCCCGCGCCATCCTCGGCCCCGGCCACCTTCTCCTCACCCTCCTCGCCGCCGTCGCTGTCGCCGCGGCTCTTCTCTCCCTCCTGATCCGCCCCTCCGGCCGCCGCGAGTCAGCCCCCCACCCAGCGTGACGCCCTTCGGGCGGATCCCAACGCCCCCGCCCGGCCCCCGGGCAGTAAACGCACACCCCCAGCCGGGCCCGCACTGCCAAACCAGCAGTCGCCGGACGCCCCCGGCACGAGGCGGTACCCGCAGGCAATAGCGGACAGAGTCGTCCCGCAGCAAGCGGAACCGGCAGAAGGGGGCGGTGCAGGGGTGTCCCCGCAGACTGTGTCGCCCAAGGGCCGGTGGCGATGGCGCATGTCCGAACCACATCCGGAAGGCCCCCGGGCGCCCCCGACCCGTGCCGAACGACAACCTGAAGGCCCCCGGCGCCGCCGAGCCCAAATTGGACGAGCCGCCGCCCCGCGGGGGCTACGCCGCCAAGCCCAGCGCAGCCATGCGCTTGGTATGCGCCTCGGTGATGCGCGTGAACATCCGCCCCACCTCCGCCAGGTCAAACCCGTCCGCCACACCGCCCACAAGCATCGTGGAGAGCGCGTCACGGTCAGCGACAACCCGCTGCGCCTGCGAGAGCGCCTCCCCCATGAGCCGCCGCGCCCAGAGCGCCAGCCGCCCCCCGACCCTGGGCTCCGCCTCGATCGCGGCCCGCACCTTCTCCACGGCGAAGGAAGCGTGCCCGGTGTCGTCGAGCACGGACAGCACGAGCTCACGTGTGTCGGAGTCCAGCCGCGCAGCGACCTCACGGTAGAAGTCCGAGGCGATCGAGTCGCCGACATAGGCCTTGACCAGGCCTTCGAGCCAATCCGAGGGCGCCGTCTGACGGTGGAAGTCGTCGAGCGGCGTCGCGAACGGCTCCATCGCGGCAGTGGGCTCCGCGTCGACCGCGGAAAGCCGGTCCCGGAGCTGCGCGAAATGGTGAAACTCGGCGGTAGCCATCGCCGCGAGTTCCGCCTTGTCGGACAGCGTCGGCGCCAGCTTCGCGTCCTCCGCGAGCCGCTCGAACGCGGCCAGCTCGCCGTAGGCAAGCGCGCCGAGCAGGTCGATGACCGCCGCACGGTACCGGGGGTCGCCGGAGGCCGTGGCCCAATCCTGGGCGGCGATGGCGGTGGAAGCGGGCGCGGTTGTCTCGTCAGGCGTCTCCATGCTGGGCACAATAGCCCGCCTCATCAGGGAGGCAATCACCTCGCCGGGCCCCACGGTCCCCTGTCGTCCCGGGTGTCGTCCCGCATCCCGAGAAAATCCATCCGGCGCAGCTGCGCGATTCCGGGGTACAGTGGTATGAGCCCGCCCGGTTTCCAGGCGGGTCATGTATGAGACATGGATGCCCGGTCGGTGGCCCGATCGGCTCCACCGACCGCCCTCCACCACAGGAGGGGCCCACTCGCGGCACGCGCGAGGGCAGCGGTCCCGCGCTTCTCAGCCACTCACGGCTGTACGACACCCTGCGCGGTCAGCGCCCGCGTTCCGTCCCTGACGGAGTGATGGACGCTCGACCCCCCTCACCGCTCAGTGCCGCGTCTCACAGAAGAGGCAAGCATCCTGACCACCACCAGTTTCCGCAGCCTCGGGATCTTCCCCGAGACCGCCGAGGCCCTCGAAGCCGTCGGCATCTTCAATGCCTTCCCCATCCAGGAGATGACTCTCCCCGTCGCCCTCGCCGGCAACGACGTCATCGGCCAGGCCAAGACCGGCACCGGGAAGACGCTCGGCTTCGGCCTTCCGCTCCTCGAGCGGGTCATCGTACCCGCTGATGTCGAGGCCGGGCGCGCCAAGCCGGAGGATCTCGTCGACGGCCCGCAGGCCCTCGTCGTCGTCCCGACCCGCGAGCTCTGTCAGCAGGTCACCAATGACCTGCTGACCGCCGGCAAGGTCCGGAACGTACGGGTTCTCGCCATTTACGGCGGCCGCGCCTACGAGCCTCAGGTCGAGGCCCTCAGGAAGGGCGTCGACGTTGTCGTCGGCACCCCGGGCCGCCTGCTCGACCTCGCCGGACAGAAGAAGCTCAACCTCGGCAATGTCCGTGGCCTGGTCCTCGACGAGGCCGACGAAATGCTCGACCTGGGCTTCCTGCCCGACGTCGAGAAGATCATGACCATGCTGCCGACCAAGCGCCAGACGATGCTCTTCTCGGCCACCATGCCGGGCGCTGTCATCAACCTCGCGCGCCGCTACATGACGCAGCCGACCCACATCAGCGCCACCTCGCCGGACGACGAGGGCGCGACGGTCGCGAACACCACCCAGCATGTCTTCCGCGCCCACTCCATGGACAAGCCCGAGCTCGTCTCGCGCATCCTCCAGGCCGACGGCCGCGGCCTCGTCATGGTCTTCTGCCGCACCAAGCGCACCGCCGCCGACGTCGCCGAGCAGCTGGAGCAGCGCGGCTTCGCCTCGGGCGCCGTCCATGGCGACCTCGGGCAGGGCGCCCGTGAGCAGGCGCTCCGCGCCTTCCGCAACGGCAAGGTCGATGTGCTGGTCTGCACGGATGTCGCGGCTCGCGGCATCGATGTGGAAGGCGTCACGCACGTCATCAACTACCAGACGCCCGAGGACGAGAAGACCTACCTTCACCGCATCGGCCGCACCGGCCGCGCCGGCGCCTCCGGTATCGCCATCACCCTCGTCGACTGGGACGACATCCCGCGCTGGAAGCTCATCAACAAGGCGCTCGACCTCCCCTTCGACGAGCCCGAGGAGACCTACTCCACCTCCGAGCACCTCTACGAGCTCCTCGGCATCCCCGCCGGCACGAAGGGCGTCCTGCCCCGTGCGGAGCGCACCCGTGCCGGGCTCGACGCGGAAGAGGTCGAGGACCTCGGCGAGACCGGCGGCCGCGGGCGCGGTGGCGGCCGTAAGGCCGCTACGACCACGGTTGTCGAGGAGCGCCCCGCCCGCACCCGCGCCCCGCGCCAGCGGCGCCGGACGCGCAACGGCGAGCCCATCACGGCCGCCGCTGCCGCGGAGGCGGAGGCAGCTGTCGCCACGGCCGAGGGCGAAAGCGCGACACCTTCGGCATCGACCCCGGCTCCGCGCCGGCGGCGCCGGGCCCGTGTCGCTGTCGCCGCCGGTGCCGAAGCGGTCGTGACGACCGCGGAGACCACCGAGGCCCCTGACCGCGGCGAGACCGTGCCCGCGCCCAGGCGGCGCCGTACCCGCGCCACTGTCGCCGCCGACTCCGCTGAAGCCGCCACCGCGGCCCCCGCCGAGCCCACCGCGACCTCCGCCGACGACGGCGAAGCCAAGCCCGCCCGTCGTCGCCGCCGTACCCGCCGCACCGCCGCCGAAAGCTGATCACCACGCCGGATGGGTGGCTCAGGGCCTCGCCCTGAGCCACCCATCCGGCGTGTCAAGGGGAACCATGCCAGCCGCTCCGCACAACGCCGCCGAGCCCTCGTCCCGTACGAGCGCCGGGCCGGCCCCCGTGCCCGCGGGCACGGCCGAGGCCGCGAACATGCCGCTGGACTTCACGCTGCTGGCGGTGGCGATCACAGGCGTCTCCTTCTCGGCACCGCTGGTCGCGTCGACCGCGGCACCCGCTCTCGCCATCGCATTCTGGCGGAACGCGATGGCGACGGCGGCGCTGAGCCCGTTCGCGCTGATACGAGGCCGTAATCGCCTGGAGCTGCGCCGGATGGGTCGACGGGCAGTCTTGCTGTCGCTGGCCGCCGGAGCGGTGCTCGCGCTGCACTTCGGGTTGTGGCTGCCGAGCCTGTCCATGACATCCGTCGCGTCGTCCACCGCGCTGTGCACGACGACCCCGATCTGGACGACGATCTTCCTCCGGCTGCGTGGGCACCGCCCGCCGAAGCTGGTGTGGGCGGGCACGCTGCTCGCCATGGTCGGCGTGGTGATCCTGACCGGGGTCGACCTCTCCCTCTCCTCCCGCGCCCTGGCGGGCGACGCGCTCGCGCTGGGCGCGGGCGTTGCCGCGGCGGCGTACGTACTGCTGGGCGCGGAGGTGCGCCGTACGGTGAGCACGACGGCGTACACCTACGTCTGCTACGCCATGACGGCTGTCGTGCTCCTGGCCGTGTGCCTCGGGTCGGGTTCCGCGCTCGGTGGGTACTCGGGTGCGACGTGGATGAAGCTGGTGGCGCTCACTGTGGCGGCCCAACTGCTGGGGCACAGCCTGCTGAACCGGGTCGTGCGCGGGCTCGGCCCGTCGACCACGTCGACGGCGATCCTCCTGGAAACGCCGGGCGCGGCCCTGATCGCGGCGGTCTGGCTGGGCCAGATGCCGCCGGTGGCGGCGTACCCGGCACTTGGTGTGATCCTCACGGGTCTCGCGCTTGTGGTCCTGTCGGACCGGCGTTCGTAGCTTTCCGCGTCCTGCGCCCGGGGTGGGGTGCGCTTTGTTCGGTTGTTGGGTCGGTGGCGCCTCCGGGGTGACTCGCTCCCCCAACGTTCGGCCGGGAGGTGCCCCCACAATCGCCGGACGGGCTGGGTTTGGTGCTCTGCGCCGGGGTTGGGGTCCGCTTGTTCGGTGGGTGGGTCGGTGGCGCCTCCGGGGTGACTCTCTCCCCCAGCCTTCGGCCGGGAGGTGCCCCCAGGAGGTGCCCCCACGACTGTGTGCCAGGGCCCGGGACGTCATTCGCCATCGCCGGCGGCACTTGGGCGACACAGTCTGCGGGGACACCCCTGCACCGCCCCCTCCGGCCGCCACAGCGCCTCACGGTGAGTCTTGTCCTGCGGTCCAGACCACCGGGTGCGAGGCGTTGGTTTTACGGTCTCCGCCCTGAGCGGCCGTCACGCGCACATCCGGCCGGGAGGGGACGCGCCGGGGTGTCCCCGCAGGGGACGAGCACATGCACCCCGGGTGCGTTCGCTGCGGACCCGCACGTGCGAGCCCCGAGGAGATCACCCCACAGCGGCCCCGACCCCGCAACGGGCATTGCGTGGCGGCACGCACGACCACCCAGCCCGTCCGGCGCTTGAGGACGGACCGGCGCCCCGGCAGAGGAGGCGGAACCGGCACCCCCGGCAGACGGAACGAAACCGTGCCGGTCCGGCCGGACAAACCTAGAGCCAGCCGTTGCGCCGGAACCCGCGGTGAATGGCGAAGCAAATCGCGAGGGTGGCGCAGAGCACCACGGGATAGCCATACCGATAGTGCAGCTCAGGCATGTTGTCGAAGTTCATGCCGTAGACGCCGGTGATCATCGTCGGGACGGCGAAAATCGCCGCCCAGGCGGTGATCTTGCGCATGTCCTCGTTCTGGGCGACGGTGGCCTGCGCAAGGTTGGCCTGGAGGATCGAGTTGAGGAGGTCGTCGAAGCCGACGACCTGTTCGTGGACGCGGGCGACGTGGTCGGCGACGTCGCGGAAGTACTTCTGGATCTCGGGGTCGACCAGCCGCATGGGCCGCTCGCTGAGCAGCTGCATGGGTCGCAGCAGTGGGGAGACGGCGCGCTTGAATTCGAGGACCTCGCGCTTGAGCTGGTAGATGCGTCCGGCGTCGCCGCCACGGGCGGACTTGCCGTCGGCGGCGGAGAAGACATCGATCTCGACCTCGTCGATGTCGTCCTGGACGGCGTCGGTGACGGCGAGGTAGTCGTCGACGACCTGGTCGGCGATGGCGTGCAGGACCGCGGAGGGGCCCTTGACGAGCAGGTCGGGGTTGTCCTCGAGGCGGTGCCGCAGAGCGCGGAGCGAACCGTGGCCGCCGTGCCGGACGGTGATGACGAAGTGCCGGCCGGTGAAGACCATCACCTCACCGGTCTCCACCACCTCGCTGGTGGCGGTGAGTTCGGCGTGCTCGACGTAGCGGATGGTCTTGAAGACGGTGAAGAGGCTGTCGTCGTAGCGCTCCAGCTTGGGCCGCTGGTGGGCCTGGATGGCGTCCTCGACGGCCAGCGGGTGCAGGCCGAAAACCTCGGCGATGCCGGAGAACTCCTGCTCCGACGGCTCGTGCAGGCCGATCCAGACGAAGCCGTCGCCGCCGCGCACCTTGGCGAGCGCGTCGTGCGGGGTGAGGTGGTCGCTGACGCGGTGTCCGTCGCGGTAGACGGCGCAGTCGACGACCGCGCTGGGGGCGGAGGCGGAGGCGGAGCCGTTGCGGGTGGCCGGGCCGTAGTCGTACGACGAGGTGCTTTTGCGCAGGAGGGCGGGACGGACTACTGCACGCAGGTCGCGGATCATCGACATGGCGAGCTCCTTCACGGACTGGCCGACGGCGTCGTCTCAGAAAATGCATAACGCCGCACTGAAATGCTGATCAGGGGACGGTGATCGAGCCGCAGTTCGGGAAGCTCTTCCAGCGCGTGACATGTGCGTGACGCATGAAGGCAGGAGTTCGCGAAAAAGACCGCAGTTTCCGTGTTTCACGGCTAGGGGGCCGGGTACGGAAGGCTGGGGATCAGAGCGACAATTGCCGGGCGGAAGAGCTGCCGGTACTGCACGGTCGACTAGGATCCATTGCAGCCCCACCTCCTCCTGCCGATCCCCGCTGGGGGATGATGGAAGGCTCCCGCCATGGTAGTGACGTAGCCAATGGGTCACCTTACCAGTGAGCGGTAGCGTCGGGTTGACGCTTTGCCTGTTCGAGACGGGATCTATGCTCGCTGCATGGGTGACGTCCTGGAGTTGGTGGAGGCGCGGCTGCGTACGGCGTTCGGCGATCCCGAGGCCCGGGCCGCGGTGACGTTTCTGGGCGCCGAGCGGATCGAAGTCCTGCGGTTCGTCGACGGCGGCGTGCGGCGGTACGTAACGCTGGGTATGTCCCGCCGGCCCATGAGCGACCCTCTCGCGCCGGTCGTCGAGGCGGTGCGCGGGCCGCGGGCCGAGCTGGTTCTCTCCGTACGGGCCGGATCCGCGCCGGTCGACGAGGTGTTGCGGCCGCTCGCGGTGCTTGCCTCGTCCCCCCAGGTCGAGGGTGTCGTGCTCGCGCCGGGCGCGTCGTTGGACGTGGGCGACCCGCTGTGGACGGGGGCGCCCTTCTCGGCGGTGCTCGTCGCGGAGCCGGGCGGCCTCGTCGAGGACCTGGAGCTCGGCGAACCGATGGATCCGGTGCGCTTCTTCCCGCTCCTGCCGATGACCCGGAACGAGGCCGCGTGGAAGCGTGCCCAGGGAGCGGCGGCCCTCCAGGAACGCTGGCTGCGGCACGGTACGGATCTGCGCGACCCGGAGCGCGCATCGGTGCCGCTCGCCGGGTGACCGCCCCGCGCCGCGCCGGGCGGCGCCGGACGGGTGATCGTCCTTGACGCGGGCACGCCTGCGGAGGACTGTGGGGCGGTATGAGGGGCGAACCCAGTTGCCCGAAGTGCGGTGGCCGGGTCCGGGCGCCCGGCCTCTTCGCGGATTCCTGGCAGTGCGATCTGCACGGCTCCGTATATCCGCTGCAGCCCGTGGTCCCACCGAGCGTCGAGGCGCTCGGCGTGGCTGTGAACCGTGCCCGTGTGCCGGTGTGGATGCCCTGGCCGCTCCCGGTCGGCTGGCTCTTCACCGGCGTCGTGTACGCCGGTGACGACCGCAGCGGGGGCCGCGCCACCGCTGTCGCCTGTTCCGGGCCCGGACCGCTCGGCGGTCCCGGCGAGCTGCTGCTGATCGCCGAGTCGCTCGGTGTCGGCCTGGGCGCCCGCTATGCCGGCATCCCCGGTCCCGACCCCGGCCCGCACATGTGCCTGGGCAAGCCCGCCGTCACCAAGGTGCTGGCCGCCGGGCAGCCCACCTCCCTGTGGCATGTGGAAGGCGCCCCGCCCGACCGCGCGGTCTTCGCCGGCGAAGCGTTCGGCCTCTGGCTCTGGGCCGTCGTCTGGCCCGAGCAGTCCGGGCTGCTCATGTACGACGAACTGATATTGACCGACTTGCGCGAAGCCGGCGCCGAGGTCGAGCTGGTGCCCTGCGGGGCGTTGTCGCCGCGCTTGCTCACGTAGGCGGGGAGGGCTCGCGCCGCCCTGGGAATCGCAGGCGGTACGGCCGGTTATCCTGGGTTTCGCAAACCACCATCCCATTGCCGACCTCCTTGGAGCCAAAGCCGTGCGTATCGATCTGCACACCCACTCCACGGCGTCGGACGGCACCGATACCCCGGAGGAGCTGATCCGGAACGCGTCGGCGACCGGACTGGATGTCGTAGCGCTGACGGATCACGACACGGTCGGCGGCCACGCGAAGGCAGTGAAGGCGCTCCGGGAGGGGTTGGAGCGGCCCTTGACGCTGGTCACCGGGGCAGAGCTGTCGTGCCGCCTCAATGGGATCAGCCTGCACATGCTGGCGTATCTGTTCGACCCGCAGGAGCCGGAGCTGTTCCGGGAACGGGAGTTGGTGCGCGACGACCGGGTGCCGCGGGCGAAGGCGATAGTGGAGAAACTGCGGCAGCGGGGTGTGCCGGTCAATTGGGACCAGGTGGCGCGGATCGCGGGCGACGGAGCCGTAGGGCGGCCGCACATCGCGACGGCGCTGATGGAGAAGGGCCTGGTCGGCAGCATCGGCGAGGCGTTCACGCCGGAGTGGATCGGCCCGGGCGGCCCCGCGTACGTGGAGAAGCACGAACTGGACCCGTTCGAGGCGATCCGGCTGGTCAAGAACGCCGGCGGGGTCACCGTCTTCGCCCACCCGGCCGCCGTGAAGCGCGGGGTGACCGTGTCGGACGACATCATCGCCGAGCTGGCCGCCCGCGGGCTCGACGGCATCGAGGTCGACCACATGGATCACGACGCGCCGACCCGCGCCCGTATGCGCACGATCGCCGCCGAGCTCGGGCTGCTCCCCACCGGTTCCAGCGACTACCACGGCAGCCGCAAGACCTGCCGGCTCGGTGAGCACACCACAAACCCGGAGGTCTACGAGGAGATCGTCAGCCGGGCGACCGGCGCGGCCCCGCTGTCGTCGGCCGCCGGACGGGTCTGACGACTCATGAGTCTCTTCGACGCCACCCTCTTCGGGTCCGTCTTCGTCACACTGTTCGTGATCATGGATCCACCCGGCATCACGCCGATCTTTCTCGCCCTGAGCTCGGGCCGGCCGGCCAAGGTCCAGCGGCGGATGGCCTGGCAGGCGGCGTCGGTCGCGCTCGGCGTGATAGCCGTGTTCGGGGCCTTCGGCCAGCAGATCCTCGACTATCTGCATGTTTCCGTGCCGGCCCTGATGGTGGCCGGCGGCCTGCTCCTGCTGCTCATCGCGCTCGATCTGCTCACCGGAAAGGCGGACGAGCCGACCCAGACCAAGGACGTCAACGTCGCCCTCGTACCTCTCGGCATGCCGCTGCTCGCCGGTCCGGGCGCGATCGTCACCGTCATCCTGGCCGTGCAGAAGGCGCACGGTTTCGGACAGCAGCTGTCGGTGTGGGTGGCGATCGCCGCCATGCATGTCGTGCTGTGGCTGACCATGCGCTACTCGCTGGTCATCATCCGCCTGATCAAGGACGGCGGCGTGGTGCTGGTCACCCGGCTGTCGGGCATGCTGCTCTCCGCCATCGCGGTCCAGCAGATCGCCAACGGCGTCTTCGGCTTCATCCACGGCGAGGGCTGAAGGCAACAGAAAAGGGCCCCTCTCGGGGGCCCTTCGTAACTCTGCGGGTTCGACTGTCTACTCGGCTACTGCGCGGCGGGGCGTATATACAGGCGCTGACCGATGGCCGCTGCCTGCTGAACGATCTGTTTGACGGAGGCGGCGTCCACGACCGTACTGTCAACGGCGGTACCGTCCTGGTCGTTGAGGCGCATGATCTCGAAGCGCATGGCTTCTCCCTTCGTCTGGGGCACTCCTCCATTGGAGAGCGTGGCTGCTTCACAGCCGTTACATATCCGTTTCTATGAGTGGACAACGAACGCTCACGGGAAAACATTCCCTACGCTAAAGAAAACTTTTCCGAGCCTAAGTACCCGCGAGTAGCAACCCGGCTTGTGCGGTACCTGTGGCGCCCCGGACAATGACACGTCTATGGACGACGATGCCCTCTCCGCCATCGAGCGCACCAATGAGCTCCTCCAGCAGGTCCTCACCAAGCTCTCGACGACCCCCGCCACCCACGCCGTCTTCGTCGACGCCGGATACGTCTACGCCGCCGCCGGCCGCCTCGTGGCGGGCTCCGAGGACCGCCGCTCCTTCGAACTCGACGCCGAGGGCATCATCGAGGCGTTCATCGACAAGGCCCGCGCCAGCTTTCCGGACAGCCGGCTGCTGCGCGTCTACTGGTACGACGGTGCCCGCCGCCGAATCCACACCACCGAACAGGAACGGATCGCCGAGCTCCCCGACGTCAAGGTCCGGCTCGGCAACCTCAACGCCAGCCGCCAGCAGAAGGGCGTCGACTCCCTGATCCGTACCGACCTGGAGTCCCTGGCCCGGCACCGCGCCATCAGCGACGCCGTACTCATCGGCGGCGACGAGGACCTGGTCTCCGCGGTCGAGGCCGCCCAGGGATACGGCGCCCGGGTCCACCTCTGGGGCATCGAGGCCACCGACGGCCGCAACCAGGCCGACCCCCTCTTGTGGGAGGTCGACAGCCAGCGCACGCTCGACCTCGACTTCTGCAAGCCGTACGTCGTCCGGCGCGCCGCCCTTGAATACGGCGAGCACGCCCCCGCCCCCAGCCGCGACGACGTCCACTTCGTCGGCGCCCGGGTGGCCGGCGGCTGGCTCGTCTCCCGGGGCCGCGATGACCTCGCGGAGCTGCTGCCCGGCCATCCTTACCTGCCGCCCGGCTATGACCAGGAACTCCTCGTCGAGGCCGAACGCCTCCTCGGGATCTCGCTGCGCGGCCACGCCGACCTCCGGCGGTCGCTGCGGGACGGCTTCTGGGAGCACCTGCGCGCCCAGGTCTGACGTACCGGTGGGGGCACCTCCCGGCCGAAGGTTGGGGGAGAGTCACCCCGGAGGCGACACCGACCCAACCGACAACACAGCGCACCCCACCCCCGGCGGCGCAGCCTCAGGCGTCGCGCCAGAACGCCGCCAGTGCCTCGGCCGTCTCCGACGGCCGTTCCGTGTTGGGGGAGTGCTCGGCACCGTCGATGACCACCCGGCGCGCCGAGAGCCGCTCCGCCATCCGGTCGAGCCACGGCACCGGCCACACGTGGTCCACCGCGCCCGACACGACCAGCTTCGGCAGCGCGGCCACCGCCGCGAGCTCGCCGACGCGGTCCCGCTCTGCGATCAGCTGACGGCCGGTCACGATCAGCTGCTCCGGTACATTGCCGAGCCACCGTCGGCAGAGGAACTCCTCAATGCCGTCCGTGCCGACGGCCTCTTCCGCCTGTTCCTCGTCCATCGCCCGCATCGCGGCCCAGACGCGCTCCATGCCCATCACCGACAGGGCGTCGATCAGCAGCTTCGTACGGCTCTGCTGGGCCACGTCAATCGCCCCCGGCCCCGAACTCATCAGCGTCAGCGACGCCCACGGGCCCGGCTCCGCAAGCACCGCGGCCCGCGCCACGTGGCCGCCCATTGAGTGCCCCAGCAGATGCACCGGACCGCCGCCGTCCTTCAGCGCCGCGGCCTGCGCCACCGCATCCGCCGCCAGCTCCGCCTGCGCGTAGGCGTTCTCACTGCGCGGTCCGCCTGTCTCGTGCTGGCCCCGGCCGTCGACCGCGACCATGCGGAAGCCGGCTGCGGTCAGCGGCTGCAGCAGGGCGATGAAGTCCTCCTTGCTGCCCGTGAACCCGGGCAGGAGCAGCGCGGTCCCGCGCCGGGCGGTCCCGGCGGGCGGCGCCGCGTCGAGCACCGCGAAGGATCCGCGGTCGGTCTCCAGACGGTACGCACGGGTGCGGGGCGGAAGGCCCATGAACGGCGGTCGACTCATGGGCCGAGAGTAATTGGCTCCCCCGGCATCGCGGTGCCCGGGCCCGCAGCAAATAGGCTGGGTCGCATGACGGAGACCGTGGAGCAGTCGCTGCTGGACCAGGCCCTGGTCGAGGAGGCCGTGAAGAAGTCCGGCCTGCTGTGGGTGCGGGCGGCGGGCGGACGGGCGCCGCAGGCCCTGTGGCACGCCTGGGTGGACGGCGCGGTGTGCGTGGTGGGCGGCGGCCCCGGGGAGCAGCCGCTCGGCGGGCTGACGGACGGCGGGACGGCCGACGTGACCGTACGGAGCAAGGACAAGTGGGGGCGGCTGGTGGCCTTCCCCACGACGGTGCGGGAGCTGGCCCCGGGCGGCGAGCCCTGGACCGCGGCCGTGGCGGAGCTGAAAGGCAAGCGGCTCAACGCCCCGGACGCGGAGACGATGACCGAGCGCTGGGCGCGCGAATGCCAGGTCCTGCGGCTGGAGCCCGCCGGCCCGTCGGTCGAGCGCCCGGGCGCGATGTCTGCCGTCAGCGGCGCGGCCACGCCGGTGCCGACCGATGCCACCACCCGGCAGCCCGTGCCGGCGGGGCTGCCGAAGCTGCTGTTCCGGCGCAAACGATAAGCAACTGATGGTCAGCCGCCGGACGCGGTGATCTGTTTCCCGTAGTCCACGACGTGGTCCTTGTCCGGCGCGCGCAGCGTGAAGTCCTTGCCCCAGTCGGCCAGCGTCAGCGTCCCCGCTCCGCCCGCGCGCCGGATCCGGAGCGGGTAGGGCCGCCCCTCCAGGGAGACGTCGAGGGTGCCGCCGCTGCCGCCGTCAGCGGTGAGGGCGATGGTGCGGGTGCCGTTGACGGACCGGTGGTCGCCGGTGGCGAGCTTGCCGGACATGGCGAAGAGCCCGTCGAGCAGGACGGCCTTGTCGGTGAAGCCGCTGAACTGCTTGTACGCGGGATCGCCGGTCGGCACCTTGACGTACTTGTCCTTGAGGGTGGCGCCGGCCTTGGCGCCGTAGAAGTCCTCGCCGGCCTTGAGGTACAGGTCGTTGCCGACCCGCAGCAGCTCGAAGGTGCTGCCCTTGCTGGTGACCTGGCCGACCCCGCCGTTGCCGCGCAGCCGCATGTCGAGCGTGTAGCTCTTGCCCTTGCTGGCGACGGTGCCGGACAGCCGCACCGTATCGGCCTTGTCGGCCGCGGCACGGGCCTGCCGCGCGATCGTTTCGGGCGGGAGCTTGGCGACCCCGTTCGTCCCCTGGTCCGGATCGCCCGCGCACCCGGCGAGCGCGAGTCCCGCGCACAAGGCCCCGAGGAGTACGGCAGTCCGGCGGCCGGGCATCACTGGTCCTGTCCTCCTGGATAACGGGGGGCGGTTGGCGATCGGAACCGAAGCTACCGCAGCGTACTCGAGCAGCCCCGCGCGGCCGCAATGATCGGTACGGGTTAGCCTTGCCGCATGGCAGCCGGTACCCCCCGGGTCTTCATCTCGCATCTCGCCGGGGTCGCGGTATTCGATCCCAACGGCGACCAGGTCGGCCGGGTCCGGGATGTCGTTGTGATGCTCCGCGTCGGGAGGCGGCCGCCAAGGGTGCTGGGGATGGTGGTCGAGGTGGTGAGCCGGCGCCGGATCTTCATCCCCATGACGCGGGTCACCGGTGTGGAGTCGGGCCAGGTGATCACCACGGGCGTGGTGAACATGCGCCGCTTCGAGCAGCGGCCGACCGAGACGCTGGTGATCGGCGAGCTGCTGGACCGCCGGGTGCAGCTGGTGGAGACCGGCGAGGAAGTGACGGTGCTGGACGTCTCGATGGCGCAGTTGCCGGCCCGCCGCGACTGGGAGATCGACAAGGTCTTCGTACGGCGTGGAAAGTCCGGGGCGCTGCGCCGCAAGGGCGAGACGCTGACGGTTGAGTGGTCGGCGGTGACCGGCTTCTCGCTGGAGGAGCACGGGCAGGGCGCGGAGAACCTGCTCGCCACCTTCGAGAAGCTGCGCCCGGCCGACCTGGCGAATGTGCTGCACCACCTGTCCGCCAAGCGTCGCTCGGAGGTGGCGGCGGCGCTGGACGACGACCGGCTGGCCGATGTGCTGGAGGAGCTGCCGGACGACGACCAGGTCGAGATCCTCGGCAAGCTCAAGCAGGAGCGCGCGGCGGACGTCCTGGAGGCGATGGACCCCGACGACGCCGCCGACCTGCTGTCCGAGCTGCCGAAGGAGGAGCAGGAGCGGCTGCTGGCGCTGATGGAGCCGCAGGAGGCGGCGGGCGTACGGCGGTTGCTGCTCTACGAGGAGCGGACGGCCGGCGGGCTGATGACCACCGAGCCGATCGTGCTGCCGCCGGACGCGACCGTCGCGGACGCGCTCGCCCGGGTGCGCAACCCGGACCTGTCCCCCGCGCTCGCCGCCCAGGTGTATGTCTGCCGGCCGCCGTACGAGACCCCGACCGGGAAGTACCTGGGCATCGTGCACTTCCAGCGGCTGCTGCGCGACCCGCCGTTCACCCTGGTCAGTGCGATCGTCGACACCGATCTGCAACCGCTCGCGCCGGATGCCCCTCTTACCGTGGTGACCGGCTACCTGGCGACGTACAACCTGATCGCGGCGCCCGTCGTGGACGAGAGCGGCAGTCTGCTGGGGGCGGTCACCGTCGACGACGTACTCGACCATCTGCTGCCGGAGGACTGGCGCGAGACCGAGCTGCTGCACACGCCCCCCGTGGCGGTGCAGGAGGTTCCCCATGGCGAGTGAACGCCCCCGCGTCCGGCTCGACCAGCCGCGGGCACCACGGCGGAGCCTGTTGCCGCGCTATGACGCGGAGGCCTTCGGCCGGGTCTCGGAGCGGATCGCGCGTTTCCTGGGGACCTGGCGGTTCATCGCGTGGATGACCGCTGTCATCATCGTGTGGGTGGTGTGGAACGTCTCCGCGCCGGAGCGGCTGCGGTGGGACAACTACCCGTTCATCTTCCTCACCCTGATGCTGTCCCTGCAGGCCTCGTACGCGGCCCCGCTGATCCTGCTGGCGCAGAACCGCCAGGCCGACCGCGACCGCGTCAACCTGGAGCAGGACCGGGCCCGGAACGAGCGCAGCATCGCCGACACCGAGTACCTGACCCGGGAAATCGCCGGGCTGCGGATGAACCTCGGCGAGGTGGCGACCCGGGACTGGATCCGCTCCGAGCTCCAGGATCTCGTGAAAGAATTGACGGACCGGGACCACGAGGTGGAACGCACCACACAACGCGAGGCCTGAGGCGCGTCGTACCATCGGCGTATGGCTACCGACACTGACGGCTCCGCCCCCTCGACCGACGCGGTACGCGCCGCGCTGGCGACGGTGAACGACCCCGAGATCCACCGCCCGATCACTGACCTCGGCATGGTCAAATCTGTCGACATCGGCGCGGACGGCACGGTCAAGGTGGGCGTGTTCCTGACGGTGTCGGGGTGTCCGCTGCGCGACACGATCACCAAGGAGGTGACCGCCGCCGTCATGAAGGTGGCGGGCGTGACCTCGGTCACCGTCGAGCTGGACGTCATGAGCGACGAGCAGCGTCGCGAGCTGACGTCGTCGCTGCGCGGCGGCACCGCGGAGCGGGAGATCCCGTTCGCCCAGCCGGGGTCGCTGACCCGGGTGTACGCGGTCGCCTCCGGCAAGGGCGGCGTCGGCAAGTCCTCGGTGACCGTGAACCTCGCGGCGGCGATGGCACAGGACGGACTGAAGGTCGGCGTCGTAGACGCGGACATCTACGGGCACTCCGTGCCGCGCATGCTCGGCGCGCACGGTCTGCCGACCCAGGTCGACAACATGATCATGCCGCCGTCGGCGCATGGTGTGAAGGTCATCTCGATCGGCATGTTCACCCCGGGCAACACCCCGGTGGTGTGGCGCGGGCCGATGCTGCACCGCGCGCTCCAGCAGTTCCTCGCCGACGTGTACTGGGGCGACCTGGACGTCCTGCTGCTCGACCTGCCGCCGGGCACCGGGGACATCGCGATCTCCGTGGCCCAGCTGGTCCCGGGCGCGGAGATCCTCGTGGTGACCACCCCGCAGCAGGCTGCCGCCGAGGTCGCCGAGCGGGCCGGCTCCATCGCCGTACAGACCCACCAGAAGATCGTCGGTGTCGTCGAGAACATGTCGGGCATGCCGTGCCCGCACTGCGACGAGATCATCGACGTCTTCGGTACGGGGGGCGGTCAGCGGGTCGCCGAGGGCCTCACCAAGACCACCGGCGCGTCCGTGCCCGTCCTGGGCTCCATCCCCATCGACGTACGGCTTCGGGAGAGCGGCGATGACGGCCGCCCGGTCGTCCTGAGCGACCCTTCCTCCCCGGCGGGCTCCGCGCTTCGTTCCATCGCCGGCAAGCTCGGTGGGCGCCAGCGGGGCCTTGCGGGGCTGTCGCTGGGGATCACGCCGCGCAACAAGTTCTGACAGCGCCCGGGGTCGGACATGCGGCTGGCGCCGTGGGGAGGCTCCGCCCCAGACCCGCCCCCTACGCCCTGGCGGGCGTGGGAGGCTGGGGGAGGGTGGGCACAACCCGGGCCACCGGCCCGCAGATGGAACCGGGGGCCGGGGGCCGGCCCCCGGTTTCGGGAAGGGGCGGGGTGGGGGAAAGCGCCGCAGACCGGGGTCAGCCGTCGTGCGCGGCGATGTCCTTCACGACGGCCAGCCCGAGCCCGTACGCGCTGATCCCGCGCCCGTAGGCGCCGAGGTGCGCCCCCCTGGCCGTGCCGGCGAGGACCCAGCCGTACTCGGACTCCCGGTAGCGGAAGGGGGTGGGCTCACCGTTCACGGGGAGGGTGAGGGAGGACCAGCCGGGGCCGGAGAGGTCGTCGGCGAGCTCCCAGGCGATGGCGGTCTGCTGTTCGAGCCAGTCCTCGCGCAGGTGGCGCTCCATGTGCGTCGGCCACGTGCAGGAAAGCAGCCCGGAACCGGCCAGCCAGGCGGCGGTGGCAACCGAGGTGGCCTCGATGGTGCCGGTGCCGTCGGTGCTGCGCCGCAGGGGGCGGGGTGCGACCGAGACGACAATGGTGAAGCGCCGGGTGTCCGGGGTGTCGTCGACCTTGACGGACGGCTCGTCCCCGTGGCCGACCGCGCCGTGCTCGGTGGTGCCTTCGGCACTGATGCCCGGCGGTGTCAGCCAGCGGTGGCCGGTGAAGGCCTCGTCAAGGGCGTACCAGGGGAAGTCGGCCCGCAGATATCCGTCGATTGTGCGTCCCACGGCCTCAGCTGTCGTCTCCATAAGCGCGGCGCGCCTCCTCCACAGGGTAAACATCTGGAGAATAGCGGCTCAGGTCGCGTCCGAGTCGAATGGCGGCGGTTCACCCGGCTCGAGGCGGTCCCGCTTCCGGTACGGATCCGGGGTCTCGGAGGAGGAAGAGGACGACGAACCGGAGGACCCGGAGCCGTCCCGGCCGTGCACGGCGTCCGTGATGTCGGCCATCTCCGTCTTGAAGTCGAATCCGTTACGGAGCTCCTTCAGGCCCAGGTCGTCGTTGTCCAGCAGCTGCTTGCGGACGAACGTCCTGGGGTTGAGATCCTCGAACTCGAAGTCCTTGAACTCCGGGCCCAGCTCCTTGCGGATGTCCTCCTTGGCGCTGTCGGAGAACTCACGGATCTTGCGGATGACCTGTGAGACGTCCTTGATGACCTTCGGCAGTTTGTCCGGGCCGAAGACCAGGATGCCAAGGATCGCGATCGCGAGGACCTCCAGGGCGCCTATGTCACCAAACACCTTGCAGCTCCTTGGGGGGTCAACGGCCGGCGGACAGAATCCGGCGAATATCACGGTACCTGGCCGAACCGAGTAGACGGGAGAGGCAAGGGTCAACAGTAGGCCTGGTATCTGTCAACGCGTTAGAGGGACATCCGGTCACTCATCCACCCGTTCGGCCGGTTGTTCGGCCGGTCGCCCCTGCGACGTGGCGGTCAGCCGCCGGTCGCGCTGCCGAGGGTGAGCGATACGGTGCGCGGCCTGCCGCCACGCAGCAGGGTCAGGGCCAGCCGGTCGCCGGGGCGGTGACTGCGGATCCGCACGATCAGCTCGTCGCCGCTGTGCACCGGGGTGCCGTCGATCGCGGTGATGATGTCGCCGGGCTTGATGCCGGCCCGGTCGCCCGGGCCGCCCGCGGTCACCTCGGAACTGACCTGGGCCCCGTCGCCGGAGTACTGCATGTTGATGCCGACGCCGATCACCGGGTGGGTGGCCTTGCCGGTGGCGATCAGCTCCTCCGCGACCCGCTTCGCCTGGTTGACCGGGATGGCGAAGCCGAGGCCGATGCTGCCGCCCTGGCTCGTACCGCCGAACGGGTCGGAGGCGCTGTCGGCGGAACGGATGGCGCTGTTGATGCCGATCACCTGGCCCTTGGCGTCCACGAGCGGGCCGCCGGAGTTGCCCGGGTTGATCGGGGCGTCGGTCTGGAGAGCGTCCACATAGCTCATGTCGGTGCCGTCGGACTGGCCGCCGGCGGTGATCGGCCGCTCGGTGGCGCTGATGATGCCCGAGGTGACCGTCCCCTCCAGGCCGTACGGGGCGCCGATGGCCACCACCGGGTCCCCCACCCGCACCGCGGCGGAATCGCCCAGGGTCAGCGGCCGCAGCCCGCTCACGCCGGACACCTTGACCACCGCCAGGTCGTAGCCGGTGTCCCGGCCGGTCACCTTGGCGGCGGCGACCTGGCCGCCGTTGAAGGTCACCGAGATGCTGCCGCTCTTGGCGGCCGCCTCCACGACATGGTTGTTGGTGAGGATGTGGCCCTGCCCGTCGAGGACGAAACCGGTGCCGGTGTCCTCACCGTCGGCGCCCTTCACATGGATGTAGACCACCCCGGGCAGTGTCCTGGCCGCGATCGCCGCGATGCTGTCCGGAGCTCTGCCGCCCGGTTCCAGGGACGCCTGCGGCAGGCTCACGCTGCCTGCCGCGCCCCCTGTGCCGTCCCTGCCGCTCAGATACGCCCCAGTAGCCCCGCCGACGCCTCCGGCGACCAGCACGACCGCCAGCAGTCCCACGAGGCCCCTCCCGCGCCCACGGGGGCGCTGCGAAGGGCCTACAGGGCCTGCGGGGCCGCCGGGCTGTGCCCAGGGGTCGTAGGGGTGCCAGAGGCCGACTGACAGCGGCGGAGGCCCGGAGTCGGCCTGCCAGAGGCTCTGCTCCCCCGGGCCGGGGGTTCCCGGATGCAGCACGGGCGGCGCGGGAGCCCACGGCCCGGGGGAGCCGTAGGGCGGGGTGTCGTACGGATCCGCGGCATGCATCGGCACGGGCTGCGCTTCGGCAGGTGCGGCGGCGGTGCCCGGGGCCTGTCCGGCCGGAAGGGCATCCATGACCACCCCGTACCGGGTACCGGCTTCCGGTGCGGGCTCCGGACGGCTCCACCAGTTCGGCCGGGCGCTCTTGCCCACGTCCATGCGCTCCCCTACGACGACCTGTGTCTTTCCTGGATTGAACCAGGAGTCGGCGCGGCTCGCAGCCGTCGGTCAGGGGTTGACCGGGGAGTTGCCGAGGAGCGACAGCAGGGAGTTGACGGGGAGGGGGGCCGAGGGCGAGGCCTGAGCGGCGGCCTGCGTCCCGGCCGCGGACGGAGCGGGGGACGGAGGCGCGGACGGGGCGACGGGCGACGCGGAAGCGGACAGGGGGGCGTCGGACGCCAGGGCCGGGAACGAACCGGACGAACCATTGGCGACCAGCGGGCGGTGGTCGGGGAGGATCAGGGGCCGGGCCACCGAGACCGGGGTGAACCCGGGGCTCCGCGGCGAGTAGGCGCCGTTGCCGGACTGGGGCCGTACATCCGCGACACTGCTGCTCTCCGCGCCGAGCGGGGTCACCGCCGAGCCCGGATCGTCCGTGACGGGATCGGCCGGGGCGTCCAGCGGCAGCGCGCCGCCCAGGGCGAGAGCCGCCATCGAGAAGGCACCCGCCGCCGCGAAGGCGAACCGCCGCCCCCGCGAGGCGGACCCCGATGAGCCGGAGGACCCCGATGAGCCCGATGCGCGCGAAGAACCGGATGAGCCCGGAGTAACCGGCCGCTCGGCCTCGTGTATCCGGAAGCCGCGCGACAGTGGCGTCAGCACGGGCAGGCCGAAGCCCGCACCCCGCTTGCCGAACACACTGCCGTCCAGCCGTTCACCGCCGAGGGTCGGGCCCTCGACCAGCTCCTCCGGCGGGTCGAACAGCCCCGGGCCGTTGTCGTCATCGCTGCCGGTGAGTCCCGGCAGCCCTTGCAACCTGGCCAGCAGGCCTGCGGATATGGCGGGCGGAGCGGAGGCGGAGATCGCGTTCTTCGTCAGGCGCTGGTCATCGGCGGCCGACTTGCAGCCGGAACACGTCGCGAGGTGCGAGAGCACCCGGTCCCGCGCGTCATCGGGCAGCTCGCCATCGACAAACGCGGCGAGGCGGTCACCCAGGTGCTCTTCGGCAGTAGTGGGGTGGGGGCCCGTACCGCTCACGTTCTCCCGACCTCCAGACCGGCGAGGGCACGCCCGGGACGTGCGGCGGGAGCACGGTGTTCCAGCGCCTTGCGCAGGTGGGAACGCCCGCGGTGGATACGACTGCGCACGGTGCCCAGCTTCACTCCGAGCGTGGCCGCGATCTCCTCGTACGACAGACCCTCGATGTCACAGAGCACGACGGCGGCCCGGAATTCGGGCGCAAGGGTGTCCAGCGCCTGCTGCACATCCGCGTCGAAATGCGTGTCGTTGAAATGCTGGGCCGGAGACGGCTCACGGCTGGGCAGCCGCTCCGCCGCGTCGTCACCGAGCGCGTCAAAACGGATCCGCTGCCGACGGCGGACCATGTCCAGGAAGAGATTGGTGGTGATGCGGTGGAGCCAGCCCTCGAAAGTGCCCGGGGTGTAGGTCGACAGCGAACGGAAGACCCGGACGAAGACCTCCTGAGTGAGATCCTCGGCATCGTGCTGATTGCCCGTCAGGCGGTACGCCAGACGGTAGACACGGGCGCTGTGCGTACTGACAATCTCCTCCCAGGAAGGAGGTGTCCACGCCTGGGAGTCCCCGTCGGTGGCGAATGTCGCAGTCGTAGGGACAGCCACGGAGTCGTCGGTACGCGGACGGTCGTCAGTATTGGTCACGGATTTCGGCTCGCCGACCAACCTGCGAAAGTGCCGCAGCACTCGCCGATCACTCGTCGCAGCCGCACCTCCCCTATCGGCTCTGGTGGTCTCCAGTAGAGCCCCTACCATATCCACCTCGCCCGTTAGCTCCGGATAAGAGCGGTGCCCTCGCAACCGCTCCCCTGTCTCTAGCCGTTCTAACGCGTAGTCCCATCAGCGGGTTCCCGACGCCAGCGGATACAGTCGCCGGGCGGGGGTGCAAGCGCACGCGGGCCACGCAGCTCTACGCAGCACGTACGGGGAAAGGGAGAGGGCCATTACCGGCAACCGGCAGGCGAGCTGGGCGTTCGCGGACGCCTTCGTCGCCGAGGACGACGCGCTGATACGGGCCCGCAGCCGGTCCCGCCAGGCGGGTCTGCGGCCCGTCTCGCCCGGTACCGGAGCGACCCTGCGGCTGCTCGCCGCGACGGCGGACGCCAAGTCGGTGGTCGAGATCGGCACCGGCACCGGTGTCTCCGGAATCCATCTCCTGCAGGGCATGCGGCCGGACGGCGTACTCACCACCGTCGACACCGAACCCGACCGCCAGCAGCTGGCCCGCCAGGCCTACCGCGAGGCCGGCTTCGCCTCGAACCGGGCCCGCTTCATCCCCGGCCGCGCCCTGGACGTCCTGCCGCGCCTCGCCGACCGCGGCTACGACCTGGTTTTCTGCGACGGGGACCGGATGGAGTACCCGGACTATCTTGCCGAATCGTTGCGCCTGCTCCGTCCGGGAGGGCTGGTCTGTTTCGAGGGCACCTTCGCCCAGGGCCGCTCGATGGACGCCGCCCACCAGGAACCCGAGGTGATCCGGCTCCGCGAGCTGATGCGCGGCGTACGGGACCACCCCGGACTGGCCCCCGTACTGCTGCCGACCGACGACGGTCTGCTGTGCGCGGTGCGGCGGGGCAGGCCCTAGGGCCTGCCCGGCGGGCTGCTCACGATACGGCCCCGGGCCGCACATTCCGTGCGGCCCGGGGCCGTATCGTGAGACTCAAGTCTCCCGCCGGATTCAGACGATGGCCTTCTTAAGCGCCTCGCCGAGGGCATCCGCCTCGTCCGGGGTCAGCTCGACGACAAGCCGTCCGCCGCCCTCGAGCGGAACGCGCATGATGATGCTCCGCCCCTCCTTGGTCACCTCGAGCGGGCCATCACCCGTCCGCGGCTTCATGGCCGCCATGCTCGTTCCCCTTCCTGAAACCAGCTCGGACTCGAACACATTGGTTCTCGGCCATTATCCCGCATCCGGTGACCCGATGACCAACATCGGTTCCCATCCGTTCGAGTACGTGATCGCACAAAACCATCCATTTCGGCGAGCGGCCTGTCATACGGGAGCTCGCGCCTTTGACGCAGGTCATGCAGGTCACATGTTCGCACATGGTGATCTCCGGCATGCTGGCCACGACTGTCCGGTCTCCGACCGACCCAAGACCGGTCTCCGACCGACCTCCGAGCCGCGAAGAAGGGGCCTCATCCATGGGCGACACAGTGCTGTACGAGGTGAGCGACGGGCTCGCCACCATCACCTTGAACCGGCCGGACGCGATGAACGCGCTCGACACCGCCACCAAGGTCGCCCTCCGCGACACCTTGCGGGCCGCCGGCACCGACCAGGGCGTACGGGCGGTACTGCTTACCGCTGCCGGCCGGGCCTTCTGCGTCGGCCAGGATCTCAAGGAGCACATCTCCTCACTCGCCGACGGCAAGGCCATGTCCACTGTCCGTGAACACTACAACCCCATCGTCACCGCGATCACCACCATGCCCAAGCCCGTGGTGGCCGGGGTCAATGGCATCGCCGCCGGTGCCGGTGCCGGTTTCGCCTTCGCCGCCGACTACCGCGTGGTCGCCGACACCGCCGGCTTCAACACCTCTTTCGCGGGCGTCGCCCTCTCCGCCGACTCCGGCGCCTCGTGGACCCTCCCCCGTCTCATCGGCCACGGCCGCGCCGCCGACCTCCTCCTCTTCCCCCGCAAGGTGTCGGCCGATGAGGCCCTGCAACTCGGCATCGCCAACGTCGTGGTGCCCGCCGAGTCGCTCGCCGCCGAGGCCACCGCGATCGCCCGGCGGCTCGCCCAGGGCCCCACGGTCGCGTACGCGGCCATCAAGGCGTCACTCGCCTACGGGGCCGGCCACTCCCTCGGCGAGACCCTGGAGAAGGAGGACGAGCTCCAGAACCTGGCCGGCGCGAGCGAGGACCACAGCATCGCCGTACAGGCGTTCCTCAAGAAGGAACAGCCGCGCTACGTGGGTCGCTGAGCGGCACGCTTCCCCGTACGTGACAGCCGGCCAGGTGGTCGTCCACCAAGCCGCAGGCCTGCATCAGCGCATACGCCGTCGTGGGGCCCACAAAGCGGAAGCCGCGTCGTTTGAGCTCCTTGGACAGCTTTGTGGACTCCACGGTCACCGCGGGGACGTCGCCGAGCGTGCGGGGTACCGCGCGCTCGGCCGGATCCGGGGCGTAGGACCAGATCAGGGCGTCGAGCCCGCCCTCGTACGCCTCCCCCAGCTCACGCGCGACGCGGGCATTGCCGATCGCGGCGTCGATCTTGGCGCGGTTGCGGATGATGCCGGCGTCGGCGAGCAGCCGCTCGCGGTCGGCGTCGGTGAACTCGGCGACCTCGGCGATCCGGAAGCCGGAGAAGGCCTTACGGAAGCCTTCCCTGCGGCGCAGGATCGTGATCCACGACAGGCCCGACTGGAACGCCTCCAGGCAGACCCGCTCGAAGAGCGCGTCGTCCCCGTGGACCGGGCGGCCCCACTCCGTGTCGTGGTACTCGACGTAATCCGGCGTCGACAGCCCCCATGGGCAGCGGGCCAGCCCGTCCTCCCCGACCACCGCACCGCCGGGTGCCGCCTGGTCACCCATGCGGCTGCCCGTCCTGCGGCTGCCCGAGCAGCGACGACGAACCCAGCGCCGTGGCCTGCGCGCCCGCCCGTTCCGCCTCCAGCTCGGCGATCCGGGCGTCCCGCTCGGCGAGCTCCGCGCTCAGCCGGTCCAGTACGTCGTCGACATCCGTCATCCGGTAGCCGCGCAAGGCCACCGGCAGGCGCAGGCCATCGATGTCGGCGCGGCCGACCGCCCGCTCCTCGGGGAGCCGGTGGTCCAGCCTGTCCGGCTCCACGTCGCGAAGGGGTCCGCCGTCGCCCAGCACGGCGAGGGCCACGCCGGCGACCACCGCGACCAGCGCGATGAGCATGAACCAGAACAAGACGATCTCCTCGGGGTCCGAGCCCGTTGTGCGGCGTGTACGGCACGATCGTGCCATGCCGGACTGTGCGACGGGTAAGCACCGGGGGTTTCCGGCCCCGGCGCCCCTTATGACCGGGCGCTGTGACCGGACCACCGTGACCGGACCACCGTGACGTGGCTGTCATGTCGTGGCCGCGCCCCGCAGGCCCCCGGGGCCGGGCGGCCGTCGGCCGGTAGTGTCGGCAGGCGGGCGACATCATTCTTGGGAGGCACAGGCAAATGCTGCGGCTGGGGACGCGCGAGTTCGGGGACGACGAGCCCGTGATCATGGCGATCGTCAACCGGACGCCCGATTCGTTCTACGACCAGGGTGCCACCTTCACCGACGAGCCCGCCCTCGAACGGGTGGCTCAGGCGGTGTCCGAAGGCGCCGCCATCATCGACATCGGCGGCGTCAAGGCCGGGCCCGGCGAGGAGGTGTCCGCCGAGGAGGAGATCCGGCGGACGGTGGCCTTCGTCGCCTCGGTACGGCGACGGCACCCCGATGTGGTCATCAGCGTCGACACCTGGCGGCACGAAGTCGGCGAAGCCGTCTGCGAAGCCGGTGCCGACCTCCTCAACGACGCCTGGGGCGGCGTCGACCCCGAGCTCGCCGAGGTCGCCGCCCGCCACGGTGCCGGCCTCGTCTGCACTCACACGGGCGGTGCCCGGCCCCGGACCCGGCCGCACCGCGTCGGCTACCCGGACCTCATGGCCGACATCCTGCGGGTCACCGTCGGCCTCGCCGAGCGCGCCGTCGCCCTCGGGGTGCGGCGTGAGGCCGTGCTGATCGATCCGGGGCACGACTTCGGCAAGAACACCCGGCACTCGCTTGAGGCGACCCGGCGCCTGCCCGAGATGGCCGCCACCGGCTGGCCTGTTCTCGTTTCCCTGTCCAACAAGGACTTCGTCGGCGAGACGCTGGACCGGCCGGTCAAGGAGCGGCTGATCGGCACCCTCGCGACGACCGCGGTCTCCGCGTGGCTCGGTGCGCGGGTCTACCGGGTCCACGAAGTGGCGGAGACCCGCCAGGTCCTCGACATGGTGGCCTCCATCGCCGGCCACCGCCCGCCCGCCGTAGCCCGCCGCGGCCTGGCCTGACCCGGCCCCGGCCCCGGCCCCGGGCCTGTCCGGCCGCAGCGGCTGATATGCCTCCCCCGGCCTTCGGCCGGGGGAGGCAGCTGGGGGCGCTCATTTCTCAGCCCGTCCGGCGATTGAGGACGGACCCGGTGAACCAGTGCGGTCACCGCATCAGCTCGCCCCGACGGCTCAGCCGTCGGACTCCTTCGTGACGAGCCTGACCGCCTCGTCCACGTCATCCGTGAGGTGGAACAGCTCGAGGTCCACCGCCGAGGCCTTGCCGCCGACGACGAGGGTGCTGCGGACCCAGTCGACAAGACCCTGCCAGTAGGAGGTGCCGAACAGGACGATGGGGAAGCGGGTGACCTTCTTGGTCTGCACGAGCGTCAGGGCCTCGAAGAGTTCGTCGAGGGTGCCGAAACCGCCGGGGAGGACGATGAAGCCACTGGCGTATTTGACGAACATGGTCTTGCGGACGAAGAAGTAGCGGAAGTTGACGCCGATGTCGACGTAGGGGTTCAGCCCCTGCTCGAAGGGGAGCTCGATGCCGAGCCCGACCGAGACTCCGCCGGCCGCGCCGGCACCCTTGTTGGCGGCTTCCATGGCACCCGGGCCGCCGCCGGTGATGACGGCGAAGCCGGCCTCGGCGAGGGCGCGGCCGATCCGGACGCCGGCGTCGTACTCCGGGGAATCGACGGATGTACGGGCGGACCCGAAGACACTGACCGCGGGGCCGAGTTCGGCGAGGGTGCCGAAGCCCTCGACGAATTCGGACTGGATGCGCATGACGCGCCAGGGGTCGCCGTGGACCCAGTCGGAGGGGCCGCGGGTGTCCAGCAGGCGCTGGTCGGTGGTGCTGGCCTGGACCTGCCCGCGGCGCCGGACGACGGGCCCGGTGTGCTGCTCGGGCCAGCCGCGGTGCTCGGGGGTGCCCTCCGCCGCCGCGTTGGCCGCCGCGGAGGCCTCCTGGGCCAGGTCGTCGGCTCCTGGCCGCCGCGCGGCTCCTGCCTCGCGTGCCTCATTCGGACTGTCCACGTCACTGCCCACGTCGCGCTCCTCTCCGCTGCGGTCGGTCCCGCCAGCCTACGCGCCGGTAGGCCGGGTCTGCCCGGACCGGCGCCGGACATGCCCGCGCCCTGTCCGACAGATAGCGCCGGCCACCGGAAGGGCGGGCCCTGCGGCGGCTGGTGCGTGCGATCGCAAGGCGGTGGGGGCACCCCCGGACGAAGTCTGGGGGAGATCGGCGTCGTTCTCGTAGCCGGGCCACCCGGGCGATTCGGCAGCCGGATCTGTCAGACCGGGCCTAGGGCCTGTCCGGCCGATCTCCGTGGGAGAAGGAGCGGGGTCTGGCGCCTGTGATCGCAAGGCGGAGGTGGGGGCACCTCCCAGCGGTAGCTGGGGGAGGAGGCGACGCGATGGGGGTCCCCCCT
>NZ_SUMC01000130.1 GCF_005047355.1 Actinacidiphila oryziradicis
GCGAGTACTTCGACCAGACCTACCAAGCCATCGCCGGCCTGGTCTCCGACCGCGCGGCCATGCGGTAATCAACCACCAGCCAACCCGCCAGGCCAGCACAGCCCGACCTCAATCGAGCACCACGTCGAAGGTAGGCACGCGAGGTTCTCCGAGACGTGGGAGACGTACGCCCACCCGCCCCGCGCCGTTGAGGGCGTGACGGTGACGACGTTCAGCGGTCTGTTCATTCAGGCCGGCGCTCCCCAGGAGAGCGTCGCCGGGTAACCCCCGGGCCGGGGGACTTGACCCGGTCCGCCCCTGATGTGCAAGACTCACTGACGAAGCGAGGCTAACCATCGCGGCGCGAGGGTGGGTCGACCCGTGGAACGGTCTTCCTGCTCGATTCGACCCCGATTCGACCCCGCGGGTGCAGGACAGAAAAGGCACCTCCTCTGGCCACGGCTGGGGCGGTGAGGCGAACTGAATACCACGTGACTGGCGGCAAGTAGCTGACCTGGGAGTTTCCATCCTGCGGAAGGTCTATTGCCGGGGTGAAGGGGACATCGTCATGGTGTTTCCAACGCAACGTCGATGATGACGGGACACCCCATGACGAAATTTGCCAGGAACCAGTGGTACGTCGCGGCCTACGGCCGTGAGGTCGGCCGCGAGCTGCTCGGGCGTACGGTCCTGAACGAGCCGATCGCTTTCTACCGCACCGAGACTGATGACACCGGCGCGGGGGGTCAGGTCGTCGCCCTCGCCGACCGCTGTGTGCACCGGCGCTTCCCCCTCTCGGCCAGCCGCCTCGACGGCGACAGGGTGGTCTGCGGCTACCACGGCTTCACGTACGACACGACCGGCACCTGCGTCTACGTGCCCGGCCAGAAGCGCATCCCGCGTACCGCCCGGGTGAGTTCGTACCCCGTGGTCGAGCAGGACTCCTTCATCTGGGTCTGGATCGGCGACCCCGCGCTCGCCGACGCCACCACCATCCCCCGGGCGCCCCATCTGGCCGACAGCGGGAAGTGGACCACTGTCGGCGGCATGGAGCCCATCGACGGGGACTACGGGCTGCTGGTCGACAATCTGATGGACCTCTCCCACGAGACGTACCTGCACGGCGGCTACATCGGCACCCCCGAGGTCGCCGAGACCCCGATGACCACCGAGGTCGACGAGGGCGCCGGTGTCGTCCGGGTCAGCCGGCACATGAACGACGCGGACTGTCCGCCGTTCTACGCCCGCTCCACCGGCATCGAGGGCCGTATCACCCGCTGGCAGGACATCGAGTACCACGCCCCCTGCCTGTATCTGCTGCACAGCCGGATCGCCCCGAAGGGCGTGCTGCCGAACCCCGACGGCAGCGATCCCAACGCCTTCCATGTGGAGATCACGTACGCGATCACCCCCTCCACCGACAGCCACGTCTATGACTTCTGGGCCGTCTCCCGCGACTTCGGCCTCGGCGACGAGGAGATGTCCGCCTTCCTGCACGACTTCAACCGCGAGGTCGTGATGCAGGACGTCAACGCGCTGAATCTGCTGCAGAAGACCCTGGACACCGAGCCCGCCGGCTACCAGGAGCTCAGCATCAATATCGACACCGGCGGCCTCGCCGCCCGCCGCATCCTGGCCCGTCTCGCCGCCGAGGGCGGGCAGCCCGCCGCCGCCCCGGCCGCCCCGCCCGTCCCCGCCGCGCGATGAGCGGCCGGCCCACCGCGGAGGTCTACCGCATCGACTGGGTGCCGGGCACCGATGTGCTGCACGGCACCTGCCACTGCGGCGCGGAGCGCTCCGGGCAGGACCCGGTGGAGATGTGGGAGTGGATGCTGGCCCACCCCGCTGGGCATCTGACGCCCGCGGCCACCCCCGAAAGCATCGCGCCCGGCACGGTCGGGGCCGGCCGGCCCCGACAGGAAGGTGCCACTCCATGAGCGTCGCAGCCGTCGCAGCCGCACCCGCCGGGGGCGGCGCCGCCGAGTGGACGGGTGAACTCATCGTGGCCGGGAGGGCGGAGGTGGCGGCGGACGTCGTCACGCTGACGCTGCGTCACCCGGCCGGGGACGAGCTCCCCGCCTGGGAGCCGGGCGCCCACATCGATCTGCTGCTCGGCAAGGGACTGACCCGGCAGTACTCCCTGTGCGGCGACCGCG
The DNA here is from genome assembly GCF_005047355.1 of Actinacidiphila oryziradicis. Classification (GTDB taxonomy): domain Bacteria; phylum Actinomycetota; class Actinomycetes; order Streptomycetales; family Streptomycetaceae; genus Actinacidiphila; species Actinacidiphila oryziradicis. The sequence continues at coordinate 2,136 of NZ_SUMC01000130.1, forward strand.
GCGACCGCTCAGCGTGGCATATAGCGGTGCTCCGCGAGCCCGCCGGGCGTGGAGGATCGGCGTACGTCCACGACCAGCTGGCCGAAGGCGCCGCGGTAGGGGTCCGGGGACCGCGCAACCATTTCGCGCTGCGCCCGGCCGCCCGCTATCTCTTTGTCGCGGGCGGCATCGGGATCACCCCGATCCTGCCGATGACCGCCGCCGCCGAGGCCGCGGGCGCGGACTGGACACTGCTCTACGGCGGCCGGACCCGCACCTCGATGGCGTTCCTGGACCGGCTCGCCCCGTACGGCGGCAAGGTGCGTCCCGCGCCGCAGGACGAGACCGGTCTGCTGGACCTGGCGTCCTACCTCGCCGCGCCCGGGCCGGACACCCTCGTGTACTGCTGCGGCCCGGAGCCGCTGCTCGCCGCGGTGGAGGAGCAGTGCCGTGGCCGGGGCTGGCCGTCCGGCGCGCTGGTCGTGGAGCGGTTCAAGCCCCGGGCGGCCGACCCTGCGGCGGCCTCCGGCTCGTTCGAGCTGGTTCTGTCCCGCTCGGGGCTGACTCTCACCGTGCAGCCGGAACTCAGCGTCCTGCAGACCGTCGAGGCAGCGGGGGTGCAGGTCCTGTCGTCCTGCCAGGAGGGTACCTGCGGTACCTGCGAGACCGACGTCCTGGAGGGCGAGCCGGACCACCGTGACTCGCTGCTCAGCGAGGAGGAACGGGCGGCCGGAGAGACGATGATGATTTGTGTGTCCCGGTGCCGGGGTCCGAGGCTGGTGCTGGATCTGTGAGATGGGCGTCGTGCCGCCACTGCGGGTGGTGGCGGCGCGCCCATTCCGGGCTGACGTGGCCGGTGCGCATGCCCAGCCGGGCCTCCGGGTCGCGCATCGCCATCCAGATGTGCCCGGCCACCACACCGCCGATGGCCAGCGCCAGCCAGTCGTGGACGAAGGTGGCGCCGGTGCGCCACACCACGGTCGACAGGTGCGGGAACCACATCAGCAGTCCGGTGCCGACCATCACCAGGGCGGCCCCGGCGGCGAAGGAGGCGTAGAGCTTCTGCCCGGCGTTGAACTTGCCCGCCGGGCGCAGCTCCTCCGGGGTACGGCGCAGGACGCCGCGCAGCCAGTTCCAGTCGTGTTCGTTGAAGCGGTTGAGCAGCCCCAGGTCGCCGCGGAAGGCCCGGGAGGCGAGGCCGAGCAGGGCGGGTGCGGGCAGCGCGATACCCGTCCACTCGTGGACGGTGACGACGAGCCTGCGGCGGCCGACGATCTCGGCGAGCGCGGGCAGGTAGAGCATCGCGGCGGTGGCGAGGCAGACGAGCATCAGGGCCGCCGTTGTGCGGTGCACCCAGCGCTCGGCCGGGGTGAAGCGGCGTACCAGCTCAAGTGGCGTCATCACTGCGTCCGTTCGAACGGCCGACCCAGGCGTCGACGTCGTAGCCGTAGTGCTCCCAGTAGCCGGGCTCGACTGCCTTGGTGACCTCGATGCCGGAGAGCCACTTGGCGGACTTGTAGAAGTACATGGGCGCGACATAGAGCCGGACCGGGCCGCCGTGCGCGGTGGTGACCGCCTTGTCGTCCATCTTCAGGGCGACGATGACATCGGCGCGGCGGGCCTGCTTGAGGGTGAGGCTTTCGCTGTACGCGCCGTCGAAGCAGGTGAAGCGGACGGCGGTGGCCTCGTCCCGCACCCCTGCCAGGTCCAGGAGGTGGGAGAGCCGCACCCCTTCGAACGGCGTCTTCGGCACCCGCCAGCCGGTGACGCACTGGACGTCACGCACCAGCTTGGTCTGCGGCAGGGCGCGCAGATCCGCGAGGCTGTAGGTGGCGGTCTTGTCCACCAGACCCGACACCTTCAGCTGGTAGTCCGACTCGCCGCGGTGCGGTATCGAGGCGGAGACCGAGTAGAAGCGGAAGCCGCCTCCGCCAGGCAGCAGCCCGGTCACGCCTGTCGGGTCCTTGCTGCTGACCTCGGACAGCACCGTATCCAGGCCACCCTGGACACGGCTGCCGAGTGCGACCCCGGCCGCGCCGAGCCCGAGGACGCCGAGTATCACGCGACGGCCGACCGGCGCGCCCTTTTGTTCCATGCCGCCCACGGTAGTCCTGGGAGTTGTGTGGCTCCTATTGTGGCGGACCTGCCGTAACAGCTCCGTAAGAAGTCGCTCAGAAGGTGCTCAGGCCCAGCCCTGCGGCGAGGAGCGGCCAGGAGGTGCGGAATTCGGTCTGCCAGTACCTCCAGGAATGGGTTCCGCCCGAGTACAGATGGGAGGTCGCCGGGATGCCGAGCCGCTGCAGCTCCTGCACGAAGCTGTCCGTGGACGGCCGCACGGCGCTCTCCAGGTACTGCGGCAGCAGCTGCTCCGCGACACTCCGCCGGACAGCCCGCTCCCGGCGGAGACGTAGAGCCGGGTGCCGCGCAGCCCCTCCGCCCGGCTCCGGGGGTTGTGCGCGCTCCAGTTGGCGGCCTGCAGGATCGGATCGCCCCACAGGTTGATCGGCAGCTGCTTCTCCCGGGCCGCGACAGGTGGTGGCCGTCGGTACGGGCCGCGCGGATGCGTCCTGCGGACAGCTTCCGCGTAGCGCGCCGCCTTGGCCTCGACGTCGGGGAGTTCCTCGATGCGTTCGAGGCCGTAACAGGGCTGGGCTGGGCCGAGCCGTTCGGCCAGGCCCCGGTACACGGAGGGCGAGCCTCCGGCGGCATGGGCGAGGAAGAGCGGTGGCAGGTCTCCGCCGGCCCGCAGCACACTCACCGGCCCGGCGCTGTGGCCGGGCGGCACAAGGAGCGGTGCGGTCCGCTGCGGCGCGGACAGGGGGCCGGCGGCCGGCGGCGCCGCCGCGATCCGCTCCGCGAGCATCGCTGCGGTGCCGTCCCGAAGCAGTGCCCGGAGCGGCACGTCCCGCGGAAGGCGGCGCGCGGCCTAATGGATCCGGTGCTCACGCCCCACTGCCCGGCGGGCACGCCACCCCATCAGCGGTCTGGCCTCCCGGCCGACCGGCAAGGGCACGGTCTGACACCAGAACTCGACTGCTTCCGGCTGCGAAAGTGCTCACCTGCTGGCGGCTACGACACCGAGTCTCTCCGACCCGGCTGGTCCCATTAGGCTTGAAGCTACATGTCACAGTGTGGTCGATCCCGTGATTTCACCGAAGGGAGCGGGTGCGATGGAGCGGACCACGTGCTGTGTGGTGGGCGGCGGCCCCGCCGGAATGGTCCTCGGCCTGCTGCTGGCCCGGGCCGGCGTTGAGGTCACGGTCCTGGAGAAGCACGGCGACTTCCTGCGCGACTTCCGCGGCGACACCGTGCATCCGTCCACTCTGGCGCTGCTGGACGAGCTGGGCCTGGCCGAGCGGTTCGCCCGTCTGCCGCAGCGGCGGGTGACGACGGTCCAGCTGCCGCTCGGCCCGGACCGTTCGCTGGTCACCGTCGGAGACATCGGCGCGCTGCGGAACACGTACAACTACATCGCGATGGTGCCGCAGTGGGATTTGCTCAACCTCCTGGCGGACGAGGCCCGGCGGGAGCCGTCCTTCTCCGTGCGGATGAGTACCGAGGCGACCTCCTTCCTGGTGGAGCGCGGACGGGTCACAGGGGTGCGGTACCGCACGTCCGACGGCCGTACCGGTGAGCTGCGGGCCACCCTGACGGTGGCCTGCGACGGCCGGGGCTCGCTGGCGCGGTCGCGGCCCGAACTGGGACTGCGGAGGTTCACCTGCCCGATGGACGCCTGGTGGTTCCGGCTGCCGCGGCGGGAGGGCGACCCGCGCGGGCTCGTGGGAGGCGCCGGCGACCGGTTCCTCACCACCATGATCGACCGTGGGGACTACTGGCAGTGCGCCGCGCTGATCCCCAAGGGAACCGACGGCCGGCGCCGCGCCGCCGGTCTCGAACGGTTCATGGCAGATTTCACGGCCGCCGTCCCGTGGCTCGCGGACCGGGCGCACACGCTGCGGTCGTGGGACGAGGTGAAACTGCTCGACGTACGGCTCGACCGCCTCAGGCGCTGGCACCGCCCGGGGCTGCTGTGCATCGGCGACGCGGCGCACTCGATGTCGCCGGTCTTCGGCATCGGCATCAACCTCGCCGTCGAAGACGCCGTGGCCGCCGCCCGGTATCTTGTCGAGCCGCTGCGCCGGGGCGCGGTCGGCCTGCAGGACGTACGCGCCGTCCAGCGCCGCCGGTGGCCGACCACGGCCCTGACACAGGCGCTGCAGCGGATCGCTCACACACGGGTCATCGAACCGGTGCTGGCGGGACGCCCGCCCTTCGGCAACCCCAGGCGGGCGCAATGGATGACCGAGCTGCTCACCACCTCGCGGTGGCTGAACCGGGTGCCGGCGTACTTTCTCGCCTACGGCGCCGTACGCGAGCGTCCGCCGACCGCGTCGGTGCGGTGAGCGTGAGGTCCGGTTCGGCGGGTCGGGGATTGGCCTCAGGCCGCGGGTTCGAGGTGGCCGGTGGGGGTCCGGCTGCCGAGGGCATACGAAGGAGGTGAAGGCATGCGGCTACATCCAGCGGCACCGCAGCCGGGTCCGTACTCGCAGACGACCCACCCGCCTTCGCGGGCGCTCAGGGGTTGGGGGCGAGTGCGGGTTCGAGGAGTTCGCGGGAGACGCGGTTGTGGTCGTGGGGTTCTCCCAGGAGGGGCTGACTCGCGGTGGTGAACGTTTGAGCTGAGGTGGTTCGCGGTGGCGGCGCCGAGGATGGGCACCACGGGGGTGGTGCAGGTGGCCTTCATGTGCTGGAGAAGCCAGGCGAGGGCGGCCCGCTTCCGGCGGCGCGCCGGGAACGACATCGGCTCCTTCTGCGGCGTAACGCCGTGGCAAGTCGCTGCCCAGGGTGCCGGTGGAGGGTGTAGGTCCGCGTGTCGGGCCGGGGGCTGGAAGTCGTCGTAGTCGGTGGAGTGGGCGAGGTCCTTGCGGGGTCACCGGTATTGCGTTGCATCTAGCCGATCGGCAGACCGGCGTAGTTCTCGGCCAGCTCGGCCGCAGCGTGCGGCGAGGCCGCCACGCGGTCGAGCTGGGAGATCTGTAGCCGGGTGTCGAAGGGACTCTGGTCCGGGTCGGTGTGCAGGGTCGTGGTCATGAAGTACGAGAAGTGCTCCGCGCGCCAGACCCGGCGCAGACAGGTGTCCGAGTACGCGTCGAGCAGTTCGGCGGAGCCGGTCTCCTTCAGCCGGGCGAACGCCCGGGCCAGCACGATCACGTCGGCGGCGGCGAGGTTCAGGCCCTTGGCACCGGTCGGCGGAACGATGTGCGCGGCGTCGCCGGCGAGCAGGACACGCCCGTACCGCATGGGTTCGGTGACGAAACTGCGCATCGGCAGCACCGCTTTGGAGGTGATGGGGCCGCGTTCCAGCTTCCAGTCGCCGTCGATGGCGAAGCGCGCGTCCAGCTCGTCCCAGATCCGCTCGTCCGACCAGTCTGCCGGATCGGTGCCGTTGGGCACTTGGAGGTAGAGCCGGCTGACGGTGGGGGAACGCATGCTGTGCAGGGCGAAGCCGCGCGGCGAGTGAGCGTAGATCAGCTCGTCGCAGGAGGGCGGGACATCGGCGAGGATGCCGAGCCAGGAGTAGGGGTAGACACGCTCGTACGTGCGCTTGAGGCTCTCCGGAATCGCGCTGCGGGCGACGCCGTGGAAGCCGTCGGCACCGACCACGTAGTCGCAGGTGAGGGTCTGCTCGCGGCCTTCGTGGGTGTAGCGGATGACGGGGCGGTCTGTGTCTGCGCCTTCCACGGAGTGCACCTGGGCCTCGAAGAGCAGCGGGGCGCCGTCGGCGAGCTGAAGGGCTATCAGGTCTTTGCAGACCTCGGTCTGGGCGTAGATCCACACCCGGCGGCCGCCGGTCAGACCGGGGAAGTCGATGCGGTGCCCCCGGCGGTCGAAGCGGAGCTCGATGCCGTCGTGGACGATGCCCTCGCGGTCCAGTCGCTCGCCCGCGCCGGAGGAGCGGAGCACGTCGACGGTGGCCTGTTCGAGGATGCCGGCGCGCTGGCGCTGTTCGACGTACGCGCGGTCGCGGCTCTCCAGGACGACGCAGTCGATGCCCGAGTTGTGAAGGAGCCGGGCGAGCAGCAGGCCCGCCGGGCCGCCGCCGATGATGCCGACGGTGGTGGTGTGCATCATTGCACCTCTTCTTCGAGGATCCGGTTGGCGATGGCGAACGCGGCGTTGGCCGCCGGGACACCGCAGTAGATCGCCGACTGGAGCATGACTTCCTGGATGTCTTCGGGGGTGAGGCCGTTGCGGAGCGCGGCGCGCACATGCATGGCCAGTTCCTCATGGTGGCCGTGGGCGATCAGGGCGGTGAGCGTGATGGCGCTGCGGGTCTGCCGGGACAGGCCGGGGCGGGTCCAGATCTCGCCCCAGGCATAGCGGGTGATGAAGTCCTGGAAGACAGAGGTGAAAGCGGTGGTGCGGGCGATCGAACGGTCCACGTGCTCGTCGCCCAGCACCGCGCGGCGCACCGTCATCCCGGCGCTGTGCCGGGAGCCGTCGTCGGCCGGGCGCTCGGGCGCGGCGGCCGTGAGGTGGCCCAGCAGCGCGGCCAGTACGGGCGCCGGGCGCTCTACCCCCGCGAGGTGGGACGCGCGGGCGACCTCTGTGAGGCTCGCGCCGGGGATGCCGTCGGCGAGCTCACGGGCGTGTGCGACCGGCGTCGCCGGGTCCTCGCGGCCCGCGATCACGAGGGTGGGCGCGGTGATGCGGGGCAGGTCGGCACGCAGGTCGTACGCAGCGAGTGCGTCGCAGCAGGCGGCATACGCCTCCGGGTCGGCGGCCCGCAGGTCCTCCAGCAGCGCCTCGGCGGCCGGGGCGCTCTGGAAGGCCGAGGTGAACCAGCGCGTTGCCGCCGTCTCGGCGACCGGCCCGGTGCCTTTGGCCCGTACGAGCGCCGCCCGGTCCTGCCATCCGGCCGGGTCGCCGAAGCGGGCCGACGAGCAGACGATCGCCAGCGACTCGATCCGCTCCGGGTGGTGCAGTGCGAGCCAGGCGCCGACGGCTCCGCCGAGGGAGATGCCGGCGTACGCGAAGCGGTCGATGCCGAGGGAGTCCGCGAGGCCGAGCACCAGCCGCCCGAGGTCCGTGACCGTGGTGACCCCCGGCACGGGCGGTGAGTCGCCGTGTCCCGGAAGGTCCCAGCGGACGACGCGGTGGCCCCTCGCCAGCGCCGGGACCTGCGGGTCCCATACCGCGAGCGATGTGCCGAGGGAGGGGCCCAGGATAAGCGGCGGCGCGGACTCGGCGCCGTCGGTGCGGTGGTGCAGCGGCTGCGCTGCGGCGTCGTTGGTCATGCTGACTCCTGGTGCCGGGTCCTGCGGGCGGCGGTCTGCGGGAAGTGCGGCGCCCTGCCCACGTGCCCGGGCAGAGCGGGCCGCCGGCTCCCCCGGGTTACGGTCGGTTCGATACCGCCGGATCGCGCCATCGCGCCTCCCGGCGTCGCGGCGGAAAAACACTCCTCGACTCCGGCGGACAACAACACGCCCGCCTGCCGGGAACGCGACACCCGGCCCACACGCCCCGGCGGGACGGGCCGTCGACTCCCCCCGGTCGCGGTCGGCTCGATACCGCCGGATCGCGCCATCGCGCCTCCCGGCGTCGCGGCGGGACAGTCACCGGCCAAGGCGTGCGGCAATGGGACGCACAAGGGCCTGCGGGGCCTGACGGGGCCGCGGCTGCGGGCCGGGGCGGCCTCGGTGCCCAGCGGCGGAGCGGCCGCCTTGGCAGCGCGTCCGCCCTGCTGTGGCTGCGGTATGCCGTCCGGGACGACACCGGCGGGAGGCCGTGTGCGGCGGCCCTGGGGAGTCATGAGCCGTCCGCCGTGTCCGGGCGGCGCAGGGCGCGGTCCGTCAAAGCGATGGCGGAGCCGAGGTAGGTGGCCGGGTCGGTCAGTTCCCGCAGGTGTTCCTTGGAAAGCACTCCGGCCAGGACGGACTCCTCCTCCAGGGCCTCGTAGAGGTCGATGCCCTCCTCGGCGGCGCGGCGGCCGGCCCGGGAGAGGGCCTCTTTGGCCTCGCCACGGCCGATCAGGGCGGCGAGGGCCGCGGCGAGACGCTCGCTGACGATCAGACCGCCGGTCGCGTCGAGGTTGTCCCGCATACGGTGCGGATGGATCCGCAGCCCCTCGGCGAGTTCGGCGGCGTCGCGGGCGGCGCCGCCGACCTGGCGCAGCGCTTCGCGCAACGGCTGCCATTCGGCGTGCCACGCTCCGGCCGGGCGCTCGTCCTCGGCGGCGAGGGAACCATAGAGGACGGCGGCGAGCGAGGGGACCTGCCTCGCGGCGGCCGCAATCAGCGTGGCCCGGACCGGGTTGGCCTTGTGCGGCATCGCCGACGAGCCTCCGCCGCTGCCCTCGGAGATCTCACCGGTCTCGGTCCGGGAGAGCACCAGCACGTCCGCGGCGACCTTGCCGAGCGCACCGGCCGCGAACGCCAGCGCTCCGCCGAGGTCGGCGACGGGCGTGCGCAGGGTGTGCCACGGCAGTGCGGGCTCGGCGAGCCCCGTCTGTTCCGCGTACGCGGCGATGAGCCGCAGGCCGAGGTCCGGCGAGCCGTCCACGGCAGGGCCGGCGGTGGCGCTCGAAGCCGGGAGGCCGGCAGCCGGAGCCGTCTCGCTCGCGGCAGCGCCGGCCCTCGCAGCGTCAGCTGTGCGCCCTGCCGCCGTGCCATCGGCCTCGGCGAAGGCGTGGAATGCCGCCAGCGTGCCGGCCGCACCGCCCAGCTGGACGGGAAGGGCCCTTCGGACAGCCGCGAGGCGGTCGTGCGCGTCCAGGACGAGGGTGCGCCAGCCGGCGGCCTTGAGGCCGAAGGTGGTGGGCACCGCGTGCTGGGTGAGGGTGCGGCCCGGCATGGGAGTGCCGCGGTGCTGGGCGGCCAGCTGTGCCAGGGCCCCGGCTGTGCGGCGCAGGTCGGCCAGCACCGGTTCCAGCGCGCGCGCGGCGACCAGCATGGTGGCGGTGTCGAGGATGTCCTGGCTGGTGGCGCCCCGGTGGACGTAGGGGCCCGCCGCCGGGTCGCGCTCGGTGACGGCGGCCGTCAGGTCGGCGATCAGCGGGATGACGGGGTTGCCGCCGGAGCGGGCGCGCAGGGCGAGGTCGCGGACGTCGTAGCGCGCGGTGTCGGCGGCCGCCGCGTCCACCGCGGCGGCGGCGGTGGAGGGCGCGAGGCCGAGCGCGGCCTGGGCGCGGGTCAGGGCGGACTCCGCGTCGAGCAGGCCGCGTACGTAGGCGGCGTCGCTCGTCGCTTCTTCCGCGGCCGAGCCGGCCCAGCCCGGGCTGAGCAGCCCGGTGTCCGCAGGGGGGTCATTCGAAGGCAAGGAAGACCGTCTCCTCATGTACTCCGTCGTACTGCAGGCGGACGTCGAAGCGGTGGACCCCGGCCCGCTCGGGAGTGGCGAGGAGCGTGTCCCGGCGCCCGGGCTCCAGCGAGGCGAGCAGCGGCTCGGCGGCGGTGTCGGTCAGCTCCGGCAGGTAGACGCGGGTGTGGAGGTGATGCAGCAGTCCACGTGCGAAGACGATCACCGACAGGTACGGGACACCGCCGGGCGGCAGCGTACGCAATGCGTAGTGCCCGTCTGCGTCGGTGGCGACACGCGCGAAGCCGGTGAAGTCGGTGCCATTGCGGCCGAGGTAGCCGCCGGTGACGGGGTCCCGGCGGATCGAGCCTACCGCGCCGTCGCGGGAGCCGTCGGGGGCGGGCTGCCAGAACTCCAGCAGGGCGTCGGGGACGGGCAGGCCTGCGCCGTCGTAGACGTAGCCGTGGACGGTGAGGGCGTCCAGGTGTCCGGCGGGAGCGACGTCGCCACCGCCGGGGAAGGGGAGGGCGTAGCCGTAGAACGGGCCCACGGTCTGGGAGGGCGTGGGCGGCAGGGTTGACCGGGACATCAGCGGCCCTCCTCGATCCAGGTGGCGGCCGGGCCGTCGAGGACGATGTCCCAGCGGTAGCCCAGCGACCATTCGGGGGTTGACAGGTCGTGGTCGTACGCGGCCACAAGACGCTGCCGGGCGGCTTCGTCGGTGACGGACTGCAGGATGGGGTCGTACCCGAAGAGCGGGTCGCCGGGGAAGTACATCTGGGTGACGAGCCGCTGGGTGAACGCGGTGCCGAAGAGCGAGAAGTGGATGTGCGCCGGACGCCAGGCGTTGATGTGGTTGCGCCAGGGATAGGGGCCGGGCTTGATGGTGACGAATTCGTACTCGCCGTCGTCGCCGGTGAGGGTGCGGCCCACGCCTGTGAAGTTGGGGTCGAGCGGCGCGGGGTGGTCGTCGCGCTGGTGGGCGTAGCGGCCGGAGGCGTTGGCCTGCCAGAGCTCGATGAGCTGGCCGCGCACGGGGCGGCCGTCACGGTCCAGGACGCGGCCGGTGACCTTGATGCGCTCGCCGAGCGGCTCGCCGTGGTGCTGGCGTGTGAGGTCGGCGTCGAGGGCGGTGACATCGGTGACGCCGAAGACCGGTCCTGAGAGCTCTACGGCCTCGGGGTCGTGGACGGCGAGCAGCGGCTGCTTGGGGTGCCGGAGCACGCTGCTGCGATAGGGGGCGTAGCCGCGGGAGGGGTGGTCCTGGACGGGGCCGCCGTCAGCGACGGACTTGACGTACGCCTCGCGCTCCTCGGCGATCTCGACGGAGATGTCGCCCTGGGTGAGGGGGGTGGTCATGCTGGCTTCTACCTTTCCAGGACGAGGGCCAGGCCCTGGCCGACGCCGATGCAGAGGGCGGCGAGGCCGGTTCCGGAGCCGGCGGCGGCGAGTTGGTGGGCGACGGCTCCGGCGAGCCGGGCGCCCGAGGCGCCGAGGGGGTGGCCGATGGCGATGGCGCCGCCGCGCGGATTGACGATGGCCGGGTCGAGGTCCGGCCATTCGGCGAAGCAGCCGAGTGCCTGGGCGGCGAACGCCTCGTTGAGCTCGAAGGTGCGCAGGCCGGCGAAGCTCTTGCCGGCCTTGGTCAGCGCCCGGTTGACGGCTTCGACGGGGCCGAGGCCGAAGTACTGCGGTTCGATGCCGGAGACGGCCGAGGCGCTGATCCGGGCGAGCGGCTCGCGGCCGGTGGCCTTGAGTCCCTCCTCGTCGACGATCAGCAGGGCGGCGGCGCCGTCGTTGAGCGGGGAGGCGTTGCCGGCGGTGACGGTGCCGTCCTTGCGGAAGACGGTCTTGAGCTTGGCCAGTGATTCGAGTGAGGTGTTGTCGCGGATGGTCTCGTCGCGGGTGAGATCGGTGCCCTCGACAGGGACGACCTCGCCGTCGTAGAGGCCGTCCTTCCAGGCGCGCGAGGCCTTCTCGTGGCTGGCGAGCGCGAAGACGTCCTGGGCCTCGCGGGTGATGGAGTGCTTGTCGGCGATGAGCTCGGCGCCCTCGCCCAGCGGCACTGTCCACTCGGGCTTGAGGCGCTGGTTCACCATGCGCCAGCCGATGGTGGTGGAGAAGAGCTCCTGATGACCGGCCGGGAAGGCGCGCTCGGGCTTGGGCAGCACCCAGGGCGCGCGGCTCATGGACTCCACGCCGCCCGCGATCGCGATGGACGCGTCACCGAGGGCGACGGCCCGGTACGCCTGTACGACGGCCTCCAGGCCGGAGGCGCAGAGCCGGTTGACGGTGGCGCCGGGGACGCTGACCGGCAGGCCCGCCAGGAGCACGGCCATCCGGGCCACGTCACGGTTCTCCTCGCCGGCGCCGTTGGCGTTGCCGAGGATGACGTCGTCTACGCGGGCCGGGTCGAGCTGGGGCGTACGGTCCACGAGGGCGCGGACGACATGGGCGGCGAGGTCGTCGGGGCGGGTGCCGGACAGGGCGCCGCCGTACTTGCCGACGGGGGTGCGGACGGCGTCGACGATGTAGACGTCACGGAGACTGGTCATGAGGCGTCCTTCTTCCCGGCGGCCTTGAGGGCGCGGAGCGCGGCGAGCTCCTCGGCGGTGGGCGGAGCCGTGGTGGTGATGGAGTCGGCGGTCTTGAGTTCCCAGCTGGTGGCCGCCCGGACCTGCTCGACGGTCACGCCCGGATGCAGGTCGGTGAGGACCAGTTCGGCGGTGGCCGGGTCGGGCCGCATGATGCCGAGGTCGGTGATGACGGCGACCGGGCCCGCGCCGGGCATGCCGAGCCGCTTGCGGTCGTCGGGGCCGGAGCCATAGCCGAGGGTGGTGACGAAGTCCAGCTTTTCCACGAAGTTGCGGGTGGAGTGCCGGAGCACCATCAGCACCTTTCCGCAGTTCGAGGCGATCTCGGGGGCGCCGCCCGCGCCGGGGAGGCGGCCCTCGGGCTTGTCCGGGCCCCGGTCGACAATCGTGGTGTTGATGTTGGCGAAGCGGTCGACCTGGGCGGCGCCGAGGAAACCGACGTCGACCCGGCCGCCTTGCAGCCAGTAGTTGAACATCTCCGGGACCGGGACGACGGCGTCGGCGGTCTCGGCGAGCTCGCCGTCGCCGATGGAGAGCGGGAGCCGGGTGGGTTTGGAGCCGATAGTGCCGGATTCGTAGATCAGGACCAGGCCGGGGTTGACGGTGTTGCGGGCGAGGTTCGCGGCGGTGCTGGGCAGGCCGATGCCGACGAAGCAGGTCTTGGCGCCGGCCAGCGCGCGGGCGGCGTTGACCTCCATCAGCTCGTCGCGGGTGAAGTCCGCGGGGGCGGGAGTCGTCCCGGCGGGAGTCGTCTCGGTCATCGGGCGACAGCTCCTTCGCTGTTCAGCACATTCTCCTCGATCCACGCCGTGAAAGCGGCCCGGTCCCTCGCGATCGGATCCCAGGCCTTGTAGAAGTCGTTGTCGCGGACGGTGTATCCGCTGGCGTACGAGGGGTGGGCACCGCCCGGGACGACCGCGACCGCGTCGACGACCCAGGTGGGCAAGGTGATCGCGCCGGGGAGCGGCTCCAGCCCGTCGACGATCTCCTCGACGGTGACCAGGACGCGGCTCGCGGCCAGCACCGCCTCCTTCTGGACCCCGAGCAGGCCCCAGAGCTGGACGTTGCCGGCCCGGTCGGCACGCTGGGCATGGATGACGGTGACATCCGGGTTGAGGGCGGCGACGGCGGCCAGCTCCTCGCCGGTGAAGGGGCACGTGACTGTCGAGACGGTGTCCGTACGGGTCGGGATGTCACTGCCGCGGTAGCCGCGCAGTACGGCGAACGGCAGCTTGGAGGCTCCGGCGACATAGCGGTTGGCCATGCCGGCGTGGCTGTGCTCGTCCAGCTCCAGCGGGCGCGGCCAGCCGTTCTCCACAGCGTCGCGGAAGCGGTGCAGCGACCCGACACCCGGGTTTCCGCCCCAGGAGAAGACCAGTTTGCGGGCCGCGCCGGCGCCGATCAGCTGGTCGTACACGACGTCCGGGGTCATCCGGACAAGGGTCAGGTCGGTGATGCCCTGGCGGATGATCTCGTGTGCGGCACTGAAGGGGATCAGGTGGGTGAAGCCCTCCAGCGCGACGGTGTCACCGTCGTGGATCAGCTCTGCCACGGCGTCGTGAAGGCTGCGGATCTCAGACATGGTCCTCGGCTCGCGTGCGGCGCGGCCGGGGCCCAGAACCTGGTGACCGGATCTCTTGCCACACGACTTGTTCGTCTGGTGAACTTAAGTTCACAACTTATTGCTCAGAGTCTGGTCCTCGCCCGTACGCTCTGTCAACGTTTCGAGCCGGTACGGTTTCGACGAGATTTCCGCACTGTGGAGTACCCATGACACCGCTCGCCACCACTGCCGCCGCCCCGCCGGAGGCCGTCGGCCCCCTGATGCGCGGCCTCGCTGTGCTCCGGGTGCTGGCCACGGGCAACGGACGGCGGGCGGTCGGCGAGCTCGTACGGGCCACCGGGCTGGCCCGCTCCACCGTCGACCGCGTGGTCAGCACCCTGGAGCGCACCGGCTATCTGCGGACGGAGGGCCGGGACGCCGTCCTCACCCCCCGGCTGATGGACATAGGCAACGCCTATCTGGCGGCCAGCCGCCTCCCCGATCTCCTCGGGCCGCTCGCGGACTCCCTCGCCGACGGGCTCGACGAATCGGTGTCCATCGCCGTGCCGGACCGCGACGGGGTCCGCTTTGTGCACCAGGCCCCCCGGCGCCGCGCCATGTCCCTGACCTTCCGCATCGGCGATCTGCTCCCCGCCGAACGCGGCGCACCGGGTGCCCTCTTCGCCGCCGACTGGACCGAGGCCGACAGGGACCGGTGGCGGCTGCGCCGCGCCGCCGACCCGGACGACGCCGGTTTCCCGGCGGTGCCGCACGGGCACGCCGCCGCAGGCGCCGCCGCCTCCTTCGAGCAGAGGACAGCCGCCGCCCGGGAATCCGGCTGGTCGCTCGACGACCAGCTCATCGAGCCGGGGCTGCTCGCCGTGGCCGCCCCGGTGCGCGACGGCCGGGGACGGCAGGTGTGCGCGGTGAGCGTCGTCAGCCACACCAGCCGGCACAGCGTGTGGTCGCTGAAGTCGGCGGTACTCCCCCGGCTGCGCGAGACCGTCGCCGCGATGGAACGGGCACTGGCCGTTCCCGCCGCCCCGACGCCCGGGCCCGCCACGGCGTCGAACGCGGCCTGGACCCGGGCCTCCAAGCAGGAACTGGGCCCCGAGTTCGTGGAGTCGCTGGCCCGTGGGCTCACCGTACTCACCGCCTTCGGCCGGGGGCACACCCAACTCCCGCTCAGTGCCGTCGCCGAGGCGACCGGCCTCGCCCGCGCCACCGCCCGGCGCTCCCTGATCACCCTGGAACACCTCGACTACGTGGCCTCGGAGGGCAGGCTCTTCCGGCTGACCCCGCGCGTGCTGGAACTGGGCTTCGCCCATCTCTCCGGGCTGACCCTGCCGGAGATCGCCCAGCCGCATCTCGTGACCCTGGTCGGACAGGTGCATGACTCCGCGTCGATGGCCGTCCTCGACGGCGACGACATCCAGTACGTCGCCCGCGTCCCTACGGTGCGCATCATGCGGGTCAACATCACGCTCGGGACCAGGTTCCCGGCGTACGCGACCGCCATGGGACGGGTGCTGCTCGCCGGGCTGCCGGACGACGAACGCTCCGCGCGGCTGGCGCGTACGGAGCTGAAGCCGTTGACCCGGTACACCGTCACCTCCGCGGAACGGTTCGCGGGCACCCTGGAACGGACGGCGCGCCAGGGGTACGCCCTCATCGACGAGGAGCTGGAGGAAGGCCTGCGGTCGATCGCCGTGCCGGTCCACGACCGGGACGGCCGGGTCGTGGCGGCGGTCAATGTCTCGATGCACGCCAGCCGGCGCACGGCCGGGGAGGCCCGCGAGGTGCTGCTGCCACCGCTGCGGGAGGCCGCGGCACGCATCGAAGCGGATCTCCACTCGGCCGGGCGGTACGCACGGATCGCGTCGGCCTGAAAAATCTTGTGACCGCCGGTCAACACTTCCGCCGCCCACGGCTGTTGGTGGGTGAGAAAGAGGAGTCCGCGCGATGAGGGATCCGTTTGTGGTGGGCACGGTTGTGAGCATCATCAGATTGGTGTGCTGGTTGGCCCGGGAACGGTGGCGGGGACCGACCATGGAGGCACTGGTACGGGCCGCCGAGCCCGGCTCGACCGTCCTGGACCGGCGCCCCGACGGCAGCCTGCTGGCCGTGTACACGAGGGGGGAACGGCGATGAGCGCGGACGGGGATTTCGACCGGTTCTTCGAGCGGACCTGGCCGGTCATGCTGGCCAGGGCGGTGATGATGTCCGGCGACCGGCAGTTGGCGGAGGACGCCGCCCAGGACGCCTTCGCGGAGGCGCTGCGGTACTGGGACCGCGTGGGAACGTACGAATCGCCCGAGGCATGGGTGCACAAGGTGATGGCGCAGCGGGTCTGGGCCGCGTCCCGGCGCCGCAGGAAGCAGCAGCAGCTCGGCCTCGCCGTAGCCCTCCCGCCACAGTCCACCGTCGAGCGCACCGCCGAGGCGCGGGCCACCCTGGGCGCCCTCGCGGGCCTCCCGGCGGCGCAGCGCGCCGCCATGGTGCTGCACTGCCTGGAAGGCCTCACCCAGGAGGAGACCGCGAAGCGGCTCGGGGTGAACCGGGGCACCGTCGCCGCCAGTATCCACGCGGCGAGGCGCACCCTCGCGAGGCTGCTCGGCGTCACCGAGACCCACGGCAGCGGCGACCAGCCGCTGGTCGCCGCTGCCCGGTCCGGCGGCCC
>NZ_SUMC01000131.1 GCF_005047355.1 Actinacidiphila oryziradicis
TCGGCGGTGCCAGGCCATGAGGGTGCCGGGGGTGACGAGACGGTGGCGGCGCAGTCTGCTCGGGAGGTGGCGGGCGAGGGCGGCGAGCACGGCGCGGTCCGGCCACGTCAGGTGCGGCCGGGTGCCCAGCTGGCGCCGCAGCACCGCGACCTCGTGGCGCAGTGCGAGGAGCTCAACGTTCTTGGCATCCTCCGACCGGGACAGCAGCAGGACCAGTCCGAGGAGCCGGATGAAGATCAGGTAGAGCACACGCAACGCCATAGAGTCGCAGCATGCCATGATCACCTGGAACCGCAAACGCCCTGATCAGAAGCTACGCGCCAGTTTTGGCACCCTACAGGGGCTGCGCATCAGCGAGACCCTGGCCTTCACCGCTGACTGTCGCCGCCCCGATTTCCTGCGGGTGCGCCGGCAAGTGAGCTCCAAGGCGAACCGCGAGGACTGCCAGACCCGCTTCATCCCCCTCAAGCACCGGGCCGAGGGGGAGTACCGCGACGTTCCCATGCCCGCATTCCTCGCCGAGGGCGTTGTCAACTTGTCGGGCTCGCAGGTTGGTTGAGGTGTGTGAGTCGTGGTGGGGCCGGGTGACTGGCCCTGGTTCAGGCCGTGGTGGGCCGACTGCGGGCGGCAGCCATGTGCGTCCGCAGAACATGTCGCGTAGGACGGCGATCGCGTCATCCCGATTCGTGCCCAGCGCATCGGACAACGGACCCCCGCCTCCGACTGGCAGACTCGCCGGGGACGGGGATACCGAAGTCCTCGATGAAGACCAGGAAGGCGACCGCGAGGTAGCCCCAGTGAGTCCTCAGTGGGGCTTGCCGCGTCGGAGAGACTCGGTGCCGTAGCCGCCAGCAGGTGAGCACTACCGCCGCCGGAACCGTTCGAGTTCTGGGTTCAGACCGTGCCCTTGCTGGTCGGCTGGGAAGCCGGACCGCTGATGGGGTGACGTGCCCGCCCTGCGGGGCGTGAGCACTGAATCCGTTTAAGGCGCATCAGCCGTGTCGCTGAGCGTGCCGGGGTCGTCGAGGTGTTCGGCGAGGCGGAACAGTGCGGGCAGTGCGGCCCGCACAGCCGCGCGGTCGGTGTCGTCCAGGGCCTCCAGGGCGTCGTCGAGGCGGCGTTCGTGGGCCTGGGTCCAGGCGGTGAGCTGGTCGTGGCCGGCGTCGGTGAGGGTGACGACGGAGGCGCGGCGGTCGGCGCGGTCGACTTCCCGGGCGACGAGCCCGGCGGTGATCATCTGGCCGATCAGGCCGCTGACGGTGCTGGTCGCCAGGCGTTGGCGGGTGGCGAGGTCGCCGATCCGGGCCGGGGAGTGCTCGGCGAGGACCTGGAGCAGTTCGACCTGGGCCATGGGCAGGGTCTCCCACGGGTAGTCGGTGCGGATCGAGGCGCGCAGGGCGCGACGCAGGCGGGTGACGGCCTCGGTGAGGCGGCGGGCGTCCTGGGCGTGGCTCGCGGATGCCGCTGGCTTTGTGGTTCCGGACCTGGGGTGCGGGGGCATGCGCAAACTTTACTGAGGTTTGCCGCATGCCGTGGTTCCGGGTGGTTCGGGGTCTGCGGGAGGGCGAGAACGTCTCGTGGGGGCCGTAGGGTCCCGCTGTCCACCCTGGCCCGCAAAAGGTTCGGTGTCCGATGTAATCTCGTGCGAGTCCCTCCGGCTCGTGGCCGGACCCGTACAGCGAGAGCGATCACCCCATGACGCTGGCGTACCTGCCCAGCCCCTCCCAGGGCGTCTGGCACCTCGGGCCGGTCCCGATCCGTGCCTACGCACTGTGCATCATCGCCGGAGTCTTCGCGGCGGTGTGGCTGACCCAGCGGCGCTGGGCCGCACGCGGCGGCAATCCCGAGGTCATCGCCGACATCGCGCTCTGGGCTGTGCCCTTCGGGCTTCTGGGGGGCCGTCTCTATCACGTGATCACCGACCCGGAACTGTACTTCGCTGCCGGGAAGCAGCCGATCCGGGCCCTGTACATCTGGCAGGGCGGCCTCGGCATCCCCGGTGCGGTGATGCTCGGTGCGGTCGGAGCCTGGCTGGGCTGTCGGCGGCGCGGCATCAAACTCGCCGATTTCGCCGATGCTCTGGCCCCCGGCCTGGTGCTGGCCCAGGCGATCGGCCGTTGGGGCAACTACTTCAACCAGGAACTCTTCGGCGGCCCCACGCACCTGCCGTGGGCGCTGCGCATCGACGTCGCGAACCGGCCCGCCGACTCGCCGGGCGTTGCCCTGTACCACCCCACCTTCCTGTACGAGTCGTTGTGGGACCTGGGCGTGATGGCCCTGTTGCTGGTCCTCGACCGGCGCTACCAGCTGCGGCGCGGACGGTTGTTCGCCTGCTATGTGGTGGCGTACACCGCCGGGCGTGCCTGGATCGAGGCGTTGCGTATCGACCACGCCAACCACTTCCTCGGCCTGCGTCTGAACGACTGGGTCTCCGCGATCCTGTTCACCGGCGCTCTCCTCTACCTGCTGGTCACGCGCAAGAAGGGCGCCGACGGCATCCCAGCGGGGGCGACGACATCGGTAGGAGGCGAACCCGACGCGGCCACCGAACCCGACGTGGCTACCGAGGCCGACCGGCCTGAGGAGGCCACCGGGGGCCTGCCGACAGCCGCAGGAGGCGCGGATGGCGAGAGCGCCCGGCCGGATCCGGCAGCTGTTGTGGATCCCGCGCGGGACGCCGACACCGGCGCCGGAGCCGGCCGCAGTGACAGCGGGCGCCGGTGACGCCCGCCGCTGCGCACACCGCGTCGGCACCCGCCCCGGCGGCGACCGGCCCCGGCCTGGGGCCGCTGCTGCCCGCCCGGCTGCGCCCGCTGGACCGGCCGCGTCTGTGGGTGGAGTTGGCCTTAACCGCGCTCGGCTACTGGGCCTACACCCTCACCCGTAACGCGGTGCCCGCTTCCGGGACGCGGCGCTGCACCGCGCGGCGGGCCGAGCGGCTGCTGCACGTCAACATCGAACTGGGGGTCAACCATGCTGCTGACCGGGTGGGCTGGCTGATCGTTGGGATGAACTACTGCTACGCCACGCTGCACTTCATCGTCCCGATCGCCGTTCTGGCCTGGCTGTACGTGTGTCATCCCGCCCGCTACCGCTCCGCCCGCACTGCCTTGTACGGCGCGACGTTGCTCGCTCTGCTGGGCTTCGCCTTCTGCGCTCTGGCGCCGCCGCGGTTCCTGGCCGGCCCGGGGTTCATCGACACCGTCGCTGCGCACCACACCTTGGGCTCGTGGGCCTCGGGGGATGTGGCGTCGCTGTCCAACCAGTACGCGGCGATGCCCTCGGTCCACATTGCCTGGTCCGCCTGGAGCGGCCTGACGGTGGCGTTCCTGGCCCGCCGAACCTGGGTGCGCGTGCTGGGGGCGGTGTATCCGCTGGCGACCTTCACCGTCATCCTCGCCACCGCCAACCACTTCGTCACCGACGCCGCAGCCGGAGCCGTCACCCTCGCCATGGGGTTCCTCATCCAGGGGCTGCTCACCGGGCGGCCCGCCTACCCCCGGCCGCCCGAAACCGGTCGGCCGGAGCGGCGGGTCCGCACGGTCAGGTAGCCCTGGCGCAGGGCCAGGACCGCCCACAGACCGGCCAGGGCCGCCAGCCAGCGGATGTGGGTAAGCAGCCCGCTGACCACCAGGGCTGTCGCGATAACCGCGTCGGCGCCGGTCACCCAGGCATCCCTCAGCCAGTGGCCCGTCGGCGGCACGACTGTCCTGCGGAGTCTTGTCATGCTGGTGGTCCTTGCTGATCGGGGCCGGTCTTGCGTGGGTGGGGCGCCAAGGCGCCTCGCCTCAGGTGGTGGACGAACCGTGGGCCGGGGCCTGCCGCCGACGGGGGCCGGCCCAGGCAGCGAGGACGGCGAGGCCCGAGGCGGCCAGCAGGACGAGCAGGGCCCAGCGGGCGCCACTCGGCGCGCCGCCGGCGGGGGCGAGGTGGAGCGCGAGGGTGACCAGTGCGACGCCGAGTGCGGTTCCCAGGCCACGGGCCATGTTAACCAGGCCGCCGCCGGTGCCGGAGGAGCCGGCGGGTACGGCGCCCATGATCAGGGTGTTGTTGGCGGGGGTGAAGGTGCCCAGACCCAGTCCGAGCAGGGCGAGCGCCGGGGCCAGGCAGCCTGCGGTCACCGGGAGGGCGAGCATCGTGGCCAGTGCGCCGCTGGCCACGGCGGCGCCGAGCACGCAGCGGCCGCGGTCGGTCAGCGTGCCGGGAAGGAACGTGTCGGCGCCGGTCGCGGCGAGAGCGAATCCGGCCGGCAGCGCGGTCAGGACCAGACCAGTGGTGAGCTCGGAGGAGCCTGCGGCGGTCAGCACGATGGGGACCAGGACCAGGGGGCCGAACAGGACCAGGTAGCCGCTCAGCGCCCCGACCAGCCCGTAGGAGACGGCCGGCACGCGCAACAGTGCGAGGTCAAGCAGCGGGGCGGCGGCCCGCCGCTGGCGTACCGCGAACGCCCAGGCCGCACATGCGGCGACGGCGAACAGCACGGCGGCCGCCCAGCCGGGCACCGGCAGCCCGGACGCCGCGGACACCCCCAGCAGCAGCGCGGTGGTGGCGGTGGCCAGCCAGGCCAGGCCCGGCCAGTCGAAACCGGGAACCGGGTTGCGGCTGCGGGTGCGGGGCAGCAGATAGTGGCCCGCGACCAGGGCGGCCAGCCCGATCGGCACGTTGATGCCGAACACCCAGCGCCAGCCGAGCGTGGCCACCAGCGCCCCGCCGAGGGTCGGCCCGAGCGCCAGGCCGAGCGCCTGGGCGGCGGCCTGCACCCCCAGCGCGGTCCGCATCTTCTCCCGGGGTGCGCTGGTGGCCACCAGCGCCACGCTGTTGGCCTGCAGCATCGCCGCTCCGGCGGCCTGCACCACGCGGAAGGCGATCAGCGCGCCAAGGGAGGGGGCCAGGCCGCAGGCGGCAGAGGCCGCCGTGAACACCACGAACCCATACAGGTAGAACAGCTTGCGGCCACGGGCATCCGCGAGGCGTCCGACCGGCACCAGCAGCGCGACGAGCGTGATCAGGTAGGCGAGCGAGACCCACTCCACCGCGGCCAGCGACGCATGGAACTGCGTGCTCAGGCTGCCGTAGGTGAGAGTGACGATGCTGGCGTCCAGCTGCCCCATGAACGCGCCGAAGCAGACCGTGGCCACAGCCAGCCGCCAGGCGCCCGGCCGCGAGCGTATGCCCTCCGGGCGGGGCCGCTCCTGGACCAGGGCCGCGGGCCAGCGGCGGCGCGCCGCTCGGGGCGGGGTCGTGCGGCTGGTCACATCTCCTCCTGTTCGCGGCGGTCACGCGGGCCTCGGCGGCAGGTACGCCACGCCCTCCACCGCCACGGGACGGGCCCGATACTTTCTCACATTACATCGGATACCGAAATATTCTGTGGCCGGTACGTAAACGGGGCGGTCCCGGGGCTGATCGATGGAACAGACTCCGACGGTGGCTTAGCTAGCAGGGGCTCACCTGGGGTAAGCATGCAAGTCACCCGGCGTGATCATCAAACAGGAATGGACCCGGGGGGGCACAGCCTGCACCCGGTCGGACACGTGTCATACACCTGCGGGACCATGCCGTGTATGAACTCGTGCGGCTGGCCAGGTCGGGGCTGACGCGACACACGCTGGAGGAACGCGGTTTCTGCGGATTCGTACGCTTCGATGAGCTGACCAAGCATGCGGTTCCCGGCGAGGCCGGTGTCTGCGTAGTGCTCCGCCTTGCTGCGGCGTTCCCGGCCTTCTTGTCGCACAGCTCTGCGGGACACCTCGCGAAGCGCGTTTAGGGCGCAGATGCGGCTACTGCACACCCTGCCCGTCTGATGCCGCCGCCGAGTGCCTGCCGGAGGTGCCGCCTACGGCCGGTGTCCGTGCGTTCTACGGCGCCCGCCCCTATGCCCGCCTCCGCACCGAGTTCGAACGCCGTCTCCAATCCTTGCAGCAAACCGCAGAGATTCCCGATCCACCAGAGGCCCAGATCGCCCGGCTCAAAGCAGAGATCACCGCACTCACGGAACGGCTGGCCCCATCGGAGAGCGCGGTCGGGGAGGGCACCGACTTCCGCGGCCAGGCCCTCGCCCGCCTCGCCGCCCAGCACGAAGAAATCGTCCACTTGTGCGAAACCGTCGCCGCGGTTAGCCGCGTCACCCATCTCCCCGGAGCCCCAAACGGTCACAGGCCCCACAGTCCCTTGCCAAGCGTGGTGAGCCCGCCGACCAACGCAAGCAGCAGCACGATCAGCCGGGCCGGTCTCTCCGGCACCCGCTCCGCCAGCGCCTTCCCGATCACAGCGCCTGCCGCGATCCCGGCCGCGCCCCCTAGTGCTCTGACCGCGTAGGTTCACCGGGTTGCGGGTCATGCTGCGTTGGCGAGGGGACGTCCTCCCCAGCGCATGCCCTTCTCGCTGCGGATTCGGGCGCGTTCTCGTCGCTGGGCTGTGAGGACGTCGGGGTGGCGGGTGTTGGCGTTGCGCCAGCGCAGGTATGTGTGGAGTGCGCGGGTCTGGACGGTGTGGTTGGGGTGGTGGGAGTTCGCCAGGGTGAACTGCCGCAGGGGCCCGAAGTGGGCCTCGATTGGGTTCGCCCAGGAGGCGTTGGTCGGGGTGAAGCACAGCTCGACCCGGTGCTTCTTCGCCCAGGCCCGAATCTTGGCGCCCTTGTGAGCGGACAGGTTGTCCATGATCACGTAGATGGGGGCGCCGTCGGGACGGGCGGCGCGGGTCGACTTCAGCGCGGCCAGGGACTGCGTGGCACCCTTGTGGCGGCGGTTGACGCCCCACAGGGTGTCGTCACCGATCGAGTAGCAGCCGTGGAAGTAGGTGACGCCGTGGGTGCGGTGGTAGGTCGCTGGGATTCGCTGGGGTCGGTTCTGCGGAGCCCAGCAGGATCCTGCGGTGGGGCGGATGCCGAGCGGCCCGAACTCGTCGAACGCGAAAGCACGGTCGGGTAAGTGCTCCAGGACGTGCTCGATTCGGTCCAGCTTGGCGTCTCGCTGCGGGTCGGTGGACTCCTTCCAGGTCTTGGTGCGCTGGAAAGTGACGCCGCGTCGCGACAGGAGGCAGCGCAGGGCCTCGCGGCCGATGCGGATGAGTCGGCCGTGGACTTTGCGCAGGTAGGCGGCGAGTTTGCGGATCGACCAGCGGGTGAAGGGCTGGCCGAGTCTGACCGGGCGGGTGGTGGCCGTCGCGACGACGAAGTCCTCGTCGTCAGCGCTGAGCAGGAGGGGACGGCCTCCCGCCCACTTGGGGTCCAAGCAGGCCAGGCCGATCTCGTTGAAGCGGTGGATGAGATCGCGCACGGTGTCCTCGTCGGCCGCCACGAGCTGGGCGATGACCGGCACCCGGTTCCCGCCAGCTGACGCCAGCAGCATCATCGCGCGGCGGTAGCGCACTGAGCTGGTGCTGCCCCGGCGCACGATCTGCTGCAGTCGTTGCCCCTCCTGGTCGGTCAGCCTGCGTACTCGTACCGGTTCCGCCATCGCTTCTCCCCTGCCGGTTGGACCAGCCACGCCCGAGCCCGGCGCGCGTCTCGCTTAGCATCTCCTGCCATGAGCGATTCGGAGCCTCTTCTTGGCTGGCTGCAGAGCTGGTACGCGCGGCAGTGCGACGGCGACTGGGAGCACGAGTGGGGCGTGAGGATCGCCACGCTCGACAATCCCGGTTGGACCGTCGAGATCGATCTGGAAGAGACGGACCTGGAAGAACGCGAGTACCCCCGTCAGGACGTCAACCGCAGCACGCAGGACTGGGTTCGGACCTGGACCGCTGAGAAAACCTTCCACGCCGCGTGCGGCCCCAGAAACCTCACCGAGGCCCTCACGCTGTTCCGTACCTGGGCGACCGCGACCGCTCCCTGAGCCGGTGCAGAGCCGGAGATACCAACCCGGTGAACCTATACGGTCAGAGCACTAGCCAGAATGACGTAGTGAGATGCGGCATGCCCTTGGCCGCAACGGAGAACGCGTTCACCGTGACCCCATAGAACTGTGCGTTCGGCACGAACTCCCGCACCGTCCAGCCCGCATTCACCGCATACAAAGAAACCGCCGGGCCACCCACCCCGGCCGAGGAGTTCATGAACCCGCTCGCGGCACCGGCGGCCAGCGCTCCTTTGGCGCCGCGCAGAGCGGGCACCCGAGTGCCTCGTATCACCAGCAGCACGCCAACGCTCACCAGCACCCCCGTGCCGACCAGCAGTGCCGGCTCGGGCAACCGGGCGGCCGCCCAGGCCCCGGTCGGCACGGTGCAGGCGGCGGCGGCGACCAACGGCACCATCGCGGCCAGCCGGACCTCCCGCCAGCTGCCGACGAGTCCGACCGCACTGATGGCACCGGCCCCGCAGTTCGCCAGCACCACGCCCTCGGCCGGTCCGAGAAGCAGCACCAGAGCGGGCACCGCGACGAGCGCGAACCCGATCCCCGCCAGCCGCTGCACCGACGCGCCCAATAAGATGATGCCGCCCAGCAAGAGGTCGGCGGCCCAGCCACTCTCCACAGACGGCTCCTCGCGGTTGCTGTTCACGAGTGATCCCGCACAGCCTCTACTCGCGGTGCAAGCACGATCAACGGCATTTCTCCGCCACGGCGGAGGCCAGCTGCAGCACGAACCAATAGCCGCCCAGGGCAGGTGACTTGCCTCACGTTAAAGCCGGGGAAAGCAACACCGGGCGTCACGACCGCGGCGAACGCAGCCACGGCGTCCGGCCCGCCCGATGACCACACGAACCCAACTGCACACGCCTCTGCAGGGACAAGCAGGACGTTGGCCATGCTCTAGCAGGTCCGCCTCCAAGCGGGCGTCCCCGTGGCGGACCATGGCCGTGGCTGCGATCTGGTCGAAGACGTTCTCGAGGCGTTCGGCTCCAGGGCCGAAGCCGATCTCCTCGCACTGCTGGGCCCCGTCCAGGTCCTTCAGCCGACGGAACCGGGCGGCGTGGACGGCGTCGTCCAGGTGTCTTGCCCACGCAGTGTCCGGCGCCGCGTAGTCGCGGGTGGACCGATTGGCCAGGCCGCGGGCGGCGAAGTGCTTGAGCTGCATACCCAGCGCAATCTCCGGCAGTGGGGCGCCGCGCGCGACGGGCAGAGTCTGACCGTTCATCGTCCAGGCCAAGAGCACCTCGCTGGAGGTGGCCCTCGCCATCGGTATGGAGCCGCCGTAGGGCTTTGGTGGGTCGGCCTCTTGTGACACGTCGGTGCCGGTAAAGGCGATGTGGCCCGCTTCCGCCTGCAGTCCGGCCTCGGCAAGCACATCTGCCAGGCCCACCCCGCTCCAGCATGCCGTGGGGTGGTTCCGGGGCCCCAGGGGACCTGGCCTGGTATGCCGCGGAACGCCAGGAGATCGGCGCGGCGGTTGCCCGCGCACTCCAGTGTCGCCGCCACCTTCCGCTCGGGGAAGCGGCGCTCCAGTTCGCTCATCGACAGCTCCAGCGTGCGATCGACCAGGCCGTCCACCCGCAGCCGCCAGTTCGCCGCATCCGTTCGGGGGATCGGCCCGTGAATGCGGCCGTAGAAGGTGTCCAGGGGGGTGAAGACTTGACCTGCGAGCGCGTCAGGAGGTGGTTCGGCGTTGTAAGGGTCAGTCTCATGCACTATCATATTGTCTCGTTTGCCCCATATGCCCGTATAGCTACTATCCTCGAATCTTCCCCAAGCGACACTTCCGATCCCGCTCGGATTCGGCAGCAGCCGCAGAGTGCACATTGCCGCGCCGCCCGGAAGGAGAGCGACTCATGGGCAAGGAGCGAGGCGGGGACGACACAGACCCGTCCCACGCCCGGGACCATCTGGCAAACGAGCGCACCTACCTCGCGTGGCTGCGCACAGCGGCGAACGTGATGGCGCTCGGGCTGGCCGTGGCCAAGTTCGTCGAGAACGGCCGTCTCCGGTCACTGGCCGCAGGGGCTCTGCTGATGGCTGTCGGTGCGATCGGGTTGGCCTACTCCGCGGTGCGCTATCGGAGCGCCGCAGCCGATATCAGACAGGAGCGGCTGGGTGCCGTCGGCCGGACCGGAGGGGCACTGGTCGCGGGCGTCGTCCTGGCCGTCGCATGCGCTGCAGCCCTGCTGCTGCTCTGGTGACCGCATGCCCTAGCCCGCAAGGTGAGATCCCGCTGCTGTCGCCTGCCACTATGGCCATGAGACGTCCGACTGCTCGAAGTGCACATCGCCCGCCTTCCCAACGGACACGACCTGGACCGCTGACACGCGCCCTCGTCGCAACGTCAACAAGCCCGTGACGTGAGCGTGGGAATCACCGAGCACCAGACCCGCCCAATTGGCTCTTACCCGCTGGAACGCTCAATCTACGCGGCCGTGGCGTGGTCCGTCGGTGCCCCCGTTTGACCGTGGTTCACCGCTCGATCGGACACGGACCGGCACCATCTGCCCTCCATGACGGGGGCCGGCTCGGGGCAAGCGCGCCACACAGACACCGAAGTGAGCGGGCGAGATTGCATCGGATATGCCGAGATATTCTGTGGCCGGTACGTGAACCGGGCGGGTCCCAGAGCTGATCAATTGGGACCGCCCCCGGCGACCAAGCCGGGGCGGGCCGGGAAAGGGGGGCATGGCCGGTGCCCGGTCGGGCGTGTGTCTTACCCGTGCGGGACCATGCGGTCCATGAACCTCGTACCGGGGCTGATCCGGAGCGCGAGGTCGTGAATCCGATGTCGGTTCGCCTAACCGTCTCGGCCTGTGGTGCCCGGGGCGCGGCGGGTGTCGGCGGGAGGGGCAGTGCCGGGGCTTGTGCGAAACCTTGCGCGGAACTCGGTAACAGACCGTGCCCAGGTCTCCCGACGGAGCCATGAGCGAAACACGGCCCGCGCGGTCTCCAGGCCGATTGCCATCTGCGCGACGGTCTGTCGGCCTGTCAGACGGGGATGCGTCGTACGGTGGTGCGATAATCCCCAGCTTCCACCGGACGAAGGGCGGCGGCCCGCCCGCTGCTCGGTGCGCGCCCCGGTGAGCCGGGTCCGTACGGTACAGGAAGAAGTCCCGGAGCCGGAAGAGGCGGAAGCGCAGGTCAGCCGGCCCAGCAAGTTGGAGTCCTGTTAGGCAAGTTTGCTGCGGTCGGAGGAGGGAAAGAGGGCCCCGTCCCCGTGGACGGGGCCGGCCTATGTCAGGTGGCGTCGAGGGCCTGGTCAAGGTCTTTGATGAGGTCGTCGGCTTCTTCCAGACCGACGGACAGGCGGACCATGCTGTCGGCGATGCCGCGCAGGGCGCGTTCTTCGGGGGTGACGCCGTGGTGGGTCGTGGTGATGGGCTGGGTGACCAGGCTTTCGACTCCGCCGAGGCTGGGGGCGATGGCGAACAGGCGCAGCCGGTCGACAACTGCGGCCGTGTCGTCGGCGGTGCCGTCCAGGACGAAGCTGAGCATGCCGCCGCCCGCGCGCATCCGGGCGTCCATGATCCGCTTGTGGTCGCCGGTGGCCAGGCCCGGGTAGTTGACTCGGGTCACGCGCGGGTGGGCTGCCAGGAATGCGGCGACGGACGCGGCGGCGGTGTTCTGGGCCCGGACGCGGACGGGGAGGCTGCGGATGCTGCGGGCCAGCAGGGATGCGGTCTCGGGGGCGATCAGATGGCCGAGGTTCTTGCGCCACGTCGCCACCTGCGCCAGCAGGGCGGCGGGGCCGATGAGCGCGCCGGCGGTCAGGTCGAAGTGTCCGCCCAGATATTTGGTGGCGGAGTGGATGACGAGGTCGGCGCCATGCCGCAGCGGGCTCTGGTTTACCGGGGTGGCGAAGGTGTTGTCGACGACCGTGAGCGCCCCGGCCGCGTGGGCCTGCTCGGCGATGGCGGCGATGTCGAAGACGTCCAGGGTGGGGTTGGAGGGGGTCTCGAAGAACACGATCCGGGTCTGGTCGGTCAGGACCTCGGGCAGCCGGCCTACCTCGTCGCCGCGCAGGAAGGTGGTGGTGATGCCGATCTGAGGGAGGTTGTCGCCGAGCAGTTCGAAGGTGCCGCCGTAGACGTCGCCGATGCACACGATGTGCTCGCCGGCGCGGGTGTGGGCCAGGAATGTGGCGGCTTCAGCGGCCATGCCGGAGGAGAAGGCCAGGGCCTGTTCGCCTTCTTCGAGGTCGGCGAGCTTCGCTTCCAGCGAGCGGATGGTGGGGTTGAGGTGCGGCCTTCGACGACGTCGAGGAGGTCGGCGGTGGAGTCGAACGCGAACGTGGAGTGCGTGTACAGCGGGGTGTGGATCGCGCCTTGCGCATCGCGGGTCTCCCCGGCGTGCACGCTACGGGTGGACAGTGCCTGGCCTTGCGCGGGGGTTGCCTCGGTCATGCGTGTCCTGCCTTCATCCTTGGGCGGCGGGCTCATGGCCCGTTGGCGCGGCAGCGGCTGAGGTGATCAGTGCTGCCGCCGTTGTGATGTCCGCGGGTGTACTCCAGCGGCCCAGGGACAGCCGGAGCGCCCCCAGGGCCCGCTCCGGTGCGATGCCCATCGCGGTCAGGACCGGGGAGGGGGTGTGCCGGCCGCTGTGGCAGGCCGATCCGGTCGAGGCGGCGACGCCCGGGACGGTGGCGAGGAGTTGGTGGCCCTGTACGCCGTCGATGCTGATGTTCAGCGTGTTCGGCAGCCGTGCGGAGGCTGGTCCGTTCAACTGCACCCGGCCAGGCAGCGCGGTGGCCAGGCGCTGGTGGAGGTCGTCGCGCAGCGTGGTGGTGCGGCGTTCGGCGCCGGCGGCGAGGTCGTCGGCGGCCAGGCGTGCGGCGGTGCCGAGTGCGACGGCCAGGGCGACGTTCTCGGTGCCGGCCCGCAGGCCGCGTTCCTGACCACCCCCGTAGACGACCGGCTCCAACGCCAGGCCGTCGCGCACGAACAGGGCGGCGGTGCCCTTGGGTGCGTACATCTTGTGGCCGACCACCGTCAGTAGGTCGACGCCGAGTTCACCGACGTCGAGCGGAATTTTCCCGGCGGCCTGGGCGGCGTCGCAGTGGAAGGCGGCTCCGGCGTGCCGGGCCAGGGCGGCGAGTTCACGGACCGGCTGGAGGGCGCCGGTTTCGTTGTTGGCGGCCATCACCGAGACCAGCACGGTGTCGGCGTCCAGGGCGGCGGCCAGTTGGGCGGGTTCGAGGAGTCCGACGGCGTCGACGGGCAGGTACGTCACGCGTACGCCGTGCAGGCGCGTGAGTGCCTGGCAGGTCTGAAGGACGGCGGGGTGCTCGGTGGTCTGTGTGATTACGTGCGGGCGGGGCCTGCCGCAGGCCAGGACCGCGCCGCGGATGGCGAGCTGGTCGGCTTCCGACCCGGACGCGGTGAAGACGATCTCGTGCGGGCGGGCCCCGATCAGGGCGGCCACCTGGGCGCGGGCTTCGGCCAGCCCCCGGCGGGGGTGGTCGGCGTAGGGGTGGCCACTGGAAGGGTTGCCGAACCAGCCGGTCAGGTAGGGTTCCGTCGCTGCCGCGACGCGGGGGTCGACCGGCGTGGTGGCGTTGTAGTCGAGGTAGACGGGCCCATCGGCCAGGGCCGGGTGCGGCGGGCTGCTCGTCACGCCAGGTCTCCGGCGGTGACCGGCATCTCGGCCAGGCGCCACTCCAGCATGCCGTCGTGCAGCCGGATCGCCTTGCGGCCCCGCTCGGTCAGTACCCGCACCGCGTCATAGGCCAGCACGCAGTACTCGCCCCGGCAGTACACGACGATCTCCGAGCCGTCGGGGAGTTCGTTGATCCGTCCGGCAAGCTCCTGGACCGGGATGGAGACTGCACCGGGGATGTGCCCGGCCAGGTACTCCTCCGCGGGCCGCACGTCGAGCAGTGCCACGTTGCCGGCCTCGACGCGGGCACGCAGCTGCTCGCGGGTGACCTCCGGCCCTTCCCCGTCGCCGAGATACGCGGCACGGGCCGGTGCCACGGTCGCCTGGTGTGCTTCGGCGACCTTGCGCAGCAGTGCGAACAGCTGCGCCACATCGTCGCCGGCCAGCCGATAGTGGATACGCACGCCGTCGCGGCGGGTGGCGACGAACCCGGCCTGCTTGAGGGCCTGCAAGTGAGCGGAGGCGGTCGTCAGGTTCAGCCTGGCCGCCTTCGCCAGCGCGTCGACGGTGCGTTCGCCCTGCGCGAGCAGATCGAGTAGTTCCAGCCTCTTTCCACTGGCCAGCGCCTTTCCGCTGGCCGCGAACGCGTCATACAGCCGCGCCTTGCTGCTCACCGTGGTGCTCTCCGCCATAGCATCCTCCATAGATCCATGGAATATTGTATGTGTAGGCTTCGACGTCCGCGTCGCGGATCGGGATCTGCCGGGGGAGCCAGTCGGGGCCGGCGGGGGCGTACTCCAGTACGTCGATGGGGCCGAAACGCGAGGTGATGGCCTCGATCGCGCCGGGCAGCGCGCTCCGGTCGGCGAGGTCGACGGCGAACCCGGCCGCCTCGATTCCCTCTTCGGCCAGTTCCTCGGTCAGGGCGTCCAGCCGCGACGGGGTGCGGGCCACGAGGGCGACCTGAAACCCTTCCTGGTCGAAGCGGCGCGCGACGGAGCGGCCGAGGCCGGGGCCGGCCCCAAGTACGGCGATTGTCTTGGGCATTGCAGTGCCTCCACAATTAATTTGGCTCTGACAAGATTTTCGTAGCCGGTGATCGAATGCGTCGAGGTGCGTGGTTTTTCCCTGTTCCGGGTGCAGGATGGGACGTGTATGACGTCGAGTTGGAGATCCTGCTGCCGCAGCTGGCCGCAGTGCGGATCGAGGGAGTGCAGGTCGGCACGGAGCTGATCCGGATTTTGGCGCGGACCCGGGACGGCGTCTCGGTCGCGTGTCCGGGCTGTGGCTTGTCCTCGGACTGGCTGCACAGCCGGTACGTACGACACGTCGCCGACGAGGCGGTCGGCGGCCGCCCGGTAGTGATCGACTTATCGGTACGCCGCCTGTACTGCGAGAACCCACAGTGCCCGAAGACCACGTTCGTGGAACAGACAGACGGGCTGACAGTCCGCTATCAGCGGCGCACGCCGGCCTTACAGCGGCTTCTGGGCGCGGTCGCGGTGGCGCTCGCCGGCAAGACGGGCATCCGGCTGCTGCCTCACCTGCACCAACTAGTCAGCTGCAGCACGCTGCTGACCATGCTGATGGCTCTGAAGCTGCCCGCTCCGCCGGTGCCCCGGGTACTGGGGGTCGACGACTTCGCCCTGCGACGCGGCCACCGCTACGCCACCATTCTGATCGACGTGATGACCCATGCCCGTGTCGATGTGCTGCCCGACCGCACCGCCGGCACACTGATCACCTGGCTGGGTACGCATCCGGGGGTGGAGATCGTCTGCCGGGACGGCTCAGCCTCCTACGCCCAGGCCATCTCCGATGCGCTTCCGGATGCGGTGCAGATCAGCGACCGCTGGTACCTGTGGCACAACCTCGCCGCCGCGGTGGAGAAGACGGTGTCCGCGCACGCCGCGTGCTGGCGCACGGCGGCGCCCGAGGCGACGCCCGGGTCACGCAATGAGCGCGTCCTGCAGCGGCACGCCGCTGTGCACGAGTCGCTGGAGGCCGGAGTGAGCCTGTGCGAGACCGGCCGACGCCTGGGCCTCGCGCTGAACACGGTCAAGCGGTATGCACGCGTCGGCGACCCCGAACAGCTGATCCGCCCGCCCCAGTACCGGCGCTGCCTGGTCGATCCCTTCCGTGACCACCTGCGCGAGCGTCGGGCGGCCGGGCCGGTGGCCACCACCACGCTCCTCGCCGAGATCCGCGTACTGGGTTACACCGGCAGCCCGAATCTGCTGGTCCGCTACCTCGAACAGGGCCGGGCCGAGGAGTCACCGGTCGACCCCTCCGTCCGCCGTCTCACCTCCTGGATCATGACCGACCCCGACCACCTGGCCGTGGAGCCGGGCGCCCATCGCGACAAACTCACTGCACTCTGCCCCGAGATGACAGCCCTGACCGGCCACGTCACCGCCTTCGCGAAGCTGCTGGCCCACCATGAACACCACGCCGGCGAGCACGCCGCCCTTCAGGAATGGATCGAAGCCGTGAGCGCGGACGACCTCCCGGCGCTGCACGGCTTCGTCCGCGGCCTGGTAAAAGACCGTGCCGCCGTGCAGGCAGGACTCGACCTGCCCTACAGCAACGGAACCACCGAGGGCATCAACAACAAGACGAAACTCCTCAAACGCCAGACCTACGGCCGCGCGGGCTTCGCCCTCCTCCGCCAGCGCATCCTGCTCAACTGACCCTCGGACCAGTCATTTCGTCCCGATCACCGGCTACGAAAATCTTGTCAGAGCCTAAATCCTGATAGACCCCTTCAACGCAGGCTGCCGTGGCCTTCTCGCTGGCCTGACCGTTGATCTTCATCAGGTGCCCCGCGATGCTGCTCAGCAAGTCTGCGACTTGGCTTCCCTGGTCCCGGGGTACGAGGTCGGGGAGCGGCGTGTCACAGCTGAGCGACTCGTCGGTCTCGATGTCCTCGGTGACGTGCTGCCCCTTGGCGAACTTGATGAGCAGGCCGGTCGCGACGGCGGCTGCCATGGTGGTGCCGACGATGGCCTTCTTGTTCTTCTTGTACAGCCTCTTCACGGTCTCGGCGACAGAGGTGGGCTCGCTGTCCTCGGAGGGGCTGGGCACGGAGGCGTTCTGCTTGGTCACCCGCACAGACCTACCGGAACCGCCCCTCAGCTGTCAGGCCAATGACCGACTTCACCGAACTCTGTCCTTGGATAGTTGTAGGGTCTCATGTCCCGTCTCAACCGATCTGGACCCGGTCTCAGTTGATCTGGTCCGATTCGAGCGCCGTATCAGGTGGAGAGGCCTGGCGGGGCCGTCAGTAGTGCTCTCACCCAGGGGATCGGCAAGGTCGTGGCCGGTCAGTCAAGTTGTGGGAGGCCGCGGGCTGTCCGCTGTCAGAGTCCCAGGGGAGGATGCGAGAGGTAGATCATTCGAATGGGGTGGGCGCTGTGGCTGACGGCAGCGGCATTGGATGGCTCCTGGAGCCGTATGTAGTTGAATGCGTGACGCTCGCGCGTGGTGTCGACCCGGTTGATCTTGCCTCACGGTTGGGAGCCCGCCCGGGGCAGGAGCTACGGCTGTCATCCGCGGAAGAAGCGGCGGATCTGCTCACCGACCCGGACATCGACGGTGTCGCCAGGGTGGGCCGAGCCGGCGACTGGTCCTTTGCCGTTGAGTACGGCGACGCTGCTGGTTATACGGAGGCCGGATTGCGGGCCGTCTCACGCGACGGGGCGGAGGCGATCAGCTTCCTGATGACTCCGTGGAATCCGCCGTCGATGTTCGCCTACTACAAGGACGGGATTCACATTTGCTCCTTCGGTATCGGTGAGGAGACCCGGCGGTGGGGACGGGAGTCCGACCTGCTGGTTCCGGCCCTGGAGAAGGTCGGTGTCCTCCCCTGGCGGCAGGCGTGCGGTGCCCACAGACAGCGCGGTCAGCGATTGAGCATGCTGGCGATCGAAGAGCACTTCGGACTGCGGCTGCGAAAGCGGGACATCGTCGTCGGCAGGCTCCCCCTGTATCGAGTGCGGGAGCGGTAGGGGCGCACTCGGTCGGACCGATCATGCCGAGAGCCATAGCCGGACTGCGGTCACTTCGAAACGACACCGACGGACGACATACCTTGGGACGACGAGCATCATCCGCACGCGCCGGACCAGATCATTTGAGATTTCGGACTGCCACCTGTCGCAGTCGAACTGGTCGCCGCAGGTCACAGCCCTGGCTTCGGGCCAGCCCCTCTGAGACAGGACATCTCAAATTTCGTGTCGGAATCTCACGGCTGGTGCCGGATGGAAGTCGGATCCGACGTGGCGCTGAGACATGCAGGTCGCGCCTGTACCTCGTTCGCGTTGAACGCCGACGCCTGGAAGGTCAAGCGGCCGCGCCGGGAACAGCCGGTCCGGCCGGCACGGTTGCATCGACCGAGGGACCGGCGCCGCACGGGCGGGGAACACGGAGACCACAAGGTCGTCCGCCCCACCAGGATCCGGG
>NZ_SUMC01000132.1 GCF_005047355.1 Actinacidiphila oryziradicis
GTGGAGCGCCTTTGGAAGGTGAACCCCAGGAACGTGAACTCGGTGTGCTCGTAGGAGCCGCGCCGGTTGTCATCCTGGCAGTACACGATCCTCGTCTTCTCCGGGTGCAGTTCCAGCCCCACCTCACGCATCCGCTCCCTGATCGCGGCGAGCACGAAGCGCGCCTGCCGCTCGCTGACGCAGTGCACCACCGCGTCGTCCACGTAGCGTTCGAACCCGATGGTCGGAAAGGTCCGGGCCATCCAGGCGTCGAAGGCGTAGTGCAGGAACAGGTTCGCCAGGACGGGTGAGACCGCTGAGCCCTGTGGGGTTCCGCGGTCCCGCTCGCGCAGTGTCCCGTCGGGTAGTTGCAGCGGGGCCTGGAGCCATCGCCGCACGTAGAGCACCACCCAGGACTGAGACGGATCGGTGTGGGCGGCGACCGCCTTGGTGACCAGCTCCCAGGGCACGCTGTCGAAGAAGGCGCGGATGTCCAGGTCGATGACCCAGTCCGTGTTCCAGCAGCGCACCCGGCAGCGGCCTACCGCGTCGATCGCGGACCGCCCTGGACGGTAGCCGTAGGAGTCGGGGTGGAAGATCGGCTCGACCTTCTGCTCCAACACCCGGGCAGCCACTGTCTGGGCGATCCGGTCCCCCACGGTGGGCACGCCTAGAATTCTTGTGCCCTCGCTTTTAGGGATTTCCACCGCACGCACCGGCGGCGGGAAGAAGGTGCCCGACGACATCCTGTTCCAGATCTTGTACAGATTGTTCTTCAGATCCTTCTCGAAGTCCTCGATGGACACCGCGTCCACGCCCGGTGCTCCTTTGTTTGCCTTCACCCTCTCGTACGCCTCCCAGACAGCGCGCTTCGAAATATCGAACGGCTTGCCTGCTGCTTTCAACTCGCCCATACGACTCCTCCCAACATTGTTGGTTGATCGAACGAACACAGTCACGAACGACCCGGCCCCTTCGCTCCGTCCCCATTACAGGGGCTTCATCACTACTACGGGCTGGTCCGCCGGCGCGCCTGGCATCGGTACTCAGTCCCTCACGGCTTCGGACCGCTCGGGACGCTCCCTCTCTCCCCGCTGGACAGCGGAGACGTATCCATGCGCGCCTTCTCCTGTTCCGTACGGAAGCGGCAGACCGGACTCGCGTCGCCTGTATGCCGGACACCGCCTGGCCAATAGGCGGGCACCCGCCAGGCTCATCCCGGGATTGCATTGACACCCCGGTTTCGATGTCAGCTTCTAACTTTCGACACGTCAGCAGCGATTCACTTGCGTTCGCCTTTCCGATCCCTACCTGACGTCTTGGCGACGCCTTTTCCTCATCGTTCACCACAACAGTCTTCGGCTAATGCAGCATGAGGTGGTTTGAAGCCTCCCCCCGCAGGGCGGCTCCGAAGGGCCAAAACAGCTACAGCAAACTCGGCGCCGACGGACGCAACCCCGTCCCGCGCGAGGAGCACCAGGGCGCGGCCGAGCACGGGCACCGGATCACCGCGGCCATCGCCTGCCACGTCGCCCGCGCCGGCGGCACCCTCGACCAGCTCACGCACCTTCTGCTGCACCCCGAGCACGAGGGCGGCCGGCACGCCCAGAACATCGCGCTGCGCTCCGGGCAGGCACGCGCCCGCGACTACATCCACCGCGTATGGGCCAGCGCCTCCACCGCGGTCAGCTCCACCGCGGCGGTCGAGTCCCGGCACCACGCCCACGAAGACCTCGCCGCCCTGCACGACCGGATCGAGACCACGCCCTGGCACGGGGAGCGGGGCCGCACGGCCCTACGGGTCCTGCGGGCGCACCTGAACTTCGCCGAGACCGCAGGCGGCCGACGGCACGCCGCCAGCGAGCGGCAAGCCGCCGAGGAAGCAGGGATCTCCCGGCAGACCCTCCGCAACGCCTACGAGACCGTCCTGAAGCCCGGCGGATGGCTCCGCAGACTGCGGGTCGGTCACGGCCACGAGGGCTCCACCTGGTACCTCGGCGACGGCCACGAACACCCCACCGGCACCCCGATGTCTCACAACGGGACCACTCAGTTCCCCCCCGACCCGGACCTTGAGGAGTGGCCCAGCCATGAGACAGCCCCGACGGCCGACATCGACTCCACCGTCATCAGCCACCTCATGGCCCACGACGCCTTCGCCCACCACGGCCTCGGCAGCTCCGCCCTCATGATCATCGGCGCCCTGCACGTCCGACCCAGCCAGACCGTCAACGAGCTCATCGCCACCTCCTCCGTCTCCCGTGCCACCGCCTACCGGACCCTGCAACGCCTCGCAGCCCACGGCCTGGCCCACCAAACCAGCCGGACATGGAGCCTGGCACCCCGCGCCCTGGAAGGTATCGGCCAGACCGGCACGGACGCAGCCCCCTCCCCGAAGACGCTGCCCGCCCGGGGCTGGGACGACATCGCCCACCGCTACAGCACCACAGGCACCGCAGCACACCGCAAGGCACTCCACGCCGCCGAACGCGCGGCATACCGGCAAGCGCTGGAACAGCTATCCGAGCACCGCACCAAGGCCATGGTCATGGTCATCGTCCACAACGGTCGACACGTCCTGGTGCCCACGCCGCGTGCCGACGAGATCCCGCCCGAGTGGCACGCCCCCAGCGGAGCAGTCCTCAACCCCACCACCGGCCGCATCGACCCCGAATGGTCGGTCGCCACCGACGGCCGCCTCATCCTCATCACCCCCGCCGACCAGCGCACCTACGACGAACTGGTCACCGCACACACCCAAGCCCTCGCCGAATGGGAATCCGCCGCATGAACACCACCTCCCCTCCCCCGAATGCCGAAGCACGGCACCAGCACGCGCTGGAACTGCGCACCCGCTACGACACCGGCGCCACAGTCGACGAACTGGCGCAGAGCACGGGTCTGTCCCACGGCACCATCGTGAACCGGCTGCACGCAGCCGGAACCGCCATGCGCACGCCGCATGAAACCCGCCAGCTCCGTGCCGACGAGGACCACGTGGTGGCCCGGCGCCGTCTCGCCGCCTCGCTGCGCGTCCGCTACGAAAGCGGCGCGACGGTCGACACCCTGGCCGCCGACTGCGGCCGGTCCGCACGAACGGTCCGCCGTCTGCTCATCGAGGCCGGCACCACCCTGCGCACCCCGCACCAGACCCGCCAACTCCACGCCGACGAGAACCAAGTGGCGGGCCGCCAGCAGCTCATGACCACCCTCCGGACCCGCTACGAAGCCGGAGAGTCCGTTCCCGCCCTGGCCACCGACTGCGGCTGTTCCCTGAGCACGGTCTACCGGCTGCTCCACAAGGCGGGGACAGCGATGCGGCCCCAGCACCAGCCCGGTGCCCCGGGCCGTCGCACGGCCCGACCCCCGTAACACCCCATCACCCAGACCGGCACCGCCCTCGCACACCGGACAGACACCACAGCCGACGTCGGCACACAGCAACCGCGCCCACAGCGCATGCCCTGACCAGCCTCATCCCCCACGCCACAGCAGAAAGAACAGGATCATGATCATCGCTCATATCAGCCCTCGCACCGGAGGGAAGACCACCTCCGCCGGATGGCAAGCCCATGCCCTCCACGAGCGCGGCTACCCGGTCATCGCCTACGAGGCCGACTACAGCAGGCAGCTCACCGAGTGGGACACCCAGGCCGGCGGCTTCCCCTTCCCCCTCCAGCAACAGGCCTCGCCCCTGTTCTACAAGAACGTCCCGCCCACCATGAACCCCGGCCAGATCGGCGTCGTCGACTGCGGCCACGCCGAAGACCACCGCACCATCGTCCAGTCCGTCCTGCGCGTCGCCGACCTCGCCATCCTCAACACCGCCCCCACCACCGCCGACATCGACCGCATCGAACGCCTCCCCGTGCGCGACCTCATCGACGGCATCGCCGTCCTCCGCCGCGACGGCGCCCCGCCCCCGACCTGGGTGCTCCTCAACCGCACTGTCGCCAGTGCCAAGGCGACCAAGCAGTACCGGGAGTATCTCGAAGACGATCTGGGCTGGAACGTCTTCACCACCACCATCCCCCACCGGCAGATGTACGCCCAGTCGATGCTGGAGCCGGTCACCGCCAAGGGATCTGCCTACGACGCGCTGGTCACCGAAATGATCGAACGGGGTCTTCTGCCCAAGACGGAGGATTCGCGATGAGCAGCAGCGACCGCACCGCCGCGCTCCGTGCCCGACGCACGCAGCAGCAGAACGCGCCGGCCGGCCGGCAGCCTGCCCCACGTCACACGACGGGGCGCCCGGCCGACCTGGTCATCACCTCCGACATGATCCCCGCCCCGGTACCGGTCGAGGCCTCCGGCGACCTCAACCACGAAGAGATCCACCAACTCGGGCTCTGCGAACAGGCCGTGGCGAATCTGTCCACCGCCACGTGGCTGGCGGGCAAGGCCATGCAGTCCATCCGCGACCGCAAGCTCTACCGCCAGACCCACACCCGCTTCGACGCCTACATCCAAGAACGCTGGGAGATCAGCGAACGGACCGCCTACCAGATGATCGAGGAGTGGCCGCTCGCCGAAAGCCTCGCCACCAAGATGGGCGAGCCCGTCACCGCCTCCCACACCCGCGCCCTGATCCACGTCTCCCACCTCTTCGGACTCGACGCCGCAGCCGACCTCTACCAGCAACTCCACACCCGCGCCGCCGACGAAGAACTCCGACTCACCGCCACCATCATCAGCCAGATCACCAAGGCCATCATCGCCACCACCGGCAAAAAGGCCGAAGCCGCCGACTTCCGGGCCACCGCACGCCAACTCGTCACCGCCAAAGCCCTGCCCCTCACCGCAGCCCCCGCCCAGCCACGCCGCACCCTCACCACCGGATCCAGCGGCCAAGCACCCGCACCGGTTTCAACGCCCCCATCGGCGAGCGCATCGGCACCGACGCAGGAGCCGACGAGTCTGCGAAATTTCGCAGATAACCACGGAACGGTAACGACCCCCGATCCTGGGCCACAGCCCGCCACCGGACCGCAACTCCCCTCACCAATTGCACTGGCCCCGGATCAAGCCGGGACGGAGGCAGACAGCGGCGGGACGTACGTTCTCGCCCTGATCGAACGCATCGCCGCACTGGCCGCGGCGCTGGACAAAGAGGTCGCCCCCCTGGACGACCTCGACGCCATCAACTGGGCGCAATCTTCCCACGCCCAAAGAGCGCTCGAGCTGCGTGACGAGGCGGTCGCCGACCTAAGCAGCTCCATCCTCACCCTGAAGAGGGCCATGCCCTTCAACCAGACACGCTGAACTCGCCCGCCCACGCGAGCCGCCCATCTTTCTGCCGGCCCGGCCACTCCGCCACGCGGATCGGCCGGGCCCCAGCCCCAGGACTCCTCACGCGCCCTCCACGCCAGCGGCACCCCGGCACCCGGCCCCGGAGAACAACCACGTGGAGCCCTCGGAGCACACTGCGAGCCATCCGGCCGGAACCGTTGAGCGGTACGGCATCCGAGCACCTTCGTCGGTTCCCCTTTCCCAGGCTTGTGGAGTGTGGGGCCCTCGGCGGACTGCGCACAAGGCCGGGCTTCGCCGTGTTCTTGCGCTCCGTCCGTTCGGACCCCTCTTCTTCTTCCGCCGGGAGAGGGAGGGGCGGTCGGCGGCGCCATGCCCGGAGAGCGGCCCAGCGGTGTGCCCAAGCGCGGCCGACCCTGGGCGAAAAGCCACCGATTGGTACTGGGCTCCGGGGCCGGAGCCGGGAAGGCTGACCCATGAGATCCGGCGACTCCCGGCAGCTTGCGCTCCCCGGCCAGCGCACCGCCGACCCCTTTCACCAGACCACGTCATGCAAGTGTCCCGGCCGCGAAGAGCGGCTGCTCGGCCGCGGCAGCGGACAACGGCGACTGCCGGGCCCCACAACATGTCGATCACCCACTGCTCGTCACCCAGGCGGGAGAAGGCCAGGCGGCCACCGCACCAGCTCGTGCCGCACCTCGTCCAACTCGCGCTGCAGCCGCAGGAGATAGCTAGGCAGTCGAAAGCTTCGTCCGCATCGGTGTCGTCCACATCCGGGACCATCTGGTGGCCCGCCCCCAGACCAGACCAGTGACACCAGGGCCGACCGGGCGGCCCGGCCCAGAGCCGTCGCACGAGTGCGGCTGATGCCGCACCACCACCTCCATCCCCAGGAACAAGCCCCTCCGACGACGCAGTCAGGTTCCGTACCAGGCGCCAACCGCTCGGAAATCCGCCCCCGACGCCCACAGATTCACCCGTATGGGCGGTGCAGCCAAAATCGAACACGTGCTTGAATTCGTCTCATGACCTACTCCTTCCCCGATGACCTCCTGCAGGCCCAGCGCGACTGGTACACCGTGTACCGGCAGCTCGCCGGAACCGCGAACGCCTCGCAGACGACGGTCCTGCGGCGCACGCTGCAACGGCTGTCGGTACGGATTTCGACGCACCCCTACTGGGCGAGCATCCCCGGCCGGGCGCCGGCGGCCCGACTGGAACTGAAGCGATCCGCCTCGGATGCGGTGCGGCGATGAGCACCACCGAGTACCTGACCGACACCCAGGCGAAGACCACGCAAGTGGCGAAAGACGCGCGTCCACCCCGCACCCGCTGGAGTACAGGGTCGAGGGGCCGGCGCAATCCTCGCCATAGCGGTCCTTATCGTGTCGTCAATCATGAGTGCTCCGCGACGACCTCCCACGGCACGCCGTTGACCAGCTTGGTTTCTTGATTTTCTCCCTCGAATGAGGAAGGATATCCGGAAGTCGAGGTGGTGTGAGGAGAGGCTGGAGATGGCGGTCATACTCGCGGAGGGCGTTCAGGTGCAGAGTCGGCTGGCGGAACTGGGGCTGTCGATCGAAGACATCGAAGAGGCGCTTCGTCGGGCCGAGGCCGAGCGGAACTTCTGCACCGACCTGGATCCGGTTTCGTTACCCGGCAACATCTTCTGGGGACGCACGGTCCGGTTCCTGCGGGAGACCTACATACCCAAGGGCTGGCGCAGCGCCAGCCCGAGCAACGTACCGTTGCTCGTCGCGCCATCGGGAGACTTCGCCCTCACGGCCTCCAGCGGCAGCAAGGAGACGGGATTCGCCGCGCTGATCCCGTCGACTCGCTATTCCAAGGGCTCGGCGGTGGTACAGCGGGTGGAGACCAACCGCCAACTCCTGTTGTTCCCCGATTACGGAGCCGAGCCCGAGCCGCAGGACGTTGGCGATGGCATTCCCACCTGGTTCCTGCTCTACCAGCATGTGAACACCTCGGACGGGGTGCGCCTGCACGCGGAGCTGTCGTTGCCGAACGACACCGGCAACCGTGGCAAGATCGACAGTTGGCACGAGCGAATCATTCTGCCCTCGATCGACTTCGAGGGCTTCGCTCCGTTCGTCGACGACGCCGACTCTCAGAGTGGCATCGACATCCCTGTTGAACGTCTGGGCTGACCAGCCCTGCCCCGACCCTTGGCGTCCTCACATGACTACCGCATCCCGGATCGCCCTGGCGCGCAAGCGCCGGGGGCTGACCGTCACCCGCCTCGCCCAGCTGGCAGGTGTCACCGCACGACGCCTCCAGGACTTCGAGAACGGCAGGGCGCACCCCAGCCCGCCCTCGCTCACCGCGATCGCCACGGCACTGGATTTCCCGGAGGCTTTCTTCAGCGCAGACGAGGTCGCTGATCTGACGGCCGAGTCGGTGAGTTTCCGGGCGCTGAGCAAGATGACCGCGGCCCAGCGGGACATCGCGCTCAGCGGCGGCCGGCTGGCCCGGGTGCTGCAGGACTGGATCGGGGAGCGGTTCCGGCTGCCGGAGCCGGATCTGCCGTCCCTGTCCTCCTTCAGTCGTTGCACGGTGGATGCCGGGCAGGTCCCGCACCCGGGCGAGGCGGCGGGTGTCGACTGCCCGGCAGAGAATGCCGCGGACCTCGTGCGGGCCCGCTGGGGTCTGGGGACCGCTCCGGTTCCCCATATGCTCCACCTGCTGGAGGCCCACGGCGTGCGGGTGTTCTCCCTGTCCCGGGACTGCCCCGAGGTCGACGCGTTCTCCTTCTGGGACCGCGGTATCCCCTTCATCCTGCTCGGCACCGAGAAGACCGCGGAGCGCGGACGTTTCGACGCCGCGCACGAGCTCGGCCATCTCGTCCTGCATGGTGAGGAACAGATCCCACACGGACCCCAGGCCGAGGCTGAGGCCCACCGGTTCGCCGCGGCGCTGCTGATGTCCCGCTCTGACGTGCTCGCCCACGCCCCCCGCAACCCCACCACCAACTGGATCCTGCAGGCCAAGAGACGCTGGAAGGTCGCCGCGATGGCGCTCGCCCACCGCTTGCACGAGCTCGGCCTGACCACCGAGTGGCAATACCGCACCCACTGCGTCGAATTGAGCCGCCTCGGCTACCGCAAGGCCGAACCACGCAGCGGTCTGGCCCGCGAAACTTCCCAGGTTCTCGGAAAGGTCTTCACCGCCCTGCGCGGCGAAGGAATCCGGCTGGCCGACGTCGCCCACGACCTCCACCTGCGGCCCGCAGATCTCAACGACCTGGTCTTCGGCCTGGTGGTCACCGCCCAGGACGGCGGAGGCCGCCGCACCGTCGACGGGACCCGCACGCATCTGTCGGTTGTTCCTGACCGGAATGGGCTCTCCTCTTTGTCGTAGATCGCTGACGCCATGCCGGAGGCCGGGCAAAATGGTGCAGTGCAGACCCCAAACGTCACATCTCCCACGCCGGTCGATATCCGCCTTGTACGCCCGCAAGACACCGAACTTCTGGACGCTGTGGTCGAACTCGGCGACCGGTTCAACAAGAGGCTCGGATTCCTCCCTCCGGCCGCCTACAAGCAGAAGGCCGGTCAGGGAACCCTTCTGGCAGCGACGATCGGTGGGCGTCTGGCCGGTTACACCCTGTTCGGGCTGCCGGGCCAGCGGGTCCGGCTGACGCACCTGTGCGTGGACGGGGAGTTCCAGGGGCCGGGGCATCGCCAGGCTACTGGTGGAGGAGATATCCGCCTGTCACGCGGACCGTCTGGGCATCGTGCTGAAGTGCCGCAAGGACTATGAGTGCGACGCGATGTGGACCAAGCTGGGCTTCGAGGCACGCAATTATCTGGGGTCGTCGGTTATGGCGGGTCGGGTGGTTAGGGCTGGCTGACGGTGGCGAATTCGGAGAAGGGACGTCATAACAGCGGTCCTGCGCGGTCTCCTTCGTAGAGGTTCTCGAAGGAGGCGGGCTGATGGTCAAGGCAGCAACAGATGGTCGGTATCCGGTGCGGTGGTCGGGGCCGCACGGTCCAGCCCAGAGTCTGTTTCCACAGCCGGAAGGTATGTTCAAGATCGAATCTGCGGAGGAACGCCTGCCACAGCCGGTCGATGTGGGCCGGGTCGGCGCCGGTGGCCGAGGTCCACAGCCAGACGGGCTTGGGGTCGCGGTCACCGGGCAGGTGGTCGACCTTCAGACGGATCAAGGTGCCGTGCAGGAGGGGAAGTTCGTCTTCGTGGTCGAGCCAGGGGCCGCGGTGGGTGAGGCGGGGATGCATGCGGTCCCATGCCTGGGCTTCGGCGGTGCCGTAGCGGGTGGTGTCGGTGGTGGTGACCACCTCGGGGGTGTGCCAGGACTCGGGCTTGGCGAAGGTCAGGACGCCGCCGTGCTTGCGGGGCTGTCCGCCGCGCGGGGTGGAGCGGCGGGGACCGGCGTCACGGAGCATGACCCGGTCCGAACGCAGGCGTCCCACCAGTTCCACGGGCAGGTCGGCGAGGACGTGGGCGAGGCGGGTCACGTCGTAGCCGGAGTCCATGACGATCAGGATGTCCGCATCACCGGTACTCCAGTGGCCTGCGGCGACGATCCGGCCGACGACCTCGCGGAGCTGGTCGGCGGTCACGGCGGTGGCGTCGTCGGCCGGCCCCAGCCGGATCGCGTCGAGCACGGCCGTCCACGACGTGCGGCCGGTCTCCAGCGCGGCGACGATCGAGTACGGCCAGCCCGGGATGCGCTGATCCGCGCTCCGGCCCCGCCCGTAGACG
Organism: Actinacidiphila oryziradicis; assembly: GCF_005047355.1. Classification (GTDB taxonomy): domain Bacteria; phylum Actinomycetota; class Actinomycetes; order Streptomycetales; family Streptomycetaceae; genus Actinacidiphila; species Actinacidiphila oryziradicis. Next base: position 9,970 of record NZ_SUMC01000132.1, read on the forward strand.
TGGCAGAACAGCCGGTCAGGGCTGGTGGGGGCGTCGGGCCGCAGCCAGTTGCTCACGTCCACCGCGAGGACGATCCGCCCGTCGGCCGCTCTCGGCAGGGGCAGTGAGGCCAGCAGGCGGCGGAACCGGGTGGGTTCCAGGTGCCCGTTGTTCAGCGCGTCGTACATCGCCCCGTGCCCGCGCCGATGCTCGGCGGTCAGTGTCAGCTCGGGCAGCGAGGTGACCGGTCCGTCCGCGCACAGCACCGCGTCGGTCAGCTCGAAGAGCGCGTCCGCGCGGGTGTAGAGGCAGTCGTGGAACTGATTCCGGAACCGGGACAACACGGACAACGACTCGACGGCAGAGGCAGCACCCGGAAGACTCGTCACAGCGGCCGTTTCCTCACGCTTGGTTACTCGACATCTCGAAGCGTGAGGGACGGCCGCGTCCCATGTCCGGCGAATCGGGAATCCCAGCAGGTCACGAACCTGGCGAGGTTAAAGAACAAGCTCAGGGTCTCAACGCGGCGCCGTGCATGATGAAGACGGCCTCGGCGGTCTCGCTCAGCGTGTCGACTGCGCGCCGCAGCCATCGCCCGGCGGCCAGCCACATGGCGAGGCCGACCGGCACTGCGGGCCACCACCACACGCCCAAGACCGTACATGTGATGCTCCACGCGATGGCCTCGCACGCGGCGTCGTAGGCGTCGCGTGCGTCGGCCAGCGCAGCCCGGGCAGTGTCCGGCAGCACGAGGAGCAGCCGGGTCCATTCGGGCGCGACGTCGAATCCTGTCTGTTCCTTAACGCGCGCCTCGGCGGCGGCGAATCGATCGCCTGACCAGGTGGGTGACGCTGGCACGTAGTCAAAGACGGTGATGCTACCTCTGCGCGTGTCGAGGCGGTCCGCCCGGTTTCCGTCCCCATCACGCCGCGCGGCCAGTGCCCGTGCCCGCAGCCCATTCCAGCGCCGGGCACGCCAGCCGGCCGTGCGATGGCTCAGCGGTGTCAGCCACCACGGCCACGCGCCCGATGTCAGGACGGCGACGGCGGCCGCGAGAAGGTGTACCGCGAGAGCGCATCCTGCGGCGGCCAGCGCGACCAGGACGAGCAAGGCGACGGTCTCCGATGCCCCGCTGCCCGACTGCAGCGCACCGGCGATCCGTTCACGGGCGAGCCGGACATCGCTCCAGCGGTGTTGGCCGAGCTGTCCACCGCCGATGGCCGCGACCACGACGAACAGTGTGGCGGGCAGCAGACGCCGGAAGAACCATCGGTCGGGAATCCGCTTCTGGAGTTCGGCGAGCAGCCCCAAGGCGATCAACTGCCGACAATGCACATGGGCACAGCCGACAGTTCGCACTGCGGCGGGGGCGGTAGTTCGCGAACCGAGCTCTCCGGCAGTTCCAACCGGGCACAGCGCCCCGAGGGACAGGCCCACCCGGCTGTAGGGCGCGGCGAGATCGGACGCGGCCATCCCAACAGGGAACGCAACCCCAGACCTCCGGGAATGTCTGCGGCTTCTGCTGCCTCGTGCAGCGCGCGTATGGCGTTCCGCCACGCGTCGCTGTCCGGATCGCCATCCCGCACCACCGTGAAGTGCGTTCGCCAGCATGCCGGCTCGATCACGGCGCGCAAGTCGCTGACGTTGCGACACAGGTACTCGACAGCATCCGCGTAGCCGCCGCCTGTTTTCCCTCTGTCCCCCACTGCCGGCCCCCTTGAAGATTTCGAGAACTCCGTGGCCCTGACGAGTCTTCGGATTAGTGTAAGCATCCATGTCGGAGCTGCATGACGTAGTTGCCGCGCGCCTGATCGCTGCGCGGGAAACCGAGGCCCCCGCGGCGATCATCGGCGATGAGGCGGAGGCTGATGCGCTGGCACTGCTGCGTGAAGCCGCGCCGTCGCCCTACGAGGCCGTCGACCTTGGTGCGCTCACTACGGTCTGCTGGACCTTCTGGTTCCGTCATCTGGGTACTGAGGGTTCGGAGCAGCGGTGGGCTCGGGAAATCATGCTGTGCACGGGTGCTTTCCTGATCAAGCGGATTCCCGAGAACAAGCCGCTCCCCGAACCGGTGCGAACGAGCGTTGATGCAGCCGATCCACTGAACGATGCACGATTCGCGTTTGCTGCCGGTTCGGCGTACGGCAAGTTCGTGTTTGAGGCGCCGGATCTCTCGGAGCCGGATCGGCTCACCGCGCTGGACTCGGCGCTCACCTGGTCCGACGTTACCGTCCGGAGCACGCCGGAGGCCGACCAGGGGTTTGCCGCCGCCGCGCTCCAGGACGTGTTTCTGCGGGTGTTGCATTTCCGGCTGGCGGCCGATCCGGACTCGCTCGCCGACGCGGCTCGGATGGCCGTCGCGTTGCAGAGCAGGTTGTCGCCCGAGGTGCCGAGGGAGGCCGAGGGGATCCAGGAAACGCTCCACGTGATGGTCAATGCGGCTTGGCTTTTGGGGAATCCCTCGCTCGACGAGGTGAACCGCTTCATCGACTTGGCGCCTGGGAAGAGGGTGCTCAATGAGACCGAAACGGTGCTGCGGTCGCTGCGGGAGATCCATGCCGAACCCGCTGCCTGGCCAGGTGCATTGGATGCGCGGGCGGGGGAGGCCATCGTTCGCGAGGGAGTTCGCGTTCATGCTGCGGCTCTGATCGCCTGCGGTGTCCGTCGACTGCGTACGGCGCTTGCGGATACTCCGCGCGACCACCCCGCCCACAGCACCATCACCCAACAGTTGGGGCAGGCACTGACCGCGCTCGGCCGTGAGTGTGGTGACGACGCAGCGGCCCAGGAACCAGACCCGGTGGCCACCCCCCGGAGCGTCAAAGACAAAGCGACCGCTGACGGTACAAGCCGACTCGAGTCCGATATCGCCGGCCTGCGTGCTCTGCTCGGGAACACCTCAGAGGATCAGCCGGCCCACACAACGACGTCAGAGGCGCTGGGAACCGCACTGACCGCTCTCGGTGCGAAACGTAACGATCCAGCTCCCACCGACGAGGCCATCGGACTGCTTCGACACGCTCACTCGCGAACACCGCATCCTTCCGAATCGCTCACCCGCGCCCTCGCGAACGCACTCACCGAACGGGCATACTCGCGCGCCGACCCTGAGGCAGCGCGCGAAGCCACGACACTGCTCGCCGGACTGGCACCCGCAGATACGACGGCGGCTACCGACCAAGTGCTCCAGGCAACCGCACGCGAAATCTTCACTCCGCTGGCGAACTACCTCTTCAGCCACGATGTGGAACAGTTCGAACACGCCCGGGAACTTGCGCAGCGGCTCAAAGACCTCGCAAGCCAGCAAAGCACCGGTGCCGGGGAACGCATGCCGCTTGACGAGCTGCTCGCTGACGGCATGCTGAACATGGTGGAGACCACGGGACCAGGCGGCACTCCGCTGCCGGACATCAGCGACGCCCAAGTCGACCAATGCCGGAGAACGTTCGCAGTGTGCCCCGCTGACCACCCATTCCGATCCGCCATCGAGGCCACACTGATAAGAGCGCTCCTGCAACTGGCCTTCAAGGTTCGTGACACAGACCCTGATCACGCGGCGAATCTGACCGCTGAAGCCGAAGAACTGATCGCAGATCCGGCAACGACCGTGCCGCCGGAAATGGCCACGTTCCTGCGCGCGACTTTCATCAGCCCGGATCCTCAATTCGGTCGCATCATCTCCGACCGGCCCCCGGCGTTCGTGACACCACCTGAGACAAAGACAACACTGGAGGCCGTGGCGGCGCATAGTCACACCCTTTTGTCGGGGGCTGCAGACCCTGCATCGGTCCGCGTCGCGTTGCGCGACCCCCTGGTGCCGGCGTTGATGCGGGCACATGCGGGAATCGCTGCCGCAGCCGATGCGGTGGTGCTGGACCCGCCGCGTATCGACATGGCCCTGTCGTTCGCCGAGGAGGCCATCGAACTCATGGCCCAGACCACCGACCGGGGCAGTGACCAGCAGTCAGCCGAGCATGGCCTGACAACTTTCGACGGGGACATCCGAACCGTCGTCGAGCTCATCCTCGGACAAACGCTCCTCCTCCAGGGAAAACGCGAGTTGCGCAACCGCATGGCGGCTTTTCAAGCGGGCCGCGGGCCGGACACAGTCCCCGCGAGCCTCCTCTACGTCCACGCGGGGCCCGACGTCGACCGCGCCGCAGCGCTGCTTGAGCGCGGGCGCGGGCTGCTGCTGGCGCGGCAGATGGAGGCCCGCGCCGATCTCGACGAGCTGCGATCGGCATACCCAGCGCTGGCCCGCGGGTTCGAGCAGCTGGCCAACCAACTCGCCGCTGAGCCGGACTCGCTCGCAGAGTTGCGACGCCATGGCAACCCACCCGCCACCGGGCGCACCGAGTGGGCCCGACGCACCAAGCTCCACGCGTCGCGGGAGCTCGATGAGCTGATCGAGCAGATCCGTGCCAAACCGGGGTGCGAAGACTTCCTGCGTCCGCTCTCTGCCGAGCGGCTGCGCGACCTCGCGACCGACGGCCCGATCGTCGTGCTCAACCACGCGACACGCCACTGCCACGCGCTCGTCGTGACGGCCCAGGCAATCACGTCACTTCGCCTCAACGCCGAGTCGGCTGAGGTCACCAAAATGGCCCAGCGGCTGCGCGACGCCGTCAGCGCCATCAACGCCCATGGACCGTCACGGCCATCCCCGGCCCGGCTCGTCGCGGCCGGCTCTGCTCTGCGCGAGACGCTGTCGTGGGCCTGGCACACGGTCGTGCGCCCGGTCCTGAGCCTGGCGGGAATCTGCGAATCCATACCCAACGGCACCGCGTGGCCACGCATCTGGTGGGTTCCAACCGGGCCGTTCAACGCACTCCCACTGCACGCGGCCGAATGCACGTTGCCCGACTGCGGTCTCGACGGCTGCGGCGATACCGGTGGACCGCGCGCCGCGCTCGACGCCGTGGTGTCGTCGTACGTGCCCGGATTCCAGACCCTCGCACACGCACGCACTCAACCAGCCACCCGCAGTGCCCCAGACGGCAGCCGCGCCCTGTTGGTCGCCGCGGCGGAAGACGACCTTCCGGGCGTGGCAGCGGCGGCTAAATTCGCGGCCCAGCGACTCGGTGCCCAAAGCCCGCTAACCGGTGCCACCGCGACCCGCGAAGCAGTGCTCGCGTCACTCGCCGATGTCACCTGGGTGCACTTCGGGTGCCACGCGACCAGCAATCCGACTAAGCCTTCCGGCAGCCTGCTTCACCTGCCCAGCGGCGAGCGGCTGTCGGTCCTGGAAATCTGTCGGGCACGGCCACGCGTGGCGAGGCTCGCATATCTCGCGGCCTGCGGCACCGCGCGCACCAGCGAACGGCTCACCGACGAGGCCATCCACATCACCAGTGCCTTCCTCATCGCCGGATTCCCCGAAGCCGTCGGGACGCTGTGGGAGATTGACAGCACCGAATCGGAACACGTGACGCAGGGGTTCTACCGCCGCGCGACCGGCAACGACGGAACCACACCCGCGCGTGCCCTGCACGACACCATTCGAGAAATACGCCACCGTCACCCGAACCAGCCTCACACCTGGGCCTCATACATTCACGCTGGGGCCTGATGGGGCACAGCCAAAGCGGATTTCCGTAGCCGCCGAGGAAGCATTTCCCACCTGCAGTTCCTCGCCCAAAGCGCGGTACCGGACGCGCAGATATCGACGTCGGTGAAGTGATGCACCTGGTTGGAATGGTGACCGGCTCGGCCGCCACCCTCACCCCGTTCGACGGCGGTTGGCGGGTGCGCGCGGGAAGCTCGGGCCGGAGACGTTCACCCTGCACGTCCACGACGGCGGCCAGCCCCCGCGGCAACCGCAGTTGCCCGGCCTGCCGCTGCCAAGGCTGTTTCGATCTATGCCCCGGAGCGCGGGCTAAACCGCCAGTTCTGCCCCGTGCCCTTGTACTCGGCCACCGAGATCGTGCTGCTGTCGGGAGCCATTCGCGCGATATACAGCACCCCGTCCAGGTGATCGACTTCGTGGGCGACCAGCCGGGCGAGCCCATCTGTGAAGATCGTCGTCTGACCCGAATTCGCAGGTAGTGGTCGACGATCGGCGCTCCCCCGGGCCGTCCGAGGGTAGCCAACGGCACACAACAATGACAACCGCCGACCGCTCCCCAGCAACTCAGAGGAACAGTCGGCGGTACGCCCGCAGGTCAACGAACCGGCGTGTCACTTCTTCGGCTTCTGAGCAGCTGGATGCTAGCCAGTGATTCCCGCCTGTCGCCAACGACCTTGCGGTACGGTGCAGTCCCCGCAGGCCCGGTCCAAGAGAGGCGCGATGGTGAACCGATCGAAGGTCCTTAGGGGCTACCTACTTGTTCTGCTGGTCGCTGCGGCGGGACCACTCACCATTCAGGGCCTGCACCTGCATGCGTGGTGGAAAGTCGCGAGCGTCACGGCCTGGATGTGTCTGTGTGCTGCAACTGCTGCGCGTACGGCTCGCTGGCGGAAGTAGTGCGCCCGTGATGGTTCGACGCCTGAACCGAGTGGCTCTTGTTGATTGGGCCATATCCTGGGTGCTGCTCACTCTGGCTTTCCATTTTCCGCCGTGCTCGCCGCCATCGGGGTCACAGGTGTGAGGGCAGGAAAGTGCTGGCGCGGCAGGCGCCAGTCCCGAGCGCGGTAGCGCCAGTACAGCAGCGAAGTACAGCAACCACCGCGACCGCTGCCGACCGTGCCTGACCCCAAGCAACCGGCCGACCAGCCGAGGAGACCTCAGCGACCGTCGCGCCCGTAGTTCGCATCGAGGGGGTTGCTGCCCGCTACGGGGAGCCCACCCGCCGCGTGCCGGTCCGAGGTGACCGTGCATCCTGACGGGATGACGGAGGCCCGAGTGGGGTACGTGAAGGTGCACTTCCATCTTGAGATCGAGGACAACTGGCCTCCCGCGTCGGTGGAGAGTCTGTGGGCCGTCGACCAGGGCGACGGCACGATGAAGCTGGACAACATCCCATGGTTCGTCCGCGGAGTGGCGTGCGGCGACATCATCGCCACGCGGACCGATGAGAACGGCACGCTATGGGCCGACGACGTCGTCCGCCGCTCGGAGAACTGCACCATCCGCCTGATCGTGCTTCGCGACGGCGGTTCGGGCACCGCCCGTCAGAGCGTGATCAACGCTTTCCACGAGCTGGGGGTCGACGGCGAGGGAATCGAGAAGTTCGGCATGGTCTCGCTGGACATCCCTCCCACTGCGGACCCCGCCAAGGTCCGGCGACTGCTCAACCACGGCGTCGCGGAAGGCTGGTGGGACATGGAAGAGGGGTGCATCACGGCAGCATGGCGTGCGGCCGCATCCAGCTGACAGCCGCGACTCTGGACCGTCTCACTTTCCGTCTCATTCACCACCGTCCGGAGGCGTCCAAGACGGTACACCGACGCTGATCGACCGCCATGGACGATCCAGCATATACGCAGGTGAACGGCGCTGGACAGCCCCCAGCAGGCCACCAACAGACTTGGAAAGCGTGCACGATGCCGCGACCTGCCTGAACCGCGCGGTCCAGCCTTGCTCCGACGATCTCGGCTGAGTCGAGGCCCGCACCCTCCAAGTTGGCCCCAGTCAGATCCCCACGTGGACGCCTGACAGCCACCGCACTACGGCGTTGGGGGCCCTCCCCTAGGAGGACCCCCAATCTGCTTACGGCGAGAGTGTTACGAAGGTAGGAAACCCGGTTTGGCGCTGCCAAGGTCCCGCAGCTGGTTCAGGTACTCCTGTGCGGTAGGTTCGGCGCTGTAGCGCTGTCTCACCACCGCCGCCAACTCTCGGCTAGTCATGATCAGGGAGGGTACGGACTGGCGCTCCCCCTGCGTAAGCATTCAGAAGGAATGTGGTTGGCCGGTGACGGTGTGTGAGGTGTGCTGGTCAGGCGGCTTGCTCGATGGGGGGCATCCAGAGGTTGCCGGTGAAGGCGCGGTGGATGGCCTCGAAGGCACT
>NZ_SUMC01000133.1 GCF_005047355.1 Actinacidiphila oryziradicis
GCGCCCACCACCGCACCTGGCCCCAGCCCGCCGCCCCGCCGGCCGAGGCGGTCACCATCACCCCCGCGTCCAAGAGCGCCCCGGCCAAGCGAAAACCCAAGGTCACCGCTTAAAACAGCGGCATTGCGGCTAGACGAGTAGTTCCGATGTCTGGCTGCGGAAACAGGGCGAGGGCCCCCAAAGTCCGTGTGTGACGACAGACATGGAAGCCCTCTTGACCGCACTCTACGTGAAGGTGGACGACGAGATCGGAGGAACCCGATGGATGGGTACGCCACCGCTACTGAGCGACAGCGAGCTCGTCTGCCTGGCAGTCGCGCAGGCGCTGCTCGGGTACCACTCCGAGGCCCGGTGGCTGCGCTACGCGAACAAGCATCTGTCCGGCATGTTCCCGTACCTGCCGCTGCGGCCTGGCTACAACAAGCGTCTGCGCGGCGCTCTTCCCCTGGTCAAGCGCATGATCAGGGAGCTGGCCATGGACAGCGACTTCTGGTTCGACAACCACTGGATCGTCGACTCGACGCCGGTCCCGTGCGGGATGTCGCGCCCGACCGTGCAGCGATCGAACATGGCCGGCTGGGCACAGTACGGCTACTGCGCGTCACATTCCCGGTTCTTCTGGGGGCTTCGCCTCTATCTGGTCTGAACGCCCACCGGGATGCCGATCATGTGGGAGCTGGCGTCCGCGAAGATCGGCGAGCGCGAGGTACTGTCCGCGATGTTGGAGGTCGACGCCGACCTGGTCGCCGCCCGCGCGGGCATCCTGCTCATCTCGGACAAGGGCTTCGCGTCCAAACCGTTGGAGCGGGAGCTCCTCGATCAGGGCATCGAGCTGCTGCGGCCTTCCCGCAAGCGCGAGAAGGAGCGGTACGGCGAGCCGATGCTCAAGAAGGTCCGCCAGCTGATCGAGTCGGTCAACGACACCCTCAAGGGGCAACTTGACCTGGAACAACACGGCGGGCGGACCTTCGAGGGCGTCGCGATCCGCGTCGCCCAGCGGATCCTGGCGATGGCCGCCGGGATCTGGCACAACAACAAGCTCGGCGCACCAGTCACCCGCTCGTTGATCGCCTATGACCACTGAGCACACACGATCAGCGGATGCGCTGCGTAATGTGGCCAGCTTGCGCTGGGGGCAGCGCCGACGAGGTATCCGACGACTTCGACGGCCGCGGGAGCCAGTCAGAACGCTCCCTCCCGCGCAAAATCACCGACACCCAGTGGTCGCAGGAAGGTGTTCACCGGGTTCGTCGGTTGGCGGGGCCGGGACTGTTGGTGGGGGAGGTGCTCTCGGTGGCGGCCCAGCTGGCAAGGAGCTGGAGGGCGTCGTGGTCGGGGGTGCCGGGCGCGGCTGTGTACGCGGTGAGGGTGAGGCCGGGCTGGGCGGGCAGGTCCATGGCATCGAAGTCGAGGGTGATCTCGCCGATGTCCGGGTGACGGAACGACTTGCGGCCGGTGTGGTGCAGACGCACGTTGTGCTTGGCCCAGGCGGTACGGAAGTCCTCGCTGCGGGTGACGAGTTCGCCGACCAGTCCGGTCAGATCACTGTCGTGGGGGGCTCGTCCGGCTTCGGTGCGCAGCAGGGAGACGGTGGTGTTCAGGGACTCTTCCCAGTCGGGGAAGAAGTCGCGGCCTGCGGAGTGCAGGAACTGGTAGCGGGCGATGTTGACCGGGCGCGGGGCGTCGTCGGCGTACAGGGGTGAGTACAGGGCGCGGCCGAGTGGGTTGGTGGCGAGGATGTCGAGTCGGCCGTTGCGGATGAAGGCCGGTGAGTCGGTCATGGACTCCAAGATGCGCAGAACGCTGTCGGGGATCGGTCCGCGGGCCCGCTTGGTGCGGCGGGCGGGACGCTTGGCGGCGGCGCGGGCCAGGTCGTAGAGGTGGGCGCGTTCGGCGTCGTCGAGCTGGAGGGCGTTCGCGACGGCGTCGAGGACTTCTTCCGAGGCGCCGGCGATGTGGCCGCGCTCGAGGCGGACGTAGTAGTCGATGCTGACGCCGGCGAGCAGGGCGACTTCTTCGCGGCGCAGGCCCGGCACGCGCCGGTTGCCGCCGTACGCGGGCAGTCCGGCCTGCTGCGGGGTGATCTTCGCGCGGCGGGAGGCCAGGAATTCGCGGATGTCGCTCTCGGTACTCACGCATTCCAGGCTAAGCCGGACGGCGCACGGGTGGGGGGTCCTGTCAGTACCTGTAAACCCAGGCCCTCCCCCAGTCCTGTGATCTGCGGTTTCCTCGATAACGGCAGCAACTGCGGCCCGCGGAACCGACCCGGTTCTCGGCGTAGAAGCCGCCCGCGGCGCCACGTCTACCCGAGACTGACCCGTGCCGTTTCATCACGCTTTGTTCTAGGAGGAAGCCCCGTGCCGAAGCAGTCAGCGCCCCAGGAGCTCGCCGAGATCGCGCCGAAGCTCGTCGAGGTCACGAACAACGTCCTGTTCGCCGACGTCTGGGAACGCCCGGGGCTGTCCCCGCGCGACCGCAGCCTGGTCACCGTGAGCGTGCTGGCCGCCCTCTACCGCTCCGAGCAGCTCGGCTACCACCTGGGCGTCGCCCTGGACAACGGCCTGAGCGTGGAGGAGCTGTCCGAGGCCATCACCCACCTGGCCTTCTACGCGGGATGGCCCAACGCCATGACCGCGATCACCCAGCTCAAGAAGATCGCCGACGACCGCAACGCCGGCTGACCCCCACCCTCCCCCTCGTCACCCGAACGGAGCATCCCCTCGTGAGCAAGGTCTTCCTGATCACCGGTGCAGGACGCGGTCTCGGCGCGGACCTCGCCCGTCAGGCACTCGAAGCCGGCCACCAAGTGGTGGCCACCCCCCGCCGCCCCGAGCACGTCCTTGAAGCCCTCGGCGGCGAGCAGGACAACCTGCTGGCCACCGCCCTGGACATCACCGACCCGGCCACTGCCCAGAGCGCCGTCCAGGCGGCCGTCGAGCGCTTCGGGCGCATCGACGTCCTGGTCAACAACGCCGCCAACTTCTACGCCGGCTACTTCGAGGAGATCTCCGACGCGCAGATGCGCGCGCAGATCGAGACGAACCTGTTCGGGCCGATGAACGTCACCCGCGCCGTGCTGCCCGTCATGCGGGCCCAGCGCGCCGGCCACGTCATCACCATCTCCTCCCTCGCCGGCGCCGTCGGCCTGGAGTTCTGCGTCGCCTATGCCGCCGCGAAGTTCGGCGTCGAGGGCTTCATGGAGTCCCTGCGCTACGACGTCGAGCCGTTCGGCATCCGTACGACCATCGTCGAGCCGGGCTTCTTCCGCACCGAGCTGCTGGTGGATGCCTCCACCACGTGGGCCGAGCTGTCGGTCGACGACTACGCCGAGCGCACCGCCGCCACGAAGAAGCAGTGGCAGTCCATGAACGGGCAGCAGGCCGGCGACCCGGCCAAGCTCGCCGCCACCCTGCTGGCCCTGGCCGGCCAGAAGCAGCCCCCGGCCCGCTTCGTCGCCGGAGCCGACGCCATCGAGGCGGTCGCGGCCAAGGCCAGGGAGCTGCTCGCGCAGGCCGAAGCCTCTCGTGAGCTGGGCGCCAACCTCTCCCACGACGACGCCGCCTGACTGCCCGGTTGTCCCAGCACCCCACTCCACACGATTAAGGAATAGAGCCATGGAACACGTCACCTCCACCCCGACCATGAAGGCACCCGCCGAGCGCTTCACCGGCGACGTCTACCTCAACATGATCCAGGCCCCGACCGAGCCCGCCCGCCTCGCGGCCGGCCTGGTGCGCTTCACCCCCGGCGCCCGCACCAACTGGCACTCCCACGCGCTCGGCCAGGTCCTCTACGTCACCGACGGCGTCGGTCTCGTCGGCACCCGCGACGGCAGTGTCGCGCGCATCAGCGCGGGCGAGACCCTCAAGTGCCCGGTCGGCGAGGAGCACTGGCACGGCGCCACCGACACCAACCTCATGGCGCACATCGCCCTCGTGGTCGGTGACGGCAGCGGTGGTGACGGCACCACCTGGCTGGAGCCCGTCACCGACGAGCAGTACAACGCCGCCCTCGCCAACATCTGATCAGCCGCCCCGCCCGCCCTCTCTCCCACGCCGCCGTGCGTGGGGAGAGGGCGGGCAGCCCCGTATCCGGAGGAAGACGCATGTCCACCACGATGACCGCACTCTTCGGCGGCACCACCCCGCAGTGGCAAGCCCGCCAGGTCCCCGTACCGGAACCAGGCCCGGCCAGGTTCTCCTCCGCGCCCACGCCGTCTCGCTAGCGGCACAGGTCGAAAACGCCTAGGGGCACGATCCTTGCACTCCCAGGTTCTTGAACTGCGAAAACAGGCTTATCGTCTAGTGGCGTGTACGTGAAGGCTTCGTCCCGCCGTAACAAGAGCGGGCAGACGGTGGGGTACCTGCAACTGGCCCACAACGAGTGGGACCCGGTCGCGGGGCGTTCGCGTACCAAGGTGCTGCACTCCTTCGGCCGCGAGGACGAACTCGACCGCGAAGCCATCCGCCGCCTGGTCGCCGCCCTGTCCCGGCTCCTCGACCCCACCGAGGCCCTGGCCGCCACCATGCCCGGCGACCTGTCCCTGACCGACTCCCGCCCGCTGGGCGGCACCCATGCGCTGGACGGCCTGTGGCATCGCCTGGGCCTGGACCAGGTCATCCGCCGCCAACTGGAGGGCCGCCGCCTGGATCCGCGGGTGGAGCGGGTGCTGTTCGCGCTGGTCGCCAACCGGGCCCTGGCCGCCTCCAGCAAGCTCGCCGCCACCGAGTGGAGGGTGAGGGCAAGCTGTACCTGGCAACGGTGATCGACCTGTTCTCGCGCCGCCTGCCCGGCTACGCGATGGGCGATCGCCACGACGCGGCCCTGGTCAGCGCGTCGCTGCGGATGGCGGCGCGACGAGGGGCGGCAGCGTGGACGGAGTGATCTTCCACAGCGACCGCGGGTACACCTCCGCGGCCTACAGCGACCTGTGTGACCGGCTGGGCGTGGTGCAGTCGATGGGGCGGGTGGGGTCGTGCTTCGACAAACCGTTGTCATCACACTGCGCTCCTTTGCGATTGTGCGGATAGAGCTGCCTCGCGGGCCGCGATGCGGTCGCTGATCTTGATGCCCCGGGCGACCTCGGGAGCCGGGTGGTCGGGGCGGGCGGGTGGAAGAGGTAGCAGTTCTTGTCGTTGTAGGCGATACCCTCGATGAGCCCGGTCCGCCGCCAGATCTTCACGGTGTTCTCGCTGACGCCGATCGCGTCGGCGTACTCGGCGAACGTCAGCAGCCCTCGGCCGCGCAGGCGGTCGTAGCGGTGGACGAGGCCGTAGCTGTCGCGGATGTCGCCGACGAGCAGTTCGGTGAAGGGCTGGCCCTTGCCGCTGGTCAGTCCGCGTTCGTTGAGGATCGTCGCGGCCTGCCGGTGGGTGTGGTGATCGAGCAAACTCGTCCGTTCTCACCAACGTCGGCGACATCTCGGAGCGGAGGATTTTTTGGGGGCGAGTAAACCCAAACCCCCTGACATGCCAGATCAGGCCCGGCCAGGTACCACAGGTGCGAGCGGGCCTGCCAGGAGAAAGCCGGAACGATCTGTCAGCGACAGAGCGCGGCGTGGATCCGGCACAGGTCCACGTGCCGGCGCTTCGTCCAGACCGGCAGCAGAACCGCAGTTCGGACCGGCCTGACGTGCGATGCCCTCACGGTGACTCCCGTCGGTCCTTGCGTTAGCACCCGGCAGCGACGCGGATCGCGACGTGTAGTTGCTGCGGCTTCGACGAGCCAGGTCTGTCGGCCGCTCTGGATGGTGTGGGACGAACGTACGTGGCAGGTGGGCGGCCTTGTCAAGAGCGCGCCTGTGCCGACCCTGACGGCCGCGCGGTCCCCCAGTAGACGTCACCGCCCTATTCCCCCGCGTGGTGTGCCGTGGTTCACAGTGAGTTGACGGCCCGCCGGCAGGGTCGGTACGTACGATGGAGGCAGGCCCCGCGCTCAGTTTGTGAGCGGCGGGGCCTGCCTGGTGGGGTGCGCCGTGCTGGTGTGCGGCGCATCCGTTCGAACTACGGAACAAGCTTCAGCAGCTTGTTCGGCGAGCCCGTGCCGACGCCGGTGAGGACATTGTTGGTCGCCCCGTTCACCAGTGCGGCGGCCACGGTCGCCGGGGAGGCGCCCGGGTGGGCCGTCAGGTAGAGCGCCGCCGTGCCCGAGACGTGCGGGGCGGCGAAGGAGGTACCGCTACCGGTGTACGTGGCGGTGTCGGAGGTGTTCCAGGCCGCCGTGATGTTGGAGCCGGGGGCGAAGATGTCCACGGTTGAGCCGTAGTTGGAGTAGCTGGCCCGCGCGTCGGTGTTGGTGGTGGCGCCGACGGTGATCGCGTTCGCCACCCGGGCCGGGGAGTAGTTGGATGCCGGGGCGTTCGAGTTGCCCGCGGCTATGGAGTAGGTCACGCCGGAGGCGATCGAGTTGTTCACCGCGGTGTCCAGCGAGGTGCTGGCGCCGCCGCCGAGGGAGACGTTGGCGACGGAGTTGGCGACGTGGTGGGCGGTGATCCAGTCCACGCCCGCGATGACGCCCGATGACCTTGCCGCCGTACTCGGAGATCAGGCTCTTCCCCTGTGAGGCGGTCGCCTTGAAGCCGACGTTGCTCTTTAAGGTGACGATGTAGCTGCCGGCTACGGCGTCAGCGGCGTTCGCGTTCAGCACGGTGCCTTCGGCCGGTGCGGCCTCGGCGGGAGCGCCGAGCCGTAGGAACGGAGCTTGTCGGTGACGACCACCCGCGGCACCGCACCCGTGTTCTTCAGCAGGCGGCGGAAGAAACGCCTGGCCGCGGCGGTGTCCCGGCGGCCCTGTACGAGGATGTCCAGGACGTTGCCGTCCTGGTCGACGGCCCGCCACAGGCACTTCAGCTCTCCGTTGATCTTGATGAAGACCTCGTCCAGGTGCCACTTGTCCCCTGGCCGGGGCCGGCGCAGTGCGTTGGCGTAGCTCTGCCCGAACTTCCCACACCAGCGGCGGACAGTCTCGTACGAGACGGTCACACCGCGCTCCAGCATCAGCTCCTCCACCTCGCGGAAGCTGAGCGGGAACCGGAAGTACAGCCACACACAGTGGGAGATCACCTCGACCGGGTACCGGTGCCCCTTGTACGACGGCGACGCGCTCCCCACGGACGACTCCCCCTCCGGCGTGATCAACCAGAAGATCATCCCACGCCGTCAGCCAACGTGACAGCACCGTTCGTCGGCCCCGTCAACGCGCAGCGGCATCAGGGCTCGCTCGAACGGGGCGATCAGATCGTCGTAGGCCTCGCGCAAAGCGCTGCCGGCGGCCCGGTCGACGGTGAACTCCCCGTCAGGAACGATCTCCCATTCCAGGAGGTCGGGCAGCTGCGTGTCGAGGTACTGACGCAGCCGGTCGACGACTACCGGGATGTCGTTCTCGCCGCGTCTGACGTGCTCGGCCTGGGGTACCCGGACCCACCAGGCGTAATACGGGACGCCGTTTTCGGAGGAGTCGTCGTCGCAGCACTCCTCGTACACGCAGCCCAGCGAGGCGGCCAGCTCCGTCATCGGCTGCCTCGTGCTGGAAGTTGGTCCTGGCGGTGTTGCGGATCCGTTTCGTGCGGCCGTGCTCGGCGAGGACCGCGAGGGCATCATTAGCGTTCGATCCATCGGCGATCTTGCGTTGGAGCGAGTCGGATGATGCGGTCAAATGCGTCCAGTTCCAGGGCTGCTGCAGTGCGATAGCTCGGAAGAGGGACCGCTCCTGCAGGCCCCTAGAGCCGGGACGCCGCCGCGATCCGCTCCCGGAAAGGGCGGCGGCGTACCGCCTCCGCCACCTCCGTCAGCAGCTCCGCTAGCGGCATCGAGAGCTCCGCGTCCAGCTCCGCCAACGCCGCCACCGTCGCGTCCCACTCTGCCTCGATCTGCGGCAGCAGGGCATGGGCTTTCGGCGTGAGCTCGATCAGCCGGCGGCGGGCGTCTCGCGGGTCGGGAGTATGGGTGACCAGGCCTGCGCGGGCCATCTGAGCCGCCGTCTGGCTTGCGGCTGAGGGCGTGACACCCACCGCCGCGGCCAGGTCGCGGACCGGGAGCGGGCCTTCGGCCAGGAGAGCCCGTACGACCGGGGAGAAGCGGGGCCGGTACTCGGCGAGGCCCTGCTCCTCGTAGACCTTGGCCACGTCGCCGTCGAGCAGCTCGAGGACGTGGCGGAGCAGGGTGCCTACGGCGACCGGGTCGGGGTGATTCCTCATGGTGTTAATCTAACAGCGCTGTCATATCTCAGGAGGGTACGTCTCACATGGCCGAGCTCTATCCCCCCATCGAGCCGTACGAGCACGGCATGCTCGATGTCGGCGACGGCAACCGCGTGTACTGGGAGACCTGCGGGAATCCCGCGGGCAAGCCCGTCCTCGTCCTGCACGGCGGGCCAGGGTCCGGCGCGGGGCCGTTCTGGCGCCGGCTGTTCGACCCCGCGGCGTACCGCATCGTGCTCTTCGACCAGCGCGGGTGCGGGCGGAGCGTGCCCGACGCCGCCGATCCGCAGACCTCGCTCGCCGCCAACACCACCCCGCATCTGATCGCCGACATCGAGCTGCTTCGGCAGCACCTCGGCATCGAGGAATGGCTGGTCATCGGCGGCTCCTGGGGCGTGACCCTCGCGCTGGCATACGCCGAGCAGCACCCCGGACGCGTATCCGAGCTGGTGCTCTTCAGCGTCACCAACACCACCCGCCGCGAGGTGGAGTGGGTCACCCGGGACATGGGGCGGATCTTCCCCGAGGAATGGGCCCGGTTCCGCGACGCCGTACCGGAGCGGGATCGCGACGGCAGCCTGGTGGAGGCGTACGCCCTGATGCTCGCCGACCCCGATCCGGCCGTACAGGAGCGGGCGGCGCGGGAGTGGTGCCGGTGGGAGGACGTGCACGTGTCCACCCACCGGGGGTACAAGCCCGATCCCCGTTACGAGGACCCGCACTTCCGGCTGCGCTTCGCCCGCCTCGTCACGCACTACTGGCGGCACGCCGGCTTCCTGCAGGACGGGGCGCTGCTGCGCGACGCCGGAAAGCTCACCGGGATCCCCGGCGTGATGGTCCACGGGCGGATGGACATCAGCGGGCCCCCGGACGTCGCGTGGCGGCTGGCTCAGGTGTGGCCGGACGCGGAGCTCGTGCTGATCGGCGAGGAGGGGCACGGGCTGTCGGGAGACGCCACAACGAAGGCCGTGCTGGCGGCTACGGACCGGTTCCGACCAGTCTAGGAAGCGATGGCGGCCCGTGGCCTGAGTCATCAACTCGGCCCAGGGCTCATAGGCGCGTCCGGGGCAGAGGTCGGCGGCCCGGCGATCCAGGTGACGGATGACGGCGGCCTGGGCCCAACTCGGGCTGAACTGGGCGTAGCAGCGAACAGCTGTGGTGGGGGGGTCTGTCGAGATCAGCGGGTATCGCCCTGCCAGTCCCAGAGGAGCAGGTCGGTAGGACGCGGGCCGTACTGGGCGCGGCCGCCGGGTCCGTACCGTCCGATCTCGGTGAGCAGCGCGGCGCCGGCGGCGCGGGCGGCCTCGGTCCAGCCGGTGACGTCCAGGAGCAGCCCGTCCAGCGGGCCGCCCACCAGCTCCCGGTAGACATGCCCGGGCCGCGGACCCGGGTCGGGATCGTCGTGGTCGGCGGCGACGCGGACCAACTGTCGGACTCGTCGCGCAGTGCCGCCGGGTCCTGGTCCGCCTGGTCGTCGTGGGGGAAGCCGAGTTGCCAGAGCCGGGAGTCGTTGTGGTGCACGACCACGTGCACGACGGGCCCAGCTCGGCTACCTGCTGACCGCAGGCGCATTGCCGGCGGTCTCGCTCGGCGTCATCCCGATGGCGACACGCCAGTGGACGATCTGGCCTCGGGAGACGTTCCACATCTACGACGACGCACTCGTGTCGATCGAGCTGCTGTCGGCTCAGGTGAATGTCACACAGCCCTCGGGATCGCCCTGTACCTCAAGTCCTTCGAACAACCGCGCAGCATGGCTGCTTACGGCGCCGACGCCAGAGCATTGATCGTGCAAGCGATTGACGCACTGCACTGACCCAACAGCCCACCGTGGTGGTGCCGCAGCAGGTACAGGTCCGCGACACGACCCGGTACTCGGTCACCCTCGGACGCGGCGGCGGAGGCGGGACGTCGAAGACCTGGTGACGGCGCTCGTCGAAGACTGCACCTGCCGGCCATGCGGGCATCCTAGCTGATCGATAAGGATTTCTGATCGGATTTGATTTGAAACCGGCGTTGGACAAGCGGTGACCGGTTCTCTTACCTTTCTGCATGTGGCACAGATGACGCATCCCGCTGACGCACCCGCAGTTCGCTGCGGGCTCCGGCGTGCGCTCATCCACCCGGCCACCTGCCAGGTCATGCCTCGGGTCGGCGACGGACTGACCCAGTGTCGCGTCGTCGACTTCTGCCGCACCGGTTCCTCTGTCTGTCGCAGCCACTGACACACCTCCCCGGGAGCAGCCGCGGCGCCTGAACGCCCGGCCCTATCCCCTCCTGCTGTCTGAGTCGGCGTAGCCAGGCATTCTTCCGGCACACCCGGCGCCCTCGCGCCGCATCCAGCCTCCCCGGACGGCTGCGCGCGGCCCGACGAACACCCATGACCCGCGACACGACCGCGAGGAGCCCCCTCATGACCGTCGAGTTCATCAGCCTGATCAACGTCTGGGAATCCAGCGAGCTCTTCCCCAAACCCGGCGGGACCCCCGATGCGGACTACGTCAGGAAGTACGCTCGCTACCTGGAGGACGGCGGCTTCGACTACACCCTGGTCGCCTATAACTCCGCGGGCTACGACCCCTTCACCGTCTCGGCGACCATCGCCGCCCACACCGAGCGCATCAAGCCGATCGTGGCGCTGCGCCCCAACACCCTCTACCCGACCGTCGCCGCGCAGAGCCTGGCGACCCTCGACCGGCTCAGCGGCGGCCGCGCCACCGTGCACATCATCTCCGGCGGCAGCGACCAGGAGCAGGCCCGGCACGGCGACTACACCACCAAGGACGAGCGCTACGACCGCTCCGAAGAGTACGTCAAGCTGCTGCGCCGCGCCTGGACCGAGACCGAGCCCTGGGACCACGACGGCACGTATTACAAGTTCGAGAACTTCGTCGCGGGCTTCCGCCCGGTGAATGGGACGATCCCGGTCTCGGTCGGCGGCTCCTCCGCGGCCGCGTACCGGGTCGGTGGCGCCCTCGGCGACATCTTCGGCCTGTGGGGCGAGCCGCTGGCCGAGACCCGTGAGCAGATCGACAAAGTCGCCGAGCAGGCCCGGCTGGCCGGCCGTACGGACACCCCCCGCACCTGGGTGACCTTCCGGCCGATCGTCGCCCCGACCGACGAGCTGGCTTGGGAGAAGGCACACCGGACCATCGGCATCGTCGAGCAGACCCACCGCGCGGGCCGGTTCATCCCAAGCCGGTTGGCCCCGGCCGACCCGCAGAACGTCGGCTCGCAGCGCGCCCTGGAGATCGCCCAGCGCGGGGACGTGCACGACCGGGCGCTGTGGACGGTGCCGTCGAAGGTCACCAACGCGGCGGGCGCGTCCAGCGCCCTGGTCGGCAGCTACGAGACGGTCGCCGCGGCGATCCTCGACTACGTGGACCTCGGCGCGGAGCTGGTCTCGATCCGCGGCTACGACAACCTCAACGACGCGATTGACTATGGCCGTTACATACTCCCGCTGGTCCGCCAGGAGCTGGCGCACCGCGCGGCCACCGGCGAACGCGGCACGGTCGTGGCCCAACCGCCGCTGGACGGCGCCTCGGTCGACGCACGCGCGCGCGCTGCCGCCCCGCACTCCACGGCCGGTCCGGCGCCCACCGCCCGAAAGGCGTCCTGACCGTGACCGACACCACCGTGAACGCCCTCGGCACGGATCCGCTCCCCGCCGTCGACACCTCCCCGGCCGCGCTGGCCGCCCTGACCACGCAACTCGCCGCCACCGCCGAGGAGATCGACCGCGCGGCCGAGTTCCCCTGGAAGCCGATCCAGAAGGTGCACGACGCCGGCATCCTCACCCTGGGCATCGCCCCCCGCTACGGCGGCCGGGAGCTGAGCACCACCGAGAGCGCACGCGTCCTGCAGGCGCTCGGCCAGGGGGACCCGTCGGTGGCGCTGCTCACCGCGATGACCGTCTTCCAACACCTATCGCAGGCCAGAAGGGCGTGGTGGCCGGAGTACCTGTACCGCAAGGTCGTCGCCGACTCGCTCGAACGCCCGGTGCTGATCAACGCGATCCGCGCCGAACCCGAACTCGGCGCCCCGGCCCGCGGCGGGCTGCCGGCCACCAAGGTCAAGCGCACCGCGCACGGCTGGCTGCTCAACGGCCACAAGGGCTACGGCACAGGCTCGGAGGGGCTGGCGTACCACGCGGTGTGGGCGGCCACCGAGGACGACGAGCCCCTGCTCGGCCATGTGATCGTGCCCGGCGACGACCCCGGTATCGAGATCGTCCGCACATGGGACCACTTCGGACTGCGCGCCAGCAGCACGCACGACGTGATCTACCGGGACGTCGAAGTGCCGTACGAGCACTTCCGTGGCGTGACGGCCGCGCAGGCCAAGGAGGAAGCGGCCGCCTTCTCCGGCCCAGGCCTCGCGGTGTCGGCGCTCTACCTCGGCGTCGCACGTGCGGCCCAGGAATTCTTCCTCCGGTTCGCCCACGAGCGGATCCCGACCACGCTCGGCCGGCCGATCGCGACCACCGAGCGGATCCAGACCATCGCCGGGGAAATCGAGGCCCAGCTCGTCCAGGCCGAGGAGATCGTCTACGGGCTCGCCGCGCGCATCGACGCCGGCGACGAGGACGCGCTGAAGCGGGCGCTGATCGCCAAACTGCTGGCCACCCGGTCCGCGGTGACCGCCGTGCAGACCGCGGTCACCAGTCTCGGCAACGCCGGGCTGACCCGGCACCACCCGCTGGAGCGGCACCTGCGTGACGTGCAGTGTTCCCGAGTGCACCCGCCCCAGGACGACGCGGCGCTGATCGCCTTCGGCCGCCAGGCCCTGGCCCGCGTCGCCCCGCACTGATCGCAGCACCGGCCGCGGCACCGACCTCGGCCCGGCTACGGCACTGATCGCGGCCCATCACCGGCGGCGAGATCCGGGTCCTCGGCGATTCCGTGGTCGGCGCCAAGGAGCGGGACCTGCGCCGGATCCGGGGCGGGGTGATCGGGCTGGTGCCGCAGGACCCGATGGTGTCCCTCAACCCGACGCTGCGGATCGGCACGCAGGTCGCCGAAGCTGTACGGCGCCGCGGCGGCGTCGACCGACGGCAGTTGTCGGCCGAGGTGGTCGCCGCGCTCGAAAAGGCCGGCCTGGACAACGCGGTACGGGTCGCCCGGCAGTATCCGCACGCGCTGTCCGGTGGGATGCGGCAGCGGGTGCTGATCGCCATCGCGCTCGCCGGGGAGCCGCAGTTGCTGATCGCGGACGAGCCGACCAGTGCGCTGGACGTGACACTCCAGCGGCGCATCCTGGACCATCTGGAAGGGCTGGTACGGGACTCCGGGGTCTCGCTGCTGATCATCACCCACGACCTGGGCGTCGCCGCGGACCGGGCGGACCGGGTGGTGGTGATGCGCAAGGGCGAGGTCGTGGAGGAGGGCGTGCCGTCCCGGGTGCTGGTCGCCCCCCGGCACCCGTACTCGCACCGGCTGATCGAGGCGGCGGTGGGCTTGTCACCGGATCTGTGGCCGGTGACGGGCCCCGGGCGATCCGACTCCGCCGGCTCGTCCGCAGGCACTTCGCCCCAGGCGGCCGTCAGCTCGAACTCCGGCTCGGCTCCCGCCCCGGCAAAGGCCGGTGACTCCGCCGCCCCTGAGGCCGACGAGGGTTCCCAGGAGCCGCGGGAGATCCTGCGGCTGGACCACGTGACCAAGGACTTCCCGCTGCCGCCGACGCCCGGCGGCCCGCGTACGCTACGCGCGGTCGACGACGTGTCCCTCACCGTACGGGCCGGCCGGACGCTGGCGCTGGTCGGCGAGTCCGGCTCGGGCAAGACCACGACCCTGCGGGTGGCGCTCGGCCTGGAGGACCCCACCGCCGGGGAGGTGCACTTCGACGGTCAGCGGATCTCGGGTCGCAGTTGGCGGGAGGTACGGCCGCTGCGGCAGCGGTTCCAGCTCGTGCACCAGAACCCGTACGCCTCGCTCGACCCCAAGCTCAGCCTGTACGACACAATCGTGGAACCGCTGGTGTCGTTCCGGATCGGCAACTCGGCGAGCCGGCAGGCGCGGGCGCGGGAACTGCTCGACCAGGTCGCGCTGCCGCAGACGATGCTGCACCGCCGCCCGGCCGAACTCTCCGGCGGGGAGCGGCAGCGGATCGCCATCGCCCGCGCGCTCGCGCTCAAGCCGGACCTGCTGCTGCTGGACGAGCCGGTCTCGGCGCTCGACGTCTCCATACAGGCGCAGATCCTCGACCTGCTGCGGGAGTTGCAGGGCGAGCTCGGACTGGCGTACCTGTTCATCTCGCACGACCTCGCCGTGGTGGCGCAGGTCGCGCACGAGGTGGCGGTCATGCGGGACGGGGCCGTACTCGAAAGCGGGCCGACCCGAGGGATCTTCACCGATCCCCGGAGCGACTACACCCGCGAGCTGATCGAGGCGATCCCGGGGCGCCGGGCCGCGGCCACGCTGCCGCACCCGGAATCCCACGCCGGGCCCGCGCAGGAGCCGGCCCAGGAGCCCGCCGCGTCCGCTGGACAGTGATGATTTACGAAGTGGCACTGCTGGCACGGGGCCCGTCGGGAATCTACAAGTTGCTTCCGGGACTTGGGCTCGTTGATGTGGTATGGGTCGTGTCGATGAGCTGATCGGTACGCTGCGGTTGAAGCTGGAGGTGGTGGTTCCCTGGCTGAACGAGCGGCAGCGCAGACTCCTGTACGCGGCCGAGGCCCGGCAGTTAGGGCTTGTAAATAATCAACTCGCTGATTCGATCTCTGTCGCAGGGGCGATGTCCACAGCGGCGATTTGTTCCACTCCTCCCGACCCACCGCCCGGGACCTGATCCGCGCCATGCGCGCCCTGACCGAACTCGCCGCAGTCGCCCCCACCGTGGTCGTGGCCGGCAACCACGACTCCCCCACGTACTTCGAGTTCCTCAACCTCGTGAGCGGCCCCTCCCGGGGCCGGGGCCTGTTCTTCGTCGACCGGGTCCGCCCGGCACACGACGGGGGCGTCCTCACCTTCGACGCCTGCGGTGGTGAGCAGCGAATCCGCCTGGCTGTCCTGCCGTTCGTGCATCCGAACCGGTTCTGGCAGCGCTCCGCGTCCGGCACGTCGTACGCCGACCGCCTGCCTCACGTACTGTGGCTTCGCATGACCGACTCCGAGATCGAGATCACCGCAGAGCTGGTGCACGATCTTCTCAAGGACCAGCATCCGGACGCGCGGGGCTGCCCATCCGCGAGGTAGCGGGCGGCTGGGGCAACCAGATGTGGCGCCTTGGGGATGAGTTGGCCGTGCGCATGCCGCGCACGGAAGGTGCCCCGGATCTCCTGCGCAAGGAGTGCCGGTGGCTGCCTGTCTGGCCCCGCGTCTTCCGCTCCCGGTTCCGATCGACCAGGCCCGGCTCGTGGACGACGCCCGGCGCGGCGGCAAGCGGCCCGGTGACCGCTGTCCGCAGCTGCTCCCGGTCCATGGGCGCCAGGAACGCGATCCCGTCGCGGAGCGAGCCCTGGTTCCGCTGGGTGAGCAGCCGGTCGAGCGATCCCGACCGTACGGTGAGCAGCGCCCGCACCGGCGTCGGCGTGGCGACCCGGTCGGCGAGGCCGGTGATCAGCTCCAGTAGCGCCCTGGCCGTAGCCGGGTCGGCCGTGGCGATCTCCTCGAACTGGTCGGCGAAGAGCAGGACGCCGTGCGGATGACGGCGTGCCAGGCGGGCGGCGATCTCGGCGTGCCGACCGTCCGCCAGCCGCTCCGCCGTCGCACACTCCGTCAGTTCCTTGCCGAGCAGCGGCAGCAGAGCGCCGGCCAGCGTCTCGGCAGGGCCGAGCCCGGCGATCGGGCGGAAGTCCGCGATCCGGTGCCCAGCCCGGCGCAGCCGCGGCAGCAGCCCGGCACGGGAGAGGGAGGACTTGCCGCTGCCGGAGGGACCGGACAGGATGACCACCGGTTGCCGGGCGGTGAGCGTCTCCAGCCGGTCGATGTCCGCATCATTGCCGTGCACATGCGGTAGCGAACGTAGCCAACGGCGGACGGGGGCAGCGTCGCGCCCTGCCCGGTCATGGATCAGCCCGGCGGGCGGCACGGTGTGGTGCTCACCACGGGCGGGCAGCGGGCGCGACGATCAGAAGCCCCGACCGGGACTCCTCAGCGGCGCAAGCCCCGGGACCTTCCGCGATCCGGGACCGTGAGCCCGGCGACCCCGCGCGTAAGCCCGGCCCGCGTAAGCCGCCGGCCCCGCGTAAGCCCCCAGCCACCAGTAGACGAGGCGTTGGACGACACCCCGTACGCCCCCGAGGCCGCACTCTCCCGGCGCAGATTCCTCGAGGCGGCCGGCACCGCCGCGGTGACCGCACCCGCCCCGGCGGGCGTGCTCGGCCGGTGTCCGTGAAATGCCTTCGCCAGACCCGGCGGTCCTCCGCCACAATCCCTTCGTGACGACACAGCAGAGCGAGACGGAACAAGTCGCCTCAGCCATTGCCGAGCACGCGCACGACGGCTTCGCTCTGGTCGCGATCGACGGCCCAGGTGGAGCCGGAAAATCGACGCTCGCAACAACACTCGGCGAAGCCCTGGGCGGGGCAGAGCGGACCACCATCGTCCGTGGTGACGACTTCTACCGCCCGATGGCCCCGGAAGAGCGACTGCTCCTCAGCCCGGAAGAGGGCTATCACCAGTACTTCGACTGGCAGCGGCTGCGCGACCAAGTACTCATTCCGCTCCTCGCAGGCCAGGCAGCGGACTACCAGCGCTACGACTGGCCGACAGCCGCGCTGGCTACGGACGAGCTCCACCACGTCCCCCGGTCCGGCACTGTCATCGTCGAAGGCGTGTTCACCGCCCGCCCGGAACTGGCGAACTACTACGACCTCACCGTTTGCGTCGAGACACCTCGCGACACGTGCCTGCACCGGCAGCACACACGCGGACACGACCACGGCCCCGGCAACTGGATTGGACGCTGGCGCGCCGCTGAGGAGCACTACCTCGCAGCAACCCGTCTCAGTCCCGAATCCGCAGGTAGTGACACAGACAGGCGGGTGATACGACGACAGGTGCCCCTGCTGGTTTGAGATGATCGAGGTTCTCTACGCCTGATCGCTCTCGCCACAAGGACACCCGTCGAGTGAAGAAGATATCGCGCCGCCGTTGCGCCTCCCGAACCCCCGGCAGGCGCTGGACCCGCCTGAACGTCCAGGTAGGCGCCCCGGACGCGGCGCTGACCGAAAACGGCGGCCTGCTGTTGGTCGCCGAACTCGACCGGGTGCTCGGCGTCACCGCGGCCCTGGACGCGGGCATCGGCCCGATCAAAGAGCGGGACCGGGGGCTGTCCGGCGGGGAGTTCGCGCTGGCCATGGCCGTGGTAGAGCTAACCGGCGAGGACCATCTGGTCGGCTTCGACCACCTGCGCGCGGATGTGGTCGGCGAGGGGCTGCTGTCGGCCCCGGTCCCGGCCGCGACCACGGCCGCCACGCTGGCGGCCCGGTTCTCCCAGGTACATCGCGAAGGCATCGAGACTGCGTGCGCCCAACTCACAGCCCGGGCCCTTACGACGTGGTGCTCGATTGAGAAGCTGTCCTCTTACCGATCTTGACGTGTGTCAGTCGCACGGGAGTGCGGGGCGGGCCGCCGGTTCGGATGATCTTCCGCTCGTGTGCGCATGAAAGCAGGGCCTCCTGGTAGTTCG
>NZ_SUMC01000134.1 GCF_005047355.1 Actinacidiphila oryziradicis
TGGTTCAGGGTGGGCTGAGTGTCGCCGTCGTCGAGCGGGAGCTGGTCGGTGGCGAGTGCTCCTACTGGGCCTGCATGCCGACCAAGGCACTCCTGCGGAGCACGGCCGCGCTCCGGGCGGCCCGACAGGTGCCGGGAGCGCGTGAGGCGGTGACCGGTGACCTCGACGTCGCGGCTGTGCTCCGCCGTCGTGACAACTTCGCCTCGCAGTGGAAGGACGACGGGCAGGTGTCCTGGCTCAACTCGGCCGGGATCACGCTGTACCGGGGCCAGGGACGGATCAGCTCCGACCGGGGTGTCGAGGTCACCGATGAGTCCGGCGCCGCGACGTCGCTGACCGCGCGGCACGCGGTCGTGATCGCGACGGGCACTGCCGCGCTGCTGCCGGACATCCCCGGTCTGCGCGAGGCGGAGCCGTGGAGCAGCCGGGAAGCGGCCGCCGCGCGTGCGATCCCCAGCCGGCTTGCCGTCATCGGCGGCGGCGTCGTGGCGTCGGAGATGGCGACGGCGTTCGCCGCCTTGGGCTCATCGGTGACGATGCTGGCCCGCGACGGTGTCCTGCCGCTCGCGGAGCCGTTCGCCAGTGAACGGGTCACCGAGTCGTTGCGGGAAGCTGGTGTCTCGGTGCTCCTCGGTTCGGAGGCCGGGGCTGTGAAACGTGACGGCGACGGCACGGTGCACATCACCCTGACCACCGGCGAGAGCGTCGAAGCCGACGAGGTCCTCGTCGCTGTCGGCCGCACGCCGAACACGCAGGACGTTGGCCTCGACGCTGTCGGCCTGAAGCCGGGTGCCTGGCTCGCGGTGGACGACACGCTGCGGGTGGTCGGAGATGACGGGGCGCCGCCGGCGGACGGGTGGCTGTATGCGGCTGGTGATGTCAACCGGCGTGTGCTGCTGACCCATCAGGGCAAGTACCAGGCCCGTGCCGTGGGTGATGTCATCGTGGCTCGCGCGACGGGTAAGGCGGTCGACGACCGTCCGTGGGGCCGCCACGTGGCCACGGCTGACGAGCGTGCGGTGCCTCAAGTGGTCTTCACTGAACCGGAGATCGCGTCGGTGGGACTGACCAGGGCAGCGGCCGAGGCCGCTGGGCTGCGGGTCCGCGCCGTCGACTACGACCTGGGAGCCGTCGCGGGATCGACCCTGCACGCCGACGGATACCACGGGCACGCCCGCATGGTCGTCGACGAGGACCGCAAGGTGATCGTCGGCTTCACACTCGTCGGTCCCGATGTCGCCGAACTGCTGCACGCCGCGACGATCGCGGTCGTCGGTGAGGTTCCCCTCGACCGGTTGTGGCACGCGGTTCCGGCGTTTCCCACCGTCAGCGAGGTGTGGCTGCGGCTACTGGAGGCCTACGGCCGCTGACCGTCCGGCAGCCCTCTTGTCCCGACGGGATAAGAGGGCTGCCCGCTGCCTCGGCTATTCGGAACGGCGAGGCCTACGTGATAACCGGAATCACCAACGCCGCGAGCGAGGGCAACAACCGCCTCATCAAGCTCGAAGCCCGCAACGCCTTCGGCTTCCGCACCGCGAGTACCAACGCCTACGGTCACGCTGCGCAACCACCAGGCGGAGCCGCAGAGAGGCGAAGCCCGGTTAAATTCGAAGACCCGTGATGGCACTGCCGGTTGTTTCCCGGCATCTACGCCACCACGGAACTGACGGTTCGGCCGGACGCATTCGACCCGTACCTGGGCGTCGGGTTCGAGGCCGGGGGAAAAGCGCTGGCCGCAGCGTGAGATGCCAGCATCGGACCGCAGGTTTGGGGGCCCCGGATGCCGAAGCGGTGCCTGGAGCGAGTCAGCTCAGGACGATGGGGTTCTCGGGCACGCCTTCTCAGCTCTGAACGCCTTGGTCATAGTCCATTTGGTGCGCCCGGATTTCGTCCGCGTTGTTGACCGTCCAGTCGTACAACCGCCCGAACGGCTCCCGCAGGGATTCGCCGAGCGGGGTGAGAGAGTACTCGACCCCGACCGGCGAGGTTGGCAGCACGCGGCGCACGACCATCCCGTTGCGCTCTAGGCGGCGCAGGGTCTGGGTCAAGACCCGCTGAGTCACGCCCTCAAGGCGGCGCTTGATTTCGTTGAACCGAGTGGGCTTGTCAAGGACTGCCATCACCATCATCGACCATTTGTCGGCGATCTGGTCGAGGATCGGGCGGCTGGGGCAGTCGGACCGGTAGACGATGTCGATGCCAGCGTCGGCGCCGGTTTCAGAAGTGGCCATGTCGGTATCCTTCGCGATCCTTGCGATGCCCAAAGTGCGTTATTGACGCCGGTCGCCCGCCATCACACTGTAAGTGTGCATCAGGAACCTAGATGCATACCAGGTACCGATCGGAGATCTCCATGAACCACGACGCCTACGCAACCCTGCGGGTGAGTCGCGAGGACGGCATCGCCCGCGTCACCCTCGACAACCCGCCCGTCAACGTCCTGAATGTCGCCCTGATGGCCGACCTCCGGCACTTGCTGACCGCGCTGAGGGACGACGACTCGGTCCGGGTGATCGTGTTCGACAGCGCCAATCCGAAGTTCTTCATAGCCCACGTCGACATGTCGCTCGTCGACACGCCAGACGCCTTCGACAAGCTCGCGGCTGACCTTCCGGACGGCGTCAACGTCTTCCAGGCTCTGGGGGAGCTGCTTCGGCACCAGCCCCAGGTGACCATCGTCAAGCTTGCCGGGATGGCGCGCGGAGGAGGGGCGGAGTTCGTCACGGCCGCGGACATGGCGTTCGCGGCGATCGGTCGCGCCGGGATCGGCCAGATCGAAGCTCTCATGGGCATCGTCCCTGGTGGAGGGGGCACGCAGTACCTCGCTGGCCGGGTCGGCCGCAATCGCGCCCTGGAGGCGGTGCTGGGTGCCGATCTGTACGACGCCGAAACCGCAGAGCGCTACGGCTGGGTGAACCGGGCCGTCCCTGCTGACGAACTCGACGACATCGTTGACCGCCTCGCCCGCAACATCTCAGCCTTGCCCGAGGGTGTGATCGCGGCGGTCAAGCGCGCCATCGTCCCCGAGGACCTGGCCGAGGGTCTCCTGCGGGAGCATGACGCCTGGGCGGGCCAGTTTGTTCGCCCCGCGGCCGAGCGTTTGATCCGCGGCGGACTGGCCCACGGTGCCCAGACCCGCGACGGCGAGCGCGATCTGGAGGGCCTGCTCCGGGGACTGGCAGGATAGGACCCGGACGAGGGCCCCACGTACTCACCGGTGTCCTGTCGACTGCGACAGCGTGTGGCTCGCCCACCTCATCGGATGTCAACGTGGTTGACCGTCACGTCGCCTCGTAGACCGCCGATGAGGTGGTGCGTGACCACCTGAGAGGTCAGCCGGCCTTCGCGGGCGCTTCGGCCCGGGCGCGGGTGGTGGCGAGGCGGTAGGAGTCGGTGCCGGTCTCGATGATGGTGCCGTTGACGGTGAGGCGGTCGACATGGCAGTGGCTATCTCGACCTCAGCCACTGAGTTAGGACTGTGGCCAGCGGTTTCATGTCGTAGACAGATGTCTTCGACTACGGTCCCTCGGTGTGGAGTCGGGCTGCCCGGAGTTGGCCGTGGGCGTGTGCGAGGGCATCGCGGAGTTGCTGGTTCTCTTCGCGCAGTCGGCTGATTCGCTCGTGCGCGAGCACGAGTCGTTGTCTGAGCGAGTCGTCGCTGGCCCGGGTGACAGTGTTCCGGACGGTGTCCGCGTCGGCCCGTAGGCTTCGCAGTTGCTGGATCTGGTCGCGGAGCTCGGGCTGGCTGTAGATCCAGGACCGCGAGACACCGGCCCGCTGGGCGACCAGCGCCGCGGTCACCGGTTCGCCGGCGTCGGCCATCTCGGCGAGCGTCTGCCGGGCGCGATCGAGTTCTCCGTCCACGGGCCTGTCGCCGCTGTACGGCAGGTACTGCCCGGCATGCGCTCCCTCGGCCGCGGCACCGTTCTCTTCGTCAACGGCGGTAGCGCCGTGCCCGCGCCTGGCCGGAACCTCCGTCGCCTTCGCTGCCGAGAGCGCCTACGCCCGGATGCTCCACGACGCCCTCGCCGACGACAACATCCACGTCGCGCAGCTCATCGTCCCGGGCTCCATCACGCCCGGACACCCACGCAAGGACCCCGCCGTGCTCGCACAGACCCTGTGGGACATCCACCACGATCAGGAGCAGTTCCGGCACTTCGCCGACGGACTCGACGCCTGACCGAACAGCTGCGCCGCTGGTCGTCGGCACACAGTTCCGTCAGACCTGCCCGGGGGGCATCCAAGATTTTCGTAGCCGGTGATCGTCGGTGCTGACGGGGTGTGACTTCGCGCTCGTGCGGCGGGGTGCCGGGGCATGTCCGACGAGGTGCCGCTCCTGCTGCTTGCTCGACAGCTGTGCCCAGGTGCCCGGCTGCTTCTGCCGCTCCGCTCATCTCCCCGGATCGTCGCCCTCGAAGAGGACGCCGGGGTGGATGTCGGGCAGGACGCCGTCGGCGTCGACGAGGTCGGCGAGGACGCGGTGGTGGTGTTGCCGGTCCAGCGGCCAGGGGCAGTTCCAGTCCCGGTCGATCGCCGTCAGCTGCGCTGCGCGCTCCGGGGCCCGCTCAGCGTCCTTGCCGAGGCCGCTCTTTGCGGCGGGGGCCGGCCATGTGCTGCCCGATCGGTACCAGCTCGGTGTCGTCCTGGCCCCACAGGGCGTCCTGCCGCGGGCGAGGTGTCGGGTGGCCCGCCGGTACGACCGGAGCGCGGCCAGCTTGTTCTCCCATGCTTCCTCGCCCAACTCCCATTCCTGATCGCGCTGCCGGCCTGTACCGGTCTGCGGATCGCCCGAGGCGCTCCACACGCCCCGACCCGCCCCGACCCGCCCTGCCCCGCCCTTTCCTTCCTCGACTCTGCTGCGCACATTGCAGAGTGTCACCGGTGTCCGCCTGCCCTGGCTCATCGGCTGGGCGGGGAGCGCTCAGCGAAGCGGGCGTATCTGCAGCACCGGAAGCTGACTGTGACCGGTCCGGGAATTTGCGCAGCAGAGTCTTCCTCCTTCTCAAAGCTGGGGCGTCGTGGGGTGGGCTGAGGGGATGCCGGGCTCCCGGCCTTGGCCGGGAGGACGTGATGAGCTGCGGGTATGTGCGCCGTGTCTCCCGGCGCCGGCAGGCGGGCTACGTCCTGGTCATCACTGTGCTGGTCCTTCTGTTCGTCCTCGGCGATGCTCCCAGGGACCGCCATCGCGACTTCGGCACCTCCTACGCCACCGAGCCGTTCATCGGCCAGATGTGCGTTCGACGGCGACGGCGCCCTCGCGCAGTTGAAGCCGGGAGCCGGTGAACCGCGTCCGTATCCGACGGTCGTGGGTGACCAGCACCAGCGCGCCCGCGTAGCCGGCCAGTGCTTCCTCCAGCTCTTCCACGAGCGCCGGCGAGAGGTGGTTGGTGGGCTCGTCCAGCAGAAGCAGGTCTACCGGCTCACTGACCAGCCGGGCCAGCTCGATTCGGCGCCGCTGCCCGTAGGACAGCTCCCCGACGCGCAGTCGCAGCGCCTTTGGGTCGAGCAGACCGAGTGACAGCAGCCGGTCGGCATGCTCGTCCCGGTCACCGGGGCGGCCGTGGGCGAATGCTTCCAGCACGGTCAGTCCCGGCGGCCACGGCGCTTCCTCCTGCCGCAGGTGTCCCACACGCCCGGGAACATTTACCGTGCCTGCGTCCGGCAGCAGTTCCCCGGCCAGGACGCGCAGCGGAGTGCTTTTGCCTGCGCCGTTGGGGCCGGTGACCAGCAGCCGCTCGGAACCCACCGTGGACCGGTGAGCAGCTGTGGACGCCGGCGCGTCGGGCGATCAAGAGGTTGACGCCGCGTTCCCGCAGCAGGCGGCGGTACTTGTCGAAGTCGTAGCCCCGGTCGGCGTACAGCCGCCGCGGCGCAGGCGCCTCGCAGGCGGCCCTGCAATGCAGGGTGATATAGAACACGTTCGGTATTGAAGTCTTCTCGGTAACGTCTCGTGACGTTTTGTGATCTTTGTTCAGGTGGTGCGGCCGTGCTCGAGCTGGAGCAGGACGAGGGTGGCTCGGGCGATGCGGGGTGATGGCCGCGGGGTCGAGGTTGACCCTGCGCAGGGCCTTGAAAGTGACCTTCAGCAGGGCGTTGGCGCGTTCGGCGACAGCGTGGACGCCTCGGATCGCGGCGTTGAACGCCTGGTTGGGCTCGGCGAGTTCACCGCCTTTGGGCTTCTTGACCGGGTGGCGGAAGCCGGGCCCGGCGTTCTCGTAGCCGAGGTCGGTCAGGGTGGGGACGTCCAGGGTTGCGGCGAGCCGGTTCAGGGCGTCGACCAGTCCGTGGGCCCGTGCGCAGGTGGTGTCGTGCTCGCGGCCCGGGCGGACCGGGGAGACCCAGAGGGGCCAGCCGTCCGGGGCGGCGATGACCTGCACGTTTCCTCCGTGGTGCTTGTGCTTGCCCGACCACCACAGGTCCGCGCCGTTGGGGCCGGCGGCGGCCACGCGGTCGGTGCGGATGACCGTGCCGTCCAGGTTGAGGTGGGTGTACCCGGCCGCCGCCGCCCTCTCCAGCGCGGTGGACAGATCGGGCGCGTGGTCGGCGAGCACCGTCAGCCCTTCGTGCAGGTAGCGGTAGGCGGTCGGTACGAGATGCCGTTGTCCCGGGCGAGTTGGGCCAGCCGGGTACCGTCGACGAACCAGCGCAGCACGAGCACCGCCTGTTTGAAGACGCCCAGCGCCCGGGTGCCCTTGCGGGTCCCGAGCCGCTCGCGGTGTTCGCTCAGCAGCTTCGCGAGATGCTCGGCGGTCGCCCTGCGGACATCGAGCACGGCGGTGTAGGTGATACTGGACGTCACGTGGAGCCTCTGGTTGTGCGGAACGTGATCTTCGCAGACCCGTTCCTACCAGGGGCTTCACTCATGTCTGACGCCGAGTCACCATCTCGCCGTCCGGCATCATCACACACCGCAACCGTTGCTTTGGGAGCGCGCCCCGGGTAAAATGCCTTCTCGAATAAAAGAGAAAGAACGTTCTCTGCCATTCTCCTGGCAGGCGAGGCCGCTGCCCGTCCGCGGCGGTTGTGGGCGACGGAGTCGCGGCGCGCCCACGGGAGGGGCGGCCGACCCTTTCCACCAGGTTCACCTCAGGAGTACGGAATTGAAGAACGACGTCCCCGGATCGGCCAACGAGCAGGAGATACCAAGCAATTGGGGCCGGTGGGGTGCCGACGACGAGCTGGGCACACTCAACCTGATCACAGAGGAGGCGAGGGCCAGGGGCGCCGCGGAGGCCCGTACCGGACGAGCGGTCTCGCTGGCCCAGCCGATCCGGCCGGAGCCGCTCGCCAGCGGGCCCTTCGCGCCCACCACCCGTGAAGTGTCGCCGGTCCAGCATCTGATGCAGTACACCGGAGGCGCACCCGCGACGGCGGACATGATGCTGGTGACCAACCATCATGCGCGCTCGACCCACCTTGACGCCCTGGGGCACCAGATCCTGGACGGCCAGGTCTACCCGGGGCGCCCCCTCGCGGAGAGCGTGACACCGGCCGGCGTGCGGCACGGTTCCACGGCGGCCTTCGCCGCCGGGATCGCCACCCGGGGAGTCCTGCTCGACCTGGCCTTCGAGGGCCCGCTGCCCGCAGGGCACCCGATCACCCCGGCAGACTTCGAGGCGGCCGAGGCCCGCCAGGGCGTGCGGCTGGAGTCTGGGGACGCCCTGGTGGTGCGCTGCGGGTGGGTGTACGCCATCGATCCCGCCAGGCCGATGCCGGGCATCAGCTTGGACGCGGTGCGGTGGATGCACCGGCGCGGAGTGTCCCTGTACGCGGGCGACCTCGGCGACGCCCACCCGCCGCTGGACCCCGCCATGCCCGGACCGCTGCACCGCGTCGCTCTGCCACGGCTAGGCATGCCCCTGATCGACGTCGCGGAATTGGAGGAACTGGCCATCGTATGCGCGGAGTTGAACCGTTACGCCTTCCTGCTCACGGTGGCGCCCCCGCGCATCCACGGATTGACCGGCGTCCCCGTCAATCCGCTGGCGATCTTCTGACAGGAACCACCCCGCCGTCGCCTGCGGTCCGTTGCCTGCGGTCAGTGCCCAGGTCGCACCGCTGTGCCCGATCATCCTGGCCTGACATGGCCTGACATGGCCACGCAGTGGGTCCGGCGCACTCCGGAAGAGAACCCGCCCACCGGTCTGTCTGGTGGAGGAGGGGCAGTCGGTATCCCGCAGCGTCGGTGCGGCCACGTCGCTTGAAGTCCGTCCGTCCCGCCGGGGCGGACAGGACGTACCTGGTGGCACGGGCACGCTCGTGCTCGCGAGCTCGATCGTCGTGCTCTTTCTCGCGAGTGCGAACGCGCCGAGCCCGCTGTACGAGACGTACGAGTCGGCGTGGCATGCCAGCGCGCTGACCGGGACGATCGCGTTCGCCACCTACGCGGTGGCGGTCATCGGCGGGCTGCTGTGGCTCGACAGGCTGCCCGAGCGTTTCGGGCGCCGAGCGGTACTGCTCACCTCCATCGGCGGCCAGGTGATCGCCCTCGCCCTGTTCGCTCTCGCCGGATCGTTCGCGCCGATCTTCATCGGCAGGGCGTTGCAGGGGCTGGCCTCAGGTGCCACGTTCGGGACCTTGTCGGCCCTCATGATCGAGTCCGACAAGGAGTGCGGCCCGATCGCGAGCGCCGCGTCAGCAGGCACCGGCAGCGGGATCGGGGCGCTGCTGAGCGGCTTCCTCATCCAGTTCGCCCCCGGCCCCACGCGCACGATCTACCTCGTCCTGGGCTCGATACTCCTGGTACAAGGTGTCCTGGTCCTGCGCCTGCTCCCGGACACAGGCAGGCGGCCGATCCCGGCGCTGTCGCTCAAGCCGCGTATCGCCGTGCCCCCGTACGCCCGCGCCGCCTTCATCGCCTGCGCGCCCGTGATCTTCGTGGTCTGGGGTCTGTCCGGCTTCTACGCGGCGCTGAGTCCGGCCCTGTTCCGGGCGCTGGCGCCCGGGGACCGCGCGCCGTCTCCCGCGGCACCATTGCCTTCAGTCGCGCCGCGCCGCGACCAGTACGGGCCCGCCCGGCACCGTGGGGAATGCCCGTTCGTCCCGCAGCCCGTACGCGGTGAGCGTCTTCGTCATCCGGTCCGCATCGTAGGCGTTGCCGCCGTTGCGTACGGCGTGCCAGCCGGCGACGGCTTGGCGCAGAGGGTCGGGGGCCGCCGGGTTGGTGCCCACGACGATCCAGGCGCCCGGCTTCAGAGCCTCGATCAGCCGCGGCAGAGCCTGGGTCAGGGCAGCCTCCGACAGGAAGGGGGCGGGCAGCCAGACCATGTCGTAGGCGGCTTGCTCCGCCACGTCCACGACGTCGGCGTGGCGCAGGGTCACGCGGCCGGCCGCCTCGGTGCCGGCGGCGGCCAGTTCCTCGCGCGCCAGTCCCAGCACGCGTTCCATGACGTCGACGCCGACGACCTCGGCGCGGGGGAACGCCTCCGCCAGGGCCAACGCCAGAGCGGCGATGCCGGTGCCGACGTCCAGGATGCGGCTGCCCTGTACGTCCAGCCGCTGCGCGAGACCGGGCAGGGCGGGGATCACCTTTCCGGCGATGGCGCGGCCGGTGCCCGCGGACGCGCGGCCCTGGTTGCGCAGCACCTCGTCGTCCTGGCCCGCCCAGCCGCCGGTTTCGCCCTGGTCTCCGGTGGCCGCCGCCACCGCCTGACGCAGCGAACTCAGACGCGCCTGCGCCGCGCTGCGGTTCGTCGGGCCGTCGGGGTACCGGTACGACGGGTGCAGAGTCAGGGTGTCCCCGTCCCGCCGGATCAGCCCGACCGCCTCCAGCACGGCAGTGCGCTGCGGGTTGGCCCCCAGAACCTCGGCCGACGGCTTCGTGGCGACGTCGTTCAAGGTGGCGATCAGCGCCGCAAGCGCCCAGGTCGTGGCCTCCAAGGTGGTGGACGGGTCGTCGTTCAGATCCAGTGAGAGGACCGAGGACGGAGGTGGCATGGACATGCAGAAGGCCTTCCTGCCTGCGGGACTTGGTGAGAGTCAACCGTACCCCAAAGATGGAGTAGAACGTTCGGTCTTGACAAGGTGCACGACCCTTGCCAGCCTGTGGGTGCAGAACGTTCGGTCTTGCCATAGGTCTCGGGTGAGCTGGGGGCGCCCTGCGACCGCAGCTCGCGTCCACGCGCCTTCGCCGAATCCCCACGATCAGTCATGAGGTGTCATCCATGCGTGTCTTCCTAACCGGCGGAAGCGGCTTCGTCGGGCAGCGCCTGATTCGCCAACTGCGCTCCGAGGGTCACACCGTCCTCGCCCTCGCCCGCTCCACCTCCAGTGCGCGGAAGGTGACCGACGCGGGAGCCCAGCCGGTGCGGGGCGACCTGGTCGAGCTCACCAAGGGGGGCAAGGAGGCCGAGCCCCCGGCCTGGCTGGAGCTCCTGCACGATGTCGACGCTGTCGTGCATGCCGCGGCCCGCATGGAGTTCTGGGGCGACAACGCGGGTTTCCGTGCCGACAACCACGACCCGTCCGTCGCCCTGCACGCGGCCGCGGTCGCGGCGAAGGTGCCCCGGTTCGTGCTCATCAGCGCCGCCGGCGTGTCCACCGGTACTCAACGCGCCACCGTGGTCGACGAGAACACCGACAACGGCACCCCTGTCATCGCGTACTGCAAGGTCAAGCTGGCTACCGAGTACGCGTTGCGCACTGCCGCGTCGCAGAGTACGACCTTGGTGATCCTGCGGCCACCCTTCGTCTGGGGCGCGGGGATGAACATCGCCGAAACGGCCGCCGACGCAGCCAAGGGGCGTTTCCTGTGGATCGATGGCGGCCGCCACATTGTGGACTTCATCCATGTCGACAACCTCGCCGACTCCGTCCTGCTCGCTCTCACCCAAGGCCACCACGGCGTCCCCTACTACGTCACGGACGGGACCTCCATGGCGGTCTGCGATTTCTTCACCCCGCTGCTGGCGACCCAGGGTGTCGACATCTCTGCCAGCCGGAGCATCCCGTTGCCTGTCGTCGCGCCGATCGTGGCCCTCATGGATCTCGGCGCCCGCCTCCTGCGCAGGCGTACTCCACCACCGCTCACCAACTGGCTGGTCGCCTTCCTGGGCCGCGACCGCGTCTATGACATCAGCGCCGCCCGCAACGTCCTCGGCTACCGGCCGCGCGTCGGCCTCGAAGCCGGCCTGCTGGAGATGGCGACCCTTGCCGGCCGCGATCACGCCGACGCGGCGTAGCGAGTCAGCAGGCCGGTGGTCAGTGGGTTGAGCGGGCCGTAGTCGGCCGCTGGGTCGGCGCGGTGGAGCAGGGTGTGTCCGGCGTCCGCCAGGCGCGGGGAGGACTGGTAGCCGAGGAGCCGGAACAGCCCGAAGATCATTTCGGAGGCGCCTGCGGTGTCCGTGGCGATCTCGGTGGGGTCCAGCGAGGTCGGCTGGTCGAGGATGCCGTCGAGCAGGTAGAGGCTGTCGCGGCGGGTGCCGGGGATGACGATGTGGTTGAAGCCGCTGTACTGGTCCGGAACACCACCAGCCCAGCCCGGAACGCTCCCGCGTCCTCCGCGACCCGGCCGGCCACCCCTTCTGCCTTCGCGCCTGACGCGCCGCCCTGACGTAGCAGCAGCCTGGGGGCGGGCGCGCTCGCCCCTCAACAACAAACCTTCGCCGACTACGGGTTCAGGCACGGCTGCTCGACCAGTATGTCCGCGCGGGAGTGAACCCCTCGTCCTCATCGACGCCACCAACGGCTTCATCGCCGAGGGCGGCAAGGCATGGCCGGGGCTGCGGGAGGTCTTCCGCGGTCTGGCCGAGCTGGTCGCGGAATCGGGGGTACGGGTCAACGTCGTCACCCCGGCCGCCGCGAGGACCCCGGTGTGGACGAGCGAGGACAGACTCGGTGTTGAACTGGCGGCGCGCACGGGGCTCGACCAGGACGCGCTGTTGGCGATGTTGCCTCAGCATTCCGACATGGTGACCGGTGCACTGATCGACCTGGCCGAGATCGCTCGCGCGGTGCTGCTGCTGGCGTCGCCGACCATGCCAAGCGCGGTCGGCTCCAACTGGGTGGTGGTCGGCGGCGCGCTCAAGACCCCACGACGGCCCGACGCGCGACAGCAGGGAAGACCCGGCGTTGTGCCTTCATCTCACCGTGAAGCCGCTGGTGGTCGTGGTGGACCCGCTCTGCCCGTGACGGTCGTTCCGCACCACGGGCGCGGTCCGCGCACCGTCCCGGAAGCGGCCGGGGGAGATGCCGTACTCCCGTCGGAAGGCAGTGCCGAACGCGAATTCCGTCGAGTACCCGATCTGACGTGCGATGACCGCCAATGGGGCGTCGGTCTCGCGTAGCAGTCGGGCGCCCTGGGACAACCGCACTCCGGTCAGGTAGACCCGGGGCGGTTTGCCCATGCGCCCGGTGAAATGGCGCGTGAACGCGGTGCGTGACATGCCTACGACGGCGCTGAGTTGAGAGACCGTCCAGGGTCTGTGCGGCTCGCGATGGATGTGCCGCAGTGCCGCGACGACGGCCGGATCTCTGACGAGCGGCCAGTCCGGGCCGGGGTGAGTGCGCAGCCATCCGCGCAGTACGTGCACCAGCAGCAGGTCCAGCAGTGCCGAGCGGGTCGCCTCCGTGCCCGGACCGGCCTGGGACAGGTCCGCGATGAGCAGGTCGACCAGCGACGCCAGCTCGGGGTCCCCGTCGTCGGGTGAAGCCACGATGAAGTCGGGGAGCGAGAGCAGGTACTCGTGCACCTGCCCGTGTTCGAGATGGTAGGCCCCGCACAAGAACTCGAAGTCGGCGTGACCGTCGGGTTGCGGTTTTCCGCTCATGTCGCCGGGAGGCAGATCGTCGAGTGCGCGGGGAACGTGGCTCAGCCCGTGCCTGGCGCCGGACGGAGCGAGTACGACATCCCCCTGGCCGAGGGCGCGGGGCGGATCGTCCGCGGTGATGAGCCAGCCCCGGCCGTGCAGTACGACGTGGAAGCCGCTACCGGCGAAGGCATCCCAGCGCATGCCCCAGGAACCTGTCTCCTTGATGCGGCGAGCGCGGGCACGTCCGAGCCGAATACTGCCGATCATCTCGCTCAGGATGTCCACGAAAGAAGGTTAACAGCCATCGGCGCACAGATTCGTATGCCGGCGCATCATGCGGCCATGGCCGCCCGGCGGGGCCGCTGGTTGGCTCGGCAATGTGATGACCAATGCAACAGCGAGCAATGAGCACGAGCAGGTCCTGCTCGCACACGCGGAGCTGACCGAGCGGCAGGACCGCCTGGCAGCGGCGAGCGTCGGGGCACTGCGGGGCAGCGGAGCACTGGCTCTGCGCACGCCCGTCCAGTACGGCGGCGCCTGGGCCGACGCGTCGGCGAGCGCCATCCGGCTGACAGAGATCGGCCGGGCCTGTCCGTCCGCCGCGTGGATCGCCGGCACGTGCGCCACCGCCAAGACTTTCTTCGCCCAGAGTTTTGACGAACCGATACAGAAGGAGTATTTCGCCGATCCTGACGCGCTTGCCTGCGGCAGCGGATCTCCCACGGCTCAGGGCGTCCGCGAGGCGGGCGGAGTGCGTGTCACCGGCCGGTGGGACTCCGTCTCCGGCTGCGAGGACGCCGACTGGGCACAGCTCGCGCTGATGATCGATGGTGCGTACCACGTCATGGTGGTTCCCGTCGCGGACCTGACCGTCGAACAGAACTGGCACATGGCCGGTATGCGCGGCACGGGAAGTCAGCGCCTTGTCGCCGACGGCCTCCTGGTGCCGACACGCCAGACCGCGCCCGCGGCCCCGCCGCAACCGCAGGACCGGCTGTTCTTCGCCGTGTGCACACTGGCAACGGTGGTCGGAGCGACGCAGGGCGCGCTGAACGTGGTCGAGGACATGTTCGCGTCCGCTCGCAAGCCCTTCATGACAGGCTACGCCCGCATGGGCGAGTCCCCCGGCGCACGGCACTGGCTCGCCGAGGCCGCGCGGCTCGTGGACCGGGCCGAGCAGACCATGCTTGCCGTCGCCCATGACAGCTCGCGGGCCGACCTCACCGAACTCGACCGCGCACGACTGCAGATGAGTTTGACGGGCGCCGCGAGCGACTGCCAGGAAGCCGTCGAGCGACTGCTCGACCTGCACGGCGCCAGTGGTTTCCGCACCACGAACGCCCTGCAGCGCTACTGGCGGGACATCGCGGTGGGCAGCCGCCACCCCTTGCTCAACCCCTATCTCGCGACGGAGGACCTGGGCACCGCCCTGGTCTCCTGACGCGGCCTGACGCGAGAAGTCCGTGCGACGCGTCCTCGGCCCGGCCCACGACGCGTACTTCCTCGGCCCGGCTCACGACGCGTACCGTCTCGCTCCCTGCCCATACCCGGCGGTCCGGCGGCAGCGTCACACCAGGCCCCCCGGTCGTGTCGGGCGACGCGTCACCGGGCGTCGTAGGGCTGTCCGCCGTGGTACTCGCCCGTGGCAGCCGCTCGTCCGCGTTGAAACCCTGGGCGTTGTAGGTCTCGTTGCCACGGAGGGTTCGGAACGCGGCCGTGGTGCGACCCTCCGCGGACTCCGGTGTTGTGGCCGGGCGCTCCCAGCCTTGTCGGAAGGCCGCGAACTGCTGTGCGTCGGCGGCCACGATGGTGGCCGTGGCCTGCTCTTGGAGTGCCAGGTTCGCCTTCGCCGCGTCCCACAGTGTTTGGCCGTTCGGCAGATCCGGCCCGAAGTCCGGCAGAGCATGTAGCGCGGAATCGTCCTTCGGAACTTCGGGCCTGGCAGGCTCGGGCCTTGACGCTTCCGGCTTGGCCTGCTCCCTTTTCGCAACGTCGGATTCCGAGGTACTCTCCCGCGAGAGCTCGCGCTCGTACGCATTGCCCGCATACGTCGTGACGTACGGCACACTCGCGGGAGAGTTCTCGTATGCTTTGCGGATCTTGTCTTTGGTCCTCACAAGCTGGAGAACGGCGTCTTCGAAGACCTCTCGTTCGGCCTTCGGCAGGCTGGTGATTCTCTTGTTGACATCTGCAACCCTGTCGAACGGCGACCGCCCCGGACGACGCATGACGCCGCGCCAAGTGTTCCGCCACGCTCTCCAGACGCGTTCTCCGCGCGACAGGCCCGCGTCACGTCCCCTCGGCTCACGTCTGAGGGTGTAGTCGGCCTTGACCAGATCCCGGGCCAGGCTGTGGGGATACCTACTCGTCCACCGGTTCCACTGTTGGGGATCCGGAATGCTCTCAGAGGGCGGGATGTGAGTCTCTGTCCGATTCGTCTTTGAGTCGGGGTCAGGCTTGCTGATCAGCGGTGCGGAGTGAGGTCACTGGTGGTGCAGAGTGAACAGGCCCGGCTCTGTCTCGGTGACCAGGCCGTGGCCGACCAGGCGCTTGAGCTTGGCGCGCATGCCCTCGATGTGCTTGGGCTCGATGCCGAGGTCCAGGGCCCGGCACAGGTCGCGGGCGCGCCGGGGAGTCCCGGCGTCGCCGAGTGCGGCGAGGATGTGCTGGTAGGCGGGGTTGTCGGGCATGTTCGGGCTCAGTGTGGTCCCGTCCTCGACCTGCTCCAGGGCGAGGACGACCTTGCGGGCGGTGGCGAGGTCGGCCAGTTCGCCCTCTAACTCGCCCAGGCGGCCAGTGAGTTGCTCCATCTCGGTGCGCGTCCGGTCGGCTTCGGCCGCCACAGCCTGCTCGCGTTCAGTGATCTTCTCCAGCGTCGATCCCGGCATCTGCCCACTCTCCTATGCGCCACGCCAGGTCGGGGTCCGGGTGCCGGTCAGACGGCGGACCATGTTGGCGCTCATCGCCCAGTACACGCGCGATTCGGAGGACAGCGGGCTGGACTCGTAGTCGCGCACCAGCCTGCGGTGCAGCATCAGCGTGCCGAGACATCCGATGCGGTTAAGAAGTCAAGCTGCGACGGCGAGAACGGGTTCGGGCCGGGTGGGGAAGGCGACCGTTTCGTCGTAGCCGACGCGCTTGGTGAGGCAGTGGTGGAGGCAGCCGAGCATGCGGTTGAAGAGATTGCGTTGGGCGGAGGTGTGGCGGTCGCCGTCGGCGCGTCGGCGGTCGTAGTGGGCTCTGGCGCCGGGTGAGGCGGTCAGGGAGGCGAAGGCCCAGACGTAGCCGGCGGCGGCGAGTCGCTGGTTCTTGACGCGGCGGACCATGACGGACAGGCTCTTGCCGGACGCCCGGGTGACCGGTGCGGCTCCGGCGTATGCCTTGAGGGCTTTGGCGTCGGCGAAGCGGGATCGGTCGTCGCCGATCTCGGCGAGCACCCGGGCGCCGGTGAGTGACCCGAGGCCTGGAAAGCTGGTGATGATCTCGGCGTCCAAGTGCTTGTCAAAAGACTCCGCGGACGCTTCGGCGAGTTCGTCCGCGCTGGTGCAGGCGGTGTCCAGCTTGCGCACCAGGGTGAGGGTCTGGCGGCCCATCGCCTCCTCGACCAGCGGGAGGTGGCGCATCTGCGGGACGCGCAGGGCGGTGTGCAGGCGCTCGGCCTCGGCCTCGATGCCGCGCTTGCGACCGGCTTTCTTCAAGATGGCCCGCATCTGTACTTTGGTGAGCCGGGCGGCCTGGCCGGGGGTGGGCGCGGCGGCCAGCAGGACGCGGGCCAGGGGTGAGCACAGTCCGCCGAGGATCGGTTGGACGGCTGCGAGGTAGCCGGGAAAGTATTCGCGCAGGTGGGAGCGGAGTTTGTTGCCTGCCTGGGTGCGGTCCCAGACCGCGTCCTGCTGGGCGCGGGCGAGGACGGCGACGGCCTGAGCGAGTTCACTGTCCGCGGGCAGGGTGCGGTGGGCGGTGGCGTCCGTGCGCAGGATGTTGGCGAGCACCATCGCATCGAGGTGGTCGGACTTCTTGCGCGTGACGGTGTGGCGTTCGCGGTAGCGGGCCGCGGCCATCGGGTTGATCGCGTAGACGGGTCGGTCGGTGGCTCGGAGGCAGGCCACCAGCAGGCCCCGGGAGGTCTCGATCGCCACTGGTATGCGGGCCTCGGGGCTGTCCCCGTGGTCGGCCAGCAGGTCGAGCAGTTGCTGGAGGCCGGGCGCGTCGTCGTCGATCCTGGCTCGGGCCAGGAGCTTGCCCTCGGTGTCGACCAGGGCGATGTCGTGGTGGTCGCTGGCCCAGTCGATTCCGCAGAACACCCTCATGGGCTTGCCTCACATCCTTCCGTCTGTGGTGTGTGTTGCTTCTGGTCACAACCGTGCGGGGCACGCGACTCCCTAATGGAAGGGCTCTGACGGCCCGTCATCCGATTAGCCGTTCGTGACCCCAGCTGCCCGCGGGGTCCTCGGTCTTCGCAAGAGCTCGGCGGCTCCCGGTGAGTTGAGAGGTGTCCCCCGCGAGGGGCTCGAACCACGAACACCAACGATCCGATCATCGGATCGGTAATGCCGTGGGGTGCCGGACGCCAGGACCTGCCGGGCGTTCTGCTTCTTCTGTCCTGTGGTGGCGGTGGACGGCACCGCGGGCCAACTCTTGTCCAGGAGCTCAAGGCCCAGGGGTCAGCTATGGCTCTCCCGGTGCCGACCGCCGCCACCACAGGTCCACGATCGCTGGCGAGACCGTCTGGGCTGAGGGCTCTGTGGCCCTGGGTCTGCTAACCCTGGATATTCAGCGGAATTGGGTGATCTGACGCCCCGATAGCAGAATGGTGCCGCTGACCTGCGAGGATGCGAGTGTCTACGTCGTATCCGCTGCAAGAATCAGGGCACCAATCTGGTGAGCAA
>NZ_SUMC01000135.1 GCF_005047355.1 Actinacidiphila oryziradicis
GGATCCCGGTGCAGATACGATGGCTCAAGGCCGTGCGGGCCCCTCTTGACGTCACAATCATGATCGTCTCGCACGGCCGTTTGCATGCTCAGACCGGGGTCTCAGCTACCGCGCACGACGTCGTTAGTGCCAGTTCCCGCGGCAGGGACTTGGCCGGGTCATCGACCAGTTCGACGGTGCCCAGGATGTCGATTGAGCGGTACGGGCTCGCGGGGTTGAAGACGGTGAGACTGATCCGGGGGTCCCGGGCCAGGTTCCGTGCCTTCAGCCGTTGTGCGGTGGTGGAGAACAGCACCGTGCCCCCGTCGCGCGCGACCCACACCAGCGAGGTGTGCGGTGCGCCGTCCCGGTTCAGTGTCGCCACGGTGGCGAAGCTCTTCCCGTCGAGCATGCCGCGGGTCTCG
This sequence comes from Actinacidiphila oryziradicis, assembly GCF_005047355.1. Taxonomy (GTDB): domain Bacteria; phylum Actinomycetota; class Actinomycetes; order Streptomycetales; family Streptomycetaceae; genus Actinacidiphila; species Actinacidiphila oryziradicis. Next base: position 405 of record NZ_SUMC01000135.1, read on the forward strand.
TCGTCCAGTGCTGCCGACACGGCACCACCCTTCTGTTCCGTCTGCTGTGCCGTCGCCGCCCTGTGCGCGGCACCGTAATCCTGCCGGACCATCCAATGAAGGCGTAATTCGCCCCGAAGTGCAAGAAATTCCCGCAGCTGTCACTCGCAGGAGTGGGTGATGGGACGGACGGGACTCGCACGGGGCACCGCCCGGCCCCGGGGAGCTGCGGCGATTGACGGAGCAGACCAGGCGTGCCGATTGTTGAATAGTTGAGAGTTCGGATGGCGAGTTCCGATCAGCGGAGCAGTCTCTTGCCTACGGGGCAGCGTTCGATTGTGCCTGGTGACGTGGATGTGTGCCAGCAGACTGTTCGGCCAAGAGGTCTCGCGGATGGAGATGGTCACGGAGCGAGTGCACAGCGGTCGTGTCGCTGAACTCCGACTCGTGGCCAGGCTGGACATCGACCTTCTGTGGTACGCCAGTTCCCTGTGTCACTGACCTCGTCCGTACCGTCGCGCCCCCCAGGGCGGCAGTCCCGGTTGTGTGCGTCGTGGCCTAGAGTGAACGACGCCCTGAGGTACCTCGTTCCGGTCTTCCCGCACGGACAGGGCGCAGCGCGGCGCGCCGTCGGTGCGTAGTGCTCCAGGAGAGTGCATGCTCACGTCCCCTTGCGCCTCGCGCATGAAGTCTCCAGGCCGACGGTCTTCGGCCACCAGCAAGAATTCGCTCGACTCTGCGACGCCCTCTGCCGTTCCCTGCATGGGTACGGAAGCGTCACCGCCTTGGACGGCACCGTGGGCAGTGGCAGGACCGAAATACTGCAGAAACTGGCGGAGTTCGCAATCGGCCAGTTGAGGGCCCGCAGCCCCGGCGAAGGCCCGGGGCGGCACTGGTCGAGACCAGTACTTTCAGCCACGCCGCCGTTGGGTCCGGACAAAGGCCCGGAGGTGGCACCCGGCGCTGCCATGGCAGCCCGGCAGGATATGGCGGACGTCACGTTCCATCCTTCGGACGGTTCGACCCCGCACCTCGGTGATGTTCACGGTCACCTGCGTGCCTCTCCGGTGGGTCAGGCGGCGGCGCGGAACGCGTACCGTACGGCGGTCAGCTCCTCCGACAGCTCCCACAGGCGGCGGCCGGTCTCGGCGTCGGCGGCCCTCGGGGCCAGCTCCACCAGCTTCGGCGCGCCGCGCAGCTCGGCCATGCCGTCGGGCCCGACGAACTGCCCGCCCCGCACGTCCGCGACGGTCGCCGCGTAGAGCGTGGGCAGCGCGCCCTGCTCCGGGGACTGGGAGAGCGGCAGGAGGAGGCGGCCGAAGAGGAACTTCACCATGCCGGGGGAGCTGGCCCGGTTGGGCATTACCGTCTCCGCCGCCACCGTCCGGGCAATACTGCGGCAGGGCGACATCCCGCCCGCGCGCCAGGGGGCGCGCGGCACCTGGGCCTGCTTCCTGCGGGCCCGGGCGTCTGGGCTGCCTGCCTGCGACTTTTCCCATGTGGATACCGCGTTCCGCGGGCGCCTGTATGTGCTGTTCGTCATGGAGGTCGAGGCGCGCCGGGTGCACATCCTCGGCATCACCGCGCACCCGAACCAGGATTGGGTGACGCGGCAAGTGCGGAACTTGATGATGGACCTCGAAGACCGCCTGGACCGCTTCGGGTTCTTCCTGCGCGACCGGGACGGGAAGTTCGCCGACGCCGTCCTCGCCGGCGCGGGCGTGCAGGTCCTTCTCTCACCGCCGAGATCGCCGAAGGCGAACGCCTTCGCGGAACGCTGGGTCGGCGCCGCCCGCCGCGAGTGCACCGGCCGGATCCTGATCATGAACGAGCGGCACCTACACGTCGTCCTGGACGCCTACACCGACCACTACCACCGGCACCGCCCCCACCAATCCCTCCACCAACGACCTCCCCACGCCGTGGAGAGCGGCCGGAGGGCACCCGCCATCCCATGGGGAGGCCGCGTCCGCCGCTCCCGACTACTCGGCGGCCTCATCAATGAGTGCCAGCAAGCAGCCTCACCGCACCGGTACAAACGACCTGGTCAACAGCCCGAACCGGGATTTTCACGCGGGACAGGCTCGGCTCGAATGGTTGACCCGGTAATTGATCCGTCGTCCGTTGCCGGGGGCCCGGCGGCCCTGGCCACCCCACGGGTCGCCCCAGTGGGCACCGCGCCGTCGGCACGTCCGGTACGGCGGGCGGTCAACCGCCAGGTGATCTTCCGGCCGCGCGCTACCCGGTCCGGGGACGCCGCGACCCGGACCGGTCAGCGGCCGAGTTCGCGGCTGAGGTAGGCCACCGATTCCCGGATCAGGCTGGGAATGTCCGTATATCCCGTGAAGCAGTGATCGGCACCCGCCACCGGCAGGCAGGTCGAGGAGACGCTGGCTTCGGTCAGCCGCTGATGGAGGCGCTCGCTCCGTGCGAAGGGCACCGCCGTGTCGTCCAGTCCGTGCACACCAGCAGGAAGGGATGCGCGGCTGCCGAGACCTGGGCCACCGCGCTGGCCTGTGCGGCGAGCTCGGGGAGGGCGGCGGGCGCCCCGCCCAGCAGCAGGGCTTCGGGCGTGTCCGCGCGGTCCGAGTCGCGCGTCGTCAGATCGGTCACCGGGTACCACCCCACCACGGCCGACGCGGCTCCCTTGGTCAGCCCCGCGAGCCCCGCGAGCGCCGCGAGCGTACCGCCGGCCGACTCACCCTCAGCGTCACGTGACCACACAGGCACTGCCTGAAATACGGCGGAGCCCTGCACCAGCTCGGGCGACCGCCGTCTAACCTCTGTGTGACCGCGGCGTCATGTGGAGGAAACATGCGGTAGGTAATTTCTGTCGGGCGACAGGAACCGACCTTGGTCGGCACGCAAGGTCACTCGCGGATGAATGACTCGGCTGTTCTTGCTTTCGCTCGGACTCTGCCCTGCTGGAGGGGCGGACTCTGCGGGTCTGTGCCGCCTCGCGGATAGCCGGCCTCAGAGCACCGTTGTGCTCCTTGCAGCCGTCGGCAACGGTGCGCACGGGCGGTGCCGCATGCCGCCTGGCCCGCACTGCTGTGGCAAGCACGTGCGGGACAGCGCGATCGGTCCGTCCCGCCCGGTGGGCGGTCGCATCCAAGAGATGAGGTGTTTTCGGGGCAGTAGAGGATTTTTACCAAGTTATCCACTGTTTCGACCGGGTCGTGAGTGGCACAGTCCACTCCAGGTACTTTCAACCATCCGCCCACTCTGAGGACACATGAACAGTTCAGCCGAAACGGCCACTCCGCAGACGGTCGTCTCCGCAGAGACCGTCGAGCACCAGTTGCTCCCCATACCGGACGATGCGCGGACTTCGACCGTCGCCCATCAGTTCTGGATCTGGGCGGGCGCTAATCTGGCACCGATCAACTGGGTGCTCGGCGCCCTCGGTATCGGCCTGGGACTGAGTCTCGCGGACACCGTCCTCGTCCTCGTCGTGGGCAATCTCATCGGCATGGCCGTCTTCGGGTTCTTCGTGCTGATGGGGCAGCGCACGGGCGTGAGCCAGATGGTGCTCTCCCGGGCGGCGTTCGGTCGGCGGGGGGCTTATCTACCGGCGGCGATCCAGGGTCTGATCGCCATTGGGTGGTGTGCGATCAACACGTGGATCATCCTCGATCTGGTGGTCGCCCTCTGTGCCAAGCTCGGCTTCTCGGGCGGTACCGGTCTAAAGATCGTTGTTGCGTTGGTGGTGATGGCGGCGCAGGTTTTCATCGCGGCGTTCGGTTTCCGGATGATCGCCGCCTTCGAGCGGTGGACGGTGCCGGTCACCTTGGTCGTGGTCCTGGCCATGTCCGTGATCGCCTGGACCCGGACCGGCGTGCACTGGAACTGGGCGGGAGCGCATCTCACGGGCACCGCACGACTGTCGGCGATGAGCACCGTGATGACGGCGATCGGTGTCGGCTGGGGCGTCACCTGGTTCGCCTACGCCTCCGACTACTCCCGATTCGTCCCGCGTGCGACATCGGGGAGGAAGCTGTTCTGGGCCTCGATCCTGGGTCAGTTCATTCCGGTCGTGTGGCTCGGTGTCCTGGGTGCGACGCTGGCCACGGTGAGCCAGAAGACCGACCCCGGCGAGCTGGTGGTCGGCGCCTTTGGCGCGCTGGCGGTGCCGCTGATCCTGCTGGTGCTGCACGGGCCGGTGGCGACGAACATCCTCAACATGTACTCCTGTGGTCTGTGTGCGCAGACCCTGGACTGGAGGATCGACCGCCGCAGGCTCACCTACGGGGTGGGTGTGCTGGCCACGCTCTTCACCGTGTTCCTGATCTTCCAGCAGGATTTCGCGAACACGCTGGACGCGTGGCTGGCGGGCATGGTCACCTGGGTGGCACCCTGGGCGGCGGTGATGCTCATCCACTACTGGGTCTTCGCCCGGGGCCGCATCGACGTGGATGCGCTGTTCGAGCCGCCCGGCAGCAGCCGTATCGGCGACGTGCGCTGGCCCGCGGTGCTCGCCTTCGCAGTCGGTCTGATCGCGACGTGGGTGTTCTCCTACGGTGTGCCAGCGGTGCTGCAGGGTCCGGGGGCACGGGCACTGGGCGGCGTGGACCTGTCCTGGCTGGCGGGAGCGGTCGCCGCCGGCGTTGTCTATTACGTTGCCGGCGCGCGGTCGGCGAAAGTACTCCCCGTATCGGAAGCCGTTTGATGGATCTGCTCATACGCAATGGCCGGCTGCTTGGGCGGCCGGATCTGATCGATGTCGTGGTGACCGGGGGCCGGATCGCCGCCATCGGCACGGCCGGCCAGAGCCCGGTGCCGCAAGGGGCGAGGGTGCTGGACGCCGGGGGAGGACTGCTCACCGCGCCCTATGTCGAACCCCACGTCCACCTCGACGCGGTGCTGACGGCCGGGGAGCCGCGGTGGAACGAGAGCGGCACCCTCTGGGAGGGCATCGCGTGCTGGACCGAGCGCAAGCCGATGCTCACCCGCGACGACGTGGTCGGCCGGGTGCTGCAGGTGCTGCGGTGGTATGTCGCCAACGGTGTCCTGCATGTGCGCAGCCACGTGGATGTCACCGATGCGTCGATGGTGGCACTGCGGGCACTGGTCGAGGTCCGCGAGATGGTCCGCGACGTCATCGACCTCCAGATCGTCGCCTTCCCACAAGAGGGCATCTGCTCCTTCCCCGACGGGGAGAGGCTGCTGGCCGAGGCCGTGCGGCTCGGCGCGGACGTGGTGGGGGCCATCCCGCACTACGAAGACACCCGTGAGGACGGCGTGCGCTCGGTGGAGATCGCCGTCCGCCTGGCCGCCGAGCACGGGCTGCGCGTGGACGTCCACTGCGATGAGATCGATGATGAGCAGTCACGCTTCGTGGAGGTGCTGGCCACCCAAGCTCTGCGCACCGGCCTGCGTGAGCGCGTCACCGCCAGCCACACCACTGCCATGGGCTCCTACAACGCCGCCTACGCCTACAAGCTGCAACGGCTGCTGCTCCGCTCCGGTGTGCACCTCATATGCAACCCCCTGATCAATCTCCATCTGCAGGGCCGCTTCGACGCTTACCCCAAGCGCCGGGGCCTCACCCGGGTGAAGGAGATGCTGGCCGCCGGTGTCAATGTGGCGTTCGGCAGCGACGACATCATGGATCCGTGGTTTCCGCTGGGGACCGCCAACCCCGTCCAGGTCGCCCTGGTGGGGGCGCTGGCCACCCAGCTCACCTCCCCTGCGGAGATCACCGAATGCCACCGGATGATCACTGACCGGGCCGCGGACGTACTGGGCCTCGGGGAGCGCTACGGACTCGCCGTCGGCCGGCCGGCCTCCTTCTTGGTACTGCCCGCCGCCGACGGCATCGACGTGCTGCGCCGCCAAGTACGGCCGCGCTACGTGATCGCCCACGGCCGTGTGGTGGCCGAGGGCCCGGCGGCCGACACCGTACTGTACTGGCCCGGCGAGGAGCCGCGGCTCGTGGACTTCGTACGGGACGCCGACCGGACGGCCCCCCCTGGGGCTGTCGCGATCCCGGCAGCAATCCCGCCTACGCCGGCCATCCCGGTGCGGGCCGAGCCGCGGCCCCCGGAGCCGCGGAATGCCGACGCCACCCGCCCGGCGGACCCGGTCATCTGGCCCGAAGGCCGGTCGGCGGCCGCGGTTCTCGGGTTCGACCTGGATGCCGAGGCCGTCGCGCTCACCGCCGACCCCTCCAATGCCACGCGCCTTTCGGTCATGTCGCACCAGGCGTACGGACCTCTCACCGGAGTGCCCGGGATTCTGCGGCTGCTGGAGCGGCAGGAGTTGCGGGCGACGTTCTTCGTACCCGGCTACACCGCCGAGCGCTACCCCGAACTCGTACACCGGATTGCCGATGCGGGGCACGAGATCGCCCATCATGGGTACTTGCACGAAGCGGTGCGCGGCATGTCGCCCGCGGACGAGGCGGTGATGTTGGATCGCGGGCTGGAGGCGCTGGAGCGGGTCACCGGGCTGCGGCCCGTGGGCTACCGGGCACCCATGTGGGAAACCACTTACGCCACGCCGGGCCTGCTCCTTGACCGTGGCTTCGAATACGACAGCAGCCTCATGGACAGCGACGTGCCGTACGTCCTGGCGGAGCACGACCGCCCCGGCGCGCGTTGCTTGGTGGAGATCCCGGTGCACTGGGCGTTGGACGACTGGGAGCAGTACGCCTACGTTCCCGAGGTGTTCGGCTCGGGACTCATCGAGAGCCCCGCCAAGGTGCTGGAGATGTGGTCACTGGAGCTGCGCGCGATGTACGACGGGGGCGGCTGCTTCGCAGTCACGAACCATTGCTTTCTCTCCAGGCCTGCCCGGCTGCGGGCGCTCGAACAGCTCATCGAGCTTATGAAATCGCTGGGTGTGTGGATCGCCACGGCGGGCGAGGTGGCGCGGCACGTCCGCACCCTCGACCTGGAGCCGCGGTCCTTCCCCCAGCCGACCATCGAGTGACACGCCCGGTTCCCCCCGGCCCGACGAGCGAATGAAAGTGAGACGGCGGTGACAGACGCAAGCGCGAGCGACGGCGTACCGACAGGGATCGTCGGTCCGGTCGCGGGCACCGTGGTGCCGCGGTTTGCCGGCAGTTCGACATTCGCCCGCCTGCCGCGAGTCGACGAGGTTTCGGACTATGCGATCGCCGTCCTCGGCGCGCCGTTCGACGGCGGCACCTCCTTCCGCCCGGGTGCCCGGTTCGGTCCGTCGGCGGTGCGCCAGGCCTCACGCAACCTGCGGCCCGCGTACCACCCCGACCTCGACGTATCGCCCTACGAACGGCTGCAGGTCGTCGACGCGGGGGACGTGCCTTGCAATCCCTACTCCATCGACGAGGCACTGCAGCAGATCGACCAGCACGCTTCCGATCTGCTTTCCGACCGACACAGGCTGATCACGGTCGGCGGTGACCACACGGTGGCACTGCCGCTGTTGCGCGCCGTGAACCGCGTACACGGCCCGGTCGCCCTCGTCCACTTCGACGCCCACCTCGACACCTGGGACACCTACTTCGGTGCCTCGAACACACACGGAACGGTCTTCCGCCGGGCCTTCGAAGAGGGCCTGCTCATCCCCGACCACTCCATCCACGTGGGGACCCGCGGGCCGCTGTACAGCCGGCAGGATCTGGCCGACGACACCGACTTCGGTTTCCAGGTGGTGCGAGCGGGTGACCTTGACCTGCTCGGGATCGACGGCGTGCTCGATCGGATTCGTACGCGCGTCGGTGACGCGCCGGTGTATCTGTCCATCGACATCGATGTACTCGACCCGGCCTTCGCCCCCGGCACCGGGACCCCGGAGATCGGTGGGTTCACCTCGCGCGAGTTGCTGCATCTACTCCGCGGACTGAGTGGTGAGTTGCTGGTCGCCGCCGATGTCGTCGAGGTGAGTCCCGCCTACGACCACGCCGAGGTGACCTCGCTGGCAGCGGCGACCGTGGTCTATGACATTACGTCGCTGATGGCCGCATCCGGGCGTGCTTCTGTACCGGACCCTGCGGGTGCTCCCCCGCGAAATCCCTGACGACCGACCTCACCGAGAGCTTGAAGCGGCTGCCGACGGGCTGCCAAGGGGACTACTCGACGTAGAATTCGCACTCCCCGACGGCCTCGGCAACAGCGCCGGGCCGACCTACCCGCTGCGGCCTGCCCGGCGGCGTGCGCCCAGGATCGTCGTCCTTCGAGGAGGGCATCGAGGAGTTGGCACTGTTGCGCGATAGGAAGTGCCGCAGCTTGGCCAGTTCACCGGTTTGCTGCTCGAACTTGTCCATCAGATCGGCCAGTTGCGTGGACAGCACAGTGATCTGGGCATCCTGACGCACCACTGCCTGCTCGTCGATCCGGATCGCCTGGGTGCGCGCGAACTCGACCAACTCACCCTGCGACAGCGACTTCAGATCAGGCACAGCCCGATCCAACCGCACCAGAGCAGCAACCTCACACAGCGTCACACACAGCCGTCACCATCACGCTCCGATTAGCCCCTGAATGTATGCGCTTGCTCTTCTATGTGCTCAGACCGGGCATGAAGCGTATAAGCCTGGACGCCGGCTCTCGGTCGTCGCGGCGAGCCGCAGTCGCTACGTTCCGGCGACTAGCTGAGTCGCGTGTCAGCCCCACGGAACTGACGCTGCGGCTAGTGCTCTGACCGGGATAGTTCACCGGGTCGTGGTTCGCGTTGGTGGGCGCGGGGCCGGTTGGATGTGAGCCGACAGGCTGTCCAACAGGTGGAGGCGTGGTGGCAGAGCCCGTTCGAGTCCGCAGGCTCACCGATCAGGAGGGGCAGCGGCTGCAGCAGATCGTGCGCCGGGGCAGCGCCAGCTCGGTGCGCTACCGGCGGGCGATGATGCTGCTGGCCTCGGCCGGCGGGAACCGCGTGCCGGTGATCGCCCAGCTGGTGCAGGCCGACGAGGACACGGTGCGCGATGTGATCCACCGGTTCAACGAGATCGGGCTGGCCTGTCTGGACCCTCGGTGGGCGGGAGGCCGTCCCCGCCTGCTCAGCCCTGACGAGGAGGACTTCGTCGCGGCGACGGCCACCACCCGCCCGGCCAAGCTCGGCCAGCCCTTCACCCGCTGCTGCCGAACTCGCGAGCCTTGAGACGCACCTGGCCACGCTGGTTGGCGCCCTGCCCGTGCGCCTGGATGCACCCGGCTGGTTTGCGCATGACCTCGGCGGGCCGGCCTAGGGCGTGTTTCAGAAGTGGATCAAGGTCGTGCGATGATCACGTTTCATGGCGCGGGGAGATCTGACAGACGCTCAGTGGGGGTGCTGGAGCCGCTTATGCCGCGGGGTATCAAGTCCGGCCGCCCGCCGGTGCACACCAGGCGGCAGCTGATCAACGGCATACGGTTTCGGACTCGGACCGGCATACCGTGGCGGGACCTGCCCGAACGCTACGGCCCTTGGGAGACGGTGTACGGGCTGTTTCGCCGCTGGCAGCGAGTCGGCACCTGGCACCGCATCTTCGAGCAGCTCCAGGCCCAGGCCGATGCGAAGGGCCTGATCACCTGGGACGTCTCCGTGGACTCGACGGTCGCTCGCGCTCACCAGCACGCGGCCGGTGCCCGCGAAAAGGGGACCTGCAGGTCGAACCACCCGGCGGCGTCTTCACCGAGCCCGTCGACCACGGCCTCGGACGCTCCCGGGGTGGGTTGACCACCAAACTCCACCTGGCCGTCGAGCAGGCCCAGAAGCCGATGTCGCTGGTGATCACTGCTGGGCAGCGCGGCGACTCCCCTCAGTTCCAGGTCGTCCTCGGCCGCATCCGCGTGCCCCGGATCGGGCCGGGACGCCCGCGCACCCGGCCCGACAAGGTCCGCGCGGACAAGGCGTACGGTTCCCGCGCGAACCGCGCCCATCTGCGCCGACGCGGGATTTGCTGCACGATCCCGGAGAAGCGCGACCAGATTGCGAACCGCAAGAAGCGCGGCTCCCACGGCGGCCGGCCGCCGAAGTTCGACATGGCCGATTACAAGGAGCGCCACGCGGTGGAGTGCGGCATCAATCGCCTCAAGCGCCACCGCGCGGTCGCCACGAGATACGACAAGCTTGCCGTCCGCTACGAAGCCACGGTGCTGGTCGCCGCCATCAACGAATGGCTGTGACCAGCACTTTCGAAACACGACCTAGCGCGAGAGCTCACCATCAGCGCTTCGCCCACACGCCCAGGTGGGTGATGGCGAAGCCGTGGTCGTACTTGAGGCCTGCCTTCATCACGCGGTCGAGTCCGATGTGGAACAGGCCGATGGCGCCGGCCACGGTCAGCGCGGCGATGTGCCACCCGAGGCCGGCGGCGAGCAGGGTCAGCGGCAGCGGCGCCGAGTGCGCGAGGTTATAGAGCCAGGCACCCGTCTTCGGGCCCGCGAGGTAGCCGAGCGCGAACAGGTCGGGGGCCAGGAACAGCGCCGGGACCAGCCACCAGGGCTGCCCGGTGGCGGCGAAGATGGCGAGGCCGGCGATGCCGGTGGCCAGCGCCTCGGCCCGCAGCCAGGCCAGCGGCCGGCCGGTGACCACGCCAGGGGTGCCGGTGGCGGTGTCGGCTGGCGAGTGGATGGCGGTCATGTCGGTCCTCCCGGAGCTCAGAGCGGCCTTAGACACGGACGACCGCTCACTGAGAGATCACTGCTCTCTAATGAGAGTAATAGTCTCCGTGATCTGTGCCCGCTGTCAAGAGCAGCGCTCTCGCTTATGTGACATGGCGCTCGTGGCGTTGCGAAGGAGCTCCGGCGCCGCCCGCGGTCGCGATGGGCCCGGCCCTGACCGCGGAGATCCGCTGAGCGATGGCCCCGATCACCACCACGCCGTGACCTCCAGCCCAAGGAAGAGCTCTTTGGGGCCCAGGGGCGCGAGCGGGAGGGAAATGGGGCCAGCAAGTGCGCCCCCTGCGCTTCACCTCGCGGGTCACGATGGTGTCGACGCCAGAGCGTCAGCTGTGCCCTGCTGTCACCATCGCGACCATGACACCCATCCTTGAACTGTCCACGTTCAAGCCAGATACCTGCCAAAGCGGCACAGCTGACTGGAACCCGATCGCGTCCGCGAGCGCGATGAGTGCCTTCTGCGGCATTATGGCAGGCTTTGTTTTTGCGGGAATCGTCGTAGTGATCGGCGAGAAGAACGCGCCGGGTGGCGACGGCCACGCCTCACGAGGTCTGAGGCTGTTGCTCCCCTGCTTCTTCGGACTCGCGGCGGCTTCCTATCTTTACGCCCTCGCGTCAGGAGAGCTGGTATGCACGCGCGCCACGACGGAGCAGCTGTTCTCGGGGGCGATCCTCGCGGGAGACGCCGTGGTGGTGATCGCCGGCCTCGCATGGCTACTGCCTGCGTACGAGCGGAACAGTCACGGGGAAGTCCAGTTCTTCCGCGGGCTGATCCAGTTCGCGGCGCAGTTCTCAACCTTGATGCTGATGGTGTCGTCCGACGGTTTCAACAACTCCGTGCTCCGTCACCGGGCTTCTTCCTGGTCTGATGCGGCGGTTTGGGTGAGCGGAGCCGCGGTAATGCTGGCGGTCTTCCTCTGCTGGTGGCGGCCGCTGACGGTCGCGGCGCTCGCCGCACGATTCGAGGTCAGCACGCGCACGGTGCAGCGCGACCTCCAGGCGCTGATGGAGGCCGGTGTCCCGGTGCGCACCACACCCGGGCGAGGCGGGGGCTGGTCGATCGACCCGGAGATGACCATGCCCCCGATCCGCTTCACCGCCGATGAGGCCTCGGCGTTGGCCACCGCGCTCGCCGCGGCCAGCGCCTCCGCCCCGTTTGCCGGTGCGGCTCGCACGGCAGCCCAGAAGATCGTGGTCTCGATGACCGGTCCCGCCTCGGCAGCGGCCCAGGAACTCGCCGCACGAATCGTTGCGCTGCCGTCACGGACCGACTCCGCGGTCCGCACCGCAGTGGAACAAGCCCTCACCACAAACACGGTGCTGCGGCTGTCCTACGTCGATGCGGCAGGGCGCGAAAGCGACCGCGTAGTGGAACCGGCCGGACTGCTCACCGCCGACGGCCGGTGGTACCTCATCGCCTGGTGCCGCACACGGCGGGCCGGCCGGGGCTTCCGGCTGGACCGGATCGCAGCAGCGGCTCCAACCGGTGAGCAAGCGCAGCCCCATGACCTGACCGAACTGCTGCTCGGCTCGGCCGCGGCCGGTGCAATGCAGCCCATGGCGCTGGCTTCACTCACACCTTCACCATGAGGATCCGAAGGCACCACCAACCCGGCGAACCTTTCTGGTCACAGCACTAGGCTGGAGAGGTTTCCTGCGGAGCCGTGCGGCTGACAGCAACGATTGCCCAGGCGCGCCTCTGTGGGATGCTGACAACACTCCTTAGCTGCCCCTTAGCTTGCGATTTTAGCCTTAGTCGTCACTCTGTGTGTTTGCTGGTGGTCGGTTCGCTCCTGCGGTAGGGCGGTCGCTTGGATTTCGGGCGGTTCTTCGAGCCTTTCGGGCGGCCGGGGCCGGGGTGGGTGGGTTGGGGCGAGTCGGTGGGTGTGCCGATGCGTGCGCGGAGTCGGCGGAAGCCGAGTCGGACCTTGTAGGGGCTCAGCGGCTTGCCCGGGTCGGGCCGTGGGTGCCAGGGTCGGCGCAGGTCGTCCACGAGGTGGCGGGCGAGGCGTAGTTGGGCGTAGGCGCCCATGGCCAGGGACACCCACCGGTCGGTGGCTGCCGCCGAGCTCAGGTGTGCGCTGGCCAGGCCGAGATAGGACTTGGCGAAGCGGTGGAAGTGTTCTTGGTCGAAGCGGCGCAGGTAGGCCTTCCAGAGCAGGTCCGGGTCGGCCGGTACGGGGCCGGCGTGCCAGAGCCACAGGTCCTTGGGTGGTTTGCGGCCGTCGGGCAGGTGGTCGACGACCACCTGCAGGACCGTGCCGCGAACGATCGGCAGCTGCTTGTCGCGCGGCCAGGTGGCCCAGCGGCCGATGCTGCCGAGTTTTTGGTGCATCCGCTCCAGGCGCGGACGCTCACGGTGCCGTACAGCTCGGAGGCCACGGTGCGTTCGAAGTCGGGACTGTGTCGTTTGGCGGGGTCGGAGCAGGAGAACTCCGTGCCGTGGCGCGGTGGCGCGGCCATTTGCCCGGTTGCCGAGGCGGGGGGCGAGGTAGAAGACTCGGGTGGTACGCAGCCGGACCAGCAGTTGTACGTCATGGCCGGCCAGGGCGTGGGTGAGGTCGGTGGCGTAGTTGCCCGCGTCGAGCAGGACCAGCGGCGGCGGGTCTGCGGGCTGTTGCTTCCCGGTCGCGGTCAGGTCTTCAAGCAGCCCGGTGATCTGGTCGATCGTGACGTCGGTGTGCTCCTCGCCGGGCCGCAGTCGGCGTGCCTCGATGGGGTCGACCCAGGAGGAGGAGCCCCACTGGATGCCGACAACCAGGCTGTAGGGCCAGCCGGGCAGCCAGCGGTCCCCGCCCTTGCCGCGGACCTGCACCATCGTCCGCTCATCGGCGTACTGGGCGTCGGGGCGCGGATGCGCAGTGGTGTCGATCGCGAACATCAGCGGCTCGGCCGCCCTGGCCGGGGCCGACAGGCCGACCAGCAGACGCCGCAGGCGGCTACCGGTGATCCGGCCCTTGGCCAGGGCGTCGTAGACAGAGCCGTGTCGACGGCGGAACTCCGGCTCCAAGGACATCTCTACCGGCGATCGCACCGGGCCCTGCGCACACAGCATCGCGTCCGCCAACTCGAACAGGGCATCCCCGCGGCGAGTGAAGCAGGCATGGAGACCCGCACGGAATCTGGATAAATCGGACAACGCCTCGACGCGGGCAGGGGTATCTTGCAGACTGTCCATCACGGCCTTCTGGTGCAACTGGATCTCTGGCGAGAACCCAGCGTCACCCGAAGGCCGCCCCCATGTCCGGGGAACAGCGGAACCCAGAGCTAAACGATCTTCGCGTCCTAAAATCGCAAGTTAAGTTGACACTCCCAAAAACAACGCTAGGAAGTTGATCTAGGCGCTGCCAAGCTGTCGCTCGCGACAGGCAGCGCTCCGGAACGCATCTCAACGACGACCCTGAACAATACGTGCGTGTTGACCTGGTCGGATCTGAAGCTTGCCTGCACCCTCACGCGATACGGCAACGGTTCCTGGTCGAGACGGGGTGTTTGATCGCCGTTCCATAGGGTCGGACGCTGAGCCGGCACAACGTAACCCCGAGCGATACCGGCAGATGCGCGACGAACACCGCGCGCGTGAGTACCGCTTGGTGCAGTTCAGCGCCAAGCGGGTCGGCTGGTCCCGGTCAGGCTGCCGGGGCGCTCAGGACGGCCTTGGCAGCCAGCCGGAGATTCCTGATCATCGGATTCGGGTCGCCCTTGCGGCTGACCAGGACGACCTGGCTGGGGGGAGCGTCCTCGATCGGGACGGTGACGAGGTCGGGACGCAGTGAGCTACGCCGATCGCCGACCGGTAGCACGGCGATCGCCCTGCCACTCGCGACGAGTTCGAGCTTGTCCTCGTAGCTCTCGATCGGCGGCACGCCGGCCCCGAGGATCCGGTAGGAAGTCCAGTCCGCGGTCTCGAACGCGCACGGCGCCGCCTCCTCGCCGGCCAGTTCTTCCGCGGTCACCGACGCGCGGTCGGCCAAGGGATGGCCGCGCGGGACCGCGAGCATCCGGGGCTCCTCGTACAGCGGGGTGGTGAACACGTCGTCGGCGGCGAACGGCAGCGGGGCCCGCGCGATCAGGGCGTCGACGCGCTTGTCGGACAGCGCCCCGACGTCGCGGCAGCTCAGGTACCGGGTGGCGATCTCGGCGTCCGGACAACGACGGCGCAGTTCCCGTACGGCGGCAGTGATCACCAGGTCTTCGACGTAGCCGATGGCGATTCGTTGGGTCTCGGCTTGTTCACGCACGGCCAGCTCGGCCTGGCGGGCGGCCTGCAGCAGGGCTTGGGCCCGGGGGAGGAAGCTCTGGCCGGCCGGAGTGAGCCGGGTGCCCTGGGGTATGCGGTCCAGCAGCCGTACGCCGAGATACTTCTCGAGCCGTTGGATCTGGCGGCTCAGCGCCGGCTGGGCCACGTGCAAGTCGGCGGCGGCCCGGCCGAAGTGCTGGTGCGCCGCCACCACGGTGAAGTAGCGCACCAGCCGCAGTTCCAGGTCCTGTCCGAGATCGTTCACCCTTCCAGCGTACGCGTCATGTCGTTTCGGAATGATCAGGTTGCCGAACCGGTCTTGGACGGCCATGCCGTCCTGGGCCTTGACTGAAGGAGCAACGTTTCCCCAGGAAAGCGACAGGCGCGATGAAGGCGATCCAGTTCCACGAAGCGGGCGGGCCGGAAGTTTTGCAGTATGACGAGGTGCCGGTTCCCGAGATCGGCCCGGGCGAGGTGCTCGTCCGGGTGCACGCGGCGGGCATCAACCCGCCGGACTGGTACCTGCGTGAGGGGATGAAGGTCATGCCGGCCGAGATGAGGCCGGCGCTGGAGTTCCCCCTGATCCCCGGAACGGACATGTCGGGCGTGGTTCAGGCGGTCGCTCCGGGCGTGCTGGGGTTCGCCGTCGGTGACGAGGTCTTCGGCATGCTGCGGTTCCCCGGATTCGATGGCCGGACGTACGCCGAGTACGTGGCCGCGCCGGCTTCGGACCTGGCTCACAAGCCGGCCGGTATCGACCACGTGCAGGCGGCTGGGGCGCCGATGGCCGTGCTTACGGCCTGGCAGTACCTGGTTGATCTCGGCCACGATGTGCCGTCTCCTTTCACCGGCCAGGTGCACCAGCCGGTGCCGATCACGCCAGGGATGACCGTGCTGGTCAACGGGGCCGCCGGTGGAGTGGGCCACTTCGCGGTGCAGCTGGCGAAATGGAAGGGGGCACACGTAATCGCGGTGGCCTCGGGCCGGCACGAGCAGTTCCTGCGCAAGCTCGGCGCCGATGAGTTCATCGACTACACCAGGACGCAGGCCGCGGACGTGGTCAGCGGTGTGGACCTGGTGATCGACACCGTCGGTGGCCCGGACAGCTCACGCTTTCTGACCGTGCTCAAGCGCGGCGGCACCATGCTTCCGGTGTTCTTCGCCGAGTACGACCCGGAAGAGACGGCGAGTCTGGGCATCACAGTCTCGAACATTCAGGTGCGTTCCAACGGTCCCCAGCTCGCCGAGATCGGGCGCCTGTTCGACGAGGGCAAGCTCCAGGTCGGGGTGGACAGCACCTACCCGCTGCCCGAAGCGGGCAACGCACACACGCGAGCCGCGCAGGGCCACCTCCAAGGCAAGATCGTGCTGACGGTGGTCTCGTGATCGCCGAACTCCAGCAGGCGGTGGCGAAGTACGCCCACGCCCTGGACGAGCTGAATGTGCCCGAGCTGGAAGCGGTCCTGACCGAAGACACCACCTGGACCTTCACGATGCCCGGACAGGGAGTGCTCGGCCCGGTCGCCGGACGCGCGGCGGTGCTCGACTTCGTCCGTGACGGGCACACGGTCCAGACCGGAAGGGTGCGGCACCACCTGGCCAATGTCGTGGTCTCGACGACGGACGCCACCACCGCTGAGGTGCGGGCCTATCTGGTGCAGACGAGGAACACCGGTGAGAGCATCCAGATGATCTCGACAGGGGTCTACACGTTCGGCCTGCGCCGGTCCGACGGTGGGTGGCGGATCGCCGAGCTCACCCTGACGCTGGACAACGCCTTTTAGGGCGGGGCTAGGCAGCGTGTCCGGCGGATCATCGGGTGCCTGCCGGCGGCGCCCGGTTACCGATTGGGCCGACGACGAACAGCGCGGCCCTCTGTAGGGAGATGGTCAGCCGGTCGACGCGTTGTTGAACGCCAGCAGGCCCGCAGCTTTCGCCGACCGGAGTGTTCCTCCGGAGCGGTGCGGAGCGTTGCCCCGGGCGCCGAAGCGTTGGCCGGGACGGCCGCCACGGTCGATGAACCTGTTCGAGACGCGCGGGCGAACCCGCCTCACCCGGCGGGTGATGACCGCCGCGCACATCACCAGGGCACTACGCCGGCATCCTCGAAGAACCCGCCGGTCGGGCCGTCGTCGGGCAGGGTCGCGAGCTTGATGGCGATCGCCGCGCCCTGTTCGGGGGTGCGCACGCCGCGGAAGCCGTTGAGGTCGGTCGCGACGAAGCCGGGGCAGCCGGCGTTGATC
>NZ_SUMC01000136.1 GCF_005047355.1 Actinacidiphila oryziradicis
GGTGGCGTCGAAGACCAGGGGGCGTCCGTCGGTGACCACCGGCTTGGCCGGGCCCTGGCCGGTCAGGCGGCCCAGGGTTCCGGTGAGCAGGGTGTTGACGCCCCAGTCGAAGCCGAGTGCCACACTGTGCCCGCTCGCCTTGGTGGCCGGGACGGGCCGGGAGTGCGGCAGGTCGACGGCGATCCTCCCGGCCGGGGTGGGGCGCAGGGTCGGGGTGTGCAGTACCGCGTCCGGTGTGATGGTGCCGGGCAGCCGGATGTCGATCACGTGCCAGGCCCAGTCCCGGCCCGTGGCCGGGGCCGCCCGCAGGGGGAGCTTGACCCGCAACCGGGCGGTGGCCGCATCCACCCGCTGAAGGGTGACCTGCTGGCGGTCCATCGCCGCCAGCAACACCTGCCCGGCCACCTGCGGCGGGCCCTCCAGGGCACACAGCCCGGCGGGCAGGTGCCCGTGCCCGGCCACGAACTGGCGGATCTGCCGGGTGCGGCTGCGGATCTCCGCACCGCTCACCCCGGCGGGCACTGCAGCCCGCAGTGCCGCCCACTCGCCCTCGGTGCGCCGCGGGGGATCATCGGGCCAGGTGGCCAGGACGGCGGCCACGATGCCGCGGCGGTGCAGGGCCAGACGCAGGGTGCGCGCGGCGTACTCCTCGGCACCCCGGCGCACCCGGTCCGGGACATACACCCCCGCCGGGGCCGTGACATGCTGCGGCCAGTTCAGGCGACGCATCGCCATCCACCCCTTGGACGGCAGGCCTTGGCCCCGCTCGTCCACCCCGGCGGCCAGCACGTCCAGGGAACCCTCATCCCACCGTGCGGCCACCAGAACGCCGGTCAGCTCCCGGCTCAACTGGGCCAGAAAACCCACCCGTTCCAGCAGGGCTCGTCGGCCGACCCGCTCGCCCGTACCCTCCAGTACACCGGAGAAGGCGGTACACGTGGCCGTCGCCATCAGCTTGGCCATGCCCACCACCCCGCCTTCCCCCACGTGTCCGGTCATCTTCGAAAGCAGCCGCATCCCGGCACTCCGATCGGCCTAACCACTGACCATCACACAAGGACACGGCCTTCCCGCACCCCGAGGGTGCGGGAAGGCCGGGGAAAGTGCGGGAAGACCACGACCGTCGGCATCCGACGAGGACGAGACGGGGAACACCCGCACCTCTCAAAGGAGACGGAAACCGCAACTGACCAGGATGGAAGCAGTGGCAGATCCTGAGGATCCGCACCGACGACACGAAGTACCATCAACCAGCCCACTCAAGCCAAACACCCAACAGTTGAAGACCCTGAGCAGCGGGGGCGGTCGACGGGTGTGTCCGCGGAGTCGGTCATGAGGGTCCTCGGTAGGCGAGTTCGCTGGCCAGTACGGCGGCACCGGCCACCCCGGCGCGTGGGCCGAGTTCGGACATCACGATCGGCAGGTTGCCGGTGGCCAGGGGCGTCGATCGCTGGTAGACGACGCTGCGGATCTCGGCGAGCAGGATGTGCCCGAGACCGGCGAGGCCCCCGCCTATGACGATCATCGAGGGGTTCATGAAGCTCACCAGCCCGGCGAGGACCTGGCCGACCCGCCGTCCTCCGGCCCGGATGAGGTTGATGCAGACGACGTCGCCTGCGGCCGCACCGTCGGCGACGTCGCGGGCGGTGACTGCGCCCGCTGCGGCGAAGCGTTCGGCGAGCATCGGTGACTGCCCGGAGGAGGCGGCTGACATGGCGTCGCGGGCCAGCGCAACACCGCCGAAGAATGCCTCCAAGCAGCCGACGTTGCCGCACGAGCAGACGGGGCCGTCGGGCTCTACCTGGATGTGGCCGATGTCCCCCGCGCATCCCTCGGCGCCGCGGTAGATCTGTCCGTGGACCTGCACGCCGCAGCCGATGCCGCTGCCGATCTTGACGAACAGCAGGTTGTCGACGGTGTGGGCGACACCGCTGTGCTGCTCGCCCAGGGCCATTACGTTGACGTCGTTGTCGACCACGACGGGGCAGCCGTGCTCGCGGGCCAGCACGTCGCGGACCGGGTAGCGGTCCCATCCGGGCATGATCGGGGGCGACACCGGGACGCCGTCACGGAAGCTCACCGGACCGGGGAGGCCGATGCCGATGGCGTCCAGTTGCGTGAAGTGGCCTTGGCCGCGCATCTTGCCCAGGATCTCGGTGACCCGGGCCAGGACGTTGTTCGGGCCGGAGCGGATGTCGCAGGGCTCGGCATACGAAGCCACCGGCTCCAGACGCCCGTCTGTGATTTCGATGTCGACGGAACTTGCGCCCAGGTCCACGGCGGCGAGGCGCACGCCCGGATGCAGTTCGACGAGGGTGGAGCGGCGCCCGCCGCGGGAAGCGGCCGGCCCTGCCTCCAGGACCCGCCCCGCCTCCACCAGACGGTCGAGCTCGGCCAGCAGCCGCGGGCGCGGCACCTCGAGCCGGCCCGCCAGCTCGGCGCGGGACTGCGGGCCCAGGTCGCGCAGCAGGCGGAGCAGGCGGTACTGGACGCTCATGTGCTCACCTTCTATGGAGCATTGAGACGGTTGTGTGACGGGACGTTAAGGATTCAGGACCGACCTTGTCCACAGGTTTCACTCAAAGGATCAAAAGTTGTCTCGCGGGTCAGCAGAACCATGTCGTGGTGTGCCCTGCAGGGCAGGGGGTCGGGGCGCAGTGACCGAGATCAGGAAAGCAGGTCCGCGAGCGCGGAGTAGCTGCGCTGCGCCGCACCGAGGGAACCGGGAGGGTCGGGCTGTGTGCCGGGGGCTGTGTCCTGCTCCCAGATGCCGCGGTGGCTGCCGCGAGACCCGATCGCGTGGACGTAGCGCTGGTAGGGCAGGTCGCCGGCGCCGAACTCGACGATGTCGTAGCCGTTGGCGTTGGCCGGGTCCGTCTCGCCGTCCTTCATGTGGAACAGGGGGTAGCGGTAAGGGTTTCGGCGCACGTAGGCGGCGGGGTCGAAACCCGGCCAGCGGTACTGGCCGACGTAACGCCCAGTAGACGTCCATCTCCAGGAAGACGTAGCGGGGGTCGGTGCCGTTGAGAAACACGTCGTACAGGCGCACCTCAGGCTGGTCGGCGGCGAAGGCGAACTCGGCGTAGTGGTTGTGTTGATAGAGCTTCAGGCCGCGTGCGTGGGCGGCCTCGCCCCAGGCGTTGAACTCGTCCGCGGCGGCACGGTAGGCGGCGACGGTGCTGGTGTCGGAGGGCGCGTTGGGGGTGCCGATGTGTGGCATGCCGAGTATCTGGGCGTTGTCCAGCTCTTGCTGAAGGCCGTTTCGGAGGTTGCCGATGCCGACGTGGCTGCCGATGGCACGTAGGCCGTTGTCGTTGAGCAGCTGCCGGATCTCCCGAGTGGTTATCTGACGGCCGAGGATGGAGGTGTCCTGGGTGTACCCGGCGAACTCGACCTCCTGATAGCCCATCCGCGAGAGTTCTTCGAAGACGAGGCGGAAGCCGAGCTGTGCGACCTTGTCGCGGACGCTGTAGAGCTGGATACCGATAGCGTCCTTGGGGATGGTCAGACGGGATCGTGTGCTCGGTTCGCCTTCCGTGGCGGGACCGGCTGCGGCTGCGGGCATCGCGCCTGCCAGGGAGACCGCGCCGACGGCGACGGTGGCGCCCGCGGCCGCCGGTAGGAATCCCCTGCGGCTGGAGTGTCTGTGCGCCTGACCCATGAACACTCCTTCGTCGCGAGAGACGATCGGTGGTGCGGCCGCGGCGTGGCCTTCTGCGGGAGGGATGAGGTGCTCGCCTGAGCACGCAAATGGCGGGGGCCGTCGCGAGGGCGGGCCGACGGGGGGACCGGCCGCACTCGACTCAGAGCAGCGACCGGGGTGGCGCACGAACCGGAGAGACGGTGTGCGGGCCTTCGCCGGGGCGGGATCCCGCAGCACCTCTGCCGACGAGGCAAACGCCTCATCGCGCCGAAACAGTAGGAGCTGCACGTAGCACTGTCCAGAGCTTCGGACGGAATCCCCCGAACTTTTTTATGATCCATCAAAATTACTGGCGGATCGGAGAGTTATTCACGCGAAGTCAGCGATAGTCCCTTGACAGCCCCCGTCTTCCGCGCAACGCTCATGACGCTTCATCACCCCCAGTTGCCACCTGGTTCCCGCCCGTCGCCATGAGCCGCCGACCGGGCACGGGCGAGCTTGCCGGGCCAAGGGCCACACGCGCCTGTCATTCGTCCGGGCAGCGAACACACCCAGCTGTGCGATGACCCCACGAATCGGGCCGGCCGAATCCCAGAACTACAACGGAGGTTGATTCATGCTCAGCAAACGCATCGCCATCTCGGTGGCAACGCTGGCATTGACGGTGCCGCTGGCGGCCGCCACCAGCGCGCAGGCCGGCCAGGTGACCCACCGGTCCGACACCTTCAGAGTGCTGGTCTTCTCCAAGACCACCGGCTACCGGCACGACTCGATACCGGCGGGTATCGCCGCCATCGAGCAGTTGGGGCAGGAGCACCACTTCACGGTGGACGCCACAGAGGACTCCACCCAGTTCACGGACGCCAACCTCAAGAAATACCGGGCGGTCGTCTTCCTGTCCTCGACAGGTGACCCCGTGGACCAGCCGGCGGAGAAGGCCGCGTTCCAGCGCTACATCGAGCGCGGCGGCGGCTATGTGGGCATCCACGCGGCCGCCGACTCCGGCTACGACTGGGCGTGGTACGGCGGCCTGGTCGGCGCCTACTTCAAGAGCCACCCAGCACAGCAGAACGCGACGGTCGACGTGACCCAGCAGGCACCGTCCGAAAAGGGCCTGCCGCGGCAGTGGAACCGCTTCGACGAGTGGTACAACTACCGGACGAATCCGCGGGCGGCCGGCGTGCGGGTGCTCGCCGCGATGGACGAGTCCTCGTACAACGTGGGCCCCGACGCCATGGGGGACCATCCCATCACCTGGTGCCAGCGGTACGACGGCGGCCGCGCCTGGTACACCGGCATGGGCCACACCATCGCCAGCTACACAGAGCCGCTCTTCCTGAAGCAACTGCTCGGCGGCATCAAGATGGCGGCCGGCGCAGCCGCCTTCCCGTGCGGGCCGAACCATCCGGCCGCCGGCTGACCCGTACGACACTCTGCTGGCTGCCAGCCAGACCGTTGCCAGGCACGCACCCGAGCTCTGTCGCCCCGGCCTCCCCGCTCGGGCCCTGTCCGGTGCCCGAGTCCGGGGCGGGGCCGACGCCGACCTGCCGTCAGGGCCCCACTGAGGCAAGCCGTCAGCACAGCACGACACAGGCGCCCGGGCCCTGAGGCCTTTCACGCCAGACGTGCCCAACCGGCCAGTCATCCGGCGAACCGTCCTGAGAGAGGTTGATTGCACGTGGCAAAGCCATTGACCCGGCTACTCACGGCCGCACTGAGTACCCTGCTCGGCGTGGGCATCGCGGTAGCGGGACCCGCTGCCGCCCAGACACAGAAACAGGCCGCACCGGCCGCCGGCGCATCCGCGGCGGCCACGGCCGACTTCCAGCAGGTGACCCTGGCCAAGGGACCCGACCAGGTCGGCGAGCCCATGGGGCTCGCCGTGCTGCCCGATGGCAGCGTGCTGCACGACTCCCGTGACGGCACCATCTACTACACGACCCTCGACGGCCTCACGAACGTCGTGGCGAAACTGCCGGTCTACACCCACGACGAGGACGGCCTGCAGACCCTCGCCCTCGACCCGGACTTCGCGCACAACCACTGGGTCTACGCCTACTACGCACCGAAGCTGAACACCCCCACCACCAACGCCCCGGACTCGGGTACGGCCGCCGACTTCGCCCCCTACAAGGGCTACAACCAGCTCTCCAGGTTCACATTCGTCAACGGCCAGTTCGACCTGTCGAGCGAGCAGAAGGTCATGCAGGTCGGCCCCACTGACCGCGGCCAGTGCTGCCACGTCGCGGGCGACATGCACTTCGACGCCCAAGGCAACCTGCTGCTGGCCACAGGAGGCGACACCAACCCGTTCGCCTCCGACGGCTACAGCCCCATCGACTCGCGACCGGGCCGCAACCCCGCCTACGACGAGCAACGCGCCGCAGCCAACACCAACGACCTGCGCGGCAAACTGCTGCGGATCAAGGTGAAGCGCGACGGCACGTACAGCGTCCCGTCCGGGAACCTGTTCCCGAAGGGCACCGCCAAGACCCGTCCCGAGATCTACGCGATGGGCTTCCGCAACCCGTTCCGGTTCAGCATCGACAAGCAGACCGGCGTGATCTACCTGGCCGACTACGGACCGGACGCCGGCACCGCCAATCCGCTGCGCGGTCCGGAGAACACCATCGAGTACAACCGGATCACCAAACCCGGCAACTTCGGCTGGCCGTACTGCATCGGCAACAACACGCCCTACATGCAGTACGACTTCGCCACGGGTCAGTCCGGGCAGCCCTTCGACTGCGCTCACCCGGTGAACAACTCGCCCAACAACACCGGCCTGGTGAACCTGCCGCCGGCGCAACCGGCCTGGATCTGGAACCACTACGCCGGCAACCCGGCCTTCCCGCAGCTCGGCGGGCAGGGGGCGCCCATGGCCGGTCCGGTGTACCACTACGACCCGAAGCTGAACTCGCAGGTCAAGTTCCCTCAGAGCTACGACGGCCAGTTCTTCGCCTATGAGTTCAGCAAGCACTGGATCAAGCCGATCCAGTCCGACGCGAAGGGCAGCATCCAGGCGATCAACACGTTGACCACCGGAAGCGACTGGGCGCACCTCGTCGAGCCGATCGACACCGAGTTCGGGCCGGACGGATCCCTGTACGTACTGGACTACGGCAGCGCCTGGTTCGGCGGCTCTCTGGACGCCGGACTCTACAAGATCGAGTACGCGCCCGGCGACAAGGCGCCGACCGCCAACATCACCACGGACGTCACCTCGGGCAAGGGCCCCTTGACCGTCCAGTTCAACGGCTCCGGTTCCACCGACCCCGAGAACGACCAGCTCACCTACGCGTGGGACTTCAACGGTGACGGCACCGTCGACTCCACCAGCCCCAACCCGGCCTACACCTACACCGCCAACGGCCAGTACCACGCCCGGCTCACCGTGACTGACCCGAGCGGCAGGACGGGCGTCTCCGCCGTCCTGGTCACGGTCGGCAACACCGCGCCGGTCGTACAGTTCAGCACCCCACCCAACGGGCTGACCTTCAAGGACGGGGACCAGCTGAACTGGCAGGTCAACGTGACCGATCCGGACGGTACTCCGGTCGACTGCTCGAAGGTGCAGGTCGGCTACTCCCTCGGCCACGACCAGCACTCCCACAACCTGGCCCAGGCGACCGGCTGCAGTGGAACCTTCACCATGACCACCGCCGGGCACACCGACGCGGACAACTTCTACGGCATCTTCACCGCCAGCTACACCGACACCTCGCCAACGGCGGGCGTGCCGGACCTCACCGGCGCCACGCAGATCGTCCTGCAGCCCAAGGTCAAGCAGGCCGAGTTCTACCAGACGCAGTCAGGCGTCCAGATCAGCTCCGACTCCAACGCCGAAGGTGCGCGAGCGGTCACCTCGATCAACAACGGCGACTGGATCGAGTTCGATCCCTACAACCTGCAAGGCGTGACCAAGATCGGCTTCAGGGCGGCATCCGCCGGCCCGGGCGGCACGATCGAGGTGCACGCAGACACGCCGAACGGCCCATTGCTCGGTTCCGCCGCGGTCGGCAACACCTCCGGTGGCTACACCACGGTGACCGCACCAGTGACCGATCCGGGCGGCACACACCGGCTGTACTTCGTCTTCACCGGCGGCAGCGGTGATCTCTTCAGCCTGGACTCCTTCACGCTCAGTTAACCGCAGACCCAAGATCCTCCCTGCCCGCCGAGCCGTCACCGACGGCTCGGCGGGCAGGGAGGACACACTGCGGCCCCACGCCACACCGAACTGTACGAAACAGGAAGGAAGCCGACCCGCATGCCGATCACCACGACCTCGCAGCCGACCGGCTCCAACAAGCACCCGGCCGGCAGCAGGCCCAACGCCCCTGACGGTGCGGCCACCCGTCGGCGCGCCGTCCCCCGCGCCCTGCTGACCCACGGTGCTGCGCTGGGCATCGGGGCCCTCGTCACGGTGGCCGCGTTCACCATCCATCTGCCGTCCAAGGACAGCGCCGTTCACCGCGAGGCCGCACGCATCGCCGCCGCCGATGCCGCACGCAACAAGCAGCAGGTCAAGGCGCTCACCGACCAAACGCGCGGCCTGTCCACGAAGCTCGAGACCATGCTGAGCGAGATGGACCGGGCCATGCCCCTGGCCTCCGGCCAACGGCCCCGGGGCGCCAGTGCGGACGCGGTCGCGCGCTGGCAGCGCCTGACTCGCTCAGCGGTGGCCGCGTTCGCCCACCCACCGTCCGGCGACACAGGCTACAACGTGTCCCGGGCCGGGTTCAGCGACGCCGTCCAGGCCCTGGACGGTGCCGTCGCCACATACGCGGTCGCCGTGGCCGCACCTACGCAGGTCAAGGCCCAACTGGTGCAGCGAGCGGGGGCGGAGCGCGATACCGGCGTGAGCATCTGGGAGACCGCCGCCACCGAGCTCGATGTGATCAACATCGGCGCCGGCTACGGCCATCAGCACGTCTACCTGTCCGCTAACGGGCGCACGGGCGTGCTGACTCCGGACGACTCCCCCGAGGGCAGCAGCGCCCAATGACACCGCCAAGTTTCGCCGCACTCGTCAAAAAACGCGGCTATCGAACGAAGCGCACCGACCAGCACCGCCGGCGCCGTCCGCGACCCATAACCCCGCCGGCGCAGCCAAATGAACTCGCAACAGGAGGGCCTCATGCCAACAGGTCTCTGGCTCATCGGCGCCCGCGGCTCCGTCGCGGTCACCTCCGTCCTCGGCATGCTGGCGCTGCGCGCCGGGCTGACGGCGCCCGCCGGGTGCGTCACCGAGCTGCCGGCCTTCGCCGGGACCGGCCTGCCCGGCTGGGACGACCTGGTCGTAGGAGGCCACGACACCGCCGCGCTGCCTCTGCTGAAGAAGGCCGAGGCGCTGGCCGACGCCGGCGTGGTCCCCGCCCGGCTGGTGGCGGCGTTGGGGGCCGAACTTACGACCGTGGACAGCGAGGTGCGCCCTGCCCCGCAGGCGTCCGACCAGGCAGCAGCGGCAGCGGCGATCCAGGCCGATCTCGCGGACTTCGCCAGGCGCCATGGTCTCGACCGCACGATCGTGGTCAATGTGGCCAGCACAGAGCCGGCCGCCGTACCCCACCCGGCGCACGCCGATCTCGACGCGCTGCGCGCAGCCCTGCGCAGTGCCGAGCCGGTGCTGCCGCCCAGCGCGCTGTACGCCTACGCCGCACTGTCCGCAGGCTGCCCGTACGTGGACTTCACACCCTCCACAGGCACCCGGCTGCCCGCCCTGACCCAGCTGGCGGAGTATCAGGGCCTTCCCTACGCGGGCCATGACGGCAAGACCGGAGAGACCCTGCTCAAGTCGGTACTGGCGCCCATGTTCGCCATGCGCAACCTGACAGTCCGCAGCTGGTCAGGGGTCAACCTGCTGGGCGGCGGCGACGGTGCCAACCTCGCCGACCCCGCCACCAACGCGGCCAAGGCCGCGAGCAAGCAGCGGGTACTCAGCGAGACCCTCGGCTACCGCCCAGAGGGCGACTGCCGCATCGAGTACGTCGAGGACCTGGGCGACTTCAAAGCCGCCTGGGATCTGGTGACCTTCTCCGGCTTCCTCGGCACCAAGATGCGGATGGAGTTCACCTGGCACGGCTGCGACTCCGCGCTGGCCGCCCCCCTCGTCCTGGACCTCGCCCGGATCACCGCCGCCGCACATCGCAGCGGCCTACGCGGACCCCTGCCCGAACTGGCCTTCTTCTTCAAGGACCCGCTCGATCCCCGAGGAGAGGTACCCCACGGGCTGGCGGCCCAATGGCACGCCCTAGAGTCCCTGGCCGACCGACTGCGCGAGGCGGAGGAAGCCCGGTGACCGGGCCACGCGACCTCGCGGAGCTGATCCGCGCCCCCGCCGCGCTCTCCGTACCAGGTGATGCCCTGGCGGGCGCCGCCGCTGCCGGGGTGCTAAGCCCCCGCAGCGCCGGCCTGGCCCTCGCCTCAACGGCCCTGTACTGGGCAGGTATGGCGGCCAACGACTGGGCGGACCGAAATCTGGACGCCCAGGAGCGCCCCGAGCGCCCGATCCCCAGCGGCAGAGTCTCCCCTGACGCCGCCCTGGCCCTCTCCGCGGGGCTCACCGCCGCGGGAGTGTGCGTGGCGGGGCTCGCGGGCGGGCGCCGGGCCCTCGTCGTCGCAACCGCGCTGGCCGGCGCGGTGTGGACGTACGACCTGCGGGCCAAGGGCGGCCCGGCCGGCCCGGCGGTGATGGCCGCCTGCCGCGGACTGGACGTGCTGTTGGGGGCCAGCCCCGGCCCGTACCGCCGAGCCCTTCCGGAGGCACTGACCGTCGCGGCCCACACCTGGACCGTCACCGCGCTCTCCCGCGGCGAGGTGCGCGGCGCGCCCAAAACACTGCCCGCATCCACGCTTGCGGCCACCGCAGTGGTGGCCGGTGCACTCGCCGGGTCGGCGGGCCGTGGCAGCGCTCCTGCCGCCGCCTCCGTCGCCCTGGCCTGCTGGTACGCCGCCGACTACGGCGGGGCGCAGGCCCGGGCCGTGAACGCGCCCACCGCCGCGCGCGTCCGCGGGGCAGTAGCGGCCGGTATCACTGCGCTTCCGGCCCTCCAAGGCGCCCTGATCGCCAGGAGAGGACACCGGGGGACGGCGCTCGCGGTAGCCGCGGGCGCCGTGGCCGGCCGGATCCTGGGCCGGAAGGTGTCCCCGACGTGACCCGCACCCATGCCACGCTCCCCCACAACGCACAGGCTGCCGACGCCCACCGCCGTGCCCCCGCGGTTCCCGACGCGGTGTCCGTCCCCGGGTCGGCCCGCCTGAGATTCGGCTACGGGACCAACGGCTTCACCAACCACCGCCTGGACGACGCCCTGGAACTGATCGCGGAACTCGGCTACGACGGCGTAGCCCTGACCCTCGACCACCACCACCTGGACCCGTTCGCCCCCGGCCTCGCCCGACGCACCGCCCAGATCGCCGACCGGCTGCGGAGCCTCAGCCTGGGCGTCGTGGTGGAGACGGGAGCACGGTACCTGCTGGACCACCGCCGCAAGCACGCTCCCACCCTGCTCGACGACGACCCGTCGCTGCGGCTGGAGTACCTGCGCCGCGCAGTCGCCGTCGGCGCGGACCTAGGGGCGCAGGCCGTCTCGTTCTGGGCGGGCTCCCGCCCGCCGACCGTCGACCCGGGCACCGCCTGGAGCAGGCTCGTCACCGGCTGCGCCGTGGTGGTCGACGCCGCCGACCGAGCCGGCGTGCGCCTCGGCTTCGAGCCGGAACCGGGAATGCTGGTGGAGACAGTGGAGCACTGGCACGCGCTCCGCGGCCTGCTGGGGGGACCCGAGTGCTTCGGGCTGACCCTCGACATCGGCCACTGCCAGTGCCTGGAACCCGATCCGGTGCCGCAATGCGTAGCAGCCGCGGCCCCCTACCTGGTGAACGTGCAGATCGACGACATGCGGCGCGGCGTCCACGAGCACCTGGAGTTCGGCTCGGGTGAGATCCACTTCCCCCCGGTCCTGCGGGCACTCTCGGACGGGGGATACCGGGGACTCGTCGCGGTCGAGTTGCCCCGCCACTCGCATGCCGCGCCGACAGTGGCCGCCGCCTCCCTTGCCTTCCTGCGCGCGGCGGACGAGCAGAACCCCCCACATGGGCCGCGATCGGCACACCAGAGCGCGACCGGAGGAGAAAACATGACCGCACCCATCGAGAATGCCTGGCCCAAGCCGGACGCCGGGCAGCACGCCCTCGATCTGCGGGCCGCCTTCGCGGGCCTGCCATGCGAGCCGTGGCTGGACGAGGCCACGGACACCGTTCGAGAACGACCGGAAGCCCTCGCTGGACTCTTCGCCGCTACTGCCCGCCACTGCGGGCGGCAGCAACTGGCGGCCGCACCCGGCTGGACGGCGGACGAGGCCGCGCGCACCATCCTGCTGAGCGCACTGCAACTGCCGGAAGAGACACTGATCACGCACGTGGAGGAGGCCTACACGTACGGAGACGCCGCCGAGAAGCGGGCGGTCCTGCGGGCACTCCCGCTGCTTCCCCTCGGCGACCGCGCCGTACCCCTGCTGCACGACGCCATCCGGACCAACGACCCGCGACTGCTCGCCGCCGCCGTCGGCGGACCGTACGCCCGACGGCTGGACGCCGCCATGTGGCGGCAAGCGGTCCTCAAGTGCGTCTTCACGGGCGTGCCGCTGGACGCCGTCCACGCCCTGCGGGAGCGAGCCGACACGCAACTCATGGACCTGCTCCAGGAATACGCGCTAGAGCGGCGTGCCGCCGGGCGAGACGTCCCAGCCGACGCCGTGGCCCTCCTGCAGGGCCACGGCACCAAGGAAGGCGGAGCCTGATGCGCATCTTCGACCCGCACATCCACATGACCTCGCGCACCACCGACGACTACCGGCGGATGTCCGCCGCCGGGGTGCAAGCCGTGGTGGAACCCGCCTTCTGGCTGGGCCAGCCACGCACCAACGTCGGCTCGTTCACCGACTACTTCGACGCCCTGCTGGGCTGGGAGCCCTACCGCGCCTCGCTCTACGGAATCCGCCACCACTGCACGCTGGCTCTCAACCCCAAGGAGGCCAACGACCCCCGCTGCCGCGGGGTCCTGGACATCCTCCCCCGCTATCTGGAAAAGGACGGCGTGGTCGCAGTAGGCGAGATCGGCTACGACTCGATGACCCGGGAGGAGGACGAGGCCTTCGCCGCACAGCTCGCTCTCGCCATGGCGCACGGCCTGCCCGCGCTGGTGCACACCCCGCACCGGGACAAGGCCGGCGGGACCCGCCGCACCCTGGCCGTGGTCGCCGAGTCCGGCATAGACCCTGGCCGGGTCCTGGTGGACCACCTCAATGAGGTGACGGTGGAGCTGGTGGTGGACGCGGGCTGCTGGGTGGGCTTCTCCGTCTACCCCGACACCAAGATGACGCCGGAGCGCACGGTCGCTCTGCTGCGCCGGTACGGCACCGAGCGGATGCTGGTCAACTCAGCTGCAGACTGGGGACATTCGGACCCGCTGCTCACCCTCGCCACCGGACAGGCCATGCTCGCCGCAGGATTCAGCGAAGCCGACATCGACCAGGTGCTCTGGCACAACCCGGTCGCGTTCTTCGCACAGTCCGGTCGGCTGGCGCTCGACGGCATCGCCGAGCCGGGCACCGACTTCGCAGGCAACTCCGTGCGGCGGGGAGGCATCTGATGC
Organism: Actinacidiphila oryziradicis; assembly: GCF_005047355.1. Lineage (GTDB taxonomy): Bacteria > Actinomycetota > Actinomycetes > Streptomycetales > Streptomycetaceae > Actinacidiphila > Actinacidiphila oryziradicis. The sequence continues at coordinate 13,299 of NZ_SUMC01000136.1, forward strand.
GGCTGCAGAACGCGCTGGGGCGTACCCTCCATCTCGGCTACTGCACCAATGTGCATCCCGCCGAGGATCTCGACGGCATCGTCGGTCAGCTGGACCGGTACGCGGCTGCCGTCCGCCGCCACCTGGACACCGACCTGCTCGGCGTGGGGCTCTGGCTCGCGGCGCCGGTCACCGCCGCCCTGGCCGGGGACCGTGCGGCGCGGCACCGGCTGCGTGGCGAGCTGGACTCCCGCGGCCTGGAGGTGGTGACGCTCAACGGCTTTCCCTACCGGTCGTTCCACGCGCCCCGGGTCAAGCACGCGGTCTACCGCCCCGACTGGGCCGAGCCGGAGCGCCTCGCCTACACCCTCTCCCTCGCCCATATCCTGGCCGAGCTGATGCCCGACGACGCCGCGTACGGCTCAATCTCCACCCTGCCGCTCGCCTGGCGAACGCCCTGGGACGGCGCCCGACGGTCCGCTTGCAGCCAGGCGTTGGAACAGCTGGCGGCAGGTCTCGCCGAGATTGAGTCGCGCACCGGACGGACTGTCCGGGTGGGGTTCGAGCCGGAGCCCGGATGCGCGGTGGAGACCACCGCCCAGGCGGCCGATCTACTCGCCGACGCCGGCGCGGGACGGCTGGGGGTGTGCCTGGATCTGGCGCACCTGGCCTGCGCGTGGGAGGAGCCGGCCCGCGCGCTGGAGCGGCTGCAGGCGGCCGGACTACCAGTGGTGAAGGTGCAACTGTCGGCCGCGCTTGAGGTCGCGGACCCGGTCGCGGCCCGGGAGATGCTCACGCCCTACGCGGAACCGCGGTTCCTGCACCAGGTGCGCAGGCCCGGGTGCGCCGACGCGGACGACCCTGCGGACGCGTCACATGCCGCGGACGATCTGGACGAGGCCCTGAGCCGGGATCTTCCCGGGCCCTGGCGGGTGCACTACCACGTGCCGCTGCACGCGGACCCGGAGCCGCCGCTCGCGGCGACCGTGCCTGTACTGCGGTCGGCACTGGACTTGCTGATCGGTGGTCCGGACGCGCCGTGCGACCACTTCGAGGTGGAGACCTACACCTGGGGGGTGCTACCACCAGCGAGGCGCCCCCGCACCGAGGCCGCTCTCGCCGAGGGCATCGCCGCCGAGCTGGCCTTCGCCCGGAACGAGCTGCAGGTTCGGGGCGCGGTCCCAGTCCCCCGGCACACGCCCACCACGGAGGTGACGGCGTGAACGCCCCCCTGGTGGTACTGGACGTGGTCGGGCTGACGCCCAGACTGCTTGAGCACATGCCGCGACTCCGCTCGCTCGGCGAGCGGGGCTTCCAGGCCCCGCTGGGTACCGTGCTGCCCGCGGTCACCTGCTCGGTGCAGTCCACGTTCCTCACCGGCGAACTCCCCTCCGGGCATGGGGTGGTCGGCAACGGCTGGTACTTCCACGACCTCGGCGAGGTGATGTTCTGGCGCCAGCACAACGCCCTGGTCGGCGGCGAGAAGCTCTGGGAGGCCGCCCGCCGGGCACGGCCCGGATACACGGTCGCCAACGTGTGCTGGTGGTATGCGATGGGCGCAGACGTCGACTGGACGGTCACCCCGCGGCCCGTGTACCACGCCGACGGGCGCAAGGACCCCGACTGCTACACGGACCCCCCCGCGCTGCACGACCGCCTCACCGAGCGGCTCGGCACCTTCCCCCTGTTCAGCTACTGGGGCCCGGGGGCGGGGATCGCCTCCTCCCGGTGGATCTGCCGGGCGGCCCAGCAGGTGATGACCGACCACAGCCCCGACCTCACGCTGGTCTACGTCCCCCACCTGGACTACGACCTTCAGCGGTACGGCCCGTCCCATCCCCGGGCCGCCGACGCTGCCCGCGAGCTCGACGCTGTGCTCGCCCCACTGCTGGATGCCGCGCAGGCGCGGGGCGCCACCGTGGTCGCCCTGTCGGAGTACGGCATCACCCAGGTGGACCACCCCGTGGACGTCAACCGGAGGCTGCGCGCACAGGGCCTGCTGCGGGTGCACACCCAGGCCGGCATGGAGTACCTGGACCCTTGGACCTCCCGCGCGTTCGCAGTTGCCGACCATCAAGTAGCCCACGTGTACGTGGCCGATCCTGCCGACCTGCCCACAGTGCGGCGACTGTGCGAGGCCCTCCCGGGCATCGACCAGGTGCTCGATGAGCAGGAGAAGGCCGCATGCGGTCTGGACCACCCGCGGGCAGGCGACCTGGTACTGGTCGCCGCGCCGGACGCGTGGTTCACGTACTACTACTGGCTGGACGACGCCCGAGCACCGGATTTCGCCCGGCTGGTCGACATTCACCGCAAACCCGGCTACGACCCGGCAGAGCTGTTCCTGGATCCGGCGGCGCCCGGCGCCGCTAAACGCCGGGCGGCATTTGCCCTGGCACGCAAGAAGGTGGGTCTGCGGTACCTGATGGACGTCGTGGGTCTGCAGGAGGGGGCTCAGGCGGTGCGCGGCTCGCACGGCCGCCTGCCAAGTGCCGCCGAGGACGGCCCCGTTCTGCTGTGCTCGGATGTCTCCGCACGGCGTCAGAACATCGCCGCCACCGAGGTCAAGGGGCTGCTGCTGGAGCTCGCAGGACTCGCCACAGCCCCTTCCCGCGGTCGCACGGCCTCGCGTTCAGCAGGGCTCCAAGCCGACCGGCCCCGGACCGCATGATGCCTCTGCCAGGGCGCGCCCCCATGGACCGCCCGGCCTGTCAGATCCGTACGAAGAGGAGAACCGCCATGACTCCACCCTTCACCCTGTTCACCGGGCAGTGGGCCGACCTGCCCTTGGAGGAAGTCTGCGCACTCGCCCGTGACTGGGGCTTCGACGGTCTGGAGCTCGCCTGCTGGGGCGACCACTTCGAGGTCGAGCGGGCCAAAAAGGAGGACGGGTACCTTGAGGGGCGACACGCCCTGCTGGAGAAATACGGCCTACGCTGCTGGGCCGTCTCCAACCACCTCGTCGGCCAGGCGGTCTGCGACCACCCCATCGACGAGCGACACCGCGCCATCCTTCCGGCCCGCATCTGGGGCGACGGCGAACCCGAAGGCGTCCGGCGCAGGGCCGCGGCCGAAATGGCGGACACAGCGCGTGCCGCCGCCGCGTTCGGTGTGCACACGGTGGTCGGCTTCACCGGGTCCTCCATCTGGCACACCGTCGCGATGTTCCCGCCGGTACCCCCCATTATGGTCGAACGCGGTTTCTCCGACTTCGCGGAGCGCTGGAACCCGGTACTGGACGTCTTCGACGACATGGGCGTGCGCTTCGCCCTGGAAGTGCACCCCAGCGAGATCGCCTACGACTTCTGGACGGCCCGGCGAGCCCTGGACGCCGTCGGCAACCGCCCGGCATTCGGACTCAACTTCGACCCCAGCCACTTTGTCTGGCAGGACCTCGACCCAGTGGCGTTCCTGGACACCTTCCAGGACCGGATCTACCACGTCGACTGCAAGGAGGCGCGTAAGCGCCTCGACGGCCGCAACGGTCGCCTGGGCTCTCACCTGCCCTGGGGTGACCCTCACCGCGGATGGGACTTCGTCTCCGTCGGCCACGGCGACGTGCCCTGGGAGGACGTGTTCCGCATGCTCAATGCGATCCGGTACGACGGACCTGTATCGGTGGAATGGGAGGACGCGGGCATGGACCGCCTGCAGGGCGCCCCCGAATCGCTGGCGTACCTGCGTGGCCTCGCCTTCGAGCCGCCGGCCAGGTCGTTCGACGCCGCCTTCACCAACGCCGGAGAGTGAGACGTCGGCAAACGCGGCACCCCCAACTGGTTCGGCAGACCCCAACTGGAACGACTCGCAGCCCTGTGGGTGCCGATAACTGCATCCACGCAGTTCAAGCGGCATGTTGATACTCGTGCAGGATGCCGCCGAGTCGATCACGTCTGCGGATGTCGAGGTGGTCGAGTCGGTCCGGTTCGGTGATCGG
>NZ_SUMC01000137.1 GCF_005047355.1 Actinacidiphila oryziradicis
TCCTGGCATGCTCTGGTCCCCGTCACCATTTCGGATCAAGGTAAGCCATCGGACCCAAGAACCTCCCTCCGAGTTCCTCCCGGCTGAACCGGGGATACGAGCCAGACGCCTCATGGCGCACTGGAAGAAGTCCGCTGCCAGCAGGCCGGAGGCCCAGGCGCGCAGGAACGCGCGCCACGTCGGTCCTCCGCCGGGGCTGCGCCGGGGTGCGGGACCGAGGCCGGCGCTGCGCAGGATGCGGCCGATGGTAGAGGCACCGACCCGGTGACCGCCGCGCCGGGCTGCGGTGCCGCAGTGAGGAAACCGCATGCGGGGTCGCGCGTACCGCTCGGTGAGCCCGGCGACCTGTTCGACGAAGGTCTTCCGCACACAGGCAACGGTCAGGCAGCGGAATCGCCGGACCAGCAGGTCAACCACGGTTCGGCGGCCCGCAACGGCTGAGTCAGCCAGGCGGCGCTGATATCCGCCGTGGATCCGAGCGGACAACGAGCCGCAGTCCGGACAGGGCGCCTGCCGCGTCCCCGACCGCGCGGGATGGTCATCAGGTCCTCGGCTATGACCACCTCCTCCACGACCACTGGATCCAGGTGCGAGAAGGCCGACCAGAGCGCATCACAGTTACACGAACACCATCATCCCAGCGGTCAGTGACGCCCAGTCACCTCTCCACAAGAAATGGATGAGAGCCGCGCTGTCCGCTCTCAATCTGGGCAGCAGCGAACCGATTTGCTAGCTTCGAACAATGGTCGCCCAGGCTGAGAACTTCGCGTCGCGTCGCTATGTCGACCTGCGACGCCAGGGCACGGCCACCTGTCGCCCCGGCTGAGGCGGCCGGAGTGAATCCGGCTTGCCGACAACGAGACGGCGCAGTGTCGGACCAGCTCCCGAGGAAGTAGTTCCCATGCCCCGCCCAACGGCACCATTCCCCCCGGTCACCCTTCCCTCTCCCCCGGCCCCCGCGGCGGTCCGCCGGGCCTCGGACAGCGCGCGGCGCAGGACCAGCGCCAGCGTCATCCTGCGGTCCGTACTGGAGCACGGGCCGGTCGCCCGGAGTACCATCGCCCGGCTGACCGGCCTCTCCCCGGCCTCAGTGACCGACTACTGCGCCCAATTCGTGGCGCTCGGTCTGATCCGGGAGGCCGCCGTGCCCCGGCAGTCGAAGGGGGTCGGCCGACCACACGTACCGGTCGACCTGGACGCATCCCGATTCGTGGTCGGCGGGGTGCACGTGGCGGTGCCGCACACCACCGTCGCGCTGCTCGACCTGCGCGGGCGGGTGGTCGTCGAGCGGCGGCTCAGTCACGGCGACGGCACCGAGCCGGGCCGGGTGCTGGCGAACGCCGCCGACGGGCTCGCTGCGCTGGTGGCGGAGGCCGGCGGCCGTACCCCGCTGGGCGTCGGTGTGGCGGCCGGGGGCTGGGTGGACCGGGACTCCGGGACCATCGTGGAGCACGCTCTGCTGGGGTGGCGTGACGTGGCCGTTCGGGAGGTGATCGGCGCGCGCACCGGCCTGCCGGTCCATGTGGACGGGCACGCACGGGCGTTGGTCAACGGGGAGCGGCTGTTCGGGCGGGTGCGAGGCAGCCGGAGCATGCTGCACCTCTTCGTCGGTAATGTGGTGGACGCTGCCTTCGCCACCCACGACGAGGTGCACCACGGTCCCCGCTCGCAGGCCGGGGCGATCGCCCATCTGCCGTTGGAGGGCGGGACGGAGCCGTGCGGCTGCGGCAGGACCGGGTGCCTTCAGGTCGAGTTGAGCGAGCGGACGCTGTGCCGCCGGGCGCGCGAGCGGGGTGTCATCCACACGGCGAATCCGATGCAGGTGGTGGGGGCCGCGGCCGACGGCGACCGGGTCGCCGTACGGCTGCTGGTCGAGCGGGCCCGGATGGTCGGGCGGGCGACCCGGCTGCTGCTCGACGTGCTCAATCCGGACACGGTCATCATCACCGAGGTCGGTGTGATGTACCGGGAGGACTGCCTCGGTGCGCTGCGCGAGGCGGTGGGGTTGGACCGGGGGGCGGTGGTCGTGCCGACCAGTTTCACGGACTCGGTGCTGGCCGTGGCGGGCGGTTCGGTGGCTCTCGACGTGCTCTACCGGGATCCGCTGGGCGAGTTGCTGGGGCCGAATTAATTCAGAAACTCCGAATGTTGACAGGGCTGTGCGTGGCCAGGAGCATCCTGTGCATGAGCAGCGCGCAGGACTTTTCCCCGGTGATCCGGTCGCGGCAGGGCCGTGACCGGAGCGCTGGTGTCGCGCTGATGCCGTCGCGGCAGGTTCTGCTGACCAAGTGCCGTGTCATCGACCTGATGCGGGTCGGCCGCACTCTGTGTTGCTGACGCGTTGACGCACTGACGACCCCGCACTTCTTTCTTTTGCCGCGCCTTCGGCGTGTGCCTCGTTCTGCGCGCACTTTTCCTTCCTGACTTCGCCCTGCCCGCAATTCCGCGTTTGTGCCCCTTGACCTCAAGGAGTCCTCCCATGCCACCAGTGTCCCCGTCCGCGTCCGGTGTCGACCGGCGGCTGTTCCTGTCCTCCCTGCTCGGCGTCGCCGCCGCTGCCGTGCTCAGCGGCTGCGCGGGTGCCAGCGCCGTCGGCACCCAGTCCAAGGGGTCCACGTCCGCCCCGCTGGCTGTCAAGGTCCCCTCCGGTACGAGCCTCAAAATCGCCTCGTTCCAGGGCGTCCAGCAGTTGCAGTTCAAACTCGCGGGCCTGACCGATCTGCCCTTCACCGTCTCCGACTGGCTGAACATCGGCGCCGGTCCCGACGTCATCAACGCCTTCCGCGCCAACTCCCTGGACGTCGGCAACAACGCGGGGATCCCGCCGATCCAGGCGCACTACCAGGGCTTCGACGCGAAGATCGTCGCGATCAACATCACCCGCAAGCCCACCTACGCCTTCGCCACCAAGCCCGGCAGCGACATCAGGGACGTCCAGGGCTTCAAGGGGAAGAAGCTGGCCTTCTCGCAGGGGCAGGCGCAGGGCGTCGTCCTGCTGCGCGCCCTGAAGGAGGCCGGGCTGCAGTACAGCGACGTGAACTTGGTGCCGCTGACCAGCAACCAGTTTCTCACCGCGCTCCAGGCGGGCCAGGTCGACATCGCCCCGCTCGGCAATTCACAGGTCCCGGCCTACCTCGAGAAGTACGCGTCCAAGGGCGCGCACGCCGTCACCACCGACGTCGTGGACCTCCTCAACCTGCTGTGGGCGCCCTCCTCCGTGCTGGCCGACTCTGCGAAGGCCGCCGCGATCGCCGCGTACATCCCGTACTGGGCGAAGGGTCTGGTATGGGAGTACGAGCACCCGGACGCCTGGGACCAGGAGTTCTACGTCAAGACCCAGAACCTCACCCTCGCTCAGGCCAAGTCAATCACCGCGCTCGCCAACAAGCCGCTGTTCCCGCCGAGCTGGGACGAGGCGGTGAAGTGGGAGCAGGAGACCGCCGACCTGCTGGCGGAGGGCGGCTTCGTGAAGAAGTTCACGGTCGACTCGCTCTTCGACCGGCGCTTCGAAGCCATCGCGGCGAAGGCCGTCGCGGCCCAGTACCGGAGTTGATCGCCGTGACCATTAGCACAGCAGCTGCGGCACCCGTCGCGTCCACGCCCGCCGAGGAGGCCACTCCGGTACGTCGGACCAGGCGCCGCGGCCTCGCGCCCGGCAAGCGGCTGCCCGCCTCCCGGCTCATCGGCCCCGCCCTCATCGTCGCCCTGTGGGCGGCCGCGTCCGCCGCCGGGCAGCTGGACCCCGGTGCCATCCCGGCCCCCTGGACGGTCGTCAGTACTGCCGGTCGTCTGTGGACCGTCGGCACGCTCCCCACGGATGTGCTCACGTCGTTGGGACGCGCCGGACAGGGGTTCACCCTCGGGCTGACTGCCGGAGTGGTCCTCGCCCTGGCGGCCGGACTCAGCCGGATCGGCGATGCGCTGATCGACGGGACGGTCAATCTCAACCGGGCGGTTCCGACCCTCGGTCTGATCCCGCTGTTCATCCTCTGGCTCGGCATCGGCGAGACGTTCAAGATCGCGATCATCGCCATCGTCGTCTACATCCCCATCTACCTGAACCTGCACTCCGCACTGTCCGGCATCGACCACCGCTACGTCGAACTCGCCGAGGTCCAGGGCCTGTCCAAGATCGGCTTCATCCGGCAGATCGTCATCCCCGGCGCGCTTCCCGGCTTCTTCGTCGGCCTCCGGCTCGGCGTGACCGGCTCGTGGCTCTCCCTGGTCGTCCTGGAGCAGATCAACGCCACCAGCGGCCTCGGCTACATGATGTTCCAGGCGCAGAACTACGGCCAGACGGACGTCATCCTCGTCGGCCTGCTGATCTACGGGATCTTCGGCCTGCTCTCCGACACCCTGGTCCGCCTCATCGAACGAAGGGTGCTGTCATGGCGACGCACGCTGAGCAGCTGACCGCGGTCGAGGGCCCGGCGGTCCGGCTCACCGGCCTGACCCGCTCCTTCGAAGCCCGCACGGTCCTCGACGGCATCGATCTCGACATCCCGGCCGGCCAGTTCACGGCCCTACTCGGCCACAGCGGCTCGGGCAAGAGCACGCTGCTCCGGGCCATTGCCGGCCTCGACCACTACGTCGTCGGCAGCGGCGAACTTACCGCTCCGGAACGGGTGTCCGTCGTCTTCCAGGACTCCCGGCTGCTGCCCTGGCGCCGCGTCCTCGACAACGTCCTGCTCGGCACGGACGGCAAGGAAGCCGCCGAACGCGGCCGCGCCGCCCTCGCCGAGGTGGGACTCGCGGGGCGCGAACGGGCCTGGCCCAACGAGCTGTCCGGCGGCGAGGCCCAGCGCGCCGCCCTGGCCCGCTCCCTCGTCCGCGACCCCGAACTCCTGCTCGCCGACGAGCCGTTCGGCGCCCTGGACGCGCTCACCCGGATCCGTATGCACGTACTCCTGCGCGAGTTGTGGGAACGCCACCGGCCCTCCGTCCTGCTCGTCACCCACGACGTGGACGAAGCCATCGTGCTGGCCGACCGGGTGCTCGTGCTCGACCAGGGCCGCATCAGCGTCGACCTGACCATCGACCGCCCGCACCCGCGCTCGTACCGCGACCCGCTCTTCGGTGAGTACCGCGAGCGCCTGCTGGATGCCCTCGGCGTGACGGAACACCACGCAAACCAGGACGGCCACCAGTGACCCGGCGCCAACTCCACCTCAACGCCTTTCTGATGAACACCGGCCACCACGAGGCCTCCTGGCGGCTGCCCGAGAGCAACCCGTACGCGAGCGTCAACCTCGACCACTACCGCAACCTCGCCCACATCGCCGAACGCGGCACCTTCGACTCGCTCTTCCTCGCCGACGGCCCGGTCCTGTTCAGCCAGGTCGGCCAGCGCCCGTCCGGCGCCTTGGAACCCATCACCCTGCTCACGGCGCTAGCCACGGCCACCGAGCACATCGGGCTGATCGCCACCGCCTCCACCTCGTACAACTCCCCCTACAACCTGGCCCGCAGGTTCGCCTCCCTGGACCATCTCAGCGGCGGTCGCGCGGGCTGGAACATCGTCACCACCGCCGGCGCCGAGGCCGCCCGCAACTTCGGCCTCGACGACGAGCCGGCCCACGCCACCCGCTACGAACGTGCCGCCGAGTTCCTGGACGTGGCCCTCAAGCTCTGGGACAGCTGGGAGGACGACCTGGTCGTAGCGGACAAGGCGGCGGGGGTCTGGGGCGACCAACGCAAGATCCACCCACCACGCCACAAGGGGACGTACTTCAGCGTCGAGGGCGCCCTCAACGTCCCCCGCAGTCCACAGGGTTACCCGCTCCTCGTGCAGGCAGGCTCTTCGCAGGACGGCAGGCGTTTCGCGGCCCGCTACGCGGAGGCGGTGTTCACAGCCCAGCAGACGCTCAACGACGCGCAGAACTTCTACGCCGACCTCAAGTCACGGGCCCGGGAAGCCGATCGGGACCCCGACCACATCAAGATCCTGCCCGGCATCGTCCCGGTCATCGGCTCCACAGAGGCCGAGGCACGCCAACACGAGCAGGTACTGGAGGACCACATCGTCTACGAGCACGGCCTTCACCGTCTCGAACGCCTGCTGCAACTGGAACCGGGCGCCCTCGAACTCGATGCCCAATTGCCCGCCGAGCTGGCGCCGGAGAGCGCCATCGAGGGGGCCAAGAGCCGCTACACCCTCATCGTGGAGCTCGCCCGCCGCGATCGGCTCACCGTCCGCGAGCTCATCGGCCGCCTGGGCGGCGGTCGCGGCCATCTGACCTTCACCGGTACGCCCGAACAGGTCGCCGACACCATCGAGGACTGGTTCCGGCGGGGCGCCGCCGACGGCTTCAACATCATGCCCGCCGTCCTGCCGTCCGGCCTCGACCTCTTCGTCGACCACGTCGTGCCGATCCTGCGCGCCCGCGGTCTGCTCCGCACGGAGTACGGCCCACGACAGACCCTGCGGGAGCGCTACGGCCTCCCGCGCCCCGATAACCAGCACACCGCCGCTCTCGTCTGAAACCGAAGGGACCCATCCATGCCCGAGATAGAGATCCGCAAGGTCACCGCCCACATCGGCGCCCAGGTTTCCGGCGTCGACATCGCCAAGCCCCTCGACGACGAGACCGTCGCAGCCCTGCGTACCGCCCTCAACGAGCACAAGGCGCTGGTCTTCGACGACGTCGACCTGGACGACGACGGCCAGCAGGCCTTCGCCCGCCACTTCGGCGACCTCACCACCGCCCACCCCACGGTGCCCGCCGTGGACGGCGCCCCGAACGTCCTCCCCGTCGACAGCGAGCGCGGCCGCGCCAACCACTGGCACACCGACGTCACCTTCGTCCTCAACCCGCCCCAGGCCAGCACCCTGCGCAGCATCACCATCCCGCCATACGGCGGCGAGACCCTGATCGCCAACTCGGCCGCCGCGTACCGCGACCTGCCCGAGCCGCTGCGGCTGCTCGCCGACAGCCTGTGGGCCGAGCACACCAACGACTACGACTACGCGGTGCCGGACGAGGAGATCGACGAGGAGAAGGCCGAGCAGCGCGCCCAGTTCACGTCCATCAGCTACCGCACCGCCCACCCGGTCGTCCGGGTCCACCCGCTGACCGGTGAGCGCGGGTTGTTCATCGGCGGGTTCGCGCAGCGGATCGTCGGCCTGTCGGTGCCGGAGTCCCGCAAGATCCTCGACCTGCTTCAGGCGTACGTCACCCGGCCGGAGAACATCCTGCGGTGGCGCTGGTCCCCGAACCAGCTCGTCCTGTTCGATAACCGGATCACCCAGCACTACGCCATCGACAACTACAACGGCCTGCCGCGCCGCCTGCACCGCGTGACGGTCGCCGGTGACGTGCCGGTCGGCATCGAGGGCAAGGAGAGCTACTCGATCGCTGGCGACGCCTCGCACTACACATCGTTCGCATGACACGCGGGTGAACGGTCGAGCGCGTCCGCATAATGGGCAGCCTCTCTGTTCGGGCGGAGAGGCTGCCCAGACTGTGGGCGCTTGTGGACGGAACACCTAGTGTCCTGCATCGTAAATAGCGAGTCTAAGTATGTAGACTGTTTTCATGTCGCAACGAGGTCCTCGTGCTGTCGTGGTCGTCCTCTCCGATGATGAGTGCGCCGAGTTGTCGCGCTGGGCGCGGGGGGCGGCGTCGCCCAGGCTGGCGGAGCGGGCGCGGATCGTCCTGGCCTGTGCCGATGGTGCGTCACATGCGTCTGTGGCGGTGGAGTGTGGGGTGTCTTCGGCGACGGTGGGCAAGTGGCGCTCCCGGTTCGCGGTCCGGGGATTGGCAGGCTTGAAGGACGAGCCGCGTCCGGGCCGACGTAAGTCGGAGTTGGTGCTCACCGGGCCGGAGCGGGCCCAGCTCACGCGGTGGGCGCGGCGGCCGAAGACAGTGCGCCTGCCGGAAACCTCATTTGCGCAGGTCACACGTCCGAGCTACTGATCACAGAAAGCTATCGTCGGCCCCGCACGCGAGGACAGCTCGACACCCCGGCAAGATGATCAACCGTGCTGCTGCGACTTTGCGCGACCCTGGTGGTCATTCGACTTGGTCAAGCGGCGAGGCGTAATTCGAGTCGGGCGAGGTGGCTTGTTCAGGTGCGGTCGAGAGAGTGGCCGTTCCACCAGGCGTCGAGTCGGATCAGGTTCAGTGCGACGGCGCTGTAGACGTGTTCGAGGTGGGTCTTTGCCAGGCCGCGGTAGCGGGCCTGGTGCAGGTCGGTGACGGCGACTGCCTGTCGGATGGTGCCGTCGACGCCGGCGCGTAGGGCGTAGTCGGTGTTCCAGTCCTTGGTCTGCTGCCGCGCGCGAGCGTGCCGTAGGGCACGAGATCGCCGCCGCCTTGGACGCCGGCGGGCCGAGCGCCCTGGCCGCGGGCAAGCCCGGCCCCAAGGGCCCGCTCAAGCTCACCGACCCGGTGATGGAACAGGTCGAGGGCTGGCTGGCGGCCGACCCGAAGCTGAGGTCCCGCGACCTGGCGGCACGGGTGCTGGACGTGTTCGGGTTCCGCGTCCATCCCCGCTCGGTGGAGCGAGCGCTGGGCCGCCGCCGCGAGACCCGCGACTCCCCACCTCAATCAACCAGCACCGGGCCCCCTGACGCCGATCCCTTACGGACGCGACCGCAAGCGTTCTACCTGCACGAACAGCACCCGTTCACCCGTTTTCCCCGGATACGGACTGGAACACCCGCTACCTGTATGCCGCCGTCGCCCAGCTTCGTGCCGAGGGCCACGACATCAAGGACGAGGACGTGGCCCGGCTCTCCCCGCTCAAGGACCGGCACATCAACTTCCTGGGCCGCTACTTGTTCAACATCAAGGCCAGCGGCCCCGGTCAGGGCCTGCGTCCCTTCCGTGACCCGGACGCCGCCAAGGACGATGAGGACTGATCGGCGGCCCCGGCAGGGAAGGCCCGTCAGGCGGGTTCGGCGTTGAGGACGCGCCCGGCGGGGCGGCGGGTGTGGATCCACGCGGGCAGGGCGGTCAGCGCTCCGACTGCCAGCAGGATGACGAGTGCGGCGGTGAGCAGCCACGACCCCGGGGGCGTGACCTGCGTGCCGAAGAACCAGTACAGGACGAGCCCGGCCGGAATACCCGCTGCCACTCCGGGTACGGCGGGCAGGAGTTGCGCGACGCAGAGCGCCGTGACGACCTGGCCGGGTGTGGAGCCGAGGGTACGGGTGATGGTCAGGGCGCGCCGGGCCTGCACGGCGGTACTCCAGCCGAGGAGCACGGTGTTGAGCGTGGACAGTGCCACCAGCGCGAGGGTGACGGCGAGCAGCACCTGGCCGGTCTGGTTGGTCCGCACTTCGATGGGGCCGAACCGCTTGAAGGCGGGGGCCGCGTCGAGTTCGGCGTGGAAGGTGAGCAGCGCGGTGACCATGAGGGTGGTGGCGGCCGTGCCGGCGGAGGCCAGGGCGGCGCGGCCGGGCCGGCGGGCGAGCAGCCGGATGCCGAGTAGCAGCGACGTAGGTAGATACGCCGTCACGGCGTTCAGGTGCGGGTGGTGCGTGAGCATGTGAGCGGGGTCGACCAGGGCGTTGACGGTACTGGTGCGGGCGCCGCGCAGAGCGGGCCCGAGCGCACTGGTCGCGGCGACCACGATGGCGAGGACGACCGTGGCGGCGATGGTGCGGGTGTCCGGGGGGCTGACGGTGTCGAGCAGCCCGGCGCTGGGGTCGACCAGGTGGGGTGCGGCCAGGGTCCCGGCGGTCAGTCCGAGCGCGGTGGCCAGGAGGGTCAGCAGCAGGTATTGCGCCAGCAGGACGGCGGTGACGGTGCCGGGGCCGGCGCCGACGGCCTTGAGTAGTGCGGCACGCCGGTTGTCGCGGGTGGCGCGTACGGTGGCGAGCGCGGTGAGGGTGACGATCGCGGCGACGGCGAGCAGCCAGCCGCCGATGATCAGAGTGGGCCGGGTGTCCTTGATCATATTCGTGTCCGTGTTGAGGACGTCCTGCCAGTAGCGGAAGTTGACCCAGCTGTCGGCGGTGATGGCGTCGACGGCCGGGGAGCGGCCGAACCTGTCGGTCGCAGCAGGGTCGGACAGCTTCAGGTAGATCAGGTGGACAACGGGCGCGTCGCCTGCCGCCGCGCGAGCGTCGGCCGTGGTGAGCCACACCATGCCGCCATAGTCGGACGCCCCGGGCCCCTGCGCCGCGTCGCTCCACGGATACACCTCGATGGCCGCGCTGATCGCGGTCCCGACGACCGCAATGCTGCGCCCGCTGAGGGTGATGCTGTCGCCAACGTGCACACCGAGTGCCTGCGCCAAGCCGCGCTCGACCACTGCGCCGCCGGGACGCACCCAGGTCCCGGAGGTCACCAGCGGCCGGTCCACGGCGGACGGCGAACTGCCGCGCCCCACGACTGCGGAGTGCGCGGTTTGGCCGTGTGCCCGGATGGTGGTGTCGAACGCAAAGAACGGGCCACCGAGCTCAGTGACACCGGGCGCGTGTGCGAGGCGCTCGGCGAGGCCGGATGGGTCCGGGCTCGTCGTCGAGGCCATGATGTCGGGGCCGGCGGTGGCCGCGCGGGTCTTCGCGTACCCGGTGGACACCGCGTTGGTGGTCGCGGCGCCGAGCGTCAGGCTGGCGCTGGCGGCGGTGACGACGAGCAGGAACATGACGGCCTCGCCGGGACGGCGGCGCATGTCGCGCAGGATCAGGCGCCAGATCAGCAGCAGGCGTCCCATGGTCAGTCCTCCCAGCTCAGCAGGGAGCCGAGCCCTGTGCTGCTGCCGTGGCCGTGCCCTGTGCCGCCGTCGTTTCCGTGCAAGCGGGTGTCGTCGGCCACCGCCCCGTCACGCAGGGAGACGACGCGGTCGGCCGTGGCGGCGACCCGCTCGTCGTGGGTGACCATGACGAGGGTCTGGCCGGCGGCGCGCAGCTCGCCGAACAGGCGGAGGATGTCGAGGGTCGCGGCGCTGTCGAGGTTTCCCGTGGGCTCATCCGCGAGGACGACCAGCGGCTCGTTGACCAGCGCGCGGGCGATGGCGACCCGCTGCCGCTGCCCGCCGGAGAGCTCGGAGGGCAGATGCCGGGCCCGGTCGGCGAGCCCGACCTGATCGAGGAGTTCGGCGGCACGGTTGCGGGCGGTGCGCGGTGAGGCGCCGGCGAGCAGCGCGGGCAGCTCGACGTTCTCCGCCGCGGTCAGCTCATCCATCAGGTGGTAGGCCTGGAAGACGAACCCGACGGTGCGGCGCCGCAGCCGGGCCAGCGCCCGCTCACCGAGGTCGTCGACGCGCCGCCCACCAAGCCACACCTCGCCCTCGGTAGGCCGGTCAAGACCGCCGAGAAGCTGCAGCAGCGTGGACTTACCACAGCCGCTGGGCCCGGTCACGGCGAGCGCCTGCCCGGCCGGAACATCGAGGTCGACCCCATCGACGGCCCACACCACGCTCTCGTCCTGCCCGTACACCCGCGTCAGCCCGACCGCACGCAGCAACGGCCCGGTCGCCTCACCGGGTTGGGGGCCGACCCATCCCGCGCCCGGGCTGTCGTCCGTACCCCTGCGCCGCGACCGGCCCCTGACCCGTTGACCGTCTCTCGTCATCCGATTCCTTTGCCTTCCCCATGCGGCGTGCGGGCGGACCAGGTCCGCTCGCACGCCTCCAACCAGCGCAGGTCGGCCTGCAACCGGAGCGCGATGCCCTCCAGAAGCAGCCCGGCCTCCGAGCCCATGTCGTGAGCAAGGGCGGCGTGCTGGGCTTCGGCGAGGCTGCGCATCAGCCCTCGCCGCCGGGCGTCCACGAGCGCGAGCGGATCAGACAGGCCCGACTCGGCGGCGGCGACGAGCTTCAGGTGGAACTCCGTCACGTCCGCCCTGGGTCCGGCGCTCTCGGCCATCCATGAGGCCACCCGCTCCTGCCCGGCCACGGTCAGCGCGTACACCTTGCGCCGCGGGCCGCGCACCGGCGCTTCCTCACGCTCCTGGACGACCAGGCCCGCCTTTTCGAGCCGAGTGAGCGTCACATAGATCTGCCCCGCGTTCAGCGTCTGCCCCAACGGCCCGAGCGCCGCTACCAACCGCCTGCGCAGGTCGTACCCGTGTGACGGTTCCTTGGTCAGCAGCGCCAGCACCACGTCCTGCACGGACCACCCTCCTCTGCAACGCCTCAATAGATAGCGGTTAACTAAAAGCGGCGTCAAACCGGCTTCCATAGACCGCGCTCCTGTCTTCAAGAAACCTTCGTTTATCGACACTCGGGTCGGCTTCTGCCTGGGATTGCAGCTAGGGTCAGCGTGTGATTTAATAAATGAACGATCATTTATTTATTGGGAGGCGTTAGTGGCAGGACGTCCCCGAGGGATCGAAGATTCGGTGATCTTGCGGGGGGCGGCCGACGTGATGGGCCGGGTGGGCCCTGCAGGTCTGACTCTGGCGGCTGTGGCCAGCGAGGTGGGACTGGTGGCCGGCACACTCGTGCAGCGCTTCGGCTCCAAGCACGGCCTGCTGGTGGCACTGGCCAAGCAGTCCGCGCAAGACGCAGACGCACGGTACAAGCAGGTGCGGACGGAGCAGGCTTCCGCCCTGGCAGCGCTGATGGCGCTGGCAGTGGAGTCGATGGCTCCCATGGCTACGCCGGAGAGCTTCGCCAACCACCTGGCTTTCCTGTGCATGGATCTGACCGACCCTCAGTTGCACGAGCATGCCCTGGCCGTCCACCAGGCCCAGGGAAGGGCGATCGAGACACTGCTGACCGCCGCCGTGTCCTCGGGGGAACTCAGGGCCGAAACAGATACGGCAGCGCTGGCTGGATCCGTCCAGGCGATCATCGCCGGTGCGGGTCTGACCTGGGCGCTGGACCGTCAGGGCACGCTGCCGCAGCGACTCCGGCAAGAAATCAACACCCTTGTGTCGCCTCACATCCCGTCCAGTGACAGTCCCAGCTCGGAGGAATCATGACGAACGCCAAACAGTCGCTGGCCGGGAAGGTCGCCCTGGTCGCGGGAGGCACCCGGGGTGGGGGGCGGGGCGTCGCCGTTGCACTCGGGGCGGCGGGTGCCACCGTGTACGTCACCGGCCGCAGCAGCAGGGCCGGACGCTCCGACCTGGAGCGTCCGGAGACCATCGAGGAGACTGCCGAGCAGATCACCGCAGCCGGCGGTGCCGGCATCGCCGTGCGCACCGACCACAGCCGCCCGGAGGACGTCCGCGCGCTGGTCGACCGGATCGCGGCAGAGCAGCACGGTCGGCTCGACATCCTGGTCAACTCCGTGTGGGGCGGCGACCCGCTGACCGACTGGGAGCACCCCTTGTGGGAGCAAGACCTGGACACCGGCCTGCGGCTGCTACGGCAGGCCGTGGAGACCCACGTGATCACCAGCCGGTTCGCGCTTCCGCTGATGGTGGCCCGCAAGAGCGGTCTGGTGGTGGAGGTCACCGACGGCAACACCGCCCGGTACCGGGGCTCGTTCTTCTACGACCTTGCGAAGTCTGCCGTGATCCGCCTCGCCGTAGCCCAGGCTGCGGAGCTGGAGCAGCATGGCGTCGCGGCGGTGGCTATCACGCCCGGTTTCCTGCGCTCGGAGGCCATGCTGGAGGGCTTCGGTGTCACCGAGGCCAACTGGCGTGACGGCGCGGCCAAGGACCCCAACTTCGCCCACTCCGAAACCCCCACCTACCTGGGACGGGCCGTCGCCGCCCTGGCCGCGGACCCCGGCGTCATGGCCAAGACCGGGCGGGCCCTGGCCACCTGGGGCCTATATAAGGAGTACGGGTTCACCGATGCGGACGGCAGGCAACCGGACTGGCCCGCTCATTGGGCCAGTGCCCTGGAGGAGGAGCACGGGCCACTCGGGGACCCGCTGTAGATCCTGCGGTACCGGGTCCTGGGGCCTCAGGGCCCGGCGGGACGGCCGACCACAGCCGACCGAAGATCCAAGCGGGTGCCCACCTCCTGTGACTTGATGGTCCTGGCGTGGCACTACTCCTCGGTGGCGCCGGGCTCTCGCAGCGGGCGCAGGGGGCCGGTGCCGTGCGAGCGGACGATCGGATAGCGCCCGTGGAAATTTATGTGTTCGTGGATCAGCGGGGACAGCCGGGCACGGATCTCCGGGAAGATCGTCAGACCGCCGGTCTCCAGGCTGGTCACGGCCGCGTCGATGTAGAGGCTGTTCCACAGGGTATCCGGGGTAACGGGTGAACATGCGCTGTTTGCGCAGGTAGAGCGCTTGCGGCCGCGTCCGTAAGAGATCGAAGTAGCTTCCAGCGGAACGGGGTCAATTGGCCCCACCCGGGCTGGGCTTCTCTCATCAGTGGGATGCACAGCGCTCGATCATCCGGCTTGGGGTGCCAATGAGGGTGGGAATGGCGGAGAGGTGCCTCTCTGGTGTTGATCGAGGTTGAACCACTGGCCGACCTGCGGGTGCCGAAAACCCATGGCCTGTGAGCTGCAGGTTCTCACGAACGGCCGTCGATCGGCGGACAGGCGTGTGAGGCTGATCGACCGTGCTGCTGCGACTGCCCTACCTCGCCGTGTCGAGCGTGTTCTCCCTCTACGGTTGCTGCCGATGAGCGACGTGGACAAGGACATCGAGATATTGACGTTGCGGCACCAGCTGGCCGTCCTGCAGCGGCAGATCGACAGGCCACGCGTCTCCTCGGCGATCGCGCTTTCCTGGCCGTGCTCCTCCACCGGCTCTGCGCCTGCCGGAAACCTTATCCGTGCAGGTAATCGCGCTGTCCGGGTCCTGCGGCATGATGATCAGTCGTGTTGCTTCGTCTCGCTTACCTTGCCGTCACCAACGCATTTGCTGCGCTTCGTCTGCTGCCAATGAGCGACCGCGCCAAAGATGCGGAGATCTTGGCGCTGCGCCACCAGATCACTGTCCTGGAGCGGCAACTCGGCACCGAGAAGGTGAGATTCGCGCCTGAGGACCGGGCCTTCCTTGCAGCCCTCCTTCAACCGCTGCGCCGGGAGGTGCTGCAACGACTGCGGTTGCTCGTCCGACCTGACACCGTCCTTCGCTGGCATCGTGACCTGATGAAACAGCGGCATGCGAACACCTGCCAACCCAAGCGGCCGGGGCGCCCGCCCACCGTCCGTTCCATCCGCGCCCTCGTCCTTCGCCTGGTCCGCGAGAATCCCAGCTGGGGCTACCGAAGAGTGCATGGCGAGCCAGCCACCCTCGGCATCACGATCGCCGCGTCCACCGTCTGGGAGATCCTGAAAACCGAAGGCATCGACCCTGCCCCAGGCCGGGCCTCCACTACCTGGGCCGACTTTCTGCGCTCCCAAGCCGACGCACTCCTGGCCTGCGATTTCATCGAGACCACGACCCTGTCCGGCCAGCGCCAGTACATCCTCGCGGTCATCGAGCACGCCAGCCGCTGCGTGCGGGTCCTCGGTACGACTGCGCATCCGTCCGCCAGCTGGGTGACCCAGGCTGCGAAGAACCTGGTGATGGACCTGGAGGACGCTGGCGCCAAGGCCAGGTACATGATTCGAGACCGGGACGGGAAGTTCCCTGAGCTCTTCGACCAGGTTCTCGCCGGCGCTGGTATACAAGTCGTCCTCAGCGGCGTCCGGATGCCGAGAATGAATTCGATCATGGAGAGGTGGGTGCAGACACTCCGCCATGAACTCCTCGATCGGACTCTCATCTGGAACGAGCGCCATCTCCGCCACGCACTCCGCGAGTTCGAGCAGCATCACAATGCGCACCGGCCCCACCAGGCCATGAACCAGGCGGCACCGCTACGCGCTGCCCCTGAACCGATCACCGACTCCGCGCGGATAGCCGGCCTCGACATACGTCGGCACGATCGTCTGGGAGGAGTCATCCACGAGTATCAACATGCTGCTTGACCTGGAGGGATGAGGTTTTCGGCAGGCGCAGAGTCCAAGTTGCCCATTTATATTGCAGCCTCCACAGATAGTTGTCGAGGGAGCTGAACATCTTGGATGACACCACGCCCCGGTAATAGGCAGCCCACCCCCTGATGATGGGGTTGAGCTTGGCAACGACTGCCATCGCGTTCGATCCGCGCAGGGTGCGCATCTCGTCCGCAAGCCTTTTCCGGAGGCGCCCGACAGCCGCTTTGCTCGGCTTGATCAGCAGTTTGCGGCGGTAGCGGCGGACGTTGAACCCGAGGAAATCGAACCCGTCTTTCAGGTGAACGATCTGCGTCTTGTCCTCGTTGAAGACAAGCCCCCGAGGCGCCAGCCACTCCGCCAGTTTCGCCTTGGCCTGGTGTGCCTGTTCCTGGCTGTGGCAGAGCACGACCAGGAGAGTCGGCGGCGGGAATCGCACCCGCCGCCGCTCGCAGAACCGTGAAGGAACCTCTCAGCTCACACGGCTCCCATTGCCCAGCCATCAGGCTTGAGGCCGAACCGCCAATGGGCGAACATGTTGGGATACCGGCGGGCCGCACCCGCCAATAGTTCTCCCGCTCGTTTCTCCCGGCGGCGTAGTCGTTTGTACTTCTGGCAAGCCCAGCCCACCAACATTCTGTTGATGCGCCGGAGGAGGGGATACAACATGGACTTGTAGAATCGCCCGTAATAGTTGATCCATCCCTGAACGATGCTGTTGAACATCCGCGCAAGGTCCATCAGCGACTTGTCACTGCGTTGGGCGATGCGCCAGGAACGAATTTCCTTGCCCATCGCCTTGATCGCCTCCTTGCTGACCGCGGGCAGGAAGCTAACAAAGTGCTTCCCGAACCGGTTCTTGGCCAGCCTGGGCCGGAACGTATATCCAAGGAACGTGAACGCCGTGTACTCGTACGAGCCCCGCCGATCCGCGTCCTTACAATAGACGATGCGCGTCTTGTCCGGATGCAATTCCAAACCGACCTGCGCCAATCGCTGTGCTAGAGCGTCCCGCATGAGGCGGGCCTGCCTCTCACTTCCACAGTGAATCACCGCATCATCGCAGTACCGCTCGAAGGTGACCTGCGGGAACTCCCGCGTCAGCCACACATCGAACGCGTAATGGAGATATAGATTCGCCAGTACGGGAGAAATCACGCCCCCAACGCAATGGGCAACTTCTGTTTCGAGGTGACGCTCGGCTACCGGCGGCTGGAACTCCTTCCCCGCACGGAGGGTAAGGGGAGTCACAATGGGTAGTAGGTTTGTGACATGGTGCGTGGTGATCGTGTCGATAGCGTCGAGTACGCCCGGCGGGTCAACGCCGCCGCGGATCTGGCCGGGGCAGGTGCGCCTGTGGCCGCAGCCGCCCG
>NZ_SUMC01000138.1 GCF_005047355.1 Actinacidiphila oryziradicis
ATGGCGAGGGGCGGCCACGCGGTACGGCAGACGGTCCTCGACGCCCGCCGGGTCGACCCCGCGACCGCCGAAGCGCCTCCTCCGGACCCGTCAAACGGCCGACCATCCTTGGCGCGATCGCGGCCCGACAGCCACGGGGCGTCGGCGGAGCTTCACGTAACGGGGGAGCAGTACTACTTCCCCGACTTCCCCGGTGGCGTCATGGAGTACCGCTATATCCGCTGGGTCGACGAGCTGCCATGGTCGGTGTCCTTCGCCGCTATTCCTGCGGCGCTCGCCCCACCGAGCTGGGATGGGACCAACAGTCTCTTCGCCGCCATGTCCGCCGCCCACGGCGTCGAGGTTCTGCGCGACGATCGCTGTTTCTCGGCGGTTCCGGCCAACCCGGAGGATGCCGCATGGCTGGAGGTGCAGGTGGGAACGCCACTGCTCCTGCTGAAGGGGACCAACAGCAACACGCAAGGGCAGGCCGTCGCTCATATCGTCCACCGCATCCGCGGTGACCGGGCCGAGTACGCCGTACGCGTCCCCCACTGAATTGGACGTGGCGGTTGCCGCGCCCAACGCGGTTGTCGCTTTCTACGCCAACAACGGCGGCGACGCCTTCACGCTGCCCGTTCGGGCCTCCATGGCGCCCAATCTGCGGTGGCAGGGTGTGGCTCTATACCGTGCCCGATGACGCTCTCGTGAACGGCATCGCCGATGGTGCGCTGCGGGTGGGTGAGGAGGCGGGGCTGCCGCTGCATCGATACCCGAGGGCTGGTTTGGTGTCCTGGGCGTCGGCCAGGGTGCGGTGTCGTTCGGGTCGGATGTCCAGATGATCGCGCCGAGGGCAGTGCTGGTCCGCGATTCTCGCCGGCAGCCTCGGCGGCCCGCTGAGTAGCCCGTTTGAGCCGCTGGTCGATACGGGTGGCGTAGGCGGTCAGGAAGGACTGGCGGAAGGAGCGGGTGCGCGAGGCGCCGTCTCCGTATGTCCGGGTTCCGGCCGCCTGCAGCGCTGACTGTGCCTGTACAGCAGCGAGGTGTACAGCAGTTCCACCGCTCGCGTGTCGGGCGAAGCCGATCACGGTGGAGAATCCGAGATTCCTCGACCACACCGTGCGGCAGCGGTTCGCCTCCGCCACCGCCTGCAGCAGCATCACCTTCGGTTCCTCGTACGGGGCGTCCACCGTGACCCGCAGGCCTCCGGGAACCTTGCTCCTGCCGAAAACCTCATCCGCCCTGGTGGCAGCCGGGTGTGAACGGATCCGCGGGTGTCGATTGCGGTTGCTCGGAGCTGGCACTCTCGCGCGGCTGGCGGTGGTCACGGCATGATGATCGACTGTGCTGCTGCGACTGGCTTACCTGGGTGTGGCGAACACGTTCGCGATGCTGCGCCTGTTACCGGTGAGCGATCGGGACAAGGCCGCTGAGATACTGGCGCTGCGTCACCAGATCATGGTGCTGGAGCGCCAGCTCGGTCAGGAGAAGGTGCGGTTCACCCCGGTGGATCGGGCGTTCCTGGCGGCGCTGCTGCACCGGCTGCCGTTGGACGTCCTGCGCGGGGTGCGACTGCTGGTGCGCCCGGAGACGGTGTTGCGCTGGCACCGTGGTCTGGTTGCGCGTCGCCATGCCTCCGCGTCCCGGCCGAAACGCCCGGGCCGACCGCGGACGGTGCACTCCGTCCGGGTACTGGTGCTGCGCTTGGCGAGGGAGAACCCGTGCTGGGGATACCGTCGGCTCCACGGTGAACTCCTCGTCCTGGGCGTGAAGGTGGCTGCGTCCACTGTCTGGGAAATCCTGAAGGATGCCGGGATCGACCCGGCGCCGGAACGCAGTACGAGTACCTGGGCGGACTTCCTGCGCTCCCAAGCCGACGCTCTGCTGGCCTGTGACTTTCTGGAAACGGTCACCCTGTCCGGAGCTCGGATGTACGTGTTTGCGGTGATCGAGCACGGCAGTCGCCGGATCCGGGTCCTGGGCGCGACCCCGCATCCGACCGCGTCCTGGGTAGTGCAGGCCGCGAAGAATCTCGTCATGGACCTCGAGGACGCGGGCTGTCGGGCTCGGTTTCTGATCCGGGACCGGGACGGAAAGTTTCCTCACCTCTTCGACACGGTCCTGAAGGACGCGGGGATCGAGGTCGTCCTCAGCGGCGTCCAGATGCCGCGAATGAACTCGATCATGGAACGTTGGATACAGACCTGCCGACGCGAACTCTGGACCGGACCTTGATCTGGAACCAGCGGCATCTCCTCTACGCGCTGCGGGAGTTCGAAGACTTCTACAACTCCCACCGGCCCCACCAGGGCATCGCGAACGCCCGCCCGTTGCAGCCCTTGCCGGCGCCGATTGGCGATCCGGAGCAGATCACCCGCCTCGACATACGAAAACGCGACCGCCTCGGCGGCATCCTCCACGAGTACGAGCATGCCGCGTGACCTGGGCGGATGGGGTTTTCGGCAGCCACAACGCCACACGCCGCGTCCGCGTCCTCGACGCGCCGGCCAGCCCGTCGCGCCCTGAGCACAAGCCCGGAACCGGGCCCCCCACGCCCCGACACACCGCCAGACACCCACACACCCAACAACGTGACAACGCCCGGCGGTGCGCTCGTCTACACACTGCGCCTGCGCCGGCCTGGAGTCGTGGGCCGAGACGGTGACATGACGAGTCTTCCGGACACTCGTCCCGCTCAAGAGCAACGGTCCGCGCCGTAGCTCCACATCGAAGCTCCGGTTGTCGCAGAGGACTTGGCGGTCACCTGCCTCGACTCCGTCGTCTCTCCTGGCGCTTCGCGTGCGCCGCGATTTCGGGATTAGTCGGTGGCGGTGGCCAGGCCGTCCGACACCCCGCCGCCCTGGAGCGGGGGAAGGGCATTGGCGCGCATCCGACGGAGCAGCCGGGCGCTGACGGGCCGAACCTGCGGGTGTGTTCCCGCATTGCGGTCCGTCTCGACCTGCCATCGAGCACGGCGCTCGGCCTCGGTCACCGCGTCATCGAGCTCGGTGCAGTCGAGGGTGTCCCGGTTGACGTCCACGACGATCGTGTCGCCATCCTCGATAAGGGCGATCGGCCCGCCCTGCGCCGCCTCGGGCGACACGTGGCCGATCACCAGCCCGACCGACCCGCCCGAGAAGCGGGCGTCGGTCATCAGCGCGATGGTGATGGCGCGTTGCCGGCAGAGTGCCGTAATCCGCGAGGTGGGGTCGAGCATCTCCGGCATGCCCGGTGCTCCGCGCGGACCCTCGTACCGGATCACCGCGATGTCGCGGTCCTGGAACTCCTCCGGCGCCGTGGTCAGTGCCTCGAGCAACGACTCCTCGCCGTCGAATACGCGGGCACGGCCGACGAACCGGCCGTCCTCCATGCCGCCCTCGACTCCGGCGAGCTTGATGACGGCACCGCCGTCGGGGGCGAGATTGCCGCGGAGCAGCCGCAGGCCGCCCGTCGGCTTGAACGGCGCCGAAATCGGATGGATCACATCCCCGTCGGGTGCGACAGGGCTCAGGCGTGCGACCTGTTCGGCGAGTGTCTCACCGGTGCAGGTCATGCACGTGCCGTCGAGCACACCCGCGGCGAGCAGTTCGTTCACGATCACCGGCAGGCCGCCCTTGGCGTCGATGTCGACCATCGAGTAGCGCCCGAAGGGCCACGCGTTCACCAGCACGGGCAGCTCGCGCGCCATCCGGTTGAACTCTTCCTGGGTGATCACACCGCGCCAGTAGTCGATACCTGCGGCGCGGGCCAACTCGGGCGCGTGGAGTACCACGTTGGTGGAGCCGCCCATCGCGATGGCCACCAGGGTGGCGTTGCGCAGCGCCGCCGGGGTGACGATGTCACGTGGCCGGATGTCGCGCTCGGTGAGCAATTGGAGTACGTCGAGCAGCTCGCCGGGGAACTCCTTGATGCGGCGCGGGTCCTCGGAGGCCGGGCTGACCATGTGCAGCGGTTCCATGCCGCAGGTGGCGATGAACGACTGCATGGTGTTGTAGGTGAACATGCCGCCGCAGCTGCCGTGGCCCGGCGAGGCCTCCAGTGCCATCCGCCGCCGCTCGGCCGCCGGCTGTGCCGCCGCCTGGTAGCAGGAGATGATGTCGATCGGCTCACCGGTGCGGGAGTCGATGCCGGGGCGGATCGAGCCGTCGGACATGATCACCGCGGGGACGTTGCGCTCCAGGATCGCGGCGAGGGTCCCGACCGGGGGCTTGTCGCAGGCGACCACCGCGATCACACCGCGGATGTCGCTCCCCTCCAGGTGGAGGCACACACCGTCGTTGGTGGATTCCCGGCCGATCAACGAGTAGCGCATCTGGGGCGTGCCATTGCGCTGCCCGTCGGAGATCCCGCCCGCGTAGTTGGGCGCGATCACCCGCACCTGGAGATCGTCGTCGACGACGCGGCGGCGCAGTTCAGCCTGGATCTTCTCGATCTTCGCGGGGACGCCGGCGTAGCAGATGCTGTCGCCCAGGTTGCCGATGAGTCCCCAGGCGGGGCAGTGGATCTTGTCGGGATCCTGTCCCAGTAGTCGCGCCGTCGCGACCATCTGGGTGTCCTGCCCCGGCTTCCATTCCTCCGCCTCGTTCACCGTAATCCTCCGTGACACCCGCCCCGATGTGGACATCGGGGCGTTCGGACATTGGCCCTATCATTGAAGCATGGTCAGCCTAGCCGGTGACTTCGCACATGGGGTTTTAGGGGCTCCCCTGTCGCTTCCGTGGGTCGTTGACCAGGCCTGATACAAACAACACGCCGTACCCGGGGTACGTTTCGGCTTGCGAAAGAACGAAACGGAAGAACCTGGATACGGCGTGCGATCTACAAGGATATGGACTCGGCTGCTCGGTGTCGAAAAGACCGTGATCGAGCTCGTGGAGGCCGAGGAGCCCGATGCGGGCGAGGACGGCCCGGAGGATGTGCTGATCGTGGTGCACGCCCGCCCGGCAAAGGGCCGTCGTCAGCGGTGCGGGATCTGTCAGCGCCGGTGTGCCAGGTACGACAACGGTGAGGGCCGCCGGCGCTGGCGGGCGCTGCCCGAACGCGGTGCGCGTCATGGATCCCTTCCACACGGTCCAGTGGGCCACCGACGCCCTCGACGCGGTCCGCCGTCAGGTGTGGAACGACGAGCGCGGCGGCAAGGGCCGCGCCACTGCCGGGTCGAAGTCCCTGAAGAAGGCCCGCTGGGCCCTGTGGAAGAACCCCGAGGACCTCACCACGGGCCAGCAGGCCCAACTCGCCTTCATCGCCAAGGCCCACCCGGTCCTGCACCGCGCCTACCTACTGAAGGAGGGCCTGAGGATGGCACTCAAGCAGGGCCAGGAAACCGCCCAGGCCCTGTGGGACTGGGTACTGTGGGCACGACGCAGCCGCCTGGAGCCCTTCGTAAAGCTCCAACGCTCCATCGTCAAGCACTGGGACGCCATCACCGCAGCCGCCGATCACGGACTGAGCAACGGCCTGGTCGAGAGCATGAACACCAAGATCCGACTCATCACCCGCATGGCCTTCGGCTTCAAGGACGCCAACGCCCTCATCGCCCTCGCCATGCTCAGCCTCGGCGGACACCGCCCCCACCTACCGGGCCGTCAAGCCGCATAAGACCACCCACGGAAGCGACCGAAGAGCCGTTTTAGGTCTCCAGCCAGCGGGGTCTGGTTTCGTCGATGCCGAGGAGTTCGAGCAGGTGCGCTTGGACTCCTTGGCTGATGAGGATGGTGGGTGGGCTGGTGGCGGTGCCGGGGCGGAGCATGAGGCTGTCGAGGTGGTAGAGGATCATGCGTCCGGTGGGGCGGACCCTGCGGTTGTCGGGGTAGAGGCCGCTCATGATCTGTTCGGGGCCCAGGGCCTGGCGGACTTGGCGTTCGATCAGGCAGAACACCAGCAGCGCGGGGCAGATCACGGTGATCAGGGCGGCGATGCGCCGGTTGTGTTCCAGGAAGATCGGCGCGACCGCGAGCGGGCCCTTGAAGTCGTGGTAGCGGCGTTCGACCACGCCTTGGCCCTTGTAGCGCAGTAAGACCTCCGCGGCGTCGGCCTGCTCGGGAGTGAGCCGGGTGACCAGGGCGTACCAGCCGTCGGCGGCGGCCTCTGTGTCCAGGGTGTCCTGGTCGAAGTGCCAGGTCAGGCAGGGGCGGCCGTCGGGGTCGGTGGTGACGGTGGTGCGCAGGCAGCTCGCCACGCGGCGGGTCTTGGCGATCACGCCGAGCGATAGGGCTTCCGCAGCGTCGGCGGAGCACAACGCTTCCTGTCCGCGTTCAGCGGCATCTCACCCCACTTCCGCCCCCGCCGCCACCAGATGACCGCACCCGAACACCGAGCTGAAATGACCATCCGCTTCGCCATCTGGGACCAGGTCACCGGCGCTGTCGGCCGGCCCATCACGGCCTGAGCACCGGCCCGGAACCCGGCACCACCACGCCCCGACACGTCGTCAGGCACCCACGCACCCAACAACGTGACAACGCCAGCAGGAGCCTTGGCGACCGGGCACCGCCCCGAGGTGCCGCGATCCATACTGCCGGCCGCCCAGCGCCGGGAACGCGCCCGCGTCCGCAGCGAGAAGGAGGACGAGGTGGCGGACGACCATCCCCGAGCCCGGTACACCTTTCCGGTCGCCGCATCCAACGGAGCGAGCCGTGTAGGTCGATCGTCGTTCGGCGCCCGTCACCCAATTTTGCACACAACTTGGCACCCGTTGAGCCGGATACCGTCCTGCAACCGGGTCAATCGTGGCCCATCCCGCCAAATTTTGTGTACAACACCTTGACGGGCGGTGGTCCAGGAGCTTTCATAGCCATCACAGCGCGACGCCAGACCAGGAGGGTTCGGGTGCAAGTTGTACGCAATAGCGACTTGAGGTCACTTCGGACCCGGACCGGGCCCCGGCGGTGGCCGGCGGTTCGAACGTTCGGCAGCGATACCGGTAGCCACCTGCGGGCAGCTGACGATTTCGCAACCGGCGGCACGCGATCCGCCCCTCTCGGCTCCTGCCAAGCGCGGCAGCACGGGCGGAGCACGGCCGCGCGAACGCAGGATCGGGGACCGACTTCTCACTGGGCCCGGGAGTCGGGTGCGCCATCTGATGGGGATGACGGGTCCACCCCACTTGTTCCATAGCGAAAGGAGTCCACGCGTGTCCCCTGTTGCATACAAGATTGCCCTCCTGCCGGGAGACGGGATCGGCCCAGAGGTTCTGGAGGCCGCCGTCACGGTTCTCGATGCCGTTTCCAAGCACTTCCGTATTGGTCTCAGGTATGAGCGGCACGACGCAGGCGCCGAGCTCTATCGACGGACGGGCGAGTCAATATCGCCCCGGACGATGGAGGCGATTGAATCTGCGCACGCGGTGTTGTTCGGAGCCGCGGGGCTTCCCGATGTCAGGAAGCCGGACGGAACGGAGATCACCCCCCAGATCGACATCCGAGAGCGCTTCGGACTGTTCGCGAGTCTGCGGCCGTGCCGGCTCTTTCCGGGCGTTCCGACCCGAGTGAAGGCCGAGGCGGTCAACATGCTCGTGATTCGCGAGACCACCGAAGGCCTGTTCGCGGGGCGCCATGATCCGATCGAACTCAGCGACGAGTCGGTGAGCGACCGACTCACCATCACCCGGGCCACGTCGGAGCGCCTCTTCGCGCTCGCCTTCGAGCAGGCTCGCTCCCGGCGGCAATCCGAGGGCACGCCCGGTCACGTGACATTGCTGGACAAGTCGAACGTGCTGCGGTCAAACGCTTTCATGCGCAAGGTTTTTGACGAGGTAGCGCAGCGCTACCCCGATGTCACGAGCGACCACCTGTACATCGACGCCGCCTCCATGATGCTGGTGACCGAACCCGAGCGGTTCGACGTGGTCGTTACGGAGAACGTATTCGGAGACATCACTTCTGAGATTGCGGCCGGAGTGGTCGGCGGCCTCGGTATTGCGCCCTCCGGAGACATCAGCCTCGAGCACGGGGTCTTCCAGCCGAGCCACGGAACAGCACCGAGTATCGCGGGCCAGAACAAGGCGAATCCGGTGGCCACCATTCTCTCAGCCGCAATGCTGCTCGATTGGTTGTCCTACCGCCACAGTGACAAGGAGTGTCGAAACGCGGCTGCCGCGATCCGAAGCGCTGTAGAAGCAGTCCTGCGCGAGGGTCCTCGTACGCCGGATATTGGAGGAACGAGTTCCACGGGCGAAGTCACGTCCGCCATCGTGCACTCACTTGAAGCAACGGTGTCATCGGAGGCATGAGATGAGCGAAAGCCGAAGCGATAGAGAACAAAACTCCGCCCGACCGCCGGCTTTCCAGCCGCCGGGGTCATCGGAGCTCATCATGACAGACACCGCGAGCATCGGCGTCGCCGACGACGTTGCGGTAGAACGACTGCGGCTCCGGGCGCTGGATGAACTGGCCAGCGGCCTCGACAGAATCCCGTTCCGCCGAGCACATGTGTGGATCCTTGTGCTCGTGTCGTTCGGCGCATTGTTCGATGCGATCGAGCAGTACAACGTCGGCCTTGCCTCGCCGTTGATTGCCAAGCAGTTCTCTCTGAGTAGTTCTCAGGTCGGTCTTTTCACCACCTTCACGTTCGGTGGCATGGCGCTGGGCGCACTCCTCGCGGGAATCGCTGGCGACAAGTACGGACGCAAGTTTACTTACATGTACAACCTAGCATTGTACACGTGCGGGGCTCTCCTCACCGCTCTGGCTCCGAATTACGAAGTGCTTCTGATCGGCCGGCTCGTCGTGGGGATCGGCCTCGGGGGTGAGTTGAACACGGGCCTTACCCTGGTCTCCGAGTTGATGCCGACCAAGGCTCGGGGAGCGGCGGTTGCGACAGTCAATATTGCCGCTGGCGGTTTGGGCATATTCACCTCTTCCGCGCTGGCAGCCTTGATGCTCGGTCCGCTCGAGAATACGCTCGGCGGGCCGACGGTCGCCTGGCGCTGGCTGCTGGGAGTTCTGGTGCTTCCGGCCGCGTTGGTCTTCGTCTACCGACTGCTGCTCCCCGAATCACCCCGCTACTTGATTGTCCAAGGCCGGATAGGCGAGACGAACAAAGTACTCGCAAGGCTGGCTGCGAACAAGCTGAGGGCATCCAAGGAGGTGGTGTCCGAAGAATATGTCACTCTGCCCGAAGGTACTCGACTCCCTGGTCAGCGGGTGAGGCTCGCCGAAATCTTCCAGGGTCCGCTGGCCCGGCGCACCATCGTTATCTGGGTGGTGTCCGCCATGACCTTCGGCGCGGCGGTGACAGTCGCTGTATTTATGCCGACAGTCCTGGTGTCGCGTGGGTACAACGTGGGCGCGTCTCTTCTTTACACCACCATCATCAATGTCGGCGGGCTAATCGGAGCCATCCTAGCCAGCGTGTTCGGGTATAAGCTCAAGCGACGTGCCGTCCTCACCTATGGTGCGATCCTAGCGATGATCATCGCGGTCGCTTTTGGTGCCTCGTCAAGCCTTTTCCCGATTTTGTTGTTCGGCGGACTGCTGCAGCTGATGTTCATGCTTCTCAACACGACAGCGTGGACCTGGGCCCCCGAACTGTACCCCACCAGGGTGCGCGCGTTTGGGACCGGAGCTGCCGTCACTGTCGCCTTGGGGTCAGCATCGCTTGTGCCCTACGTGGCCGGCGCCACATTCGCATCGTTCGGCGTGGTGGGCATGTTCGTCCTTGTCGGAGTCATGTACGCGATCATGGCTGTGGCAGTCCGCTTTGGGCCCGAGACCCAAGGGTTCTCCCTTGAGCAGGTCAGTGAAGGCCAAGCGCTGTGACCATCAAAAGGGACCGCCCGGGGACTGCGTGCCGCGCCACGCGGCACGCAGTCCCCGGGCGGGAAATATCCCGTTCAGTGCGAGTTCTTTCGCGACATGAAATCCTGCAGCAGCCTTGCTTTGGCAGCCTGAATATGGGAATTCATGAGAGCTGCAGCCCAGTCCGGGTCGCGCGCCTCGAATGCTGCGAGCAATTCCCGATGGTGCATATTGCTCCGAGCGAGATCAGATGCCGTGAAGGTGTTGAGCTCACGAAGGAGCAGAGGCATAACCACAATGATGTTTCTCATCGCGGATACCTGATGTTGTCCGGCGTGCGTCGCTACCGAGCCGTGCAAGTCCATGTTGAGTTCGGCGACCCTCCTGACGAGTTCCGCATCCCCCGGCCGCCGCTGACCAGTGAGGTCCTCCATCTCGTCGCACAGCCGGCTCAGTCTTTCGATCTCAGCTGTAGCGATGCGCGTAGCGGCTCTGCGGGCGGCATACCCCTCGACCAGTGCCCGTATTTCATAGATGGCTTCGACGTCAACGCTGCTCCAATCGACGACCCGGGCGCCCCGGCGCGGGAGAATCTCCACCAGTCCTTCGGCCTCGAGTCGACGGAGAGACTCCCGGATGGGAGTCCTACTGAACCCGTATCTGTTGGCGAGTTCAGCTTCCCCAAGTCGCATGCCGGCGGTCAGGACACCGCTGACGATGTCCCTCCGCAGATGGCCATACGCCTGATCCGCAGCCCGCTCTCGCATCGTGGTCATGTGTATTCCAGTCTCGCTGCTTGTAACTCCTGAGCAAACCGGCTAGGGGAGTGCGTGTGGTGACACGGAGCGCTGGACCGGATCGGCACAACACCGTCGAGCGGCCACGTCGCACCGCAGGGACCGGCGGCACAGACGCTTCCGCAGATCAATCCACCAGGCCACCGCGCCAACCCCACACAGCCCGAGGTGCATACAAAGTATAGCTCCAAGGTGCCGCCGTCCCTGAGCCATTGGCGGCCTTCAACGCAAGATTGTATGCATTTGTGCGACCGTGCACTGCTCGGACGCTTTGCCGGGTGCTGCGCACCGCTGCCGCGCAGATGTCCGTCTCGACCCCATTACGGAGGTGAGCATGACCCCGCTGAGCTCCATCACCAGCCTGGTAGACCGTTGGGATGCGGCACGAGGCAATTACGAGGCCCTCGACTCCCGCGTCCACGCTGTCATCAGCTGGATCGACTCTTCGCGTGAAGAAGCCGTGGAGCTGGAGTGTGAGCGGATCTCCGGCACGCACAAAGGCATCCTGCATGGTCTCCTCGTCGGAGTGAAGGACAACATCGAGACGGCCGGCGTACGCACTACGGCCGGCGCCTCCTTCCTGGCCACGAACCGCCCGTCCCATGACGCTCACGCAATAGAATTGCTGCGCCAGGAGGGTGCCGTTGTCGTGGCCAAGTTGAATATGTCTGAACTGGCCATGGGCGCTACCAATCAAAACCTCACCTACGGCATGTGCCGCAATCCGTGGGACCTGCACCGCATTCCTGGGGGCTCGAGCGGAGGGTCCGCAGCCGCCTTGGCAGCGCAGTACTGCGAGGCGGCGTTGGGCACGGACACGGGTGCCTCTGTGCGTGTTCCGGCCTCCTTGAACGGGGTCGTCGGCCTGCGCCCCACATTCGGCGCCATTTCCAACCGAGGCGTCATTCCCCTGGCGAGGACACAGGACACCGTGGGGCCCATGGCCCATTCCGCACGGACAGTGGCCCGACTCCTAGACGTTCTTACAGGCTTTGATGCACTGGATCCGTACTCGACTCGGTGGAGCGGAGAACCGGCTACCGCCAGGTTGGGTATGGACATCCGCTCCCTACGCATAGGCCTACCCGAGAGTTTCTTCTTCGACGACGTCGACGCTGGCGTTTCAGAAGTGATCGACCGGTTCCTGGAGTTCTTGCGAAGGGAAGGCGCCGAGTTCATATCGATTCCCGATTTTGGGCAGGCCGACGCTTCGCGGCATTGGAACCGGATCGTCCTTTGCGAAGGCTTCGCGCTTCACCGCGACCGCCTGCTGCGTTCGCCAGCCGATTTCTCGGCGGATGTTTACGACCGGCTAGCCAAAGGAGGAACGGTGAATGCCACAGATCTGGTGTACTCACTCGAATGGCGAACCGATTATCGGCATCGCCTCCATCGCATCCTTCAAAACGTTGACGTCATCGTGTCTCCGGTGGCTCCGGTGGACGCACCCTTCGCCGATGGCATCGACTCGCAGACGCAAACCGAAGCACTGGGACGCAAGACCTATCCATGGGCCCTGCATGACGGACCGACGATGACTCTGCCCATCGGTTTCCATCCGGGATCGGGAATGCCAGTGGGCATCGCCCTTGTTGGAGGCCGCTGGTGCGAGTCGAAACTGTTCCAACTCGCCGATTACTACCAGCGCCGGACCGATTGGCATGAACGCCGCCCGCGACTCCTTGAAGGTCCTCGTCCAATGAAGTAGCCGCTGCTGCCCGGCAGGAGATTTCACGGCTGGAATTCCCGCCCCGGAAGCAGAGCTGGGGCCAGCAGGCACAGCTGGGCCCCTCGACCAAACAGCAAAATGTTTTGCTACGCCTGGAATGGAGCCGGGTCCCTCAAGGAGGACGGGATGGCACAGCTCCGCGCCTGTGACATCGGAAACCCCGCGAGCGGACCACTTTTCACCCTTGAGCAGACAGGAATTTCATGTTCGACCTCATCATCAAGAATGGCCTTGTAGCTTCTGAGTACAACGTGCTGCCGCTGGACGTGGCCGTACATGCCGAGAAGGTCGTTGCCCTCGGTGTTCATGGCCAATTCGATCGTATGGATGCCGCCAATGTCATCGATGCGACCGGAAACTACGTGCTTCCGGGCGGTGTGGACGCTCATGTCCACTATGATCTGAGGCTCTCCGATGCCATGAAGGCACAATCGCCCGTTGCAGGGTCCCGGGCCGGCCTCTACGGAGGCACCACGACGTACATCGACTTCTCCATGCCTGGCGAAGGGCAAGACCTAATCGAATCAGTTCAGGACAAGCTGCGAGTGACGGCGGAACAGCGGCCCAACTCGGATTACGCTTTGCATGCGATTGTCACGGGCGACTGGCCCATGTCCTATGCCGAGCAGATGAAGGAGGTTATCAGCGGAGGCGTTGTTTCCTTCAAGTTCTTCACCACTTTCCGCGGCAGTCCCAGCCTCGGCGGGGTGATGACTGACGATGGTCGCATCTACTCGGCCATGCTCGAAACTGAGCGCCACGGCGGGATCACGATGGTCCATTGTGAAGACGAATGCATCATCGACTACAACACGAGGCGTCTTTACGCGGAGGGCCGGCCTGAGTTCTGGAATATAGGCGAGGCCAGGCCGCCCCTCGCGGAAGAAGCCGCAGTGCGCAGAATGCTGCTCCTGGCCGAGCGCACGGGATCTCCTCTGTACATCGTGCATGTGTCAGCGATGGAGTCCGTTGATGCACTTACAGAGGCGCGCGCAAAGGGAGTGAATGCTTTCGCCGAAGTGCTGCATCCCAACCTAGTCTTCGACCCTGAGTTGTACAGGATGCCGCATGGGCAGCGTTACATGAACTTCCCGCCGAACAAGTCCAAGGAACACCGGGAGGTGCTATGGAGTGCGTCTGCCGACGGGCGGATCCACACTCTGGCCAGCGACGACTTTACTTTCCCTCTCCAGGCGAAGATTTCCGGAGACACGATCGACAACGTCACGGGCGGGACGAACAGCGTCGAGACACGATTGCCCATTTTTTGGTCCGAGGGCGTGACGAAGCGCAACGTCTCCGTGACGCGCTTCGTCAACATGACCGCAGCTGCGCCGGCCAAGCTTTTCGGCCTCTACGGTAGGAAGGGTGTGATCCGCCCCGGTGCCGACGCGGATATCGTCATCGTCGACCCCCAGGCTGAGCACCGATACGTTCAGGGTGAAAGCCTCCACTCGGACGGTGATTTCAGCAACTGGGACTCCTGGGAGGTTCGAGGATTCCCGGTCGTGACCATCCTTCGTGGCCATGTCATGGTGGACCATGGTCAGTGGGTCGGACCTCGTGGCATCGGTAAGTTTATCCCCGGTACATCTCCAGAGGATCTCTAACGGGAGCTTCACCTCGGCGCGCTGCCGCGGGACGAGGCGTCACGCCCTGCCAAGGGGCGCACAGGCGCGCCTCCGCGTACGCGGTTAGCGCACGCGATCACCCTGCGCACCCCCGATGAGCGGCTGATCTGGTACGTCCCCATCAACACCCGTTCGAGCTATTGCCGTCCTGGTCGACGGCCCGCACAGGTACTTCAGCTCGCCGTTGATCTTGATGTAGACCTCGTCCAGGTGCCATTTGTCCCCGGGCCGGGGCTGCCGGCGGCGCAGTGCGTTGGCGTAGGTGTGCCCGAACTTTTGACACCAGCTGCGGACCATCTCGTGGGAGACGGTCCGCCGCGCTCGAGCATGAGTTCTTCGACGTCGCGGAACGACAGCGGGAAGCGGAAGTACGGCCACACGCAGTGAGAGATTACCTCGACCGGGTACCGGTGCCCCTTGTACGACAGCGACGTACTCTCCACGGACGACTCCCCCTCCACCACGATCAACCCGAAGATCATCCCACCCCATCAGCCAACGTGACAGCGCCCCCCTCGCCGACACGGACACCCTCGTCCTCGGCACCCACTTCGCGCCGCCCACCGCCGGCCGCGTGATCACGCATGGGGACACCTACCGGCTGCTGCCCGTCCCCGCAGCCTGAAGGCCTTCCCTCCCGACCGCGTGGCCAGCCCGGTCCGTGGCTGACGCTGTGCGGACCGGGCTGATCACCGAGCTCGACAAAGGCCGCTACTTCACACGTGAGTTCACACCTTGATGGCCCACGTTGTCCTGTCCGTCATCAAGCCCGAATGGTCTGTCGACCTTGGCGCCGCAGCCGAAGCGGCTCTTCCTGTCCCAGGTCGGCCGAGGCCGCCAACTGCGGCCAGCCGACTGGGCCGGAGGCGGCATGACATAGGTCACAGAGCGTGCGGCTCAATCTTGGAATGTGGGGCTACCTGCCACTGCTGCACTCCTTAGAGCCTTTCCCTGTTATGGGGTGCGCCGGGCAATGGTGCTTAGCGCGACTGGCCACGGGAGCTGGAGAGAAGCTTGGCTCTTCTCTGCGCTCCTGTTCCTGGACCGCTGTCTTTGAAAGGTTCTTCTGCACTATGCCATTGGCTCTGCTGGCCCTGGCTGTCGTCGCCTTCGGCATCGGCACCACCGAGTTCGCCACGATGGGGCTGCTGCCCCAGATCGCCGATGGGACCGGCGTCTCCGTGCCGCACGCCGGCAACCTCGTCTCGGCCTACGCCCTCGGTGTCGTCGTCGGCGCCCCCGTGCTGACAGGCATCGGTGCGCGCATACCCCACAAGCGGCTACTGCTGCTCTTGTCCGGGCTGTTTGTCGTCGGCAACGTCGCGTCCGCGCTTGCTCCCGACTTCGGCCTGCTCTTCGCCGCGCGCTTCCTGGCCGGCCTGCCGCACGGAGCGCTCTTCGGCGTGGGCGCCGTCGTGGCCTCTCGGCTGGTCGCGCCCGAACGGGCCGCACGCGCCGTCTCGAGGATGTTCCTCGGACTCACCGTCGCGAACATCGTCGGCGTCCCGGCGGGAACGGCCCTCGGGCAGCAGCTGGGCTGGCGGTCGGCCTACGCTGCGGTCGCCGTCATCGGCCTCGTCGCCCTCGCCTCGCTTGCCCTCTTCGTTCCTCACCAGCCACGCGGCCAGCAGTCCGGCATCCGGCACGAGCTACGGGCGATGGGCAACAGGCAGGTCGCGATCGGCCTGGCCACGGCCGTCGTGGGGTTCGGCGGGTTCTTCGCCGTCTACAGCTACCTGGTGCCCATGCTGACGAATCTGACGGGCATCTCCGACTCCTCGACCACCCTGGTCCTCGCGCTCTACGGCGTCGGCATGACCCTCGGCACGCTGATCGCCGGGCCGCTGACGGACCGTGCTCTGCGGCCGACGCTGTACGCGGGGCTTGCTCTGCTCGCCGCAGCCCAGGTGACGTTCTACTTCACCGTCCACAGCACCGTGCCCGCCATGGTGACGATCACCTTCATCGGTGCGGTCGGTTCCTTCATCACCACGCCCGTCCAGATGCTGCTCATGGCCAAGGCGAAGAACGCTCCGACGATGGCCGCGGCCTCCAACCACTCCGCCTTCAATCTGGCCAACGCGGGCGGCGCCTGGCTGGGGGGCCTTGCCATCTCGGCAGGCTGGGGCTGGGCCTCGCCCAGCCTGGTCGGCGCGGCTCTTGCCGTAGCAGGCCTCGGCCTCGCCTTTACGGGCGGCCTCATGGACCGAGGCAGCCCGCGCTCCGAGGTGATCACTTCATCCGGCGCCGAAACGTCGACGGAAGCCGGACAAGTTCCGGCAGCTCAACGCATGGGCGAACCCACTGGGGAAGTTTCAACCTGAGGTTGCTGGTCGGAGGGGTGGTGTGGCGACGGATGCTGAACGGAAAATCGAACCTCAGCCGGGCAGGCGGCAGCATCCGTTCCGCGAAGCGGAACGGATGTCCGGGGTCGGCGGGTGTGGTGAGGCTGTGGGGGCGAGGGTGACTTGGTGGCCGAGGGCTTGGAGTTGGCGGACGAGGTCGCGGGTCTTGCGGACGGGGTTGAGATGGCGCTGGTGCCAGTCGGCGCCGAGTTCCTGGTACTCGGCGTCGGGGTCGTTGATCAGGTGCCAGACGATGACGAGGATGGAGCGGGCGACGGCGACAACGGCTTTGGCGTGGCCGCGGCGTTTGACGATTCGCCGGTAGCGGGCGCCGAGAAAGGTGTCGGTGCGGGCGGCGGCGTTGGCGGCTTCGCCGAGGGCGCCCTTGAGCCAGGGGTTGCCCCGTCCGGCCGGGCCGGCGGTGTGCTTCGCCCCGGACTGGATGGTTCTGGGACACAGCTTCGCCCACGAGACCAGGTGCTCGGGGGTGGGGAAGCGGCTCATGTCCAGGCCGATCTCCGCGAGGATGATCTGGGCGGTGACCGGTCCAACACCCGGGACGGCGTCCAGGTGCTCGACCAGGGCCCGTGCGGTTCGTCCCGTGGCGACGGCTGGGGGGCCGGCATCGTCCGCGCCTGGGGTGGTGTCGTCGTGCGGGCCGGTGAGCTGTTCCAGGGTCTCGGTGATCAGTCGGTCGAGCTCGCGTATCTGCGCGGTGAGGTGGTCGACGGTGTCCAGCAGCACCCGCAGCAGACGGCCGTGGTGGTCCTCGAACTGCCCGGTGAGGGCCTCGGTGAGGGCCGGTTTCTTGTTGACCAGGCTGCCTTTGGCGAGGTCCGCCA
>NZ_SUMC01000139.1 GCF_005047355.1 Actinacidiphila oryziradicis
TCACCGACGGCACCCGACACCT
The DNA here is from genome assembly GCF_005047355.1 of Actinacidiphila oryziradicis. GTDB lineage: Bacteria > Actinomycetota > Actinomycetes > Streptomycetales > Streptomycetaceae > Actinacidiphila > Actinacidiphila oryziradicis. The sequence continues at coordinate 23 of NZ_SUMC01000139.1, forward strand.
CCACGACCGGCACGAACACGACGCCCCATACCTCCCGCAGGATGCCCGGAACCATGCCTGACCAGCGAGAAGTCAGCGATCAAGTTCGGTAAGAGGACAGCTTCTAATGGAGGATGAACCTGCTCTTGGTGCGGAGCTCCTCGACGAGCGCAGCCGGGGCCTTCTGCGGCGAGCCGGCGTCGTACGGGGGGGGTCGTACTCGGTCCCCAGCTGGATGGCCTGCGCGTACTCGTCGCCGGCGATTCCGCCGACCAGGGTGAGGCCCATGTCGATTCCGGAGGAGACCCCGGCCGCGGTGATGAACTTGCCGTCGGTGACGACGCGTTCGCCGGTCGGCTCGGCGCCGAACACGGCGAGGACGTCCAGCGCGAGCCAGTGCGACGTGGCGCGGCGACCTTTGAGCAGACCCGCCGCCGCGAGCAGTAGTGAGCCGGTGCACACCGACGTCGTCCAGGTGCTGGTGGCGTCGGCGGTGCGCAGCCAGCCGAGCAGCGCCTCGTTGTCCATCTGGGCGGACTGACCAGGGCCACCGGGCACTAGGACGATGTCGGGGGTCGGCACCTCGTCGAGCGTCTTGTCCGCGACAAGCGCGAGGCTGCCGCGGTCGCCCCGCACTGGGCCCGGTTGTTCGGCGACGAAGACCGTCTTGGCGCCGGGGATGCGGCAGAGCATCTCATAGGGGCCGACTGCGTCCAGTGCGGTGAAGCGGTCGAAGAGGACGATCGCGATCTGCATGGCGTGCCTTTCAGCGGGTGAGTTCACCTGAGGAGTACGGGTGGAAGCGACGATCGTCGACGATTTCGCCTACCCGCTGCCCGTCACGGTGATCTGCCGCCTGCTCGGCGTACCGCGCGAGGACGAGCCGCTCTTCCGGGCCTGGTCCGACGCTCTGGTCACAGCCGCCGACGTCAGGCCCGAAGAGGACTCCACCGAACGGGACAAGGCGGGCGACCAGGCGCGGGGCGAGATGGGCCGGTACCTGGTGGACCTCGCCGAGCAGCGCCGTGGCCATCCGAGCGACGACATGCTCTCCGCCTTCGCCAACGAGCCGGACCCGGCCCTGCGGCTCACCCAGGAGGAACTCGCGGAAACCGCCGTACTGCTGCTCATCGCGGGACACGAGACCACGGTGAACCTGATCACCAACGGGGTCCTCACCCTGCTGCGTCAGCCCGAGCACCTGGACCAGCTGCGTCGCGAACCCGACCTGCTGCCGCGCGCGGTGGAGGAACTGCTGCCTACGAACCCCCGGTCCACATGCGCGAGCGCATCCCCCTCGCCGACATCGACGTCGGCACCACCATCCCCGAAGGCACCTCCGTCGTCCTGGTGCTGGCCTCGGGCAACCGCGACCCCAAGCGGTTCCACGAACCCGACCGGTTCGACCCCACCCGCCCGGACAACCAGCACCTCGGCTTCGGCAGCGGTATCCACCTGTGCTACGGCGCACCACTCGCCCGCATCGAAGCCCAGGCCGCGCTCGGCGCGCTGATTCCCCACCTCGGCACAGCACGCCTGGTCCAGGACCCGCCCCCTACCGGCAGAACGCCATGCTCCGCGGACCCCGCCACCTGCCCATCCAACCCTGAGGCCGCCTGGCAGCACACAGCCGGCAGGCAAGGGACGAGCCACCCCAGTAGCCCCCTTACGCAGGCCGCGGGAACCGGTGCGCAGCCGGCCCTGGTCGGCCGATGCGCGGACATGGGTCCTCTTCAGGCTGCAGCGGGAAGTCGGTGTCCTGCTCGGCGCGTTGGCGTTGGAGGAGTTCGTGTTCCTCGCGTGGGTGCAGGGTCAGGCGGCGGGTGAAGCCGCTGGTGCGTGCATGAGGTGCGGACCTTGCAGGTGCGGCAGTCCCACTCGGGGAAGATGACGACGGTTCGTGGGCGGCCGTCCATGTGGGTGTTGCCCCAGTAGCGGCTCTTGGCGCCGGTGGAGCAGACCGCGTACTGCTCCTCCCAGTGGATCTGGAAGTCGGTGAGCGCGAAGCCCTCCTTGGCGCGGGACTGCCGGTCACTGGCCGCAGGCAGCGGGCCGACCAGGTCGATGCCCTGCGTGCGGGCGGTCAGGATGATCGCGGCGGAGGTGTAGCCGCCGTCGACCAGGTGCTCGTCCGGCTTTGCGCCGCGTCGCTGCAGTTGCTGGTGGACCTGCTCGACCAGGCGGGAGTCGTCCACGGGGGCGGGTGTGGTGGCCACGTTCACGATCAGGTGGGGCCGGTCTTTCTCGCAGGTCTCGCTGAGTGGACCTTGTAACCGTCCCAGACCATGCCGCGCTTGCCGCCGCAGCGTGCGTCTGGGTCGTGCGGGCTGACCAGCCGCGCTCTGCCCGGCGGGAGGTCCTTGCCCTCCCGCCAACGCACCCCCAGCAGTACCACCGCTGTCGCGGTGGTACTGCTGGATCCACGCGCGGCGCAGGACCTGCACGGTCGGCAACTGCCGCAGCCAGTTGGGCGCGCCGGGGTGGTGGACCGTCTCCATCAGCGCGAAGCCGTCCGACCCGACCTGCACCGCGAACGCCCCGCGCTCCTGCTCGCCCTTCGGCAGCCGGTAGGAGTCCGCACGCTGCCCGTACCGGTCCTGCCAGGACGCATCCGCGATTCCAGCCCCGCGCAGCCAGTCGGCGGCGGCGACCGCGAGCGCCTCCAGCGCGCAGCGCAGCGTCTCGGTGCACAACTCCAGCCGGTTCACGTCCCGTACCAGCGCGAGGACATGGGTCGCGTCCGTGCGCACGCGCCCGCCCACGCGAAGGAATCCCAGCTCGGACAGCCGTGCCAGCAGCCGGTCCAGCACCACCTGTTCCTGGCCGTGCCCGACCAGGCGTTCGCGGAAGCCCGACAGGACGGAGAAGTGGAAGCCCTCGTTCTCCAACTCCATGCCCAGCAGGTATTTCCAGTCGATCCTGCCGCGGACCGCGTCCGCTGCCTGGCGGTCCGTCAACCGCTCGGCGAACTGCATCACCGACACCACCGCCAGCATCCCCGGGGCAAGGCCCGGGCCACCCCGAGTCGGGAACACGGCCGCGAAATCGGTGTCCTGGAACAGGACACCGAGCTCGTCGCGGACCCGCATCGCCAGGCAGCCCTTGGGAAACGCCCCCCGGGCCACCCGCACCGTGACCTCAGGGATCTCAGGAGCAGGAACAGGATTCAGCGACACCGCGCCGATCCTCCTCACTTCCCCGCGAACAGACCGGTCCCCAACACCCATCCCACCCCGCAAACCAGCACGTCAGCCGATCCCCAGAATCGGGCGACAGAGTCCCGCAGGGCTGCCGAACACGGGCACCTGCTGCCACCGGTCGACGCAACCTGGAACGGCGCGGCGGTCGGGGTGTGGGTGAAGAACGCCCGCCAGGCCGCCCGCAAAGCCCTTCTGGTCGAGCAGCGGCGGGCGGAGGGCCTGCCGGTGGAGCCGACGGCCGGGGCGCTGTCGCAGGAGCGCATGGAGGCGCTGGAGGACATCGACCCGTCCTGGTGCCCGAGCTGGCCCGTGGCTTGGCAGCGCTGCTTCCACCTCAGCCGCCACCACCTCGCCGCCGGCGGGCAACTGCCCCTCACGCCGGGCGAGGTCGTCGTCCAGGGCGAGGATCTGGGGAAGTGGGTCCAGGCGCAGCGCGTGGGCTGGGACAAGCTGGCCACCGTGCAGGAATGGTTGCTGGAGAACGTGCTGGGGATCGAGCCGGCAGGCAAGGATGAGAGGACGGTCCTTGAGCGGGGCTCAGTGCCAGCCGTCGCCGCCTTCGAGAAGGATATCGACCCGCTGGTCGGCCAGCCCAACATCGACGCTCTCCAAACGGGGGTCGAGCAGCCAGCCTATCCGGCGGCTGCCGGAGCCGTTCGCGTCCAGCCGCCAGCCGTGACGGGTGGTCAGCCAGCCCCGCAGCCGGGCGGCGGTATCGGCGGCCGACTGCCCGGCCGGTCCGATGACAGTAAGTCCGCGGGAGCAGGTTCCGCTGCCGCAGCCCCCGGCGGTACCGGTGTCGGCCGTCACGGAGTAACCCGGGGGAAGCGGCAGCACCAGATCGGTGGAGGGCACCCACGGCTCGCGCAGCGCGAAGATGACGTAGTAGGGGGTGAAGAGCAGCAGCACCACCGCAAGGTAGGAGCACAGCGCGACGGTCGCGTGGTAGGTCCGCTCGGTGCGCGGGCGGCGTCCGCGCAGCCGACGCTCGGCGAGCACGCCAGCGCCGATCAGCAGCGCGGTCAGCGGGCCGTAGCCGACCACAGCCTCGGCCCGGGGCTGCTGCGGCAGCAGGCCGGCGAGCTCTCCGATGAGCAGCGCGGCGGCGGCCAGCAGCGCCGCGCCGACGACGGCGCCCACCACTCGGGTCCGGGCGAGCCGGGCCCAGCAGAGCGGCGGCATGCCGATGAGCGCGGTCTCGAACATGGTCTGGATAATCGGAGTGCCTTTCAGGTGGGTGGAGAGCACCTCGGGCGGGCCGCGTGCGGCCCGCCCGAGGAGGTTGACCAGCCGTCAGCCGACTACTGCCAGTTGCAGGTGAGCACCCCGCTTCCGCAGATCATGTCGTTCGACTGGTTCCAGAACTGCCCGGGCTCGCGAGGGCTGGCAGCCGGCCCGCACGGGGTCGCTGACCGAGGCCCGCAAGCGGCTTGGCCCGGGCCCGCTGCGGCTGCTGTTCGACCGGGTCGCCGGGGCGAGTGGAACACCGGCCACGCCGGGGGTGTTCTGGCGCGGCCTGCGGTTGACCTCCCTGGCCGCCGCGAGTACTACGACGAGACCCACCTTGCGATCGCCGGACTGGTCTCCGACCGCGCAGCCATGAGGTGATCACCCACCAGCCAACCTGCCCCAGCACGTCCCGACCTCATTCGTGCACCACGTCGTTACACGCCCTGGGTCACAGGGCGGGCCGGGGGTCGGCGTAGCCGTGGGTGTAGGCGTAGCGGACGGCCTGGGCGCGGTCGCGGCTGCCGGTCTTGGTGAAGATCCGGTTGATGTGGGTCTTGACGGTGGCTTCGCTGACGAACAGCAGACGGGCGATCTCGCGGTTGCCGTGGCCTTCGGCGATCAGGCGCAGGACGTCGGCCTCGCGGGGGGTGAGGTCATCGGGGGAGGCTGGTTCGCCGGGGGGCGGGCCCGCAGGGGTGCCGCTGGCGGCGGTGAGCAGGCGTTGTTGGACGGCGGGGTCGAGGATGGCCTGTCCTGCGGCGGCGGCTATGACGGCGCGTTCGATGTCAGCGCGGGTGGCGGACTTGGTCAGGTAGCCGAGTGCCCCGGCTTGCAGGGCGCGGATGATGGAGGTGTCGTCTTCGTAGGTGGTCAGCACCACGATGCGCGCGCCTGGCCGCTGCGCGAGGATGCGCGCGGTGGCCTCGATGCCGTCGCAGTTGGGCATGTTGAGGTCCATCAGGACCACGTCGGGCTGCAGTTCGGCGGCCAGTGCGATGGCGGCGAGCCCGTCGTCGGCCTGGCCGACGACGGTGAGGTCGGCGACGGTGAGGTCGGCGACGGTGTCCAGGAGCAGGGCCAGGCCCTCGCGGACGGCTGCCTGGTCGTCGGCGACCAGGACGCGGATCGGGGCGGGGGTCACGTTCACGTGGGGATTGTGACGCACAGGGACCAGGTGTTGTCCACTGCCTGGGTGGTGAGGGTGCCGCCGGCCAGTTCGGCGCGCTCGCGCAGGCCGGTCAGTCCGTAGCCGGCGCCGCTGGCGCCGAGCGGGCGGGGGGTGGTCTTATTGGGGAGGGGGTTGGTGGCGGTGAGGGTGACGTGGTCGGCGGTGTAGTCCAGTTCGAGGGTGACCGGTTGGCCTGGGGCGTGCTTGGCGGCGTTGGTGACGGCTTCCTGGGCGGTGCGGTACAGAGCGAGGGTGGCGTCGGGTTCCAGGCGCCGCGCGGTACCGCGGGTGTGCACGGTGAGGATCGCGGCCTGTTGGTCGTGCTCGTTGTCGGTGCGGGAGGCGGCGAGGGCAGCGAGCATCTGGGGCAGCAGGGCGGTGTCCTCGCGCAGGGCGAGGACGGCGCGGCGGGTCTCGGTCAGGCCCTCGCGGGTGAGCTGTCCGGAGCGTTCCACGCAGCGCAGGGCCTTGGCCACGGCTGGGTCGGTCTCGTGGGCGGGGCTGGCGGTCAGCAGGGCTTGGGCGGCTTCGAGCTGCATGGACAGGGCGCCCAGGGAGTGGGCGAGGATGTCGTGGATCTCGCGGGCGATGCGGGTGCGCTCGGCCAGGGCCGCCGCGTGGGCTTCGGCGGTGCGGGCCCGCTGGGTCTCGGCGAGGAGTTGTTCGGCCTGGTCGGCGCGCTGGGTGTAGCCCAGGCGGATGAACCCGGCGCATAGCCCGGCGCCGATCACCCCCAAGTAGCCGAGCATGACGGCGGGGCCGCCGACCGCCAGCGTTCCGATCGCCAGGGCCAGTGCGGCGGTGACGGCGATCGCGATCGAGAGGTCCACCCGCAGGGTGCCGCCAGCCGCGAGCGCGGCCACGGCGGCCACCGCGATGGCCGCGCTGTGCGGGGTCACCGCGCCAAGGAGGCCGCCGGAGAGCGCCATCACCGCCAGGGCGGACGTGATCAGACGGGCGTGGCCCTCGGCGAGCAGCCAGCCGATCCAGCCCACCGAGGCCGCGGCCAGCGCAAGGGTGATCACCAGGGGCAGGCCGCGCCCGCCCGGGTGCGGGCGGGCGCCGGAGACGCTGGCGAGGATGGCCAGCAGGCCCGCCAGTCGCATTGCTCGGATGGCCCAGCGGTACCCGGCCCGGTCGCGGCTGGTCATCAACGGACTTGACATCTGCTTCTGCTCTCCGTCGTCCGGGCGGATCGGGTGCGGGTTTGCGGTAATCGGGTTGGCTGCTACCGGTTGGGCTCTGCGGCCGGGGTCAAGCCGAGCCCGCCCGGTAGGTCACCGTGGCGGCTTCCCCGCCCAGGGTCAGGCCCAGGGCGAGCAGCAGGCTACCGGTGCCCGAGACATGGGCGGCACCAGCAGCGTGCGCGACCCAGGCAAGTCCCAGGCGGGCGGCGACCACCGCGACCCACACCAGCGGTGTCCTCCAGCGGTAGCGCTGGTAGAGCCGGCCGCCCAGTTCGGACAGTTCGATCGCCATGCCGCGCACCGCGCCCAGGCCCACGGCGACCGGGCAGGAGAGCGCCAGCACGGTGAGGTCCGTAGTGCTCACAACTGCGGAGGCGTGTTTGAGGTCGGCGAAGCCCGCCGCCGGCGGCGGCGGCGGAACCAGCGTCAGCCGCTTCCGCCGGGTGCAAACGCGTCCACCGGCAGTCGAACTGCGGGTGGAGCCGCAGCCTCCACCCGCAGTCAACCCGGGGCCCACCCGCAGGGCGACGAGTCGGCTGGGCCCCCAGACCTAACGTCAGGGGTGTCGCCACAACGGCCCACACCCCCAAGGAGCATCACCATGAACGCCAGCGTCTGGATCGTCAACCTCGCCGTCCTGACCGCGGTCCTCGAAGCCGATCTGGGGCGCCGCAAGGTCGCCTGGTTCCGCCTGGCCCGCCCGATCTTGATGGCCGCCGCCATCATTCCGTTCTTCGCGAAGAACATCGCCACCACAGGCGCCGGGCTCACCCTGGAAATCGTCGGCGCCGGTACCGGGATCCTGCTGGGCCTGGTCGCCGCCGCCCTGATGCGCACCGAGTACGACGTAGCCAAGAAGAGCGTGTCCTCCCGGGCGGGCGCCGCCTACGCCGCCCTGTGGGCCGCCGTGACCGGCGCCCGACTGTACTTCGTCTACGCCTCCGCGCACGTCTTCCCCACCCAACTCGGCCGCTGGATGGCCACCAACCACATCACCCCGGACGCGCTGACCGACGCACTGATCTTCCTGGCCATAGGCATGCTCGTCAGCCGCACCGCGGCCCTGCTGGGCAAGGCATCCCGCACCGGACACACCCACCGCACCGCTGCGGCCCCGCTCACCGCCGCCCACCACTGACCAGCCCCGACCGACGACAGGGAGACTCGCCGTGCCCGCCCACACCAACCACCCATCAGAACCGGCCCCACAGCGGTGAAAACAGATGACGCACTCGCAGTGAAAGAAACGCGACGCCCATCAGCAGCACCAGGGCCTGAAAGAGACCGAAGCCGAGTCCGTCGCCTACGTCGTGTCCGCAGTGTTCGGACTGGACGCCGCCGCCTACTCCGTCCCATACGTCGCCGGCTGGGCAGGCACAACCCCCGAGGAAGTCGCCGCCACCATCAAGGCCGCCGGAAACCGGGTCATGGCCGCCGCAAAGAACGCTGCCGCAAGCCGTTCCTGATGCCGTGGACGGACCAGCCGATCGAGCGGCGCTGCCAGTCCACCTCCCGGGCCTCGGCCCAGATGGTGTCGGGGCGCAACGCCTCGCCGTGCAGCCCGACCAGCGGCAAGTCCATCGGCGCGGCCACCATATAGGACACCCGCCGCTCGTGACAGAACGCACGTAACCCGGGATCGCGGCCGTACCCGGAGTCGGCGACGAACCACCGGGATCACGGCGAGATCGTGGTCGGGACGCCGAGGAAGGCGGAGTAGCGTTCGACGGCGGCGAGCAGGAGCGTCGTGTCCATCGTGGTGTCCGGGAACGGACCGAGTGTGATCTCGGGGGATCGACGTGTGGTTCGTGCGTCCATGTCCCCACTATGCGCCCGTCGATGAGAATCGGTGGGTTGAACAAGCCATTCTTGCCGGGCCCGACGAGTGGGCGGTGCCGATCGTCGAGGATCAGCGTGCGGTTGGCGTAGCCGATGTGGTATTCGTCGAAGCCGGCCAGGATGTGGCCGTCGCGTCGCCGACTCGGTTCCCGGCCGAGCAGGCCGGAGTCGAGGAGTGCCGGGTCGATCCAGTAGGTCGCCTCATCGACGCTGGTGGTTTGCAGTTCTTCCCGAGCGAGCGTGATCGCGAGGCGAGCGTCGGTGAGGGTGAGCCCGCTCCACCAAGCCAGGTCTCGATCGGTGGCTGGTCCGTGTCCCGCGATATAACGTGCGGCGAGTCTCTGGAGGGCTTCGTCCCTTTCGAGGGGTACGGCCGCGGGCACTCTGTCGTCGAGGAGCGAGAAAGTCTGGGTCTTGCCGTCGGGCGCTCCGATGACGATAGTTCCGGTCTCGGCTAGGTAACGGATGATATGGGATCCCCGCTGTCCGGCCGCGTCGATACCGTGTCGCCGGAGGATGTCCTGAAGCGCTTTCCGGGTCAGGGTCCCGATTGTGGAGAGCGCTCCAGCCACGAGTTCTCTGGCAGCTTCGAGAATTTGTGCGGACAGCCCGGCGTCGCGCCAGACCTTGCTCATCCCGGCGTGCACCCTCGGCGGTAACAGCGCGAGCATCCATCGGACGTCCTCGGGCGCCACGAGGTGGAGCGTTCCGCGCATGGTCCAGGTCTGCACGATCGTCGCAGCTGCCAGATCGGCGAGGAGATCGTCGCGGCTCGCCGCGACCGTACGCTGGCCGATCGACCAAAGTGCCCCGTTGAGGTTCTGCGCTTGCGAGGCGAGCTGCGAGCGGACGACGTCGACCGGGCTGCCGGCTTGCGGTCCGCGCAGCCGGTGTGCGTGCAGCCGCAGGATCCGCAGATCATGCTGGGTGATGCGATGGGGTTTCGAGGACCGGTTCACCTTTCTCCCTCGTAGACGGGCGCGGCTGCGCGAGCGCATCGGCGCGCGAGGCGGCCGAAGGCTTGGGCCAGCTCCGGGGGGTGGATGACGTCGATGTCGGCGTCGACGAGGAGCAGCCAACGTGCGACGGTGTCGTCGCCGCCGAGCACGCCCGCCTCGCCGACCAGCTGCACGCCACCAACACCGACGGCATCCGGAACCTGCACGCGCTCGCCGCCGACGTCAGCGCCTGGGCGAACAAAATGCACCGGGCAGCCAAAGGCGACCGCACCCTAGCCCGGGCCGCAGCCGTACGGGAGACCCGGTGAGGTTCTTCTCGCGGCGACCAGCACGCCAAGGGCCCGGCCTGGCGCAGCGTGCGCACGCTGGGCATGGCCGGCACGCGTGCCGGAGCGGTGGAGCAGCTGCACCGGGTGGCGGCTGCACGGGGCGGCAGCGTGGAGGTCGACGAACACCGCGTTCCCCGCTCCTGGGTGCTGCGCCGCACCGGGAGCTATCCGGTGCGGGAGTGGTTCGACGTCGTCGCGCCGATGATGGCCCGGGACAAGGTGCGGCCCGGCTTCGCCGGGGCGTGGCGGACGCTGGGGCTGGGGACGGAGCAGCTTGCACTGGCCTGGCCGTGATCGCGGCCCCGCGCTCTCATCTCGCGTTCCGCGAGGCCGGGCGTGGCCGGCGACGCCGCGGTTGACACCCCTCACAAGAAAAGTGTATTATTATGACTGTCGGTTGCGAGGCCGGCAGCACCACGCATTGATGGCCAGCGAGAGGCACCCCTAAAGGTGTCGGCCCGGGGCGGCAACCCCGACCGAACGTCTCACCGGCCATCGGTACTCCAACCCACCAAAGGAAGGAGTGCCTCCAGTGTACGGGCAGCCAGCCCGTACGAGCAGTCCGCACCTACAGACTCTCCGGAGGTCCCCATCATGGCCAAGCAGCCAAACCCCCAGGTCCGCACCGTCAATGGCCGCACCGTGGTCAACCGCGACTGGATGATCGAGCGCACCGGCGCCAGCCGCCCCACCGTCAACCTCTGGTACGCCAAGCGCGATGAGGTTCCCGCCGACGTCGAGACGGACGCCGACGGCAAACCCGTCGCACGCCACCCGGAGAAAGCGGCGACGATCGAGCGGGTCGACTTCTACGACCAGGAGCAGTTCGAGGCCTTCTACGCCGGCCTGCAGGAGCGCAAGAAAAGCAAGGTGCTCCCCACCGACCCGGAGCTGTACGACGGCAAGGTCGAAGACCGGATCTCCATCAACCAGGCCACGGAGTGGTTCCACTTCGCCGGCCCCGGAGTCATCCGCAAGTACCTCAAGGCCAACCCCGGCTACTTCCCGGAGCCGGTGGGCACCGTGGAGGGCCCCACCGGCCGGCAGATCCCCGCCTTCCGCCGCGGCGACCTGCAAGACTTCGGCCGCAAGCGCACCGGCGACAACACCGGCACCGCCGGGCGACCGGCCGGCCCCCAACGCCGCGACCGCAAGCCCCAGACCGAGCAGCGGATCGCTACCGCGCTGGACTACCTGCGCGAGATCGGCGGCTACCGCCGCGGCGTCGGCTCCGAGCTCGCGGAACGGCACCACGAGCCGGCCTGGAAGTGGGAGCGCGCCGTCAAGGAAGCCCGCAACCAGCTCAGCACCGACGCGTCCAACAGCTAAGGCTAAGCTTGGCCTTTAACCTTCAGCCCGGGGTGATCACGTTCTGGACTTGGCAGGGATCAGCGAGGCGTAGCCGCGTGTACGGTTCAGTGTTATGACCGCAGTTCAGTACCCGCGGCTGGCAGACGTCTTTCCGGAGCTCACCACCGAGATTGTTCTGTTGCTGCGGGCCGAGGCCGATCCCCTGGCCGAGGTCATCGATGACTTGCCGTACTACGGCCCGTGCACGTGCACGCCCACCTGCACCAACCTGTTGACCGCACCGTTCGGCTCGTCGGGTTCCCGGATGGCTCAGCTGCAGCGCGATGGCGAAGACGTGATCTGGTTGACCCTGGACCCGTCCGCGACGGGTGTCACGGATGTTGAGGTCCTCGATGGACGCGATCTGGGGCCTGCTGCCCACCGATCTGGATAGTCTCTGTCCTGCCGTTCCCAGACCGCTGAGCGAGCGCGGTTCTTTCGTTCTCCGGACAGCAGGGCGGCCTCTACGTGATCATGTCTTCTCGCTGAAGTCGACGTTGATCACCGCAGAGGCCGTGAGGTTGAGTGTGCTGGAAGACGCTGCCCGCGTCGAGTCCCTGACCGTGTTGTCCCGGTTCCGGACCGACTTCTACGACTGCCTGCCCGCTCGCGCGGACAGCCTGTTCGAGCTCACCGACGCGCTGCTGTGCACCGACGGGCCAGTGAAGACACTGGTCGACCTGACACTGACACCCGAGCACCGGCGCGGGCACGGCGCCCTCTACGACGCGTTGAACCGCGGGCGGATCGAGGTAGACCGGCTGCGGGTGACGCTGGCCGGCCTGCCGCTGCCCCGGGCCGCCGACGGGCGGATCGTGCTGGCCGTGGACGTCAGCCCCTGGCTGCGGTCGGACGCGGCGACCAGCGCGGAGCGGCTGTTCTGCCACGTCCACGGGCGCGCGAAGAACCAGGCCCAGCTGATCCCGGGCTGGCCCTACTCCTTCGTCGTTGCCCTGGAGACCGGCCGCACCTCCTGGACCGGAGTGCTGGACGCCGTCCGGCTCGGACCCCAGGACGACGCCACCGCCGTGACCGCAGACCAGCTCCGCGCCGTCATCGACCGCATCATCGCGGCCGGACACTGGACCGCGGGAGACCCGGACGTCCTGGTGGTCATGGACGCCGGATACGACGTCACCCGCCTGGCCTTCGTGCTCGCCGACCTCCCCCTCGAAGTTCTCGGGCGTATCCGCTCGGACCGGGTCCTGCGAGTTCGCCCTGGCCAAACCGGCGACCTGGCCCGAACCGCAGCACACCACCACAACCGCCACCACCCGCTACGGCACCGCGACCGCCAGCAGCTGGGACCGGCTGCACCCCCGCCTCACCCACCGCACCTCCTGGATCGACCACGAAGGCGAACTGCCCGTCGTCGAGGGCACGCTGATCCGCCTGGAGGTCGACCACCTGCCCGGCGACCGCGAGCCCAAGCCCGTGTGGCTGTGGTCCTCGGCCACCGGCGCTACCGCCGAGGACGTCGACCGCTGGTGGCAGTCCTACCTCCGCCGATTCGATCTTGAACATACCTTCCGGCTGTTCAAACAGACCCTTGGCTGGACCCGCCCGAAGATCCGCACTCCCCAGGCCGCAGACCGGTGGACCTGGCTCGTCATCGCCTGCCACACCCAACTGCGACTCGCCCGGCCTCTTGCCGAGGACCTGCGTCGACCCTGGGAGAAGCCTGCCCTCCCGGGCCGGCTCACCCCCGCCCGCGTCCGGCGTGGGTTCAGGAACATCCGCCCGACGATCGCTCTCCCCGCCAGCGCACCCAAACCCGGCAAGCCCGGACCCGGCCGCCCACCGGGCTCCAAGAACCGCAAGCCCGCACCCCGCCACGACGTCGGAAAAACCGTCAAACGAGACCTGACCATGACCGCGAGACGAGACCAGCCAGGTTAAAGATCAAGCTAAGTGCTTGTTTCCGAACCCCAAAGCAGCAGGTCAGCGTCATGGGACGGCAGGGTCCGAAGAACAGCGCCGTTCGCTGAACGGTCACGGTGACGGGAACGCGAACGGAACCATCGAAGCAGGGGATACGCCTGGGACAGAAACCAAGCATGTCGGCAACGTCTGACATACACCACATAACCCGTCAAGGGGGGAACCACAACCATGAGCACTATGCAGCCGCCGTACGGTTACCCGCAGGCTCCCGCGCCGAAGAAGGAGTCCAAGGTCAATCTGTTCGCGGGCCTGGGATGCGTCGGGGTCTTCGTCATCGGGCTGTTCATCGTCGCGTTCGCGGTGGCCTCGGGCGTGAAGCAGGATGCTCACACCATCGCCGCCGTCCCGGTCGCCGGGAGGCACACCATCACCTACGTGCTCAGCGGCTCCGGGGCACCCGAAGTGACCTACGGACCGTCCGGATCGGACATCAAGGGCTCCCTTCCCATGCACGTGGTCAATCCGATGGGCGGGGCGGACTCCTACTCGATCACGGCGCAGTTGCAGGGCGGCGGGGACGTGACGTGCCAGATCGAGGTGGACGGGAAGGTCATCTCTCGCGCCACCGCGACCGGCGGTTACAACATCGCCATGTGCCAGATCGAGCAGGACCCAATCAGGAACGAGTGGATCAACGCCAACTAGGCAGTTGGGTCCAGGCGATCGGCATCCCCCACCGGCCATCCCTCTCGGGCCCCCCGGGGCTCGGCAGCGCGCACCAGCCTCACCGCACGACGTGCCTGCTCCCGTCGACTCTGGTGGCTCTAGTGGTGTGTCTCAGTTTTGAGTGACTGCTTTCAGAGCGACGCGTCCGCGCTGGACCTTCTCGATGATCTCGTCGGCAGTGGCGGTCCAGACGAAGGGCTTGGGGTCGTCGTTGTGGACGTCGATGAACTCTTGTATCGCGTCGATGAGTTCATCTACCGAGGTGAAGCTGCCGCGTCGGATGGCCTTGTCGGTGATCTCGCGGAACCAGCGCTCGACGAGGTTCAGCCAGGATGAGCTGGTGGGGATGAAGTGGAGGTGGAACCGGGGGTGCTTCTCAAGCCAGGCAAGGACGCCTGCGTGCTTGTGGGTGGAGTAGTTGTCCAGGATCAGGTGGATCTGCTTGTCCTTGGCCACGGTGCGGTCGATCAGCCGCAGGAACTTCAGGAACTCGCCATTGCGATGGCGCGGAAGGCACTTGCCCAGGATCGTGCCGGTGAGGATGTTCAGCGCGGCGAACAGGGTGGTGGTCCCGTTGCGCTTGTAGTCGTGCGTCATGGTGCCGGCCCGGCCGGGGATCATCGGCAGGCTGGGCTGGGTCCGGTCCAGGGCCTGGCACTGGGACTTCTCGTCGACGCTGAGGACCACAGCACCCTCGGGAGGGGCTCAGGTACAGGCCGACCACGTCGACCAGCTTCTCCTCGAACTGCTTGTCGTTGCTCAGCTTGAACGTCCTTACCAGGTGCGGTTTCAACCCCCGGGCGGACCAGACGCGTTGCACGGTTGCCCGGGACACGCCCTGGGCCTTGGCCATGTCCCGGGTCGACCAGTGGGTCTTGCCCTCCGGCCTGGTGAAGCGGGTCGCGTGCACGATCTCCTCGACCTTCTCCTGACTAATCGTCGCCTTCCGGCCGCGTCCGGGAGCGACTTCGCCGAACTTCTCCAGGCCCCGTTCCTCGAAGGTCCGACGCCACGAGCGGATCGTGGCCACGGTGGTGTCGCACTCCGTCGCCACCGCGGTGGTAGACACCCCGTCAGCGGCCAGCAACAGAGCTCGTGCCCGCACCACCACACGGTGCGCTTGAGCCGGCGAAGTCGCCAGACGCTCCAGTTCGGCGCGCTGGTCGTCGGTCATCGTCAAAGGCGGAGCGATTCGGTACACACCTCAGCATAACAAACTACTGACAGTCATTTGAGAGTCACTACACTAGCGCTCCTGATCACTGTCATCTGGATCGTTTTCTTCCGATGATCCACGCCTAGGGGGGTGCGGGAACCCGCCGGAGGCCAAGGAACTCCTATCCGTGACCCCAGATGCAAGGTGCCCCGGCAAGATGGGGCGGCATGGCGCATGAAGAGCCGGAGAGTCGGCACCCGCAGATGCCAGTGCAGATACGATGCGAGAGAGCCGTACGAGCCAAGGATCGCTTCACAACCTTCCCAACCCGTACGGCTCTTCTCACGGGACGACCCGAGCATCCCCGCTCTCGTGCACCACGCCGTAACGTAAAGAGTTCTTCTCTGCGGGTGTTACGGCGGCTGTGGGTCGAGTCCGGTCTTCGCGAGAAGTCCGGCGAGTAACTCCGGCCGGTACTGCAGTCGTCGGCGTAGCCTGAGCCGCGGAAGAAGCTGCCTCCCCGGCCCTCGAAACTTGACCCTTCCAAGCCCGCCATTGGTGGCACGGGTGCGGGTTCCGCCCACACGACCGATGAGTTCCGCCTCGCCGCGTCGTCTGCATGTTGGGAACGTCCCCCTTCCGCGCCAGGCCAGAGATGAGATGACAAGGAGTGTGCACACCGTGGACCAGGAAAACGTGAGCGCCACCCTGACTGTCGCCGTGCCCGCCGCGAGGGTGTTCGCGGTGCTGGCGGACCCGACGACCCATTCTGCGATCGATGGCACCGGCTGGGTTCAGGAATCTGTCGACCGGACGCCGCTGACCGAGGTGGGGCAGATTTTCCGGATGGACATGTATCACGCCAATCATCCAAACGGTGACTACCAGGTGGTCAACAAGGTCCAGGTGCTCGACCCGCCGCGCGCCATTGGCTGGCTGACGGGGCAGGAGAAGGGCGACGGTCACCTGGAGTTCGGCGGCTGGATCTGGCGTTACGACCTTGCGCCGCTCGGTCCGTCCGAGACTGAGGTCACGCTCACCTACGACTGGTCGGTGGTGCCGCAGTTCATCCGGGATCGCGGCATCCAGTTCCCGCCGTTCGGCCCTGAGCATCTCACCAACTCGCTGCACCACCTGGCCGAGCTTGCCGAGCTTGCCGCACCGACGGCCGGCCCTGGACGCCCGGGGGCCGATGCTCGCGGCCTTCCAAACTCCCAGGGACCAGCAGCGCGCCGTTAAGAAGCTGTCCTCTTACCGATCTTGACGTGTGTCAGTCGCACGGGAGTGCGGGGCGGGCCGCCGGTTCGGATGATCTTCCGCTCGTGTGCGCATGAAAGCAGGGCCTCCTGGTAGTTCGGGGTTGCG
>NZ_SUMC01000014.1:0-60492 GCF_005047355.1 Actinacidiphila oryziradicis
GCGAGGCACCCCCGTACCGGCCACAGCTCAGCGGCGTTGCCACTCCTCGGCGAGGAGTTGGTAGGAGCGCACCCGGTCGGCGTGGTCGTGGGTGATGGTGGTGATGATCAGCTCGTCGGCGCCGGTGGCTTCCTGGAGTTGTTCGAGCCGGTCGGCGACGCGCCCCGGGGAGCCGACGAACTGGGTGTCCACACGGTCGGCGACCAGCGTGCGGTCGGCGTCGGTCCAGGCGTGGGTGCGGGCCTGCTCGGGGCTCGGGAAGGGGATGGCGCCCTCGGCGGTGCGGATGCTGCGGACCCACAGGCCGTAGCCGGTGGCGAGCTCGCGGGCCGTCGCGTCGTCCTCGCCCACGACGACGTCGGCGGAGACGCTGACGTAGGGCTTGTCGAGGTCCTCGGACGGCTGGAACGCGGCGCGGTAGCCCTCGGCCGCCTCCAGTACGGTGGCCGGGCTGACGTGGTAATTGGCGCCGAAGCGCAAGCCGTTACGGCCGGCGACCTGGGCACTTTCCCCGCCGCTGCTGCCGAGGATCCACACCTGCAGCTCGGCGCCCTCGCCGGGTACCGCGTGCGCCTCGATTCCGTCCGCGGACCGGTACTCACCCCGCAGCAGCGCGAGGATGTCGTCGACCTGCTCGCCGTAGTCCTGCGCCTGGGCGTTCGGCTGCTGCAGCAGGTGCCGCTGGAGGGCGATCCGGGGTGAGCCGAGCAGGTGTGCGAAGGAGAACCGTGGCGGGATCAGCAGCCCGTTGGGGGTGCGTCCGTCGACGACGGGGGTCGCGGTCGGCAAGGGCCCGGTGGTCTTTCCGGGGGGACGTCCGCCGGAGCGGCCGAGACCCAGGTCGAGCCGCCCGGGGTGCAGGGCGTCGATCAGCCCGAACTCCTCGACGGTGGACAGGGCGGTGCGGTGACCGAGCAGTACCGCCCCTGAGCCGATCCTGATCGTGGAGGTCGCGGAGGCGGTCAGGGCCAGCACGACGGCGGGAGAGGTCCCGGCCACACCCGGGTTGAGGTGGTGTTCGGCGAACCAGTAGCGGGTGTAGCCGAACCGCTCGGTCTGCTGGGCGAGGTCGATGGTGCGGTGCAGCGCCTCGGCGGCGGTGGAGCCGGACGAGACCGGCACGAGGTCGAGAACCCCGAGAGGGATACCGGACATGATCGGGATACTCCTCAGCGGTCGGCGGGCCCGGGCTCGGGCTGGGGCACGGACGCGGGCCCGGGCCCGGCGAGTACCGGGGCCCAGGGAAACGGCGGGTCGGGGATGTCGCGCCGCAGTACGGGGGCGATGTCGGACTGGAAGAGTTCGAGGGAGGCGCGGTGCTGGGCGCCGGTGAGACCGCCCGCGTCCGCGTGCAGGTGCAGCACGCTGTGTCCGAACTGTTCGTGGTAGCGGTGCACCTTCTCGATCACCTGCTGGGGGCTGCCGATCAACGCCGAGCTGCGCTCCACGAAGTCCTGCAAGGTCGGGAACACCGGCTCGACGCCCAGCCGTTTCTGGAACCCGAGATAGCCCTCGAACACCGGCCGGTAGGCGGCGATCGCCTCCTGCGAGGAGCGGGCCGCGTAGTACCCGGCGGTTCCCGCACCGACCACGGCCCGGCCGGGGTCATGGCCGTAGTGTTCCCACCGCTGCCGGTAGTAGCGGATCAGTTCGGCATACGGCCCGATCGGGTTGCTGACGTTGGCCGAGAACAGCGGGTCACCGTAGCGGGCCGCGAGATCGACGGACTCCCGGCTGGTCGCGCTGCCGTGCCAGACCCGGACGGGCTGCTGGAGCGGCCTGGGCCACACCTCGGCCCCGGCCAGCTCCGGGCGGAAGCGCGGGGAGGCGGTCACCTTGTCCTGCCGCCAGATCCGGCGGAACAGCTCGTAGCTTTCGGCGTTACGGTCCCACTGGTCCTCGGGGGTGACGTGGAACAGCTCACGCTGGGCGGTGCCATTGCCCTTGCCGATGATCAGGTCCAGGCGGCCCGCGGACAGATGGTCCAGGGTCGCGTAGTCCTCGTAGGCACGCACCGGATCGAGCAGGCTCAAGGTCGTGACGGCGGTGAACAGCCGGATCCGGGAGGTGAGAGCGGCGATGTGGCTGAGCACGACCGGGGGCGAGGAGGAGATGAACGGCCGCTCGTGGCGTTCCCCGACCCCGAAGCCGTCGAACCCGAGCTCCTCGGCGAGCAGCGCGTTGTCGATCACCTCACGGAAACGCTCACTGGTCGGCTTCAGCACGCCGGTCACCGGGTCCGGGGCATGCACGATAAGGGTGATCGCCAGGAACTTCACAACGCCGCCCGCCCGGTGAACGGCTCCGCGCCGGCGTCGGGCTCGGCCAGCCCGAGGTGGTCCCGCAGCGTGGTGCCGGTGTAGTCCTCCCGGAACACCCCGCGTTCCTGGAGCAGCGGGACGACGGTGTCGGCGAACACGTCCAGGCCCCCGGGTGTGATGTGCGGGACCAGGATGAACCCGTCAGCGGCGTCCGCCTGCACGAAGGAGTCGATGGTCTCGGCGACCGTGGCCGGCGAGCCGACGAACGACTGCCTGCCGGTGGTCTCGATGACCAGCTCGCGGATCGACAGCCCTTGCGCCGCGGCACGCTCGCGCCATTCCCTGGCGACGGCCAGCGGGTCCCGGTGCATCCGGACGCTGGCCCTGCCCTGGGCGATGGTGTGCTCGCCGGGATCCGGATCGATGTCGGGGAGCGGGCCGTCCGGGTCGTAGCCGGACAGGTCACGATTCCACAGCTGCTCCAGGAAGTTGATCGCGGTCTGACCGCTGACCTGCTGGCGCCGTATCTCGTGCGCGAGCTCGTGTGCCTCGGCGTCGGTGTCGCCCAGGACGAAGGTCGCGGCCGGCAGGATCAGCAGCTGGTCGTGGCGGCGTCCGTGTCGGGCCAGGCGGCCCTTGACGTCGGCGTAGAACTCCCGGCCGGCGTCCAGGGTGCTGTGCCGGCTGAAGATCGCGTCAGCGCCGGAGGCAGCGAACTCGCGCCCTTCAGGGGAGTCACCGGCCTGGAAGATCACCGGGCGTCCCTGGGGGCTGCGCGGAACGTTGAACCGCCCGGCGATGTCGAAGTGCTGTCCCTGGTGGACGAACGCGCCGGCCTGGGCATCCTTGAGGAAGGTACCGGACCCCTGGTCGGCCACGATCTCGTGCCCCTGCCAGGAGTCGAACAGCTCGGTGGCGGTAGCCAGGAACTCCTTGGCCCGGGAGTACCGCTCCTCCTGGGGGAGGAACCCACCCCGGCGGAAGTTCTCCCCGGTGAAAGCGTCCCAGGAGGTCACCACGTTCCAGGCGGCGCGCCCGCCCGACAGATGGTCGAGGCTGGCGAACTGCCGGGCCACCTCGTAGGGCTCGTTGAAGGTGGAGTTGACGGTACCGGTCAGGCCCAGACGCTCGGTCACGGCGGCCAGCGCGGACAGCACGGTGAAGGTATCGGGCCGGCCCACCACGTCCAGGTCGTAGATCCGCCCGCCCTGCTCGCGCAGCCGCAACCCCTCGGCAAGGAACAGGAAATCGAACTTCGCGCGCTCGGCGGTCCGCGCGAAGTGCGCGAACGAACTGAACTCGATATGGCTGCCCGCCCGCGGGTCGCTCCACACCGTGGTGTTGTTGACGCCGGGGAAATGGGCCGCGAGATGGATCTGCTTAAGTGGCTTGCTCATGGTCGGACGGTCCCTCCAGCTCAGACGGCGGCGGCGTAGCGGTTGGCGGGGCGGGGCAGCCCGAGCAGCCCGCGCAGGGTGTCGGCCTCATAGGCACGCCGGAACGCACCGCGACGCTGAAGCTCGGGCACCAGGCCGCGGGTGATCGCCCGCAGGTCGTGGCCGAGAACGCCGGGGCGCAACCGGAAGCCGGACAGCCCCGCCCGCTGCCACTGCAGGAGCAGGTCGGCCAGCTGGACTGGGGTCCCGGTGAACACCTTCGCGTCGCTGGTGTAGGCGTAGCCCGCGAGGCCGTCCAGACGGGCGAGGCGGGCCGCCGCCGCCGGATCGTCGTCGAGAAAGACCACCAGGTCACCGAAGACGTGCACCAAATCCTCCGCGCGCCCTGCCGCGGCCTGGGCGGCGCGGATCTCGTCGACGATGGCGCCTGCGTGGGTGGCGTCGTGCGGGGTGACATAGCCGATGTCGGCCGCGCCGGCCACCAGATGGAAGGGCACGCTCCGGTGCGCCAGTGCGCTGACGACCGGCTGTCCCTGCGGTGGCCGCGGCGTGATCGAGGGCCCCTTGACACTGAAGTGCCGGCCCTCGAAGTCGATGTAGTGCAGCTTGTCGCGGTCCACGAAGCGCCCGGTGGCGGCGTCGCGTATCTCCGCGTCGTCCTCCCAGCTGTCCCACAGCCGGCGCACCACCTCGACGTAATCGGCGGCCTCCTCGAAGAGCTCGGCGGTCACCTCCCGGACTTCCGGGGCGTCCAGGTCCTCGATGCGCAGGCGCGGGAACGTACGACGGCCGAAGTGCGCCGCCTCGTGCTGCCGCGCCGACACCTGGACCCGCAGACCCGCACGACCGGCGCTGACATAGTCCAGAGTGGCGACCGCCTTGGAGGTGTGGAACGGCTCGGTGTGAGTGGTGACGACCGTGGGCACCAGCCCGATGTGGTGGGTCAGTGGTGCGACGCGGGCGGCGATGAGCACCGCGTCCAGCCGCCCACGCACCTGGTCGGTGCGCTCGTCCGGCTCCGCGAAGTGCGAGGACTGAAGGCCCAGCGCGTCCTCGAAGGTAACAAAGTCCAGCAGGCCGCGTTCCGCCTCGGTGACGAGGTCGGCCCAGTAACCGGCGGTGAGCAGGTCCCGGGGCCGGGCCTGCGGCTCGCGCCAGGCAGCCGGGTGCCAGCCCGCGCCGTCGAGCGCGACGGCAAGATGTATCGGTGCGGGGGATGAATGGGGTGCGGACACGAAAGGGCTGCCTTCCTGATCGACCGGACGTGGTCGCCGGCCCTCAGTCGGAAGGCTCGGCGGCGGGGGAACAGGTCAGGCGCAACAGAGTGCGCCGGCCACCCGCTGCAGGTCGATGTGGGGCCGGGAATACAGGCGGACGCACCGGCGCGGTGCGAGGACGGTGACCGTGAACCGGCAGGACACAGGCCGCATCGATGTCACCTCCACCCTTCCCGCCTGGCGGGCCCGAGAGCCTCGCCGGCATCGCGCTTGCGGAACGGCACGCGGGGCCCATAGCACCGCGCAATCCCGGGAGATCATGCCCACACCGCCGTCGCCACAACGCGAGGGCCACGCCATTTATTCCTTATTCCACCCGGCCGCGTAGCCGCTACGTGTGCCACGTTCGGTCGTCGTCGCGGGTCTGGACGGGACAACGTTCGAAGACGTGTCCTGCGCCCCGCAGGGCAAGCCGGCAGAGCACCACGGTACGGCACCGGCCACTCCCCCGTAGTAGTTTCCGGTTCAAGTTGTACAGTCGGCCGCACGCGGAGAAGACTGCGCGCATGAGCGAGATTCTCAGCACGGCCCGGACCGGCCGAGGTGGACCCCACCGCGCTGGATGATCGCAGCAGGGGCGACCGTGGGAGCGGTCGCGGTCCTCACAGCGGGCATCGTCGCGGTGAGCGGTCCGGACAAGCCGCACCAGGCGGCCTCCGCACCGGCCTCGTCATCACCCCACCCGTCCGGCATCGTCTTCCCGGACGGCCCGGACGCCACTGTCGCACCGGGTCAGACGCCCGGCATGGTGATCAAGTGGGCGGCCCTGGACGGGGATTCCGCATGGGACCAGCGGGACCGCGCGTCCGGTTCGGGCCCCTGGACAGTGACCGTACGGCGCCACGACGGCTCGGTAGGCATAAACAGCGCGGTGGTGACCTTCCCGGTGCCCGCGCCCGGGAAGGGACGCGCTGTCGAGGTCGGCGGGGCCTCCGGGACAGCCGGCGACGGTGAGATCACCTGGCGGATCGGCGGCGCGTACGCGCGGGTCCGGGGTGATCTGCCCGAGCCTGAGCTCGTCGCGATCGCCGCCGCGACGACTGTCACGGCCGGCCGGCCGGCGGTCGCACCGCCGGCCGGGTTCTCGGTGACAGCGACCGCCCCGTCACGGCCCCGCGATCTGCGCGAGGTCCGGTACCTTTCGGCAGCCGCCGGGGAGGCCGCGGCGCTCTCCGAGGGGGTCACGTTCACCGGCGTCGTCCGCTGCGGCGGGTTCGAGGACCGGCTGTACGCCGCGAAGGCCCGAGCGGCCGGCACGGTGCACGGCAAGCCCGCGGTCGTCACATCCGCGCTGGAAGGCGACGGCCTGCTGGCCTGGGAGCCGACGCCCGGCGTGGTGGCCTACGTCGGGTACAGTGGCGCGCCCTTCACCGGAGCCGCCGTCGCCGCTCTGCACCGGATCGCCGAGCGGACCCGTCTGCTGGATCCCCAGCAGTGGCAGGCCACCGGCGCACAGACGACCAACGGGGTCAACGACTTCGGCTGACCGCTCAGGGTCTCCAACGCGATCACGGAGCGCTCAGGGCGTCCGGCGGGCGGTGGACTCACGGACCACCAGCCGGAATCCCGGCCGGGCCCGGCGGGGTTCCGCGGCGGGCGGGCCGGAGGGCGAACGGGCGAGCCGCTGGACCAGACCGTCGACGGCAAGGCGGGCGATGGCCTGCTTGTCGGGCGAGATGGTGGTGAGGGAGACCCCGCCGAACCGGCCCTCCTCGATGTCGTCGAACCCGACCACGGCCACGTCCTGGGCCACCCGCAGACCCCGCTCGGTGAGGGTTCGCATCGCGCCGAGGGCGATCAGGTCGTTGTAGGCGAAGACCGCGTCCGGTCGCTCCCCGCGGTCCAGCAGGGCGGCCATCGCGGCGGCGCCGTCCGTTCGCCCGTAGCCGTCGGTGGCGATGACCAGGGACTCGTCCGGGACGAGTCCCGCGGCCCGGATCTCTTCCCGCCAGCCCCGCAGCCGCAGGTGGGCGGGCTGCCTCTCGCTCTCGAACCGGGCGCCGAGGAAGGCGATGCGCCGGTTCCCGAGGTCGAGCAGGTGGCGCACGGCGGTGCGGGAGGCCGCGACGTTGTCGATCGCGATGTGGTCGTAGGGGACGTCGTACTGACGCTCCCCGAGCAGCACCAGCGGTGCGGTGTCGGTGCGGCCGAGCAGGTCCTCGGTCTCCAGCTCTATCGGGCTGAGGATGAGGCCGTCGATGACATGGGAGCGGAAGCCCTGGCAGACCAGGATCTCCTTCGCCCGTTCGCCCGCGGTGTGGTCGAGGAGGACGGTGTAGTCATGGCGGGCGGCGGCGTCGATGACCGCCCCGGCCAGATCGGCGAAATACGGGTTGCTCAGCTCCGGAACGGCCAGCGCGAGGATTCCGGTGCGGCCCTTGCGCAGATGGCGTGCGGTCAGGTTGGGGCGGTAGCCGAGTTCGTCGATCGCCTGCTGGACGCGGGCTCGCGTGACCGTCGTGACGTGCGGATAGTTGTTGACCACGTTCGAGACGGTCTTCACCGATACGCCCGCTCGCAGTGCGACGTCCTTCAGGCTGACGCCCACGGCGCTCCTTCTATGTGCCCAGCCGTTGTGCACGGCGGTGTATGGCAGTGTATGTCCCTGGTCGCGTGCTCCGGGTCCCGGGCTCCCCCCGGGACCCGGCGTCCTTCATATGGTCGTTCGAGCACGTCCCAGATAGCGCTGTGCCACGACCACCACGACGAGGAAACCGCCGCTGACCACGGACTGGTAGGAGGAGTTGAGCGAGCCGATCTGATTGATGAGGTTCTGGATCACCCCGAGCAGCAGCACGCCCCACAGGGTGCCGCTGACCGAGCCGGCGCCGCCCACCAGGAGCGTGCCGCCGATGACGACGGCGGCGATGGCGTCGAGTTCCATGCCGACGCCGACGATGGTGACCCCGGAGGAGAGCCGGGCCGCGTTGAGCGCTCCCGCGAAGCCGGCCAGCAGGGCGCTGAGGACGTACACCAGCACGCGGGTGCGGGCCACCGGAAGTCCCA
The DNA here is from genome assembly GCF_005047355.1 of Actinacidiphila oryziradicis. Classification (GTDB taxonomy): domain Bacteria; phylum Actinomycetota; class Actinomycetes; order Streptomycetales; family Streptomycetaceae; genus Actinacidiphila; species Actinacidiphila oryziradicis. The sequence goes on from NZ_SUMC01000014.1 coordinate 7,942, forward strand.
TCAGCGCGGCGGCATCGCTGCTGCCCCCACCGCGAAGAGCGACTGGCCGAACGAGGTGCGTTGCAGGATCAGGCCGCCCACGCCGAAGAGGCCGAGGGCGATCAGCACCGGATAGCCGAAGCCGCCCACGGTGCCCTGCCCCAACTGGGCGAAGGCCGAGCCGCGTTCCACGAGATTGGTCGTCGCTCCCTCGTGGGTGATGTTGAGCAGCAGGCCGCGGGCGGCGAGCAGCGAGGCGAGCGTGACAATGAACGGCGCCATGCCGGCGCGTGCGATCAGCAGACCGTTGACGGCTCCGAACGCCCCGCACACGGCGAGCGGCAGCAGCAGCGCGGGGAGCATTCCCCACTGCGACGCCCAGGCGGCGAGGACGCCGCCCAGGGCGAACACCGACCCTACGGACAGGTCGATGCCGCCGGTGATGATCACCAGCGTCATGCCCAGAGCGACGATGGCGAGGAAGGAGGCCTGGACGGTGATGCCGCGGGCGTTGTCGAGAGTAGCGAACGCCGGGAAGAGGAAGGACGAGGTCACGGCGACGGACGCCGGCGATTACCACGACCACCGGAACGGGACGGCGGCTCAGGGTTGTGCGCCGGTACGGCCTGCTGCCGCTCCGGCGGCGATGACCTGCCGGTTGATGTCCCTGACCCGTACGGGATCCAGCTTGAGCACCGCGCGGTCGTAGGTCAGGAGCCCGTTGAGCTCCCCCTCCACGTCGGTGATCTGGGTGTAGACGGATCCGGAAAGGGAGCCGGCGGCCCCTGGGATCAGCCTCCGGGTGTTGGCGACGTACGCCTCGGTCAGCGCCTCGGAGTCCGGGACGTCCCCGTAGTTCTGGCCGCCGGACACGTTGGCGATGTGGCCGGGGACGGTCAGGGAGTAGCCGCCGTGCTCGCCGTCGGCCGCGGCCCGGGTCCCGTCGGGGGTGGGCGAGGCAGGCCCGTGGTAGTCGTGGTAGTCGATCAGGTCACCCATGCCGGAGTCACCTTGCGAAGCACAGCAGTTGACTCCGGAGTGGGCGTCGACCAGGCGGGAGGGGTCCTGCTGCTTGACCGCGGTGGCCAGCTCGCCGGTGGCCGTCCGGCTCGTCTCCCCCCAGCCCTCGTTCATCATGGTCCACATCACGATGGACGGGGAGCTGATGTGCTGGTCCACGATCGTGTGGACCTGGTTGGTGAAGGCCTTGTCGGTCTCCGGAGTGGACGGCGCTCCGGGGTTGCGGCTGGGCATGTCCTGCCACACCATCAGCCCGAGTCTGTCGGCCCAGTAGTACCAACGGGCCGGCTCGATCTTGATGTGTTTGCGGACGGTGTTGAAGCCCAGGCTCTTCTGCTGCTCCAGATCGGATCGCAGAGCAGCGTCCGTGGGGGCGGTGTAGAGGCCGTCGGGCCAGAAGCCCTGGTCCAGGGTGGCCAGCAGGAAGGTGGGCCGGCCGTTGAGTTCGATCTTGCTCGCACCGCCGACCTTGGCCACCTCGACCGACCGCATCCCGAAGTAGGAGCCCACCGAGTCCTTCGAGCGGCCGTCGGAAAGCTGGACCTTGAGGTCGTACAGGAAGGGGTCGTCCGGACTCCACAGGCGGGGGTTGGCGATGGCGAGCCGCAGCGTGTCGCCGGCCTTGCCGGAGACGGCACCGACCGCTTTGTGTCCCGCGTACGCCGTGGCGGTCACCCGGGCCGCCGGGCTGGTGCCCGCGGCGGGGCGCACGGTGACGGCCAGTGAATCGCTCTTGAGGTCCGGGGTCAGCACGAGCGAGTCGACGGCCGCGGTGGGAACCGGCTCCAGCCAGACGGTCTGCCAGATGCCCGAGGTCGAGGTGTACCAGATACCGCCGGGCGTGGGGGTCTGCTTGCCGACGGCGTAGCTGTTGCCGTCGGTGGTGTCCCGGACCTTGATGAGCAGGTTCTGCGGGCCGTGCCGGGTGACGGCGTCGGTGATGTCGGCGCTGAACGCCTCGTAGCCGCCGGTGTGGTGGGCGACCTGCTTGCCGTTGACGTAGACCCAGGCCTCGTAGTCGACGGCGCCGAAGTTCAGCCGCAGGCGCTCGTGGGAGCCCGCCTGCCAGCTCCGGGGCACCTCGAAGCTCCGCTGGTAGAGCGACCAGTCGTGGTGCGCGGCGACACCGGAGAGCGCGGACTCCATCGGGTACGGGACCAGGATCCGGTCGCTCAGCGGCCCGGTCGGCAGCGCCGCGTCCTGCTCGGTGGACTGGAACTGCCAGGTGCCGTTGAGGTTGAGCCAGTTCTTCCTGGTCAGCTGCGGACGCGGGTAGTCCGGCAGCGCGTTGGTCGGGGACACGTCGGCGGCCCACTTGGTGGCGAAGTACCACCGGGAGTCGTTCTTCGCGGCCGCGGTGAAGACCTTCAGGTCCCCGTTGGACGTCATGATCCCGCCGTAGCCGTCGTAGCTCACCCGCACGGGGGCGTTGAGCGAGATGGGCGTCTTGGAGGTGACCACGAGCCGGGAAGCGTCGAGCGGGTCCTTCGCCACCTCGCCCGTCCATACGACGCCGCCGGACACGACGGCGAGGTGCTTCGCGGCGTCGGAGGGCAGTTGCGTCACCGGGGCGTCGAGCTGGATCGTGGCCTTGGTGCCGGCCGGGTCGATCGTGGCGCTGGCGTCGGCCTGCGTGAATCCGGCGGGCAGCCGCAGCGCCGCGTCGGGGAGGGGTTGCCTGGCGAAGCCCGGCCCCGACCACTCGGTGTGCAGGTAGGCGCCGCCAACGCCCTGGTTGTAGTCGAAGGCCAGCTGGTGCGGGCCGGCCGTGAGCGTCAGGGGTTGTGACATGGTCTGGACGTCCCAGTCGGTCGTCCAGTGGTCGATGACGCTCGATCCGTCCAGCGACATACGGAACCCGTTGTCGCCCTTGATGAAGAACGTGTACGTGCCGTCCGCGGGCACCTCCAGCTGTCCGGTCCATCGCACAGCGACGTTGTCAGTGCTGCCGGCGAAGGTCCGCAGTGCTGGAAGCAGGTCATCGACATAGAGGGACGAGTCGATCGAAGTGCCGGTGTACGTGGCGAAGTCCAGCGCTGTGCCGTTGGAGCTGCGGTAGTAGTCGCCCCGCAGGCCCTGCCCCGCGGAGGCGGACGGGGTGCCGGCTGCGGAAGGCGCGGCCGTGATCGCCGCGGTGCTCGCCGATGCCGGCGCCGCGAGCGCCGCGCCGAGTAGGAGAGTCAGCAGCATGGCCGCACGGCCGAGGAACCTTGATCGTAATCCGCCAGGACGCATGGGTCGGGACGCCTTCCCTCAGATTGCGTGGTCGCCACCGGTGGGGACGGTCTCGGCGGGGTCACCGAGCCCCGACGCAGGCCGCAGAACACCAGAACCGGTTGTGTACAACGTTAGAAATTTGACGACGAGGAGGATGAAAGCAGACCCCTTCAGGTGGTGTCCAGACCTCGCGCGCGAAATATTGAATCCCGGAAACGTGCCAGGCGAAGCGCGGTAAAAGAGTGCTGCGCGGGACCTGGACAGCGGTCGCCAGGCATGCTGTCATTCGACTGACGCCGTGTTTCCATCGTTATAAAGACGGCCACCGAAGCACCCGTTCGACCGGTTTCCCCCGACCCGCACCTCGGGCCGCCCGGCCTCCGGCTTCCGCGTCCGAGCCGGTCCATCGGATGGAGTAACGCAATGACACCGAACTCCCCGCCTCCGCAGTCCACGGCGAGGTCGGCATCTCACCCCTGATAACGATGTCTGAATCCGGCGGTCCACCGCGCTTTCAGGGTCCTCCGAGGGCTGGTCCAGGTCAGGTCGACTGACTACCCCGGCCTGCCGGGCACTGAGCAGGTCGGGCGCGGCGCTGTCGATCCCATGCCGCCGACCGGCGCGGTTCCGCGTGCCGTCCGCCTCGCCCACCTCCTCCTGCCCTCTCCCGAAGGAGTCCCCCGTGTCTCTCCCCGAAGACCGCGACCGCCCCATACCCGGCCCCGCCCGGGCCTTACCGCCGTTTTCCCGACGTGACCTGCTGCGGTGGAGCGGTGTGGCCGCCGTGGGTGCCGTCACCATCGCCGGGCCGCTCGCCCGGCCCGCCTCCGCGGCCCAGCCCGCGCCGCACGCCGCGGCTTCGACGTTCAGCCCGCTGCGTCCGCCCGCCACCCCGCTCGCCGTACGCTCCCCGTACCTGTCCACCTGGCTGGCCGGGGACAACCTCGCCGGCACCTGGCCCACCTTCTGGAACGGGCACATCACGGCACTGTGCGGCATCGCCCGTATCGACGGCACACCGTACGTATTCCTCGGCAATCCGGGCCTGCCGAGCGGCCCGACGCTCACCGTGATGACGCAGGCCTCGCTGCAACTCACCGCCACCCGCTCGATCTTCACACTCACCGGGGGCGGCGTCACGCTGACGGTCACCTTCTTCTCCCCCGTGGACCTCGGCAACCTCCAGCGCCAGTCGGTGCCGCTGAGCTACATCAGCGTGCAGGCCGCCAGCGCCGACGGGGCGAGCCACTCCGTCGACCTGCACCTCGACGCCTCCGCCGAGTGGGTGCACGGCGACAACTCCACCCTGGTCACCTGGGCCCACCAGCAGACCGGCAGCATGACCGCCCTGACCTGCCAGCCGTCCAGCCCCGGGGTGCTGCAGGAGAACGGCGACCAGGCGTCGTGGGGCTCGCTGGTCCTGGCCGCCCCCACCACCGGCCAACTGACCTGGCAGATCGGCCAGGACACCGTGGTGCGAGGGGCGTCCGCCGGAAACGGGGTACTCGCCAACACCACCGACACCGCCCAGCCCCGCGCCATCAACGACCGCTGGCCCGTCCTCGGCCTCAACCAGAGCCTGGGCACGGTCACTTCGAGCAGCCCGTCGGCGGTGTTCCAGGCCACGGTCGGCCATGTGCGTACCCCCGCCATGAGTTACCTCGGCACCAACCTCAACCCGTGGTGGACGCACTACTGGGGCTCGTGGACCGACATGCTCGACTGGTTCAACGCCGACCACTCCGCCGCCCTGACCGCCGCCACCGCCCTCGACCAGCAGATCCACACCGACGCCGCAGCAGCGGCGGGCGGCGGGGACACCGGCGAGCACTACGCCGCCGTCTGCGCCCTGGCGCTGCGTCAGGCGGTCGCCGGTACGGAACTCGTCGACCGGGGCGGCTCCCCGTGGGCCTTCCTCAAGGAGATCTCCTCCGACGGCAACGTCTCCACCATCGACGTCACCTACCCGGCCTCCCCCGCCTACCTCTACCTCTCCCCCGCGTATCTGCGGCTGCTCCTCGAACCCCTGCTGACCTACGCGGAGAACGGCGGCTGGCCCAAGACCTTCGCCGAGCACGACCTCGGCTCCAGCTATCCCAACGCGGCCGGGCACAACGACGGCAACGAGGAGGACATGCCGGTCGAGGAGTCCGCCGACATGCTGATCATGGCGGCGGCCGTGATCCAGCGCCTGCCGGCCGCCCAGGCGTCCGCCTTCGCCACCGCCCACTACACGATCCTCCGCCAGTGGGCCGAATACCTCGTGGCCAACGCCCTGGACCCCGGCTACCAGAACCAGACCGACGACTTCACCGGCTTCATCGCCCACAGCGCCAACCTCGCCCTCAAGGGCATCATCGGCATCGGCGCCATGAACGTGGTGGCCCGCGCGGCGTCCAACACCTCGGACGCGTCGCACTACTTGGCGGTCGCCCGCGGCTACATCAGCCAGTGGGTCACCCTGGCCGAGGATTCCTCCGGTTCGCACCTCAAGCTCGCCTACGACCAGGACGGCACCTGGAGCCTGAAGTACAACGGCTTCTCCGACCGCCTCCTCGGCCTGGACCTGGTGCCCACCGGGGTCGCCGCCCAGGAAGCCGCCTGGTATCTGTCCCATGCCGGTACGTACGGTGTGCTGCTGGATCCGCGCAACAGCTATACCAAGACCGACTGGGAGATCTGGACCGCCGCCTGGCTGGCCGACCACCCGGACACCCGCTCCATGCTGGTCAACGGCGTCTACGGCTTCGCCAACACCACACCGCAGCGGGTGCCCTTCTCCGACTGGTACGTCGTCGGTTCCGGCGCCCAGCAGGGCTTCGCCGACCGGCCCGTCATCGGCGGCACCCTCGCCCTCCTGAACACCCCGGCGGCCTCCGCCGTCACCTGGTCGCGTATCCAGAACCGCAACTCCGGCAAGCTGCTGGCCGTCAGCGGCATGTCACTCGCCGACAGCGCCGAAGTCACCCAGTACGAGGACAACGGCACCGCCGACCATCTGTGGACCGTGGTGGCGGGCAGTGACGGGACCGTCCGGATCTACAACCGCAACAGCGGCAAGCTGCTCGCCGTCCACGACCAGAGCACCGCCGACGGCGCTCACGTCCAGCAGTACAACGACAACGGCACCCAGGACCACCTATGGCGTTTTGTCGACAATGGTGACGGCTGGATGAAAATCGTCAACGTGCACAGCGGAAAGCTCATGGCCGTCGACGGCGCGTCCCAGGCCAACGCCGCCCAGGTGACCCAGTGGAACGACAACGGCACCACCGACCACCTCTGGCGGCTCATCTGACGCGCCGGGCCGCCGGGACGGCAGGAGCGGGTTCACCTCCTGCCGTCCCGGCGGCCCGTGGCAGAAGATTTAGTCCGGACCATTGACGCCAGGGCGGCCCGGTGGCACCTTCGCGATGATTACGTTTCCAACAGCAGGCCGCCCCGACAGTTCGACAACGTTGTCGGGCGCCTGAGTTCGCCCCGTCCGCACACGGCGAAACAGGAGACCCAGACATGACAGTCACATCCGGCTTAGCACGCTCCATGAGATCCCTGAGGGCTGCCGTCGCGATGGCGCTGCTTCTCGTCCTCGCCCCGGCCCTGCTCGTCCTCGGCACGGCACCGCCCGCACAGGCGCTCAACAACGGCCTGGCCAGGACGCCCCCGATGGGCTGGAACGACTGGAACGCCTTCGGCTGCAGCGTCAGCGAGCAACTGGTCGAGCAGACCGCCGACTATCTCGTCTCCTCCGGCCTGAAGGACGCCGGGTACAGCTACGTCAACATCGACGACTGCTGGATGACCTCGGCCCGGAACTCCGCGGGCCAGCTCGTGCCCGATCCCGCCAAGTTCCCCGACGGCATCAGCGGAACCGCCGCCTACGTCCACGCCAAGGGCCTCAAGCTCGGCATCTACGAGAGCGCCGGGACCGCCACCTGCCAGGGCTACCCCGGAAGCCTCAACCACGAGCAGACGGACGCCAACAGCTTCGCCGCCTGGGGCGTCGACTACCTGAAGTACGACAACTGCAACAACCAGGGCATCAACGACCAGCAGCGCTACACCGCCATGCGCGACGCCCTGGCCAACACCGGCCGCCCCATCCTCTACAGCCTGTGCAACTGGGGTCTGGCCAGCGTCTGGACCTGGGGGGCGGGGGTCGGGAACAGCTGGCGCACCACCAACGACATCAACGCCAGCTTCTCCACGATGCTGTCCATCTACAAGGCCAACGTCCAGCTCGCCCAGTACGCCGGCCCCGGCGCCTGGAACGACCCGGACATGCTGGAGGTCGGCAACGGCATGTCCTTCACCGAGGACCGTTCCGAGTTCAGCCTGTGGTCCGAGATGGCCGCGCCCCTGATCGCCGGGACCGACCTGCGCAGCGCCTCCGCCGCCACCCTCTCGCTCTACGGCAACAAGGAGGTCATCGCCGTCGACCAGGACTCGCTGGGCAAGCAGGGAACCGAGGTGTCCTCCTCGGGCGGTCTTCACGTACTGGCCAAGCCGCTGGCGAACGGCGATGTGTCCGTGGTCCTGTTCAACGAGAACTCCTCCGCGGCCACCATCACCACCTCGGCCACCGCGGCGGGCCTACCGGCGGCCTCCTCCTATCAGTTGAACAACCTCTGGTCGCACGTGGTCAGCAGCACCAGCGGAAGCATCTCGGCCACCGTCCGCGCACACGGCTCGGTGATGTACCGGGTGTCCGTGGGCAGCGGCACCAGCGTCGGGAGCACCCATCCGCTGGTCGGCGCCTCCTCCAACCGCTGCCTGGACGCCTACAACAACGAGACCACCCCCGGCACCAAGATCGAGATCTGGGACTGCGGCGGTGGCGCCAACCAGGCCGTGACCATCACCGCCGCCGGTGAACTGCGGCTCTACGGCGGCACGCAGTGCCTGGACGCCTACGGCAACGGCACCACCTCGGGCACCAGGGTGCAGCTCTACACCTGCACCGGGGGCGCCAACCAGCAATGGCGCCTCAACCCCGACGGCACCGTCACCGGCACCCAGTCAGGGCTCTGCCTCGACGTCACCGGCGGCGATCAGTCCTCCGGGAATGTCAATGGCATCCAGATCGAACTGTGGACCTGCAACGGTGGCGCCAACCAGCAGTGGCGCCTGGGCTGACCCGGCTCCATCCCCCCACGCCTTCGGAGCTGACATGAGCTCAAGAGAAAGTAGAACGCGAAGAGCCGGGGTCGGCCTGATCGCGACCCTCGCTCTCCTGATCCCGGCGACCGCGGGCGTCGCGGTCGCCGCGGCCCAGGCAACCGTGTGCAACAAGTACTGCGACGGCCGTGACGCCGCGCTTTCCTCGCAGGACCGGCAACCGGTGACCGCGACCATCTACTCCCGGAACCTCGTCCTGCACTTCGACGACAACGACGCGATGGGCTGGGCCTCGATCGCAGGCGGAAGCCCGACCGACGAGGTCTGGCTCGACCGTTCCTTCGACGGCGGCCGCACCTGGAGCTCGGGCAGCAAGCTCGGCGACACCACCGTCCCGACCGGCCAGACCGGCTGGCGCACCCTGATGTACAACGTCGACGACTGGAACAATCTCGGCGTCGGCGCACTCCGGGCCTGCGGCAAGGCCGGTGACCGTATCGAGATCGCGTGCACGCCGTGGGCTCGCACGACCTGGAACGCGTCCAGCCGCCCGACCGCGGCGGCCACCGCGCTGATGCAGTCCTACAACAACAGCACCGGCCTGTTCGACACCACCGGCTGGTGGAACTCCGCCAACGCCCTGACCGCCGTCATCGACAACATCCGCGTCACCGGAATGGGCAGCTACAAGTACGCCATCGCCAACACCTACGACCGCAATCTGTCCGCCCAGAGCGGCAACTTCACCAACGACTACATCGACGACTCGGGGTGGTGGGGACTGGCCTGGGTCGACGCGTACGACCTGACCGGCGACAGCAGATACCTGACCACCGCCCGCGCCGACGCGGACTACATGGCGCGGTACTGGGACTCGGTGTGCGGCGGCGGCGTGTGGTGGAGCACCGCCAAGACCTACAAGAACGCCATCGAGAACTCCCTCTACCTGGAGCTGAACGCCGCGCTGCACAACCGCATCGCGGGCGACACGGTCTACCTCGGCCGGGCCAACGCGGAGTGGTCGTGGTTCAGCGGCACCGGCATGATCAACAGCTCGCACCTGGTGAACGACGGCATCAGTCTGTCGACCTGCGGCAACAACGGGGCCACCACCTGGTCGTACAACCAGGGCGTACTGCTCGGCGGTCTGGCGGAGCTGTATCGTGCCACCGGAACCTCGGCCCTGCTGACCGCGGGCCGGCAGATCGGTGACGCCTTGACCACCTCCGTTTCGCTGAACTCCGGCGGAATCCTGCGGGAGCCGTGCGAGACGGGCGACTGCGGCGCCGACGGCCCCACCTTCAAGGGCGCCTGCATCCGAGGGCTGAGCGCCTTCAACGCCCAGCTGTCCGACCGCCCCTACACCTCGTACATCGGGCGGCAGGCCGACTCCGCGTACGCAAACGACCGCAACGCGCTCGACGCGTACGGGCTGCACTGGGCCGGCCCGCTCGACACGACCGACGCCGCCCGCCAGCAGAGCGCCGTCGACCTGATGAACGCGGCATCCTGACGGCACCGTCAAGGGGCGGGCGGCCGCGGTGCCGGACCCCTGCCGCATCGTCCCGGGTGCCGAGATCTGGGACGAGCAGGCCCGCACACCGGCCGGCCCCGGCGCCCCTGTCGTCAGTGATCTTCTGCCCCGCGGTCCGGGGGCGGGCCGGCCGGAGGGCTGGACCACCCTTCCGGCGGGCCCCACCGGCGCTGCTTGGGCAGCGGCTTCGCGTAGGAGCCGGCGCGGCTGGTGGAGAGGCCCAGCGCCACCAGGGACTCGGCCAGACGCACCGCGGCAGCCACGCCGTCCACCACCGGCATGCCGCGCCGTTGCGGTGGGGGACGAAGTACACCCGTCGGCGGAAGCATTGAAGCGAGCATGCCAAAACTCATGGAAATGTCTCTTGCCTTCTTCCGGGACGCGCGCATCAATAAGGGTGGTCCCTGAAAGCTGAGGGGTCATCATCTTCTCAAGGTCGGCGCGGGGTCTGAGCCGCGGCCCCGCACAGAGCCGGCCTTCTCGGAGCGCGCCGCCGCCGTGTGGACCTGGCCATGCCACCGGGCGAGCCGTGGTGCGCCGCTTCCACCATGCGGCAGCCGGAAGGGAATTCCATGAAACGCGGCAAGCTCGCGATCAGCGCGGTGCTGGGCACCGCTGCGACCGTCGCAGGTGTGCTCGTAATGGCACCCGTAGCGGACGCGGTGACGCCCACCACCGCCACCATTTCGTTCAATTGCGGTATCTGGGGTTCGGGATCGGCGACACTCACGGCCTCCGCGAGCGGGACAGCGGCGACCATCAACGTGTCGACGTCGGCGATCACCACCCCGATCGCCATCTCGGCGAACTCGGTCAAGTCGACACTCACCCTGACCGAGAACGGCTCCGGGACCACCACGTTCACCGGCAGCTCCAACCCGGCGCTCGCGGCCGGTAGCGCCGTGTCGACCGGGCCGCTCACCGGCACGGTGGCCTCGGGCGACAGCCTGTCGGCGACATCGCTGACAGTCGTGGTGCTCGGCATCACCGCCACCTGCACCGCCACCTCCACCCAGTCCCCCGGTCCCTTCGTGTTCTGACGACCCGCGGGCAATACGCGCAGTACGTACGGCGTAGGGCCGCCGGCGCACATCGGTGGCGCCGGCGGCTCCACCGATCTCCCGAGGAGAGCGCACTCAGGGAGACGGATTAGATCATACGTTCTACTCGGAGTGTAAACTGTCGGTATGGCCATCTACCTGCAGGGCTCACTCTTCGATGAGACCGACGAGGTCGGCCTGGGCCCGCTGGACCCGGTCCGCCGTACAGTGCTCAGCCACGACGCGTGGATCGACGTGCGACGGGGCTGGGTGAGCGGCGCCGACGCGCTGTTCGAAGTACTGGCCAGGCGGGTACCGTGGCAGGCCGAGCGGCGGCACATGTACGACCGCGAGGTGGACGTGCCCCGGCTGCTCTCCTTCTATGACGCCGACGACACACTCCCCCATCCCATCCTGGCCGAGGCGCGCCAGGCGCTCAGCGAGCACTACGCCGCCGAGCTCGGCGAGCCCTTCGTCACCGCCGGCCTCTGCTACTACCGCGACGGCCGCGACAGCGTCGCCTGGCACGGCGACCGGATCGGCCGGGGCGACACCCGGGACACGATGGTGGCCATCGTCTCCGTCGGAGAGCCACGCCCCCTGCTGCTGCGACCGCGCGACAGCAAGGGCCGGACCGTCCGGCAGCCGCTGGGCCACGGGGACCTGATCGTCATGGGCGGGTCCTGCCAGCGCACCTGGGACCACGCGATTCCCAAGACCGCCAAGCCCGTCGGCCCGCGCATCAGCATCCAGTACCGCCCGCGCAATGTCCGTTGAGGCGCCCTTATCCGGCGGCTGTGAGTGCGCCGAGCGCGCTGGCCTGGGTGCGCCAGTCCGCCTGGTTGGGGCTGGTGCCGGCCCAGCGCTCACCGAGGGCGTTGAGGGAGGTGCGGTCGTTCGCCCACAGCGTGTCCGACTGCTTCTGGATGTACGCCTTGTAGGTGGCCGCCCCGGTGGCCGCAGCGAGGTCGGCGAAGTGGCGCATGAAGATGCCCTTGAACTGCTTCCCGTTGTCGTCGCAGGTCGCCGAGCCGACGTCGCAGGACTCGGTGAGCACCCCGTTGCTGGTCAGCTGCGAGCTGGTCATCGCGGCGTCGGCCAGGGTGCGGGCGGTGGTCAGCAGTGCGCTGTCCCCGGTCGACTTCCACAGTTCGACGAAGCCGCCGATGGCCAGCCCCTGGTTGTAGCTGTAGACGGTCTGTCCGTTGTTCGCGCAGGCCGAGTTCAGCCCGTCGTTCACCAGCCCCGAGGAGTTGATCAGCCCGCTGGACCTGTACCAGGCCGCGGCTGTCGTCGCCCGCTGGAGCCACAGGGTGTCGCCGCTGATGCGCTGATGCAATGACGCGGTCAGCCACAGGTACAGCCCGTTGGTCACGGCGTTCTTGTAGGTGCGCTCGCGGTCCCACCACACGCCGCCGCCGCAAGTGCCGGTGTCCCAGTACTGGTTGACGTAGTTGGTGATGGTCACCGCCTCGTTCAGGTAGCGGGAGTTGCCGGTGTAGTCGTACGCGTCCAGCCAGGCCACGGCCCACCAGCCCGCGTCGTCGATGGCCCGGCTGATGAAGTCGCCCTCGATCGCGTCCGAGCTGCGCACGCCCGCGGCGAAGGTGCCCTTGTTCTGGTCGAAGGTGCGCGCGATGACCCAGTCGTAGTCATGGGTGCCGGTGGTCTTGGCGAAGTCGATGAGAGAGGTGAGGGTGGCGGCGGAATTCCACCAACTGCTCGGCCACCAGCCGTTGTACGGGTCGTACGAGGACATCAGCGCGTCCGCCGCCGCGCGCGCCCTGGACGGCGCGGGCCGTACCCACGCGGTGCAGCTTCCCTCCTGGTGGCTGGCCTCCCGGCCGCAGGCGCGGACCGCACCGCCGTAGAGGAGACCGCGCGGGTCACGGGTGGCGTACATCGCGGTGCGGGTCGTGGTGGCTCCGGACGGCGTACTGGTGCGGCCGAGCGAGGATCCGTCGGGCCAGCTCGACCCGCCGTCCCAGGAGCGGTCCAGCCAGATCTCGTCGCCGGAGCCGCCGGTGTCGATGCTGCCCCAGGCCATGGAGTTCTTCTGGTCCACATGCAGTCGGATGGTGCGGCCGTACAGGGTGGTCGACGACACCGGCTGGTCGTCACCGGCGGCCTGAGCGGCGTCGGTGCCGTCGCAGAGCGTGTCGCAGACGGTCGGGTAGACCCAGCCCGTGCAGGCCACCGCGCTCGCGTCGCCGCAGGCGCGGACCAGTCCGCGCCGGTGGCCGCTGGGATCGGTGATGTTGTACATGAGCGTCCTGGTGCCGGTCCAGGTGCTGGGGATGCTCGCCTTGCCCAGCAGCCCCTCCCAGGTGGCGCCGCCGTCCCAGGACCGGTCGATCCAGACCGAGTCGCCGCTCACGCCACCGTCGATACTGGCCCACGCCATGTCGTCCGCGCCGGACACGTGCAGTCGCAGCGTCCGGCCGTTGATGGCCTTGTCGGCCACCGGGAAGCTCTCCTGCTGGGCGAGCGATGGGTCCCGGGTGTCGCAGGACAAAGCACACACGGCGGTGGCGGCGACGGCGTGCGTCGGGGCGGTGAGCAACGCCGCGACCAACGCCGCGACCACGGTGACGATGGCCAGGAGTCCCCTGGGCATCCGACGATCGAGTAGTGCCATGGATATCTCCCTGCCGAGCTCGGGCGGGTGGCGCAACTGTTGCGGAGGAACTGCGGGAGGCGAGTGCCGCGGAAGGAGCACGTGCCGCCCTCGCCGGTACACCGGGTGAAGCCGGCACGCAGGGCACTGGTGCCCGGCGCTGTCGGCGCCGTGGGGTTGCCCAGGCCGGAGGCGGTCACGCTGTAGCTGCCCGCGGCGACGCCGGTGAGACAGACGTAGCTGCCGTCCTGGCTCGCTCCGGTGATGCCGGAGGTGGCGGTGAAGGAGCCCGTTGCTCCAGACAACATCCGTTCGAGCAGCGGAATGCGGGAGACTGCCCGTCAAGTTCCACCCGATGATGGGGTCCAGCTGACGGAGTGTCAACCCATCGGGCGAGCCGTGCCCAGCCCCGGCCCGCCGCCTGGACGCGGATGGTTGGATCACCGGTTCCATCCTCGGTATCGCCCGGCCAACGCTGGGGGCTGCCCCCGGACGGGCTCAGAAAATGAGCCCGTCCGGCGATTGATGACCAGGGCCAGTCCGGCGGATCATGAACGGCCCCTTCGCCGCTGCGGGCACCGCAGCTGCTCCGCGGCGGGCGCGAGCAAACCTCCCCCGGCTGCCAACGGGAGGTGCCCCCAGCGCGGCGGCCGCCCACGATCCGCCGGACAGGCCCTGGCGGCCGCAGGCCGCGCGACGCGGCGGAGGTTTGCGGCCACAGCGCCGGTCACGCGTTCTGGGACCCCGGTCCGCCCGGCGACGCCGCAGGCGGTAGGCAGCGGGTCAGCGCACACCGCGCAGCAGCTTGCCCTCGGTGGAGAGGTAGCCCGTGCGGTAGTCGTAGCGCGGAGAGTCGGCGAAGGTGAGATACAGGTACTTCATGTTCTCGGCGAACCAGTACCCGGGTGTGAGGTCTCCGAGCGCGAACGGGGCGACCGTGACGTCGTCGGCGATGGTGTAACCGCCGTCCACCCGCAGGTTCTTCATCCCTTGGAAGTACTTCCAGGCAGTGTCGCGCCACTCCTGTCCGCCGGTCAGCTGGAACAGGTTGAACGAGGAGTTCGCATATTCCGGCCGCAGCTGGTTGCCCTTCTGCGTGGCGGCCAACGTAGTGTAGTCGATCTCCTCGGGCAGCACCGGGTAGTGGTCCATCACCGCCGACCAGGACCGGTAGTACGCCTCGCCGTGCGCCGGGTCGCCGCCCATGGCGAGCAGGCCGGCGTAGAAGGCGGCCAGTTCCGAGCTCCGGGTGCCGGTGGTCGCCCCGGTGTTCATGTCGACCTGCCGGAACCACAGGTTGCCGTCCACCGTCACCGCCTGCCGGCGCAGCAGTGCGTCCGTGGTCTGGCGGTACCAGTTCAGCAGGTCGCGGTCGCCGAACAGCTCCCAGCCGCCCCACAGGTACTCGTAGAAGGAGTCCACCGGCGGGTTCGGGGCCGTGTCCGTTTCATCGGCCCAGGCGCCGGTCTCGACATTGATCGACGTCCCGAGCAGACCCAGCGGCGAGATCCGGCGCATCGTCTCCCGGTAGGCCGTCTTGGCTGCCTGGTAATACTTCTGATCTCCCGTCAGCTGGGAGAGCACCCCGAACTCAAGGATGTTCGTCCCGATCTCGGCCAGCGGCGGGGTGTTCCCCGACACCGCTCCGGTGCGCATGTTGACCTGCGTGTACGGCAGGCCCGTGGGCGACTTGGTGAATGCCGGCAGCAGCCGGTCGGTGGCCTCACGGGCCAGGTCGAGCAGCTTGGGGCGCCGGGTGACCAGGTAGCCGGACAGCAGCCCTCCGACCACGCGGATGATGGCCTCGAAGACGTGGAAGTTGCCGTCGATGTCCAGGTCGAGGTGCTGCTCCAGGTAGTCGCAACTCGTACGCAGATCGTCGTCCAGCTCCAGCAGGTACAGCGTGTCCAGCGCCTCGATCACCGACAGCGCGATCGGCTGCCCGGCAACAAAGAACTCATTGGTCCCGCCGGAGACGGGTCTCACCTCGTCGTGGCCCCAGGCGGTCTTCTTGTAGCCGTTCCAGCCGTGCAGGAACTCGGCTCGGACCTGCGCCGCCTTCGCCCGGTCCGCCCCGGGCAGCCGGTTCGGGCGGCCGGCGGCGAGGGCCGCCGGCTCGGCCCGTGCGGCGGGTGTGCCCAGCAGCCCGAGTACCGCTGCGGCTCCGGCTCCAGTGGCGGCTCCGCGCAGTAATCCGCGCCGGGTGACATTCCGGGTGCTGGGGAACGATGAGGTCATCTGAGGAGCTCGCTCTCTGTCCGGTGTTCCAGTGCGCGCGGGGCTGGCTGGACATCGTTGTCAAGGGCTGGTAGCGGATGGGACGGTACTCGCACAGCAGCCGGTGGACAAGAGCTCTGCCGTGCCGCTGACAAGTCGCGCCCGAATCCGGATTTCCTCCGGGACAACGTTGTCACACAGACTGACTTCCGCAAGTCGGGAGAGTCAAGGCGTCGTACGGCCCCGGAGGACGATTCGCCAACTCCCCACTTCCCCCAACA
Source organism: Actinacidiphila oryziradicis (assembly GCF_005047355.1). GTDB lineage: Bacteria > Actinomycetota > Actinomycetes > Streptomycetales > Streptomycetaceae > Actinacidiphila > Actinacidiphila oryziradicis. The sequence goes on from NZ_SUMC01000014.1 coordinate 23,965, forward strand.
CACCCACGACCCCCTTGACATGAATAGGACCAGACGGGAAGCTCTGCGGGCAGTCCAGGTTGAGAAGATGACAACGATGTCATACGCCCGGAAAGGTCGTGAACGATGAGATGGACCGGTCCCGCCAGGCTGCGCACCTACGGGGTGGCTGCCGCCTTCGCCGCTCTGCTTCTGTCCGCAGTGCCGTCGCCCGTGCAGGCGGCAGACCGCCCGGAGCCGCTTACCGACCTGGTGAATCCCTTCATCGGCACGCAGAACGAAGGCAACACCTACCCCGGTGCGGCGGTGCCGTTCGGCATGCTGCAGCTCTCCCCGGACACCGGCCACAGCACGGGATACGACTACGCGGACTCACACATCCGCGGCTTCAGCGCCATTCATCTGTCCGGCGTCGGCTGCGGCCTCGGCGGGGACCTGCCGGTGCTCCCGACGACCGGCGAGGTGACCGAAACCGACTACGCCAAGTACGCCGCCGAGTTCAGTCATGACAACGAGCAGGCCAGTCCCGGCTACTACAAGGTCAAGCTGACGTCCTACGGCGGGATCACCGCCGAGCTGACCGCCACCGCGCGCACCGGCCGCCAGCGCTATACGTTTCCCGCCACCGACCACGCCAACGTCCTGCTCAACGCCGGCCAGTCGCTGCACCGGACCCTGTCGACGACCGTCGAGGTCCTCGATGCGCGGACCGTACGCACCACGATCACCGGCAGCGGCTTCTGCCAGGACACCAAGCCGTACACGCTCTACACGATCACCCGTTTCAACCGGCCGTTCGCCTCCTACGGAACGTGGAACGGCAGCCAGGTGACCCAGGGCTCGGCCAGTTCCACCAGCACCGGTCGCAACGGCGCGTATGTCCGGTTCGACACAACTCACAACCAGGTCGTCGAGGCCACCACCGCCATCAGCTATGTGGACGCGGCCGGCGCCGCGGGCAATCTACGGGCCGAGGGCGGCGGCAGCTTCCGCCACACCGCCGAGGCCGCCCGCAGGGCATGGGAGAAGCGGCTGGAAGCCGTCCAGGTCCACGGCGGCAGCACCACGCTGCGCCGCACCTTCTACTCCTCCCTCTACCGGTCCTTCCTGGCCCCCAACATCGGCAGCGACGCCGACGGCCGCTACACCGGCTGGGACCAGAAGAAGCACCGGGCCACCGGCTTCACGTACTACCAGAACTGGTCCCTGTGGGACACCTACCGCACCCAGGCGCAGCTCCTGTCGCTCCTCGCACCTGCCGAGGCACGGGACATGGCACTGTCGGTGCTGCGGATCGACGCCGAGAGCGGCTGGCTGCCCAAGTGGGGCTACGGCACGGTCGAAACCAACATCATGACCGGCGACCCGGTAACCCCGTACCTCACCAACGCCTACCAGCAAGGGCTGTTGGGCGGCCATGAGGAGGAGGCGTACCGGGCGTTGAAGAAGAACGCCGACGGCGTCCCGCCGGCCGACTCCCCCGCCGTGGGCCGCGAGGCCAACGCGCAGTACCTGGCGTCCGGATTCGCGCCGTACATCGAGGGGTGGCAGCACCGGAAGCCCGGCGACTCCGACTTCGACCACGGCGCCTCGGCGACGCTGGAATACGCCCTCGCCGACGCCATGCTCGGGCAGATGGCCGGCGACCTCGGCCACACGGCGGACGCGAAGCGCTACGCGGCGCGGGCGCAGAACTACCGCAGGATCTTCGACACCAGCACGGGATTCTTCCGGGCCCGCGACGCCAACGGGGCCTTCACCGGACCGGCCGAGCCCGCCCAGAGCGTCGGCTTCCACGAGGGCACCGCATGGCAGTACCAGTGGCTGGTCCCCCAGGACCTGCCAGGGATGGTGAGCCTGATCGGCGGCAACGACGCGGCCAACGCCCGGCTCGACTCGTTCTTCGCCTACGACCGGCTTCTGGCGGATCCGGCCGGGACGGCCCGCACGGTGTGGGTCAACGGCCCGTACGACTACTACAACGCCGACAAGTACAACCCGCAGAACGAGCCCGACCTCATCGCCCCGTACAGCTATCTGTCGACCGGCCGGCCGTGGCAGACCACCGACGTGGTGCACGCCGCACTCACCCTGTTCACCGACACTCCCACCGGCATGACGGGGAACGACGATCTGGGAACCATGTCGTCGTGGATGGTGCTGTCCGCCATCGGCATCTTCCCGGTGCAGCCTGGCACCGACACCTGGGGCCTGAGCACCCCGGTCTTCGACCAGGTGGATCTCACTCTGGACCGCCGGTGGTACCCGCACGGCCGGTTCACGGTCAGCGCGCCGGGCACTTCGGACACCGACCGGTACGTACAGTCGGTCCGGCTGGACGGCGCGGCCTATGACAAGACCTATCTGACGACCGCCGGCATCCGCCGCTCGCGGGATCTGACCCTCACCACCGGCAGCGCCCCCTCCGGCTGGGGCACCGCCCCCTCGGCCGCACCCCCCGCGCTGCACTGACCCGGGTCCGCCCCCGCCCGCCCCGCTCCCCCGGGGCGGGCGGGGGTGAGCGACGTCAACCCCGCGCCGTCTTGTCCATGGGTTGCCGACAGACGCCCGGCCGGCCGATCGGGCCGTCGCGACGGCCTGATCGGCCGGCCGGTCCCGTCATCGGCCGTCGGCGCCGCGGTCGCGGCGGAGCCGTCCCCCGTAGCGGCGGCCTTCAGGACGGAGTCCGAGCCGGGCGAGGCCGAGGCGGCTGAGTTCTGCCGTCGCGTCCGGGTCGCCGCGCCGCCAGGCCGCGGCCGGGTCACCGTACAGCCGGCTCACGGCGGCCAGCGCCGGGAGCGGTCCGACCAGTGCTCGTAGTGCGAACAGCTCGCCGCCGCCATCGGTGTCCAGCAATCGCTGGACGATTGAGGCCCGACGCATCCACCGCAACCGGCGTGGCAGCCACAGCAACAGGACCAGCACGACGGGAACGGCGAACGCCATGAGGGCGAAGAGCATTGCCAGGTGGGCGACCGCGTCCTGTTCTGCCTGTCCTGCCTGGGCCAGTTGGGTTCCCGCCCCTCCGGCGCTCACCAACGGCTTCTTGAGCGAGTCGCCCACGAACGGCACGGAGCCGGCCTGGTTCCCGGCCGAGTCGAGGTCGGAGGCGAGCCGCGTACCGGCGTCCTCCAGGCTGCGCCCCGGCACCGCCAGTTTCATGATCGCACCGTGGACCAGCCAAGCGATCCAGCCCCACAGCGCTATCCAGGCGACGATGGACAGATCGCCGAGCGCCTGGCGGCTCCGGCGGATCCGGGTCTGTGCGTACAGCTTCATGTCGTTCGGGCTCCTCGGTTGTCGCCGGACCGGCTGGGGCTATGGTGATCGAATCGGCGGTGTCTGTCCGGTCCGGCGTTCAATTTCAGCGGCAGCAATGTCGGCCGGCGGTTGGGCGGCGCTCAAAGAAGGATCACAGTGAAACTGCTTGTGCCGGTGCCCGACAGCGACTTCGACACCACCGAGGTGGCGGTTCCGTGGCGGCTGCTCACCGACCTCGGACACTCTGTCACCTTCGCCACCGAGGAGGGAGGCATCACTCCGCGCTGCGACCCGCGCCTGCTCACCGGGGTCCTTTTCGGGAAACTCGGCGCCGAGCCGGAGGCCCGCGCCTGGTACGGGCAGCTCGCTGAGGCGCCCGAGTTCCGCCGGCCGGTCAGCTGGCGCACCCTGCACCCCGCGGACTACGACGGTCTGCTCCTGCCCGGCGGCCACGCCCCCGGCATGCGGCAGTACCTCGGCTCGGCCGCCCTGCAGGAGCAGGTCGCCCGTTTCTGGGCGCTGGGCCGCCCGGTCGCAGCCATCTGCCACGGCGTCCTGGTCCTCGCCCGAACCCGGGATCCGGCCACCGGCCGGAGCGTGCTCGCGGACCGGCGCACCACCTGTCTGCCCAAGAGCATGGAACGGGCCGCCTACTACTCCACCGCCTGGCGCCTGGGACGGTACTACCGGACGTACCCGGCGTATGTCGAGGACGAGGTCAGAGCCGCTCTGGCTGCCCCGGACTGGTTCGAGCGGGGCCCGCGATCGCTGGCACGGGGCACGGCGACCGACCACTCGCACGCCTTCGTCGTGCAGGACGGCAACTACCTCTCGGCCCGCTGGCCCGGGGACGCCTACCTCTTCGCCGAACGGTTCCACGCCCTGCTGGCACAGCGGCCGCCGGAGGTGGCTCACGGCTGACGGTCTCCCTTGCGTGACCTGGCCTGCCGGCCACGGCGCAGCTCGACGGCGATGGGCAGGAAGGACAGCGCAACGGCGACGGCGACGAGTGGCAGCAGGTACTGGTCGACGCGGGGGACGGACGAGAGCCCACCTGTGCCCCGGCGGTCATCCCGACGGCCGCGCAGATGAGCACCTGCCACAGGGTGAGCCGTGGGCTGCCGTGTGTCCCGCCTGCGCACAGCACTCCGGCTGGGAAGAGCAGGGTGTCACCGGGGAGAAAGAAGCCGACCACGAGCAGGCCGGACTCCGCGAAGGTCACCACCAGGACGCGGCGGTCTCTTAGCTGATCTGACGGCGGACCAGCTCGTGGAAGAGGCCGCCGGTGTCGGCGAGCAGTTCGGCGGGCGAACCCTGTTGGACGACCCGGCCGTCCGACATGACGATCACCCGGTCGGCGTCCATGACGGTGGACAGCCGGTGGGCGATCACGACGCGGGTGGAGCGCAGCTTGCGGGTGCTTTCGATGACGATGCGCTGGGTCTCGTTGTCCAGCGCGCTGGTGGCTTCGTCGAAGAACAGGATGCGCGGGCGGCGGATCAGGGCCTGGGCGATCATAAGGCGTTGCCGCTGGCCGCCGGAGACGGTGCCGCCGCCATCGGAGAGCACGGTGTGCATGCCCATCGGCATGCGCTTGATGTCCTCGGCCAGGCCCGCCATCCCGGCGGCCTCCCACGCCTCTTCCAGGGAGAACATCTCGACACCGCAGATGCAGTCCAGAATCGATCCGGTGAACGGCTGTGCGTTCTGCAGGACGACTCCGCACTGACGGCGGACGGCTGCCTGGTCGAGGGCCGCCAGGTCCTGACCGTCGTAGAGCACACCGCCGGAGACGGGTTTGTCGAAGCCGATGAGCAGCCGGAGCAAGGTCGACTTGCCGCAGCCGCTGGCTCCGACGATCGCGACGAACTCGCCCGGCAGCACCTGGAAGGACACGTTGTCGAGGACCAGGGGGGCGTCCTCGGCGTACCTGAAGGACAGGTCTCTGGCCTCGATCGCGCCGGAGAGGGTGCCGGGTGCCGTGCTTCCCCCGCGTACCTCGGGCGTCTCGTCAAGCACTGGCTTGATCTGCTCGAACAGCGGCAGTACGGAGGCGGCCGAGATGAGCGCGCCGGTGAGCTGGGTCACCGAGGTCAGCATCATCGTCACGGCGGTGTTGAAGGTGAGGAAGCTGCTCACCGACAACGTCCCGCGGGCCGGACCGGCGAGCAACATGAACATGATGAGCGTACAGAGCGGCAGATAGACCGCGTTGACGACCGTGATCAGGTTCTTCATCCGGCCCACCCGCTGCTGCAGCTCGCGGCTGCGGGCGAACTCCCGGGCCCAGGCCGCGTAGGCGAAGCTCTCCGCTGCGGCAACGCGCAGTTTGGGCAGTCCGCGCAGGGTCTGGAAGGCCTGGTTGTTCAGCTTGTTGTTGAGCACGATCAACCGGCGCTGCCACCGCAGCTGCCACAGGCCCATACCGAGGAACACCGCGGCGATGACGACCAGCATGGCGACCGCCACCAGAGTCAGCAGCGGGCTGTACCAAAGGAGCAGAGCGAGGTTCACCGTGCCGACCGTGCCGGCCTGTACGGCCACCGAGCTGATGCCGGACAGCACGCGGCGGATGGCGCTGACGCCCATTGCCGCGCTGGCCAGCTCTCCGGTGGAGCGCTCGGTGAAGAATTTCGTCGGCAGACGCAGCAGCCGGTCCCAGACGGCCGACTGCAGCGTGGCTTCGACACGCCCCTCCAGGCGCAGGATGGAGATGTTCTCCAGCAGCATGAAAGCCGCGGAGACGATGGTGGTGGCCACGATCGCCAGGGACATCTGGACGATGAAACCGTTCTCGGCGTTCGGCACGTAGACACCGAGAACCTGTCCGGTCGCGATCGGCACCAGCGCCCCGAGCCCGACCGCTACCAGGCCGCCCAGGACCAGGTTGCGCAGATCCTTGCGGGTGCCGCGCAGGCTGAAGCGGAGCAACCGCCAGGCGGCCATCGGCTGGTCCGGCAGCGGGCGGTAGAACATGACGGCGCGGGGCTCGAACTCTTCCGCGTCCGCCTTGCGGATCCGCCTACGTCCACCGGTGGCGGGATCCACCGCCTCGTACCTGCCACGGCGCCACAGCAGAGCGACCGGGGCTCCGGTCCCGGCACGGTGGCCGACCAGGGGGCCGGCGTTCTCCCGCCACCAGCGCCCGGCGAGCTTGACCACGCGGGTGCGGAACCGGGAGCTCATCGCGATCCGCTCGACCGGATTCATCCGGCCGTCCAGCGCACCGCCCTCGGCGGGCGCCGAGATCCTGATTCCGGCGGCTTCGGCGACGGCGCGGCAGACGGCGAGTGTGGCGTCGTCGGCGGTCCCGACAAGACCGGAGGCGGCTTTCCCCGAGGTGTCGATGGAGGCAAGCAACGCCTGGTCCGCCTGGGCGCGAACAGCTTCGCCGGCCTTGATGCCGGCCGCTGTCCGGTCCTCGTGGGCCCGCTCCAGCCGGTCGATCCAGCGGTCCAGCGCGAACAGCAGTCGGGTCTGCTGGTTGACCAGGCGCTGCCACATGGCGCCGTCGATCAGCAGGTCTTCGGCCGCCTCCGGGCCGAACGCGGCACCGTACTGCAGGCTGCCGGGTGCCACCGGCATCCACAGGATGCTGTCGTCGGCCGATTCGTACTCATCTGCCGGGCGCTCAGCTCCTGGTGTCGTTTCCTGGCCGGGTACCGGCGGCCCGGATCCCTGCGCCGGCCGGCCGTCCACGGGCGTTTCGAACAGTAGGCGCAGGCTGCGTCCGACACCGCGGGCGAACGCGTCCTCCAGCGGGCTGAGCCCCGCTTCGGAGCTGTTGTACGACCACTCCTCGCCGTACTCGGGCCGGAACAATTCCCGGAGCTGGATCCGGTGCAGCACGCACCCCTGCAGGGGCCTGCCGAGGAGGGTGTGCCGCGGGCCGTCGGCCGGCCCGAGCAGCAGGGCGCCGGTTTCGAGCCGGCCGAGGAAGTGCCAGCGCCCCTGCTGGGCGGCGTCGACCGCGAACAGGTCCATCTCGCCGTGCACGACCAGCCACAGCACATGGGGGCCCTCCAGCGACAGGCTGCGCGTGCTCGTGCAGTCGACCGGCCGGCCCAGGCCGCCCATGGCGCCGACCACCATGTCACCGGGCTCGGCCCCGGCGGCCACGGGCTGGTGAACAGATGTCACGTCAGTGCTCCCTGACCAACTCGGCGTACGGCCCTCCGGCAGCGACCAGGTCCTCGTGCCGCCCGCGTTCCACGACCGTTCCGTGGTCCAGTACGACGATCTCGTCGCTGTCGCGGACGGTACTCAGCCGGTGCGCGATGACGACACAGGCACAGCCGCGCCGCCGCAGATTGTCGATGATCAACTGCTCGGTCTCCGCGTCCAGGGCACTTGTCACCTCGTCCAGCACCAGGACGCTGGGCTGACGGACCAGCGCCCGGGCGATCTCCAGCCGCTGTCGCTGGCCGCCGGAGAAGTTGCGGCCGTCCTGCTCCACCCGGCTGTGGATGCCGCCGGGACGCCTGGAGACGGTGTCATGGATGGCAGCGTCCTTCAGGGCCGCGACGACGGCCTCATCCGTTATCGACGGATCCCACAAGGCCACGTTGTCGCGGACAGTGCCCTCGAAGAGGAAGATGTCCTGGTCGACGAACGAGACCGAGGCGGACAGCGCGCTGCGGGAGATCTCCTCCAGCCGCTGTCCGTCGATGCGGATCTCGCCCTTCCACGGGTTGTAGAGACCCGAGATCAGCCGGGACACCGTGGACTTGCCACTGCCGGATCCGCCGACGAGCGCGACCTGCTGGCCGGGCCCGACCGACAGTGAGAAGTCGGTGAGCAGTGGTTTGTCGAGCGCGCTGTATCCGAAGGTGACGTTGTCCAGCGTCACATGCCCGCTGAGCCTGCGGGTGCTCGCGGCCGGCTCGGGGCGTGAGTACAGCGGATCCACCGGGAAGCTCTCGACGTCCTTGAGCCGGGCCACGTCGGCCGCGAAGTCCTGGATCCGGCCGGCTACCCCGTTGAGCCGGGTGACCGGTGCGGTGAAGCTGGTCACCAGTGACTGGAAGGCCACCAGCAAACCGATCGAGATATGGCCCTCGACCGCCCGCAGCCCGCCGATCAGGAGAATCAGCGCGCTGTTGAGTGCCGCGAGCGTGGGCGCGGCAATGGCCAGCGCCGCGCTCGGCACACCGAGTCGTTGCTGGCCTTCCAGCGTGGTCGCGTGCTGGCCGGACCAGCGGCGGAAGTAGCCGTTCTCGGCTCCGGTGGCCTTCATCGTCTCGATCAGCTGGAGCCCGCTGTAGGAGGTGTTGGTCAGCCGGGCGCTGTCCGCCCGCAGCTTCTGCACGCCGGTGCCCCGGATCCGGACCACCAACCGCAGTGCCGCCACGTTGAGCAGGGCGATGAGCACCCCGATCACGGTCAGCTGCGGGTCATAGGTCCACAGCAGGACCGCGTAGAGGACCACGACCACGGCGTCCACACCGGCGGCGGCGAGGTCCCTCGCCAGGGTCTCGGCGACCGTGTCGTTGGACTGCAGTCGCTGGACGAGGTCGGCCGGGTTGCGCTGGGCGAAGAACGTGACGGGCAGCCTGAGCAGATGCCGCAGGAACCGGGCGCTGCTCAGTGTGGAGGAGATGATGCGCCCACGCAGCAGATTCGCCTGCTGCAGAGCGGTCAGTACGGCGGTCAGCACGACCATGGCGGCCATCGACGCGAAGAGCACCAGCAGCAATGACGTCTGATTGCCCAACAGGAACATGTCGATGTACGTACGGCTCAAGGCCGGTGCCGCCGCGCCGACCACGACGAGCAGGAAGCTGGCGATCAACGCGGCCAGCATTGTGCCCGTAGTGCCGCGCAGCCGCGCCGGGAGGGCGGCCAGGAAACCCGGCTTCCGGCCGCCCCGGCGGAATTCGCCGCCGGGCTCGAAGGTCAGCACGACGCCGGTGAAACTGGAGTCGAATTCCTCCAACGACACCGGTCGACGGCCCCGGGCAGGATCGTTGATGTGCACCACCCGACGGCCGAGGCGCCGTCCCATCCCGTCGAATACCACGAAATGGTTGAACTCCCAGAACAGGATGGCCGGTGCCCGCACCTCCGCCAGGGCAGCCGGTTCCATCTGCATGCCCTTGGCCGTGAGGCCGTAGCCGCGTGCGGCCTTGAGCAGGTTGCTGGCCCTGGAGCCGTCGCGGGACACACCGCAGGCCATACGCAGTTCTTCGAGGGGCACGTGCCGGCCGTAGTGGCCGAGCACCATGGCCAGCGAAGCGGCACCGCACTCCACGGCCTCCATCTGAAGGACCGTTGGACTGCGGACGGTCTTCTGCTTTCTGCCTTTCGGCCTCGGCTCGGGCTTCGCCCGGTCCGGACGGTGCCGCCCGCGGTCGAGCTGGTTCGGACGGTGCCGCCCACGCCCCTGGACCGGCGTCGGCTCCGTCGCTGCGGAATCGTGCCGCGCGGTCACGGAAGGATCCAGTCGATCGGATGCTGCGCGGCCAGGTGGATGGCGCCAGTGGCCAACGTCGTGGAATCGACCGCGTACGGCGGGCCGTGCGCCGACGACCACTTGTACCCGGATTTCGTGCCGGCCGACCGGGTCAGTTGGACCACAACCGCCACCGGTTGGCCCTGCGCCGAGAACTGCTCGGCCAACTGGCTGCTCCCGAGGAAGCTGGTGATCTGCTGCCGGGTCTCGGGTATCCGGCTGACCGCGAGGACGCGGCCTCGCAGCACCCCGTACCGCTGTGCCGGCACTGACTGGACGGTCAGATCCACCGAAGAACCCACCGGAATCGTCGATCCGCTGCTGCTCGACGCGTACAACACCGCCACCAGCGGCTCGTTGGGGTTGTCGATTCGTTCCACTGTCGCCAGATCCGCACCGGTGGCGACCACCGCACCGATCTTGGCCAACAGCGAGGTCACCCGGCCCGCGGCTACCGTGCGTACGGTCTCCGCGCTCTGGCTTGTGCGCACGCTCAGCAGTCGTGCGCCCTTGGGCAGCGTGTCGCCCTCATTGGCGAAGACGGCGGTAACCTGGCCCGCGACCGGGCTCTGCAGGATGTAACTGCCCTCCGCATGGGTCAGGATCCCGGGTGCGCTCACTTTGGATGACACAGAGCCGGTAACGGCCCAGAAACATGCGACGCCCATGACGACCGCCGTGACAGCCAGTACGAGCCAGCCCTGCGGCCGGGCGAAGCGCACAGGTATATCGAGCTCCTCAGGCGATTGCAGCTTGGAAAGCGCCTTTTGCCGGAACTCCACGGAACTATTCCCTCAACTGCATTCGTCTCGGTCGGGTACAGCAATACGCGACCATAACACAGGCGCCGCCTGCGCAAGCGGCAGCCGACGGCCTACGGAACCCATGGGCCCCGGAACAAGAATTCCGGAGCCCATGGCCGACCCATCGGGATTCAGATGGGGCGGTAGACCGAGTGGCGCTCGCGGCTATGAAGCCGCGTAGCGAACGTCTCCGTCAGAGACCGGCAACAAGACCGGTGGTCTGGCCGACGAGGCCGGTGACCTGCGCGAGCGGCAGCGAAACGGGCAGAACGGACTCGGCGGTCCCAACGACGTCACCGACGAGGCCCAGGATGCCACCGGAAATGTTGTCCAGGTCGCTGTCGGCAATCTCGCGGGTCTCGACCTGGGGCGTGAAGTCGTTACGCATGACTGTTGCTTCCCTTCATTGCTCTTTGAGTGTTCCTGAATAGCATCGGCCGGCTCAGCGTCAAGCCGATCCGGCCACTTCAACGGTCGCCTGATGCCCGAAACCCCGGGAACCTGCTTTTTACAACTCCCGTCTAGCGCCCGATAGAACCACGCCAGCGGGCCGCCCGTCCACCCGGCAGGTCCGATGTTTGGGTCAACGTTTCGGTGACACAACACGCCCACCGCTGCTTTGCCCACCATACGGTGACGACTTCTTCACATAATTCCAGGACGCAATTCCCATCGGTGGGTCGCGCCCCGGATCCCGGTCGGACATACCCGCATTTTTGGTTTGCCGGGCACGGGCATGCCGGGATTCCGTCAGGTTGCTGTGCGCCTTCTGCGTGAGCGATGTGCAGGATCACCGGGATCGCCGTGAGACGCACTCCGGTGGCGGATCACCCGTCCGCGGGACCGCCGGTAAGGGTGTTCGCACTCTTGACGCACGTTCGCACTCTTGACACCCCCCTTACATCACGAGTTAAATCACGACGTGAACTAAGGTCTGGACCTTTCAGTAGCCGCCCGTCGGAACAGGGTCCTGACACGGCATCCGGCAGCATCCGCCGCCCCCGCCGACGGCCTGGCGAAGTAGATATGTCAGGGACACGACATGTCTGCTCCAGAGGCCGCACGGCTCCCCCCACCGCCGGCCGAAAGGCATCACGCCATGAGACACTCCCGCACCCCGCGACCGGGCCGCGGCCGCCACCGCCCGCGCCGCCTGGCCGCGGCGCTGCTCACCACCGTCATGACCGCCGCCCTGGCACTCACCGGCCAGGCTCCCGCCCACGCCGCGGGCGAGGCGGTGAACGTCTGGCTGACCACCACCAACGACTCCGGCGGCCGGAATGTCACCCGCGGCCTCCAGCAGCAGACGCCCACAGCCTTCACCTCCGGCACCAGCGGCAGTGGGCAGACCGTCGTCGTCAACGAGAACACGAAATACCAGCAGTTCAGCGGCGCAGGCGCGTCCTTCACCGACACCGCCGCCTACCTGATGAACAGCAGCGGCGCGCTCAGCAGCGCGACCCGCACATCCGTCATGCAGCAGCTCTTCGACCCGAATTCCGGCATCGGCCTGAGCTTCCTGCGCAACCCGATGGGCGCCTCGGACCTGGCCCGCTACAGCTACACCTACGACGACGTGGCCGCCGGTTCGACCGATCCCAACCTCAACTCCTTCTCCATCAGCCACGACCTGACCGACGTCCTCCCCCTGACCAAGCAGGCGAAGGCGCTCAACCCATCGCTGAAGGTCATGGGCACGCCGTGGACCGCCCCGTCCTGGATGAAGGACAACGGCGCCACCAGCCTGGGCTGGCTGCAGTCGCAGTACTACGCCGCCTACGCCCAGTACTTCGTGAAGTACGTCCAGGCCTACGCGGCGCAGGGCGTGCCGATCGACTACGTCACCGCGCAGAACGAGCCCACCTGCTGCTCCGGCTACCCCTCCATGAACTGGAACGGCTCCGGCCTGCAGTACTTCATCGGGACCAATCTCCTGCCGGCCTTCCACGCTGCGGGGCTCAGCACCAAAGTCCTCGCCCTGGACTGGAACTGGGACACCTACGCCTCGTACGGCGCCCCGACCGTCGACACCGCCGCCATCCGCAACGACTCGCTGTTCGGCGGCATCGCCTGGCACGGCTACGGCGGCAACGTCACCGAGCAGACCACCGTGCACAACCAGTACCCCGCCACCGATGCCTTCGACACCGAGCACTCGGGCGGCACCTGGGTCTCCGACCAGCAGCGCGAGGACATGCTCAACATCATCGACTACACCCGCAACTGGGGTAAGTCGGTGGTCAAGTGGTCCCTCGCCGTCGACCAGAACATGGGTCCGCACAACGGCGGCTGCGGCACCTGCACCGGTCTGATCACCGTGCACAACGGCGACAGCCGCAGTGGACAGGTCGACTACAACGTCGAGTACTACGACATGGGCCAGCTGACGAAGTTCGTGAAGCCGGGCGCCTACCGCATCGATTCCACGGCCAACTCGACTGTGCCCAACGTCGCGTGGCAGAACCCGGACGGTTCAAAGGCTCTGGTCTCCTACAACGACTCCAGTTCGGCCCAGAGCCTGCATGTGGTCTGGGGCGGCCAGTCCTTCACGTACTCCGTGCCGGCGCACACCTCGGCCACCTTCACCTGGAGCGGCACCCAGAGCGGCGCCACCGCTCCCACCGGCACGATCACCGGCATCGGCGGCAAGTGCGTCGATCTGGCCGGCGCCGCCAGCGCGAACGGCACCGCCGTCCAGCTGTACGACTGCAACGGCACCAGCGCCCAGCAGTGGACCGTCTCAACCGACGGCACCCTCCAGGCGCTCGGCAAGTGCATGGACCTCACATCGGCCGGTACCGCCAACGGCACCCAGGTGCAGCTGTACGACTGCAACGGCACCAACGCCCAGAAGTGGACCTACACCTCGGGCACCCTGGTGAACCCGGCCTCCGGCCGCTGCCTCGACGCCACCGGCGCCAGCTCCGCCAACGGCACCCGCCTGCAGATCTGGGACTGCACCGGCGCCACCAACCAGAAGTGGACGGTGCCAACCGGATAACCACGGCGAATGAAAGCGCAGGGGCGCGCCGCCGATTCGACTCGGCGCCGCGCCCCTGCGTCATGCCTCCAGCGTTGTGGGCAGGCGTGCCGCAGGGCGGCACCGGTGGGCGCGACATCGGCCACCGGCCCGCGCAGGCGACCCGTCCCCCCGCCCTATGCGGCCTCGCCGTCCAGGCGCAGCCAGACCGCCGTGTCCGGCGGCAACAGCCCGTCCCGGAGCGGACCGCTGGCCAGCAGCACCTCCCGGTGGCCAGGCAGCGCCACCGGCTGTCCGGTGAGGTTGAGGACACAGCCGAAGGCGCCCTCGCGGGTGAAGGCGAGTACCCCCTCGGCGGTGTCCAGCAGACGTATCGGGCCGTCGCCGAGCCCCGGTTCGGTACGCCGAAGGCGCAACGCGGCCCGGTACAGGGCGAGCATCGAGGCCGGGTCGGCTGCCTGGGCCTCGGCGGTCAGCTCCGCCCAGTCGCCGGGCTGGGGCAGCCATGGATCGCCGGAGGTACCGAAGCCGTACGGCGGCTCGTGCCCCGACCAGGGCATCGGGACCCGGCAGCCGTCGCGTCCTGGGTCGGTGCCGCCGGAGCGGAAGTACATCGGGTCCTGGAGCCGGTCTGTCGGGATGTCCTCCACTTCCGGAAGGCCCAGTTCCTCACCCTGGTAGATGTAGACGGGTCCGGGCAGGGCCAGCGTGAGCAGGGCGGCGGCCCGGGCGCGGCGGGTGCCGAGCGCCCGGTCGGTGGGGATGCCGTGGGCCTTGGCTGCGAAGTCGAAGGAGCTGTCGGCCCGGCCGTAGCGGGTGACGGTGCGGGTGACGTCGTGGTTGGACAGCAGCCAGGTGGCGGGGGCGCCGACCGGTGCGTGGGCGGCCAGGGTCGCTTCGATGGAGGCGCGCAGCCCCGCTGCGTCCCATGGGCAGGCCAGGAAGTCGAAGTTGAAGGCGGTGTGCAGCTCGTCGGGGCGCAGATAGCGGGCGAAGCGTTCGGTGTCGGGCAGCCAGATCTCGCCGATCAGCGCGCGCTCGCCGTCGTAGGAGTCGGCGACACGGCGCCAGGAGCGGTAGATGTCGTGCAGTTCGTCCCGGTCGACGTACGGGTGCGGGTCGCGGCCCTCGGTGAAGTCGGGCAGATCCGGGGCCTTGGCGGGCAGGGCGGCGGAGTCGATCCGTACGCCGGCGACTCCTCGGTCGAGCCAGAAGCGCAGCACCTCCTCGTGCTCGGCCCGCACCCGGGGGTGGGCCCAGTTCAGGTCGGGCTGCTCAGGGGCGAACAGGTGCAGGTACCACTCCCCCGGCGTGCCGTCCGGGCCGGTCGTGCGGGTCCAGGCGGAGCCGCCGAACTGGGAGCGCCAGGCGTTGGGTGGCCGTTCGCCGTGTTCGCCGAGGCCGGGCCGGAAGTGGAACAGCTCGCGCTCGGCGCTGCCGGGTCCGGCGGCGAGGGCGGCCCGGAACCAGGGGTGGGCGCCGGAGATGTGGTTGGGCACGATGTCGACGATGGTCCGGATGCCCCGGTCCAGCGCCTCGGCGATCAGCTTCTCGGCGTCGGCGAGGGTGCCGAACGCCGGGTGGATGTCACGGTAGTCGGCCACGTCGTACCCGCCGTCGATCATCGGCGAGGGATACCAGGGGTTGAACCACAGGGCGTCGACGCCGAGGTCCGCCAGGTACGGCAGCCGGGCGCGTACCCCGGCGAGGTCGCCGGTGCCGTCGCCGTTACCGTCGGCGAAGCTGCGTACGTACACCTGGTAGATGGCAGCTGAGCGCCACCAGTCCGAAGTGAGCACACGAATTCCTTTCAGCCCTTGAGACCGCCGGCGGTCAGGCCGCCCATGATGTTGCGCTGGAAGACGAGGAAGATCAGCAGCGTCGGCAGCGAGGCGATGCCGAGCGCGGCGACCAGCCAGTTCTCGGGCACGCCGCTGGCCAGCGAGTAGATGCCAACGTTGAGCGTCTGCTTGCTTGGGTCGGGCAGCGTGAGCATCGGCCAGAGGAAGTCCTTCCAGACGCCGACCACCGCGAAGATGGAGACCACGCCGAGGATCGGCCGGGAGACCGGCAGCACGATGGACCACAGGGTCCGCAGCCGCGACGCCCCGTCCACCGCCGCGGCGTCCAGCAGCTCGCCCGGGATCGAGTCGAAGAATCTCTTCAGCAGGAAGATGTTGAAGGCGTTGGTGACGGACGGCAGCCAGATCACCCAGGGCGAGTTGAGCAGATTGCGCTGGAAGAACGGCACGTCCAGCACCGTGAGGTACTGCGGTACGACCAGGACGGTCGCCGGGATCATCAGCGTGGCGAGCATCATCCCCAGGATCAGCTTGCCCAGGACCGGCCTGAGCCGGGAGAGCGAGTAGGCGGCGGCAACGTCGAACACCAACTGGAAGGCGAGCGCGCCGAAGGCGTACCAGAGGGTGTTGAACAGCAGCCGGGACAGATCCATCACCGCCCAGGCGTGCGAGTAGTTCTTCGGGTGCAGGGAGGTGGGGAAGGCGGTGGGCGGGGTCTGGACGAACTCCTGGGTGGTCTTGAGACCGCCGGTGGCCATCCAGTACAGCGGGCCGAGAAAGACCAGGGTGAAGACCGTGATCACCACAGCGAACACGGTCCAGTACACGACCTTGCCACGGGTCCTGCCCAGCTGTGCGGGCGAAATCAGCGTTCTCGTCGTCATCGTCCGCCTCCTAGTCCTCGCTGCTGCGGCTCAGTCGTACGTACGCCGCGGAGAACCCCGCGAGCAGCACGAGCAGGACCAGGCCGAGCGCCGCCGCGCTGCCGTAGTTGTTGAAGTTGAACGCGTACTGGTAGATCAGGTAGACCACCGTGGTCGTGGCGCCTTCGGGGCCCGCACCGCCTGTGAGCAGGAAGGGTTCGGTGAAGACCTGCATCGTCGCGATGATCTGCATCAGCAGCATCAGCGAGAGGATGAGCCGGGTCTGCGGGATGGTCACGTGCCAGATCTTGCGGAGCAGTCCGGCCCCGTCGAGCTCGGCCGCCTCGTACAGCTCCCCCGGGATGCCCTGCAGCGCGGCCAGGTAGATCAGGGTCGCGCCGCCCATGTTCATCCAGGTCGACGCGATCACGACGGAGAGCATGGCCGTGCTGGTGGACTGCAGCCATTGCTGGTCGGGCAGGTGCAACAGCTGCAGGATGCGGTTGAAGAGACCGTATCCGGGGTCGTAGAAGTACTTGAAGAGCAGGACGGAGGCGACCGGCGGGAGCATCACCGGCAGATAGACCAGCATGCGCAGATAGCCCTGGCCGTGCCGGAACTCGTTCAGCGTGACGGCGACCAGGAACGGCACCGCGAACCCGAGTATCAGCGCGAGGCCGGTGAACAGCAGGGTGTTGCGCCATGCCTGCCAGAAGGCCGGATCGTTGAAGATATACGTCAGGTTGGACCAGCCGGCCCAGGTGGTGTGGCCGCCCTTGGTCTTCTGGAAGGCCAGGACGAACTCCCTGACCATCGGATACCAGGAGAAGAACGCGAAGCACAGGACGGCGCCGATCAGGAAGCCGTGCGCCGACAGATTGCGCCGCAGCGCCCGGGCGAACCCCTCGTGGGAGTTCTTCGTCCGGCTGTTGCCGGGCTGCCCGGGGCGCTGCCGCGCCGCCTCGCTCGTGGCCAGCGTGGGTGCCGACATCGTCAGCCGTTCGCCAGGACCTGGTTGACCTGCTTCTCCGCGGCGGAGAGCAGCGCGCCGGCGTTGGCGTTCTTGTCGGTGAGCACGCCGGACATCACGTTGTCCAGGACCTTGTAGATCTCCTGGGCCTTCGGGGGCTCCGCCTTGCCGGGGACGGGGTTGTCCATGAAGGCCTTGAAGTTCTCGACCGGCATGGTCGCGCTAGCGGTCTTGAGCCCGTCGTCCTTGGTCTTGCTCGCGCCGGTGAAGAAGGCCGGCTGGGGCAGTCCGACGGGCAGGCCGTCGACCTTTGTGCGCGCGTACTCGAACTGGCCCTTCCCGGGGGTGAGGGTCTCGAAGTTCAGCCAGGCGATGGCGGCCTTGATCTTGTCCGGGGAGCTGCCCTTCTTGATCATGTAGTCGTTGCCGCCGAAGAGCGTCGCCTTGCCGCCGGGGATCGGTCCCATGCCGAAGTTGTCGTACTTCGCGCCGAGTTGCTGGACCATGTAGGTGATGTCGTCGGGGGCGGCGAGGAACATGCCGAGCTTGTCGGTCGCCATCTGCTTCTGCAGGTCGCCCCACTTGAGCAGCTGGGTCTGGCCCATGCTGTTGTCGTTCCACCGCATGGCGTGCAGATTGTTCACGATCTGCTGGCCCAGGGCGGTGTTGAAGGCGGCCTTGGTGCCGTCGGAGGAGACGATGTCGCCGCCAAGGCCGTACATGGCGGCGGTGAAGTGCCAGCCGCCGGTGTTGGCCGTGCTGTAGTCGCCGTAACCGGCGATGCCCTTGCCGAGGGCGGCGATGGCCTTGGCGTCGGTGCGGACCTCGTCCCAGGTCGTCGGCGGCTTGTTCGGGTCGAGTCCGGCCTGGGTGAAGAGCTTGCGGTTGATCAGCAGGCCCATGCGGTAGTTGCTGGTGGGCACGCCGTAGAGCTTGCCGCCCTGCTTGAGGACGCCCAGCACGTTGGGGTCGATGTCGCCGAGGGCGGGGACGGTCTTGTTGTTGACGTACGCCGTGATGTCGGCGGCGCCGTTGTTGTCCAGCACCTGCTGAAGGTCGGTGAAGTAGGTGTAGAAGACATCCGGCTGGGACTGCGCCTTGAGGGCGGCGGTGAAGCGGGCCGGCTCCTCACACTGGCCGGGCGTCGACCTGCCCTGGATCGTGACGTTCGGGTACGTCTTGTTGAACGTCTTCACATCCGCGTTCCACTCCTTCAGCTGCGCCGCCTTGGCGGCCGGCGGCATGCAGTCGATCGTGAGCGTCACCTTGGCCTTCGGGTCCAGCGGGGCGGAGGCGTCGGACGAGCCGCCGCCCGTCGGGTTGTTGTCGCCGCTCTTGCTGCTGCTGGTACCGCAGGCCGCCACGGAGGTCAGCGCGAGCGCGGAGACGAGGCAGACCGCGGCGGTACGGCGAGGAGAGCTGGGAGAGCGGAACCAGGAGCTTCTCATCGGTGGTTCCCTTCGGGCATGAGCGTGGAAAGCCCGCAACTACGCGCAGCGGGGGCGGGGCAAACTCAAGCACTCCCGACAGATGACCGCAAGATATCGCGCAGATTCCGCAAAAGATTGACTGAAGGGACCCGTGAGACCGGGATCAGCGGCGCGCCGGCCCCGTGGTGCTGCGGACGACAAGCTCAGGCTCGTAGAGCAACTCGTCCGGAGCGACGGTCTTCCCGCCGACCTGGGCGACCAGCAGCTCCACCGCGGCCCGGCCCATGGCCTCGATCGGCTGCCGCACGGTGGTCAGCGGGGGTTCGGTGCAGTTCATGAACGCCGAGTCGTCGTACCCGATCACCGAGACGTCGCCGGGCACGGAGAGGTTCAGCCGCCGCGCGGCGCGGACGGCACCCAGAGCCATGGGGTCGTTGGCACAGACGATGCCCGTCACCCCGCGCTCCCACAGCCTCGCCGCCGCGGACTGGCCGCCCTCCAGGGTGTACATCGCCCGTCCGACGTACTCCTCGGGCAGCGCGCCGCCGCCGGTCTCGGCGACGGCGCGGGCGGCGGCGAGCTTGCGCCGGGACGGCACATGGTCGGACGGACCCAGCAGCAGGCCGATCCGCTCGTGGCCCAGTGAGATCAGGTGGCGCCAGGCCTGTTCGACGGCGACGGCATCGTCGCAGGAGACCCGGGGAAAGGCCAGGTCGTCGATGGCGGCATTGATCAGCACGACGGGCAGATTCCGGTCGGCGAGCAGCCGGTAGTGGTCGTGCGGCGCATCCGCCTGCGCGTACAGCCCGCCGGCGAACACCACGCCGGAGACGCGGTGCTGGAGCAGCAGCTCTATGTAGTCCGCCTCGCTGACCCCTCCCGCGGTCTGCGTGCACAGCACGGGTGTCAGCCCCTGCTGCGCGAGCGCGGCTCCGACCACGTCGGCGAAGGCGGGGAAGATGGGGTTCTGCAGCTCCGGCAGCACCAGCCCGACCAGCCGCGCGCGTTCCCCGCGCAGCTGGGTCGGCCGTTCGTACCCGAGCACGTCCAGCGCCGTGAGGACCGCCTGCCGCGTCGGCTCCGCCACGCCCGGCTTGCCGTTCAGCACCCGGCTGACCGTTGCCTCACTGACCCCAACCTTCTTCGCCACCTGAGCAAGTCGCCGCGTCATGGCCGCAATCATACGACACCTAATGCAAACCGTTTGCAGAAACCTGCAGCCTTGTTGCAAGCACGGTCGGCCGCCGTCCCCGGACGGCCCCGGACGGCCCCGCCCGGCGTCTTGATCAGCCGGTGCCGGCGTGCCCGGTCTCCCGGCAGCTCAGCGGAACCGGGCAGCCAGCTCGGCCAGCCTGTCCAGTTGGTCCAGCGTCTCCTTCTCCGGCTTCGTCGGCAGGTAGAGCAGCACCCGCTCCACGTCGAGCCGCGTGTAGCCTTCGATCGCCGCAGGATCGTCGGCTGCCCCGTACACCGTCACCGGCACCTCGCGGCCTGCCATGGCGCGCAGCTCCTCGATCTGCGGGCCGAGCTCCTCCGGCGGCAGGCTGTTGGCGAGCCAGGCGTCCCCGAACTCCGCGACCCGGGGGAACGCGCCCCGGCCGCCGCCCACGTAGATCGGCGGATGCGGGCGCTGCACCGGCTTGGGCCAGGAGTACACCGGGCCGAAGTCGACGAATTCCCCGTGGAACTCCGCCTTGTCCTTGGTCCACAGCTCCCGGAGCGCCAGCAGCCGCTCGTTGACCAGCTGGCCGCGGGTGGTCGGATCGGTGCCGTGGTTCTGCATCTCCTCACGGTTCCAGCCGACGCCGACGCCGAGGACCGCGCGACCGCCGGAGACATGGTCTAGGGAGGCCACCTCCTTCGCCGTGATGATCGGGTCCCGTTGCGCCACCAGCGCGACACCGGTCCCCAGCAGCAGCCGTTCGGTGACCGCGGCGGCAACACTCAGCGCGACGAACGGGTCAAGGGTGCGGTAGTAGATATCCGGCAGCTCACCACCGCCGGGGTAGGGCGAGCGGCGCTCCACCGGGATGTGTGTGTGCTCGGCGATGAACACCGAATCGAAGTTCCGGTCTTCGACCGCTCTCCCGAGAGCGGCCGGTCCGATGCCCTGGTCAGTGATGAAGGTCGAGATCCCGAATTTCACGGCGGCTCCTCCAGCTGGTTCTTGTCAGGCGAATGACGGGTTCCGTCCCGCTGTGTACCCCTCTTCGGCGGATCTCACCACGTCTGTGGGACCATCCGGGCGACGTGCGATCGTCCAACGAGTCCGCCGCCGCGGTGCGGGACCTGCCCGCCGCTGCCGGATCCCCGCCGCATATGATCGCCGGGAAACCCGGATCGCTGGCGACCTTCGAAGCGAGGCCTTAGCAGGTGAGTTCACGGCAGGTGTCCCTTGTCGGCTTGGCGCCGGCTGTTTTCCTGCCCGCGCTGATATTCGAGACCGGCATGGGCGCGCTCGCTCCGATCGTCGCGCTGAGCGGACGGGCGCTGGGCGCCTCGGTGAGCGCGGCCGGGCTGACGCTGGCGTTGCTCGGGGTCGGGCAGATTCTGGGGGACGTACCTGCGGGGGCTCTGGCGGCCCGGGTGGGCGACCGCAAGGCCATGCTCGTCGCCGCCGCGGTCGCCGCGGTGACGCTGGTCGGCTGCGCGCAGGCCCGCGCCCTCTGGCAACTGGCGCTGGCCATCACGGCCACGGGGGCGACGAACGCCGTGTTCACCCTGGCCCGGCAGTCCTATCTCACCGAGGTCATCCCCGCGGGCCTGAGAGCCCGCGCACTGTCCACGCTCGGGGGCATGTCCCGGGTGGGCGCGTTCATCGGGCCGTTCATCGGCGCGGCGGTGGTGTACGGCCGCCCGGTGCGGGACGTGTACTGGCTGGCCGTGGCGTGCACGATGGCCGCCGGTCTGGTGGTCCTGCTCGTCCGCGACGTGTCGGAACCGGGGAGGGCGCAGGAGCGCCGCTCCGCACCTGTCTCGGTCCGGGCCGTGGTCGCGCGGCACCACAGGGTCTTCCTGACCCTGGGGACGGCGGTCTTCCTGGTGGGCTCGGTGCGCGCGACCCGGCAGACGGTACTGCCGCTGTGGGCAGAGCACCTCGGTCAGGCCCCCTCGACCACGAGCATCGTCTTCGGGATCGCCGGACTCGTGGACACCTTGACGTTCTACCCCTCGGGCATGGTCATGGACCGCGCCGGCAGGCTGTGGATCGCCGTGCCGTCGATGCTCGTACTGGGACTGACACAGGCCCTGCTGCCGCTCACCCACGGACTGGTCTCGCTTACCGTTGTCGCGATGCTCATGGGGTTCGGCAACGGGATCGGCAGCGGGATTCTGATGACTCTCGGCGCGGATGTCGCACCGCCGGAGACCCGCTCGCAGTTCCTCGGGGTGTGGAGGCTGTGCGCCGACTCCGGGAGCGCCGGAGGACCGCTGGTGGTGTCCGCCGCCGCCGGGCTGGGCAGTCTGGCCTCCGGAATCGTCCTGATGGGCGGGGTCGGGGTGCTGGCCGCGGCGGCGCTGATGCGCTGGGTGCCGCGATACTCGCCCTTCGCCACCAAGGGCTCGGGGTCGCGCGGATCCGTGGTGGCGGGCTCGGCTGAGCCGCCGGGCACCGGCATGGCGTACGAGGAGCTCCCCGGCGGATGCGGACGTCCCGGCCCGCCCGCGCAGCGGTGAGCGGCGGCGGACTGCCGCGTCAGTGCGCCGTGTGCGGCGGCCGGCTGAGCAGCGGGGGGACGGTGGGGACTTCGGGGGCGTTGTCGATGTCGGCCTGGGTCATGCGGAACTCGTCGGGGTAGGTATCGCGCTGTGTGCGGCGTGCGGGTTCGGTGGTGCGCCAGGTGTAGAGGCAGCGGTGGCACTGCAGGACGTCCCAGATGCCGGGGACGGGCGAGGTGGCGAGTTGTCGGATGGTGTCGAAGTCGCAGCGGGGGCAGGTCACGGGGTTCTCTTCTCTCCCGGGAAGGGTGCGGGTCAGCGGGCGGCGAGCATGGCCTGGAGTTTGGCGGTCCAGTGCGGGGTCTCGGGGAGGTCCTTGGCCGGGGTGCTGAAGTTGCCGCGGTCGTCGGGGGCGACGGGGGTGGTGGCGTCGATGATGAGCTTGTCGGTGATGCCCGCGGGCTGGGAGCCGGGGTCGAGTTCGAGGACGGAGAGGTTGGGGAGGTTGATGATGTCTCCGGCCGGGTTGACCTTGGCTGACATCGCCCACATGACCTGTGGCAGGTCGAAGGGGTCGACGTCCTCGTCGACCATGATCGCCATCTTGACGTAACCGAGGCCGTGCGGGGTGGTCATCGCCCGCATGCCGACGGCCTTGGCGAAGCCGCCGTAGCGCTTCTTGGTGGAGATGATGACCAGCAGTCCATGGGTGTACATGGCGTTGACCGCCTGGACCTCGGGGAACTCCGCGCGCAGCTGCTTGAGCAGGGGAACGCAGGTGTTGGGGCCGATGAGGTAGTCGGTCTCGGTCCACGGCATGCCGATGTAGAGGGACTCGAAGACCGGACTGGTGCGGTAGGAGATCTTGTCGATCCGGACCACGGCCATCCTGCGGCCGCCGGAGTAGTGGCCGGTGAATTCGCCGAACGGGCCCTCGATCTCACGCTTGCGGCCCTCGATCACCCCCTCCAGGACCACCTCGGAGCCCCAGGGCACGTCGAAGCCGGTGAGCGGGGCGGTGACGATGGGCGCGGGGGCGCCGCGCAGGGCGCCGGCCATCTCGTACTCGGACTGGTCGTAGGCCATCGGCATGCCGGCCACGATGGAGATGACCGGCTCGTTACCCAGGGTGATGGCGATCGGCAGGTCTTCGCCGCGTTCCTCGGCCTTGCGCAGGTGCAGCGCCACATCGTGCATCGGCACCGGCTGCATGCCGAGCCGGTTGCGGCCCTTGACCTGCAGGCGGTAGATGCCGACATTCTGCTTGCCGAAGTTGTCCGGGTCGTCCGGGTCGCGGGAGACGATGGCGGCCTTGTCGAGGTAGAAGCCGCCGTCGCCGTCGTTGAGCCGGAAAAGCGGCAGCACCTTGAACAGGTCGACGTCCTCCCCGTCCAGGGTGTTCTCCGACCACGGGGCGTTCTCCCGGCGCTCGGGGGCGACCGGGAAAGCGTCCCAGCGCTGGGCGAACTCCTCCACCTGCTCCTTGATCGGGGTGTTCACGGGCAGGCCCAGGGCCAGCGCGTGGTTACGCCAGGAGCCGTGAACGTTCATCGCGATCCGCGCGTCCGTGAAGCCGGTGACGTTGTCGAAATAGAGGGCCGGGGCGCCGTCGCCGATCCGGCCGGCGGCATTCGCCGCGGCAGCGAGATCGGGCTCGGGCGCGACCTCCTCGGTGATACGCAGCAGCTGCCCCTGCCTGTCGAGTGCGTCCAGGAAGGCCCGCAGGTCGTCGTAAGCCATGGTGTTCGTGTTCCTTTCGCATTCCGGGCGCGTCCCGGGGAGGGATCAGTGGTCCGAGGTGCCCGGGTCCCCGGCGCGGCGGGCGTCGGCCAGTCCGGCCCATCGGCGGGCCCGCGGGGCGGGCAGGTCGAACTGGTCGAGTACCCGGGCGACCACGTGGTCGACAATGTCGTCGACGCCCTCCGGGTGGTTGTAGAAGACAGGCATCGGCGGGACCATGGCGACGCCCATCCGGGACAGAGCGAGCATGTTCTCCAGGTGCACCTCGCTGAGCGGGGTCTCCCTCGGCACCAGGACCAGCTTCCGGCGCTCCTTGAGGACGACGTCCGCCGCCCGCCCGACCAGCCCGTCGGCGTAGCCGGCCCGGATACCGGCGAGCGTTTTCATGCTGCACGGGATGACGATCATCCCGTCGGTGCGGAACGAACCGGATGAGATCGAGGCCGCCTGGTCCCCGGCCCCGTGCACGACGTCCGCCAGTTTGGCCACCTCACGAGCGGTGTAGGGCGTCTCCAGCTCTATCGTGGTTCGAGCCCAGCGGCTCATCACCAGGTGTGTCTCGACGTCCTCCAGCTCCCGCAGCGCCTCCAGCAGGCGCACGCCCAGCGGGGCGCCGGTGGCCCCGGTCATTCCGATGATCAGCCGCATGATGCCTCACAGGTTTAAGCAGGTAACGTTCGTCGGCCTATAGTTCGTCCACGAACGTTTCGTTTACAGCCTAACATTGGCCCATGAGCTCCAACCCACGGCCCCAGGATCACGGCTCCGAGCTGTACCGGCAGACCTTCCACCTCATACGGCGGGCACTGCAGGAGCACGGCGCCCGCTGGCAGGCCCGGCTGCCCCTGCTGACCAAGCCGCAGTACGCCGTGCTGCGCGCCGTGCGCCAGCGTCCCGGCATCGAGCAGTCGGCGGTCGGCACTGCAGCGTGCATCGACAAGGCCACCCTCGCGGCCGTCCTCCTGCGGCTGGAGCAGCGCGGCCTGCTCACCCGCACCGTCGACCCCTCCGACCGCCGCCGCCGGCTCCTGGAACTGACCGCCGCCGGCCGCCAGGAGGTCGCCGACACGATACCCGTGGCCGCCTCCGTGGACAGCGGACTGCTCGACCGCCTCACCCAGGCCGAGCGCGACCAGCTGCACGCCCTGCTGGTCAAACTCGTCCCCGAACAGTGACCGGCGCGCCGACGGACCCGACGAACGCATGCGGTCGCCGCACTAAGCGTCTCTAGAACTCTGTGTGTGCCTGTGGTTTCCAGGCTTTTCGGGCGCGGCGTGGCCGTGTGCGGTTGCCGTCCGGTGGTCCGAACCTCGGGGTGAGGGGGTGGACCTCGGTGGCGTGCAGGTGGTGGAAGCCGGTCCGCTCGGCGGCGCGGGTGCGCTGCCGGCAGGTTCTGTGTGAGAGCCGCCTCCGGCCGGCCGGAAGAAGATCTTCGGGCCGGTGGGGTGCGGGTACTCCATGACCTGGCACCGGCCCGGATACGGCGGCTGGTGTCGTGGTGTCATGCCCCGCCGGACGCTGGACTGCCCCCGTGGTGGGGGTGGTGGCGGGGACCGTACGCACATCGGGCATACGGCGGGAAGTCTTGTGGCCCGGGGCCTGTGCCGGGGCGGCGCGCCGGGCACTTCGGTGCCGGGTGCCGCTCGGCCTGCCGGGGGTGGGGCGCTGCTTGCCCTCGGTGGCCTTGGGCCCGCGCGGGCGGGGCGGGGCCTGCTCCGCGCGGCGCTGTCGGCGCAGACGGCGGGTGGCCTTCTTCGGACGCCTCACCAGAGCCACCGTGCCGTCCACCGTGGTGCGGATGGTCCGGGCACCGGTGGCGCGGTCGGTGGTGGTGTGGGCCTGGGCGAGCAGGCCGCGGGAGACGATCCGGCGGGCGGCGGCGTGATCCCGGTCCATGGACAGTCCGCAGCCCGCACAGTGCGCCCACTTCCAGCCGCGCTGGTGAAGCCGGTCGGGGGCGGGGTGGTGGGTGAGACGGCTCAGGCAGCCGGGGCACAGTTTGGAGGTGCCCCGGGCCGGGACGGTGACGACCGTGATCCCGGCCTTCGCGGCCAGGTGCCGGATCGCTTCGGCGACGGTGCCGCGGACCTGCCCGGACAGCCGGGCGTTGCCGGTCCGGTGGCCGCGTGCTTCCAGGGTGGTCAGGTCTTCGAGGTAGATGACGCTCGCGCCGAGTGCTGCCGCCTGGTCGACGGCCCAGCGGGCCGCCGCCCAGGCCAGCGAGGCATTCAGCCGCCGGATCCGGGCACACACCCGCCCGTGCTCGCTCTGCAGTACCCGGGCCCGGTCCAGGTGTTCGCCCCAGGCCAGGTGCGGGGAGCCGAGCCCGCCGGCCAGCGCCCGGTAGTGGTCACGCTTGGCGGCGAGGTGCTCGCGGACGCCGCGCAGCCGGTGCAGGGCGGCACTGACCGTGGTGGCGTCGAAGACCAGGGGGCGCCCGTCGGTGACCACCCGCTTGGCCGGGCCCTGGCCGGTCAGGCGGCCCACAGTTCCGGTGAGCAGGGTGTTGACGCCCCAGTCGAAGCCGAGCGCCACACGGTGCCCGCTCGCCTTGGTGGCCGGGACGAGCCGGGAGTGCGGCAGGTCAACGGCGATCCTCCCGGCCGGGGCGGGGCGCAGGGTCGGGGTGTGCAGCACCGCATCCGGTGCGATAGTGCCGGGCAGCCGGATGTCGATCACGTGCCAGGCCCAGTCCCGGCCCGTGGCCGGGGCCGCCCGCAGGGGGAGCTTGACCCGCAACCGGGCGGTGGCCGCATCCACCCGCTCAAGGGTGACCTGCTGACGGTCCATCGCCGCCAGCAACACCTGCCCGGCCACCTGCGGCGGGCCCTCCAGGGCACACAGCCCGGCGGGCAGTTGCCCGTGCCCGGCCACGAACTGGCGGATCCGCCGGGTGCGGCTGCGGATCTCCGCACCGCTCACCCCGGCGGGCACTGCCGCCCGCAGTGCCGCCCACTCGCCCCCGGTGCGCCGCGAGGGATCATCGGGCCAGGTGGCCAGGACGGCGGCCACGATGCCGCGACGGTGCAGGGCCAGCCGCAGCGTGCGCGCGGCGTACTCCTCGGCACCCCGCCGCACCCGGTCCGGGACATACACCCCCGCCGGGGGCGTGAGAGTCCGCGGCCAGTTCAGGCGACGCATCGCCATCCACCCCTTGGACGGCAGGTCTTGGCCCCGCTCGTCCACCCCGGCGGCCAGCACCTCCAGGGAACCCTCATCCCACCGGGCGGCCACCAGAGCGCCGGTCAGCTCCCGGCTCAACTGGGCCAGAAAACCCACCCGTTCCAGCAGGGCTCGCCGGCCGACCCGCTCGCCGGTGCCCTCCAGTACACCGGAGAAGGCGGTACACGTGGCCGTCGCCATCAGCTTGGCCATGCCCACCACTCCGCCTTTCCCCCACGTGTCCGGTCATCTTCGAAAGCAGCCGCATCCCGGCACTCCGATCGGCCTAACCACTGACCATCACACAAGGACACGGCCTTCCCGCACCCCGAGGGTGCGGGAAGGCCGGGGAAAGTACGGGAAGACCACGACCGTCGGCATCCGACGAGGACGAGACGGTGAACACCCGCATCCCTCAAAGGAGACGGAAACCGCAACTGACCAGGATGGAAGCAGTGGCAGATCCTGAGGATCCGCACCGACGACACGAAGTAGCATCAACCAGCCCACTCAAGCCAAACACCCAACAGTTGAAGACCCTGGGCCAGAGGTTCCGTGATGCTTCCCGGATGGAGAGTGACGGGCGAGTTCGATGTGGACGATGCGCCCCGCACGGTCCTCTTCGCCTTCAGCGCTACGTTTTGGTAAGCAGCGTGCGTTCATCCTCGATCGTCGAGGAGTTCGCGGGCCGCATCTCCTGGGGGCGGTTAGATGTTGCGTCGGCCCACCACGTACTCTCATCCGCCGCCGCCGGGACGGACCCCGCCGCCGCCGCCACCGCGGGTGCCGCCCAAGCCGCCCGGGAAGGCGCCGCCTGGGAAGCCGCCCGTCCCGGTCGAGGAGACCGTGGTGATCTGGACCTGCTCGCCCTGGGCCAGGCCGCTGGTGATCTGATCGTCGGTGTCGCCCTCCACGCCCACCGTCACGCTGGTGCGCTGCGTGGTGCCGTCCGCCTTGACCACCGTCACCGTGCGGTTCGTGCCGGTCCCGCTCACCGCCGCCGTCGGCACGTACAGCGCACTGGAAGCCTCGCCCGTAACCACCTGGATGCCGGCGCTGAGCCCGGTCCTGAGGTTGGTGGTCGGGCTGGTGATGTTGAGCATCGCCGCGTACTGCACGGCACTGCCCGAGTTGCTGCTGCCGCCGCCCGAGCCGGATCCGCTGGTCGCGGGCAGGGAACTGATCGACAGCACAGTGGCGTTGAGCGCCGTTCCGGGCTCGGCATTGAGGGTGACCGTGGCCGCCTGGCCGGGCTGCAGTTTGAGCGCGTCGGCCTCCGAGAAGTCGGCCGTCACCTGCATCCCGGTCGGGTTGGTGATCACCACGAAACCCGTCGGTGTGGCCGAGGAGCCAGTGGAGCCACCGGAACCGGAGGTCGAGCCCGAGCCGGAACCGGAGACGCTGCCCGTGCTGGAGACCGTCTCGCCGACCTTGCCGGCCACCGTTGCCGCCGTGCCGCCGACGGGGGAGATCAGTACGGTTCCGGCGACCGCGCGCTGCGCCGCGCTCACCGCGTCTTGGGCCCGGATCAGCTGCGCCTGGGCTTGGGCGAGTTGGACCGGGTCCACGGACGCGGACGGGCTCGCCGTGGTGTTGGTGGCGACCGCCTGGACGAAGGACACGTTCCGGGCCCCGGGACTGCTGGCGCCGCTGGGACTGGCCGAGGCACTGGACGTAGGGCCGTGCGTGGCGCCGCTGGGACTGGCCGAGGCACTGGGCGTAGGGCCGTGCGTGGCGCCGCTGCGCGTCGGCACCGACCCGGACGGCTGCGCTGCGGATCCGCCCGTGCCCGCCGAGGCGCCGGTTGACCCGCTTCCCGATCCGCCGCTGCCGGACCCTCCGCCGGAGCTGCCGCTGGACCCCGTCGAGGTGGAACTCGCCTGACCAGCCTCGACCTTGCTGAGGTTGGCCTGGGCCGCCGTCAGCGACGCCTGGTCCTGGGTGAGCGTCTCGTTTGCCGCGGTCGCGTCGACCTTGGCCAGCACCTCCCCCTTGGTGACCTTGTCACCGGGCTTGACGTCCACTTCGGTGAGCTGGCCGCCGGTGGTGAAGTTGACTCCGAGATCGCTCGGCGAGACCAGCGCCCCGGAGCCGGACACCATCGCCAGCACCGTGCCCTTGGCGACCGCCACCGCTCGCGTGCCGGTAGGCGCGCGAGTGCCAGTGCCGCTGCTCACCCCCGCATAGGCACCGCCGACGGCCGCAAGGAGCACAACGCCCAACACCGAGTTCATCAGGGCAGCCTTGCGCCGCCGTGGAAGCACCTTCATGAGTGGGGAATTCTGGCTGCCCGCCCCTTTGAATCCCTGGAAGGAACCTGGGAGTTCTCTGGGAGCCCGGCCTTCGCGAATACCTCACTAACTCGGCCGAAAACGCCAAACCACACCAGCGATCGTCGCCTTCTGCGGCCCTGCGCCGCACCACTTCCCCGGGAACTCACGGCCAATTCCCAGGCAACGTCCACACCGATGCGGTCAGTACTCCAGCAGTAGATCGCTATCGCCGCTGTGTAGCGGGCTGACGGTTCGTCATCCGACCCGGGCGCTCAGCCCTGGTCCAGTGCTCCGGCGGTCTTGTTCATCACTCGTTGCCAGTGCGTCCGCTGCCGCTCGCGTTGCTCGGCGCTGGCCATTCGCTCCTGGTGGACGCGGAGCATCGTTCTGGCCCCGTCGGCGGCGGAGGTGAGGGCGACCTGGACGGTTGTGGTGCCGTAGGTCACGCGGATTCGGTCTCCCGGCCGGTATCCACGTACCTCGCCGGTGATGCCTGAGGCCGTCCGATACGGGGCGCCGCGCGCCGCCGTACGGATCATGGAACCGCCCTACGAGGCCGTGCCGCTCCAGGAGGCGCTGTGGTGGCACCGGTCCACACGCACGTCGCGGCGCACATCTGGCTCCGGGAGACCGCCGCGCGGGTCGGAGCGGAAATGGCCGAACCGGCGGAACCGACGGCGGAGGCCGCGCCGGACGCCCATCCAGGGCAAGAATGATCCTCATCCGGCATATCGATCGGACGGGGCCGTGACTTCGTGGGATCGTCTTCGTTTCCATGGTGGGCTGCAAGAAGCCCCGTCGAGTCAACCACGGCGAGGCTCCATACCTTCGGGCCGGGAGCTACGTGGCAGCGCGCTGGCCAGGCATCCAGCCTGGCGGTGCGCCTCTGATCGGCAGAATTCGGTCATGCACCGCAGCAACCCCGGATGAGACCCGACCCGCGAACGAGCGGCCCAAGGACCACGCCGGAGCACCGCGACTGCATACCGGACCATCCCATCAAGACTTACGGTATGGCCCTTAGCGTGGAAATGTGCGACTGCTGCTGATCTCCGACACCCACCTGCCCAAACGTGCCAAGGCGCTCCCCGAGGAGCTGCTGGGCCGGATCGCCCGCGCCGACGCCGTGATCCACGCCGGGGACTGGGTGGACGCCGCCACGCTCGACCTCCTGGAAGCCCGCGCCGCCCGGCTGATCGGGGTGTACGGAAACAATGACGGCCCCGCGCTGCGCCGCCGCCTCCCCGAGGTGGCCCGCGCCGAACTCGGCGGGCTGCGCTTCGGCGTCGTCCACGAAACCGGCCCGGCGCA
Source organism: Actinacidiphila oryziradicis (assembly GCF_005047355.1). Classification (GTDB taxonomy): domain Bacteria; phylum Actinomycetota; class Actinomycetes; order Streptomycetales; family Streptomycetaceae; genus Actinacidiphila; species Actinacidiphila oryziradicis. The sequence continues at coordinate 54,650 of NZ_SUMC01000014.1, forward strand.
GGGCCGCGAGCGGCGCTGCGCCGGGCGATTCCCCGATCTGGACGTACTGGTCTTCGGGCACAGCCACATTCCCTGGGACTCCACAGCTGCCACGGCCGGGGGCGGGATGCGGCTGCTCAATCCCGGCTCGCCCACCGACCGCCGCCGCCAGCCGTACTGCACCTACATGACCGCCGAGGTGGCGGACGGCACACTGTCCGAGGTCACATTGCACCGCCTGCCGCCTCGCCACCCGGCCGGGCGGCGTTGAACCGCCGGTCCGGGCCGTCACGCACCCTCGGACGTGACGGCCCGGACGTGTTGGGAACGACGGGTTACGGATACGCGGTCAGGTCGGCCACGTTGGTGCTGGAGTTGGACGGCCCGCCGGTGCTGTTGATGACATGGCTGATGGTGCCGACACCGCCCAGCGAGACGGTCACCATGTCGTGGAACTTGACTCCCGACACGGTAGGCACCTCGAAGGCGTGATCGGCGACCACGCTCGAGTTGGAGCTGAAGTAGCAGTAGCTGCCCAGGCCCCACGCCTCATGGGTGGTGACGGAGGCGGCGACCTTGTACGCGGGGTAGCCCTTGGCGGAGCCGTTCATCCAGGAGGCCTGGTCCGGCGGGTCGTAGGGCATCTCGTTCTGGAAGAAGTACGTTCTGCCGCCGTTGCCGTTCCAGAGCACCTGCGTCTTCTGGAAGTGCTCGACGAACAGACCGTACGCGGTCACGTTGCTGCCGTTGACCACCAGACCGGTGTCCGCCGTATTGGTGGTCCAGCCGACCGTGCCGGAGTTGCCGTGGTCGGCCCGCCAGATCCAGGTGTGGTCGATGATCGCGTTGCTGCTGTTGATCACCAGCGACTGGGTCGCCTTCCCGACGGTGGCGCCGCCGATCCGGAAGAAGACGTCGGACAGCTGCGGCGGGTCGGCCGCGTGGCTGGCGGACGAGCCGGCCGGGCCGATCTGCATCAGGGTCTGGGAGTTGGTGGTACCCGCGTCGATCAGCAGGCCGGCCAGCTCGATGCCGTCGGCGTCGGCGGTGCTGACTGCGGTGATCCCGCCGTCCGGCACGAGGGTGGCGAGGCCCATGCCCAGCACCACTGTGTCGGGGCGGGTGATGTTCAGCGTCTGGTTGAGGTGGTAGACGCCGGGGGTGACCAGCAGGTTCTTACCCGCCGCGAGGGCCGTGTTCATGTCGGACGCGGTGGCGCCCGGCTTGACGATGTAGAACTGGTCGATCGATATGGACTTGCCGGCCGGGGTCTTGCCGCTCCACGTGGTGCCGGAGGCGTTGGTCTGCAACCCGGGCACGAACACCTGGTAGTTGCCCGAGCTGTCCACGTACAGGAACGGCTTCTCGCGGATCGTCGGCGAGGAGCTGACGTTGGTGTACGTCGGGAAGGACTGGGCGGGCGCGCCCTGGTCGCCGACGAAGACCATGTTCCAGTTGGAGCCGGACCAGCTGCCCATCTGCGAGTCCCGGGTGAGGAACTGCTGTTGGGAGCCGGACTGGATCTGCCCGTCGACCTTGGTGTCGGCGATGAAGCCGCCGCTGGACCAGCCGCCGTCGTCCAGCGCGAGGTTGCCGCGGACATGCATGCGACGGTACGGGGCTGCCTGGGATACGGCCCAGCGGTCGGTGCCGCCGGTGGGGTTGACGGACATGTTCTCGGCATCACGCCAGAAGTTCTGGGTGGCGTTGCCCTGGAACCAGTCGGCCTCGGCGTGCACGGCGCCGTTGATCGTGACGTCGTCCGGGGACAGCCCCAGGCCCGCCACCTCCGTGTAGAAGCCGACGTTGGCGTTGGCACTGTACGTGCCGGGCTTGAACAGCAGCGCCTGGCGGGCGGTGCCGAACTGGTTGGTCTGCTGCTGGGAGAAGACCGAGTCCAGCTTGGACTGGATGGAGGAGGCGGACATCGACGGGTCGAAGACGGTGACGTTCGGGCCGAAGTCCGGCGTGCCGGGCGGGTTCGTGACAGCCGCGCCCAGGCTGAAGGACTGTGCCGCGCTGCCGTTGCAGGTGTACTGCTGCAGTTGGACGCTGTCGGCGGTGGAGGCGCTGGGCACGTCCAGGCACTTGCCGCTGTTGCGGTTGACGAAGTGGTACGAGCCGTCCGACTCCACCACCGGCAGCCACTGCTGGTTGGTGCCACCGCCGTACGCCCAGAGCTGCAGCAGCGCGCTGTCGGCGGTGGAGACGCCTGTGACATCCAGGGCCTGCGCCGTGTTGTTGCCGTTGTTCACACGGTAGTAGCCGCTGTCGGTCGCCTGGAGCTGCCACTGCTGCGCGGTGCTGCTGTTGCAGGTGTACTGCTGCACGGCGGTGCCGTTGGCGGTCGCCCCGGACCGGGCGTCCACACACTTGCCGCTGCCCTTGTTCACGACGGTGGTCAGGCCCGTCGGCAGGGTGGCCGCGTTCGCGGCCGGGGCGGCGGCCAGGGTCAGGGTCAGAGTGGAGACCATGGTGGTCAGGAGTGTGAAGGCGGTCAGCAGTGAGGTTCGGACCATAGTGGGCGAATGTCTCATATACGCCTGCCTCATATGCAGGGCTCCTTCGAGGTGGGGGGCGGAGCTGTGCGGGGGTTCTTCAGGCCGCGCGCTGGGCGCGGAGACGGTGGGCGGCGATGATGTCGGCGTAGCGGCGGCCGCTGCCCTTGACCGTGCGCTTCTGGGTGGGGTAGTCGACGTGGACCAGTCCGAAGCGCTTGTCGTAGCCGTACGCCCACTCGAAGTTGTCCAGCAGCGACCAGGCGAAGTAGCCGGCCAGCGGGGCGCCGCGGCGTACGGCCCGGGCGCAGGCCGCCAGGTGCTCCTCCAGATAGGCGCTGCGCTCCGGGTCGTGCACCTGGCCGTCCGGGCCGACCGTGTCGCGATAGGCGCTGCCGTTCTCGGTGACGATGAGGCGCCGGGCGCCGTACTCCTCGGTGAGCCGCACCAGCAGCTGCTCCAGGCCGTCGGCGTGCACCTCCCAGCCCATGGCGGTGAGGTGGGCGCCGGGCGTCGGGACCTGCCGGGTGTACGGGACGCCGCCGGTGGGGTGGTCCGCGACCACGTCACGGAAGTAGTAGTTCACGCCCAGCCAGTCCAGCGGGACGGCGATGGTCTCCAGGTCGCCGGCGCGGACCGGCAGGTCGACGCCGTACAGGTCGAGCATGTCCTGCGGGTAGCCGCGGCCGTGGATCGGGTCGAGCCACCAGCGGTTGACGTGTCCGTCGGCGCGTAGGGCGGCGGCGTGGTCCTCCGGGCGGTCGGTGGCGGGCTCGCTGGGGCTGAGGTTGTTGACGATGCCGACCCTGGCGTGCGGGTTCGCGGCCCGGATGGCCTGGACGGCGAGGCCGTGCCCGAGGTGCAGATGGTACGAGGCCCGGACGGCCGCCGTCAGGTCGGTGAGGCCGGGGGCCATAACGCCGTCGAGGTGGCCGATCCACGCCGAGCAGAGCGGCTCGTTGAGAGTGGCCCAGTCGGTGACGCGGTCACCGAGGGCTTCGGCGACGACGGCCGCGTACTCGCCGAAGCGCAGCGCGGTCTCGCGGGCCGGCCAGCCGCCGCGGTCCTGGAGCGCCTGCGGGAGGTCCCAGTGGTAGAGGGTGGGATACGGGGTGATGCCGGCTTCGAGGAGGCCGTCGACCAGCCGGTCGTAGAAGGCCAGGCCGGGGGCGTTGACCGGGCCGTCGCCCTGCGGCAGGACGCGTGGCCAGGCGATGGAGAACCGGTAGGCGTCCAGGCCCAGTTCGCGCATGATCCCGATGTCCTCGGGCCAGCGGTGGTAGTGGTCGCAGGCGGTGTCGCCGGTGTCGCCACCGGCGGTCTTGCCGGGGGTGTGGGAGAAGGTGTCCCAGATGGACGGGGCTCGGCCGTCCTCCGCCACCGCTCCTTCGATCTGGTACGCGGCGGTGGCCGCGCCCCAGAGGAATTCGGCGGGGAGGGCGCTGAGGTCGTTCACGGGCTGCCTTTCGGTCACGGTTGGATCGGAACGCTGAGGGACGGGGAGGGGTGCGTCATTTGACGGCGCCGGCGGTGAGCCCGACAACGAGATAGCGCTGCAGGAGTAGGAACCCGGCGACCACGGGGACGCTCACGACGAGCGAGGCGGCCATGATCTGGTTCCAGTACACGTCGGTCTGGGTGGAGTAGCCCTGCAGGCCGACGGCGAGGGTGCGGGTGGCGTCGTTGGTCATGACGGAGGCGAAGAGCACCTCGCCCCAGGCGGTCATGAAGGCGTACACGGCCACCGCCACGATGCCCGGCACCGCGGCCGGCACCACGACCCGGAACAGGGCGCCGAGCGGACCGCAGCCGTCCGTCAGCGCGGCCTCGTCGAGGTCGCGCGGGATGGAGTCGAAGTAGCCGACCAGCATCCAGATGGAGAAGGGGAGGGAGAAGGTGAGATAGGTGAGGATCAGGCCGCCGCGGCTGCCGTAGAGGGCGATTCCGGTGGAGTTCCCGATGTTGACGAAGATCAGGAAGAGCGGCAGCAGGAAGAGAATGCCCGGGATCATCTGGGTGGACAGGACCGTCACGGTGAAAAGGCGGCGGCCCGGGAAGCGGTAGCGGCTCACCGCGTAGGCGGCGAAGACCGCCACGACGACCGAGCAGACGGTCGCGGTCACCGAGACGATCACGGAGTTGAGGAAGTAACTGGCGAGCGGGATGGTGTGCCAGATGTCGATGTAGGGGCGCACGGTCAGCCCGCTGGGGATCCAGTGGAAGACGCCCTGCACGTCCTGGAGCGGCTTCAGCGAGGAGCTGAGCATGACGTACACGGGTGTGAGGGTGAAGACCGAGAGCAGGGTGAGGACGATCCGCCGGGTCCACACGAAGGAGCGGGGCGACGCCATGGGAGAGACGGGGGCGTTACGCATCGGCTTTCCTCCCCCGGGAGGTGGCGATCAGATAGCCGGCCGTCACCAGGAGCAGGAACAGCAGCAGGAGCACCGACATCGCCGAGCCCGTCCCGAAGTTCCAGGTCACGAAGGACGACTGGTAGATGTGGATGGAGATCAGGTCGGCCGCCTGCGGCGCCGAGCGGCCGAACAGCACGTAGGGCGTGTTGAAGTCGTTGAACGTCCACAGGAACAGCACCAGTACGAGCACCTGGTTGACCGGGCGCAGCGACGGCAGGGTGATCCGGCGGATCTGCTGCCAGATGCCCGCTCCGTCCACCGACGCCGCCTCGTACAGCTCGCGCGGGATGTTCTGCAGCCCGGCCATCAGGCACAGGAACGCGAACGGCCAGGACCGCCATACGGAGACGACGACCAGCGCCGTGAAGCTGTTGTCGCCGATGAGCCAGAACGGCTGGCCGGAGGTGAGGTGCAACTGGTCGTGCAGCACATGGTTCACCAGGCCGTTGTCCCGCTGGAACATGAACGCCCAGGTGATCACGGCCGCGTAGACCGGTAGCGCGTACGGCACCAGGAAGACCGTGCGCAGCACGCCCCTGCCGCGGAAGGCGTCCTGCATCAGGATGGCGGCGACCGTGCCCACCAGCCAGGAGAGCCCGACGGCGAGAACGGTGAACATGCAGGTGACCCAGAAGGAGTGCAGCAGGGCCTGGCCGACCGGGGCGTTGAAGTTCACCGCCAGGCGGTAGTTGCCCAGGCCGGCCCAGGGCGCCGTCGACCAGTCGCGGATGAAGAACTGGGTGAGCACCCTGAAGCTCATCACGATGCCGACGACCATCGGCACGAGGTGGATCAGCAGCTCCAGGACGAGCGCGGGGAGCAGCAGCAGGTAGGGCAGGCCACCCTGGCGCACCCGGTCGGGAACGCGGAGCCGGCGCTTGCGGGGGGGCGCGGGTCGGGCGGCCTCCGGAGCCGTTTCCGGAGGCCGCCGGTCGGGGGTGGTGACAGT
>NZ_SUMC01000014.1:60502-170747 GCF_005047355.1 Actinacidiphila oryziradicis
GTCATCGGACGGGTCCTCACGAAGCCGGCATCTGCTGCTGTGCCTTGGTCAGGGCCGTCTTGACGCTCGCGGTGGTGACCGCTTTGCCGGCGGCGGCGTCGGCGAGCAGGTCCTTCATGGCGGTGCCGACGAGGGTCTCGAACTGGCTCTCGTTGGGGACCTGGGGCAGCGGGGCGGCGCTGGAGGCCAGGGTGTCGGCGAGCACGGTCTGTTCGGGGGCGCTGAAGGCCTTGTCACCCTGCGCGGTCTTGACCGATGGCAGCGAGCCGTAGGTGCCGTTGAGGATCTTCTGCTCGCTGTCGCTGGTCATGAACTTCACGAAGTTCACGGCGCCGTCGAGGTTCTTGGTGTTCTTGAAGACGGCGAGGTTGATGCCGGCGACCATCGAGTTGATCTTGGTGCTGCCGCTGGGATTGGCCGTCTGGAAGGGGACCGGGGCGACCCCGTAGTCGGCGGGCTTCATGCCGTGCGACTTCAAGGAGGAGCCGGCGGCCTGCCACAGCAGCATCGCGGCCTTGCCGGTGGCGAAGTCGCTGACGGACTGGTTGGCGGCGTACTCGGCGTTGCCGGGTGCGGCGATCTTGTCCTTGGCCATGAAGTCGATGTACTGCTTGACGGCCGCGACCGCCTGAGGGCTGTCGAACTGCGGCTTGCCGGAGGCATCGAAGAAGTCCGTGCCGTGCTGCTTGCCGAGGACGAAGGCGTGGTGGATGTTCTCCGAGGGGTTGCCGCCCTCCATGGCGAGGCCGTAGTGGCCGTTGCCGGTGAGCTTCTTGCCGTCGGCGACGAGTTCGTCCCAGGTGGTGGGCGGGGTGGCGATCCCGGCGGCCTGGAACATCTTCTTGTTGTAGTACAGGCCGTAGGCCAGCGAGTACAGCGGCACGGCGGCCGGGTCCTTGCCCTGCGCGCCGGCGGCGGCCAGGGCGGCCGGTACGAAGCGGTCCTTGCCGCCGATCTTGGCCAGGTTCGCGCTGTCCCACGGTAGCAGCGCGCCGGTGGCCTGCAGGGAGGCGGACCAGGTGTTGCCGATGTTGAGGACGTCCGGGCCCTGGCCGGAGGTGGTGGCGGCGAGGATCCGGTTCAGCAGGTCCGACCAGGGGACGACTTCGAGCTTGACCTTGATCCCGGTCTGCTTCTCGAACTTGTTCAACTCCGGGGTGAGCACCTGCTTGTCGTTCTCCAGGCTGGCGCCCTGGTTGCTCGCCCAGTACGTCAGTGTCTTGGGGCTGCTGTTGCCGCCGCTGCCGTTGGTAGAGCTGCCGCCGCCACAGGCGGCGGTGGTTCCGGTGAGCACGGCCGCGAGGGCGGCGGCCGCGAGAACCCGGTAGTTGAGCATGACCGGTCCCCTCTCAGGGGTGGGATCGCTTCAGGAAGTGAACTGTGACACGACTTAATTCACGTCGTGATTTAACTTATGAGAAAAGATGGCGTCAAGACTTCGCGCAGCGATAGATTTGGAGCGCTAGGAGGCAACATGACGCAGCGAGGCAGGCGGACCGTACGTGACCTGCGAAGAGGCAACCGTTCGGCGCTGCTGCGCCATCTGTACTTCGAAGGGCCCCTGAGCCGCCAGGAACTCGCCGGGCACACCGGCTTGAGCTCCGGCTCCGTCAGCAACGTGGTCGGGGACCTGATCGGTGACGGGGTGGTCGAGGAGGCCGGATCCGTCGAGTCCGACGGCGGCCGGCCCCGCGTCCTGCTCCAGGTCGCCCGCCGGAACGGCTATCTGATCGGCGTCGACGTCGGCGAGACCCGGGTGCGGGTCGCCCTCTTCGACCTGGCGCTGACCGAACTGGCCACGGCCGACCACCCGTTGTCCGACAGCGGCCACGATGTCGGCCAGGTGGTGAGCCTGGTGCTGAAGGGCCTGACGGCGGTGGTGCGCGAGGCGGGCATCGACCAGGCGGCCGTGGTCGGCGTCGGCGTCGGAGTGCCCGGCATCGTCGAACAGGGCGACGACGGGCCCGTCGTGCACGGGCAGACCATCGGCTGGGACGCGGTCCCGCTCGGCGCCCTGCTGCGCGACGGCACCAGCATGCCGCTCCACGTCGACAACGGCGCCAAGACCCTTGGCCAGGCCGAAATGTGGTTCGGCGCCGGCCGGGGGGCCCGCAACGCCGTGATCGCCCTGCTCGGGTCCGGGGTCGGCGCCTGCGTGGTCGCCGACGGCAAGCCGTACCGCGGCGCGACCAGCAGCGCCGGCGAGTGGGGGCACACCACCTTGCGGGTCGGCGGCCGACGCTGCCGCTGCGGGGCACGCGGCTGCCTGGAGGCCTACGTCGGGGCCGAAGCGCTCGTCGAACGCTGGGGCGGCGCCCCGGAAGGGGCCAGCGAGGAGGCCGCCATCGCCGCGCTGCTCCGCGCAGCCGACGAGGACGACGCCTCCGCGCGGGCCCTGCTGGACGAGACCGCCGAGTACCTCGGCGCCGGGATCTCCGACCTGGTCAACCTGTTCAACCCCGAGCTCATCGTGCTCTCCGGGTGGACCGGACTCATGATCGGTCCGCGGCTGCTGCCCGCCGTGCGCGAGGCGACAGCCGCGTACTCCCTGCGGCACCCGTGGGACCGCGCGTCGGTCGAACTGGGGCGGCTGGGGCCGGACGCGGTCACGGTGGGCGCGGCCACACTGCCGCTGGCCCGTTTCCTGGACGCCGGAGGCGCGGGTGCCCACGGCCGGGACCGGGTGGCCGGGACCACAGACTTCGAACCCGCGTCCTGAATCCGGGGCATCACGCTCACGCCGCCCGATGAGCCGTCCGCCGGCCGGGCCGCCAGGCGCCGCCCATCGGCACGCGACGCCGCCCCACCTATTCGCGCGGCCTCTTACTGAACGCCGGACCACGGCTCCAGGCATTGAAGGCGGGGGGCTTGACGTGTCCATTGGTCTAGTCCTACCTTCTCGGTCATCCAGCCGTTCACGGGGGAGAGACGTATTCATGTACGTGAATACGCCGAGTCTCACGGCATCCACACGGGAAGGCCTCGCCCATGCCCGACATACACCTGCGCCCGCTCCGACCAAAGCCGCGCAGACGAAAGGTTCTCTCTCTCCTGGTCACCGTCATGTCCGGCGCGCTCCTGGCCGCAGTTCTCGCGGGTCCGGCATCCGCGGCGAAACCGTCGCCCGCCGCCGCCACTGCCGCCGCGGTCGTGACCCCCGCAGCGCCCACCACGTTCACCCACCCAGGCGTCCTGGTCAGCCAGTCACAGTTAGACTTCGTGCGCACCCAGGTGCAGGCGGGCGCGCAGCCCTGGAAGAGCGCGTACGACCAGATGATGGCGTCCACGTACGCCTCGCTGTCGCGGACGCCGGCGCCACGGGCGGTCGTGGAGTGCGGGTCGTACTCCAACCCGAACTACGGGTGCACCGATGAGCGCGAGGACGCGATCGCCGCGTACACCGACGCGCTGGCCTGGTACATCACCAAGGACGCGCGGTACGCGCAGAAGGCGATCCAGCTCATGGACGCCTGGTCGGCAGTGATCACCTCGCACACCAACAGCAACGCACCGCTGCAGACCGGCTGGGCCGGATCGGTGTGGCCGCGGGCGGCGGAGATCATCCGCTACACCTACACCAGCTGGCCCAATGTGGACCGCTTCGCGACGATGCTGCGCACCGTCTACCTGCCCGAGGTCATCAACGGCTCCAACAGCAACGGCAACTGGGAGCTGAGCATGATGGAGGCCGCCGTCGGCATCTCCGTCTTCCTCAACGACGGCACCAGCTACGACAAGGCGGTGACCCGGTACCTGAACCGGGTGCAGGCGTACATCTACCTGGCCACCGACGGATCCCTGCCCAAGACAGTGCCGGGCAGCGGGCTGGACACCAGCGCGAAGATCGTCAGTTACTGGCAGGGCCAGTCCACATTCGTGACCGGGCTGACCCAGGAGACCTGCCGGGACTTCACCCACACCGGCTACGGCATCTCCGCCATCTCACACGTCGCCGAGACCGCCCGCATCCAGGGCCAGGATCTCTATCCGCAGGTCGGCGAACGTCTGCGGCAGGCGCTCGGTTTCCAGTCCAAGTACCAGCTCGGCGCCTCCGTCCCGTCCTGGCTGTGCGGCGGGAGCCTGAACCTCGGCCTCGGCCCCATCACCGAGGTCGGCTTCAACGCCCTGCACAACCGCCTGGGCATCGCCATGACCAACACCCAGGCGCTCACCGAGCAGCAGCGACCGGCCGGCTCGAACAATCTGTTCGTCGCCTGGGAGACCCTCACCCACGCCAACAACATCAGCTGAGCGACCGGCCCGCCCTCCCCGCACCACCACCGCCTCCTTCCCCCCTCACGCGAATTCGCGGACAGGAGCTACCCACATGCCAAAAATACGCTTCCGGCTCAGATCTTTCTCGGCCGCGGCCGCCGTCACGGCCCTCGCCGCCGGGCTGCTGCTCGGCTCCAGCACGACCGCGAGCGCGGCCAACGCCGGCCCCGGTTTCCCCGCCCGGTACGCCGCGCCCTACGTCGAGACCTGGAACTCGCCCTCAGCGATGGCCAGTGCCCAGTCCGCCACAGGCCTGAAGTACTTCACCCTCGCCTTCGTCATCGACGGTGGCAGCTGCAACGCCACCTTCAACGGAAACACCTCCATATCGGACAGCAGCTGGCAGTCGGCCATCAACAGCCTGCGGGCCTCCGGCGGTGACGTCATCGCCTCCTTCGGCGGTGCGGCGGGCACCGAAATCGGCCTGTCCTGCGGCTCGGTCGCCGCACTCAAGGCCCAGTACAAGTACGTCATCGACACCCTCAACCTCACCCGCGTCGACTTCGACATCGAGGGGAGTGCCCTCGACAACACCACGGCCAACGACCGCCGCAACCAGGCCCTCGCCCAGCTCCAGACGGAGTACGCCGCGGCCGGCAAGAAACTGGACGTCCAGTACACCCTGCCCGTCGACCCGACCGGTCTGCTGCAGAACTCGCTGAACCTGCTCAACAACGCCAAGAGCAACGGCCTGAACGTCAACCTGGTCAACATCATGACGATGGACTACGGGGCGTCCATGGACATGGGCCAGGCGGCCATCAGCGCCGCTACCGCGCTGCACACCCAGCTGGGGCAGCTCTGGACCTCCAAGACCTCCGCCCAGCTGTGGGCGATGGAGGGCAACACCCCCATGATCGGTGTGAACGACTCCACCAACGAAGTCTTCAGCACCGGCAACGCCTCCTCGCTGGAGAGCTTCGCCGCGAGCAACGGCATCCAGGAACTCTCCTTCTGGTCCCTCGGCCGGGACAAGGCCTGCTCCACCAACGGCACGCTCTCCGACACCTGTAGCGGCACCTCGCAGAGCGCGTACCAGTTCTCCCGGACCTTCAACGCGATCACCGGTGGGTCCTCGGGCGGCGGCACCCAGCCCACCGGCCAGATCACCGGCTACGGAAGCAAGTGCGCCGACGTCGCCTCGGCCAGCACCGCCAACGGCGCCGCCATCCAGCTCTACGACTGCAACGGCACCGCAGCCCAGCAGTGGACCGTAGCCTCCAACGGCTCCCTGCAGGTCCTCGGCAAGTGCCTCGACGTCACCAGTGCCGGCACCGCGAACGGAACGCTGACGCAACTGTACGACTGCAACGGCACCGGATCGCAAGTGTGGCAGAAGGGCTCCAACAGCAGCCTGGTCAACCCCCAGTCGGGCCGCTGCCTGGACGCCGCCGGCCCCAGCTCGGCCAACGGCACCCGACTGCAGATCTGGGACTGCACGGGAGCGTCCAACCAGATGTGGACCCTGCCGGCCGCGTAGTCCGGCCGGCCACTACGCCGCCCCTGCCAGCGGGATCACGCTTCCGGTGGCAGGGGCGGAACCAGCGCCCCGGTCCGGGAAGCAGAGCGCGCCGCCCTACCGCGCCCGCCGGATGGTCGCCTTGCTCCCAGGCTCCGCTCCCCCGGCCGGCCGGCTTTACCAGGGAACGGTGCAGCCAGCCGCGGTTCTGACCCGTCAGCGGCTGCGGTTCCATGATGACGGGAGCGCCAGCGCGTCGCGCGGAAGGACGGACACCCGCCACGGAAGGTCAGGGCAGACGCACGACCTCGCCACTGAGCGCGCTGGCCCGCGCGGCGTCCAGGACAGTGGCGGTCGCCACCGCGTCCCACGGATCGACGGGTACCGGTCGGGTGCCGCGGACCGCGGCCGCGAATGCCGGGTAGAACAGGTCCCATGCGCCGCGGGCGGTGGGCGCCGTCTCGGCGTGGTCTCCCCGCAGCACCTGTCCCCAGCGCTCCTTGGGCTCCACGCCCCAGCGGTCGCCCTTCGACGCCGGCGTGGCACCGCCGAGCAGCAGTGCCTCCTGCCCGTCCACACCGTTGACGACGTAGGTGCCGGAGGTACCACTCGCGCGGAAGCGCGGACCCGGCGCGCCCTGCCGCCAACTGCCCCAGAGATGCGACTGCACGCCGCTGCGGTGGCTCAGCGCGACGAAGACGTCGTCGTCGAGCCCGTCCTCGCCGTCGTGGCTGTGCATCTCCGCGTAGACCCGCTCGACCGGTCCGGCGAGCACCAGCGCCTGGTCGACCAGGTGGCTGCCGAAGTCGAGCAGCGTGCCGCCACCGGCAGCCGGCGGCCCGGGCTCGGGGGCGAACCTCTCGAACCGTGACTCGAACCGGGTGGGTGTGCCGAGCGCTCCGGAGTCGGTCAGTCCTCGCAGCGTGAGAAAGTCTGAGTCCCAGCGGCGGTTCTGGTAGACCGTCAGGGCCACTCCGAGCCGCTCGGCCAACTCGACGGTCTCCTGGGCACTGCCGGCATCGAGGGCGAACGGCTTGTCGCAGACCACAGCGAGGCCGAGGCGGAGAGCCTGCTGCGCCAGCGGGATGTGCGTCGCCGCCGGTGTCGAGATCGCCACCGCTTCGGCGCCGGCCCGGGCCAGTTCCTCCAGCGAGGTATACGTAGGGCGGTTCAGCTCCCGGGTGACCTGTTCCTGGCGCTCGGGCGAGTTCTTGGTGACCACGCCCAGGAACTCGCACTCTGCGGCGGAGGCGAGCAGCGGCGCGTGGAAATACCTGCCCCCGAAGCCATAGCCGGCAAGACCGATGCGCACTGGCTCCGTCACGGTTTTCTCCTTCTCTACGATGATCGCTCTACGATCACCGGGGATTATGACATCAGCGGAAACGGCCGGGACGGAACGCCGCGAGGAGCGGGCTGCGGTCCCCGGTCACCATTTCATCGGCGAGCAGCTCACCGGCGATCGCGATGGGTCGGCCCTCGTCTCCCGCAGAGCGCTGCGCCAGCCGGACGGAGCAGTCCACCGCTCCACACTGGTGGCCAGTTGCGGTGGCACGGTGTTGGTGGTGCTGTTGAGAGTGCGGAGGTGCAGGCCAGCCGGTCGCCGAGATCATCGCCATGCCGCGTGCGTACATCGTCGAGGACACCCGCGGGGTGATGAAGTTCGTGATCGACGCCGAGACCGACGAGATCCTGGGCGCCGCCCTGCTCAGCGTCGACGCGCAGGAACTGATCAACACCGTCGCGCTCGCCATGCGGCACGGCATCAAGGCGGCCGAACTCCCGCGACGCCGTCTACACCCACCCCACCTCCACCGAAGCCTTCAACGACGTCCTCGCCACTATCGTCCGAGCCGACACGTAAGGAGGCTACCGGCGTGCATCCATCCCGCAGACGGCCGTGATCGTCGAGTGGCGACGCGTTCGGCTGCGACGGCGGTGCCGATCACCGCCGCGCCGGCGATTGAGGCGATGCCGCTCGCAGCCGACCGCCTCATCGAGGCAGTTTGCCGCGACCTCACCGCGGCAGACGGACACGGAACCGCGGCGGCGGTCAGAACGATCTGGACAGCCGACCACATCGACCTCGTCCAACGCCTCCAAGCAGTGATCCTGGAGCCCCCAGGGGGTGATCTGGGACATCGACTCCTTCGACCAGTGGGGGGGGTGGAGCTCGGCAAGGTACTTGCGGCCCGGATCACCCCCGAACTCGCCTCCGACGCCGAACCGGAGCTCGCCCACGACTCGTCGACCAACGCCCTCATCCGTCGTTACCGCGCCCTGAAACGCTAGGGCCTCGTCCCCACAGGAGAGCAGCCATGGCTACCGACACCCCCATGCAGCTCGGCATGATCGGACTCGGCCGGATGGGCGCGAACCTCGTGCGCCGGCTCATGCGCGACGGCCACCACTGTGTGGTCTATGACCTCAACGAAAGCGCCGTGAGGGAGCTGGAGGGCGAGGGCGCCGTCGCGGCCGGCACGCTCGGCGACTTGGTGGCGAAGCTGGAGCGGCCACGGGCCGCTTGGCTCATGCTGCCTGCCGCCGTCGTACAACCCACACTCGACCAGCTGACCGAGCTCCTCGATCCGGACGACGCGGTCATCGACGGCGGCAACTCCTACTACCGCGACGACATCACCCGTGCAGCGCAGCTTGCTCCTCGCCGCATTCACTACCTGGACTGCGGGACCTCGGGCGGAGTCTGGGGACTCGATCGCGGCTACTGCCTCATGATCGGCGGCGAGCCCGAGCCCGTCGCCCGGCTCGACCCCATCTTCCGAACCATCGCGCCCGGTGTCGGCTCCGCCGAGCCGACACCGGGCAGACACGCCAACGGGACAGCCCCGGACGGCTATCTGCACTGCGGTCCGAGCGGAGCCGGGCACTTCGTGAAGATGGTCCACAACGGAGTCGAGTACGGAATGATGGCCGCGATCGCCGAGGGACTCAGCATCATCGAGCACGCGGACGCCGGGCGTCGCAAGCGCACCGCCGACGCCGAGACCGCCCCGCTGCGCGAGCCGGAGGCCTACCAGTACGAGATCGACGTCGGCGAGGTCGCCGAAGTATGGCGCCGCGGCTCGGTCGTGGGCTCCTGGCTCGTCGACCTCGCCGCTGACGCACTTGCCCGGTCACCGAAGCTGGAGGAATTCACCGGGCGTGTCTCGGACTCCGGCGAAGGGCGATGGACGGTACTGGCGGCGGTCGATGAAGGCGTACCCGCCGCCGTGATCAGCACGGCGCTCACCGACCGATTCCAGTCCCGGGGCCTGGGGGAGTTCGCCGACAGGGTCCTGTCCGCCATGCGCGGTGAGTTCGGCGGACACGCCGAGAAGAGGAGCCGGCCGTGACACGCCCGGACGACCATGTGATCGTGCTCTTCGGCGCCACCGGCGACCTCGCCAAGCGCAAACTGCTCCCTGGACTGTTCCACCTCGCCAGAGCGGGCCTCCTCCCGGACGGCTACCGCATCGTGGGCTCGGCTCCGGCTCAGTATGCGCCGAACGACGATGCATTCCGCAAACACACCCACGATGCGATCGCCGCCTTCGGACGGTCCGAGCCGTCCGGGCCGGTGTGGCAGTCCTTCGAGGACTCGCTGTCCTTCGGCGCGGCCGACCCCCAGGATCCTGCCCCGCTGCTCGCGGCCGTACGAGCGGCCGAGGACTCCCTCGGCGGGCAGCCACGCAGACTGTTCCATCTGGCCGTTCCGCCCTCCGCGTTCGCATCCGTCATCCGAATGCTCGGCGACACGGACCTGGCGGAGAACTCGAAAGTGATCGTGGAGAAGCCCTTCGGCAGCGATCTCGCTTCAGCACGAGCGCTCAACGAGACCATCCACGCCGTCTTCGACGAATCCCGGATCTTCCGCATTGATCACTTCCTCGGCAAGGAGTCGGTGGACAATATCCTCGCCCTCCGCTTCGCCAACGGCATGCTCGAACCCATCTGGAACCGGGACCACATCAGCCATGTGCAGATCGACGTGCCCGAGACGCTCGGCCTCGAGGGCCGTGCCCACTTCTACGAAGGAACCGGAGCCTTCCGGGACATGATCGTCACGCATCTGATCCAGGTGCTCGGCATTGTGGCGATGGAACCGCCTGTCTCGCTCGCCGCTCAGCCGTTGCGCGACGAGAAGGCCAAGGTCTTCGAGGCGCTGCGCCCCATCGAACCCGGGCATGTCGTACGCGGACAGTACGACGGCTACCGCGAGGAACCGGGTGTCGCCCCCGATTCACAGACCGAGACGTACACCGCGCTGCGGCTGGAGGTGGACAACTGGCGCTGGGCGGGAGTGCCGTTCTACCTGCGCTCCGGCAAGAACCTCGCACAGCACCGCGAGGTGATCACTCTCGGCCTGCACGAGCCGCCCCTGAGGATGTTCCGTGCCGATCTTCCCCGGCGGGAGAAGGACCGAGGCAACAAGATCGTGATCGATTTCGGGGACCCCGGGTGGATCGCCGCCTGCTTCCTCGCGAAAGAGCCCGGCCCCACCGCGCGCCTCGCACCGGCAACGATGACCTTCCGCTACGCTGAATCCTTCTGCCAGAAACACGGACTCGAAGGCTACGAGCGGTTGATTCTGGACGCCATGCTGGGCGACCAGTCGCTGTTCACCCGGTCGGATGGCATTGAGCACATCTGGGAGGCATCGGCCCCTCTACTCGGCAACCCACCACCGCTCCAGCCGTACGCCCCCGGTTCATGGGGCCCCGAACCGGCTGTCACCGAACTCATCGCACCACACCAGTGGTACCTGCCGGACGCCGACGGAGACGCCATCGAGGTCCTGGCCGAGGCCGGCTCTGAAAGTGCGCAAGGCAGGTAACCCCAGGCTAACCCGACCAAGCGGGTGTCTTAGAGGCCGCGCGAATAGATGGGGCGGCGTCGCGTGCCGATGGGCGGCGCCTGGCGGCGTTGTCGTCGGTCAACGACGCTCCGCGTCGCCTCCCTCCTCCGCCTTGCCAGACTTGCCCCTCGCCCCGCTCCTTCCTCCACCCCACCTATTCGCGCGGCCTCTTAGCCGAGACTGTCAGAGAGGGGCGTGCGCCGTACGCGGGGCGGCGTTCCCCGCACGGTGTGAAGCTGAACGCCTCATACGGTGGGAGCGACAGTCAACCTCACGATCGGGGTTGATCATCGGTTGTTCACTGAGACTTGCCGACGGTCGACGTCGTGCTCGCTGAGCTGGTACCGACGCTGCTGACGGGGCCGGGCCAGGAAGATCATGTGTCTCCTGCCCAACTCCGGGCATGCCCCCGGCGCGGCCGCGGCCCGCGTGCACCGCAAAAAGTTCCGTACGCCCGCCGACGCGGGCAGCCAGACCATGACCGTCGACTCCGTCCGCGCCTCCGCCTGGGATTCCGGCACATCGCAGACCGGTGCGATCAAGGGCATCGGCGACATGTGCGCCGACGTCGCCGGGGCCTCGGACACCGCGCCCACCGGCATCCGCCTGACGCTCACCCCCTTCTCGTAAGCGGGACCCACCGCCCTACCCCAGCCAACTCCAGTCGTGGCCGACGCTGTCGTGGACCAGCGCCAGGGCCGTGGTCGTCAGGATCAGCCAGCGGACCATCGAGCATCTGGGGAGCAGCGCCACCATGACCCAGACGACCGCCGAATACCAGGGCATCGACCAGGGCGCCGCCAGGATCCAGGCGAAGGTGAGCGCGATGAACACCGCCACGGACGGCGGGGCCTTCGGCGACATGCGGCGATGGATCAGCCACGCGAGGGCGAGCGCCAGGACGGGCCAGACGATGCCGATGGCGGCGCTGGTGCCCATTCGGCCGATGGTGACCTGGCCGAGCTTCTGGACGACCCACCACAGTGAGGGCATCGCAACCAGATGTGAGGCCGCCGAGAGCGGGGCGAGCGCATGCGTCCCGTACCAACTGTACCCAGCGGCGAGTACGAAGGCACCGGAAAGCCCCTGCCGGGCGACTCGTCCCCAGGCGCGTTCGCGCAGCAGCGGCCATAGCAGAGCGATGCCGAGCAGGGCTGCGCTGATCTTGATGCTGCAGGCCAGCCCGACAAGCAGACCGACGATGAGGTCGTCGCGGGGCCGGGCGTAGTTGCGGGCACAGTGGACGGCGCAGACCGCCAGGGCGGCCACAATGGTGTCCAGGTGCCCACCCGCGACGAGCACGACCATCAGCAGGGGATTGGCGACCCACAGTAGGCCGGCCCTGACCGGGTCCGCGGCCGTGCGGATGAGGACGTACCCGGTGGCAAGGAACGCCGCACCGTTCGCGAGCATCAGCAGCCAGACGGTCAGCCAGGGCCGGTGACCGCCGATCTGGGCCGCCGCGGCTTGCAGCCAGGTCGCGACCGGCCCGTACACCGACGCTGTCGCGAGCCATGTGTGGCTGACCAGGTGTGCGTAGTCCCCGCCCAGCTGCCCGGGCGTGATCACGTACGGATCGCCGCCGAGAGCTGCGATCCGGCCGTAGGCGGCGTAGCTCGCCGTATCGGACGAGCCGACCGGCGTCAGGTTGGTGATGACCGCCACCGTGACGGCGCCGGCCGCGAACAGTCTTCGGGGGCTGGGGCGCCAACCGCTGCTGTGCGCCCCGAGCAGACCCACCAGCCCCAGGCCCGACAGCAGGACGGCGGCAGTGGTCACCGTAGTGGAGACCAGCGCCGACATGGGGCCGAGCAGGGGCAGCGGTAGAGCCATCCCCAGGGTGTTGTTGTTGGGCGCGCCGGCGCCGACGAGGACCAGGAGTACGATGCTGGCCGCCGATACGGATACGGCAACCCTCGGGCGGGTGAGCGCCCGGTAGCAGAGCCATTGAAGGAGCGCCCAGTCCAGAGAGGTGGGGAAGACGGGCGCGAAAGATGGCTCCCGGGCTTCCGCGGCATCCTCCCGCCACGGGGCCGGGGAGAGGCTCGGGGGCATCGGTTCTCCTCACCGCCTTCCTGCGCCCGCTGGGATTCGGATGGCCCGGGCGATCGGCCAAGCCGCGATGTAAGCTACTACACACTGTAGACACTGATGCGACTGCCCTGATCCGCCCCGTATCTTCCCATTCCCCGAAGTCAAACCGGCCGCGGCGCCACTGGCCGGTCGGCGAGGCCTCTCAGGCCGCCGCTCAGCCCGCGTCTCAGCCCGAATCGCGGACGCCTCCGGCGAGCGCACCGCGCCGCTCGCCCGTCTCGCCGGCGGGCAGCCGGACGGATCCGGCGCCACCGTGGCGGCGCTCGATGGCGCCGGAGAGGATCGCGAGCACGAGGGCGGAAGCGGCGAGGGCCGCGCCGACCCAGTTGGGGGCGGTGTAGCCGAGGCCGGCCGCGATGACGATACCGCCGAGCCAGGCGGAGAGGGCGTTACCGAGGTTGAAGGCGCCGATGTTCACGGCGGAGGCGAGGGTGGGGGCGCCCGCGGCCTGGTCCAGGACCCGCTTTTGCAGCGGCGGCACGGTGGCGAAGCCCAGGGCACCGATCAGCGTGACGGTGACCGCCGCCGTGACCTTGTTGTGGGCGGTGAAGGTGAAGAGGGCCAGGACCAGGGCGAGGGAGCCCAGGGAGACGTACAGCATGGGCATCAGGTGACGGTCCGCGTAACGTCCGCCGAGCAGATTGCCACCGACCATGCCGAGGCCGAAGAGAACCAGCAGCCACGTCACGGAGGTGTCGGCGAAGCCGGCGACGTCGGTCATCATCGGCGTGATGTAGGTGATGGCGGCGAATACCCCGCCGAAGCCGAGGACGGTCATTGCCATCGCGAGGAGCACCTGGACGTTACGGAAGGCGGCCAGCTCATGGCGCAGCCGTACGCCCTGGGGCCTGGGCTGCCCGGGGACGAGCCTGGCGATGCCGGCGAGGCCTATGACACCGAGCACGGCGACGAGCAGGAAGGTGACGCGCCAGCCGAGGTGCTGGCCCACCAGGGTGCCCAGCGGGACGCCGATCACATTGGCGACCGTCAGGCCCGTGAACATCATCGCGATCGCGCCGGCCTTCTTCTGCGGCGCGACCAGGTCGGACGCGACCACCGAGCCGATGCCGAAGAAGGCGCCGTGCGCGAGTGAGGAGACGACCCGCCCGGCGAGCATCAGGCCGAAGGTGGGGGCGAGCGCGGAGAGCACATTGCCCGCGATGAACAGCCCCATCAGCAGCATCAGCATGCGCTTGCGGGAGACGCGGGTGCCGAGGATCGTCATCAGCGGTGCGCCGATGACGACACCGAGTGCGTACCCGGTGACCAGGAGGCCGGCCGTGGGGATCGAGACACCGTAGCCGGCGGCGACCTCGGGCAGCAGCCCCATGATCACGAACTCGGTGGTGCCGATCCCGAAGGCCCCGATAGCGAGGGCCAGTAGTGCGAGAGGCATGGGGGTCACCTTCCAAGCAGGAATGCATACGCGCCTTACCTGCGCAGACAATACTTGCAGACGCGCACTACTTGCAAGCGCCTGATATTGCGAAGATGTCCTATCCTGGTCTGTGGGCGCCCAACCGCCCGTACCAGGCCGCAGGAGGAGCTTCCATGACCGCCACGGATCCCGCGCTCACCGCCCTCTCCAGCGGCTGGTGCGCGCTGTCCCTGCTGCACGGCAGGATCGAGGCGCATGTCGAGCGCGCCCTGCAGGCCGGGCACGGCCTGAGCGTGCGCGAGTACTCCCTCCTGGACGTGCTCAGCCGCCAGCACAACGGCGAAGGCGGCCACCTGCGCATGACCCAGGTCGCCGACTCCGTCGTGCTCAGCCCGAGCGCGACCACCCGCCTGGTCTCCCGCCTGGAGGAACGGGGGCTGCTGTCCCGCTACCTCTGCCCGACCGACCGCCGAGGGATCTACACCGACGTCAGCCAGGACGGCCTCAGGCTCCTGGCCGAGGCCCGGCCCACCAACGACGCCGCCCTCCGCGAAGCCCTGGCCCAGGCCGCCCGGAACCCGGAGCTCGCGCCCCTGGTCAGGGCCGTCGAATCACTGAACGTCCCCGCATGACCCGGGCCCCGTCACCGGTGGGCGAGGCCGTGCCCGGCCCCGCTCGGTCCGGCCCCGCAGATACCGGGAAAAGCGCCTTACGAGGTCGCCGGTCCGATTAGCGTGCGCATATGACAGTACGGTTCCCCGCTCCTGTCTTCATTCAGGGCCGGTACATCCGGCTGGTGCCCCTGGACCCACTCCAGGTCCCGGACCTGTTCGAGGCCGGAGGCGACGACGACGGAGTGTGGAACTGGCTGCCGACGATCACGCCGCGCTCGCAGGCGGAGCTGAGCGCGGTCGTGGAACAGCGGCTCGCCCAGCAGGCCGCCGGCGAAGCGGTGATGTTCACCGTTGTTCCGCATACGACCAACCGGCCGACGGGCTGGGCCGCCTACACGGACATCTCGATCGCGGACGAGCGGCTCGACATCGGCTATCAGTGGCTGGGACGGTACCTGTGGGGTACTCCGGCACACCTCGAGACGCACTTCATGCTGATGTACAACGCCTTCGAGAATCTCAACTTCGGGCGGGTCCAGTGGCAGCTCGATCATCTCGACCAGCTCTCCCAGGAGATCGTGACCCGTATCGGGGGCATCCCCGAGGGCGTCCTGCGGCGCCACCTCAGACGGACGGACGGCTCATGGCGCGACACGGTGTTCTACTCGCTGCTCGCTTCCGAATGGCCCGCCGCCCGGGACCGGTGGATGGCCGGCCTGATCCTCGACTGGCGCTGATCGGCCGGGGCTCAGACACGGGAAGTGAGCCGGGACCGGAGGAGGGCGGCCAGCTTTTCCTGATGTTCTGTCAGGTAGAAATGGCCGCCGCTGAACACCTCCAGCCCGAAGGATGCGGTGGTGTGGTCGCCCCAGGCCGCCGCCTCGGCGGGGGTGACCCTCGGGTCGGCGTCCCCGGCAAGGGCGGTGACCTGCCTGCGCAGTTCGGCGACCAGGCGGTCGTCGGTCTCAAGATGCAGACGGTCTGCGCGGGGCACGGTCGGGGCCCTGCGGCCCGAGACGAAGAGCGCCTCGGGGCGGGACGCCGAGGGCCGGGACGGCGGCAAACAGCTCAGGAAGCTTAGCGGCCGCGCGAACAGGTGGGGCGGCGTAGCGTGCCGACGGGCGGCGCCTGGAGGCGTCGTCATCGGTCAACGACGGTCAGCCTGGTCCGGCCAGGGTGTACAGCACGGGGCTGCCGCTCCCCGGGTGGTGCGGGGCCAGCTGCCCGCGCTCGACCAGCAGGACCAGGTGGGCGAGGGTTTCGCCCAGCGCAGAGCGTCGGAGCGTGTCCTGGATGGAGTCCCAGCCCCGGGACCAGGTGAGCCGCTCCGTCACCTGCCAGGCGGTCGTGGGGCCCAGAGCCCCGATCACGGCGAGGATCTCCGCCAGGCGGTCCTCGTGGTGGGCGCGCAGGGCCCCGGTCCGGGAGGCCAGGCCGTGGAAGCGGTATTCGTGGGCGGGCAGCGCCTCGGCCGAGTCATAGCTCGCCGTGCGCTCCAGCGAGGCCAGATAGGTGCCCAGCGGGGGCGCGGGACTGTTCGGGTGCAGGCTGATGTTCGGGCTGATGCGCGGCAGTACGTGGTCGCCGGTGAGCAGGACGTCCTCGTCCTGCTCGTACAGGCACAGATGGCCGGGAGTGTGGCCGGGAGTCCACACCGCGGTCAGCCGCCGGCCGGGCAGTGGGACGGCGTCGCCGTCCTCCAGTAGTACGTCCGGCTCGGGCATACCCATGAGCAGGGCCACGATCCCGGCCTTCCAGCCGAGCTCCGCCACCACCCCGGCCGGCACACCCGCCTCCGCCAGCCAGACCCCGTCGGCGTCGGTGTCGGGGGCGGCGCGCCAAGCGCGCGCGGGGAGCGAGTCACGCTCGGCCGGGTGCATGGCCACCCAGGCCCCCGATGCGTCGCGCAGACGTGCCGTCAGGCCGTGATGGTCGGGGTGTACGTGTGTGACCACGATCCCGGTGACATCCGCCGGGGTGACGGCCGCCGACTTCAGCCCCTCCTCCAGCGCGCGCCATCCGGCGTCGCTGTCCCATCCCGGATCGACGACCACCAGGCCGGTGCTGCCTGTCAGCAGGTGGCACAGGGTGTAGCGCAACGGGTTGTCCGGGATGGGCACCGGGATGGACCACAGACCCGGCCGCACCTCTTCGACCGGCGGTTCCGTACGGGCCTGCCAAGCTTCCCACTGCGCCATTCCGGTCACCCGCACGGGCGCCCCTCTCCGCTTGCTCGCCCTGCCTGTGCCGCGAGATGACTTACCTATCGATCGCTAAAACACTACGAGGTGACTGATCGGCAGGTCAATGCCTGCCCAGGTGACGACGGACACTAAGCTCTCCTGAGGATCATGAGCTGCCGCCGACATCCGCCTTGGTTCGATTTCAGCCGCCTCTCAGGTTTCTCGCACAAACCTCTCAGACTCCCCCGCGACAGTCGGTAGGGCGGAACCGCCGAGCTGTCGGCCCGCTCGCACCACCGACGGGAGGCCGCACCGCATGAAGGGTCACCAGCAGCGCAGGCGGCGCGGCTTCTCCAGAGCCGCCGCACTGATCCTGGCCTGTCTGCTCATCACGATCGCCAATACGGGCAGCGGCGGCGCCACCTCCGCAGCGGCAGGCGACGGGGGAACCCTCCCCGGCATCTCGCACTCCGTGCTCACGACGCAGCGCAGCACCGCCAGGGTCGGTGCCCTCTTCCGGTCCGGCCTTTCCGGCGGGCACCACTGCACCGCCGGCGTGGTGCGGAGCTCCGGAAGAGACCTGCTCGTGACGGCTGCGCACTGTCTCAGCGGCAGCACCGCGAACGCCCGCTTCGTACCGGGCTACCTCAACGGCGCGGCCCCCTACGGCACATGGACCATCAAGAAGGTGATCGTCAGCCCGAAATGGACCAGCGACTCGGACGAGAACCTCGACGTTGCCTTCGCGATCGTCCAGCCGCTGGGCGGCCGCCACGTCCAGGATGTGGTCGGCGGCTACAAACTCGGCATCGGCAAGAGCTCTACCAGTACCGTCCGGCTCACCGGCTATCCGTCGTCCGCCGAGGCCCCCCTCACCTGCACCAATCGCATCGCCCCCTACACCGCCCACCAACTGCGCATCGCCTGCACCGCCTTCACCGGCGGCACGAGCGGCAGCCCCTGGGTCACCGGCCTGGACCCCGGCACCGGCGCCGGCACCGTGATCGGCGTCATCGGCGGATACCAGCAGGGCGGAGACACTCCCGACGTCTCCTACAGCCCCTCCTTCGGCAGGGAGGTCGCGGCCCTGTACCAACAGGCCGTCAACGCGGGCGGTTAACCGAGGCGCGGTCACGATAGGTTGATCGATATCAACTCTGTGACACAAAGCGCAGCAGGAGAGGTATCCCATGAAAAGTGACCCGTCCGTCTCCGGCCCGGAGACGTCGTCCGAGATAGACACCACCGTGCCGCACTCCGCCCGGATCTGGAACTACTGGTTGGGCGGTAAGGACAACTATCCCGTCGACCGCCAGGCCGGCGACCTGTACCGGGAGGTCGCCCCGAGCGTCGTCGACATGGCGCGCGCTTCCCGGGTGTTCCTGACCCGCGCCGTGCGCCATCTGGCCGGCGAGGAGGGGGTGCGCCAGTTCTTAGACATAGGCACCGGGCTGCCCACCGTCGACAACACCCACGAGGTCGCCCAGCGGACGGCTCCGGGTGCGCGCATCGTCTATGTCGACAACGATCCCCTCGTGCTGGCGCACGCCCGCGCCCTGCTCACCAGCACCCCCGAGGGCGCCACCGACTACGTCGACGCCGACCTGCACGACCCGGACACGATCCTGGCCGAGGCGGCGAAGACCCTGGACTTCGGCGAGCCGGTGGCCCTCATGCTGATGGGCATCCTCGGCCACATCCAGGACTACGACGAGGCGCGGGTGATCGTGCGCCGGCTGCTGGACGCCCTGCCCTCCGGCAGCTACCTGGTGCATTACGACGGCATCGACACCGACGAGCAGCTGAAAACGGCCCAGCAGGGTTACGACGACACGGGCGCGATCCCGTACGTCCTGCGCAGCCTCGATCAGATCACCCGCTACTTCGACGGCCTGGAGCTGCTGGAGCCCGGCATCGTGTCCTGCCCCCTGTGGCGTCCCGAAGCCATGCCCTTCGGCGAACCGAAACCGACGAACGTTCACGGTGGCGTCGGTCGCAAAGGGTAACGCTCCGACGGCACGGCGGCTGCCCCGACGCCCGTCGGGGCAGCCGGCAATCCGCTACCGGCACAATGGAGGACATGTCCCGACGCAGCTCACGCCCGCAGCGGCCCCCCGTCTCCGCCTCGTCCTGCCCGTGCGGGCTGCCCGCGGCGTATGACGACTGCTGCGGGCGTCTGCATGCCGGACAGGCCGCCGCCCCCAGTGCCGAGTTGCTGATGCGCTCGCGCTTCAGCGCGTTCGTCGTCCAGGACGAGGGGTATCTGCTGCGGACCTGGCATCCCGGCACCCGGCCGCGTCGCGTCGAATTCGACACCGGGCTGCGGTGGCTGGGCCTGGACATCCTGGATGTCACCGAAGGCAGCGCCTTCCACACCACGGGCACCGTCACCTTCCGTGCCCGCTACAGCCACCGGCGGAGCGCGGGCGAACTCCACGAGCACAGCCGGTTCGTCCGGCACGAAGGCGCCTGGGTCTACGTGGAGGCGCTCCCCACGCCGCAGTGATAAAGCGCCTGCGAGGCCGCACCACTGTGGCGGACGTCCGTGACGACCGCGCAATGGGACTGGACCCAGCGCAGGACGGGAGCGGTCGGAGACTGCGCCCAGCGGCTCGCGACCAGTTCCGAGCCGCGGATGATGACGTAGTGCAGCTCGCCGGAGCCGATCAGGTGACGGAACTGGCCCAGCGTGGGGAACGGTACCTGGCCGGTGAAACCGCCCATGGGGAGTATGGAAGCGTTGGCCGAGAGGATGTAGGCCGCGGCGTCGTTCCAACTGGGCACCGCTGCGAGGTACTTGGCTCCGCCCCGGTGCGCCTCGAGGTATGTCAGCATTTGCCGCTGCGATGAGGTGAGCCGGGCGGATCCGCGTTCCACCCTGCTGGTGGGGCCGACCCTGCCCATGCTGCCGATCGTGTTGTAGCGCGGGGAAAGCGCCGAGGCCGACCAGGCGGCCGGCACGAGGAGGATCGACAGGAGGCCGACGACAAGACCGGCCGCGACGATCCGCGGCCGGTGGGGCACGCTCGGCCGCCGGGCCGCACCGAGCGCTGCCAGCGCGAGGACGCAGAGCGCGATGGCGGTGGGGGCCAGCCAGGGCAGGAAACGAGGATAGTCCAAGGTCAGGAGCGCGCTCCAGCTGACGTTCACAAGGGTCACCGCCGGCAGCACCCAGGCTCGTCGGCCACCGGACCGGCAGGCCTGCCAGCACCGCGCGAGCCCGGCCCCGCTCAGCGCGCACAGCGCCACCGCGACGACACCCATGTAGTACGTGTGACCCGTCACACTGCCGAAGCTGAAAGCGGTGAAGAAAGTGGCGAGCCACACCCCCCACATGAGGTAGCCCGCGAACACCCGGTCCGTGCGGGCCGCACGGCGCCGCCATGCGACGGCGAGGCCCCAGACAAGCCCTAGCGCGGCCAGCGGGTACAGCCATCCTGTCTGCGAGGCGAGCCCCGGGCTGAACATCTTCAGCACGCTGTTGCCCATCGCGGGGTGGCTGGTGTGGGCCGCGGTCTGTGCGCTGCCCTGGACAGCGCTGATGCTGCCCGTTTTGGCCGCGTCGACACCGACCGTGCCGAACCGGTTCAGGAAGTTGTAGCCAACGACCATGCTGAGGGCCGAGTTGTTGGTGGTGCCGTCGATGTAGGGGCGGTCCTGGGCGGGTGTCACGGCGGCGACCGCGATCCAGGACAGCGATACCGTGAGGGTCACCACGCCTGCCAGCGCGACATGGCCGAGCCTGCGGCGCAGGGTGGTGGGCGAGGCGACCAGGTAGGTCACGCCCAGCGCCGGCAGCACCGCCCAGGCCTCCACCATCTTGCACTGGAAGGCCACCCCCACCCAGACTGCCGCCAGCAGCAGCGTGCGCAGCCGGGCCCGCTCGACGGCCCGCTGGGTGGCCTCAGCGGCGAGGAGCAGCAGAAGTACGAACGGCGCGTCCTCCACGATGGAACGCCCGAGCCCCACGGTCACGGGGGTGAGCGTCAGGAATGCCGCTGCCAGCAGCCCGGGGACCACGCCTGCCCAGCGGCGTACCAGCAGGTGGAGAAGGAGTACGCAGCCGATGCCCTCGATCCCTTGAGGCAGTACCAACGACCACCCATGGAAGCCGAACAGCATGGCCGAGACGGCCTGCGGCCACATGAAGCCGGGCAGCTTGTCGAGGGTGATGGAGTTTCCCGGGTCGAACGAGCCGTAGAAGAACGCGACCGGGTTGTCGGTCATACTGCGTACCGCGCTCGCGTAGAACACATGATAAATGCTTTGGTCGATGCCCCATGTAAAGAGCACGGCGGCGGTCGCCGCTATGAGCAGCAGCACCGGAAGTTCGTACCTCGGCTGCGTTGTCCGGGGTTTCCAAGGTTTCGGGGACTGTCCCCCACCGCCATCCGCGGGTCGCGGAAGAGCAGCTGCCGCCGCGCCGCGCGGAAGTGGCTTCGCGCCGGTCGCTCCAGCAGTCCCGGTGCTCGCCGGGCGGCCCTGAGTGGGGGTGTACATGGGATCGGCCTTTCAATTCCCGCGCATTTCCTTCGCAGGCGCGTGGTGCAGGTGCAAGGTGCGTCCATGGTCGTGCCAAGAATGCGACGGCAAACCTGTACACAACCTGAGCACGTGGCACCGGCCTCCACGAAGTAAGCGCAGGGCAAATCCCGATCAATACTTGATCCGTAAACGGGGTGTGCGCCGGACTCGCGGCATCGGCGCGGGCCCGGCGGCGGCATGCTCAGCGCAGACGGTCCTTGGCCTTGTAGTACGCGCCGGCGAACGGCAGGAACCAGGCGGTGCCGTTGTAGAAGGGGACCGGCACCTTCGGGAAGCCGAGGCCGCGCAGCGGGTCGGTCTCCGGGTGGCCGTCCATGACCTCGGCCATGGCCCGGGACGCCGTCAATGAGACGATCCACCTGTCCGTCCCGCACTGCGTCGTCATGGTCGACCGGGTCGACTGCGACCAGACGGTGCGCACCTACCACCAGGTCGGCGACACCTCGCCACCGCGACCGGACATGTGGTGCCCGCCCACCTCCCGAGAGCGGACGTCGACGCCGTCATCGACGGCGGGCTGGAGAGCTACGGCGACTCCGCCATCACCGACCCGCAGGAACTGCGGGCCGAGCTCCCCCGCGTACGGCAGGACTAAGAGGCCGCCCCACCTATTCGCGCGGCCTCTAATACGCGCTCAACCGCAACCAGGCCCTGCCGGACGTGTGCGCCATCTCCATGCCGGACTCCCGCTACGACGCCGGAAAGCTGGAGCAGTGGGGCCGGATGGTCGCCGACACCGCCACGGAGATCGCACCCGGCGCCTGGAGTGAGAGCGAGCGGGGGCGCTGGAGTCTCGGATGGCGCTGGGCCTCGCGCGCCCCTGGCGGCCGGTCGTCGAACGGCTGAGCCGCAGCGTTCGTGCCTTCCGTCCGCAGGCGGTGGTCAGTGTCGGTTCCGAGGTCGCGGACATCGCACAGGGCGCCCGCTCCTTCCAGCAGGCGACGTGGCGACCAGTCCCGGCAGACGTTCCACCAGCGCCTGCGGAGCACCGAGCACCTGCTGGGCTGCGACTTGGAATCCGGGAAACAGCGTGCTCGGCTCCATGTGGCCGTCACGGCCCTGGACGTGCTGCGGCCTGCGGGTGGCGGTCCCTCCGCCTCCGCCGGGTAACGGGCCGCGACCAGGGTCCTGGGGCCTGTCGTCACGGACTCACCGCCACGCCGAACGGGCTGGTGCCGACCGTGGTGGTTGCGACGACCTTGAGGGTCTTGGGGTTGATGACCGCGAGCGTGCCCGCTCCCTGGTTCGTGACGTACACCGCGCCGGAGGTAACCGCCACGTTGAACGGGTCGGTGCCCGGGGGGCCCAAGGAAACGGTCGCGGAGACGCGGTGGCTGCGGGTGTCGACCACGGACACATTGCCCGGGCCGAGAACGGCGACGTAGGCCTTCGAGCCGTCGGGGGCCAGCGCCACGTCGAAGGGGCCCTCGCCGACCGGCACGGTCGCCACGACCGTGCGGCTCTTGATTCCCACGACCGACACCTTCGCTGCCGTCTCATCGGCGACGTAGGCCGATCCGCCGTCCGGGGTCACGGCGACGCCTACCGGCGAGTTGCCGGCCGGAAGGTCCCGGACGACCCGATGCGTACGGGTGTCGATGACGGACACGCTCCGAGACCCGGTGTTGGCGACATAGGCCGTGGCACCGTCGGGACTGACCGCCACGCTCACCGGAGAGACGCCGACCGGGACGGACGCGGTGACATGGTTGGTCCGGGTGTCGAGCACCGAGACGCTGTTCGAACCGCCGTTGGCAACGTAGAGGGTCTTGCCGTCCGGGCTCAAGCGGACACCAGTGGGGCTTTTCCCGACCGGCACAGTCCCGACGATCTTGTTGGTCCGGGTGTCGAGCACCGAGACCGCGGCCGATCCGTTGTCGGCGATGTACGCGTGCCTGCCGTCCCGGGCGATTGCGATGCCCTCGGGGGCTTTGCCTGCCGGTACGGTCGCGACGACCTTGTTGGTCCGGCCATCGATCACGGAGACGGTGTTGTCGAGCTGGTTGGTGACATACACATGGCCGCCGGTAGCCGCGAGCGCGTTGGCGGAGGGCTCCGGGGACGACGCCTGGAGAAGCCACACGGCGAGCAGACCGGAGGCCGCCACGAGCCCGATGCCGGTCCACAGCAGTGGCCGGAAAACCTTGCTGCGCTGCCGGTCGGCGGCGGTTCGGGTTCGCCGGGGGAAATGCATCTCGCCTCCTGGGCACATCACGGAACGTCGAACGGTGGCCCGGGCCGGCTCTCGCCTCTCGCACGGCCGGCCCGGAATCAGCGGTCAGGTCAGCAGCCCGCGGGCGTAGTAGTCCTTGTCGTCGCGCACGCCCGGAAGGGCGAAGAAGTAGCCGCCGCCCCGCGGACTGATGTACGGCACCAGCGCCTCGGCCTCCAACCGGGTCTGCATGGCGACGTACGTGTTGAGCTCGCGCTGGAAGCAGCAGAACACGTGCCCCAGGTCCAGGCCGCCGTTGACGTCGGGGCTCCGCTCGTAGTCGTAGCTGCGACGCAGGATGGTGCTGGTCGCCGCGGTATCCGGGGTCTGCGGATTGGCGAGGCGGACATGGGAGTTCAGCGCGGTGATCAGGCCCTGAGGGTCGTTGGTGTAGATGGGATCGAGGGTGTCCGAGGCATCGTCGGACACGGCGTACATGGGGGCGCCGCTGATCTTGCGTCGCCCGAAGATCCGCTCCTGCTGGGCGACGGATACCTTCTGCCACGCTTCGAGGTAGAAGTGCACGACGCGCACCACCTGGTAGGTGCCGCCCGCCGCCCAGGCGGGCTCGGCGGTGTGCGGCTGCGCCCAGACCAGTTGGTCCATCTGGGAAGTGTTCGAGGTGTCCGGGTTGGTGATGCCGTCCTTGAAGCCGAACCAGTCCCGTGGAATACCTGTGGGACGCGGCGGATTGCGCTGGCAGTGGAAGCGCCAGCGCTCCTTCATCGCGCCCTTGGTGTGTTCCAGGATGTCGAGCAGCGTGTGCACCGTCGTGTCGCGGTGTCCGGCGCACACCTGTAGCAGCAGGTCGCCCTGGGACAGGGTGGAGTCGAGGTCGTCGTGTTGAAACGGCGTCATGGTCTTGAGCTGGGCAGGCTTGCGCGCACGCAATCCGTAGCGGCTGTCGAAGAGGGACGCGCCGACGGCGACGGTGATGGTGAGATCGTCCGGCACGACCCCGGGTCCCAGGATGCCGTTGTCCGGTGGCGGTGCGTCCGGGGACGCCTTCGGCCCCGTCCCGCCGGCGGTGAGGAAGCGGGCCCGCGCGGTCAGCGTGCGGAACAGCGAGGTGAGTTCCGTACGGCCGGAGGCGGTCACGTCGTAGGAGGTGAACGCCCCGACCGACTGTGGAGCATCGGCGATGCCCGCCTGGTGGCGTCCGTGGAACGGGATCAGCTTCCCGCTCGCCTGCTTGCCGTTCGCCCCGTCGGCGAGGGCCGCGTTACCGTCCAGCAGGCTTCCACCCGCCGCCCCGACGACACCCGCGGCTGTGCCCTGAAGGAATGACCGACGGGCGAAGAGACTGGCCGGACACCCATCGCCGCGCCACTGGTCTTCCTGGGCACGGAGCCTGTCGTCAGTCATGCCTTTCCCTCTCGGAAGGAGCACGGTGGAGCGAAGCGTCTTGGAATCCGGGCCGCGGCCGGCCGCAGACCCGTTGATTACCAACAGCGACATAGAACCACGGTGAGTGTTCAGCCGCATCCTGGTCCCCAGTGCCTGGCGCAGCGGGTGCCGGGGGGCCGGCTCGGGAGCGGGTGTGCAGGTCGCGATCGACTCGGCGAGCAGTTGTCCGGTGAGCGGGCCCAGGGCCAGGCCCCACATGTTGTGCCCGTCGCAGAAGGCCGCACCCTCAGCGGCCCCGGCGGTTGCACGGCCGGGGGCCTGCCGGTCGGGGTCCAGCTCGTCGGACCCCCTCGCGCGGACTTCGCCTTCCCGCAGGCCGGCCACGCCTTCGAGCAGGAGACCCGGAACGGGGATTCATTCCCGGCGGGCTTCGCCGCCGAGATAGCCGCGCAGGAGGCGCTTGCATTCGGCGATCAGGGCCAAATCGCCCTGGGGATCCGTGCGGAAAGCGAGGCGGAGGACGGCGTCGGCACATTCGAGTGCGACGCGCATGGCGGTGCGGACGGCGGAGCGGTCCTGCCCGGCGCCCGGAGCGCCGGGGGCGAGGAGGTCGGCGCCGAAGACCCAGAGTCGTTCGGCGACGGCGGCGTTGTTGTCCAGGACGGCGTCCAGCAGGTGGATGCTGCCGGAATCGTCGCCGCCGACGAGGCCGAAGTCCACCACGCCGAAACCGGGAAGGGCACGGCGCATGGCGACGTACTCCTCCACCGCCAGATCCACCAGGGCGCCGATGTGCGCGGGCCGTTCGGCCTCGGTCCGGCGGGCGAGCCGGTCGATGTACTGCTCCAGGTTGCGGTGGGCCAGCGCGCCCAGCAGTCCCTGGAGGTTGGGGAAGAACTGGTAGAGCGTGCCGATGGGCACCCCGGCACGGAGGGCTATGGCCTTGGTGGTGAGGCCGCCGTGACCGACCTCGTCAAGGAGGACGGCGCAAGCGTCCAGGATCCGCTCCACGCGTTCCTGACTGCGCTGCTGGACGGGACGGCGGCGCACCGGACCGTCAGCGGGGAGGGAAGCCTGCATGACACCACTCTGCCCCATTGAGCACACGGTCGGCGAAGGACTAACGTGAGCGCCACTCACATTTCTCCCGCCCGGGGCAAGGATCGGACCGCCGATGTCAGCACCGCAACCCCCGCAGCTCCCCGCCGGTTTCAGCTGGGGAGCGTCCACCGCCGCGTACCAGATCGAGGGCGCCGCGACCGAGGACGGCAAGGGCGTCTCCATCTGGGACGCCTTCACCACCCGCCCCGGTGTCGTCCGCGACGGCCACACCGGCGCGGTGGCCTGTGACCACTACCACCGCTGCCACGAGGACGTCGCCCTGCTGAAGGGCCTCGGCGTGGACGCCTACCGCTTCTCCTTCGCCTGGACCCGGATCCAGCCCGAGGGCCGCGGCGCCGTCGAACCACGCGGCCTGGGCTTCTACGACCGCCTGGTGGACGAGCTGCTGGAATCCGGCATCACCCCCGTCCCCACCCTCTTCCACTGGGACCTGCCGCAGGCCCTCGAGGAGGACGGTGGCGGCTGGATGAACCGCGACACGGCGTACCGCTTCGCCGAGTACGCCGGGATCCTCGCCGAGCGCTTCAGCGACCGGGTGGGCCGCTGGATCACCCTCAACGAGCCCTTCATCCACATGGCGTTCGGCTACGCCTTCGGCGTGCACGCGCCCGGCCAGGCCCTCATGGTGGACGCGCTGCCCGCCGCCCACCACCAACTGCTCGGCCACGGCCTGGCGGCGGCGGCCCTGCGCGAACACGGCGCGAGCGAGGTGCTGATCACCAACAACTGCACCCCGGTCCGGCTGCTCCCCGGCGCGGACGAGGCCGACCGCGCCGCCGCGCAGGCCTATGACGCCCTGCACAACCGGCTGTTCAACGACCCGCTGCTGCTTGGACGCTACCCCGACATGTCCGCGTACGGGAGGAGCGAGGACCTGGGCGGCGTGGTCCGCGACGGCGATCTGGCCGTCATCGCCGCGCCGCTGGACGGCCTCGGGATCAACTACTACAACCCGACCTGGATCACGGCCCCCGGCCCCGAGGCGGGCCTGCCCTTCGACATGGCCGAGCCGAAGGAGGAGTACGAGCGCACCGCCTTCGACTGGCCGGTCGTCCCCGACGGCCTGACCGAGCTGCTGGTGGCGTTCAAGGACCGCTACGGCGATGCGCTGCCTCCGGTCTGGGTCACCGAGAACGGCTGCTCCCAGCCGGACGAGATGGTCGACGGCGTGGTGGACGACCAGGCCCGGATCTCGTACTTGTCCTCGCACATCGACGCGGTGGCGGAGGCGGTGGCCCAAGGCGTCGACGTCCGGGGCTACTTCACCTGGTCACTGCTGGACAACTTCGAGTGGGCCGAGGGCTATCACCAGCGCTTCGGCCTGGTCCACGTGGA
Organism: Actinacidiphila oryziradicis; assembly: GCF_005047355.1. Lineage (GTDB taxonomy): Bacteria > Actinomycetota > Actinomycetes > Streptomycetales > Streptomycetaceae > Actinacidiphila > Actinacidiphila oryziradicis. The sequence goes on from NZ_SUMC01000014.1 coordinate 87,922, forward strand.
CTACGACACCCAGGCACGCACGCCCAAGGCCTCGTACTCCTGGTACCGGGACCGCATCGCGGCACACCGCACACCGCGCTGAGCGGCCGGGGCGCGGTGTGCGGTGTGCCGCGATGCGGGGGCTACTACCGCGACGGCTACAAGGACCCCGCCGACGCCGAACGGCTGGATGCGCTGGTCGCCCGCGTTCGCGTACCTGGTGGCGGCACCCGTCGTGCGGGTGGTCCGGTCCGAGGTGGGCGGGTTTCCTCGCGCCCGAGGGCGTCTGGCCGGGCCTGGGCGCTCCGATGCCCGGCACCATCGCTCTGGTGGTGCGGGGGCGGTGGCGTCCGACGCCGGGCCGGATGTCCTTGGGCGCGCCGTCCGATCACGATGCTCGCGCAGTCGTGACCGGTGGTCTGGGGGTGGGTGGCGCGCAGCGGGGTGAGCCAGTGCCGCGCGCCCCAGCGGGAGGTGTACGCCGGATCGACGGCGACGATGGCGATGCCCCGTTCGGCGGCCATGGTCACCAGGCGGGTGCGGAGCTTGGTGGTGGGGAAGCGGGAGATGAGCTGCCGGAACCGCTTCTTGCGGCCGTGCCTCTCACGGGTCTTTGATTCGGCGAAGTCCAGGTCCTCGACCACGATCGCGCTCACGCCGGTGCGGCGGGCCCAGTGCAGCAGCCGGGTCAGGGCGATGGGGGCGCCCCCGGACGAAGTTTGGGGGAGGATCTGCGCGTCACGGTGACCGGCGGTGCCCGACAGGTCGTAGAAGAACCGGTGCGGCTGCCCGACGGGATTGCCGTGGACGTCGAGCTGCCAGGAGGCCAGGTGATCATCGTTGGCATCCACGCCGATGCAGCCGGCCGCCAGCGCGGCCTCCACAGAGAGCTGCGGCGCCGGGGCGGGCTGCCAGCAGGCCGTGAGATACCAGCGCTCGTCTTGCCGCCGCGCACCACCCGGACCCGGCCCGCGGTGGTGTCTGCCGCGATCTTGGCCCGCCGGACCTGAAAGACCTGGATGCTGGTATCGCCACCCTCACCCACCGCCTGTCGCAGCCCATCGGCGCGAAGGGCTCCAAGCGGGCGCCGGGCGGGTGCGCGGCCTGCCCCCGCCGCGCCAGCGCCCACTGGTCATGGCTGGCCTTGGTGATACTTCCGGCCCACCGCGATGAGGAGGCGGCGGTCAGCGCGCGCTTCCGCGCCGCCCACGTGTCCTTGTCGTGCCCCAGCCCGTCCCGGCACCGCCGCGCCATGTCACCCGACGCCAAGCCGCCCAGGTGCCCGCCCACCGCACGCAGCCCCCGCTCCTCATCAGCGGTCAGCCGCAGCCGGGTACGGACCGACACCCCGGAAGGCCCCGGCGCCACGAACGGGGCAGCCATCACCCGCAACACCCCCACCCCAACCACCCCCTCACCCCAGGAGACCTGAACCGTCCTCGCGCACCGGCAGCGTCGCGGTGTTCTCGACGTGCAGCCGGTACGCGGTGGCCTCGCCCATCCGGTTGCGCGCCTGCGCGCTCTCGATCCGCCAGTGCAGCGCCCGGTCGGCGTCATTGCGCCGGCCCGCCGCGGCCTCGCTGGCGATCGGTGTGGAGAGGGTACGGCAGGCGTTCCCGTACGGGTCCAGCGCCCGGTCCGGCTCGGGCTGGGCGGTGACCTCCTTGAGCCGGCACAGCGGGCCGTCGACGGCCATGTCGAGCCGGACCGCGAAGAAGTGCTGGTGGGTGGTGACAGCCACGTTGGGCGCGACCCGGCGGGCGTAGGCCGGGTGCCAGGCCGACCCACGCGGCGGACTTCCACGGAGTGCGCAACACGGTCGCGGAGTTGGTGGTCCGCAGCAGCACCCGGACCTCGTCGCCGATGTCGCCAAGACCGGCTGTGTCCAGGTCCGCGGCGGTAATCTGCTCCTCGACGTGGGTGAGGTCCAGGACCCGGGCCGGTCCGTTGAGCGCGGCCAGGTCGATCTGGTCGACGGTCTTGCCACCGTCGACGAAGTGGGCCGGTGCGTCGATGTGCGTGCCGGTGTGTGCCCCGATGCGCCATCTGCTCACGTTCGAGACAGCACCATCGGCCCGTGACTCCACGATCTCGATCTCGGGGCGGCGACCCCAGTGCAGCATCCCGGGCCTGATCGGCACGGAGATGTCGAGCGCCCTTGCCAAGTCCACTGCAACCTGCTACTGGATACATATAGAATCATCTTGGATCCAAAATCGCCATAGTTGATCCACCCGGATGTGCGTGACACACTCCCCCCGCAGTCGTGCCCGGACCGGGCCGAATGACCGAAAGGCCGGACACACTCCGATGACCCCAGAGACCGGCGAAGCCCCCCTCGTCGACGAGATCGCGGCCAGCATCCGGGATCGGATCATGAGCGGTGAGTTCGCGATCGGCGCCCCGCTCCGCCAGGCAGCGCTGGCCGGGGAGTTCGGGGTGAGCCGCACTCCTGTGCGTGAGGCCCTGCGCCAGCTCCAGCACGGCGGCCTCATCGAGGTCCATCCCCATCGCGGCGCCGTTGTCCGGGTGCCCGCGCCGTGGGAGGTGCGGCAGGCGTACGAGGTACGCGCCGAGCTGGAGGGCCTGGCCGCGCGCCGCGCCGCCGACCGGCTCTCCTCCGCCGAGCTCGACCGCCTGCGGCACCACAACGAGGTGCTGCGCGCCGCCCTCGGGGAGGGCGGCTCTCCGGTCACGGCGAAGGCCAATGACGAGTTCCACACCACTGTATGTGCCGCCGCCGACAACGCCTGGCTGGTCAGAATGGTGGCCCAGGTCAACGAGAGCTTCCCGCGCAACGTCTCGTCGCTGGTCCTCACCGAGAACGAGCGGCACCGGCAGGAGAACGTCCAGCAGCACGACGCGATCATCACCGCGCTGGCCGCCGGTGACGCGGACCGGGCCCGGGACGCCATGCACGCGCACATCATCAGCTCGGGCAGGCATCTGGCCGCGTGGTACGAGCGCCGCTCGCAGTCGGTCTTCCGGGGCTGAACAGCCGGGCCGGGGACAGGAAGTCCAGGTCCGGCCGGGGCAGCCCGCACGCCATGTCGGCCAGGGCCGCGCCGATTGCACCCGGTCAGACCGCCGCGCGATAGCGGTGTTCGGGGCGGCCGGCGGCGCCGTAGCGGAACTCCAGGTGAGCCAGCCCTTGGCGGACCAGATAGGACAGATAGCGCTGCGCGGTGGGGCGGGAGATCCCGGTCGCCTCGGCGACCTCTGCTGCCGACAGGTCGCGTTCCCGCACCGCCTCGCGGACCAGCGCGAGGGTAGGGGCGGAGAGTCCCTTCGCCGGCGCCTGCGGCACGGGCGCGGGACGGACGACGCTGAACAGGGCGTCGACTTCGGCCTGGTCGGTCTCTGCGGCCAGGCCCAGTGAGTGGACGCGGTCGTGCAGTTCCCGAAAGGCGGTCAGCCGCTCGCTGAACGCGGCGAAGCCGAACGGCTTGACCAGGTACCCCACCGCACCGAGCTTCATCGCCGAACGGACCGTGGCCACGTCCCGTGCTCCAGTGATCACAATGGCGTCGGGCCGGGCACCCCCCGCGTTGCCGGTCAGCTGGTGCAGCACATCGAGTCCGCTTCCGTCGGGCAGGTGGACGTCCAGAAGCAGCAGATCCGGCTGGAGTTCGCGAGCCGCCAGCACGGCCATCTCGACCGTCGATGCCTGACCGACCGCCTCGAATCCCTCGGTGCGGGCCACGTAACGGGCGTGGATGCCGCTGACTCGGAAGTCGTCGTCCACGACCAGAACTCTGATCACCAGCGATCGTCTCCCAACGCTGCAAGTTCGAACAGGTTTGCCTTGGCGATCTGAGCGGCAGGGGCCGGGTCGCTGTCGTACAGCGGAAGCGTGACGGTGAACACGGCGCCGGCCCCCCTGCTCACCGTGATCGTCCCGCCGTGGTGCTGAACGAGTCGATTGACCAGGGCCAGCCCGAGGCCACGCCGTGCCGTTCCCCGGTCCGGCCGGGTCGACCAACCGTCCTCGAAGATCGATTCGACGGCTTCGGACGGCACGCCCGGACCCGAGTCCGCGACCTGGACCGTGATCGCGGATCGCGTCTCCAGGAGCGACAGGCGCACATGTGCGGCTCCCGGTGCAGCAGCTTCGGACACCGCCGCGTCCACCGCGTTGTCCAGAAGGTTGCCGACGATGGTGAGCAGCCCGCGCAGATGAGGCGGTTGCTCACCGAACTGCGACTCCTCGGTAAGGGTGATCCTCACCCCGCGCTCGGCGGCGACCGTGGACTTCGCCACGATCAGTCCGACCATCAGAGGGTTGCCGACTCGTTGCCGTACCGACTCCGTCAAGGCGGGTTCGGCTCCGGCCGACTCCACCGCGTACTCCAAAGCAGCCTCGTGCTCACCCAGGTCCAGGAGCCCGGCAAGGATGTGCATGCGGTTGGCGAACTCGTGCTGCTGGGCGCGCAGGGCGTCGGTGAGCCCGCGCACCGAGTCCAGCTCGCGTAGCAGTCCGACCATCTCGGTGCGGTCGCGCACGGTCACCACCGCCCCGAGTTCGCGCCCGTGCAGCCCGACCGGCATCCGGTTGACGACCAGGCAGTACCGGTCAGTGAGCACGGTGAGATCGTTGCCGGTGAGGGTGCCGTCCAGGGCATCGCGCAGGCGGCCTTCCGGGAGGACCTCCTTCGGCTGCAAGCCCAGCGCCGTGTCGATCTGCAGCAGCCGCCGGGCCTCGTCGTTGACCAGGGTGATCCTGCCACGCGGGTCGAAGGCGATCACGCCTTCCCTGATGCCGTGCAGCATCGCCTCCCGGTCCTGCAGCAGCCCGGCGATCTCCTCCAGTTCCAGGCCGAACGTGGACCGCTTGAGCTGCCTGGCCAGCGCGTACGAGGCGGCGCAGCCGACCGCGAGGGCGATGCCGGCGTACAGCGCGAAGGTGGGCAGTTCCCGCCAGAGCTTTCCCGCGGCGTTGTTCTCCGGGATACCGACCGAGACCTCGCCGATCACGCCGCCCGAGGGGCCCAGGAGCGGTGCCTTCCCGTTGGCCGATCGACCGGTGGCCCCCTGGTCGATGCCTACGTGTCCCTTCCCGTCGAGTACGACGATCGGTTCGGCGACCCGCCGCCCGACGAGTCCGATAACCGGATGGGAGTGCCGGATGCCGTTCAGGTCGATCACCACTACGTAGGAGGCCCCGGCGGAGTGGGCGATCCGCTCGGCGGTCGCCTGCACAAGGGATCCGCTGGCTGGGTCTGTCATGCCCTCGCGGATCTGCGGGTCCCCGGCCGCCACCTGGGCGATGGACAGCGCGCGCTGCTCGTACTCGTTGTCGAGTTGAGCGCGCTGCGCCCAGGCGAACAGGATGAAGCCGATCACGCTGGTCACTGCGAGGATCGCCACTTGACTGGCCAGGATCCGGGTGGACAGCCTTCGGCCTTGGCGCCGTCTTGGTGTCCTTGGGAACATCGTCTCTCACCGCTTGACTCTCGACTGGCACCATTGCCACGCCCGTGGAGCGATTATCACTGGTCAGGGATGATTTGCCCAGCCCCTGACCGCTGAGCAGAACGCGCATAACGTGCTTGTGCCGGAGGCGCAGTCCAGATCCTGGCCGCCACCCGGCGCCCTCCCGACCTGGTTCGCGGGGCTGTCCGACACGGGGCGGGTCAGCCGGCACAGGAAGAACGGCCGGCACCCGGGCTCGGGGCACCGGGCGGCGGCCGGAGAGGTGCCGTAACCAGCGTCGGATCCAGGCTGTCCAGGACTGGATCCGACGCTGGTTACGTGGTCGGGGTCAGCCGCCGCTGACCTTGAAGCCCTCCAGCTTGTTGGCTGCGATGACGTACTGGTTGGTGTAGGTGTCGCTCACCTTGACCTTGCTCACGTCGACCCCGGAGATCTTCGCGGTGGCCTCGACGGTTGCCGGGCCGCTGGCGGGCATCATCCCGTCCGGCAGGAACTGGCCCTTGTCCTGGGCGAGCGCGGTGGTGTAAACGGCCTTGGTGATGAGACCGTTGTTGGTGTAGGACGCGGGCAGCGCGTTGGCGATGTCCGCGGCCGTGTGGGTGTTGATCCAGTGCATCGTCGCGACCAGCGCGTCCACCACCTTCTGCGCGGTGTCCTTGTGCGACTGGGCCCAGCTGTTCAGGGTGAGCACGCCGGCCGCCGGCCAGGTGCCGCCCAGCCACTTGGTGGCGCCCGCCGAGCTGGAGAGGTCGAGGACGGAGGTGCCCGCCCCGGCCTTCTCGATGGCGCTGACCGTGGGCTGGGTGGTGATGGCGCAGGCGACCCGGTTCTGCTGCAGGGCGGCGAGCAGCGTGGAGCCTTCACCCACACCCACCCGGTGGAACTGGGTGGTGGACAGGTTGTAGTGCGCGGCCACCTGCTGGATCAGGTCGTCGGTGCCGGAGCCGAGGTCGGTGACACCGATGCTCTTCCCCTTGAAGTCCGCGGGAGTGGTGACGCCCGAGCTCTTCGAGCACATCACGCGCTCGCCGGGGGCGCCGCTGAGCTGGGCGAGGTTGATGACGTCCTTGCCCTTGGCCTGGAAGTCGAAGGTGTGGATGTACCAGGCACCGGCCATGTCGACCTGGCCGGATGCCATCGCGGTCTCGGCGCCGACACCGCCCGAGGTCTCGGTGCTGAGCTGCATGTTGACGCCGTACTTCTTGTAGAAGCCGAGCTGTTGGGCCAGCTCGTACGGCAGGTAGATCTGCTTGTCGATGCCGCCGACCATCATGGAGACCTTCGGCAGGCTGCCGCCGCCGCTGGAACTGCTGGAGCTGCTGGAGCTGCTGGTGGAGGAGCCACAGGCCGTCAGCCCGAGGGTGGCGAGCAGACCGCCCGTCGTCGCCAGGGCCAGGGTGCGGCGGGCTCTCTTGGTGAGCTTGGTGGTGAACATGACCGGTACTCCCTTGTACGGTGAGGGTGGATCGAGAGCTGAGTTTCAGTCGGTTCAGAGACCCGCGACCTCGGTCGAGGACGGGGGGCGCCAGGCGAGCAGCTTCTTCTCCAGGAGGCTGATCCCGCTTTCGGCGGTGAGCGCGATGATGCCGATGATCACCATCGCCGCGAATACGCCGTTGGGGTTGAAGTGGTTCTGAGCGTCGGAGATGACCAGGCCCAGGCCCTGCTGGGCACCGAGGAACTCGCCGACGATCGCGCCGATGACGGCGAAGCCGAAAGCGACGTGGAGACTCGCGGTGATCCAGGTGAACGCCGAGGGCAGCACCACGTGGCGGGTGATCTGCAGCCGCGAGGCGCCGAGGACGCGGGCGTTGTTGACGAAGACCTGGTCGACCTCACGGACACCCTGGAAGGCGTTGAAGAAGACGACGAAGAAGACGAGGACGGAGGCCAGCAGAACCTTCGCGGGGGTGCCCAGCCCGAGCCAGACGAAGAAGATCGAGCCGAGCACGATGCGCGGCACGGCATTGACGATCTTGATGTACGGCCCGATCACATCAGCCAGGAAGCGCACCTGGCCGAGCAGCACGCCCAGCACGACACCGCCCAGGACGCCGTAGACGAAGCCCAGCAGGGCCTCTTCCATGGTGACGCCGATCTGCGTCCAGATGGAGCCGAACGAGGTGCCATGTTGGAACCAGTCCCCCAACTGCTTGACGATGCCGGACGGCTGGCCGAAGAAGAACGGATCGATGATCTTCCACTGCGTGAAGAGCTGCCAGCCGCCGACCACGAAGATGCCGAGGAGCGCCCGGCCGACGTTGACCTTGATCTTGCGGTTGCGGGCCTGGCGCAGCGCCCTGGCCTTGACGGTGGCCTCGTCGGCGGCGATCTCGGACTGCAGCACGGAGCGCACCTGGTCGGGGGTCTGCATCTCCCGCTCCTTGGACTCGGACGTGGTGTTCATCAGCGGTCTCCTTCCGCCTTCGAGGTGCCCGAGGTGCCGCCGGTCAGCGCGTAGGCGCGCTGCACCTCGTCCTTGAGCGACTCCCAGATCTGGTGGTGGAGTTCGAGGAAGCGCGGGTCGAAGCGGATCTCCTGCACCGCACCGCGTGGGCGCGGCAGGTCGATGTCGTAGACACCCTTGATCGTGCCGGGCCCGGAGGTCATCACGACCACGCGGTCGGAGAGGGCGACGGCCTCCTCCAGGTCGTGGGTGATGAAGAGGACCGAGGGCTTGAGCTCCTCCCAGAGGCCGAGCAACTCGTTCGACATGATCGCTTTGGTCTGCACGTCCAGTGCCCCGAACGGCTCGTCCATCAGCAGGATCGACGGCTCGTTGATGAGCGCGGCGGCCATGGCGACGCGCTTGCGCATACCGCCGGAGAGCTGGTGCGGGTGGTGGTCCTCGAACCCGCGCAGGCCCACCCGGCCCAGCCACTCCCGGGCGTTGGCCTGCGCCTGCTTCTTGCCGACACCACGGAATATCGGGCCGAGCGCCACATTGGCGAGCACCGTTTTCCAGGGCAGGAGGGCGTCCTGCTGGAACATGAAGCTGACGCCGTCGGTGATCCCGTTCACCTCCTTGCCGCCGACGCGGACGGTGCCGCCGCTCGGCTTGTCGAGACCGGCCACCATGCCCAAAGTCGTCGACTTGCCGCAGCCGGTCGGTCCTACCACCGCGCAGAACTGGCCCGGCTCGACAGTGAAGTTCACATCGCGAAGCGCGGTGAACAGCTTTCCCGCCGGGGAGGTGAAGCGCCTTGTCACACCCAACAGTTCAATGCCGGCGCTCTCACGCCCCGGCGCCTTGGCGCCCGGATCGGGCGCCGGGCCCACCGCCTGGTCACTGCGTACAGCCGTCATGTCCGTCTCCTTTCGTCCTCGCCGCTGAGGACTCTGAAGCTAGGACGGCCCGCAGGTAACTTCCATGTTTCGTGTTTAAGTTGCCATTAAGCTCTTTGCCTGTACTTTTGTGCATTGTGCTCACACGGTCCGGCATCCGCCGCCGTCAGGGCTTCGGCGTTCTCGACGGACTCTTGTAGTCGCACACGCTGTGCAGCCGCCTGGCGTTGTAGAAGTCGGTGATCCAGGTGGCGATCCTGATCCGGGCCTCGGCCCGGGTGGCGAAGGTGTGCCGGTAGACGTACTCGACCTTCAGGAGGCTGTTGAACGCCTCGCTCACAGCGTTGGCGGGAGTTGGAGTTCATCGAGCCCGTCTCGGCTGGCGCGGGGAACTGATGCACTACCTCGACGGGTCCGGTGGCCGGGCCAGGATCCCAACGGAGTGGACGGACGAGGCACCGGTGGATCCGCTTGTGGTGGCGGCTGCGGGGCGGTGCCCGTTTCGCACCGATGACCTGGTGGAGCTCAGCGCGCTGATGGACGCGCTGCGCGGGCCGGGCCACGGCCCGGCCGAGGGTGTCGCGGGGTTGATGCCATAAGTGTCGGACTGATTCCGCTCGGCGGAGGGAGCGCGGTTGCCCAGACAGGGGGCGTGCGTGTGCGAATCACTACCTGTGAGCTGCTGTTTTCGCTCCTGGTCGCTGGTCTTGCGCTCTTGTCGACGACTGTGTGCGCCCGAATCCTGGAGACAGGGTTCCCGACAGGAGGCGGCCATGGTGATGGCGGTGGGTGGAACGGTGAAGGCGTTGTCCGCTGCCGACCGCCGGGGCGGCATCGACGCCTCGCTCAGCTGGTACGCAGGCGTTCGATCTCGCGCCGGTCACGCTTCGTAGGGCGACCCGCACCGCGGTCACGGTGGGCGACCACCGCGGTCTCCTCGCGCGGTGGCGGCGGCGGGCTGTTGTCGATGAAGCACTCCGCCGCGACAGCGGCCCCGACGCGCTTCCGCACAATGCGCGAGACGACGACGATCCGCTCGCGCCCGGCATCGCGCAGCCGCACCTCGTCCCCGGACCGCAGCACGTGGGCCGGCTTGACGCGCTCGCCATTGACGCGGACGTGACCGGCACGGCAGGCCGTGGCGGCCAGCGAACGTGTCTTCGTGAGCCGTACGGACCAGATCCAGCTGTCGACCCGTACGACTCCGTCGTCTGGAGGAGCCATACCACGACTATATCTACGGTGAGGCGCTCGTCGGCTCCCCGGGCGCGACGGAGGAGCCGCGCTGCGGCAGACCGGGCAGGGCTCTACTGCGCGACACAGGGCGGCGCGGGCCTCCTCGTCGCTGGCGACGGCGGACCGCTGCCGGATGCCTGCGCAGTCTCCGAAGGCGACCGGGCGCCCTGAGCACCGTTACCGGGTCCGGCGTGGCGCCTCCGGCGGGCTTGTCCCCTGACCCGCCCCTTCCCGAAACCAGCGGCTGCGCCCCTGGACCCCTGGCCATGTGCGTGCCGGTGGCCGCGTTGTGCCCACCCTCCCCCAGCTACCTCCCCCAACCTTCGGCCGGGAGGTGCCCCCAGGAGGTGCCCCCATCTCGCTTCGCTCGCCCTGCGGAACGCCTGCCCACCACGGTCGCACTATCCAGCCTGTCCGGCGTTTGAGGACTGGGGTCCCGCCACGCCCGCCAGGGCGTAGGCGGCGGGTCTGGGGCGGAGCCCCCACGCGGCGCCCGCCGTATATCGGCCGCAGCCGGGAAGGGGCGGGGAGGGCAAAGCGCCGCAGGCGCCCTAGTCGCGGCGGGCCAGTAGGCGGTAGGCGTTGGACACGCCGAGCCGATGTGACAGGGGTCTGACGGCGAACCGGTCCAAGAGGGTGCCCAGGACCAGGGCCGGGACACCGGCGAGCACCATCGCACCGCGCAGCGTGCGGCGGAACGCGTTCGGCCGCTCGGGCTGCCAGGGGAAGTCGTCGCGCGGGGCGACCGCGTCCAGCGCCAGCCAGGTGGCGGCGAGCAGGTCGACGGGGTCGTGCGGCTCGGCGTGCTGTTCGGCCACCACCGTGAAGCCGAGGTCGGTCAGCCTGCGGCGCAGGTTCGCCACCGGGACGAAGTGGAGGTGCTGCGGCTGGAGCCAGGGCAGCCACCAGCGGCCGAGCAGGCGGGCGTAGCGGCTGTCGGGGTCGGGAACCTCGATCAGCAGATGGCCGCCGGGGCGGATCGCCTGGTGCGCGGCTTCCAGCTCTAGGCCGGGTTCCGTGCTGTGCTCCAGGTAGTGGAACATGCTCACCACGTCGTAGTTGCCGGCCACTTCCGGCGCGAGTTCGACGAAGCTGCCGCGGAAGCCCCGCTCCACCCGTCCGGCGCGCTCGGCGAGTTCGGCGCCGTCGGTGAAGTCCAGTCCGTCGAAGGCCGTCCCGGGGTAGACAGTGCGGGCCGACTCGCAGAAGTGGCCGTGTCCGGTGCCGACGTCCAGCCAGTTCTTGGGGGCGGAGGCGAAGGGCAGCAGGGACTCGGCGCGCTGCCGGTACATCTGGGTCCGTCCCGCGAAGGTGTTGCTGAGCTGCTTCTCCCCCAGCCCGTCGTAGAAGTCGCGGTAGTAGAACTCCAGCCCCTCGCCGCTCAGGCGCGGGTTCTGGAAGGTGTGCCGGCAGTCCTGGCACCGGTCGAGGGTGAAACGGCCGGGCTTGTGCTGGAGCAGGTCGGTGGTGCGCAGCCGCGTCTTCAGCTGGGACGAGCCGCACCAGGGGCAGGTGGTGCGTTCGGGTTCGAAGAAGCGGTCCAGGCCGCGGGCCAGGTCGGCCTGGTAGGCCGGTCGCAGAGCGGCGACCTGCTCGGCGCGGCTGGGGCCGGGCTGGGCCTCGGGCTGGGGCTCGGGCTCGTGCTCGTCACTCATTGGTCCGCCTTGGAGGTCGCGCCGATGGCCAGTTTTTCGAGGTGGGACGCTGCTGCGGGGGCGCCTCCGGCGGCGCGGAAGGCGGTACGGATCCGGTCGGACGCGACACGGTAGCCGGGCTCGTGGAGCACGGCGTCGATGGCGGCGCCGAGCCCGGCGGCGGTGGCCCGGCCGAACCTGACCCGGATGCCCGCTCCCGCGTCGGCGACCTGCCCGGCCACGACGGGCTGGTCGTCACGGATGGGGGCCACCACGAGGGGGACGCCGTGCCACAGGGCCTCGCACACGGTGTTGTGCCCGGCGTGGCAGACGACCGCGTCGACCCGTTCGAGCAGGGGGAGTTGAGGGACGCCGGGGAGTATCAGGACGTCCTTGTCGTCGCTGTCGGCACCGGCACCCGCGGCGCCGAGCGCGCCCGCCGGGTCGACGATCACCGCCTGCAGCCGGTCCGAGCGGCTGCGCAGCGCGTCGAGGCACTGGGTGAGGAAGCGGGCTCCGACGTCGGTGTTGGCGGTACCGAGGGTGACGAGCACCGTGCTGCGGGCGGGATCGAGCCAGTCCCAGGGGAAGCCGGGGGCGGCGGGGCGGTCCGCGATCGAGGGGCCGACATAGCGGATCTGCCCGCCCGTCATGGCCCCCGGGCCGACGAGTTCCGGGGTGCTGAACGCGAGCACGAGGTGCGGGGAGAACCGGGCGTCGGCGGTACCCGACGGATCGCCAATGCGCTCCCGCAGGTCGTGAAGGATCCCCTCGAGCCAGACCCCGACCTTGGGCATTCCCACCAGCACGTCGGTGAACTCCGCCGAGGTGGTGGCCGAGGTGGCCCACGGCACGCCCAGCCGTTCGGCGACCAGGCCGCCGGCGAGGGCCTGCTGGTCGGCGACGACCACATCGGGGCCGAACTCCTCAATGGCCGCCCGGACCCCGGGGGCCATCTCCTCCGCGAGCGGCAGGAGGAACCGTTCCCAGAGGAACTTCAGCGCCTCCGGGCCCCGGATCTCCGGTGGCCGCACCCCCTCGCCCGAACCCGGTACCGGCCCGGCACACGGGAACACCGCCGCCCCGTCCCCGGCGAGCCGTGCGACGAGTTCGGGGGCCGCGCACACCCAGGCCACCCGGTGTCCGCGCGCGGCCAGTTCGGCCGCGACGCCCGCCGCCGGGTTGATGTGGCCGACCAGGGGCGGCACGACGAACAGGAATCCGCTCACCGGGCCTCGACTCCCGCCATTGATGCCCCTTCATGCCCGTGGATGAGGGACAGGATGTGTCCGCCGACCAGGCCCGAGGCCTCGACCATTACCGAGTGCTCGTGCCCTGGCACCACGACGGTCCGGCAGTCGGGCAGCAGTGACTCCAGCCAGGGTGCCTGCTCCGCCAGGTCCGACTCGGCGCCGTATATGGCGAGTACCGGGCAGGACACGGACCGGATCTCCTGCTCGGTCAGAACCCGGCTGGCCGGGATGTCACTGGCGATGGTGGTGGCCCGCACCAGCCGCGCCGCGCCCTTCGCCAGGCGCGCGGTGTTGTGGTTGCGGTTCGCGGCGATCCAGTCCAGTGCGTCGGCCTCGTGCTGGGCCAGTTCGGTCACGACGCGCCGCAGGATGCCGCCCAGTTTCGCCGCCCAGGCCTCGGTCGCCGGCTCCGACTCGATGACCGAGACGCTCGCCGCCCGCTCCGGCCGCCGGACGGCGTATCCGAAGGCGACGGTGCCTCCGTAGGAGTTGCCGACCAGATGGACCGGGCCGGTCACCTCCAGCCGGTCGAGCAGCGCGTCCAGGTCGTCGACGTAGGTGTCCAGGGTGTAGCCGCTCCCGGGTCGCCCGCTGCGGCCGTGGCCCCGCTGGTCGTACATGACGACATCGAGCCCGGACGCCGCGAACGCCGGTGCCACGGTGAAGTAGTAGCTGGCCAGGCTGTCGGTGAGGAGTCCGTGAATGAGCACCACGGTGGCGGTGGCGGGGCGGCCGTTCCTGGGGGCCAGCCGCTGCACGTGCAGCTGGATGTCACCGGTGTCGACCATCGCCATGGGTCAGCTCACCTCGGTGGCTTTGAGGCACTGGACCACGTGCTCGACGAGCCGGCCGACGGTAAGTTCGATGATCTCGTCGAGTTCCATGCCCGCCAGGAATTCGGCGAAGTTGACCTGCTGGCCGTACCGGGCCTCCAGGTGGCCCGCCAGGGTGACCAGGTCGATGCTCTCCAGTTCCAGGTCGCGGTTGAACCTGGTCTCCATGCCGATCTCGACGTCCTCCAGGCCGTACTCGTCGAGGAGCGTCGCGAGCATGCCGGCGATGTCGGCGAGTACCGACTTCTCGTCGGCGCGCACGGGTCCGGTCGGCTGACTGGTGTTCACTGATCGCTCTCCTCGTCGTCGTCCGTCGGTCCCGTCGTCCAGGCCACGACGTAGTCCCTGTCCGGCAGTCCGGGGGGATTGCCGGTCTGCTCGCAGCGCACGGGGTAGGCGCGTTCGAGGCGTCCTGAGACCAGCAGCCGGTCCGGGGCCGCTTCGAGCACGGAGAAGTCCCTCGGGCGCCCTCCGAAGCCGGTGCCCTCCGCCTTGGCGACCGCTTCCTTGGCGGCCCAGAAGCGTGTGAACCACAGCGCCTGGGACTCTCCGGTGGCGGCGCACCGGGCTTGCAGGAGCTTGAGCTCCTCCTCGCCGAGGGCGGTGGCAAGGGTCTCCGCGTCGCGCCCGGTGACCTCTTCGATGTCGATTCCGGGCCCCGGGCCGGGGACATGCGGTCGTACGATCGCGACCCCGGCCTCCGCACGGTGCGCCACCGAGATGTCCAGCGGGGGCAGTGTGCGGCCGTGCAGGCCGGTGACGTACGGGCGGCCCTGCTCGTCGTTGAGCACCCGGATCTCCGCCGGGAAGACGGGCCCCTCGCCGTGGTCCCACAGCCACTGCCGCACCGCGTCCTTGGCGGCGATCCGGCCCAGCAGCCACTGTCTGCGGCCGCGCGGGGCATGTTGTTCGTACGCGGACCGCTCGGCGCCGCTGAGGGAGTTGCGCATGATGAGGTCACGCGAGGCGAGGTCGGGCCAGCGCTCGTGGCAGAGGGACCAGCCGCCGGGCCGGGCGCGCGAGAGCGTGTTGCGTTCGGGGAAGCGCTCGACGGGCTTGGTCTGCGGGTCGTTGTCGAAGCGGCGGTCCTGCCAGCCGGTGAGTTCCGCCCACACCTCGCCCTCGACGACCAGTTGTATGTCGGCTTCGAGCACGGTGTCGGTGAGGGAGGCGATCCTCACCAGGCACTCCATCTCGGTCCCGGGGCGCGGGTGCGGCCCGTAGAAGCGCATCTGCCGCATCTGCACGGGGAACACCACGGTCCGCTCGGTGCGGGTCGCCATGATCCAGTACCCGAGGACCTGGCCCACGTTGTCCAGCAGAGCGCCGGGGGCGGGCGGTGCGGTGAGCACGGCGCGAACGTGGGAGTCGCCGATCGCGGTGAGCTCGGTGACCCCCTGGAACGCCGGTCCGTGGAACATCCAGCGCTCGCTGTAGAGCTGGGCCGCGGTGTGCTCGGGGGTGCGTTCGGAGGCGGGGTCCGTCCGCCAGGGGGCGGGCAGCGCGTCCGGGTACCGGGCGGCGAGCTCGACCGTTGCGCGGGCGCGGGGGCCGAAGGAGACCGCGAGACGGCCGGGGCCGTCGGCCACGGCTGTGACGGTCACGTCGACGGGCGGGGTGGCGGTCAGCCACTGGTCGAACCGGGCGCTGTGCACCGCGACGGCCCTCATGCCGGGTGCCGCCTGCTGCGCCGCTTCCATGATGTGGTGGACGATCGTGGTGGCCGGGACCACCGGCCAGCGGTCGGCCACGTCGGGCCAGCCGGGCCGCTGCGGGAAGAAGCAGTGGTCGAGGAGGTACGGCATCGTGTCCGGGGACACGTGCACGACGGTGCGCCATTCCTGGCGCTGCCCGGGCGCGGCTACGGGCACCGGGGCGCCGGGCAGTGCGTCGGCCGGCCTGGTCCGGGCTGCCGGCGGGGCCGGGGAATCCTGCGCGGTGCGGGGTGCGCCTGGCGGCGCGGCGCCAGGCCAGGACCGGGATGCCTGCGAGCCGGCCGGCGCGGCCCGGGAGGCGGCAGGCGCCCGAGCCGAGGCCGAGGCCGGAACCATGGCATTGTGGCGGCGGCTGCCCGCGGCGATCAGCGCCGCGGCAGTGTCCGCGGTGTCGCGCAGCAGGGCGCTCAACTCGGCGGCGGCCGGGAAACGTCCGGCCAGCGCGTCCAGCGGCGAAGGGGCACCGGCCGGGAAGGCCGCGGCGGCCAGGACAGGGGCACTCCCCGGCAGGAGAGCACCACCCGGTGCCGGAACGCCGCCCGGGACCAGAGCGCCGCCCGGGACAGACGCACCACCCGCGACCGGAACACCCCCCGGCAGGGGCGCACCACCCAGCTGGGGAAGACCGCCCGCGGCCAGAGGGCCCCCCGCGCCTCCCGCCACAGCAGCCCCGCCCGACACGGGAAGGCCGCCGGGGACGGCAGCATGTGCCCTCACGGTAACGCCGGCCGGGACGGCAGCACGTCCCGCTACGGGGACATCCTGCAGGGCCAGGGCAGCGGGCGTACGGCCACCCGACAGTCCGGCGCGCAGGTCGGCGAGGGTCTGGCCGCCGAGGGAGACGAGCGCGCCGCCCAGATCGAGCCGTACCGGCGGCCGGGTGGCGGCCGGCCGGGCCGCGCGGACCGGGCCGGCGGAGCGGGCGGGAGCCAGGCCGGGAGCCACCGCCGCGCCCTCCGTCCACAGCGCGGTCGCCACCCGGCGGAGCTGGGCGAGGCCGGTGCGGTGGGGCGAGTTGGCGGCCACCACCAGGTGGTCCCGGCCGCCGAGGGTGTCGCCGATGAGCGAGCCGAGCTGCCCGGTGCCGACCTGGACGAAGGCCCGGTGTCCGGCCGCGTACATGGCCTCGATGAGCTGCCGGAAGCGGACCGGCTCCAGCAGGTGTCTGACGAACAGCTCGCGCACCGCGGCCTCGTCCTCGGGGTACGGCGACGCGGTCGTCCCCGACCACAGGGGGACGGTCGGCGGGTGCAGCCGGAACCCGTCCGCGGCGTCCGTGATGGGCCCGAGGTAGGGCGCCAGCATCGGGGTGTGGAAGCCGGACTGGAAGGGCAACACCTGGCTGAGCACGCCTTGGGCACGGAAGGACCGTACGAACTCATCGACGGCGGCGACCGGCCCGCACACCATCGACTGGCTGGGCGCGTTGTCGTGGGAGAGCACGATTCCGGCGTCCGCCCACCCGCCGAGCTCGGCCAGCACCCGCTCGGCGGAGGCGCCGATGGCACCGAAGGCCAGGCCGGGGACGGTCACGGTGTCGGGGTCGAACGACGCCATGAAGTCGCCGACCGCGTCCCCGGAGTACACCCCGGCGGCCACCATCGCCGTCCACTCGCCGACGCTGTGGCCGGCCACCGCGTCCGGGACGATGTCCATGCGGCGCAGCGCGCTGTCGAGGAGCCGGCCGACGCCGACGACACCGAAGCCGTGCCTGCCCACATCGCCGACACGGGCCTGCTCGCCGGACCGGGGGGACGCGGGGGCGGCCAGGCCGAAGTGGCCGGCGATGTCGTCGACGCGGGGCTCGAAGTCGCCTTCGAGCCCGGGGAAGACAAAGGCCAGCTTCCCTTCGGAGCTCCCGAGCAACGGGCTCGGGGTGAACCAGACGTCACCGCGGCCGCGCCAGGCGCGGCCCCTGGCGACCGCCCGGCGGGCCAGGGCGAGCCGTTTGGCGGTCGGGTCGACGATCCCGAGCCGGGTGCGGCCCGCCTGCGGATGCGTACGCTCCGCGTCCAGGCCTGCGGCGAGCACTGCCGGGTCGTCGGCTTCCAGCAGGGCGGCGAGGTGCGCGGGGCTGTCTGCGGCGAGCATGAGCACCCGCTCCGGCTCGGCGACGGCGACAGCGGCGGTCACGGTGGCCGGGGCAGTCGGGAAGCCGGGCGAGGCCGTCGCGCCGGGTGCCTGCTCCAGCACGACGTGGGCGTTGATACCGCCGAACCCGAAGGCATTGACGGCGGCTCGGCGGACCGGCTGGGCCGCGGTGGTCTCCCAGGGTGTCGCCTTGTCGAGCGGACGGAAGCGGGTGGCCGCGAGTGCGGGGTGGGGGTCGTCGCAGTGGAGCGTCGGCAGGAGCATCCCGTGGTGGACGGCGAGGGCGGCCTTGACCAGGCCCGCCACTCCGGCGGCGGGCATGGTGTGGCCGATCATCGACTTGACCGAACCGATCACCGGGCGGTCGCCGTCGGCGCCCGGTCCGAACACATCGGCGAGGGTGGCCAGTTCGGCCGCGTCCCCGGCGGGGGTCGCGGTGCCGTGGGCCTCCAGCAGGCCGATGGAGCCGGGCTGCGAGGGGTCGAGTCCCGCCGCCCGCCATGCCTGGCGTACGGCGTGCGCCTGGCCGCCGGGGTCGGGGTTGACAAGACCGGCGGCGCGGCCGTCGCTCGCCACGCCGGTGCCCCGGATGACGGCGTAGATCCGGTCGCCGTCGCGTTCGGCGTCGGCCAGCCGTTTGAGCGCCACCACACCGGTGCCCTCGCCGATCAGGATGCCGTCGGCCCCGCGGTGGAAGGGACGGATCCGCTGGCTCGGCGAGAGCGCGCGGAGCTGGGAGAACACACTCCACAGCGTGATGTCGTGGCAGTGATGGACACCCCCGGCGAGCATCAGGTCGCAGCGGCCCGAGGCGAGTTCGCCGACCGCCTGGTCGACGGCGACCAGCGACGAGGCGCAGGCGGCGTCAATGGTGTACGCCGGGCCGCGCAGGTCGAGGCGGTTCGCCACCCGGGAGGCCGCGAGGTTGGGCACCAGGCCGATGGCCGACTCCGGGCTGTCGGGCCCGAGGCGCTCGGTGAACGCCTCGCGGACCCGGTCGAGCTGACCGCGGTCCAGGTCGGGCAGCAGTTCGCCAAGGGTGCGCACGAGTTGGCCGGCGGTGCGCACCCGCTGGTCGAGGCGGACCAGGCCGGGGGTGAGATAGCCGCCCCGGCCGAGTACGACGCCGATCCGGTGCCGGTCGGGCAGCCGGTCCTCGCCGCCCGCGTCGGCGATGGCGGCGGCGGCCACGCTCAGAGCGATGAGCTGGTCGGGTTCGGTGCCGGCCACCGAGTTCGGCATGATCCCGAACCGGGTGACCTCCACATTGGCCAGGTCGTCGACGAATCCGCCGCGCCGGCAGTACACCTGGTCGGCGACGGCCGGCCCGGTGGCGGAGCCCGGACGGTAGTAGTCCGCGTCCCACCGCCCCTCGGGCACGTCGGTGATCGCGTCCGCGCCGTCCAGCAGATTCCGCCAGTACGCGTCCAGGTCGGCGGCGCCGGGCAGCAGCACCGCCATGCCGACCAGGGCGACCGGCGGTAGTTGACGGTCCGTCATGTCACCAGCCCGAGGAGGTGTAGACGACGGTTCCGGCCGATTCCTCGCCCCAGGCGAGTTCGCGCAGCAGGGCCGCGGTCCCCTCCTCGGGGTCGATCAGTTTGACCCCGCGCCTGGCGTACTCCCGTCCGAGTTCCGGGCTCACCATGCCGGTGTGACCGCCGGTGGGCGCCCATGGGCCCCAGTGGACCGTCAGTGCCCGGTGGCCGGTACGAGCGGCCCAGGACGCGCCGAGGCTCTGCAGGGCGTCGTTGGCCGCCGCGTAGTCCACCTGGCCCCGATTGCCGAGGGCGGCGGAGATACTGCCGAACAGTACGGCGAACGAGGGCCCGTTCGGCAGCTCCTCCAGCGCGGTCAGCAAGGTTCCGGCGCCGCTCACCTTCGTGCCGTACACCCGCTGGAAGGACTCGGCGGTCTTCTCCGCGATCAGCCGGTCCTCGATCACACCGGCCGCGTAGACGACGCCGTCGAGCCGGCCGTGTTCGGCGTGGATCTCCTTGACCGCCTGGAGCACGGCGTCCGCCTCCCGGAAGTCCACGGAGCGGTAGCGGGCCTCGCTGCCGAGTGCTTTCAGCTCCTCCAGGGTGGCGGCGATCTCGCGCTGGGCCAGGATCAGATCGGCGCTCCGGTTGATCTCGGCCGGCGACCCGCCGCCCGAACGGGAGGCGAGCACCGCCCGCAGTGCCGCGCGGTTGCGGGCGGCGGAGGTCGCCGGCTCCTCGGCTTCCGTCGGCGCGGGCGTCCTGCCGAGCAGTTCGATACGGCACCGGGAGGCCTGGGCGAGCGCGGCGGCGAACTTGGCGGTGATGCCCCGGGCCCCGCCGACCAGCAGCACCACGGATTCCCGGTCGAGGCCGATGGCAGCGGCCTCCGCCGCTCCGTCGCCGGCCGGTCCGGCGCCGGTGGTGCCGAGGGTTCCCATCGGCGTCTCCACGAGCTCGAGGCCGTGGCGGCCGGCCGCGGTGCGCAGCACGACCGGGTCCCGGCCGGCTGCCAGCAGCTCGGCGAGCAGCGCCTCGGCGACGTCCGAGGGCGCCCCGGCACCTCCGGGTTCCAGCTCGACGACCCGGGCGACGGTCTCCGGGTACTCGCGGGCGACGGTGCGGAAGAAACCGTGCAGTCCCGCCGACCGGAGGCCCGGGGAGTCGCCGTCGGCGGCCCGCACAGCGAGCAACCAGCGCGGGGTGCGCCGCAGGGCCGCCTGGAGCACGGGGAAGGCGTCGGGCAGCACCGGCGGCTGGGCGGTGGCCAGTGGGTCGAGATACAGCACCCCGTCGACCTGGCCGTCGTTCTCCGTGATCAGGTATTCCCGGTCGAAGGCCACCGCGTCGGCCCCGTACGCGGCGAACCTGGTCGCGATCTCCCCTGCCGCACTGCCGCCGTCGCCGTCGCCGAGCAGGACGAACCGGTTTCCGGCGAGTACGGAGGACAGGTCCGCTGTGCCGTCCGGCTGCTCCAGGAGTACCGGCCGGAGCTGGAACCGCTTCGGCGCCTCGCCGGTCACCGGCACCGGCTCCTGGGCCGCGGCGGCGCGCGGCAGGGCGGCCGGCGGTTCGGGCCGCTGAGGCTGCCCGGGCTCGTCGGGCTGCTCGGCGGGGGCTGCCAGCCGCGCGGCCAGCCAGCCGGTCACCGCGGCTGCGGTACGGGCCTTCGCCAGCTCCTCCAGCTCCGCGTCGTCCAGTCCGGCGACGTCCGTACCGCCCCCGGCGCCCAGCCGCTTGGCCAGTTCGCCGGCTATTTCGGCCCGCTTGATCGAGTCGATGCTCAGGTCCGCCTCGAGGTCGAGGTCGGGCTCGATCATGTCCACCGGATAACCGGTCCGCTCGCTGATGATCTCCAGCACCATCCGCAGCACATCCGCCTCCGTGACCGCCCCGGCGGCGGGGGCGGTCACGGGTTCGGGCTCGGGCTCGGGCTCGGGTACCAGCTGCAGTACCGGCTGCGGGGCCGCCGGGAGCCCGGCCGGTACGGCCTGCGGGAAGGGGTTCACCGCCGCGGGCGCGAGGATCCGCTCCCCGGGCACCCCGCCGAAGTAGGTGAGGAGTACGTCGCGCTGGGCGGCGACCATCTCCCGGCTGGTGCGCAGGAATTCAGAGATCAGCGCGTCTTTGCCGGCTGAGGCGTCGTCCGTGTGGTTCGTCGTCACAGTCATCTCCACGACTCGTCGGGCCGGTGCGAGCGCACCGGGGAGGAGTTCTCCGGCGGCGGTACGGACCAGCTGCCCGTCGACCGTCCAGCCGGGCCGCTTCGGCGCCCCTGTCCGGCCCGCGTCGACGGCGTCGCGTCCCTGGAACAGCCATCCGGTGCGTACCGGCAGGCCGGCCACGGCCAGTTGGGCGAGCGCGTCCAGGAAGCCCCGCAGGCCGCTGCCCCGGCGGGGCTCGCACACGACGGTGCGGTGGGGGCGGTCGCCGAGGATCTGGGCGACCAGCCGGGTGAGTACCGAGCCGGGGCCGGCCTCGACGAAGACCCTGGCCCCGGCCTCGTACATCGCCTCGATCTGCGCCACGAACCCGACAGGGGCGCCGATCTGGGCGGCGAGCTCCGCGCGGACCGCGTCGGGGTCATCGTGGTACGGGGCCGCGGTGCGGTTGGACCACACCGGGAACTCGAACGCGCGCACGGGGCGGCCGGCGAGCGCCTCGGCGAACCGGTCTCCGGCGCCGGCCACCAGTGGGCTGTGGAAGGCGCAGGCCACGGGGATGCGCTTGGCGCCGTAGCCCGCCTCGCGCAGCAGCCGGACGGCGGTGCCGACCGCCTCCGTCGGCCCGGAGATCACCGTCTGCCGGGGCGAGTTGCGGTTGGCGATGACGACCGTCCCGGAGGGGTCCGCGTCGCGCAACGCCCGCCCGACGTCCTCGGCACCGGCCGCGACGGCGGCCATGGTGCCCGGGTCCTCGCCTGCCGCGGCGAGGATCGCCGCCGCCCGCTCGGCGCTCAGCTCCAGCAGCGTCTCCGGGGTGATCGCGCCGGCCGCGCACAGTGCGACCAGTTCCCCGTAGCTGTGCCCGGCCGCCATGTCCGGCCGCACTCCGGCCCTGGTGAGGAGGTCGTGGGCGGCCAGTCCCACGATGCCCAGGGCCGGCTGGGCGACCCGGGTGTCGGTGATCCCGGCCTGCTGGCGGTCCCTCCCGGCGTCGTCGAAGGCGGTCGGCGGGTACAGAGCGTCGGCGTGGTCCCGGCCGAGTTCCAGGTAGTGCTGGAGCTCGGGGAAGGCTATGAAAGCGTCCGCGAACATTCCGGGCCGCTGGCTGCCCTGGCCGGGGAAGAGGAACGCGACCTTGCCCTCGGCCGCCGCCGGCTGGTGCGGTCCGGCCAGGGCCTGCCCGGCGTCTGCCGTCGCCACGCCACCCCCGGCCGCCGGCCGGCCGGCTCCCACGGGCGCCGGGCCAGCCGCCGTGGGCCTCGGCCCGGCAGTCGCTGCGGCTCCCGCATGAGCCTCCCCCGGCGCGGGGAGCCCGGCCTGCGGGATCGGCCCGGCCGGCGTGTGGCGGATCCCCGCAGCCGGGCCGTCACCGCCCGCTGCGGCGGGTGCCAGTAACGCCGGCCGCTCCGCGGCCGCAGCCCCGGCGCCATCCTCGGGACGGGTACCTGGCACAGCGCCGGCCGCGGCCTCGGCAACTGGCCCGCCAGGTCCCCGCAGCTGGTCGTGCGTGGACGACTCGACGACGCCGCGAGTTGCGGCCGGTCGCGCGGCGGCGGGAATTCGGCCCGAGCCGCCGGGCAGGCCACCGGTTCCCGCGGCCTGTCCCTGGCCGGCGAGGTGGATCCCAGCGGCCGGGTCGTGCTCGCCCGCCAGGGCCCTGCGCAGGGCGCCGATCAGTCCGTCGAGGTCCGTGGCGACGACCGCCACCTGGACCGGGTCGTGGCGGGCGTCGGAACGGCGGGACGCGCTGAGCGCGAGGTCGCGCAGCCGCCACGGGCGGCCGTCGGTCTCGGCGACCTTGACCAGGTCGTCGATGGCGCGGCAGGCCGCGGCCCGGTCCGTCCCACGGAAGGTGAAAAGCTCGGTGGGCCAGGTGTCCAGGCCGTGGGCCGGCGGGGTGGCGTCCCCGTGGGCGCGGAGCACCACGTGGAAGTTGGTGCCGCCGAAACCGAACGCGCTCAGCCCGGCGATCCGCTCGGCGGGCGGCGCCGCCCAGGGCCGCGCCTGCGAGTGGAAGGCGAACGGGCTGCTCTCCTCCTCCCACGCCGAGTTCGGCCGCTCCACGTGCAGCGTGGGCGGCTTGACGCCGGTGTAGAGGGCCAGGGTGGTCTTGATCAGGCCAGCCAGACCGGCGGCGCACTTGGTGTGCCCGATCTGCGACTTGACCGAGCCGAGTACGCAACCGCCCGCTCTGGCACCGGCCTCGGTGAACACCTCGCCGAGAATGGACAGTTCGGTACGGTCGCCGACCACGGTCCCGGTGCCGTGGGCCTCGACCAGGCCGACGTCGGCGGGCGAGATCCCCGCGTTGCGGTAGGCGCGCTCCAGCGCGGAGCGCTGCCCCTCGGGACGCGGGGCCGTCAGGCCGAGCGAGCGGCCGTCGCTGGAACTGCCCACGCCCTTGATCACGCCGTAGATCCGGTCGCCGTCCCGTTCGGCGTCGGTGAGCCGCTTGAGCACGACGCAGGCGACGCCCTCGCCCAGGGCGATGCCGTCCGCCGAGCTGTCGAAGGCCCGCGACCGGCCGGTCGGGGAGAGCGCGTGCACCGAGGAGAAGAGCACGTAGTCATTGATCCCGTTGTGGAGGTCCGCGCCACCGCACAGGACGACATCACTGGTGCCGCCGACGAGCTCCTTGCACGCGACGTCGACGGCGGCCAGCGACGACGCGCACGCCGCGTCCACGGTGAAGTTGGCCCCGCCGAGGTCGAGCCGGTTGGCGATCCGGCCGGAGATCACATTGGACAGCATGCCGGGAAAGGAGTCCTCGGTGAGCCGGGGCAGCTGCCCGTCCAGGCTCTCGGGGACCTGCCCGTAGTAGGACGGCAGCACCGCTCGCAGCGTGGCGGCGTTCGAGAGGTCGCTGCCCGCTTCGGCTCCGAAGACCACCGATGTACGGGAGCGGTCGAACGTACGGCCCTTGTCGCCGTATCCGGCGTCCTCCAGCGCCCGCCGGGCGGCCTCCAGGGCCAGCAGTTGTACGGGTTCGATGCTGCCCAGCGAGGTTGGCGGGATGCCGTAGCGCAGGGGATCGAAGGGGATCCGCGGCAGGAACCCGCCCCACTTCGACGGTGTGGCGCCGCCCGGCTCGTCCGAGTAGTGCACGGCGGGATCCCAGCGGTCTGCCGGGACCTCGCCGACGGAGTCGGTGCCGCTCAGGATGTTCGACCAGAACGCGGCGAGGTCGGGGGCCTGCGGGAACATACAGGCCATCCCGACGACGGCCACGTCCAGCGGCGCGGGCGGCGCCGGCTCGGCCTGCTCCCCGGCCGGGCCCATCCCCAGGCGCTCGCGGACCACCGCCGCCTGTCCGACGAGGAAGTCCGCGGCACCGGAGGCCACCGACCGGTGCAGTGCGCCGATAGTGGTGGTCACCGAGCGCAGCACGGCGACCTCTCCGGCCATGAACATGCCCTCAGCGAGCTGGCGGTCCTCGTCGACGGGCGCCAGTTCGCCGCCGCCGTCCCGCTCGACCCCCTTGCTGGCGATCCGCAGCCGCCCGACGTTGAGCCGCTCCAGCTCCTCCCAGATCCGCCGGTCGGGCACTCCCCCGGCCCGCAGCTCCGCCTCGATCACCCGGTAGCCGTCGCTGAAGGGGCTGGGGACGCAACGGGTGGCGTGGCCGGGCGCGGTCTCCAGCAGCGTCGTCCGCGTCGCGGCCACGACCTGCTGCTGGAAGAGGGGCTGTACGGCCCCGCATCCGACCGCCTCTTCGGTGAACAGGTAGGCGGTTCCCATCAGTACGCCGACGGCGGCCCCGCGTGCGGTCAGCGGAGCGGCCATCGCGGCGACCATCGCCGAGGAGCGCTCGTCGTGAACGCCGCCCGCGAAGAACATCTCGATCCGCTCCGCGGTGCCGTCGTCCGCGCCGGCCAGGAAGTCCTCGACCACCGCGAGCTGCGCCTCCCACAGCGGGAAGCTGTTGCGCGGCCCGACGTGGCCGCCGCACTCGGAGCCCTCGAAGACGAACCGGCGGGCTCCGGCGTCCAGGAACTGCCGCAGCAGCCCCGGCGAGGGCACATGCAGGAAGGTCCTGATCCCGGCCTGCTCCAGCGCCTCGGCCTGGGACGGACGGCCGCCCGCGATGATCGCGTGCGAGGGCCGGAGCTCACGCACGGCTTCGAGCTGGGCGGTTCTGGTCTCCTCCGGCGCGAAGCCGAGTACACCGACGCCCCAGGGCTTCCCGGCCACGACGGCGCGGGTCTCCTCCAGCGTCGCGCGGGTCTGCTCACGGTTGGCGAGCGCCAGCGCGATGAACGGCAGGGCGCCGTCCCCGGCGACGGCGGCCGCGAACCGCGCCTGGTCGCTGACCCTGGTCATCGGCCCCTGGGCGACGGGTAGCCGGGTGCCGAGCGCCCGGCTCATCGGGGAGCCGGGACGCAGCGCCCGGGCCGGCGCGTCGTCCCGGACGAGGTCCCGCACCGCGGTGCTCACCGCGCGGACCGCCCGGGCGGCATCGCCCCAGCGTTCGGCGAAGCGGGCGGCGAGGAATCCGTCCTGGCCCACCGGCAGCAGCTGGGTGCGCAGGTCCTGTGCGCCGAGCAGTCCGGAGACCGGCGCCTCGGCCGGGATGTTCGGGGCGTCCGGGCCACGGCGGTGCAGCACCCGGTGACCGGCCATGACAACCGTCTCCGAGCCGTCCATGGAACGCAGCGCGGCGGCCGTCGCCTCCGGAAGCCCGGATTCGGCCAGCAGCGCCAGCTGGCTGTCCAGCACGACCCCGGCCGCCCCGCCGGCCACGGAGGCGGCCGCCGTACGCGGGCCGATGCCACCGCAGGCCCAGACCGGGAGGTCCACGCCGGGCTCGGCGAGCAGGTGCTGCAGAAGGACAAAGGTGCTGAGCTCCCCTATCCGGCCGCCGCTCTCGCTGCCCCGGGCGATGAGGCCGTGCGCCCCGGCGCGGACGGCTTCGAGGGCCTGCTCCAGGCTGGTTACCTCGGCCAGCACCCGGTAGCCGGCGGCGACATCGCCGATCTGCCATGGCGAGTCCACGCCGAGAATCACGGTGTGCGGGCCGCCACCGGCCCCCTCACCGGGAGCAAGATCGCCGGGGCCGAGCCGGCAGTGGGTGCCGACCCGTACGCCGAAGGGGCCGGGCGCCCAACGTCGGATTCGCGCCAACGCCTCCCTGGCCCTTCGGTCGCCCGTACCCAGATCGAGCACCCCGAGCCCACCGGCGCGGCTTACCGAAGCGGCAAGCCTGGCGTCTGGTTCACCGAATGGGGTGATACCGATGACTGTGTCCGCGACCTGCACAGCAGACGTCATGATTCTCCGAATAATCGGTAGCATTGCGCGGTGGGGGGATTTCGGGGCGCACAAATGACACATCGACGTGCGAAGTCAAGTGTTTGCCCTGAGCAGTGCTAGGAACTGACGTGCGAAGCCACACGGAAGCTAGCGCCGATGTTACCTGTCGGTCAATATCGCCGAAGCTTTTCGGCACCCCACCGAATCGATTCAGCCACACCGAAACAGTCGCCCCAAGCGCCGAAAAACCGACCAATTCTACTCAGCTATGCGACTAGTCGGACGGCAGCAGTACAAACGCGTCAAAATGCTCGGCGATTTCATGCACCCCTCATGCCGTCGAAACACAACCGGGGGCGCGGCGTAACTTTGTAAACAGTGCATGACCATGCTGGATCGTCAAGATCGAGCCACCCCCCTACAAGCCGATCCCGCCGACGTTGGAGGCGCGCCGCCAGGCGCAGCCCCGCGCGGCCGCGGGCACTGTCGGGGCGGCCTCTCAGTGGCGATGGCCGTCGGCGTCGGCGTGGCAGTGATGCGCCGCTTCGGACGGCGGCAAGTCGAGCGCCGGGTTGCCGTCGAAGAACCCGCTCGGCTTGAGCGTGAAGCCGATATGACTGACGGGCATGACCGGCCAGTCCTCCGGGCGTACGACGTGATGGGCGCCGAAGGTGTACCAGAGCACGATGTCGGTGTTCTCCAGCGGGCGGTCGGCCGCCGCGTACACGGGCAGGCCCAGGCCACCGGGGCTCTGGTACGGGTAGTCACCGGCGGCGTAGCGCTCGGCGGGGTCGTAGGCGGTGACCCAGAGATGGCTGGCAGTGAAGCCGGCCCGGTCAGCGAAGACCGCGTCCGGCGCGTACATCGGCACGGTGTTGCTGCCGGGCATCAGGGCGTAGCCGGTGGGCTCGCCGAGTTCGGAGAGCCGGCCGGGGTTCTCGATCTTCCAGTAACGGGCCCTGAACGGGTCGATCCGCCGCTGGGCGAGGGACTCGGACGCCAGGACCGTGGCCCGGGTCTCCCAGGCGTTGCGATGCGGGTTGCCGGGGCCGGGCGGGCTGGTGACGGAGTCGATCTCGACAACGGAGTTGGCCGGGCCGTCGATGCTCATGTCGATACGGACGCAGAAGAAGTGCTGGTGGTGCGGTCCGTAAAGGCCGGGTGCCACCAGCGTCCCGTGCCGGGGTTTCTCCCCGACCGGGAGCGCCGCCGTCGAGATGACACCGGTCAGCTTGACCTCATACTCGATCGTGCCGTCGTTGTACAGGTACCAGAAGTAGCCGTACTCATAATTGCCGACAGTAGCGATCGAGGAGATGACAAGCCGCCGCCTGCGCCGCACCTCGACCGCACCGGTGCGGAAGTCGGTGTGCTTCCAGGCGATGCCCGCGTCTTCCTCGTGCATACAGACGGCGTTGGGGATGGTGACCGCCTTGCCGTCCTGATCATTGACGACCCCGTCGAAGTAACGGATGTGCCCGACGCAGTCGCAACCCAGAGTGAGGGAATTGGCGAGCCAGCCGACGCCGTACTCGCCCTGGTCGAAAACGTTCTTGAAACGGTGGGTCGGCGCCGGGTCCCCGTACGGGACGTACATCTCGGACAGGGAAGCGCGGTAGAGGATGGGGCGGACGGTGCCCCGGTCCTCGTACGCGACCTGGTGGAGCACCAGCCCTTCGCGCGGTGTGAAGCCGATCCGCAGCCGCCATTTCTGCCAGCGCACCTCGTGTCCGTCCACGGTGAAGCTGGGTCCGTCCGGCTGGGTGATCTCGATCGCCCGGACGCCGTCGCGGTACGCCGGGTACGCGGGCACGTTCTCCGGCGCGAACTGGAACTCCGCCTCGTAGTTCCCCGGCCGTGGCGGCAGCGGTACGACGCCGTGGTCCTGCACCTCGGCCACCGCGCCCTCGTCCAGGTCGACGACGACGATCAGGCCCTCGACCGGCCGGGCGTAGCCGTGCTCGCCCGGCGCCGAACGCACCCAGGTGAGCGGCCGGGCGATGCGCCGCACCGACGCGTCGTCCTCCGGGCCGGTCCAGCTCGACGCCCACGGGTCGATCATCGCGAGGGAGAAGTCCTCGACGCCGCGCCGGCGCATCGCCTCCTGCCAGCGCGGGTCGGCGCGGACGATGTCCTCGCAGGACAGGAACTCCTCCGCGGTGATGGAGGGTTGCACGCCTTCGATGTGGCGCCAGTCGACTAGGTCACCGGTGGTGAGCGACACCACCGCCTCGTAGGTGTGCCGCTCCGCGCGCTCGTACAGCACCACGAACGCCTCGCGCGGGAGCGGTGTGTCGCCTGGCCGCCACGCCGTCACCTCGGGCTTGGGAGGTTCGTGCAGGGTGACGAAGACAAAGCGGGCCGTCGGCGCGAGGCCCTTCAGCTCGCGCAGCAGGGCGCTCGCCACCGCGACCTCCCCGGCGGACAACGGTTCCAGTGGGTGACCCACATGCACAGTGGGCGCCGGAAAGGTAGCGGTCATACGGGGATCTCCTCAACCCAGGACGGGCTCGGCCTTGGCCGCGGCCTCGTCAGCCGGATCGGCGAGGCTGAAGTGGCCCAGCTCCGCGTACTGTCCGGGCTTCTTCGCCCGCATCCACAGAGCGATGCCGACGCCGAGCAGGAACATCACGATGACGACCTCGGGCAGGTACTTGATGAACGGCACGTCACCCGCACCGGCCAGCACCGTGCGGTTGTCGATGAGCAGATAGCAGGCGCCGATCATGGCCGCGGCGCCGACGACCGGGGCGACCAGAGTGGTCAGCCAGTGGAAGCTGTCGCGGGCGGCGGTGAGGAAGTAACGGATGATCGCGAACGAGGTCAGTGCCTGCACTCCGAGGATGCCGAGCACGCCCATCAGCGGCGCCCAGGTGCCCAGCTTGGTCAGGGCGGCCATAGTGCTGCTGTCGTAGACGGTGAAGCCCAGGACGATCGCGCCGACCAGGAGCGTGACGGTCATGGACGCGACGGCCGGGCTGTGGTGCTTGGAGGTACGGGCCAGCGGCGCGGGCGCCACACCCTCGCGGCCCAGCGAGAACAGGTACCGGGCGGCGGTGTTGTAGAACGCCATGGCGCACGCGAAGGGGCTGACGATGGCCAGCACCTGCATCACCACCACGAGCCAGTGCCCGACGAAGGTCTCGGCCAGCGGGTAGAAGGCCGAGGCGTACTTGCCCGCGATCTGGTCCTTGACCGCCTGGGCTGACTGGGACAGGCCCCAGCCGGAGACGAAGGCGTAGGAGACGATCATGTACAGCACGCCGAGGCCGATCACCGAGCCGTAGGTGGCGGTCTTGGCGATGCGGTGCGGATCGCGGGACTCCTCGGCGTAGTTCGGCGCCATTTCGAAGCCGACCCAGGACCAGAAAGCGGCGAAGAGCGCCACACCGGCGGCGGCCGTGCCGAAGGTGTGGGCCGCGGCGGTGTTGCCGAAGACCGCGGCCGGGTTCATGGGCTTGGCGGACAGGCCATGTGCCCCGCCCTTGAACAGCACACCCGCCGAGAGGATGACCAGGGCCAGGACCTCCGCGACGAGGGAGACGCCCAGGATCCTGGTGGTCAGTTCGATGTGGAACCAGGCCAGCACGGTCATCAGGGCCAGCGCGGCGAACATGTAGACCCACACCGGGATCTTCACACCGGTCCAGGACTCGACGCTGGTCGCCGCGAAGTAGCCCATCACGCCGATGACCGAGGCCGAGAAGAGCATGTAGCAGAGCGCGATCAGCACGCCGGAGCCAACGCCGGTGATCTTGCCGAGGCCCCTGGTGATGAAGGTGTAGAAGCCACCGGCGGAGGTCACCCGGCGGCTCATCGCGATGTAGCCGACGGAGAAGATCGTCAGCGCGAGGGTAGCCAGCAGGAACGCGGCCGGCGCGGCGTAGCCGCCGCCCATGACCGCGACGGGCACGTTGAACAGCATCGCCGTCATGGGCGCGGCACCCGTGACGATGCAGAAGATGACGCCGGGCAGGCCCAGTGCGCCCGAGGCCAGTCGGTGGGGTGCCGCGGCGGTGGAGGTGGTCGCGTCCGCAGGGATGGTAGCGGTCGGCAGGGGCACGTCTGTCATTGCGCCTCACTGTGAAAATGGCCGGGCGAATGGTCTGGCTTGGTGCGGAACGGTAGGCACACGGCGTTGCGCCAAGATTGCCTGGCCGTAAAAGCGGAGTCCCGATTGCGGCGCGCCTGCGGCGGGCCCCGGTTCTACGTGCGGGCCGGTGGCCAGGTTGTGCCCACCCTCCCCCAGCTTTCGGCCGGGAGGTGCCCCCATCTCGCTTCGCTCGCCCTGCGGAACGCCTGCCCACAACGGTCGACCATCCCAGCCCGTCCGTTTGAGGACCTGGGAGTCTCCCCACGCCCGCAGGGCGTAGGGGGCGGGCATGTCACCACGCGGGGCGGCCGGGCCTGCAAAGGCTCGCCGCCGAGGGAGCGTGGGTTCTGGCGTGCGACGTGCTGGGCCCGATTCGGCGGCGTCTCACCGTCCGGGGGCGCCCGGTCCCGGCGCTACCGGTTGAAAGCGCCTTGATAGCGCCGGGGGTCGGTGGCGCGCATGGTGGCCGAGACGTTCGTCTGGTTGAAGCCCTTGAAGCCGCCCCGGCGGGCGAGGTTCTCCAGGTGGGAGCCCGGGGCGCCGTTCGCGGCGAACTCCTCCGCCTTGGCTGCGTCCAGCAGCCCGGCCGCGGTCAGCCGGGCCAGGCGTTCACGCGGCACCGGCCAGTGTTCGGCCTCGGTGAACGCCTGCCGGAGGTGGGCGAAGTCGGAGAAGGGCCGCATGTGGCCGACGCCCAGCAGGGCCAGGTCGTCACGGAGCCGGTCGAAGTCGAACTGGCCCTCCAGATGATGCATGCCCGCCACAAGGATGGACTCGCCGTGCAGGGCGCACCACAGGCCCACGGTGCCCAGCTCCTCCCTCGGGGCCAGCGCGCCCCCGGCGAAGTCGATCTCGACCTCGGCGGGGGCGAGGTCCACGTCGGCGAAGATCACACCCCCGTTGCCCGGGTGTTCGAGCACCTGCGCGCCCCAGCCCGCCTCGGCGCCCGCGTAGAACCGCTCGCGCAGCCGGAAGCCGAGGGCGCCGAACACCCGCATGAGCGGGTAGAACGCCGCCCGGCCGCTGCGGAAGGTGTGGTGGTCGTTGTTGCCCCAGCCCAGCCCCAGCCGGTCCTGCCGGGCGTGTTGCAGTACGGCGGCGGTGTTACGGCGCTGCCAGTAGCGCCGCTCGATCTCCAGGGCGTAGCTGCCCGCGAGGTCGGCACCGATCAGCTCCGTCATCCGCTCGGCAGTGCCGACGAGCCGCTCGACAGCGTCGGCGCCGTCCCAGGTGCGGGGACGCTCGGCCCACAACCGCCAGGCGGCGTACGCGCGGGCGCTCCGCTCTCCGTCGAACGATTCCGGCTGGACTCCGCACGCCCAGGAGCGTCGTTCGACGCCGGACAGGGCGACGCCGCTCCCGTCCGACACCACGGCTCGGCGCAGGCCGGACAGCGGGGCCCCCTCGACACCCCGGTCGGAGGCGTGCGCCGCGGCGAAGGCGGCGCTGTCGTCGACCCGCAGTGCGACGGCCCGGCCGCGCTGCGGGACGATCGCCGGCAGCTGCGCCCCGGGGTGCCGCCATACGCCGGGGCGGGTGCCGTGGCCCTCGATGTAGCCGCACTCCGACAACCGCCCGGGATCGACGGGGCCGCCGAGATGGTCCAGCCAGTCGTGCAGGCGGGTGGAGGTCCCCGACTCCAGCCGCGCGGCCAGCCGGGCCAGGTCCGCGTTCCGTTCGCATGCCTCTTCCACGAGGGTCGCGACCAGGCTTTCCGCTGCCTCGTGGAGTGTCCACTCCGTGTTCACGACTCGGTTCACGACTCGGTTCACGGCTTGGTTCACGGCTTGGTTCACGGTTCGCTCCTTGGTCTCACACGCGGTTGGTCTCCAGCCTGATGGCGTCGTCCGCGAAGCGCTCGGCGCCGAGCGGCGAGACATCGACAAACGGTTCCCTGCCCAGATACAGGTCGCGAAGCACCTCCCCCACCGCCGGTCCCCTGCCGGCGGGCGGCGATCGCATGTGCCCTGGTTCAGAGCGCCGGACACGCGCCGTCGGCCGGCGCGAGGCCCCGGCGGCGTCCGCCCGCGCGTCGGCACCTTCGTCGCCGTTCTCTCCCGCCGCGAGCTGACCGAGCTGTTCCAGATGAAGGAGTTGCTGGAGGGCGCCGCCGTCCGGTTGCTCGTCTTCCGGGGCAATGTGCCCGAGCCGATGCTGCTGGAGGCCAATATGCGCGCGGCGGGGGCCAGCGGTCAGCTCGCTCCCACCGGCTGGGCGGGCGGGGCGGGCGGGGCGGGGAGCAGGCCGGCGCCCTGCAGGTGGGTGCGGCCGTAGGCGATCGCGTCGGGGGTCGTGGCGAAGATCCTCCCGGCCTCGTTCAGCCGGTCCAGGACGCCGAGGGCATCCAGCCGGTTCTGGTGGTCCGCGCGCACCCCGGAGACCAGCACGAGGGCGCCGTGGTGGGTGAGCTTGTCGATGGCGTCCCCGAGCACCTTGGCGCCGGAGGCGTCCATCGCGCTGACCCGGGACATCCGGAGGATCACCACCCGTACGTCCGCCACCTCGCTCAGTTCCAGCAGGAAGCGGTGGGCGGCGGCGAACAGCAGTGGCCCATCGAGGCGGTAGGCGACGATGTGCTCGGCCAGCAGCGCCTGTTCCTCCTCATGGTGGTCCTCGGACGGCAGGTCGGCGTGCAGCGGCACCTGTTCGGCCCGCGCCGTGCTCGCCACCGTCCGCAGCGCCAGCACGCCGGAGACGACCAGGCCCGCTATGACGGCTGTGACCAGGTTGAACGCCAGGGTGGCGGCGGCGGTCAGCGCCATGATCAGCGCCTCCCCGCGACCGCTGCGGGCCAGTGCCCGAAGCGAACCGACCTCGACCATCCGGATCGCGGTCGCGATCAGAACCCCGGCCAGCGCCGCCAGCGGAATCCCGGCCACCAGCGGGGCTGCGGCGAACACGATCACCGCGAGTACCGCGGCGTGGACCAGGGCGGCGAGCCGGGAGGCCGCACCAGTACGGACGTTGACGGCGGTGCGCGCTATAGCGCCGGTGGCGGCGACGCCACCGAACAGCGGAACGGCCAGGTTGGCCAGGCCCTGTCCGAAAAGCTCCCGATCGCTGTCGTGCCGCTCGGAGACGCTCATCGCGTCGGCGGCGGTCGCCGACATCAGCGACTCCAGCGCGGCCAGTGCGGCGACCGCGAGTGCGGAGGGCATCAGCGCCGGGACGTGGGCGGGGTCCAGGAAGGCCAGGGAGGGGGCGGGCAGTCCGGCGGGCAGGTGCCCGATCGTGGCCACCCGCAGGTGCGCCAGCTGGGCCACGACAGTGGCGGCGGCGACCGCGACCAGCGAGAAGGGAATGGCGGGCCGCAGCCGGGCACCCACGAGCATGATGACAACCACGGCGGCAGCCACGGCGAGCGCGGGCCAGTTCGGGTGCGCGGCAAAGCGGCCGACCGCCTTGAGAGCGACAACCACCGGGTTGTCTCCGGCAGGGGGCTTCACCCCGAGCGCGCCGGGAATCTGCTGCAGGGCGATGACGGCGGCGATGCCGACGGTGAAGCCCTCCACCACCGGCACCGGCACATACGCCATGTAGCGCCCGGCCCGCAGCAGCGCCAGCGCAACGAGCGCGGCTCCGGCGAGCAGGCCGACCGTGAGCAGTCCGGAGGTGCCGTACTGGTGCATGATCGGCACCAGCACCACGGTCATCGCCCCGGTGGGGCCGGAGACCTGGAGGTTGGAGCCGCCGAAGACGGCCGCGAGCGCGCCGGCGATGACGGCGGTAACCAGACCGGCCTGCGCGCCCGCGCCGGAGGAGATGCCGAAGCCGAGCGCGAGCGGCAGCGCGATGACGGCGACGGTCAGCCCGGCCAGCAGGTCTTTGCGCGGGGAGCGGCCCATCGTCGCCCAGATCGCCCGGTTGGGCAGAACACCGGCCACGCGGTCCCGCAACGCCCGGCCGGTGCTCTTCGCCCGCCCGGCGCTCTTCGTGGTGCTCACGTGCGCTTCGCCACCGCTTCGTCCTCCGCCTCGCGCAGTTCGGTGAGCAGGTCCTGTTGCCCGGCCAGGAGTTCCGTCAGGATCCGGCGCGCGGCCCGCATCAGGTCGGCGACATCGCCTCCGGCCAGGGCGTACACGACGGTGTCGCCGTCGCGGGTGGCGGTGACGATCCCCGATCGGCGCAGGATCGCCAGCTGCTGGGACAGGTTGGAGCGCTCGACCTCGATCTGCGCGAGCAGGTCACGCACCGGCATCGGCCCGTCCTGAAGCAGCTCCAGCACCCGGATCCGCACCGGGTGCCCGAGCATCCGGAAGAACTCCGCCTTCGCCTGGTAGAGCGGAACCGGCACCGTCCTCAACCCCTCTCCTGCTCGATCTCCCCCGGCCCGCCCCGGCTGGGGGGGCAGGCAGACCGCCCGAACCGTCATGCGAGACAGCATGTACTAAATTGAAGAATTCTTCAATTGCATGACGAGCACGGTACGGCGCCGGCCCGACCTCAGTGGGGCAGAACGCCCAGGGCGATCGTCAGGACCGGCCGAGTACGGAGGAGAGATTGTCGGCGGTCCGGATGAGTGCCTGGATCTGGTTCTTGTCGTCCTGCTCCACGGCCGCCGAGGGAGCGATCACCGCCAGGGCGGCCACTGCCCGGCCGGCCTGGAAGACGGGCGCCGCGATCGTGCGGAGGCCGTTGACCACCGGCGACTTGACGGAGACGCCGGTGCTGCGGATGACATCGAGTTCCTCGGCCAGCTCCGGGCTGGCGTGCAGCTCGCGGCCGAGGATCGGTACCTCGTCGGGCTGCAGGTAGGCGCAGAACACCCTCCCCTGGGCGGAGGCGGTCGGGGACAGGCGCGCGCCGAGGCGGACGGTGACGCGGGCGACGCTGTCCGTACTGTCGTTGGAGGCGACCACGATGGGGCACTCCCCGTCCCAGACGCTGAGCACAACGGTCTCCTGGGCCTCGCGGACGAGCCGGTCCATGAACGGCTCGGCCACCTTGACCAGCGGCAGCCCGGCCCGGGCCGCGGCAGCGAGGGTCAGGACCTGCGGGCCGAGGGAGTACACGGACTCCCTCGGGTCGTAGCGCAGCAGGTCCACCGCGCGCAGTGCCTTGGTGTAGCGGTGTGCGGTGGCCTTGCTGGTGCCGAGAACCGCGGTGATCTCGTTCAGTGTGAGCCGGGGGCGGTGCGGGCTGAAGGCGCCCAGAATGTTCGCGGCGCGCTCGACGGCCTGGATGGCAGGCATCGCCTTCTCGTCGGCCGCGCCGGGTGCTCTAGGAGCCGAAGCTTCCGCCATTGCCCTGGTCACTCTCCCTCGTTGTGAGCGGTCACCGCTGGTCAGCCGCTGGTGAGCAGCGGCCAACGCAGAGCCGCTTCCGCATAGATGCGGGCGGACTTTAGCAGTTCCCGGACATCGAGCACGTCCAGCCGCGGGTCGGCCGGATCCGGAGCACTCGACGGTCCCGTACGTACGGTGTCGATGCCGGCGGCGCGGAAGAGCACGCCGTCGGTGGAACCCGTCCAGCCTCTCAGCGTCGGAGCCGTACGCCCGTGAGCGCGCTCCCACACCTCGCGTGCCAGAGCCGCGACGGGCGCGGTGGGCGGCGTCACTCCGGCGGCCTGGACCCCCGCCAGGTCGACGGTGAGCCGGCAGTCGCGCAGCGGGGTGCCGGACAGTGCGGCGACCAGGTGGCGGCGCAGCCGTTCGGCCAGGTGGGTGGCATCGTCGCCGGGCACCGTCATCAGATAGATGTGGACGTCGAGCACGGCGGGCAGCAGATCGGGTTTGGCCGGGGAGCCGCTCATGATGGCGCCGATGCCCGCCTCACGGCCGGTCTGTCCGGCCCGCGCGCCCGGCTCGCCGACGAGTTCGGCCCGCCAGTCCTCGATCGCGGTGCAGACTGTGCCGGTGTGGGCGAGCAGCCCGCCGGGCGGGACGGCCGATTCCCTGGCCAGTACGGCGGTGTGCCGGGTCCGCAGCCGTACGCGCAGATAGGCCGCGCCCGGCTCCTCGTACAGCAGGCCCGGCGGACCGCACTTCGCGACGATGACGGCCGCCGGGGCCGGTTCGGCGGCGAGGTGCGCCGACACGCCGCCCGGCTCGTCGGGGCCGGCGGTACCGCAGCTCGTCAGGGAGGAGCGGTGGGTGCCGGAGCCGGACAGCAACAGCGCGAGCCGGTGCGGGCGGCCGGCCGAGCGCAGGGCGGTTGCCGCCGTGGCGTAGCCGACCAGCGCGGCTGCCGCGGGGGCCCGCGCGACGCCGAGGCCGAAGCCACGCACTTGCCCGGCCTGTACGGCGACACCGGTGGCGGGGTCGGGCCCGGGTCCGTTCACGGGCCAGTCGAGCGAGGCGGAGCCGCCGAGCGAGGTGTCCAGGTGGGAGCAGAGCAGCAACTCCGGTTCCCCGGAGCCGTGTTCACTGCGGGCGAGGAGATTGGCGCCACGCTCGCCGACCGGGCGTACCGACCAGTCGAGAGCGGGCCAGCGCGCCGCGGCCCAGGTGTGGAGCCGCTCCGCACAAGGCCGTTCGCCGCCCCGGGGGGTGGGCAGCGCTGCCAGCACTTCCAGGGCGGCCAGGATGTCGTCGGGAGTCACCGAGGCCAGTGCGTCGTCGCGTAGTGCGGACGCGGTGCTCAATGCGCCCAGGTCCGGTCGTCGGCCGCGGCGCGCCATACGTCGATGTTGCGGGGGTCGCGCTTCAGGCGCCGGGGCCGGTGGGTCTCGTGCTCTTCGGGGGTGAGGACGCGGTGGCCGTCGCAGAGTTCGTAGCGCGGGCCGTGGCGTTCGTCGTAGAGATAGAACGCCAGCGAGTGCGAGGCGGAGTGGTTGACCACGTCGCCGAGGATCCTGACCTGCTTGTACTGGGCACGGGCGCGGCGGCGCATGACCGCGTCGAAGGAGCCCATGATGAAGCAGAGGTGCTCCAGGGAGAAGCGGTCGGCCCGCCGGATGGCGATGCTGTGGTGGTAGCGGTCCTCGCAGCGCAGGAAGGCGGTGAAGTCCTCGACGTAGTCCGAGGCCTGGAAGCCCAGCACCTCGGTGTAGAAGCGGACCGTGTCCTCGTACCTGTCGGTGATGATGAAGGGGTGGACGAGCGTCTGCGGGCGCAGGTCGGGCCAGGGTTCCTCGGCGTACTCGATGAAGTCGGTGAACAGCTCCACGGTGGTGCCGTTGGGGTCGGTGACCGCGAAGCCCTGCTGGCACAGGCCCTGCATGCGCTTCTGCAGCGGAAGGATCTCCAGGCCCGCGGCCTCGGCGCGCAGCCGCAGGTCGTCCAGGACCTCTTCGGACTCCACGCTGTAGCCGACCGCTTCGTAGCGGAAGGCGGTGAGCTCCGGCTCGTGCAGCAGCTCGATGCTGTGGTGCTCGGTGCCCACCCGCAGGTAGGCGTGCTCCCCGTCGTGCTCCTCCAGCGCCAGGCCGACGTGGTAGTCGAGGAACGCGATGGTGGCGGGGAGGTCCGGGACACCGAGGCGGACGTATTCCACGCTGTACGGTCCGCGTCGGCGGGGCGGTGATGCGACGGGTTCGACGGACACTCCGGTCCCCTTCCTCTGCCTGTTCGGTGGGTGCGCGCCTTTCCGGCGTACTCGAAGACTAGGGACGGCCCGAACAGCTCGTCAAGCAATGTGGGATGACATCGCGCAATGCAACACGCATGTAACCTGTTGGCGCCGTCCGGCACTTACGCTCGGCCGTGCCGCCGGTGTGCGGACCCCCGGCTCCCAACTCGGAAAGGCCAGCCCATGCCCGTGCTGCAACCCCACGACGGCCTCCGGACCGGACAGCACTACCTCGCCGCTTCTCCGGAGACGGTCACCTGGGGCCGGCTCCCGACCCCGGGCAGCAAGCCCGTGCTCACCATCGCGTCCGGGCAGACCGTGACCGTCGACACGGTGTCCCACGAGGGACTGATGGAGGATCAGGGGCGCGACCCGGTCGGCTACTTCGGCGGCCACGGCGTCCGCACCGACGATGTGCTCTCCGATCTGGCGGACATCGCCGCCTCGGACATCGTGCACACCCGAGGACCCGACGGACCGCACGTGGTGACCGGTCCCATCCACATCGAGGGGGCCCGCCCCGGCGACGTACTCAAGGTGGAGTACCTGGAGCTGCTGCCCCGGGTGCCCTACGGGGTCGTCTCCAGCCGGCACGGCCTCGGCTCCCTGGCCGGCGAGCGCCCGGTCTCCCCGGAGACCGGCGAACCGGCCCGGATCATCAGCCAGTTCTGCACGGCGGACCTCGACGCCCCCGTCCCCACCGCCACCATGGCCTGGGGAACGGGACGGCGGATCACCTTCCCGCTCAACCCGTTCATGGGACTGTCGGGGGTGACCCCCGGCACCGAGACCGCCCTCAACACCATCCCGCCGGGCCGGCACGGCGGCAATCTCGACGTCCGGGACCTCGGCCTCGGCAGCACGATGTACCTGCCGGTGCAGGTCGACGGTGCCGGGTTCTACATGGGCGACCCGCACTTCGCCCAGGGCAACGGCGAGGTGTCGCTCACCGCGCTGGAGGCGTCGCTGCGTACGACCGTGCGCCTCACCGTGCTCTCCTCGGCCGACGCCCGTCCGGTCGCGGGCGCCCTGGACGGCCCGTTCGGGGAGACCCCGGCACACTGGATCGCCATCGGGCTGGACACCGACCTGGACGAGGCCATGCGCAAGTGCGTGCGCGAGGCCGTCCGCATCCTGGAGCAGGTGGCGGACGTCCCCGGGCACATCGCCTACCTCTATCTCAGCGCGGCCGGGGACTTCGTGGTCAGCCAGGTCGTGGACGAGGTCAAGGGCGTGCACTGCCTGATCCGCAAGGCGGACTTCCCCGCCTGGGCTTAGACCGGCGAGTCACGCGCGGGCCGATGGCCGCTGTTGTGCCGGCCCTCCCCCAGCTACCTCCCCAGCCTTCGGCCGGGAGGTGCTCCCAGGAGGTGCCCCCATCTCGCTTCGCTCGCCCTGCGGAACGCCTGCCCACCACATCGGCCAAATCCAGCCCGTCCGGCGTTTGAGGACCTGGGGTCCCCCCACGCCCGCAGGGCGTAGGGGGCGGGTCTGGGGGCGGAGCCCCCAGCCGCCGCTCGTCAGAGGATGAAGCTCAGCCGCGCGCCCGGCTCCATCGCCTCATTGCTCAGCACCGCGCGCCGCAGGTCAAAGCGCAGCCCGTCCTCCTCAACCCGCAGCAGATGGTCGTAGCGCCCGACATACCGATAGGACTGCTGGTCGCGGTAGCGGTGGATGACAAAGTTCGCCGCGACGCGCAGCAGTGCTCCATCGCGTTCCACCAGCCGCACATTGCCGATCAGGCGATTCGTGCGGGAGCGCGGGTTCTCGGCGTGTGCCTTACGGCTCTTCAGCCGCTTGACCCGGGCCCGTACGAGCTCCCAGTCGTCGCAGACGAAGTACCCGGCCTCGGCCGGGCTCCAGCCGAGCCAGTCGGTGGTCGGCACCTGCATGGAGGCACCCGGCACGAAGAGCGCCAGCCAGTCGTCGAGGCGCCACTCGTCCAGCAGATGCGCCTCGTGGAAGAGGAAGTCCTCCACCTCGGGACGGCCCACCACCCGGGCCGGTGCCCCGGCCGCCGTGAGCTGTTCAGCCGTACTCATACCTGTCCTCCCTCAGTGCCGCCACCGCCAGGCACCCCTGGCACTTCCCCGACCACCCGGCTCCAGTGCCGCCAGAAGCTGCGCATCGCACCCTCGTCGATCGAGCGGCCCTGGCGGCCGGCGGCCTCGTCCGCCATGCCACGCGACATGTCGCTCCAGTCCAGGCCGCCGTCCAGCCCCGCCGTGGCCTGCACGCCGCGCTGCACGGCCTCGTACGCCTCGATGTCGTCGGGGGTGGCGAGGCCGCCAGGGCCGACGAAGCTGGCCATGGTCTTCAGCCGCAGGGCACGTACGCTGTCGGGCTCGCCGGACTCGACGAACTGCCAGGCCCGGACGTCGGTGACCCCGGCGTCGACCGGCTCCAGCTGGCGGATGGTCAGCGCCTCCAGGTCGAAGAGCAGCAGGTTGGGAAAGACGTAGAGGATCCGCGAGGCGTCGGCGACCCGCGCGGCCCGCGCGGCGCCGAGGCGTGCCGACATCTCCGCGCGCTTGGCCTCGGTCCGCTCTCGCTCGGGCTCCCCGAAGCGCGGCTCCCAGATCATGCCGATCCGGCCGTTGTGCCCGGTGAGGATGAGGAGTCCATGGCCGTCGCCGAGGTCGTAGGCGTACTGGTCCTCGTCGGTGACGGCGAAGCCGGTCTCACGGAGATAGCCGACGAAGGTGTTGTGGGTCGGGGCGAAGTGGTAGCCGTCCATGGCGTTCTCCACGGCGAGCTTCCAGTTGCCGCGGACACTGTACTTCTGGACGCCGGGGAGAGTGGTCATGCCCTGCGGGCCGATGGAGGCGGTCATCGAGATGTAGTCGGCGGCGGCGCCGAGGTGGTCGAGCAGCTCGGGCACACCGGGGTCGAAGGAGATGAAGACAAAGCCCTCGTGGATGCCGAGCCGGGGCACCCGGCGCAGGGCCAGGGAGTCGACGAAGTCGCTGCCCGGCGGGTAGGCGGAACCGTCCGGAAGCGAGGCCAGTTCACCGGAGTTGCGGAAGGTCCAGGCGTGGTAGAAACACTGGAAGAGCTTGGTACGGCCTTCGGTCTCCCGGCACAGGATGGTGCCGCGGTGCGGGCAGGCGTTGAGGTAGACCTGCACGGTGCCGGCCGAGTCGCGGACGAAGATCAGCGGTCGGCCGCCCAGGGTGCGGGTCTTGAAGTCGCCGGGCTCGGGGATCTCCGTCTCGTGGCCCAGGTAAAGCCAGGAGTGGTTCCAGATCCTGTCCCGTTCACGTGCGAAGACCGCGGGCTCCCGGTAGGCGGAGCGGTGCACCTTGAAGGTCAGGGCCTCCCAGTCCTGGGCGATCAGGGAGTTGCCCAGTGCCATGGGGGTGCCGCGGTCAGGCAGCGTGGTCGTCATGGATCTACTCCCCTGGGACTCACATATTCAAGATGACATCTCGTAGTGCGAGACAGTCGAACAGCACGAAGTGAGCCCGTCAAGGGGGCCCTGGCAGGATTTACCGGGCCGACCCACGGGCGTTACCGCGCGGCAGGGGCACCACCGAATCCGGCGGCGCCGCCGCCGCACCGCGTTCGGCCCGGATCGGCCCCCGCAGCAGCAGCCGGGCAAGGACCGCCGAGCACATGACGACCGCGAACGCCGGGCCCCAGGAGAAGCGTTCCACAAGAGCACCCAGCGCGGGCGGCGTCACCGCCATCCCCGCCGCCACGGCGGTGTTCTGCACCCCGAGCACCAGCCCCACCCGGCGCGGGTCGGCCAGCTCCCCCACCGCGGTGAAGGCGAGCCCGTTCCAGGAAATGGCCACCACCCCCGCGAGCGCCATCACCGGCACCGCCGCTATCCAGTGCAGCGCGCCCAGCAACGACAGCACCGCGAAGAGCCCGGCCGCCGCCAACGCCACCGTGCCGAGTGACCGCAGCCGCAGCCCCGCCCGGTCCGACCACCAGCCCAGCCCGATGCGCGCCGCCCCGCCGCCCATCTGAACGACCGCCAGCAGTCCGGCCGCCGCACCGGCGGACACATGGAAGCCCTCGACCAGATACACCACGAGGAAACTCACCACCGCGGTCTGCGGCACCACCAGCAGCAGCGAGACCGCACAGAGCACGAGGACCGGGCCGCGCTCCCGCGACGGCGACCGCGACGGCGACGGCCCAGGGGCAACGGGCTTCACCAGCCGCAGCGGCTCAGCCGGCGCCTCACGGACCAGCACGACCACCACCAGCGCCCCCAGCAGGCACACCCCGGCCATGCAGACGAACGCCGACGACAACCCCCACCGCAGAGCCGCCGCCGGCAGACCGACAGCCGCGGCCGCCGCCCCCACCGGGATGGCCGTCTGGCGCAGTCCCATCGCCAACCCCCGCTTGGCGCGCGGGAACCAGGCCAGCACCGCCCTACCACTGGCGGCGTTGACACTCGCCCCGGCGGCACCGGCGGCGACCAGACAGGCGATCAGGGTCACCGGGCGCCCGGCCCGCGATGCCAGGAAGAGCGCCAACGCCGACAGCACCAGTCCGGCGCTCATGACCCACCGCTCCCCCACCCGGTCGGCGAGAATCCCCCACCCGACCAGGGCGAGCAGCAGTCCGGCGGTTCCCGAGCCGAGCACCACCCCCAGTTCGGGGAGGGAGAGCCCGTAGGTGGAACGCAGTACCGGCGCCAGACTCGGCAGCCCCTGGAGCACCGTGGCCGCGGCCGCCTGGGCGATCACGCCTGCGGCAAGCACCACCCAGCGGTAGCCGGCCCCTTGGAATCTCACTGACCGACTCATCGGCTCATCTTGAAATGCGTGATGGCATCATGTCAATCGCTACGGTGATGCGCCTGATTCTGTTCGCGCAGCTGAAGATGCGGCCGAAGATGTCACACCGATGTAACGTCAGACGAGACGCCGTCTCTCTTGACGCGAATCCCCGGCTCCTTTAGCGTGACGCCGAGGCCCGTCGGCCGTAGGAGCACACCATGAAGCCAGCCGCCTCGCCCGGCTACCAGGAACCGCTGCGGATCCGCCCGCCGCGCACGGGTCTGCGCCCCGGCACCGCCGTCGGCAACCCCCAGACCCCGTTCTGATCCCGGCCCGCGTCACGCTGTAGCGACGGACCCGCCTGGGTACGAACACGTAAAAGCGCAGGGGCAGCGCTCTGCCCGACGGCATACCGCTCGCGACGCCGCATACCCGCCCCGCCCTTCCCCCCGGACCGCCACCGGCACATCGGAGCGCCTCACCATGACCACAGCCCTTGACCTCTCCCCCGTCTCCGGCCCCTCCGCCTGGCGCGGCGACCAGCTCGCCGGTTCCACCGAGTGGATCTACCGCCTCGGCGACGCCGAACTCGCCGAACTGGAGGCAGTCGGCCGCCGGTTCCTCGCCGACGACCCGGACCTGCGTACCGTCACCGCCGACGACTACCCCCTCCCCGCCTGCGCCGGCCTCACCGAGGAGTGCGCCCGCCAGATGGACTCCGGCCGCGGCTTCATCCTCGTACGCGGCCTGCGCACCGAGGAGTACGGAGACGCGCTGGCCGGCGCGGTCTTCTTCATCATGGGCCTGCACCTCGGCACCCCGATGAAGCAGAACGAGGTCGGCGACGTCCTCGACCATGTCATCGCCACCTCCAACAAAACACTCGACGACCCGACCGCCCTGCCCTCCCGGGTCCGCGACCGGCTGCCCTTCCACTCCGACAGCTCCGACGTCGTCGCCCTCATGTGCCTGCGCGCCGCGAAGGACGGCGGCTCCAGCAGTCTCGTGAGCGGCACCACCATCTACAACGAGGTCCTGCGCCGCCGCCCGGACCTCGCCCCCCTCCTCTTCGAGCCCTGGCACTGGGACTGGTACCGGCAGGACCACGACGCCCCTGCCAAGACCTACGCCTCCCCCATCTGCTCCTACGTCGACGGCATCTTCAGCACCTACGCCGGAATGTCAATGATCTTCTCCGCGCAGGACTACCCCGAGATACCCCGCCTGACGGAGGACCAGATCACCCTCCTCCACCTCTTCGACGAGATCTCCCAGCAGCCCGGACTCGCCCTCGACATGGACTTCCAGCCCGGCGACGTCCAGTGGCTGCTCAACTACGCCGCCCTCCACTCCCGCACCGGCTACGTCGACTTCCCCGAACCCGAGCGCCGCCGCCACCTCCTCCGCCTCTGGCTCAAGCGCGACGTCGGCCGCCCCCTCGTCCCCGGCTTCGGCAAGAACGTCGTCAAGGCCCGCGGCGAGGA
Organism: Actinacidiphila oryziradicis; assembly: GCF_005047355.1. Classification (GTDB taxonomy): domain Bacteria; phylum Actinomycetota; class Actinomycetes; order Streptomycetales; family Streptomycetaceae; genus Actinacidiphila; species Actinacidiphila oryziradicis. The sequence goes on from NZ_SUMC01000014.1 coordinate 132,102, forward strand.
GCGCGAGGAGGCCGTCAAGGAGGGCGGCCGCTTCCGGATCGCGGACGCCGTGGTGCCCAACTTCGACTGGGGCAACTGAGTCGTCGGGACCGACGTGCGCCGGGCGCTCCGGTCGCGCCTGTGCGGCCACAAGGCGGTGCGCGCGAGCAGCGCTGACATAGGAGCGATCTAGGCCTTCCTCAACGCCGGAGGCGACACCGTCGACGTCCCGGCTTTGCACCCGAGCGGGCTTGTACCGGCAAGTCAGCAGGGAGCGAAGAAGCGGCGGCCCGCAGGCACACCCAGCGTCGATCTCTCCGCCAGCTCGACACCGGCCTCGGACAAGGTGACGAGGCGGTCGAGTCGTCGTACCTCCCAGTCTTCCAGGGCCTGGGCCGGAAGTGCCTGGGAGGGGGTCCAACCTCGCATGGCTGCGGCCAGGCCGGCGGCATCGCCGAAGGCCTTGGACGTTCCTGAGGCGGTGTGCGGCCGGACCGTGCCCGCGGCGTCACCGATCAGCGCCGCATGGTCAGCCACCATGCGGCGAGCGGAGAGGTCGAACACCGGCTGCATGAAGACGTCTGACAGGCGTACGAGTTCGGCGAACTGCGGTGGAAGCGAGGCATCTGCCTGCGCCGTCACCTTCTCGGCGATCTCGGGCAACAGCTCCTCCGGCGGCAGGAAATGCGCGAAGCGCTTTCCGGAACGGCCTGTCAGGATGTCCGGCAGGTCCGACTCGGCGACGTTCACGTACCAGACCCAGTTGACGCGCCGCGAGCCCTCCTCTCGCTCGCCGTTGGCGCCCGGGACGAGATAGCACAGCATCTGCATTCCACTGGCTCCGAAGAACGTGAACCGACCGGACAAGAGGTCCAGCAAGCGGCCCGGTATCGCGGATTCGGGTTCCAGACCCCGCCAGGCCACGTATCCGGCGTACGCCGGGCGGGAAGCAGCGTCGAGCAGTCTGCGCGTGGCCGAGCCGATTCCGTCGGCACCGACCAGGAAGTTGCCCTGTGCCGCGTACCCGTCGGTGAAGCCCGCGGTGACCTCGTGGCCTTCCACGCGTACGCTGCTGAGCGAACTGTCCAAGCGGTAGCACACTCCCGCGAGCGGTTCCCGGAGCGTGCGGTAGAGGGTGTCCCATGCGGTCATCAGTTGCGGAGCATCGTAGCGTGCGGCTTCGCCGTGGAGGTGCAATTGCTGACGTTCGCGAAGTTCGACGCTCACGGAATGTGCGCCGACGCCCAGCCGGGTCAGCAGTGCCTCGACCTCCGGTTGCATGACGATTCCTGCACCACGTGGCCGCGTGGTACCCACAGACCGCTCGTACACCGCGACCTCCGCCCCGACCGATCGCAGTTCGTGCGCCGCCGCCAACCCCCCGACCGATCCACCGATGACCAGCGCTTTGAAGGCGTTCCCTTCACACATCGCAGACCTCCGCAGCGAGCCCGAACCCTATCCGGCGGACTGAATCCCCAGGAACACGCGGCCATTCCCTTCGAGCGTCGCGGCGTCGAGGCCGTTGATCGACGAGAAAGCGCACAGGATCCGGCTGCGCCGTGTCGAACGGGTAGTCGCTTCCGCAGAGGATTCGGTCCCGTGCGGCATGTGCTGTCAGAAGCCTCGGGGTCATGGGTGACCGTGTCGAAGCACAGCTGGGTGATCGCGTCGATGTCGGTCATCGCCGCGGTGGCACGGGCCGCACTGCAATCCGCGGCGCGCAAGGTGCCGTTGCCGACCTTGCTTCTCGCGAACACAGCGTCGACGAGACAACCTGACACTTTGATATCGGCGACATAGCGACCGTTTCCCGTGAGCAGCCTTTCATCCTCGCGCCGTCTCCGTTACCCCAGAGAGCCAGCCGGGGTCCCGGCTGGTGCGCGGAGCATTTCTCAGCACAAAAGAGCGGCACCTGTATCGTCCGAGTCTAAGCACAGTTCAGGACAGGCGCATGTCGAGCGACCGGCCGCGAGTGCCGTGCTGGCTGCCACGGGGCGAGCATGCCGCAGGGCCGATGTGCCGAGAGTGAAGCCCACCGCCGACGGAGAAGAATGAGTTGGACAGGACTGAGTGGATCCCGCTGGTCGATATCCGGGGGGGGATGATCGATCGCCGGGAGATCGTCAGCTCAACGGCATCTGGAAGTGATCAGCGTTGAGAAAACCTCACTGAGACAACCAGAGTTCATTGCTCTCCGGATCCGCGAGCGTGACCCACGTTTGGGGACCTTGCCTTCCACGGTGCAAGAAAGTCGCCCCCTTGGCGGTCAGCCGCTCGACCACGGCTTCGATGTCGTCGGCACCAATGCGAACGTCCAGATGGACGCGGTTCTTGACCGCCTTGGGCTCCGGCACGAGCTGGAAGAGGATGCGCGGCGCGCGGTCCGTACCATCCGGATGCCGGATCGCCGCGCCATCTTTCCACACCAGCGTGCCGTGATGGACCGTCGTGTCGTCCTCGCTCGCCTGGCCATCTGCGATCATCCGGCGGATGAAGGCCTCGTCGCTCGGCTCCGTCTCCCAGCCGAGAGCTTCAGCCCACCAGTCGGCAAGAACGTGCGGGTCGGCCGAGTCAAAGGTCACCTGCAAGTCATAAGCCATGGGCCAACCTTACTGAAACCCAATGACATTCCTGGCCGCGTTGCGTGCACCGCGACGGATCCCCGTCGGGCACGCGACCTCGCCATCACGAACAGGCTGTTCCGTAGGGCGGCCGCAGGAGCCGATGAGAATTGTCAAGACTGGTGGGTGAGGAGTGGTTCCCTGCTGACAGGCGAACGGGCTTGAGTCTTCGGTAGGGAGAGGCGCGAGGGTGAGGGCATGGACGGCGACATGCTCTACTCGATCGGTGATCTGGCCCGGCGGACCGGACTGACCGTCAGGGCCATTCGGTTCTACTCCGACCGCGGGATCGTGCCGCCGACTGACCGTAGCCCAGCTGGCTACCGCCTCTACGGCATCGACGCCGTCGCACGCTTGGACCTCGTGCGGACGCTGCGCGGCCTGGGAGTGGACCTTCCCACGATCCGGAAAGTCGTGGACCGGGAGATCTCGCTCCCCGAGGTCGCCGCGGCGCACGCCGAAGCACTGGCGGTGCAGATCCAAACGCTGCGCCTGCGGCGGGCGGTGCTGACGGCGGTGGCCAAGCGCGGGTCCAGCCCTGAGGAGATGGATCTCATGCACAAGCTGGCCAAGCTCTCCGAGGACGAACGCCGACGTCTGATCGGCGATTTCCTCGACACGGCCTTCGGTGACCTGAACGCCAACCCCGAATTCGTCGGGCTCATACGCTCGATGACCCCCGAACTGCCCGACAGTCCCGAGACCGAGCAGGTCGAGGCGTGGGTGGAGTTGGCCGAACTGTCCCAGGACCCGGATTTTCGCGCCAGCCTGCGGACCATGGCCGAGCACCATGCGGCCGAACGTGCCCAGGGCAACACCACCGGCCCGCGCCGCGACCCTGCCACCATGGTCCGTGACCAGGCCGGCCCAGCCCTGGCAGCCGGCATCGACCCGGCCTCGCCCCAGGCCGATCCGGTCGTCGCGGCGGTCACGGCTCAATATGCGCACGCCTTCGGCCGCCCCGACGATGCCGACCTTCGGCGTCGGCTGTTGACCCGGCTGGAGACCGCGAACGACCCTCGCAGGGAGCTCTACCTTCAGCTGCTCGCAGTGATCAACGGCTGGCCGGCCCCGGAGAACCTGGCGCCGGTGCTCAACTGGTTCATCCAGGCTTTGCGGGCCCGGATGCCGGCGTAGCGGGCCGCGGTTGAAGCGGACTTACACCGGCGCGGAACAGGTGAACGAGGTGGGCGCCAACTCGACCCGGAACGGGACCTGGGTCTTGGGCTGCTCTGGCACGTCTCCTCCCGTGATGGAGCTGGTGCCTCCGGCCGTTGGGGAATGCGGCTGGAGGGTGCCGGACCTGCCGGGGTGCGGTACGCGCACCGACCGGCTGGTCCTGAGATCCCGGCAGCCAGCCTCGTAGAGGCCGCCGGAACCGCGACCCGCACTGCCCCCAGCCGGCAATGCGGGGGCCTCAGGTTTCGGGCGAGCGACGGGGCTCAGCCGGCTTCGGTTCATCCGCCCGCGCGTAGGGCCGGCTCGGAGGCGTCTCCCAGCCAGCCGAGGAGTTTGCGGCAGGCGCAGGCAAGATCGCGGACATGCCGGGTGGCGGACTTGAGTCAGGTACGAGATCAGAGTGACGGCGCCGGTAGCCCCGAACTTTCACACTTCGGTGAAACGCCTACAGGCCGATCCATGCCGCCATGTGATTGAGGGTGTCGGGGGTGGTGCGAGCTTGGTGCACCAGTGCCTTGATGGTTTCCCGGGCGCCGGGGTGGTAGCGGGTCTGTTGTGGGGCGAGCTTGCGTGCGGTCAGCAGGGAGCCGAGAGCTTCGTCAGTGCGGCCGGTCTCCATCTGCGAGCGGGCCCGCTCGACGTAGAAGTGGGCACGCCGGGACATGGGCCAGCCATTCGGCAGCTTCACTTTCGCGGCCTTCTCCAGGGCGGCCCCGTAGTGGCGCATCTCCACGTCCGCGGATACCGCGTGGGCGGCGACGTTCGCGGGGCCGAAGCTGAGCCAGTGGACATGCTCCGCGTCCCCGGTGCGCTTGGCATAGGACTCTGCCTCGGCGAGGTGCGTCCGCACGGCGTCTTTGTCACGGGCGCGGGCAGCGATAACCGTGGCGCCGAGGTGGAGCTGTCCGGCGACCGCCATCGACTCGATGCTCTCGTCGGCCTGTCCGACCAGGCCGTGGCCTGCGCCGATGAGGCGAAGGCCGATGGTGTGCTCGCCTTCGCGGAAGTAGACCAGGGCGCGCATGTATTGCCGGACGGCGGCGAGCAGCGGGTCGCAGGCGCGTTGGGCGGCCCAGTCCATGCGGTCCAGGGCGATGGTGGACAGGTCGTAGAAGCCGAGCTTGACGGTCACATCGTGGGCGGTGCGGTAGGTGGAGCCGAGGGCTGCCCACAGTTGTGTGGACGGCGCGCGTGTGACCATGTGCGGTCGGCTCAGGGCGCGGTGAAAGCGTTGCCGCTGTTCCGTCTCCCTGAGGGTCTCCGGCGTCCGGCGCGGATTTTGCAAACTTGGCGCACGGGGCGTCCGCCGGCGCGGGGCGTTGCCCGATCTGCTGCACGCGCTCGTCTTGATCACCCGGATGTGATCTCGCTCGCCAGTGGGGTCGCAGCGGCCACTGACCGCCGGCTGATCTGGCGATAGTTCGTTCGATATCCTTGCATCCGTTGGTGCGATATCGTTGAGATATCATGTGACTCTGGAGAGTGAGGCTAGGTTGTCCCGTACGGTGATCGACCTCGATGACGACACCACTGAAGAGCTGATGAGGCTCTACAACGTCAAGACCAAGGCTGCCGCAGTGCGCAGGGCCATGGAGGAGACGGTCAAGTTGCACCGCCGGTTGGAGTTCATGGACGCCATCGACGGTGGTGCGGTGGATCTCACCTACGACGCGCGCACTGCGGGCACCCCGGACGCGGCCTGATCGGTGCGCTACCTCATCGACAAGTCCGCTCTGGCGCGCCGCACCAAGCCGGCTGTGCGGTCCGTCCTTGATCCTTTCGTTCAGCGGGGTCTGCTCGCCGTCACTGGAGCGGTGGAGATGGAGATTCTCTACTCCGCCCGCAACCACCGCGAGGCCGAGCAACTGCGTTACTGGCTTTCGGGCTTCGACTACCTTCCCTGCCCCGACGAGGTGTGGGACCGGGCCAAGGAAATCCAGGCGCTGGCAACTCGTAAGGGAAGCCACCGGGCGCTGTCCATGGCGGATCTGCTGATCGCGGCCACCGCTGAGCGACACGGTGTCACTGTCCTTCACTATGACGAGGACTACGAGCAGATCGCCGCCATCACGGGCCAGCCCCACCAGTGGGTGGTCCCTGTCGGCACTGCCGACTGACGGCTGCTGGGTAGGAGCGCAGCTCATCCGAGTTTTTGGGCTGACCAGCCAGCAGACGTTGGCGGCAGTCCTGCCGGCAGCCTGCAGCTGGACAGCCAGCCGTGCCACAGTCGTGCCGGATCCCAGGGTCGGCTACGGTCAACAGCGGTCAGTCACGGCTCCAGGTGCCGGATCAGGCCGAGGCAAGGAAGCCGCAGGTCATCCGGCACGTGACCCCACCGCTCTTGTAAAGAGGTGGCGCCCTTCCGCGGCTGGTGGTGGCCAGGGAGCCCGACCCAGCAGCGCTGGGCGGACAACTCACAGGTCCAGCACCAGCCGGGGGGAGGCGCTGCGGCCGACGCAGATCATCATGCTCCGCCCCGCCGCGCGCTCGGCGGGGGTCAGGACGGAGTCCCGGTGCTCCGGAGTTCCGGCGAGGACGCGGGTCTCGCAGGCGCCGCAGTAGCCCTTCTCGCAGTCGTAGGAGAGACCGGGGACGGCCTCGCGGACGACCTCGATCAGGCGCTCGCCGACGGGCACGCGCAGTGTGGCGCCGGTGCGGGCGAGATGGACCTCGAACTCCGTGTTGAGAGCCGGGTCGAAGACCCCCTCGTCGCCTCCTTCCGCGCTGAAGCGCTCCAGGTGCAGCCGGTCGGCCATGCCGAGGTCGGCGCAGGCCTGTTCGACGGCCTCGGTCATCGCGGCGGGGCCGCAGCAGTAGACGGCGGTGTCCGGACCGGCGGATGCGAGCGCGGCGCGGAGGTCTGGGCGGCCGAGTTCGTCCGTGGGCACGATCTCGGCCCGGTCGCCCGCGAGTGCGGCAACCTCGTCGCGGAAGGCCATGGATGTTCGCGAGCGGCCGGTGTAGATGACGCGCAGTCCGGCGCCGCTCCGGGCGGCGGTGCGGACCATGGGGAGGATCGGGGTGACTCCGATGCCGCCGGCCACGAACAGATAGTCTCCGGCTTCCACCAGCGGGAAGTGGTTGCGTGGGCCCTTGACGCGGATGGTGACGTCCGGATGCCCCGCGAGGGCGTGGAGTTCCAGGGATCCGCCCCGGCCCTCGTCCTCCCGCAGCAGCGCGACCCGGTAGCGGCGCCGGTCCTGCGGGTCGCCGCAGAGCGAGTAGTGGCGGATCCGGCCGGAAGGCAGGCGGAGTTCCACATGCGCGCCGGGTGCCCAGGCGGGGAGTTCGGCGCCGTCGGGGCGGGCCAGGGTGACGGCCAGGATGCCGTCGGCGACGGTGTCGGAGGCGAGGACGAGCGCGTCCAGCGGGGCGGTGGGCACCGCGAACGGTGCCTGGGACAGCCGCGTTCCGGGCGGGAAGACGGCCGGGATGGCGTCCCAGCCGGACTGGTTGCCGCGGGTCGGGTACGCGACCAGCCCCTCCTCCGCCACCCGGAAGTCGGGCAGCCGGGTCAGGACCTGGGTGATCATCTCCCGGAACATGGCGCGCGCCAGGTGCGCCCCGACGCAGCGGTGGGTGCCGATGCCGAAGCTGAGGTGGCGGGTGGCGTCCCGCTCCAGCCGGACCTCGGCCGGCTGCGGGAAGACGGCCGGGTCGTGGTTGGCGGCCACCCAGGGGATCAGTACGCGCTCCCCGCTCCGCACCGGGCAGCCGCCGACCTCGGTGTCCTTCGTGACGGTGCGTGCCATGGACTGCGAGGGCGCGAAAGCGCGGAGGAACTCCTCGGTCGCGGTGTCGAGCAGGTCCGGCGACTCGATCAGTTGACGGCGCTGCTCGGGGTGCCGGCTGAGGTGTACCAGGACGGAGCCGGTCAGCGAGGTGGTGGTGTCGACGCCGCCGGCGATGAGCAGCCCGATGACCGAGACCAGTTCGTCCTCGTCGAACGGGGTGCCGTCGGCCCGCCGCGCGGCGGCCAGCGCGCTGACCGCGTCCTCGGCCGGTTCGGTGCGCCACAGCCGGATGATCTCGCGGATCCGCTGGTCCATGTACGCAAGGCCCTGGGCGCCCCGGCGGGCGCGTTCGCTGTTGGCCGGCGCGGCGAAGATGTCGTGGATGGGACCGGCGAGCCTGGCCCAGTCCTCCTCGGGGAAGCCCAGCCAGTCGAGCGTGACGGCGGCGGGCAGCGGGTTGGTGAGGTCGCGTACGAAGTCGGCGGAGCCCTGTTCGATGAAGTCGTCGACGATACGGGCCGTGTGGCGGGCGATCATCGGCCGCAGCCGGTCGACGGCGGCGGGGCTCAGCAGCGGGTTGATCAGCTCGCGGTAGCCGGTGGCCTCGGGCGGATCCAGTTCGATGGGGAACTGTTCCAGGCCCGGTCCGCGCGGGATGACGATCGCGGTTCCGTCGCCGCCGGCGGCGGCGCGGGAGGAGGAGAAAGTGCTGTCGTCACGGGCGATACGGGCCACATCGGCGTAGCGGGTCGTGTATACGTAGCCGCCGTGGGCCGGGGTCCGGCCGACCGGGCAGCGTTCCCGGTAGGACTCGTAGTAGGCGATCGGGTCCGCTGTGCAGTCGGCGGAGTGGTGGTCGAATTCCGGCTGGTCGGTCATGGTGCGCAGGTTCTCCGTACGCATCGGCTCCGCGCGGTGTTGCCCAGCCGCGCCACTGGGTGTCTGGTGTACCGGCTACCCAACCTCCGGTACGTGGCGTAACAATGTCGCTGTCGTTGCGGATGCGTTGCCGCGTATTACATGGTCAGGACGGCCTTGCCGACCGTACCGGCGCGTACCGCGGCTACCGCTTCGTTGATCCGGTCGAACGGGAAGCGGGTCATCATCCGCTCCACCGGGAAGCGTCCGGCGGCGTGCAGTTCCAGCAGCTTGGGCAGGAAGAGCCGGGGGAGGCTGCTGCCGGCGATGATGCCGGTGACGGTGCGCCCGTTGAGGATGCTGCGCCAGTCGAAACTCATGTCCGTACTCGGGCCGACGCCGATGACGCCGCAGCGGCCGAGCGGACCGAGCGCCTCGACGGCGGTGCGCAGTACGTCGGCGCGGCCCGTGGTGTCGATCGCGAAGTCGAAGCCGTGCGGTGCGATGTCGCGCAGCGCTTCTGCCGTGCCGCCGCCGTCCGGGCCGACGGTGTGGGTCGCGCCGAAGGAGCGGGCGGCGTCGAGCTTGCCTGCGTTGACGTCTACGGCGGCGATGACGGCGCACCCGGCGACCTGTGCGGCGAGGATCGCCGCCGCGCCGACCGCGCCGGCGCCGAAGACGGCGAGCGAGGTGCCGGGCTGCGGGCGCAGGACGTTGAACACGGCTCCGGCGCCGGTCTGGAAGCCGCACCCGAAGGGTCCGACGAGGTCCAGGTCGATGTCCTTGCCGATGGGTACGACGGCACGGGCGGGGGCCACGGCATGGGTGGCGAACGAGGACTGGCCGAGGAAGTGGGCGTTGACCGGGTCGCCGTCCAGCGACAGCGCCGAAGAGCCGTCGGGGCGGCGGCCGGTGAAGTTGAGGGCGTCGAAGCCGTGGCAGTAGGCGGGAGCGCCGGTCAGGCAGAGCGGGCAGTCGCCGCACGAGGTGAAGCTCATCGCCACGTGGTCGCCGGGGGCCACCGAGGTCACCCGGGCGCCGACCCGTTCGACGACTCCGGCGCCCTCGTGGCCGAGCACGGCCGGGGTGGGGAAGAACGTCGCGAACTCCAGGTCGGTGCCGCAGATTCCGACACTGCTGACCCGGACCAGCACCTCGTCCGGGCGGGGCTCCTCCAACTCCACGTCTCGCAGGGCGAATTGTGCTCCTGCGCTTTCCAGAACAGCGGCGGTCGCGCGCATGCGTCCTCCCCGAGGAGCAGTCAAAGTAGCGGCCAAAACAGAAGCGTAAAGAGAGACGGCATCTTGACATGTGGTATGCGATCGGTCAAGGATCGCGGCATGGCAGACCTCGTAATCCCGCCCGCCCGGCATTTGATCGACGGGGAGTGGGTGCCCGCCCGCGAGAAGGGCGAACTGCCCGTCATCGACCCGGCCCTGGGCTACCCCTTCCACTCGGTGGCCCGTGCCGGACGGCAGGACATCGACGATGCCGTCGCGGCCGCCCGCCGTGCCTTCCCGGGGTGGGCCGCCACCTCGCCGTCCGAGCGCGGAGCCGTACTGCGCAGGTGGGCCGACCTCGTCACGCTGCACACCGAGGAACTCGCGGGCCTGGAAGCGCGCGACGTCGGAAAACCGCTGTCGGGCGGCCGGCTGAACGCCTTCATCGCGCACGACATCATCGAGTACTTCGCCGGGGCCGCCGACAAGCTCACCGGCGTGACGCTGCCCACCCGCAGCCCCGGCCACTTCGGCTACACACTCCAGGAGCCGTACGGCGTCTGCGCGGTCATCATCCCGTGGAACGTCCCCATGGTGCTCACGGCGGCCAATGCCGCCCCGGCGCTCGCGGCCGGCAACACAGTTGTACTCAAGCCGTCCGAGGTGGCGCCGCTGGCGCCGATCTGGACGCCGCCGTCCCGGCGATCGTCGCTTCCGTCACCGAGAACGCCGGGCAGAACTGCTATGCGGGATCGCGGCTGCTCGTCGAGGCATCGGTCCAGGACGAGGTGGTCGCCCGGGTCGCGGAGGCGATGCGCGGCGTCCGGCTCGGGGCGTGGCACCAGGACCTGGACATGGGTCCGCTGGTGAGCGAGGCCCAGTACCGCCGGGTGCTGGGCTTTCTGACGGAGGCGCCGCGCGCGGGCGCGCGGCAGGAGAAGGCCGTGGCCGTACGCCTCCTCGACTCCCGGGATCCGGACTGACGCTTGCGGATCCCAACGGACCGGATGCCAACGGACCGGGCAGCGGGTGCCTTTCGTACCGGAAGGCACCTTCTACGTTCGGAATCCGGTGAGGAAACACCGTCAAAACAAGTCAGAAACACGGCTGTCGGTTTGAGCCTGTTTCACATTGGCGACACCGGGGTTAATAGCCCATCACGTATGGGCAGAGCCCCCCGGGAAGTATTGACACCACTTAACGACCAGAGCACAGTACCTCGCTATTCGGGTCATCGACTCGTAATGCGAGATGGATCTGATCGCGAATCAGCCGGGAGGGAGGGTGGCATGCGAGACACCGCACTGCTCGTCGTTGGCGGCGACGTGGTGACGATGGCACCGGGCCGCGAGGTCATCACCGGCGCCACCATCGCTGTCGCGGACGGCCGCATCGCCGCCATCGGTACGGCCGAGACGATGCGCGCCCGCTTCCCCGGTGCCGAGGAGCTCCACGCCGGCGGCTGCGTGGTCATCCCCGGACTGGTCAACGCCCATCAGCACACGACGGTCGACCCGCTGGTCCGCAGCATGATCCCCGACGACATCGACGCTCAGGAGTCCATTTTCGGGTGGGCGGTGCCGCTGCACGGCGAGGTCACCGGGGACGACGACGAGCTGTCCGCCACGCTGACCGCCGCCGAGTGCCTCACCCGGGGCGTCACCACCGTGCTGGAGCCCGGCACCGTCGCCCATCCGCGGCGGGTGGCACGCGGCCTCTCAGCCGCCGGGATCCGCGGCCGGGTGGGCTGCTGGGGCTGGGACGTGCCGGGCGCGGTGCACGCCCTTCCCGCCGCCGAGACCCTCGCCCGCCAGGAGGAGACCGTACGCTCGCTCCCGGCCGCAGGACCGGTCACCGGCTGGGTCACCCTGGTGGGACACGACCTCGCCGGCGACGAACTGCTCACCGGCGCCGCCGAACTGGCCGAACGCCTCGACACCGGCCTCACCTGGCACATCTCGCCGGACGCGCGCGACACCGAATCGTACGAGCGGCGCACCGGCACCCGGCCCGTGCTGCACTTCAGGCGGCTCGGGGTGCTGGGGCCGCGACTGCTGCTCGGTCACGCGGTATGGCTCGACGACGCCGAGCTCGACGCCATCGTCGAGACCCGGACCGCCGTGGCCTCCTGCCCGGCCGCGTATCTGCGCCTGGGACAGGGCTTCACCCGGGCCGGCCGCCACGCCGAACTGGTCCGGCGCGGCGGACGGCTCGCTCTGGGCTGCGACTCGCACAACGCGGGCGACGTACCGGACGTGCTGCGCGCCGCCTGGCTGCTCGCCGCGCTGGACCGCGACCGGGGCACGGACCGCCGGGGTCCTGAAGGCACGTTCCGGCCGCTGCGCGCCGACGACGCCTTCGCCCTGGCCACCATCGACGGCGCGCGGGCGGTCGGCCTCGGCGACCTCATAGGCTCGATCGAGGTCGGCAAGGCCGCCGACCTCGTCCTTCTCGACACCCGCCGGCTCTCCTGGGCCCCGCGCGGCGACCTGGCGACGCACCTGGTCTGGGGCGCCGCCGCCGACACCGTACGGGATGTGATCGTCGACGGCCGGATCGTCGTACGCGACCGCCGGGTCACCACCGTCGACGTCGACGCGCTGCGCGAAGAGGCCGAAAGCCGGTCCGCCGCGCTGCTGCGCCGGGCCCAACTCGATGTCCCGTACCGCTGGCCGTCGGTATCTGCGGCCGAATACGCCGAACGCCCAGCCGCGGCAGTACCCCTGTGAGCCCACACCCCTTTGATCCCACCCCGCCACCCCACGTAATCCCACCCCGCCACCCCAGGTAATCCCACCCCGCCACCCCAGGTAATCCCACCCCGCGCCAGCGCCGTCGCACCCCCCACACACCCTCCCTCCCTCGCTCTCCGCTCCGAGAGGATCGTCGTGGTCAGACATCACACAGTTGGACGCGTCCGGACTTCACTGGTCGCCGGCCTCGCGGCGGTGGCCACGCTGGCCGGCTGCGCCAGCAACAGCGCGACCGCCCCCAAGGCAAGCGCCACCACCGGTACTTCGGCGTCGGCGGCCGCCGGCGGCGGCACGATCCTGTCGGGCGAGCCGGACGTGAACGGCGACGGCAAGGTCGTCATCGGCGTACTGAGCCCGGGCGACATCAACGACAAGGGCTACTACGAGAGCTTCGTCGACGAGGCGGACGCGTTCGCCAAGTCCAAGGGCTGGACGGTGATCAAGCGCGGCAGCGTCCCCGCCACCAGCGCGCTCAGCGCCGCCCGCGCCCTGTGCCAGCAGAAGGTCGACATGATCGCTCTCGGCGCCTCGGAGCTCAGCGACGCGATCCCGGCGTCCACGGAGCAGTTGTGCGCCAAGACGGCCTGGTACGTGCCGTCCTCGGCCAACGTCGCCCAGACCCCGCAGATCATGCTCTCGAGCGACAACCCCAACCAGAGCATGCTCGCCGCCGGTTACGCCACGGGACTGCTCATGCAGGCCAAGGGCCAGACCAAGGCCGGATTCGTGACCGGCCAGCAGGCCGACTTCACCATCGCGGCGGCGAAGGCGTGGAAGGCCGGGATCCGCGAAGTGCTGCCGAAGGCCCAGGTGGTCACCACCTACGCCGGTGACCTCAACGACTCCGCCAAGGCCAAGGAGGCCGTCCAGGCGCAGATGAGCCAGGGCGTCAAGGCGATGTACCCCTACCTCGGCGGCTCCACCGACGCCGCGACCGCGCTCGCCAACACCGGCAAGCTCATCACCCTCACCCCGGGCACCGACCGCTGTTCCTCCACCAGCCCCACCTTCGACGTATCGGTGCTCTTCAGCCCCGGCGACTACTTCGCGGCGGCGCTGAAGCAGTTCGCGGCCGGAAAGCTGGCCATGGGCGCGGAGAAGGTCTGGCAGCTGGGCGTCGACCCGTACCCCACCGTGAAGCTGTGCAAGGGAACGGCCACGGAGAACAAGAAGCTCGCTGCCTTCATGTCCTCCATCGGCACCAAGAAGATCGACCCCGCCGCGGAAGTGAAGCGGCTCGGCAACTGAGCCGGTGACTGGGACGGACGTGAACCGGTATGGACGTTGAAGAGCGGACCGCGGACCCAGGCCACCCCCCGGTACCGGCTCTGGAACTGCGCGGGATCAGCAAGAGCTACGGCCTGGTCGCAGCCTGCGACGCCGTGGACCTCGCCGTGCACCGGGGCGAGATCCACGGTCTCCTCGGCGAGAACGGGGCGGGCAAGTCGACCCTGATGAAGATCCTGCTGGGGCTGGTACAGCGCGACGCCGGGACCATCCTGCACGCCGGCCGGGCGGTCGACATCCGCAGCCCCCAGCAGGCGGTGGCACTGGGGCTGGGGATGGTGCACCAGCACTTCAGTCTCATCGAACCGCTGACGGTGTGGGAGAACGTCGTCCTCGGCGACACCGGGAAGGTCGACCGCACGGCGGCATGCCGCGAGGTCGAGGAGGTCGCGGGCCGCTACGGCCTGCCGGTCGACCCGATGGCCCGGGTCGACCGGTTGTCGGCCGGGGAGCGGCAGCGCGTCGAACTGATCAAGTGCCTGCGCCGCGACCCCTCGGTACTCGTACTCGACGAGCCCACCTCCGTACTCACCCAGGACGAGTCGGCGGAGCTCTTCAAAGTGCTGCGGCGGGTGGTGCGGACCGAGAACCGCGCGGTGGTCCTGATCAGCCACAAGCTGGCGGAGATCACCACCGCCACCGACCGGCTGACTGTGCTTCGCAAGGGCAGGGTCGCCTTCCGGAGCGCGACGGCGGAGACCACCCCGCAGGAGCTGGCGCGCAGGATGGTCGGGCGCGATGTCTCGCTCCAGGCCGAGGCCGCAGCGCTGGGCCTGCTGCCGACCGCGGGCTCGCCCTCCTCCTCCCCCGGGCCACGCCCCGGGCCCGGCGGCCCGGCGCTGCGGCTGAAGGGCCTGGTGGTCAGGGCCGACGGGGTGCCGGTGCTCGACGGGCTCGACCTGGAGGTCGCCGCGGGCGAGATCACCGGCCTGTACGGAGTCGAGGGCAACGGCCAGGCCGCCCTGGGCGACCTGCTGTCCGGGCTCGTCGTCCCGGCCTCGGGGACCGTCGAGATCGGTGGCAGGACCGTCGATCCGGCGCGGCCCGGGGCGCTGCACCGGGCCGGACTCGGCATCGTGCCGGAGGACCGGCACAGCTCCGGAGTCGTGCTGGACATGAGCGTCGCCGAGAACCTGGTCCTGAAATCGCTCAACGCCGTCAGCGGCCGGGGCCTGCGCCGGGTCTTCGTGAGCCGGCGGAAGATGCACGCCGCCGCACGGCGGCTGGCGGAGGAGTTCAACATCGTCACACCGTCCCTGGACGCACCGCTGCGCAGCCTCTCCGGCGGCAACCAGCAGCGGGTCGTCCTCGCCCGGGAGCTCTCGGCCGGTCCCGCCGTCCTCGTCGCCGCACAGCCGACGCACGGGCTCGACGTGGGAGCCATCGAGGACATGTACCAACGGCTGCGCGATGTGGCGGCGAACGGGGTGGCGGTGCTGCTGATATCCACCGAGCTGGAAGAGGTCATGGCATTGGCGTCACGGATCGCGGTGATCTCCTCCGGCCGGGTCAACGGGGTGCTCTCCGTCGCGGAGGCCACGGCGGAGCGCCTGGGCATGCTGGTGGGCGGGATGGCGAAGGAAAGCGCGATGGCGAAGGAAAGCAGGGTCGCATGAACGTACGAGCCGCGCTCTCCTCCGTATCCGTATGGTCCGGATCCGTACGGTCCGGCTGGCCGGCCGTCGCGGCCACCACGGCCGCCGTCGTCGCCGCGCTGGGCCTGTCCTCGCTGCTGATCGCGGTTACCGGTGGCTCCCCCACCGCATCGGTGCGGGCCCTGTACCAGGGCAGCATGGCCGGCCAGACGGCCTGGACCACCACTTTGCTCTACGCTGCCCCGCTGCTGCTGGTGGCCGTCGGGTCGTGCGTGAGTTCCCGCGCCGGAGTGTTCAATATCGGCCAGGAGGGCCAGGTCCTGGTCGGCGCGCTCGCCGGGGCCTGGGTCGCGCTGCGACTGGCGGTCCCCGGTCCGGTGCTGCTGGTGCTCACCTTGGTGACGGCCGGGCTGGCCGGTGGTGCCTGGGCGGCGCTGAGCTCGCTGATGCACCGGTGGCGCGACGTCAACGTCGTCGTCAGCACCCTGCTGATGACCTTCATCGCCGCGCAGCTGGTCGCGTACGCGGTGAACACCCCGTGGCTGCTCCAGGAGTCCAGGGTGGGAAACGCCACCGTCTCCTCGGCGTCCAACCAGATTCCGGCCGGCGCGCTGCTGGGCTCGGCCGGAAGCTATCCCGGGCTGCAGGTCAACGGCGGTGTGTTCGTCGCAGTGATCGCGGCGGTGGTGCTCGCGCTGGCGCTGGCCCGGAGCCGGTGGGGATTCCGGCTGAAGATGCTGGGGCTCAACCCGCGCACCGCGCAACACGCGGGCGTCCGCACCGGCGCGCTCGGCGGAGCGGCGCTCGCCGTGTCCGGGGCCTTCGCCGGACTGGCCGGGGCGGTCCTGCTGACCAGCCCGGTCGGCACCAACCGGCTGGAGCCCGGTATCTCCGACAACATCGGCTGGGACGGTCTGCTGGTCGCACTGGTCGCCCGCAACCAGCCGCTGCTCGCCATCCCGGTGGCCTTGCTCTTCGGCGTGCTGCGGTCCGGCGGCAGCTTCCTGGCCGCGACCGGTGTCCCGTCGTTCCTGGTGGACGTCGTGAAGTCGCTGCTGGTCCTGGCCTTTGTCGCGCCCCCGGTGATCGTCGGCATGGTACGCCGCCGCCGCGCGGGCGCACTGACGGCTCCGGCCGCGAGCGACCCCCTACGCGTTCCCCAGGAGGCCACGGTATGAGCGCTCTGGACGACATCGCCACCGTCCTGTCCAGCGGGGTACGGCTCACCGCGCCGCTGGCGTTCGCCGCCTGCGGGGAGTACCTCGCCGAGCGGGCCGGCACCCTGAACATCTCGGTCGAGGCGATGATGCTGGGCGCCGCCTTCAGCTCCGTCGCCGTGGCGAGCGGCACCGGCAGTGCCACCGCGGGCCTGCTGGCCGGCGTGGTCACCGGACTGCTGATCGGCGTCGTCCACGCCGCCCTCTCGCATCGCGCCGAGATCAACACCTTTGTGGTCGGCCTGGTGCTCAACGCTCTGGTGCTGGGCCTGACCAGTTACCTGATCACGACCAGCACCTTCGACAGCCACCAGGTGACCCAGCTCAGCGTGCCGGTGCTGCGTGACATCCCGGCGATCGGCCGGCCGTTGTTCGTCGAACGATGGCCCGTCTATCTGCTGCTCCTCATCGTCCCGCTGACTTGGTGGCTGGTCGAGCGGAGCCGCTGGGGCCTGGAACTGCGCGCGGTCGGCGAGGCCCCGCAGGCCGCCGATGTCACCGGCATCCGGGTCAATGTCCGCCGCCGCCAGGCGCTGCTGTGGTGCGGCGCGCTGGCCGGCCTCGGCGGCGCGTATCTGGCGGTGGGCGAGGTCGGGTCGTTCAATCAGAACATGACGGCAGGACGCGGCTATATCGTCATCGCGGCAGTGATCTTCGGTGCCTGGCGGCTGGGCCGCACGCTCGTCGGCTGCCTGCTCTTCGGGCTCGCCGACGCGATGCGGCTGGCGCTGCCCGCCCTCGGAATGACGGCGAACTCCCAGCTCCTCATCGTGGCGCCCTACCTGCTGGCGCTCCTGGCGATGCTGCTCTTCTCGGCCAAGCACCGCGAGCCGAAAGCGCTCGGCCAGCCCTTCGAAAGAGGCTCGACCTGACCCGCCGCACCCCCGCACCTCGCACCCCGTACAGCAAAGCACTCCGGAGGAATCCATGACCACCTCTCTGCCCCAGGCCCGCTGGACCCATGTCGCGCTGCCCACCGGCGACCTGGACAAAGCCATCGCGTTCTACACCTCCCTCACACCGCTTGTGGTCGTCGAGCGGTTCCGGGACGCCGACGGCGAGAGCGCCTGGCTCTCCAACGACAAGCAGGCGGAGACGCCGATGGTGCTTGTCCTCGTCTCGTTCAACAAGGACAAGGGCGCCCCGCTCGGACTGCTCACCCCGTTCGCGCACATCGGCATCGAGGTACCGCGCCGCGAGGACGTCGACGCGCTCGCCGACCGCGCGCGGGAGCTGGACAGCCTGCACTGGGAGCCGCGGGACATGCCCGACCCCGTCGGCTACATCTGCGCGCTCAAGGACCCCGACGGCAATGTCGTCGAGATCTCGCACAACCAGAAGGTGTTCGACACGGTGCGCCGCCTCTGGGCCGTACCCGGTGAATGACGAGGCCACCCGGAACGCGGTGCTGCGGTACATATCCGCGCTCAACGGTCACAGCGCGGACGCGATAGCGGCCTGCGTCAGCGAGGACTTCGTGAACGAGCACACCTCCGCCCTCGGGCGGAGCCTGGCCGGCCGGGCCGCCTACCGGGCGGCCCTCACCGGTTTCCTGTCCGATTTCGCCGGTCTCCGCTACGAGGTCGAGGATCTCGTGGCCGAGGCCGGCCGGGCGATGCTGGCCTACCGGATGTCGTTCACCCTGCTCTCCGCCGGGGGCAGAGCGGTGAGCATCCGCGGAGTGTTCAGATTCCGGGTCGGTGCGGACGGGCTGATCACGCACCGCACCGACTACTGGGACAGCGGCGAGGTGGAGCGGCAGGTAGGAGCGCGCTGAAGATCTGTGCCGGGCTCCCGGCGCCCGGCACGCCCATCTGCCGCTCCGCCGGATCGTCAGGGCACGACGATCAGCCACTGACGGACCTGCTTCCGTGCCTGGTGCAGACGGGACTTCACCGTGCCCAGCGGTATGCCGAGGCGCTCCTCGATCTCGGCGTACTCCAGCTGGCAGATGTCCCGGAACACCAGTGGAGCCACCAGGTGCGGCTGGGTCTGCTCAAGCCGTTCCAGCGCTTCGAGCAGATCGAGGCGCGAGCCGGCGATCACGCTCGTGGTGCGCGGGTCCGCCCGCTGGGCCTCGTCCACCGTGATGGGCTGCTCCTGGGCCCGTCTCTTCAGCTCCCGGTACTTCTGGCGCGCGCAGTTGGCGACCACGGTGTGGAGCCAGGTGCTGAACAGGCTGCGGCCCTCGAATGTAGTGATCTTGCGGGCCACCTGGAGCAGCGCGTCCTGGGCGGCTTCCTCGGCGTCCTCCCGGTGCGGCAGGAACCGGCCGCTGCGCCGCAGGACCTCCGGCCGGATCTGCCGCAGAAGAGAGTCGAGCGCGGTCTCGTCACCGGCTGCCGCGCTGACGGCCAGGTCCTCGATCTCGGGGGGCAGCCCCACAATGTCTCCTTAGCTGGTGCGACGCTGGTGGAACTCGGACAGTGACCCGCGCGTCGGTAGCCTGCGAGTGCAAGATTCATTTTCACAGAACTCGGGGCGCATCAATGTCTTCCCCTGATCGGATAGGCCGCTACCGCTTGGAGCGACCCCTGGGATCCGGCGCGTTCGGTGTGGTCTGGCTGGCTCACGACGACACTCTCGAAGCGCCGGTCGCGGTCAAGGTGATGGCCGAGAACTGGGCGTACCGGCTGGATCTCCGGGAACGCTTCCTGGCCGAGGCGCGCCTGCTGCGGCGTGCGTCATCGAACCGCGTGGTACAGGTCTTCGATATCGGCGAGCTGCCGGACGACCGGCCGTACTTCGTGATGGAGTACGCGGACGGCGGGACCCTGGCCGACCGGCTGGCGGACGGCCCGCTGCCCCTGCCGGAGGCCCTGCGGCTGGCGGCCGAGGCCGCTCTCGGGGTGGCCGCGCTCCACGAGGCGGGCATCGTGCACCGGGATATCAAACCCTCCAACGTGCTGGTCCGAGCCGCTCCGGGCGGCGGCGACCGGCTGCTGGTGGCGGACCTGGGGCTGGCCAAGAGCCTTGCCCACGCGTCGGGGCTCACCCTCGTCGCGGGCTCGGCCGGATACATGTCCCCCGAGCAGGCCGAGCCCGGCGTCGACGGAATCGACGAGCGGGCCGACATCTACGGCCTGGGCGCCCTGAGCTATCACCTGATCACCGGAACCGTACCCGGGTCCCCGGGGAAGGTCGTCCGGCCCGACCGGCTGTGCCCGGAGCTTCCCGACGGTGTCCAGCGGGCCGTCATGCGCGCCCTGGAGCCGGACCGTGAGCGGCGCTGGCCGTCGGCATCGCAGTTCGCCGCCGTACTGGAGGGTCTGGCGCAGCAGGCCGAGCAGGCCGGGCCGCGTCCGGGCGTACGGCCCGGACGCCGCCGGACCCGGCGGGTGGCGGTCGCCGCCGGGATCGCGCTGACAGTGGCGGCGGGCGCAGGCGCGGGCATTACCGTCACGCTGGGCGATCGGCACGCCTCTGCCTCCATGGTGGGGGTCGGCGACACCACAGGACGTATCGCCGTCGAGGTGCCCGCCCAGTGGAGCGGCCAGCTGCGTGGCGCCGGGTGGGCGCCTGGCGCGCTGGGGCTTTCCGGCACCCATGAGCCCGGTCTCGTCGTCGCCAGTGACCTGGCACGCTGGGAGGACCTGGACGCCAAGGTCAGCGGAGTTTTCGTCGGGCTCAGCGAACACGGGGACGTGGCGGCCAAGGTCCGGGCCATCGGCCACAGCGACTGCGAGTATGGGAAGACCCGGGATTTCTCAGACCCGTCATGGCACGGTCAGGTGCGTCGCTGGGTCGCGTGCGGGAGTGGCGGGACGTCGATCGAGGAGATCGCTCTCGCCTCGACCGGCGGTGGTGCCTCCCAGCTTTACGTGGAGGTCCGCCAGACGGGCGGCGGCGATGCGACCGACCGGGTCCTCGACAGCCTGAAGGTCACGAAGTGACGCCCGAAATCGACGTGAACTTTTCCCACCGGCGCGTCATCGACGTATATGACGGCACGGACGGGCGACCAGAGAGTGATGAAGACATGTCGAGCAATCGCAGTGACCGCGCGGGACAGGACGAGCACGGCAGGGCTTTCCGTCACCGTACGGCCGCTGCCCTCCGCAATGGCCGGGCGATGGCGGGCGGCGCCGTACTGCTGACCGTGCTGGCCGGCTGCGGAAGCACCAGCGGGTCGGGCAGCGCGGCCCCGTCCAGCCTGGCCGGAACAGCGAATCCGGTGGGCGGCGACACGACCAGCCCTGCCACCATCGCCGCCACCACCATGACGTCCGCGTCGGCGACCGCCACCGCCCCCGCGGGATCGGCGCCAACGGTAGCGCAGGGCTCGTCGACCCCCCAGAACAGCGGCGCGGCCTCGAGCACGCGCTGCCACACCTCGGAGCTGAAGGCGTCCGTCGGTGCCAACAACCCCGGTGCCGGGCAGGAGAACTTCCCGATCGTGCTGACCAACCGGTCCGGCCGTACCTGCACCGTGTACGGCTTCCCGGGCGCGGAGTTCGTCAACAGCAAGGGCCAGGCCGTGGCGCCGGACCCGGAGCGGGCGAGCGGATCGGAGCGGAAGGTCATCTCACTGGCCCCGGGCAAGAGCGCCTGGGCGGGGCTGTCCTTCGGCAACCCGGCGATTACGGGTGCCACCACCACGACGCCCGCCGCATTGCTCATCACGCCTCCCGACGAGACCGCCGCGCTGAAGGTGCCCTGGACCGGCGGCCCGGTGTCCAACACCGGAAAGGCTTCGGTCCCCTCGCTGGGCGCCTTCGCAGCCGGTAACGGCGGCTGACCCCGGGCCTCCTCGGCCCGGAGGCTTCCGGGCGACGATAAGCCCCGGGCGGCCGCTATGTCATCCATGACAACAAGCTACCCAGGGCGGCGGACAGCCGGCGGCAGCAGCTGGTGCGGAGGCTGACCGGGCATGACAGCGCACTGGACGCGGCCACCGGGGCCTGCGAGGCCAGGCCGCCGAACTGTGGATCGACGTCTCCAAGGCCCACGTCTTCGACCCCGCCACCGGAATCAGCCTCACCCACCCGGAGCACTCCGGCCGCACCTGACGACCGCACAGGCGTCGTCGCGAGGCGCCCCGGCCAGGCTTACCGGACACACCGGCGCCCGGCGGGACTTGCCGTTGACGACGCGGTCCGGGGCACCGGACAGCCGGGGCAGGGCTCCCCTGTCCCGGACCGGGATCTTCCTTATCGCCGGATATGTGGGTGGATAATCGACATACGAATCGGGGGCCCGCGCGGACGGAGGTGAACGGGTGAACGCCGCCGTCATCATTCTGGACACCACCGGCCAGGTGAGGCTGTGGAGCCATCAGGCCGAGGACATGCTGGGATGGACGGGCGATCACGCGGTGGGCCTCGGCTTCGACCGGCTCATGCATGTCCGCGGCGACGCGGACCTCCTCGCCGAACTGCTGGACACCGAGTCCTGGACCGGACACCTGTCACTGCACCACCGGGACGGCTACCCCGTCCAGGTCCGGGCAGAGGTGTCGCTGCTCGCCGACGGCGACGGCAGACCGTACGTCCACGCGTCCCTCAGCGACGTCAGCCGCCAGCACACCGAGTGGCGCGACCTGGCCACCCTGGAGTCGCTCTTCGACTCCTCCCCGCTGGGCGTCGCGATCCTCGGCAGCGACCTCAGGCACATCAAGGTCAACAAGACCCTGGCCCTTCTCGACCATCATCCGGTCGAGAAGCATCTGGGCCGCACCGTGGACGAGGTGGTCGGCGGCCGGGTGGGCGAAGCACTGGCCGAACTGCAGCGGAATGTGCTCAGGACCGGCCGGCCCGTGGTGGACGTGATCATGCCGGGGCCGGACGGGGAGGGCTTCCGCTCCGTCTCGTGCAGCCGGCTGGAGGACGAGGACCACCGGGTGCTCGGTGTCGGCTGCACCGTGATGGATGTCTCGGAACGCTACGAGGTCGCCGCCCAGAAGGAGATCGTCCGCGAGCGCCTCTCCCTCCTCAATGACGTCGGCACACGCGTCGCCGACCTGCTCGACATCCCGAGGATCGCCGAGCGGCTGGCCGACACCGTCGTGCCCAGATTCAGCGACTACGCGGGAGTCATCGTGCTGGAGGAGATCGCCGCCGCCGGCGAACTGCCCAGACAGCCGCCCACCCACCGCACACCGCTGGTCCAGCTGGGCGCCGCCTACAAGCAGCACAGTCCGCCGGTGGAGCGCTTGCTGCGGGCCGGCCAGTCGTTCACGGTCTCGGAGCGCTCGGTCACCGGCACCGCGCTGCACACCGGACTCCCACAGCTGGCCAATACGGCGGAGCGGCTGCTGGCCGCCACGTACCCCGGCGATCCCAGGACCAAGGCCGCCCTGGAGCTGGGCGTCCACTCGATGATGGCGCTGCCGTTGCGCGTCGGCGGCATCGTGCTGGGGCTGCTGGTGGTCTACCGGGCGGAGAGCAGCGCGCCCTTCAACGACGACGATATGGCCTTCGCCATGAAGCTGGCCGGCCGGGCCAGCACATCGCTGGACAACGCCCGCCTGTACGCCCGCGAGCGCGCGGGAGCGCTGATGCTGCAGCGTGCCCTGCTGCCGCACCACATCCCCGAGCCGCCCGGAGTCCGCATCGCCTTCCGCTACGTCCCGGGCAGCACCGGCACCGAGGCCGGCGGCGACTGGTTCGACGTCACCCAGCTCACCGGGGGCCGCGTCGCCCTGGTCATCGGCGACGTCACCGGCCACGGGCTGCGCGCCGCCGCCACCATGGGCCTGCTCCGTACCGCGGTTCGAACCCTCTCCGGACTCGACCTGCCACCGGCCGAGCTGCTCCAGCGCATCGACGACATCGCCGTCGAACTGGCCCATGACCCGGACGAGGCCCTGATGGCGACCTGCGTGTACGCGGTGTACGACGCCTCCCTCAGTCGCTGCACCATCGCGAGAGCAGGGCATGTACCACCGCTGATCGTCGAGCCCGACCCCGCCTCGGAGGGCGGACGCAGAGTGCGGCTGCTGGAGTTGCCCCCCGGGGTTCCGCTCGGCGTCGGCGGTGTGAAGTTCGAGGCGGTGGAGTTCGACGTGCCGGACGAGTCGGTGCTCGTGCTCTACACCGACGGTCTCATCGAGACCCGCGGCGAGGACATCAGTGAGGGTCTGGACCGGCTCCGCGCGCGGCTGGCCCAGCCGTACGACTCCCTGCAGGCCACCTGCGACGGCGTCCTCGGCATCCTTGAGCCCGGGACCGAGCGGGACGACGTAGCACTCCTGCTGGCACAGCTCAGCGGTCTCCCGGGCGGCCTCGCGGCGGATGGCGCGGCACGCTGAGTCAGGAACGCAGTCCGCCGAGGCGGTCCAGGAAGTCGCGCTGCTTGACCACTATCTTCGAGCGGGCCCGTCCGAGCACGAACCACTCGACCCGGTCGATCTCCGGGAAGGCATGGATCCGGCCGGAGCCCTTCGGCCACTCCATCTCGAACGTGCCGGGGACGACGAGTCCCGGGTCGAGGTCGCTCTCGACGGCCCAGACCGTCACCACTTTGCCCCCGGACTGCCGGACGGAACCGAGCGCCAGGAATTCGCCGGTCGGCGGCGGCATGCCGAGCTCCTCCTCGAACTCCCTGCGCGCGGCGGCGCACGGATCCTCGTCCGGCTCGTACTCGCCCTTGGGCACGGACCACGCGCCCGCGTCCCGCCCGGCCCAGAACGGACCGCCCATATGGCCGAGGAGCACCTCGGTGCCCGCGCCGTCGC
Source organism: Actinacidiphila oryziradicis (assembly GCF_005047355.1). Lineage (GTDB taxonomy): Bacteria > Actinomycetota > Actinomycetes > Streptomycetales > Streptomycetaceae > Actinacidiphila > Actinacidiphila oryziradicis. Next base: position 156,223 of record NZ_SUMC01000014.1, read on the forward strand.
CGCGGAACAGCAGGATGCCCGCGCTGCGCTTTCCCGTCACGGTTCCCAGTGTGCGGCAGGCGGGCAGGTGCGGCAGACCTCGCGGAAGTCCCGCACAATGGCGCCCGTGGACCACCAGAAGATGCTGTGCGAGGCGATGGAGGCCGCCCGGCCGGTGCTCGGCACCGGCAAGGTGGCCGATTACATACCGGCGCTCTGCCGGGCCGGGGGGCTCTGTGCGCGTGGAGCCCTGCCCTGGACCAGGCGGGCAACTCCCTCGCCGCGGTGGGGGCGCTCGACGCCTTCGTCACGGCGACGGGCTGGTCGGTGTTCTGACCGGTGGCGTCCGGCGGACGGATTGGGGAAGATGGGGCATGGCCGATCCACGCACCGGTCGGGTAAGGCTCGGCAGCGCCACCGGGCGGTGGGTGCTGTTGAGCACAGTGCTGGGCTCGGGCATGGCCATGATCGACGGCACCGCGGTGAATGTCGCGCTGCCGCGGATCGGGATCGACCTCGATGCCAAGCTCTCCGCCCTGCAATGGGCGGTCAACGCGTACATGCTCACGCTCGCCGGACTCATCCTCCTGGGAGGGTCGCTCGGCGACCGCTATGGCAGACGCAAGGTCTTCCTCACGGGTGTCGTGTGGTTCGCGCTCTCGTCGGCGCTGTGCGGGATCGCGCCCAACGCCGAGTTGCTGATCGCGGCCCGCGCACTGCAGGGCGTGGGCGGGGCTCTCCTCGCCCCGGGGTCGCTCGCGATCATCCAGTCAGCCTTCCGCCCCGACGACCGGGCGTCTGCCGTCGGGGCCTGGGCGGGTCTGGGCGGGGTCGCCGGGGCGGTGGGACCCGTGCTCGGCGGCTGGCTGGTCGGCGGACCCGGCTGGCGCTGGGTGTTCTTCATCAACCTGCCGCTGGCCGCGGTGGTCGTCGTCCCTGCTCTCCGGCACATCCCGGAGAGCAGGGACGACACCGCCACGGGCCGTTTCGACGTGCCCGGCGCCGCGCTGGCCGCGCTGGCCCTCGGGTCGCTCACCTTCGCGCTCACCGTGGCCTCGACGCAGCCGGCGTCGGCGGCGTGGGCGGCGGGGATCGCGATTGTCCTCGGGACGGTATTCATCATGGTGGAGCGCCGCTCGCCCGCTCCCATGGTTCCGCTCGGGTTGTTCTCCTCCCGGCTGTTCTCGGTGGTGAACACCGTGACGGTGCTGATCTACGGGGCGCTGGGCGGGGTCATCTTCTTCCTCGTCCTGCAACTGCAGGTGACAGCGGGCTTCTCCCCGCTGCTGGCAGGCCTGGCCCTGCTGCCGCTGACCCTGCTCATGCTGGCCTTCTCGGCCCGCGCCGCCGACCTCGGGAAACGCATCGGCCCCCACATTCCGCTCACCGCCGGGCCGGTGGTCGCCGGGATCGGCGTCCTCCTGATGCTGCGCGTCGGGCCCGGAGCCTCGTACTTGACGGAGGTGCTCCCGGCCGCGACCGTCCTGGGAGCCGGGATGACCCTCCTGGTGGCGCCCCTCACCGCCACGGTCCTGGACTCCGTGGACAACCGCAGAGCCGGAACCGCGAGCGGCGTCAACAACGCCGCGGCCCGCACCGGAAGTCTGCTCGCCATCGCCGCCCTGCCGTCGCTGGTGGGCCTCTCCGGGTCCGAATACCAGTCGCGGACCGCGGTCGACGCCGCGTTCTACGGCGCCATGTGGACCTGTGCCGGACTGTTGGCGGCTGCGGGGCTGCTCGCCTGGTTCGGCATTCGCGCGGGCGTCGGAGCGCCGGAGAACTCGGACGCGGTCTGTGTTTCCTGCTCCCTGTCCGTACCGCCGCCGGCCGCGACGCGCTGAACTTGGCCGGATCCCATCGCGCATACGGCCTGCCCCGGGCATCTGGTGGCGCACCGTCCGACACGGACAGGAGTAACGTGGCGATACGGGCGCGCCTCGCGCCCCGGCCCCTCGGTGATCGGCACCGCTCCCTCCAAAATCCAGGCAGAACCACCCGGAACGCTCCAGGGCGCTCACCCGGATCGGTCCGGCCCATCCTCCTCCAAGTCATGAGCAGAGGGATTCGGGCGTATGTACTCGCAGAACGCAATCTCAAGCCGCAGTCGCGGCCGTGCTGAACCGACCGAAGAGATGATTTCCGGGCTGGTCTGCATCGTCTGCCGCGCCGACTACCGCAATGCGCCGGACTCGGACGCGATCGTTGTCGCGCACCACAACGACCATCAGATGCTCGCCTGCCGGGGAGTGTGCGCACGGATGGCCAGCGGATCCGCCGCCGGTCTCGACGAGACGCCACTTCCGCTGGCCGAGCGCATGCGCAGGCACGGCACCGACCGCTCCTGACCCGTTCCGGGCGCGCGCTGGGCGCGCCCGTCCCGGCTATGCCTGGGCGAGTTCGCGGACGACCTGGAGGTCGTTGAAGGGGATCAGTTCCTCGCCGACGATCTGGTGCGGCTCGCTGCCCTTTCCGGCGATGAGGACGATGTCGCCCGCCTCGGCGGCGGCCAGTGCGAAGCTGATCGCCAGACGGCGGTCGGCCTGCCGCTCGAAGGGAGTGCCCGTCGCGGTGAGCCCGGTGGCGACCTGGTCCAGGATCGTCTCCGGGTATTCGGTGCGCGGGTTGTCCGAGGTGAGGACGCACAGGTCCGAGAGGTCCCCGGCGATCTTCCCCATGATGGCGCGCTTGGTGATGTCCCGGTCGCCGCCACAGCCGAAGACGGTGATGATCCGCGCGGGGGCGAACTCACGGATCACGGACAGGACCTTCTCCAGTGAGTCCGGTGAATGGGCGTAGTCCACGATCACGGCAGTGCCGCCGGGGGTCTCGTAGCGTTCGAACCGGCCCGGGACGGCCGCCACCCGCTCCAGCGCGCCCACGAGTGCTTCCAGGTCATGGCCCAGGGTGTGGCAGGCCGCCACGGTGGCCAGCGCGTTCGCCACCCAGAACCGGCCCGGGACGGGGATCGCCGCGGGGTACTTGCTGCCGCCGTGGTGCAGCGTGAAGCGGGTGCCGAAGGCGTCCACGACGAGATCGGTGGCCCGGTAGTCCGCTTCGGCGTCAAGCCCGTACGTGGTCACGGCCCCCGGCATCAGCGCCTGGATCTCGGCACCCACCGGATCGTCGGCGTTGACCACCGCATGGCGGCAAAGCCCCTGGAACAGACGCAGCTTGGCGTTCTTGTAGTTCTCCATCGTTCCGTGGTCGTCAAGATGATCCTGGGTCAGGTTGGTGAAGACCCCGACGTCGAGGAACGTCCGGTCCACCCGGTGGGTCAGCAGCGCCATCGAGGTGGCCTCCAGCACCACGCTGCCGGCACCGCGGTCGCGCATGTACCCGAGCAGGTACTGAAGGTCCGGTGACTCCGGGGTGGACAGCACCGACCACGGCATCGGGACCGGCTCACTGCCGACCCGGCTGCCGGACGTCCCGATGACTCCCACCCTGGCGCCCTCGACGATTCTCAGCACCGACTCGACCATGGACGACACCGACGTCTTCCCGTTGGTGCCGGTGACCGCCACCATGTCCATCCCCCGGCCCGGTTCGCCGTAGTAGCGGGAGGTGACGACGGGGGACGCCACACGGGTGTCCGCCACCCGCACCACGCACACGTCCTCCGGCACCTCCTGCAGGCCGGCGGGCCCGGGAAGCCCGCCTTCGAGCAGTACCGCGGCAGCGCCGCGCCGCACGGCCTGCCCGATGCGCTCCGGGCCGCCCTCGCGGTGGCCCGGTACCGCGATATACAGCGAGCCGGGTGCCATCCGGTGGGCGTCGAAACTCATTCCCCCGGTGATCCTCGTTGCCGGATCGCCCTGGAGTACCTGGTGATCGTGTCCGTCCAGCAGTTCGCTCAGTTGCACAGCTATCCCCTCGAATGCGGCTCCGGCCGTGTACCGCCGGGCACCACGGTGGTGACCATGACTGACTCGCCGGGTACCTGGTCCGTCCGGTACCCGGCTGTCGGGGATCTCGCTGTCGTGCCGGCTGCGGCGGCTCGTTCCGGGCGCCGGGACAGCTGCGGCGGCGCCCTCGGAAGACGAGCGGACGCCGCGGAGAAAATCGGTGTGTGAGCCCCTCGCCCGGATCGGCCGAAGAGCACTACCTCTGAATGCGCGAAGTGCCCCGGCCTGTGTCCGGCTCAGCGTTGGAGGTTCGTCTGTCACAGGCTCCCGGGTACGGGAAAATGTCCGCACGACGCCGAGTGAGCATACATCCGATCCCAGATCCCCGGTCACCGAGCGCACACGGACGCCGGAAGAACAGTGGTCCGGCGGCTGCGGGCGGGGCCGCCGTAGGCGATCCGGCAATATGAGCGCATGAATTCGGACTCCGACAGTCGCAACGTCCCCGCACACCCGCTCGTCCGTCCCGCGCACGAGCGGTATGTCTTCGCCCGGATGCGTACTTCTCAGGACCGGGTCGCGGACGCGATCACCGCTTTCGCGGGGACCATGCGGTTCGTCTATCTGCATGCCGTGTGGTTCGTCGTCTGGATCGCGCTGAACGAGGGCCTGTTGGGCAACTCGGGGATCTTCGATCCGTATCCGTTCGGGCTGCTCACCATGATCGTGAGCCTGGAGGCGATCTTCCTGTCCACGTTCGTCATGGTGAGCCAGAACCGGCAGGCCGCCCGGGAGAACGTTCGGGCGGACCTCGACTTCGAGACGAACCTGCGCTCGGAGGTGTGGTCGGTGCACATAGGCAAGGTCCTCGGCCTGGATCCGGAGGCGATCGAGCGGCACGTCCAGGAGATCGTCGCCCAGAGCAGGACGGGCGTGGACGGCGCCTCGGCGGGAGTGCCGGTCGATCCCCGCAACTTGTAGCCGGGGCACGGGCCGCATCGCGCGGAGCGTGACTGAAACGGTGTCACCGGCGATGGCTTCCACCCGGTTTGCGGACCACCGGGCTCCTGCGCGGACAGGCCGTGGTCCGTATACGGCCGACAGCCCTCTGGCGGCGCGGCAGAGACGGTCCTCCTGGTGATCCGGCGCCGCCGGTCCGGCCCCGTCCCACAGGCGGCGCGTGACCCGCACAAGATCTTCGCGCAGCGCGCACACGCGGGATGAGCCGACGGGTGACCGGCCCTTGTGCTAAGTGTTCCGTTCCGGTTACATCGAGCACTGTGAAAGACGCGGAAGTCCTCAGCACCGCAGCTCCGGACGGGGAGCACCGCCTCAGGGCCGACGCCCTGCGCAATAGGGAGCGGATTGTCGCGGCCGCCCGCGACGCCTTCATCGCCTACGGTGCTGATGCGCCGTTGGACGAGATCGCCCGGCGGGCCGGGGTGGGCAACGCGACCCTCTACCGGCATTTCAGCGACCGCCGTCAGCTGATCCGCGAGGTCATGATCGCCGCCGCCGCCGAACTGACGGCGGAGACCAGGGGAGCACTCGCCGAGGAGCCGGACGCCTTCGCCGCACTGCGACGCGTGGTCCACCGGGCAGCCGACCGGCGTGGCGGCGCCTTCTTCTCCGTACTGTCCGGATGTCTGGACGACGATCCCACGGTCCGGACGGCTCGCGACACGCTCCTGCGGGCCGCGCAGGAATTGCTGGACGCCGCACAGCAGTGCGGCCGGCTGCGTCCAGATGCCGGCATCGGCGACCTGATGCTGGCGCTGGCCCAACTCGGCCGACCGCTGCCGGGGATGCGCGGCACCGATCTCGACCGCTTCGTCCACCGCCACCTGGATCTGTTCCTCGACGGCCTGCTGGCCCCGTCCCGATCGGTGCTGACCGGCCCCTCGGCCACCCTGGACGACCTGCCGCAGCTCTTCGACCCCGGCGCGGGACGGTGAGCCGCCGACCCCGCGCTGACGGCTGACTCACCCGGTCGGCCCCACCCGGGACCGTGTCGTACGGGGAATCAGACACCATCCGACCCGGTTGCCCAGGCACAGGACGCGTTCTCAGCAATCCCGCGGGCGGCGTGCACCAGCGCTGGCCGGCCGCGTGGAAGGGGCAGAAATGTTTGCGTTGACGTATGACGAATACGGTGACCCGTCCGTTCTCAGGGTGACCACGGTGCCCGAGCCGGATGCCGGTCCCGGGGAGGTGCGGATCGCGGTCCGCGCGGCCGGGGTGAATCCGGTCGACTGGAAAATCCGGTCCGGGTATTTGAAGGACATGATGCCGGTTGAGTTCCCCGCCATTCCCGGCAGCGATGCCGCCGGGGTGGTGGACGAGGTCGGGGAAGGCGTCGAGGGTGTCGGCGTCGGGGACGAGGTGTTCGGTTCCGGCCAGGGGGTGTCCGCCGAGTTCGCGGTCCTCGACCACTTCACCGCGAAGCCCGCGGCGATGAGCTGGGAGGAGGCGGCGGGGCTGCCGGTGGCGGCCGAGACCGCACAGCGGGCCCTGGACATCCTGAAGCCGTCCGCCGGACAGACCTTGCTGATCGAGGGTGCGGCGGGAGGCGTCGGCAGCGTCGCCGCCCAGTTCGCCATCGCGGACGGCGTGAGGGTCATCGGCACGGCGAGCGAGTCGAACCACGACTACCTGCGCTCCCTGGGCGTCATCCCCACCACCTACGGACCGGGGCTGAAGGAGCGGGTGGCGGAGCTGGCCCCGGAAGGTGTCGATGCCGCACTCGACACGGCGGGCAAGGGCTCCCTCCCGGACCTCGTCGAGATCACCGGGTCCCCCGGGAAGGTGGTCACCATCGCCGACTTCGAGGCCGCGAAGTACGGCGTCCGGGTGACCGCCGGTATGGGCGGTGAGCCCAGGGCGTGGCATGCCCTCCCCAAGGCGGCCCGGCTCTTCGAGCAGGGGGAGCTCCGCATCGCCGTCGACTCGGTGTTCCCTCTCGCCGAGGCGGCGAAGGCGCATGAGCGGAGCGAGGGCGGCCACGTCAGCGGCAAGATCATCCTGAAGGTCACCCAGGCCTGAGCCGGGTCGCCGGGGCCCTGTGGACAACCCGTACGGCCGGGCCCCGGCTTCTCGTAGAATCGCCGGGTGACCGCACCCGGAAGCGCCCCCGAGGTAAGCGACGCGCTGCGAGTGCTGCACCGCGTCTTCGGCTACGACTCCTTCCGGGGGGACCAACAGGAGATCATCGATCATGTGGTCGACGGCGGCGACGCGCTCGTCCTGATGCCGACCGGTGGCGGCAAGTCGCTGTGCTACCAGATCCCCGCGCTCGTACGGAAGGGCGTCGGTGTCGTCGTCTCGCCACTGATCGCGCTCATGCAGGACCAGGTCGACGCGATGCGGGCGCTGGGGGTCCGGGCCGGGTTCCTCAACTCCACGCAGGACATGGACGAGCGGCGGCTGGTCGAGGCCGAATTCCTCGCCGGTGAGCTGGACCTGCTCTACCTCGCGCCGGAACGGCTGCGGGTCGAGGCGACACTGCGGCTGCTGGAGCGGGGCACGGTCTCACTGTTCGCCATCGACGAGGCGCACTGCGTGGCCCAGTGGGGTCACGACTTCCGGCCCGACTACCTCCAGCTGTCCACACTGCACGAACGCTGGCCCGGCGTGCCCCGGATCGCCCTGACCGCGACGGCCACCGAGGCTACGCATACCGAGATCGCCTCCCGGCTGAAGCTCCAGGACGCCCGGCACTTCGTGGCGAGCTTCGACCGCCCGAACATCCAATACCGCATCGCGCCGAAGAACGAACCCAAGCGGCAACTGCTGGAGCTGCTGCGTGCCGAGCACCCCGGTGACGCGGGCGTCGTCTACTGCCTGTCCCGCGCCTCGGTCGAGAAGACCACCGAGTTCCTGGTGCGAGAAGGTATCGACGCCGTTCCGTACCACGCGGGGCTCGACGCCCGCGTCCGGGCCGCGAACCAGTCCCGCTTCCTTCGCGAGGACGGCGTGGTGGTCGTCGCCACCATCGCCTTCGGCATGGGCATCGACAAGCCCGATGTGCGCTTTGTCGCCCACCTCGACCTGCCCAAGTCCGTCGAGGGCTACTACCAGGAGACCGGCCGGGCCGGCCGCGACGGCCTCCCTTCCACCGCCTGGCTGGCCTACGGTCTCCAGGACGTCGTGCAGCAGCGCAAGATGATCGACACCTCCGAGGGCGACGACGCCCACCGCCGCCGCCTCGCCGCTCACCTCGAAGCCATGCTGGCCCTCTGCGAGACGGTGGAATGCCGCCGGGTGCGGCTGCTGGAGTACTTCGGCCAGGAGAGCAACGCGTGCGGCAACTGCGACACCTGCCTGACGCCCCCCGAGTCGTGGGACGGCACGATCGCCGCCCAGAAGTTCCTGTCCACCGTGGTCCGGCTCAAGCGCGAGCGGAACCAGAAGTTCGGGGCGGGCCAGATCATCGACATCCTGCTCGGCAAGAAGACCGCGAAGGTCATCCAGTTCGACCACGACGGCCTCAGCGTCTTCGGGATCGGTGCCGATCTGCGCGAGGCGGAATGGCGCGGCGTCGCCCGCCAGCTGCTCGCCCAGGGCCTGCTGGCCGTCGAGGGCGACTACGGCACGCTGGTGCTCACCGACGCCAGTGCGGAGGTGCTGGGCGGGCGGCGAGAGGTACCGCTGCGGCGAGACGCAGCGGCGGCAGCGAAGCCCGCGAAGGCCGCGAAGGCCTCCAAGACCGGGAAGCCCGGGCGCGCCGCGGTCGTGGATCTGCCCGAGGCGGCCATGCCGGTCTTCGAGTCGCTCCGCGCCTGGCGCGCGGCCACCGCGAAGGAGCAGGGCGTGCCCGCGTATGTGATCTTCCACGACGCGACCCTGCGCGAGATCGCGGCCGCCCCTCCGTCGACCCTCGACGAACTCGGCACCGTGACCGGCGTCGGCGAGAACAAGCTGGCCAAGTACGGCCAGCAGATCCTCGACACCCTGGCCGCCTGAAGCGCACCGCTCGGGGTTTACTGGCGGGGTCAGGCGGCCCGGTCGAAGGGCCGCGCCACCGCCGGACGCGTCGCCGCCTGGCTCCGGCGGCGCGTCCGGCGGCGTATCCGGCGGACGATCAGGAGCCCGGCCGCAATGGCAGCGGCCGCGGCGACGCCCGTCGCACCCGCGACGCCGACGGTGCTCAGCAGGCGCTCGGCGGAGGAGCCGAGGAAGTAACCGGCCAGGACGCTCCCAGTGCCCCATACGAGCGAGGCCGACGCGCTGTAGGGCAGGAATTGCCGGTACGGCATACCGAGGGCGCCCGCGGCGAAAGGCAGAAAGGAGCGGACGAAGCCCACGAACCGTCCCGTGAACACGGCCGCTCCCCCACGGCGGACCAGGAAGTCCCGGGCCCGCCCCGTCCGGCTGCCGGGGCGGGCCCGGCGGCGCAGCCACTGGGCACCCGGCCGGTGCTCGTACCAGTGCCCGAGGGCGTAGCCGAGGCTGTCCCCCGCGATGCCTCCGACGACTACGGCGGCGGTCAGCGCCACGGGGTCGAGGAGTCCCCGCCCGGCGAGGGCGGCCGCCAGCAGGATGAGGGTCTCACCGGGAAGGACGATCCCGATGAAAGCGCTGGTCTCCCCCGCGGTGAGGGCGAAGACCAGGACGTAGGACCACACGCCGGCGGTCTCGACGAGATGAGCGGGAATCACTGTGTCCGTCCCGCCGGACGCGGCCGCGAGGCGCGCGGGGGGCGGTCAGGGGCCGTTCCGGTGGTCGGGCCGTCGGCCGTGACCGTTGCGGTGCCGCTGTCCTCGCTTGGGGATTGCGGTCCCATACCCGCCTCCTGATTCACCCCGAAGGACCCGCGCCTTCGAGCAAAGTTGCCGTTCCACATCATCATCGGATGGCATCCTCCGTTTATTTCCGGGGTAGGTGAGACACATACCTCATCAAAACCGGGTTGCCTTCCGCAGTGAACGGAGGTTACCCTCCGATTAATCCCGGGTACTCGGCCCGGAAGACGAAGGGGGCACCCTGTGACGGTCGCCTTTGTACTCCAGGGAGGCGCCAGCCTCGCCGCAGCACAGGTGGGAATGCTGCGGGCGCTGACCGCCGCAGGCATCCGCCCGGACCTCGTCGTAGGCACATCCGCGGGCGCGCTCAATGCCGTCGCCTTCGCCCAGAACCCCACCCCGGAAGGCCTGGACGAGCTGGAGCGGCTGTGGACGAGCATCCGGCGCGGCGATGTGTTCCACCTGAGCGCCCGGTCACTGATCACCGGCCTGACAGGCCGTTCGAACAGTCTGGCGGTCCCCGACCGCCTGCGGGCGCTGATCGAGCGCGGCCTTCACATCCACGACCTGGGGGAAGCCGTGATCCCCGTCTATGTGGTCGCCACCGACGCCACGACCAGCGCCCCCGTCGTGCTCTCCGAGGGTTCCGCCCTCCAGGCCCTGCTCGCCAGTTCGTCACTACCGGGCATCCTGCCCCCGGTCCGGCGGGACGGCAGGCTGCTGGTCGACGGCGGGGTGTCGGCGGACGTTCCGGTTCTCCAGGCCGAGGCGCTGGGGGCCACCACGAGCTATGTACTGCCCGCGACGTTCACCCCCGCCCCGGCCGCCCCGGCCACGGGCGCCGTCCCGGTCCTGATCCGCACCCTGGGGCGAATGCTGGAGCGCTCGACGGTGCGCGACCTCGCGGCCGCCCATGGCAAGGTGCACATGCTCCCGTCACCCAGCTTGCCCGGACCCAATCCGCTCGACTTCCGGCGCGCCGCGGAGTACATCCGGCTCGGCCGCGAGAGCGCCGACCGCTGGCTCGCCGGCCACCTGCACAGCGTCGCGGCCTGAGGTCCCGGTCCCGGTCCCGCAGGATGACGGCTCCTCCCGGTGCCGGGAGCGGCTCGCAGCCCCGGACAGCGCCATCCGAAGCATGAACTCCGGTTACCGGGCGCTTTTGACCGCCGTACGGCTGCGCGGCCTCAGGGGCGCAGGGCATTCATGACGATGCCGCCGTACCGGCGCCACGCGGCCGGATCGTGCTCGCCCAGCCGGGCCAGCTGCCTGGCGCAGCCGCCGCGCAGCACCGTCCCTGCGCGAGCGCGTCGACCAGGACGCGGTCGTCGAACGCACCCGACCAGAAGATCCAGTGGTACGAGGCGTGGTCGACAAGCAGCCCGCCCATCAGCACTCCGAGGCCGCCGCCGATGCCCGCGATCGCCGGCACCAGTCCCACCGCGCCGGGCCGCCGCTTCGCCGGGAACTCGTCCCGGACAATGCCGAAGCAGAGCGGGAAGATTCCGCCCCCGGCGCCCTGCAGCACCCGGCCGGTGACCACCTGGCCCAGATTCCCGCCCAACGCGGCCAGCGCGCCACCGGCCGCGAACACCGGAAGCGATATCACCAGCATCCGGCGCTTGCCGAACATGTCGCCCAGCCGGCCCAGCACCGGCGTCAGCACGGCCGCCGAGACGAGGTACGCCGTCAGCGTCCAGGTCACTTTCTGCGCGCTCGTGTTGAGGTCTTTCGCCAGCTGGCCGATCGCCGGCACCCCATGGTCCGCTTCTGTTGCTCAGACTGACCGAACCCATGGGTCCGTCTGTTCCGGCGGTGTAAACAGCCGGGAGAATGAGAGCAGTCGCACACACGTTTGGCGGGTGCCGGTGCCCGACGCGCGCGGCACCGGCCTCCCGTCCGGCGCGGGTCAGGGCTTGAGGGCGACGCCTCCGTACATGGCGATGTCAGCGTCGTTGATCTTGGCGATCTCCTTGGGGTCGTTGTGCCAGCGGTGGACCTGGGCGATGCCGGGTTCGACCAGCTCCAGGCCGTCGAAGAACCGCTCGGCCTCAGCCAGGGTGCGCAGCCGCATGGGCATGCCGCGGGCGGCGTACTCGCGGCCGACCCGGTTGACCTCGTCGGGGGCGAAGTCCGCCGTCCCGATGGACATCGCCAGGTAGCTGCCCGAAGGCAGTGGTTCCAGCAGGCGCTTGACGATCCCGTAGGCATCGTCCTTGTCCAGGACGAAGTGGACGATGGCGATCACCGTCAGCGCGATGGGGCGGTCGAGGTCGAGGGTGTCGCGGAACTGCGGGGAGTTGAGGATCGTCTCGGGGTCGAGCATGTCGGCATCGATATAGGCCGTCCTGCCCTCGGAGGCACTGGCCAGCAGGGCCCGGGCATGGGTGAGGACGATGGGATCATTGTCGACGTAGACGACCCGGGACTCCGGGGCGGCCGACTGGGCGACCTCATGGAGGTTGGGCGTGGTCGGCAGGCCGGTGCCGATGTCCAGGAACTGCCGGATGCCCTTCTCCTGCGCGAGGTAGGCCGCGACCCGGTGCATGAAGTCCCGGTTGGCGCGCATGTGGATGGGCAGGGCGGGCCATTCCCGGGACATCGCTTCGGCCGCTTCTTGGTCGGGTGGATAGTTGTCCTTGCCGCCCAGAACATAGTCATATATGCGTGCGGAGTGGGCCACGTTGGTGTGGATCTCGCTGGCCGACCATCCGTTCTCGGACATGCGACCCTCCATTTCATCAGTGCGATTCCGGGTCAGAGCTTGTTGCGGATGCCACCGAGCAGGACCTGGGTCCTGTCCTGCGGCGCGGCCTGTGCGCACAGCCGGTCCAGGGCTTCCTGGTAAGCGGTGACGTCCTCCCGCTTGTCGAGGTAGACGGCACGTGCCAGGTTGTCGCTGTAGACGACGTCCGGAAGCTCCGGGACCTTGAAGCGGAAGAAGTGGAACGACCCTGCCCGGGTCGCCGGGTGCGGGCCTTCGGAGAACGGCATGAGCTGGAGGATGACGTTCGGGAGTGCCGAGACCTGGATGAGATGGTCGATCTGGTCGCGCATGACGTCCGGGCCGCCGACCGCCCACCGCAGTACCGTTTCATCCATCACCACCCACAGGCGTGGCCCATGCCCGCGGGTGAGGAGTTCCTGACGCTGCATACGGAGGGCGACCCTGCGCTCGGTGACATCCGCGGGGGCGTGCGGCGCCTCGGCGGTCAGCTGGGCGCGGGCGTAGTCCTCGGTCTGGAGCAGTTCGTGGACGAACTGAGCCTCGTAGGCACGAATGTAGTGAGCTGTCTCTTCCAGGCTGAGGAAGGCGCTGAACCAGCTGGGCATGACATCGCGGTAGGTGTGCCACCAACCGGGCCGGTTGGCCTCGCGCACCACGCCCACGAACGCGTCTATCTCGCCCTGGTCGGTGATCCCGTAGGTCCGCAGCAGCATTTCGACATCCGGCGGCCTCAGCCTGGCGACCTTCGCCGCTTCCATTCTGCGGACGGTCGCGTGGCTCATACCGATCGCCTCGGCGGCCTGCTCGTACGAGAATCCGGCTTTCTTACGCAGCTCTTCGAGTTGTTTGCCGACCACGATGCGCAGAACGGTCGGAGAGCCGCCGCGCCTGGCATCCACCACCTGCCCGCCTCCTCCTACCGCCTCTGCCGTGAGTAGTCTGGCACGCTGTCAGCGGGGGGAATCGGTGCCACGGACGAAGAGTACAAACCGCGCCCCCGGTACCGGTCCGCCGACCGGTACCGGGGGCGCGGAGCCCTGCGGTCTGTTCAGTACCCGCCGGTGCCGGAGCTGCTGGTCGAGGCGGAAGAGGTAGCGGTGGTCGTGGTAGACGTCGAGCTGCCGGCCGTCCCCGTGGCGGCAGGCTTGGTCTTGCCCTTGTCGACCGTGATCTTCTGCGTGATGGCGAACCAGACACCGCCGACGCCCTGGCCGTTGGTCTGGCCGGCTTCGGTGTCACCCTTGAAGGTGTACCCGGGCCAGCAGTTGAAGGCCTCCTGCTTGACGCCGTTCGGGTTGTTGAAGGTGAAGAGGGCCGTCGGCGAAATGCCGGCCGACTTGACCGCCGCCGCCACGTCGACCGGTGCGACGGGCGTCCACTTCTGCAGGCAGGTGGCATCACAGGCGGTCTTCATGGGCCAAGGGGTGTCCTTGGTGAAGAGGTAGATCGTCTTGCCGTTCTTGTCCTGCAGGACCTTGCCCAGCGTCGGGCTGTTGAGGACACCGAGCTCGGGACGCGAGACACCCGCCTTCTTGCCGTCGGGTGCCGAAGCGAACCAGGTGCCGCCCACGCCCTGGCCGTTGGTGTCACCGGGCGCGGTGTCCTTGGCGAAGCGGTACATCGGCCAGCCGTCCAACGTCAGCTGCTTGGTGCCGTCGGCGCGGGTGACCGAGCCCACCAGGTCCGGGTTGAGGCTGGCGGACGCCGTGGCGTCGTTGGCCGGGACGGGCGGCCAGGTGACAGCGCAGTCACCGTTGCAGTTGGACGCCGACGGGCTCGGGGTGTCCTTGTCGAAACGGTAGAGGGTCCGCCCCGCGCTGTCAGTGACGATCGACCCCAGCTTGGCGTCCGCCTTGACGGCCAGCTCGCCCGCGGTCTCGGCCTGCGTGGTGGTGCCTGCCGTGCTCGCGACCACACTCGGCGCGGTCGCCGCAGCGGTACCGGCCGCCGGCTGGACCAGGTTGGTGCCGTTCGCCTGGGTGTTCTGCGCCCCGCACGCTGTGGCCAGAAGCATCACCGCGGCCGCTCCGGCAAGTGGGACGTATTGCCACTTTCGCATATCGGTTCCTTCACGTATCGCGTCCGCACCGGCGGTCTCGCGCGGCGCTCCCCCCTAACGACGTCGTGCGCGGTAGCTGAGACCCCGGTCTGAGCATGCAAACGGCCGTGCGAGACGATCATGATTGTGACGTCAAGAGGGGCCCGCACGGCCTTGAGCCATCGTATCTGCAC
>NZ_SUMC01000140.1 GCF_005047355.1 Actinacidiphila oryziradicis
CGCGGATGACGCCGATCACGTTGGTCTCCACGACCGTCCGGATGGTGGCGGGATCGACCCGGGTGGGCTCCTGCGGCATGCCACCGGTGATGCCGGCGTTGTTGACGAGCACGTCGAGGTGCCCGGCCTGCTCCTCGATCAGCCGTGCGGCGGCGGTCGCGCTCGCGTCGTCGGTCACGTCCAGCGGTACGCCGAACGCCTCGACGCCGGCCGCGCGCAGTTTCTCCACCGCGGCCTTACGGCGCTGATCGTCGCGGGCTCCGACGCCGACGCTCCAGCCGAGGGCGCCCAGGCCTGCCGCGATCTCGTACCCGATTCCCTTGTTCGCGCCGGTGACCAGCGCAATCGTCCGTTCAGTCATAGGGACCATGCTGGCTCGGACCCTGGCGAGGGGTCCAACACCGATTAGGTGGGCAACGATACCGCCCAGGTATCGATCCCGGGATAGCATGGCTGCGTGGAGACCCGGGAACTGCGATATTTCGTCGCTGTCGCTGAAGAGCTGCACTTCGGGCGCGCCGCGCAGCGGCTCGGGATCGCACAGCCGCCTTTGTCGCGGGCGATCCAGCAGCTCGAACGCCGGCTCGGGGCAGCGCTGCTGGATCGGACCAGCCGCACCGTCACGCTGACCGAGGCCGGCTCGGTGCTGCTGGCCGAGGGCCGGGCGGCCCTCGACGCGGTCGACGCCGCCGAGCGCCGGACCCGCCGCGCCGCCCTCGCCGCGACCGGCCATCCCGGCCTGGTCCTGGCCACGAAAGCCGGCGCGTCCAGCGAACTGCTGGCGAAACTGCTCGACGCCTACGCCGCCGAACCCGACGCGGTCCCCGTCGACGTCACCCTGTGCGGCCCGGCCGAGCAGGAACGACTCCTGCGCGAGGGCCGGGCCGACGTGGCGCTGCTGCACCGGCCGTTCGACTCGACAGCCGGTTTCGACACCGAAGAGCTCAGCACGGAGAGCCAGGTTGTGGTCCTGCCGGCCGGGCATCCGCTCACCGTCCGGGCGCACGTGCACATGGCCGACATCAGCGCGCTGCCAGGCCTGCCCCTGCCACGCTGGCCCGACCCCGACGGCACCTACCCGCCCGGCCCCGGCCCGCAGGTCCGCGACCACACGCAGTTGCTGCAGCTGATCGCGCTCGGCCGCGCTTGCACGATCTCACCGGAGTCGTGCCGAGCCCAACTGCACGGGGACCTCGCCGCCGTGCCCGTGCTGGACGCGCCGACAGTCACCACCGTGATCGCCTGGCCACCGCACAGCCGGTCCAGAGCCGTCGCCGACCTCATCCGGACTGCGACACGTCTCTAGCATCACCGCCCCGGGTGCGGGCGGTGATGACCAACACGCCGTCGACGACCGCGACCGACTCGACGACCACGGGCCTGAGTCGAGCAAGCAGCACGACCAACACCTCGTCGGACATGCCCCAGCACCCCGCCGCACGAGCGCGAAGTCACGCCTCGTCAGCGCCGACGATCACCGGCTACGAAAATCTTGGATGAGCCGATTCATGACACTCCCAATGGCGAAACTTCAGATGCGAGAGCCGGGTCGCTTGTCGAAGCGCGGCGCGTCGAAGCTGCGGAGAGTAGCTTCGAATTTTGTGTCGAGCTTGTCCAGGCGCTCATGGACGGCCGGGTTGCTATGTCGAGCAGCGGCGATGCGGCTGTTGAGGTCTTCTTGTTCCCGCTCCAGTTCGGCCACACGTTCGCTCTGGCCTTGGAGCCGGTCATGGAGGGCGAGGGAGTCGTTGATGCGGGCAAGGTGCTCTTCCAGCCGGGCCTGCTGGGCGGCGACGGCTCGGATGCGTTCGGTCTGGTCGGTGACGTATGTGCCCGTCGCACGGTCGAGCTGTTCGCCGAGCTCGGTGCGGCGGCGTGCTTGGGCGGAACGGGCGGACTCAAGGCTGTCGAGCCGACGTGTGCTGCGCTTAATGAGTTCTTCTGTCTCGGTGACCTGTTCGATGACGCGGTCTTGCTCGGCGGCGAGTGCAAAGGGCGCCGGGGCCTGCGGTGGGGTCTGCAGACACAGCCTGCAGGTGTTCTCGTCGCCCCGGTCGGGTACGCCGGCGCCACAGCGCGGACAGGTATGAAACTCCTACTGCCTTGCAAGTTGAGAGGCCTCTCCGGGAGGGGCTCCGAAGGGGCAGCTTGCCCGGCGGGCCGTGCACGCTGCTGAGCTGGCAGCCGCAGCGACTGGGGCGGACCCGCTGGACAACCCGGAGTGGCGGGCCTGGTGTGAGCAGCGCCAGCAGGCCGCCGCCGTCTGGGAGTCGGTCGTAGCCGCCGTCGTACGGACGGATGAGGACCGACGGGCGGCCCGCGCGGCCGCGCTCTTCAACCCGCAGCTGGTCATCGATCACCTTGACGATGACGAAAACGACGCAATCGACCTCTATGGCATCGAGCTGGCAGCCCAGTGCACCGGCCTCAACGCCTCCTCCAACGTCCAGCTGGGAGTCTTCCTATGAGCCTGGAACGCCCCGAATGGTTCGCCGACCTTGACGCCTGGTGGCTGCCAGCCGTCGGCGACGACGTCGCGGCCC
Source organism: Actinacidiphila oryziradicis (assembly GCF_005047355.1). Taxonomy (GTDB): domain Bacteria; phylum Actinomycetota; class Actinomycetes; order Streptomycetales; family Streptomycetaceae; genus Actinacidiphila; species Actinacidiphila oryziradicis. The sequence goes on from NZ_SUMC01000140.1 coordinate 2,544, forward strand.
ACGTCACTCCGCTCGGCTTCGACTCCCAGCATCGAGTCCACGTGGAGTGCACCGGGCCGGCCTGGAAGACCCAGCTGCAGCTGCTTGCGACACCACTCCTCACGAAGATCAACGAATACGTGCAGGGCATCGAGATCACAGGCTTCATCGTCCGGCCCCACGCCACCCGGGTTCCCCGCCTGGTCACGGAAAAGTGGGGCGACCTGCTGGGCAGGGACCTCGCAGACCTGATCGTGCCGGTCACGCTCGGACGGCACGGCCAGGAACTGGTGACCAAGGCCCTGACCCCCGAGGCACGGGACGAAGCCAAGCAGCGATCACCCGAGATCCTGCGCAGGATCCGTGAGCTGTTGGGCGAGCACTGCACCATCAGCAGCTGGCCCGGACTCGGACTCCGGCCTGTCACCGTCCTGGTGGCGGCATCACCCGACTGGCCCGACCAGCAGGCGGTGGAGGACATCCTGCTGGAGACCTGGCACGACGAGCGTGTCGTACTGCGCGGCCCACTCGTCAACGAAACGGTCGGCTTCGGTCTCAGCTGAGTGCTCCAGGACGAATGAATACTCGCTGCTAAGGGCCTGGGTGAGCACTACGAGCAGGCACCGCTCGTACGCAACCAGAAGCTCGTGGCACACGGGGCGGACCTGCGCCTGGGCCTTCCTCACCAACCCGGACGATCCGCCACGACTGATGACGCTCGCGACCGCCGCCCAGATCCCCGTCCGGAGGATCGTCCCGTGACCGAGCCCCAGATCAGTGGCATCGACCTGGCCCGGGTCGCACTCCAGGCTGCCAAGGCAGCGGCGAAGAGCCGGCCCGCCGATGCCAGCGGGGGCCGCAGCAGCGCCCGGCGCCGCCGTGGCCCGGCCGTACGAGGCGATATTTAAAGTAATTTTCGTCGTGCGACACCCCATCGGGCGTGTTCCCGCAGATCATGTCGGCGAGCGTCGATTTGGCGGACGAGCTGTCCGCCGACGGGGCTGCTGGCTGCGCTCGGCCAGCAGCGGGCCCAGCTTCACGCCGTCGATGCCGAGTCCTCCAGCACCTCACGCCGGGCGGCGGCGGGGAAGTCCTCCTCAAGCTCCAGGGAGCCGCCGGCGGTGGCCCAGAAGCACCCGACCCGCTCGACCCTGATGGAGCGGAAGAGTGGGGCGATGAGGACGGCCGGAGGGAATGGGCCAGGGCGTGCTGGTGCGGTGGGGCTACGGCGACCGTGCCGCATAGCGGGGAAGGCGGGGCCCCACCGCCGAACTATCCGGTCAGGGAGTAGGCGGCGCCAGCGCCGTCCGAGATCAGCAAGCTGAGGCGGTTGGCGGCGGCCCGGATCGCGGTGACGGGAGCGGCCCGGTCCCTCGTCAAGGAAGCGGGCTTGATGATGACGACGCCCCGTAGACGGTTCTGCCCCACATGACGGGTGACGCTATGCCGTCCCACTCGGGGATCTCCTCGCGGCCTATCGCGTAGCCGTTCTGGCGGGCTTTTTCGACGGCGGCCTGGTATTGGCGGCTGTCGCGGATCGCTCCAGGACCGGCGTCCACGGGGACCGGCTGCCCCAGGATCTCGGAGATCCGGGCTGGCGGCAGGCGGGAGGCGATTGCACGCCCCGAGGCGCCGACACGCAGAGTGGAGGTGAGCTCGACGGACTGGCCGATGGACAGGCCCAGGCTGTCCCAGCCGTACCGGCCGGGGGCGAAGTCCGCGACGGTCCGCTGCGGCGTGCCGTACGGAGAGACCTTCCACAGGAGCGCCATACCGTTCTGCTGCCGAGCGAGTGCCTCCAGGACTGGACGGGAGACCTCGGGGCCCGGCGTCTGCGCCATGGCCTCCATACCGACCTGTGCTGCACCCGGGCCGAGCCGGTACTTGCCCGGTGGAAGCCGGATGAAGAATCCCGCTGGATGGCATGGATCGTCCGCCATGCCATCCCATAAGGTCCGCTCCCCTCCGCCCGTAAGCCCGGACTGGAGGATCCGGAAAACGACTGTGGCGTCGAGGCCCGTGACTTCTGCGATCTCGCTCGGGCCGGCAGGTTTGCCCAGGAGCGCGAGGGCTTGGACGACTCGCATCACCCGGTGGGCATGAACGGTGCCGCTGGGCCGGGCGGCTGCGTTCGCCCTGGCTGCTCTTGGGGCCTTCTCGGATGCTGTAGTGGGCAACTCAGATACCACTTTCGTTCCTGCGAACTGATGTGCAGCGGTCCCGGGCGGTGAGCGGCCTGCTGGTCGGCAAGCCCGAGCGTTCGGTGTCCTCCTCCTGTCGGTGGGTCAACGGCGAGGTGGGATGATCTCCAGGACCGGGCGCACCGGCCTACGGCAGGGCCTTCCAGGTCCTGGATAGTGAAAGCTATATGGTGAATCGAGCAGCAGCCGAGGCCGGCCTTGCCCGGGGAGTGATCCCTGTGGCGAACAAGGTGGACCCGAGCCGGTGCCCCCGCAGAGGGGGCAGAGATACGACCTCTTGTGAGATATCCCGTGGGTTCCGGCGGACCTTCAGGACGCCCCGGCGGCTCTGGCCAGGCAGTTTGTGCCCCTTGCCTGCGATCCCGGAAGTGGATCATGAGGCTTCGTCAGGAATCCCGAAGAACCCTCATGATCCACTGTGTGCTCCTGGCACCCCCGGGGAGCTCGTAACCCGGGGCGACGAGGTGACCGCGAGGTGCGGAGAATCAAGACGAACCCACGGGATATCCCACAATCCGTGAGGCCACCCCACCCCCCTTCGGTCATCGTTCAGCGCAGGCGTCCGAGGTGGATGACGCTGATGCGGACCCGATGGTCGCTGATCTCGTACATCACGCGGTAGATCCCGACGTGGATGCGCAGCACGTCGGTGCTGCCGAACGCGCCCTCCGGCCTCGGTTCGTCGGCGAGACGGTCGACGGCGGTGAACACCTGCCGCACCCCGTCGGGATCGTCCTTGGCGAACCGCTCCGCCTGGGCGAGGGCCTCGGGCTCCCAGATGACCTCGTAGCTCACGCCTCATCTCCGCCGAACACGCGGCGGTACGCCTCGTCGTGCGGGACGCCGGCGCTCTCACCCCGGGCCTGACGGGAGCGGTAGGCGGCCTGCGCCCGCATCTCCTGCAGTTCGAGGGCGTCGGCGGGGCTGACCAGTATCGCGATGGTCTGACCGTGGTCGGTGATGGCGACCGGTTCACGGGTGGCGCTGACCTCGCGCGCGATGGCGCCAAGCCGGGCGCGGGCTTCCACGATCGAGTAGGTGCTCTCCGTCGTCATGCACACCACCTTACAAAAGTGTGCACGTTCCCGCCATCAAACGCGCAACGTACGCGATCCGTACGCCAAAGGGGTCAGGAGGTGTTCCATGTCTGAGTTGTTCGACGCGGTCGACGCGCTGATCGCGTCCGCGTCCCCGCTGCCGCGGCCGGCGGAGCGCAAGCGGCTGCGCGCCGCACACGGGCTGACCCTGGACCAGGTGGCCGGGGCCCTGAAGGTGCGCCGCGCGACCGTCAGCGGCTGGGAGAGCGGCAAGACCGAACCGCGGCCGCCGGAGCGCGAGGCGTACGCCCGGCTGCTGGACAAGCTCGCGGAGCTCTACCCCGCCAACACCACGGCGCCCGGCGAAGACACGGCGGTGCCCGAGACGTTCGCCGGCCCCTCCGCGCCCGCGCCGCGCGAGGCCGAGCCCGTACAAGCGCGTCCTGTGTCCACAGGCCCGGCCACCGAGGCTGCGGCCATGACCACTGAACAGAACACCCCGCAGCGCCCCGCGCCCGCTCCGTCCCGTACGGCGGCCGCCACCAGGCCGTCGGCGACATCGCGGCGTCCAGCGGCGAAGAAGGCCCCGGCCAAGCCCGCCCCGGCCGCGGCCGGCGTCGACCCGCGCTTCGCCCACGGGCCGCTCGCGGTCGTCGACGTCGAAGACGGGCAGGTCTTCGCCTACTGCGTCGGCGGCCTGGTCCTCGATGTCCCCGCCAAGTCCATCCCGGCCCTGGTCGACTGGACGCTGTCGGAGGCGAAGCTGGGCGCGCCCAGGCTGAGTGGGCCGGGCAAGGACGCCGACCCGCTGATCGTGCTCACCGAGGCCGCGTGCGAGCGGTACGGGCTGCCGCTCCACCTCACCGAGGAGGAGCGCCTGTCGGGTCGGCTGTCGGAGGGCCACAAGGTCATCAAGCAGCTGGCGCGGGCGGAGTGGAAGCTGACGAAGCGCGGGTTCGGGCCGTGGGCGCAGATCTACCGCCCGGCGCAGGGCTCCGACCGCCTGTGCGTGCAGCTGTGCATCCCGGGCTGGGACGCGCTCGACACCCGGCACTGGGCCGATGCCGGGCAGCTTCCGCCGGCGGAACTCGCCCGCCTCCTGGGCACGTACGCGACCCGGGTGATGACGCCGCGCGGCTCCACCGCCGTGACTGGCCTGGAGCTGATGACCGCACTGCACCCGCCCACACGGGCCAGCGAACCGGACGCCAGCGGCAAGCGGCACAGCGAGCACAACCCCGGCTCGCTGGGGAAGGACCCGGTCGACTGCGCGCCGTGCGAGGCCCCCGACGGGCACCCGCTGCTCGCCGATCTGCCGCGCTTCCACCGGCGCACCCCGGCCGAGGTGCTGCTGGAGGAGGCGTACGACTGGGCGCGCCCGATCACCGATGAGGAGTGCCTCAAGCGCTACCTGGTGGGCATCGACGTGAACATGGCCTTCGCCGCCGGCGCGAACGGCACGATCGTCGGCCTCGGAGCGCCGACCCGGGTCAAGAACCCGGTCTTCGACCCGAAGCTGCCCGGCTCCTGGCTGGTCGACCTCTCGCATGTCGATCTGTCGCGGGTGCTGGTCGGCAAGGAGTGGAAGGAGCTGGACGGGGATCTGCTGCCCAGCCCGTTCACGCCCAAGGGCGACCGGCCCGAGGGGCCGGCCTGCTCGCAGCCCTTTTTGTCGGCCTCCGCTTTGTCGATGAGGCCGACCATGATCAGGCCGCCGTAGGTGTTGGCCATGGCCGCGATGGTCTTCAGCAGACTGGTGGAGTACTCGCGCTTGAACTCCAGCGTCAGGCTTTCCACCTGCTCCGGCCGCGCAGCGAGGGTGCGTATGCGCTCGATCGTCAGGTCCGCCGCCGACGCGGCGAACAAGGAGGTAGTCATCCCCTCATAATCCACCAACAGCCGCAAGCCCACATCGAATAACCGCCTCGGCCCGGCTCTGCCGCCAGCCTTTCGTTCCGCCGGTGACAACTATCGCGCCTCGGCACATGTGACGGCCCGTCGCAGAAGCGCTCTGGGTGGCGGCCCGTCCTCTTTCCCGACGTTGAATGCGAGGCCCTGATGAGCACTCCCGCGCCCCGGCTACCGCGCCGCCCCCTCACCGGCGGGGCCGCGCCCGAACCGATCGACTGGGCGAAGGCGGGCCGCGGCTCGGTCCGCCGCCGGGCCCGGGGCATGACGCACGCAGAGGCCGTAGCCGCCGTCCAGGACGCCCGCTTCCAGGACGCCCGCTTCCAGGACCGGCAGGACTCCCGGCGCGAGGACCTGGCGCACGATGAGCGCGGGCCGGCCGAGCTCGCGGATACGGAAAGTAGCCGTTCGGCGCAGTGCCCAGCAGGTGCGGCCGGTCCTCGGATCGGCTGCGCCGCCGTCGGCACCCGGTGGAGAATCCCCGGGTGACCACCGAGACGACCGCGGCCGCGCTCTACGCCCAGGCCCTGCGGACACGGAAATATCCGTGTCCCGTGCCCGGCCGCCACTCACCACGCCCCTGGGCGGAACTCACCACGGCAGGTCAGCGCCTTGCGCAACGCCCGGCGGGCCCCGTTGCGAGCCTGCGCAACCGGCCCGCCGGGCCCGCGCCCGGCACTGCCCAGGGGGCTGGCTGGGGCCCGTGGCCACGCAGCGCGACCTGCCCCGGCCGGTGGGCCGTGGTGAGGTGGCAACAACGGCTGCGCCAACGGGTACGACAACGGGTGCGCTGCCTGCCGGGCCGGTCGTGCGTTCCCGCAGGTCATACGGCGGTTTTCCGGTGGTGAGTGCGCTGACTTCTCCTCTCTGCCGCCCCTTCTTATCCCTGGTGTTGGCGGTGGGTGGGTGGTGGGCGGCCGGCGGCGAGGGGAACCCGGGGCGCTGCGCTGGCTCTAGGCGGGGTGCGGCGTCGGCCGGGGGCCGCCGCACTGGGGGCGCCTGGCGGCGCCGTGGTGAGCCGGTGACATCACTTGGGCATCACTTGCACGATCGCTTGCGCTATCGCTTGCACGATCACTTGCGCCGCTCTCTGGGGCGGCTCTGCATTTGTGCAGCTCAAGGCCGGTTTTTCAGCCGTGCGTGTCGCTGACTTCCCCTCTCTGCCGCCCCTTCTTGTCCCTGGGTGTTGGTGTATGTGGTGGGGTGTGGGCGGGCGGCGGCGAGGGGTGGGGACTGCCGGGCGCTGCGCTGGCTGGGTGGGGCGGCGTCGGCCGGGGGCCGCCGCGCGGGTGGTGGGGCGGCTGGGGCCGCCGCTGGGCGCCGTTCTCCCACTCACCGGTCCGAGGGTGCCGCTGAGGCAGAACGCCCGCTCAGACGGCCGTACATGCAGCACACCACCGCCCACCCCGACCGGTGCGCGGTTCCGTGGGGCGTGTGCCCCGACCACGGCGGCACCCTGCGCTCCAGCGCGGGCCGCAGCAGCTGGTGCACGGACCTCGCCTGCCTGAACACGTGGAACTACGACCGCCTGGACGCCGCGTGCCCGGAGAAGGCGACCCACACCGTCCAGGCCGCCGACGGCCGGTACGTCGTGTGTACCGGCCACGCCATCGCCGCCCGCTCCCAGATCACCGACGCCCAGGTGCTCACCGGAACCCCGGCCTGACCACCACACCCCGAAAGGCAGCTCCATGGACGAGGACAAGAGCTATCCCCTGGACTTCATCGTGGGGAAGATCCGCGACTACGCGGTCGCACAGATAGGCACGGTGGTACCCAAGCAGCGAGGCAGGTACAGGGCCCTGGCGATCATGGAGTTGCGACGCTCTGTGATCATAGATGATGCCCTTCTTAAGTACACCCCCTCACTCGACGGTCACCGTCGCCTGCCACGCGCCCGGGCGCATGCCTGTCGCCTTCCGGAAGAACACCGAGAAGTTGGACGCGTCGGGGAAGCCGAGCGTGATGGCGCAGGCGGCCGCGGTGAGGCGGTCGTGTGCGAGGAGCCGTTTGGCTTCCAGGACGATCCGATCGACGATGTACGCCTTCGCGCTGCGGCCGGTGACCTGCTGCACCGCTCTTGAGAGGGTGCGGGGCGCGTATCCCAGTGTCCGGGCGTAGTAGCCGGCGTCGTGATGTTCCCGGAAGTGCGCTTCGACGCTGGACCGGAATAGTCGGAACACCGGATTGATCGACCGTGCTTCGGCGTGGGGGGGCCGGAGCCGGGCGATGAGCGCGGAGAGCAGGATCTCGGGCAGCTCCGTCGAGATATCCCCGGGTGGGGCGGATGCTTCGAGGAGGAGATGGTTGCGCGCGGTGTCGACGAACGGCCAGTCGGCATCGGGAATGCTCCAGTGTGCGACCAGGTCCGGGGACGCGACGAGCTCCCGGGTGGCGTGGGTGACCGGCGCGGTCGGCACGAACAGCACGACGTGCCCAGCCACGCCAGCGATGTCATCCCATCGGTGCACAGCTCCAGGAGCGACCCACACTGCGGACCGCTCCTGGAGCGGGTGTCGGAGGAAGTCCACGGTGACGGATCCGTGCCCGGCATCGACGACGGCGAGGACGTGGAAGTCGGCACGCTGTGTCCCGCCGTCGTTCAGCTCGCGAAGGCGGTCGAACGTCATGGTTTCGACAGTGGCGGCACGGCGCCCGACGGTCTGGTAGGTCATCTGCCGGATCACGGTCATCTGTCCAGTTTCCACCATCAGGCGACCAGTCATGCCGATGCCCCGGCACAGCGGAAGAGATTCAATAAACACACAGAACAACCGCCCCAGAGCACTGATCGAGAGAGTCACGATGAACACAACGCAGCAGCCGCTACTGCCCGCTTATGACCACCGGCCGGGGACCGGACCGACCCTGGTGTTTCTGCACTACTGGGGTGGATCCGCCCGCACCTGGGACCTCGTCGTCGACCGCCTCGCGGGACGCGACATGCTCACTGTCGACTTCCGCGGGTGGAGCCGCTCGAGCAACCTGGCCGGCCCCTACACCCTCCGCCAACTCGCCGACGACACGCTCGCCGTGATCGCCGACGCGGGCGTCACCGACTACGTCCTCGTCGGACATTCCATGGGTGGCAAGATCGCGCAGCTCATAGCGGCGACCCGGCCCGCCGGCCTCCGCCGGATCATCCTCGTTGGTTCCGCTCCGGCGAAGCCCGCCGCAGGGATCACTCCCGAGTACCGGGAAGGCCTTTCCCACGCCTACGACTCCGACGAGTCCGTCGCTGGCGCACGGGATCACATCCTCACCGCGACCGAGCTGCCCGAATCGATCAAGTCGCAGATCGCGACCGACTCGCGGGCCAGCACCGACGCCGCCCGCACGGAGTGGCCGCTGCGCGGCATCGCGGAGGACGTCTGCGAGCACACCCGCATGATCAGCGTCTCCGCCCTCGTCGTCGCCGGAGAGAACGACCATGTCGAGCCCGTCGACGTACTCGTCAACAACCTGGTGCCCTACCTCTCCGGAGCCGACTTCGCGGTGATTCCGAACACGGGTCACCTGATCCCGCTGGAAGCTCCGGCCGACCTCGCCGACGCAATCACGGCCTTCGCACCAGCAGCCTGACCATCTGCGCGGCCTGAAAATCGACTTCGTCACCGATCACCCGCAGGACGCCCCGCCGCGTGACAGCGCGAGGCTGAGGCCCGGCCCTCCCACGTTGATACGCACCCCCGCCAGACCTGCTTGCCGCGGCCGACCGGGGCGACAAGCCGGTCGGCCTCACCGCCCGGCGCCGTGCCGAGACACCTCAGCAGGTGGGGCCCTTGTTCATGGGCTACCTGCAGGCCGGTGACGTCGAGGGTCTGCTGTCGCTCTACGAGCCGAGCAGCGACGGGTCGGCCGCCTCGTGGCCCGGGGACGTCTGCGGACCAAGGGCGAGCCCGCGGCATGGCCACGTGGCCTCTGACCTGATCGTCGTGGACACCAGCCGACGACCAGCACGAGTAGTTCTCCTGCCCCTCACACCAGAGCCGTGACCAGCAACTTCACGATGCACACCACTCATTTGGGAGACCTGTGCCGGCGCTGCCTGGCTGCCACCGCCGACGCATCAGCGACCGGATCATCTTCGACAAGATGCTACAACTGCTGCGCTTCGGCTGTTCTTACGAGGCGATCGCCGACACCACCTGCTCGGCGACCACGATCCGAAGCCGCCGCGACGAGTGGATACGACAGGGCGTCTTCGCCCGGCTCAAGCAGATCGCACTCGATTCTTACGACCGGATCGTCGGCCTCGTCCTCGACCAGATCGCCGTGGACGGCTCCATCACCAAGGCTCCCGGAGGCGGCGAGGTCGCCGGACGCTCACCGGTCGACCGCGGCAAGCAGGGCCTGAAACGCTCGGGCATGACGGACGGATACGGCATTCCCCTGGGGCGTGTCCTGGCCGGAGCCAACCGCCACGACTCCCCCCTGCTCGCCCCGACCCTGGACCGCCTGTACGACCTGGGGCCGTTACCCGACGACATCACCGTGCACCTGGACGCCGGCTACGACTCGGACAAGACCCGCACCCTGCTCAACGAACGCGGCCTCCTCGGCCGCATCGCACACAAAGGCGAGAAGGCACCCATCCAGGCCAGTCAACGTTGGCACGTCGAACGCACCTACGCCTGGCAGAACGCATTCCACCGGCTCGCCCGCTGCTACGAACGCCGTACCACCGTCATTGACGCCTACTTCGACCTTGCCGACACGATCATCACCGTCCGTAGCCTGATCCGCCGAGCCTGGACCACCCACCGCTGGGACGCACGCCCACACCGCCGCCCATGAGTACACGCCTATCTGCGCGACCTCTACCTCGAAGGGTCGGGGCTCATCGAGGACGGCGAGTTCGAGATCATCAAGGATGACCTGACCGAACTGGCCCGGGGCATCGTCAGCGAAGTCGAGTCGTCCTACGGGATGTGACCCGCCCATCGGCTCACCGGGCCCCGCTTCGTCCGTACCGGGGTCTGGCCGCCCACCGCGGCGCTACCGTGAAGACACCACGCCAGATGACCGCCCAGGAGCACCCGATGAGCGAACAGTCGGCCCCCGAGCGCCAGCCGCTCGATCCCACCGCCGCCGATGCGGTCCGCGCGTACGCGGCCAGCGAGCGGGCCAAGACGGACACCCTCGCGAGCGTCCTGGAGGACATCGCCGCCAACGGCTACCCGTCGCCCGACAGCGGCGTGCCGTGGGAGACCGCCCGCGACGCGCACCTCGCGACGCTCGCCGGTGAGCAGGCCCGTGTCGCCTGACCATGGACCTCGCCGCTCGCGGGTGATCATGGTGGAGCCCGCGCTGACTCAGCTCACCAAGCTGACCGCGAGCGACACGCACCGCCTGGACCGCGCGATCGTCGCGATCTCCGTCAACCCGGAACTCGGCACGCAGATCCCGGGAACCCTGCTGCGCGACTACGTTGACGACATCGACGGCGTACGCGTAATTTTCTACGTCACGGCTTTGAAGACGATCATTATCTCGGGTCTCGGCGCGTTCTCCGCAGGTCAGATTGATCTGGCGGCGTGAGGGACGTGAGGCATGTAGTGGGGGACAGTGTCGCTTGAGCAGGACGACTGTCATCGGTCGGCTTGGCGGACTCCCGTGTAGGCGAGGACGACGCTGGCATCATCGGCGAGGAAGAGCATGAAGGCCCAGGTTCTGCCCGGCGTGAAGATGCAGCCGATGCGCAACGGCGTGGTCCGGTACTGGGTGAGGATGTCGACGGTGGCTGACAGGGCGAGAGTCTCGGTGCCCCGTTTCCTTGCGCGCCGGTGGCGAGCCGCGTAGATGCTGGCAAGTTGCTGGCCGGGGACACTGCCGTCCCATATGACGAAGTCGCCTCCGTCGAGAAGCGCTGCCCTTGCTGGTGCGCAGGCTGTGGTCTGTTGGTTGAGCATCCCGGCCAGGTCTGCCCGGTTCATCTACCGCTTCCTCCCCTTGTCGTCCGGGCTCCACTCAGTCGTTGAAGTGAAGCCTCTGCCGGGTCCAGAGAGTGAGGTCGCTGCTGGTGGCGACGGCCAGGGTGAGGCCGGAGGGTGAGAAACCGGCGGTGCGGAGTTCTGAGTACTCCGAGTGAAAGACGTGCCACCACGCCTCTCCCGCCGGGCCTTTGTGGCTCCCGGCGTCTGCGGAGAGGATGACGCGGTCGTGGGGCCACTCGGGGCTGACGACGTCCAGGGTCCAGCCGTCGGGGGTGGTGCTGTGGAGGCCGCCGCCGAAGAGACCGGCGATGCGGACCGGGGTGCCTTCGATCGGCCCGAGTCCGGGGCAGGTGAGGTCTGGGTGGGCGTCGGGGATGCTGGTGTCGGGGTCGGGATCCCGGTCGCGGGCGATCTTCTCGCCGGTGGCCGCGTCGAAGAGCCCGTGGCCGTCGCTGGAGACGACCATGACGAGGTCGTGCCCGCTGTCGGGGTGGACTGCGAAGCCGATGCCGAGCAGGCCGCCGATGGGAGTTCTGCGGTCGAGCACCGGCTGCCATGGCTCCGGGGCCGGCATGACGGGGGCTGCGATGTAGCGCTCCCGCAGCTTCTGCTGGTACTCCGTGATCAACTCGTCTCCTCGGTGCGCTTCGCGTCGAGGGTCTCCCGCGCAGCGGCCCACGTCGACTCAAATTCATACTGGGTGATCTCGGCAGCGCCGCCCGCGTCGTGCCACCCGTGCAGACTGCCCTCCGCGAGGACTCCGTACTTCCGCTCGTAGGCGGCCATCGCCGCGAGATTGTCGTGGTCCCGGACCTCGACGACCTCCGCCAGGGAAGCCGCAGTCACGAGTCGGCGCTGAGGTCCTTGCAGGTCGACCTGCCGTAGCGCCCATCCCTCGTCATCGAGTTCGAAGTACGACCAGGTGTCGCTCTCGTCGTCGTAGGCGCGGATCCAAGGGGTCACATCCGCATGATCTCTCGGCGGTAAGAGGCAGCCTCCGGCGGGTCCACGAAACAGATGCTCTCCGGCCTGGCGGCTGCCGGGCCGCTCTAGGGAGGGGGCAGTGGGGCGGTTCTCGTCACGGATCATGCGACGGAGGCTTGTGCGGGCGGCCGCGAGGTCGTCCTCAAGGGACTGGACTCGGTCCTTGAGCTGACGGTTCTCGGTCTCCGCTGCGCAGGCATCCGCAGCGAGGTGGTGGTTCTCGCTGGTCAGCTCCGTGAGTCGTTTCTGAAGGTCGCGGCCGTCCAGCTGGTCGACCTGACGGCCGAGTTGGAGACGCATGCCTTCACGCAGGCTGCGGACTTCGTCGCGGAGTCGGGAGATCTCCTGGCGGGCGAGGAGAAGATCCGTGCGTGCGCTGGTCGGACTGAGGGTGAGTCCGGAGGCTGCGGCCCGGACGGGCTCAAGGGCCTGGCGCTGGCGGGCCTGATCGATGTGCTCGCGGACGCCCGGGGCATAGACGAGCCAGGTGGACACTCCGGCCTGCTTGGCGACCGCGGCAAACGTGACGGTCTCGCCCGCCTGGAGCATGTCCTGCACGGCCTTGAGCACCCGGCTCCTCTTGGTAAGGCTGTCCCGCTGCCGGGCCGCCTTCAGCACGTCCCCCGGCGTCCTGGCCGGCAGGTCATGAGTCACTGTCGTCCTTCGGCCCGATGACGGTCAGAGGCAGCAGCTTGTGGTCCTGCGTGGCTCGGACCTTCCTCAGGATCGCGCTGGCCTCTTCCACCCCGGATCGTTCCTCATCAGGCATGTCGTCGAGTTGTTCGCGCATGCTGCTGAGGACGCCGGTGAAGGCGGTGATCTGGTCGGTGAGGTTGCGGACGACGAAATCGTCGGCTTCCATCGCTCGGGCGGTCTCCCGGTCGGAACGCAGGCTGTTGAGGTGTTCCTCGATGGCCAGCAGATAGGACGGATCGGGACGGTAGAAGCCGCAGCCGGCGCACTGGAACCGCAGGGCACAACTCTTTCCGCCGGCCTTGATGTTGGAGGGTTCGGTGCAGTTGCCGAACGGAACCGCAACCGAGCGGGCCTCGTAGGCGGTCGTACTCGCGAACGGGGCGGGGTTGCCTGCCCGGTCCACCACATGGAGACGCATCGTCTGCACGGCCTCACGCTTCCGTTTCATCGTGACTAATGGTGACGTCGGGTATCGGAACTGTCCGAATGCCTTGGTCACAGCGGTGAAATGGGAGTGCGTCCCGGTGGGGATCCCGGCAGGATGCGATCATGGTTGCCCCCTTGGACGTCCC
>NZ_SUMC01000141.1 GCF_005047355.1 Actinacidiphila oryziradicis
CGAACCGGACCGACTCGACCACCTCGACATCCGCAGACGTGATCGACTCGGCGGCATCCTGCACGAGTATCAACATGCCGCTTGAACTGCGTGGATGCAGTTATCGGCACCCACAGGGCGGCTCCGAGCTTCGCAGTGAAAAGACGGCGACACGAGTTGACCGTCCGCAGAAGCAGAACGGGCCGTGGTGGCGGACGAGAACCTCCGTGTCAGGCCAGTTCTTGCGGGCGTGGGAAAGGGTGCGCGGTGACGGCGCCCCGGGTGGGCTGGTCCGGACGCGGTGCGGCATCGAGGTGCCATTTATCGCCGGCCTGCGGCCGGCGGCGGCGCAGTGCGGCCGCGTACTGCGGGCCGAACCTCTCGCACCACTGCCGGATGGTCTCGTGGGAGACGATGACCCCGCGGGCGAGCAGCAGCTCCTCGACCTCGCGGAAGAGCAGCGGGAAGCGGTGGTACAGCCACACCGCATGGGAGATGATCTCCGCCGGGAACCGGAACCCCCTGTACGACGGCGACCCCGACTCCACCACAACCCCTCCCCGGGAAGATCAGCAAACCCGGCGATCATCCCAGACCCGAGACGCCCTGCTCAACTTGACGACGCCCGAACGCCGCACCCGCGACCTCGTCCGCCAGCTCCAGACCCTCGGCCACCAGGTCACCCTCGCCCCCGCCGCCTGAAACACCCCCCGCACAACCCACTCCGTCCGGCTGACGCCGGACGGACGCTGCCGCCTGCCCGGCTGATCTGGGGTTTTCCGCTCAGAGCGGGACGGTGAGTTGTGCCTGGACGTGCGCGTGCATCACACCCGCCATGTCCGATGCGCAGTCGCTGAGAAGCCACTGCACCTGGAGCCCGTCCATCAGGGCGATCAGCTGCTGGGCCGCCGCGTCGGGAGTGATGCCCGCGCGCAACACGCCCTCGTCGCAGGCCTGTTGGTAGGCGCATCGCGCGTCCGCGACCGAGGCCCGGTACCGCCGTACGAAATACGCGTGGGCGGGGTGGTCGGCGGCGGTCGCCTCCGCCGCGAGGACCGAGAAGAGTTCCACGATCCCGCGTCGCGTCGCGTTCAGCGCGGCCAGATCGACCAGGCGGCGCAGTCGGCCGACGCCGACCGGATCGCCGAGGGAGAGCCACGCGTCGTCGACCTCGTCCCGGTGCTCCAGCACCGCGAGCAGCAGTGATTCCTTGGTCGGGAAGTGATGCAGCAGTCCGGGGTGCGAGAGCCCGCAGCGGGTCGCGATCGTACGGAGCGACGCGCCCCGGTAGCCGGCCTCGCCGAACATCGACATGGCCTGGCCGAGGATCTCGCTCCGCTTCGCGCGGCCTTTCGCGTAGCCGCGCCGCGCTTCGACGGACATCGCCTCACTCTACCGGTTCTGTCGGTCGGGGTCACAACCACACGCGCACGGAATCACATGCGCATGGACTACATACTTAATACTTACCACCTGGTCGGCATTGAGATACCGTACGTCGTGGAGTGATTCCTGCCTGCGGAGCCGCGCGTGGGAGCGCCCCGATTCCGACGGCACCACCGCGCTACCCGATCCACGTACCCCGCGAACGTCACCGACGTTGTGAAAGGAACCCCTGTGGGCCCCTTCCCGCCCTACCGCGACCCCTCGCTGCCCGTGGCAGAGCGGGTCACTGACCTTCTCGGCCGTATGACGCTGCCCGAGAAGGTCGGTCAGATGCTCCAGTTGAACGCGAAGGACGGCGTACGGCACGTGGTCGAGGACCTCCATGCCGGTTCGATCCTCCACGCCGCGCCTGAGCGGGTCCTCGAAGCGGCCGAGCTCACCGAGCGGAGCCGCCTGCGCATCCCGCTGCTCGTCGCGGAGGACTGCATCCACGGGCACTCCTTCTGGGAGGGCGCGACGATCTACCCCACGCAGCTCGGCATGGCCGCGACCTGGGACCCGGAACTCGTGGAGCGCATTGCCCGCGCCACGGCGGTCGAGGTCGCGGCGACCGGGGTCCACTGGACGTTCTCCCCGGTGCTCTGCATCGCGCGCGACCTGCGCTGGGGCCGGGTGAGCGAGACGTTCGGCGAGGATCCCTTCCTCATCGGTGAACTCGCCTCGGCGATGGTGCGTGGCTACCAGGGCGGGGGACTGGACGATCCGACCGCGATCCTGGCTTGCGCCAAGCACTTCGCGGGCTACTCCGAGACACAGGGCGGCCGGGACGCGAGCGAGGCGGACATCTCGCGGCGCAAGCTCCGCTCGTGGTTCCTGCCTCCGTTCGAACGTGTGGCCCGCGAGGGCTGCCGTACGTTCATGCTGGGCTACCAGTCGATGGACGGCGTGCCCATCACGGTGAACAACTGGCTGCTCAACGAGGTGCTGCGCGGCGAGTGGGGCTACACCGGCACCCTGGTCACAGACTGGGACAACGTCGGCCGCACGGTGTGGGAGCAGCACATCTTCGCCGACCACGCGCAGGCCGCCGCCGCGGCGGTCCGAGCGGGCAACGATATGGTGATGACGACACCGCAGTTCTTTGCGGGCGCCCAGAAGGCGGTCGTCCAGGGCACCCTCGACGAGGCGGAGATCGACGCGGCGGTCCACCGGATCCTCACCCTCAAATTCGAGCTGGGCCTGTTCGAGAACCCGCGCCGCCCCGACACCGACCGTCAGGCGCTCGTCATCGGCAGCGCCGAGCACGCCGAGCTGAACCTCGAAGCGGCCCGCCGCTCGCTGGTCCTGCTCACCAACGACGGCGCCCTGCCGCTCGCCGGCGGCTTCGAGGCCGGCGACGACGGCCGCGCCCTCGCAGGACCCGCCGACCCGCCCCGTACCGTCGCCGTCATCGGGCCCAACGCCGACGACGCGCAGACCCAGCTCGGCGACTGGGCCGGTTCCTCGGGCCAGGCCGACTGGCTGCCTGACGGCCACCCGCGCGCCATGATCCGGACCGTGCTCGACGGCTTCCGCGAGCACGTTCCCGCGGGCTGGACCGTCACCCACGCGCGGGGCGCCGACATTTTGACCGTCGGTCCCGACCCCGAGGGCGCGTTCTTCCCCGACGGCCAGCCCCGCCCCGAGGTCGTCGTCCCGGCCGCCCCCGACGACGCCCTCATCGCCGAGGCCGTCGCCGCCGCCCGGGACGCCGACTACGCCGTCGCCGTCGTCGGCGACCGTATCGAGCTGGTCGGTGAGGGACGGTCGACCGCGACCCTGGAACTCGTCGGCGGCCAGGTCGCCCTGCTGGACGCCCTCGCCGCGACGGGCACACCGCTCGTCGTGGTGGTCATCAGCTCCAAGCCCCTCGTGCTGCCTCCCTCCGCGCTCGGAGCGGCGGCGATCGTGCACGCCTTCAACCCGGGGATGACCGGGGGCCGGGCCGTGGCCGAACTGCTGCTGGGCCTGGTCGAGCCCTCCGGGCGGCTGCCGATCTCCTTCGCCCGGCACGCGGGCCAGCAGCCGACGTACTACAACCAGGTGCGCGGCCAGCACGGCAGCCGCTACGCCGACCTCACGCAGAGCCCGGCCTTCGCCTTCGGGGAAGGCCTGAGCTACACCACGGTCAACTACACCGACCTGGAGGTGCTCGCCCCCGTCGTCGGGACGGGCGGCACCGTGCGCGCGCGGCTCACCCTCCGCAACACCGGCACCCGGCCCGCGCTGGAGACCGTGCAGGTGTACATCAGCGACTCCGTCACCTCGGTGACCTGGGCCGAGAAGGAACTGAAGACCTACCAGCAAGTGAGCCTCTCCCCCGGCGAGTCGCGCGAGGTCTCCGTCGAGCTGCCGGTCACGGAGTGCACGATCGTGGACGCCGAGGGGAACCGCTCGGTCGAACCGGGCGACTTCGAACTGCTCGTCGGCCCGTCTTCCCGCGACGAGTCGCTCCTGCGCGCCGGCTTCACCGTGAAGAACTGAGGCCACCGTGCCGCTGCCCCCCGCCCGCAGGGACAGCGGCTTTGGTAAGAGATCCAACGCCCAGGCCAGAAGAGGACGTTGTCAAGTTTTTGTGGGCCCTGCCGGTAGGGAGATCTTCGGTTTGTTCGCGGGGTTCGGGGAGGGGCGTCGTGGAGGCCGGGGCACCGTCGTACAAGGGGTTCCGGCATCCCGCGGAGGGGCGTTGTCACGTTGTTGGGTGCGTGGGTGCCTGACGACGTGTCGGGGCGTGGTGGTGCCGGGTTCCGGGCCGGTGCTCAGGCCGTGGTGGGCCGGCCGACAGCGCCGGTGACCTGGTCCCAGATGGCGAAGCGGATGGTCATTTCAGCTCGGTGTTCGGGTGCGGTCATCTGGTGGCGGCGGGTGCGGAAGTGGGGTGAGATGCCGCTGAACGCGGACAGGAAGCGTTGTGCTCCGCCGACGCTGCGGAAGGCGTTGTCAACTTATCTGGGGCGTGGCGGGGTGATACTGCGTCAGGGCGTGCTGGGGCCGGGTTTCGGCTCTGTGCTCAGGCTGCGGTGGGTAGGCCGGTGACCCCGGTGACCTGGTTCCAGGTCGTGAAGCGGTGGTCCATTTCGGCTCGGTAGTCGTGTGCGGTCAGGCGGTGGCGGCGGGGCCGGAAGTGCGGTGAGATGGCGCTGAAGACCGACAGGAACTGCTGTGCTCCGCTGGCGGCACTGTCAACTTGGCTGTTGGCCGGCATGTGGGATGATCACCGGGTTGGTTGTGTGGGTCGGGGAGGGCATCGTGGAGGCCGCAGCGCCGTCGTACAAGGGGTTCCGGTACCCGGCGGAGATCATCTCCCACTGCGTGTGGCTGTACCACCGCTTCCCCTTGAGTTTCCGTGAGGTCGAGGAGCTGATGCTCGCCCGCGGGATCATCGTCTCCCACGAGACCATCCGGCAATGGTGCACCAAGTTCGGGCCCCAGTACGCCGCCCGGCTGCGCCGCCGCAAGCCGAAGGCCAGGGACAAGTGGCACCTGGACGAGGTCTACCTCAAGATCAACGGCGCGTGGCAGTACCTGTGGCGGGCCGTCGACCAGGACGGCAACGTCCTGGACATCCTCGTTCAATCCCGGCGCGATGCGAAGGCCGCCAAACGGTTCATGGCCAAGCTGATGAACAAGCAGCGCCGGGTGCCGCGAGTCATGGTCACCGACAAGCTCCGCTCCCACGGCGTCGCCCACCGCGCCCTGATGCGCTCGGTAGAACACCGGCAGTCGAAGTACCTCAACAACCGGGCGGAGAACTCCCACCAGCCGACGCGGCAACGCGAACGCACCATGCCATGAAAGGCTTCCGCTCCGCCAGCGGAGCACAGCAGTTTCTGTCGGTCTTCAGC
This sequence comes from Actinacidiphila oryziradicis, assembly GCF_005047355.1. Classification (GTDB taxonomy): domain Bacteria; phylum Actinomycetota; class Actinomycetes; order Streptomycetales; family Streptomycetaceae; genus Actinacidiphila; species Actinacidiphila oryziradicis. The sequence continues at coordinate 5,250 of NZ_SUMC01000141.1, forward strand.
GCCATCTCACCGCACTTCCGGCCCCGCCGCCACCGCCTGACCGCACACGACTACCGAGCCGAAATGGACCACCGCTTCACGACCTGGAACCAGGTCACCGGGGTCACCGGCCTACCCACCGCAGCCTGAGCACAGAGCCGAAACCCGGCCCCAGCACGCCCTGACGCAGTATCACCCCGCCACGCCCCAGATAAGTTGACAACGCCCCCTCATCAGATATGCACCCTTTCGATATTCAGCCAGGCGTAGTTCATCAGCCCGGTGCGGACCGTGTGCAGGGTCAGGACGTGCCGGCCGGGTGTCACCGGTGGGAAGGGGAAGGTGAGCTGAGCCCAGTGGTGTGCCTGCCGCCACGGCACGTTGTCGGCGTCGTCGGCGGTGGAGGGGACGTCGACGACGTCGGTCACCGGCGCGTCGTCGACGGTGAGAGCGACGGCCCCGCCCTGTGGTGCGGTGTACAGCAGGGTGGCCGTGAAAGGCCCGGGCCCCGTGACGTCGACGGTGTACCGCAGCCAGTTGCCCGGCGCGGTCCAGCCTACGTAGAGCACACCCAGGTCCGGCTGGACCGTGTTGAACCGGTGGTCGTCGATGCCGTTGCCCTTGGTGTAGCTGATGCCGACGGGCTCGTCCGCGCGGAAACCGTTGAGATAGTCGCCGTCCAGGGGATTGAGCAGGCCGCTGCCCTGGTTGCGGTCGGAGGCGTCGTGGAAGGCGACGCCTTCGCCGCCCAGATCGTAGTAGGCGCACATCAGCCGGCCGGGGACGAGCTGCGCGCCGGCCGGACCGGTGTCGTCATGAAAGGGGCGGCCGTGGTAATCGGAGGGAAAAGACCCCTGGGGCACGGCTAGATCTCCGTTCCAGCGACGTCCGCCAGCAGTTGGTCGATGCCGGCCAGCTCTTCTTCGGTGAAGGAGGGGCCGCACAGGGCGTCCAGGCTGTCGTCGAACTGCGCGACACTGCTCGCCCCGATGATCAGGGAGGTGACCCGCGCATCCCGCAGCGCCCAGGACAGCGCGGTCTGCGCGAGCGTCTGCCCACGCTCGTGGGCGAGCCGGTCCAGGCCCCTCAGCGTTGTGAGCAGCGCGGGGCTGAGGGTGTCCGGGTTGAGTGTGTCCCCGCGTGACATCCGCGAGCCTGCCGGGGTGCCGGTGAGATAGCGGTTGGTGAGCAGCCCCTGCGCCAGCGGCGAGTAGCACACGCAGCCGACACCGTTGCCGTCGAGAACATCCAGCAGCCCCTCCTCCGGACCGCGGTCGAGCATCGAATAGCGCGGCTGGTGGACCGCGAGGGGTACCCGTAGCTCCTTCAGCAAGGCGATAGCCTGCGCGGTCTGCGCCGCGTCGTAGTTGGAGACCCCGACGTAGAGCGCCTTGCCACGGTGGACGAGATCGGCGAGCGCGCCCATCGTCTCCTCCAGCGGGGTGTGCGGGTCGGGGCGGTGGGAGTAGAAGATGTCGACGTAGTCGACGCCCAGCCGGGTCAGGGACTCGTCGAGGCTCGCCGTCAGGTACTTGCGCGAGCCCCATTCGCCGTAGGGCCCCGGCCACATGCGGTAGCCGGCCTTGGAGGTGATGACCAGCTCGTTGCGGTACCGCCGCAGATCGCGGCGCAGGACCGCGCCGAAGTTCGACTCGGCGCTGCCGGCCGGCACGCCGTAGTTGTTCGCCAGGTCGAAGTGCGTGACACCGCGGTCGAAAGCGTGGGTGATGATCGTACGGTGCCGGTCCGCCGGTCCGTCGTCGCCAAAGTTCTGCCACAGGCCGAGGGAGATCTCGGGAAGCACCACCCCGGTGGTCCCGAGTCTGCGGTAACTCATCCCGTCGTATCTGGTCTCGTCGGCGGCATAGGTGCTGCTTGGTTGCACGGGTGTGTGCTTCCTCTCGAAAGGTACGGTGCGGCGGGTGGCGGGCCGGTATTACCGGACACCGACGGTCGCGATGCTCTGCGTGAAATACCGCTGGAGGGAGACGAACACGAGCACGATGGGGGCGATGACCAGCACCGAACCGGCGAGCAGCAGGCCGTACTGGGTGGCGACCTGGCCGGTTGAGTACAGCGAGAGGGCGACCGGCAGCGTGTACATGTCCTGGCTCTGCGCCGCCACCAGTGGCCACAGGAAGTTGTTCCACGATCCGAGGAAGGTCAGGATGCCCAGCGTGGCCAGCGGCGGTCCGCACAGTGGCATCACGATCCGTGCCCAGATACGTAGTTCACCCGCGCCGTCGATGCGAGCCGCCTCCAGCAGGGTGTCGGGGATGCCGGAGATGAACTGCCGCATCATGAACACCCCCATGGGGGAGGTGAGGAAGGGCAGGATCAGCGCCGCATAGGTATTGGCCATGCCGAGCTTGGTGACCAGCACGAACAGCGGCACGAAGGTGACGACGCCGGGCACCATCAGGGTGATCATGACGAGGGCGAACACCAGCCGCTTGCCCCCGAAGTGGAACTTGGCCAGCGCGTAGCCGACCATCGAGCAGAACAACAGGTTGCCAATCACCGTGACCATCGCCACGATCAGGCTGTTCAGGAAGAACTGGCCCAGGTGCAACTGGGTGAACCAGGTGCTGTAGTTGCCCAACGTCGGATGCTGCGGCCAGAAGCCCGATGGGTCCCGCAGGATCTCGCCCTCGCTCTTGAACGACCCCAGCAGCATCCACATGAAGGGCAGGAGGGTGATCAACACCGCGATCAGCAGGCCGAGATAGGTCAGCAGCCGGCGCCGGGCCCACAGCCGGTCGAGGGTCTGTCGCATCAGTCCTCCTTGGTTCTCAGTGCCCGGAACATCACCATGCTCAGCAGCGCGATGGCGACGAAGAGCACATAGCTGGCGGCTGACGCGTAGGCATAGTTGCCGAAGCCGAACTGCTTGAAGGCGAAGTAGCTGACGGACAGGGTCGCGTTCAGGGGGCCGCCCTGGGTCATGACGAACGGTTCCTCGAAGAACTGGAGATACCACACCGACAGCAGGACCGCGCCGAACAGCAGCGTGGGGCGCATCAGCGGAATGGTGATCCGGGTGAACCGCTTGACCGGACCCGCGCCGTCGATGAGCGCGGCCTCGGTCACCTCGGCCGGGATGGTCTGAAGCCCGGCAAGGAAGATCACCATCAGGGTGCCCATATTGCGCCAGACGCCCAATCCGATCAACGAGGGCATCGCCCAGGCGGTGCTGTTCAGCCAGTCGGGCCCATGGATGCCGAACCAGCCGAGGATCGCGTTCAGCGGTCCGTCCTGCTGCAGGATGAAGCGCCACACCACCGCCACCGCCACGATGCTGGTCACCACCGGGGTGTAGAAACCAACCCGGAATGCCACCCGGAACCGGCTGATCCCGCTGTTCAGTGCCACGGCGAGGATCAGCGCGATGCCCATCGTCAGCGGGATGCCGACGACCACGAAGTAGACTGTGTTACGCAGCGACTTGAGGAACTGCGCGTTCTCGAGGAGTGTCCTGTACTGGTCGAACCCGACGAAATTGACGTCGAAGGGCGTCTGGACGTCGGTGCTCGTGAAGTCGGTGAACGACATCACGAACGACGACACCAGCGGTATCAGTGTGAACGCGGCGAAGAGCAATACGAAGGGCAGCGAGAACGCCCATGCGATGAGGCTCTGCCTGCGCCGCAGACTGCGCGGCGCGCTCGGGGCGGGGGACGCCGTACCGCCCCTGCGGCCCGCGGGCCCGGCGGCGGTACGGCGTCCCGCGCCGCCGTTCCCTCCGGTCAGCACGGCCATGTCAGCTACCGGTGCCGATGCTGTCGGCCGCGGACTGCGCGGCCTTCATGGCCGCGGCCGGGTCCTTGCCCGCCTTCACCATCTGATCGAGCTGCTGGCCGACTTCGTCCGCGACCTGGAGCCAGGTGGAGTTGGGCGGCGGGGCGTCGGTGTCCTTGAGCTGGTCATTGAAGACCTGAAGCTCCTTGTCGTCAGCCAGTCCGGGCAGCTGCCAGGCGCTCTGCACTGCGGGCAGCGCACCGTCGATCTTGTACCACTCCGCCTGAACGTCGGGCTTGGACAGCCACTGAATCAGCTTCCAGGCCGCCGCGCTGTTCTTGCTGCGCTTGAAGACGACCAGGTCCGAGCCGCCAGCGAAGGACGTCGCCGACTCCTCCTTGGGCACGGTGGCGACCGCGTACTTGTTCTGGAAGCCCGGGCCGCCGGCCTGGTTCAACAGCTGTGACTCACCCGCGCCTGCCAGCAGGATGCCCAACTGGCCGCTCACAAAGGCCGATTCCGCAGCACCTGCCCCGGCCGACGGATTGGGGTCGGCGATCTTGTCCTTGTAGAAGCTCTGGTAGTACCGGTACCCGGCGATCATCTGAGGTGTGTCGTAGGTCCACTTGGAACCATCCTTGTTGATGATCTGCGCGCCGTCCGACCAGGGGAAGATGAACGAGTTCTGGAGGTCCTGGTCCGGCGTGGTAGCCATCTGGATTCCCCACTTGGCACCGCCCGCTGTCTGCATGCCCTTGGCGAGCTTCGTCAGGTCGGCCCAGGTCTTCGGCGGCCCATTGAAGCCCGCCTTCTTCGCCAAGTCGGTGCGGTAGAACAGCAGGCGGGTGTCGACGGCCCATGGCACGCCGAGCGTTGCGCCCTTGACCTGGGCCGACTTGAGCGGGCCCTGGAAGAAGGCGTTGGTGTCGATGTCGGTCGGCACCGGCTCGAAGCCGTCGGTGATCCCGCCCATGAGCGTGGTGCCGACCTGCGCGATGTCGGGAGTGACGCCACCGGCTTCCGCAGTACGGAACTTCTCCGATGCGTCCTGCCATGGGACCGAGGTGACGTTGACGGTGTAACCGGGGTTCTCCGCCTCGAACTGCTTCAGCAGCTTGGGCAGGTTTTCCCCGTCGGTGCCCATGGCCCACACCGTGAGCGTGGCCTTGGTGGGCGCGGTGGCATTCGCGCCCTGTGACGTGGCTGCGTTCCCTCCGCCGCTGTCCGATGACCGCCCGCAGGAGGCAGTCAGCAGGGTGATGGACAACAGGGCAAAAGCGATCTTCACCTTCGGGTGTCTCACGGGAGTCCTTCGGTCGGAGCGGGGGATGACGGCCAACTGGCGTGCGACAGTGACGCATTGATGGGCCGAAGTTGCCATGATGTTACGAAATGGCTTTTATTAAAGGGTTTTCGTAACCCTAGCGACGCAAGGATCAAGCGTCAACGGGTTGGGAATTGCAAGATTCAGGCGCGCGCCGGCGCGCGCCACCGGTCGAGACGCGGCGAAGAGCCCGGCCGTTGCCGGAGAGCGGCTTCGGGCCCACGCGTGTGGGAGTGCCGGGTGCGGCAGGATTGTGGTGGCGCGGTGAGGAGTGCCGCGGATGCGGCGAGGGCGTGGGTCAGCGGACGTCGGCCGTGCGCATGGACGCGGCCGACCAGCGGTCGCTGTGCGAGGAACCGAACAGCCGGCCCTCGACCTCGTTCAAAGCACGGCGGACCCCGCCCAGTACGGTCGCCCGGCCGGCGAGCGCGGCCAGCGAGAGCCGTGGCGCCGGTGCGGCGAACTGCCGCCGGTACAGATCGAGGGTCCGCTCCTCGATGACCGGCATCAGCCGCTCCGCCATCTCGGCCGACAGCCCGCAGATCACCACGAGTTCGGGATCGAGGAAGGTGGAGAGCATCGCGACCGGACGCGCCACTATCGCCCCGAGCCGGTTCACGATCCGCCGCGCCACCGGGTCACCGCCGTCATATGCGGCGAACACCATCTCGGTTGTCACCCGGTCCGGGTCGCCATCCGCAAGACCCACGAGCCGTCCGGCGTTCGCCGGCAACCGGTGCTTCGCGCCCGCGACCGTCCGCGCCCGCCCGACCGCCTCGGCGCCGAGCTGTGCCGCCTTGCGCGGCACTCCCCCCGACGGGCCCATGCCGATCAGCAGGTTGACCGCGGTCATCTCGCCCGCGATGCCGGTGCTGCCCCGCACCAGCTGGCCGTTGATGATCAGCCCGGCACCGAAACCGTGCTCGCACACGTCGAGCAGCACCGCGTTGTCCAGCCCCTGCGCGGCCCCCTGCCAGTGCTCGCCGATCATCGCCAGATTGGCGTCGTTCTCCGCGACCACGGGCCACGGCAGTGTGCGATCGAGCTCGGTGATCAGACCCCGGGTACCGGCCCGATACTGCGCGGCGGTCGACGGGGCGTAGGCGTGCGACTGCACCGGAGCCGGAATGCTCACGCAGACCTGCCACACCGCCTCAGGGACGATCCCAGCGGTGGTGATGACGTCACGGACAATGGCCGGCCCGTGCACGGTCACCTGTGATCCGAGGCTCGAGTCGGTGCTGATCTCGCGGGACAGCTCTCCGCACACCCGGCCGGTCAGATCGGCGACGGCAGCGGTCACCCGGCGTTCGTGGATATCCAGCGAAACCACGAACCCGGCGCGCGGGTCGGACCGGTAGCGTCGGGCAGGACGGCCCGGCCGGTCGTCCTGGGCCGCGTCGCTGGGCATCTCCAGCACCAACCCCTGTGCGATCAGCCAGTCGCAGGTGGTGTGGACGGTCGGCCGGGACAGTTCGGTCGCCGTCATCAGCTCCGTGGCCGTACAGGGCTCACCGGCCCGCATGGCTTCATACACCACCGCGGCGTTCATCCACCGTATCTGCGCAGCTGACGGGGTCCTCGTGCGCGTCGACACCTGGGTGCCTCCTCAATCGGACTAACCCGCAGCACCGTGTCTGCGAGGGCGCACCAATGGAAGGTATCAAAAAGCCGCTCACGATGGGCACCGTCGCCGAACCTCCCGCGCTGACCCACAGTCGGCAACCCGCGGCGCACCACGGGCCTTCAGGTAGTCGGTGCCTCGGGCACCGGGTACCGGGCGCGCCTCGGAAGCCACCGGCAGGCACCCCCGGCGATCCCGCGTTGATCACAGGACGGCGGCCGGTGCGGCGGGCAGTTCGTAGTGGCCGGCGAAGCCAGCCGCCTCCGGATGCAGCGGGACCGCCTCACCGGGGGCGACGTGGCGGCGGACGACGGTCTTGGTTCGGTCGTAGCCACCCGCTGGCGTGGAGAGCCGTTCGCTGTCCGACGCGGCGGCGCGGATAACCCGTCAGCAGCCAAGTACTTGCTGACCGCCGTCAGTTCAGTCCGGTCTCCTTGGCGACCTCCGACAGGCTCATGGCCCCGGACTCGACCAGGGAGTAGGGTCGGGGACTGGCGCGGTGGCGTGTGACGCTCCGTTTCCAGCCCCCGCCGCTTCAATCCGTGCGTGCGGTCGTGACCAAGACCCTGATCGGCACCCCCGACCCCGACCAGCCGCCCCAGCCTCCGCTGCGCGACGAGCACGCCGAACGCACGATCCTTGCCGCCCTCCTGCACTACCCCTCCCTTACCGCCCACCTGACCGCGGTCCTGGACAGCACCGACTTCACCACGGCCGCTCATCAGCAGCTCTTCGCCGCTGCCGTTGCGGCACGCGACCGCAGCGGAACCACCGCCGCGGCGGCCGTCATCACGGAGTTGGCCCGTCACCGGCCGGCCCGCCCGGACACCGCGACCACGACGCAGCCCGAACAGCTGGTGCGCGACGTGGCCGGCGCCGTGCCGGTGGAGGCGATGACGGTGCACTACGTGGCGATCGTGCGCGACCTGGCCGCCCTTCGCCGCCACCAGCGCAGCACCCACCCCGAAGGCCTCCCGCCGATGCCGATACGCGGCTTCCTGATCGACGAGGACGACAACTAGCCCCGACACGGCGCCCTGCACCAGCACGACCCGACCAGCCCACGGAGCACCCCCAGATGCTGCACCCCACCGACGAACAGGCCGCGGCCGCCGACGCCTTCCGCACCGGAGACCACCTGGTCCTCCAGGCCGGCGCCGGCACCGGCAAGACCACCACCCTCGCCCTCCTCGCCACCACCACCGGCCGCCGCGGCCGCTACATCGCCTTCAACAAAGCCATCGCCACCGACGCCGCCACCCGCTTCCCGCCCACCGTGCAGTGCAAGACCGCTCACGCCCTGGCCTACGCCGCCATCGGCCACCGCTACCAGGCCCGCCTGGGCAGCCCCCGCCAACCCGGCTGGAAAACCGGCCAAGCCCTCGGCATCAACCAACCCGCCCGCATCGGCACCCGCGACCTGTCACCCAAAACCCTCTCCTACACCACCCTGCGCACCGTGACCCGCTACTGCCACTCCGCCGACCCCACCCTGAACCGCCACCACGTCCCCCGCCTGCGCGGCCTGGAAGCCGACGACCTGCACACCCAGCTCGCCGACCTCGTCCTGCCCTACGCCGCCAAAGCCTGGGCCGACCTCCAACACCCCGAGACCGGCGTCGCCCGCTTCGACCACGACCACTACCTCAAAATCTGGGCCCTGTCCGAACCGAAAATCCCCGCCGACTACCTGCTGCTGGACGAAGCCCAGGACACCAACCCCGTCGTCGAACAGGTCTTCACCGCCCAACGCGCCCACGCCCAGCTGGTCATGGTCGGCGACTCCGCCCAGGCCATCTACGGCTGGCGCGGCGCCCGCGACGTCATGACCGGCTTCAACGGCACCGCCCTCACCCTGTCCCAGTCCTTCCGCTTCGGCCCCCGCCTCGCCGCCGAAGCCAACCGGTGGCTCGCCATCGCCCGCGCCCCCATCCGCCTGGACGGAACCGACACCATCCCCACCGAACTCGGCACCCTCGACCACCCCGACGCCGTCCTGTGCCGCACCAACGTCGGCGCCATCGCCGAAGTCATGAAACACCTCGCTACCGGCCACCGCGTGGCCCTGGCCGGCGGAGGAGAGGCCCTGCGAGTCCTGGCCGCCGCCGCGCGCGACCTGACTGAAGGACGCCGCACCTGGCACCCCGAACTGGTCCTCTTCCCCACCTGGGGCGAATTGCGCGAGTACGCCGAACACGACCCTGCCGGTCACGACCTGATGCCCCTGGTCGACCTGGTCGACAAGCACGGCCCCGATGCCCTCCCTCGCCGCGATCAGCCAACTTGTCCATGAGAACCACGCCGATGTGACCGTCTCTACCGCTCACAAGGCCAAAGGCCGCGAATGGGCGACCGTGAAGATCGCAGGCGACTTCACCCCGCCGAGGGACACCGACCAGAAGGACGACAACGGCCACCCCGTCCCCGGCCCGATCGACGACGCCGAAGCCCGCCTGGCCTACGTCGCCGTCACCCGCACCCGCCACCGCCTCGACCTCGGCGGCCTGTCCTGGATCCACCACCACCCCGAGGGAAACCCACCAACCCGCCCCGTGCCGTGATCGGGACGGTTCCCACATCGACTCAATAGCAGGACTGCACTCGCGCCGTTACCGCTTCCTGGGAGGGTCTGTACGGTCATCGGTGTAACTCCCGATCAAGGAAGTAGCACCTGATGAGCGACGTGACTGTCTCCGTTGAGACGGTTGAAGAGGTCCTGCCGGTCGAGCTGTCGGCGGATCTACTGGACGACCAGTTGATCGGGAAGCTGGTCGACCGGGCCCGGTCCCAGGGATTGCAGCTGACCGGCGAGGGCGGGTTGCTGCAGCAGCTGACCAAGCGCGTGCTGGAGTCCGCCCTGGAGGGCGAGATCACCGACCACCTCGGCTACGACAGGCACGACCGGGCCGGTGCGGGTAGCGGGAACTCCCGCAACGGAGTACGGCCCAAGACCGTGCTGACCGAGGTCGGGCCGGTCCAGATCGAGGTGCCCCGCGACCGTGACGGCAGCTTCGAGCCGCAGATCGTCAAGAAGCGGCAACGGCGGCTGAGCGGCGTGGACGAGATGGTGCTGTCGCTGTCCGCGCGCGGCCTCACCCACGGGGACATCTCCGCCCACCTGGCCGAGGTCTACGGCGCGAGCGTGTCCAAGCAGACCATCTCCACCATCACCGACAAGGTCCTGGACGGAATGGCGGAATGGCAGAACCGGCCGCTCGACTCGGTCTACCCGGTCATCTTCATCGACTGTGTGCACGTGAAGGTGAGGGCTCTGTCGCCGATCTTGTGATCCGCGATGTCTGCGATCATGATCGGCGTGTGCGTCTGGAAGCCTTGAGCAGCTCTTTCCTCATTTGTCGGACCTGGTAGTCGAGAGCGTGGAACGTTCTTCTGAAGCGGTCACGCTGGCAGCGCGGGTGCGGTCGTCATCGGCGGCGTGTCGATGGTGCGGAAGTTATTCAACAATGGTGCATGGAGGATATGTTCGCCGTCTCGCTGACGCCGCGGTGAGCGGTATTAAGGTGGTCATCGAATTATCGGTACGTCGATTCCGATGCGTCAATGGCGACTGTAAGGCCGTCACTTTTGCCGAGCAAGTTTCCGGTTTGACCACGCCCCATAGCCGCTATACACCTTTACTTCG
>NZ_SUMC01000142.1 GCF_005047355.1 Actinacidiphila oryziradicis
CCCCTAGCTACTCCGGCCAGGAGCTGTTGAGGATGACCTCGACGAAGTCGATGCGCTGAAAGCCCGGTACGAAGTGGGCCAGCACATCGGCGTTCACGGTGCCGAAGGTTGTGTCGGGCCGGCCTTTTGTAGCGGTTCTGCACGGTGACGATCTCCGCGATCCGCCGGGACTGCTCGATCTGGTCCACGGTGACCTCGGAGAGCCCGATCGCCACGATCTTGCCCTCGTCCTGGAGCTGCTTCAGCTCGCCGACCTGGTCCTCGAGCGGCACCTTCGCGTCGATGCGGTGCAGCTGGAACAGGTCGATGCGGTCCAGGCCGAGCCGCCGCAGGCTCATCTCGGCTTCCTGCCGCAGGTACTCGGGCCGCCCGACCGGGGCCCACACGTTCGGGCCCGGGCGGGTCAAGCCCGCCTTGGTGGCGATCAGCACGTCGTCGGGGTACGGGTGGATCGCCTCGCGGATGATCTCCTCGCTGACGTAGGGGCCGTACGAGTCGGCGGTGTCGATCAGCTGCACGCCGAGTTCGACGGCACGGCGGACGACGCGCAGGCACTCCTCGCGGTCGTCCGGCTCGCCCCAGATGCCAGGTCCGGTCAGCCGCATTGTCCCGAAGCCCAGCCGGGCCACCAGCTTGCCGGCGATCTCGAAGGTCCCTGACTCGTGTGCGATCGGCGTGTCTTTCGTCATGGGCCCCACGGTAGCCGCGCGCCGTAGGGCGAGCCTGGGCGTAGGTATACCTGCCTGACGGGAACAAGCCCGGCCGGGCCCCCGCGTGCCGCCCGGCTCGCGGCGGCGCGGCGGGCGGAGAGCGGGGGCATGACGACAGCCCCCACGGACGTGGGCACCGTAATGTGCCGCATGCGCGGTCCGGAGGCTGCGCTCCCTGAGCGGGACGGCGGCAACTGGACCCGCGCCCCACCTCGCCGACCGGCGAAGCGGCACGCGGGTCATCACCTCGTTACCGGCCCAGTCGCGTTCAGCGTCGGAGCATGGTCACGCCGCCCTCCGTGATGACGACGTGACCAGCCAGGACGGGACCGCAAACCAGATCCGGTCGAGCATCGGGGCAGTCCACGTTCGGCCGGAGCACTTTTTTAAGTTAATTAGTAATAACCGTTGACAGGAAACGGTGGCGCAGTCACAGTCTTCGCGTGGCGCCGCCGCCATGATCTCGGGTCGGCGGGGTGCCTTACCCCAACTCTCGGGAGACATCAGTGACTTCGCATCGTGGATGGATGGTGCGTGCTCGTTGTGCAGCGGCTTTTCTCGGGGCCACCGCACTGATCGGGGTGGCGGTGCCGACGGCACACGCCGCGGGCGATCAGGGAGCACCGCAGTACTACAACAGCGGCCTCGCCCCCACGCCGTACATGGGCTGGAACACCTACTACGGCCTCGGCGCACCGACTGAGGCGCAGGTCAAGAGCGTTGCGGACTATCTGGTCAGCAGCGGGCTCAGGGACAGCGGCTACAACATTGTCTGGCTTGACGGCGGCTGGCAGGCTGACAATCCGCGCGACAGCCAGGGACGGCTCGTCGCGAATCCGGACCGATTCCCCTCTGGCATCCCGTCGCTCGTGACCTATCTCCACCAGCGAGGTCTGAAGGCCGGGATCTACACCGACGCGGGCACCTACGACGGCGGCAAGAGCTGCGGGCTCGGCAGCCGTGGCCACTACACCGAGGACGCGCAGCAGTTCGCGGACTGGAAGATCGACGCCATCAAGGTGGACTTCCTGTGCGGGGTCTCCGAGAAGCTCGATCCGGGACCGGCGTTCAAGGAGTTCAGTGACGCGGTCGCCAAAACCGGCCGACCGATGCTGCTGAACCTCTGCAACCCGCTCACCGACGACTGGGGTCTGCCGCACACTCCCGCGCAGGACGCGCACAACGCGTACGCCTACGGGCCGACCACGGCCGACTCGTGGCGCACCGGCACCGACATCGCCTGGGGATCTCCCACGGCCGGCGAGTGGCCCAACATCCTGCGTGCCGCTGACGCCAACGCCTGGCATCCGGAGGCACAGGGGCCCGGACACTACAACGATCCCGACTACCTGATACCCATGCGCAAGCTCTCGGACGGCACGTATGAGCTGTCCCAGGAGGAGTCCACGACCCAGCTGGTGATGTGGGCCGAGATGGCCTCCCCGCTGGTCGTCGGCTCCGATCCGCGCACGCTGCCCCAGTCGATGATCGACACGCTGCGCAACCCCGAGATCCTCGCCGTCGACCAGGATCCGCTCGGCATCCAGGGCGTCCGCATCGCCACCGACGCGACCGGCGACGTCTACAGCAAGGTCCTCAAGGGCTCGGGCAACCGCGCGGTCGTCCTGCTCAACCGCTCGGACCACGCCGCCGAGCGCACGGTGAGGTTCTCCGACGCCGGACTGGCCGGCGAGGTCGCGGTCCGCGACCTGCGCGCCCGGGAGGACCGAGGTGGGTACACCGGCTCGTACACCGTCACCCTGCCCGCGCACGGTACGGCGTTCCTCAAGCTGTCCGGCAAGGACGATGCCCCCGGAGTGTCCCTGGGCACCAAGTCCTCGGCGAGCCCCGCGCTGGTGCGTGACGGCGACAAGCTGACCGCCTTCACCCGCGGCGCCGACGGTTCGCTGCGTGAGCAGACCGGGAGCGACGGCCACTGGTCCTCGCACACCACCGTGCTCGGCGGTCCAGGGAACGGCAAGATCCTCGGCCAGCCCGCGGCGCACGGCACGCCTAACGCGGCGGGTGGCCGTATCGACGTCTTCGTCCGGGGCGAGGACAACGCCGCCTACCGGCGCGTCTACAGCGGCGGACAGTGGGGTCACTGGCAGAAGCTGGGCGGGACGCTGAGCGACGCGCCCAGCGTCGCCTTCGAGAGCCCCGACGACTGGACCCTCTTCGCGCGCGGCGCGGACGGCTCCATCGTCTCGCGCGGTCCTGACGGTGGCTGGAGTTCGATCGGCACCCCCGGGGACCTCACCGTGTACGGGCGCCCCTCGGCCGTCACCGATGCGGCCGGCCGGATTCATGTCGCCGTACGCACCAACGACGACGCGGTGTGGACGCGGGTGCGTGACACCTCGGGCACCTGGTCGGACTGGACCTCGCTGGGCGGGACGGTCAGCGGCAGCCCGACGCTGGTGGCGACGGGGAACACCGTGCACCTGTACGCCCGTGCCGCTGACTACACGCTCTGGCAGCGCTCTTACGCCGCGGACGCGGACAGCTGGGGCGGCTGGTCGCCGGTGACCGGATTCGTGAGCGGCGTTCTCGACGGCGCGCTCGGGGCGACCGCGGGCCCGGACGGCAGTGTGCTGTCCGTCTTCCGCGGGGTCGGTGGCAGGGTCCACCAGAGCAAGCTGTGACGGAGAGTGGCGGGCCTACGGGCCTTGATGGCCCGATAGAAAAAATAAATTAGTAATTCATCTTGACGGTGCTGCGGCACCGCGTCACTCTGATTCAGCCAACGAGGGCCCGGTCGTCAGGGGGCCGGGCCCCGTTGCGTGGCATATAGGGAGTTCTGTCGTGATTACCTCATCACCCAGCCGCCGTGGGTTCCTCGCCGGAGCGGGCGCCATCGGCGCCGGCGCGCTGATGAGCGGCTGCGTCGCATCCAACTCGGGCGGCAGCGGGAGTCAGTCGAGCGGTGGGCCGGTCACCCTGCAGTCCAACCTCTCCTCACCGCAGGCGAAGTCCGCCATGCAGAACCTCGTCGACGCGTACAACAAGCGGGGCAGTGGGAAGGCCGCGCTGAACACCGTGGCCTCGGAGACGTTCCGCACCCAGTTGCCGACGTACCTCACCTCCGCCAACCCGCCGGACCTGCTGACCTGGTACCCCGGTTCTGTTGCGGACTCGTACGCCAAGAAGGACCTGCTGCTCGACGTCAGTGACATCTGGACCAAGCCCGACCTGTCCGGCTACTCCGACGCGCTGAAGAAGCTGTGCACCTCCTCGACAGGCAAGAAGGTGTTCGTCCCCGCCAGCTACTACTGGTGGGGCATGTTCTACAAGAAGTCCAACTTCATCAAGTGGGGCGTGCAGGAACCGAAGACCTGGGACGAGTTCATAGCCCTGTGCAAGAAGCTCAAGTCCAAGGGCGTCGCCCCGATCGGCCTGGGCGCCGGCAGCGGCACCGCCTGGGTCGCCTCGGCCTGGTTCGACTACCTCAACATCCGTATCAACGGCGCCCAGTACCACCGCGATCTGCTCGCCGGCCGCCACAGCTTCGACGACCCCCAGGTACACAAGGTCTTCGACAAGTGGGCCGAGGTACTGCCGTACTTCGACCCCAACGGCACCGCGCTGGCGTTCCAGGACGCCACCACCGCCCTGCTCCAGGGCCGCACCGGCATGATGCTGATCGGCACCTTCTTCGCCGACGCGGCGCCCAAGGACCAACTGGACGACATCGACTTCTTCCAGTTCCCGATCATCGACCCCACGGTCCAGGTAGCCGAGGAGGGTCCCACCGACGGCTACTTCGCCAGTGCCCACACCCACCACGCGGCCGAGGTCAAGGACCTGATGAGCTGGCTGGCCACGACCGAGGCCCAGGAGCTCTACATCAAGGGGTCGTCCGGCACCTCGCTGCCGACCAACCCCAAGGCCAAGGACTCCGGCACCCCGCTGGTCAAGAAGGGGCGGGCCCTGATCGAGAGCGCCGCCGACGTCACTCAGTTCTTCAACCGTGACTCCAGCGACGCCCTCCAGCCCACCGCCGACAACGCTCTCACCCGCTTCCTCGCCCAGCCCAAGGACATCAACTCGATCCTCACCAACTGGCAGCGGGACGCCCAGAAGATCTGGGGCCAGTGAGATGGCGGTTTTCACCGCGACGCGGCGGCGGAGGCGGGCGACCGGGGTCCCGCCCGTGGTCCTGGCTTTCGTCCTCGTGCCCCTGCTGGCAGAGACTTTCTGGGTGTTCTGGCCGGCCATCCAGGGCTTCTATCTCTCCCTCACCCAGTGGGACGGCGTCTCCGCGCCGAAGTTCATAGGCCTGGGCAACTACCGCGAGATGCTCGGCGACAGCGTGTTCCGTACCGCCGTCCTCAACACCGTGCTGTGGCTGGTGCTGTTCGGGGGGCTCTCGGCGGTCCTCGGGCTCGGCGCCGCCCTCCTGCTCCAGCAGGAGCGGCGCGGTGTCGTCTTTTACCGCGCCGCGCTCTTCCTGCCCGTGGTGTTCTCCCTCGTCGCCACCGCGCTGGTGTGGCAGGCGATGTACCAGCCCGACGGACTGATCAACAAGGCGCTCGAAGGCGTCGGCCTCGGCAGCCTCACCCACGCCTGGCTCGCCGACCAGGACACCGCCCTCTACGCCGTGATCCTGCCCGCCCTGTGGCGGGAGATCGGCTATGTGATGGTGCTCTACCTCGCCGGTCTCAAAGGCATCGATCCGGTGTTGTACGAGGCGGCAAAAGTGGACGGCGCAACCCGGTGGCAGCAGTTCCGCAACATCACCATGCCGCAGCTGAGCAGTGTCAACGCCGTCGTCCTGTCGGTCATCGTCATCGACTCACTGCGCTCGTTCGACGTGGTGTGGGCGCTCACCCGCGGCGGGCCGTACCACTCCTCCGAACTGCTCAGCACCTACATGTACTCCACCGCGTTCCAATCGCTGCGGCTGGGATACGGCTCCGCCCTCGCGGTCGTGATCTTCTTGCTGGCCTTCGGGGTCATCGTGTCCTACCTCGTCCGCGCCTTCCGGGAGGCCGACTGATGACCGTCACCCAGCCCTCCGCGCCCACCACCGTCCGCAAGGACCCGACCACGCCTCCGCGTTCCCGCGCGAACGGCCCCATGAGCCGGAAGTGGGCGACCGCGGGTTTCCACATCGGCGCGAGCGCGCTGTCCGTGCTGTGGCTGCTGCCGATCGTCCTCGTCCTCGTCACCAGCACCCGCTCCTTTGACGACATCGCGGCCAACGGCCTCGGCAGCCTGCCGCACTCCTTCACCCTGGACGGCTTCCGTCAGGCCTGGGTGGACGGCGGCCAGGAGCGCGCACTCATCAACAGCATGCTGGTCAGCGTCCCCACCGTGCTGCTGTCACTGCTGCTGGCCTCCATGGCCGCGTTCGCACTCAGCCGCTACGAATTGCCGCTGCGCCGCACGCTGCTGCTGCTGATGCTCGGCGGCAACCTGCTGCCCCCGCAGATCCTGCTGATCCCGGTCTCCGAACTCACCGAGATGCTCGGCCTGTACGACAGCCTGTATGCCCTCATCGGCGTCCAGGTCGGCTTCGGCGTCGGCTTCTACGTCTTCGTCCTGCAGGGCTTCATGCGGGCCATCCCGGCGGAGATCCAGCAGGCCGCCGTCATCGACGGCGCGAGCCCCTGGCAGATCTACCGGCGGATCATCATGCCGCTCGCCAGGCCGGCGCTCGCCGCGCTGTGTGCCCTCTCCTTCACCTGGATCTTCAACGATCTTCTGTGGGCGATCACCGTGCTGCGCACGGACAGCCAGATGCCCATCACAGCCTCACTCCTCAACCTGCAGGGACAGTATGTGTCCATGTGGAACGTCATCGCGGCCGGCTCGGTCATCGCCGCCGCCCCGACCGTGATCGTATTCCTGCGATTCCAGCGTCACTTCGTGGCCGGACTCAACCTGGGAGCAGTCAAGTGACCCCGCACGACCGGTGGATCCTGCGCACCGAGAACACCACCTACGCGGTCGCTCTCGCCACCGAGGGCCCCTGGGCCGAACTCACCGCCTGGGGGCCGCACGGTGCCGAGACCGGGCCCTCGCCGCTCGACTGGTCGGGACGCACCCACTTCATCACTCCCGCCGACGCCGCACCCGCCGAGTACATCCCCTACGGGCTGCGACCGTTCACCGGCGCCGACCTCGTCGCACAGCGCCCCGGCGAAGAGCGTGGAGTGTGGTGGACATTCAGCCCTGAACACACCGAAACCGCCGACGACACCCTGCGGCTGGTCTTCGACGACGAGGTACTCGGCCTGCGGGTGGCGTTGTGCTACGAGGCCGTGCCCGGCACCGACGTGATCCTTCGCTGGAGCGAACTCACCTGCACCGGCGAGGACGAACTGCGCCTGGAGCGTTTCGACTCCGCGGCCGTGAACGTCCCGGTCACGGCCGGCGCCCGGCTCACCTTCCTCACCGGCCAGTGGGTGCAGGAATTCCAGCGCACCGAACTCGAACTGACCCGAGGGCGTTTCGAGATGGCCAGCACCCAGGCGGTGCCGGGCCACGCGTACGCACCCTGGCTCGCCGTCCAGGACGCCGCCCACCCGGCCGACGGCAAAACCCCCACTTACGGCGTCGCCCTGGAGTGGTCGGGCAATTGGCACATCACCACGGACGCCGAGCCCGGCGGAGCGGTAAGGATACGCGCCGGGCGGCTGCCCCACGAGGGCGCCGTCCGACTCGCCCCCGGCGCCACCCTCACCACACCGCGCCTGGCCTGTGCCTTCAGCCCGGAAGGGATCGACGGCCTCGCCCGGGTTTGGCACCGCTACGAGCGGCACCTCACCGGTGACCGGATGAACCGCACGCGCAAGGTCCTTTACAACTCCTGGGAAGCCACCGGCTTCGACGTCGAGGCCGGGAGTCAGTTGGAACTCGCCAGGATCGCCGCCGGTCTCGGTGCCGAACTGTTCGTCGTCGACGACGGCTGGTTCTCCGGCCGGCACGACGACACCGGCGGTCTGGGCGACTGGTACCCCGACCCCGCAGCCTTCCCCCAGGGATTCGACCACTTCATCCGCGAAGTCCGCTCGCTGGGAATGGACTTCGGGATCTGGGTGGAGCCGGAGGCGATCAGCCCCAAGTCCGCGCTCCACTCGGAGCACCCGGAATGGGTCTACCGCGTCGAAGGCCGCCCCGCCACGCTCGTACGCAACCAACTGCTGCTCGATCTCGGCCGCGAGGACGTCCAGGATTTCGTCATCACGACTCTCGACCGGCTGCTCACCGACCACGCCATCAGCTACCTCAAGTGGGACATGAACCGCCCGCCCACCGAGCGCGGCCGGCCCGGCGGCGGCCCCGTGGAGAAGCAGGACCTCGATGCCGCACACGTCGCCGGCTATCTCCGCGTCCTGGACCACCTGCGAGCCCACCACCCCCACGTCACCGTCGAGGGCTGCGCGGGCGGCGGGGCCCGCATCGAGCACGCCACCATCGCCCGAACGGACGTGGTCTGGCCGAGCGACAACACCGCACCACTGGACCGGCTGGCCATCCAGTTCGGCTATCTCCTCGCCCACGCGCCGCACACCATGAGTTCCTGGGTCACCGACGCACCCGGAGTCTTCGACCCGCGCCCGCGCTCGCTCGGCTTCCGCTTCGTCAACGCGATAGCCGGGGTTCTCGGCATCGGCGCCGACATCCGCACCTGGTCACCGGAGCAGCGCACCGAAGCCGCCCGCTGGATCGCCCGCTACAAGGAGATCCGCGACGTCATTCACCACGGCGAGATCCACCTGCTGAACACCCCGGCCGACGCGACCTGCGGCATCCAGTACGAGGAACCGGGCGGCGGCCGGATCGCCGTCACCGCGTGGAACACCGGCCGTCTCGACGGCGCGCCTCTGGTGTCCGGCCGGGCGGCGAGAATGCGGCTGCGCGGCATCGACCCCGCCGGCCGCTACCACGATGCCGCGTCCGACACCGAATACACAGGAGCCCATCTGCTCCACTCGGGAATGCCGTTCCCCTGGACCGACCAGTACGACGCCGAGCTGACCGTCCTGACCAGGCTCTAAGGCAACCGTGGCTCGCGCAGTCACTAAAGTCGGCCAGTGGCCCGGAAAACACACACCCCGCACACCGAGGAGTTGACGCGCCCCATGAACGCAGCCGCTCGCTTCACCGACCGCGTAGCCGTGGTCACCGGAGCCGCCTCGGGCATCGGCGCCGCCACCGCGGTACGGCTCGCCGCAGAGGGCGCCGCCGTCGTCCTCGCCGACGTCTCCACGGACAGCGGGGAAGCCGTGGCTGCACGCATACGCGACCAGGGCGGCCGCGCCGCCTTTGTCACGGCCGACGTCTCGGACCAGGGCGGCTGGGACCGGATCGTCACCGCCGCGCACACCTACGGCCCCGTCGGCGTGCTCGTCAGCAACGCCTACACCGTGGAGGTCAACCCCGCTCACGCGATGACCCGCGCCTCCTGGGACCGGCAGCTCGCGGTGAATCTCACCGGAGGCTTCCTCGGCTTCAAGGCCGTCCTGCCCGATCTGTGCGAACACCGCGGCGCGGTGGTGCTCACCTCATCGGTGCACGCCCACAAAGGCATCCCGGGACATCCCGCCTACGCGGCGTCCAAGGGCGCGCTGCTCTCGCTGTGCGCACAGCTCGCCGTGGAATACGGCCCCGAAGTCCGCGTCAACGCCGTACTGCCGGGCCCGATCCTCACCGCCGCGTGGGAGCGGGTGCCGGAGGAGGACCGGGTGCGCAGCGTCGCCGAAACCGCGGCCCGCCGCTTCGGCACGCCCGAGGAGGTAGCGGCGGCGATCGCTTTCCTCGCGGCGGAGGAAGCCTCCTACATCACCGGATCGAGCCTGCTCGTGGACGGCGGCTGGAGTGTCGTCAAGGCCTCGGCCTGACCGCCGTACACCAATCGACCAGCAGAAAGGCAGAAAGCGACATGACGCCATACGCGCGCCGCGGAGTGCACGGGCAGACCGTGGAGACTCTTGCGCGCCGGGTGCTCAGCGGCGAAATACCCGAGGGGTCGACACTCGACCTCGTCGCGCTGCAGAGCGAGTTGGACGTCAGTCTGACGGCCCTGCGCGAATCGCTGAAGGTGCTCGCGGCCAAGGGCATGGTGGACGCACGGCAGAAGCGCGGCACCTTCGTCAGAGCCCGCTCCGACTGGAACCTCCTGGACGCCGACGTCCTGCGCTGGCAGTTCGCCGAAGGCTCCGGCTCCGGCTCCGGCGTCGATTCCGGTCTGCTGCGCAATCTCAGTGAGGTCCGCGGCATCATCGAACCGGCCGCCGTCCGGCTGGCCGCCCAGCGCCGTACCAACGCCGACCTCGCCGAACTTGAGGCGGCTCTCACCGCGATGGGCGAGCGGGACGGCACAGCCGCCCACGCGGTGGAGGCCGACCTGGCCTTCCACCGCGCCCTACTCGCGGCTTCCCACAACGAACTGCTGGAACGCATGGAAATGGTCATCGAGTCGGGCCTCGCCCACCGCGACCAGATCGTGCACAGCTCCCCGCACGGAGAGGACCCGGTGCCCAGCCACCGGGCGGTCCTCGACGCCGTGCGCGCCGGGGACCAGGACGCCGCGGAACACGCCATGCGCGGCCTGCTCGACCAGGCCGTACGTGACCTCGACAAGGTCCACGGCAGCCCCCACACGAAAGGCCCCCAGGCGCAGTGAAGATCGCTCGCGTTGAAACGTTCCTCGTCCCGCCCCGCTGGCTGTTCTGCCGCATCGAGACCGATGAGGGAGTGGTCGGCTGGGGCGAACCGGTGGTCGAGGGGCGTGCCGAGGTGGTGCGCACCGCCGTGGACGTCCTCGCCGAATATCTCGTCGGCCAGGACCCGCTGCGAATCCAGGACCATTGGCAGGTACTGAGCAAGGCCGGCTTCTACCGTGGTGGACCCGTGCTGTCCAGCGCCGTCGCCGGTATCGACCAGGCTCTGTGGGACATCGCCGGCAAGACGTACGGGGCACCCGTGTACGCCCTGCTGGGCGGCCCTGTCCGGGACACCGTCCGCGTCTACGCCTGGGTCGGCGGCGACGAACCCGCCCGGATCGCCGAGGAGGTCACCGCGCAGGTCGAGGCGGGATTCACCGCAGTGAAGATGAACGCGGCGGGCCGCACCTCGCCCATGACCACTCCTGCGGAGACCGCCGCCGTCGTGGCACGCGTCGCCGCGGCCAGAGATGCCCTCGGCCCGCACCGGGACGTCGCCGTGGACTTTCACGGCCGGTTCACCCCGGCGAGCGCGCGCCGGGTGCTGCAGGAACTGGGGCCGCTGCACCCGCTGTTCGCCGAGGAACCCCTGCTGCCCGAGCACGGGCACGCACTGCCGGGCCTGGTGGCCGCCAGCCCCGTGCCCATCGCGACGGGCGAACGGCTCTACGGGCGGTCGGAGTTCCTGCCCGCACTCGCCGCCGGCATCGCCGTCGCCCAGCCGGATCTCTCGCACGCGGGCGGCATCTCCGAGGTTCACCGGATCGCCTCGCTCGCCGAAACCTACGGCGCCCAGCTCGCCCCGCACTGCCCGCTCGGCCCCATCGCGCTCGCCGCCAGCCTCCAGATTGCCTTCTGCACACCGAACTTCCTCATCCAGGAGCAGAGCAGGGGCATCCACTACAACCGTGAGGCCGACCTGCTTTCGTACCTCGTCGACACGGAGCCCTTCCGGTTCACCGAGGGGCAGGCGAACCGCGCCGAGCTGCCGGGGCTCGGCGTCACCGTGGACGAGAACGCTGTACGCGCCGCCGACCGCTCCGGGCATGCCTGGCGCAATCCGCTGTGGCGGCACGACGACGGATCGTTCGCGGAATGGTGAGCGGGGCGGTAGCCGGGCGGTGCGCGGGATGAGGACCGTCACCGATCTGGCCCTCGGCGGCCGCTGGACCTCGCTGGCCGCGGGCGGCCGTGAGTGGCTGTGGCACCGCGACGAACCGCGGCGGGCCACGGTCCGGCCAGGTGACACCTTCGCCGACGCCGGCGGCCTTGAGGAATGCGTACCCACCGTACGAGGGACGCCCGACCACGGCGACGCCTGGTCGCGCCCCTGGCGGCGGGACGGGGACGAGGAGAGCGTCGACTGCCCGGACTTCCGGCTCGCCCGGCGCATCCGTACCGACCGGGAGCGGACAGTGGCCGACTACCGGCTGACCGCGGCGCCCGGCTACCGATTCCTCTGGGCCGCGCACGCGCTGCTGGACGTCTCCGAACAGGCCACCGTGGAGATGGCGGAGGGCGCCGAACTCCGGCTCTACCCCGACGGCGGGTCATACGGGACCCCGGGGGTCTGGCCGCGCATGAGCGGCGTGCCGCTCGACCGGCTCGGACCGGACGACGGCACCGCGCTGGGAGCGGTGGTCAACACGCCGGATGTGTCCGTCCACGACGGGGCCGACACGCTGCACATGGCCGTCGAGGCGGAAGGCCAGCCCGTCTCGGTCGCCCTGTGGCGCAACCTCCGCGGCTTCCCCGAGAGCGCGCCGTACCGCTCCATCGGCGTCGAACCGATGCTCGGCCGGGTCTTCGGCCTGGCCGAGGCCGGCGACGGGGACACCGCCTGCGTGCCGGAGTCCGGCCAGGTCCGCTGGCGGCTCACCGTGACGGCCCGGCGCCGCCCCTGACGACCCGAGCAACCTACCTGCGACATAAGGAACTTCCGTGGATCTGCTGGGCGCGCTGCGCACCCGCCGTCTTGTCGCCATCGTGCGCGGTGACGACGCCGACGCGGCGCTCAAGACCGTACTGACCCTGGCTGAGGAGGGCATCGCGCTGATCGAGGTGTCGCTCTCCGGGCGGGACGCGCTCAAGGTGATCGCCGGAGCCCGAGCCACCCTCGGCCCCGAAGCTCCGCTGGGAGCGGGCACCGTCCTGAACGCCGACGACGCGCGCGCCGCCCACGAGGCGGGCGCGGACTTCATCGTCACCCCGGCGCTGAGCGACGGCATCACCGTGGCCGGGGACCTGGGACTCCCGGTCCTCGCCGGGGTGATGACCCCGACGGACATCCTCGCCGCGCTCCGGCTCGGTGCCGAAGCGCTGAAGATCTTCCCGGCCGCGCAGGCGGGCGGCCCGGGGTATCTCCGGGCCCTGCGCGGCCCGTTCCCCGACCTCCCGTTCGTGCCGGTCGGAGGGGTGGACGCCTCGGCCGCGCGCGAGTACCTGGCGCAGGGCGCGGTGGCGGTGGGCATCGGATCCCCGCTCGTCGGCGACGCGGCCGACGGCGGGAGCCAGGAAGCGCTGCGCACGCGGGCCCGGGAGTTCCTCGATATCGCGGGCGCCCGGCAGGAGGAGCGACGATGAGCCAATCCGTACCCATTCCGCAGCCCGCTCCCCGCTGGTCCGACCGGCTCGAACTCGGCGAGGGCATCCGCTGGGTCGGCGGCACGATCGTGCTCGTCGACATCCTCACCGGCCGGCTGCTGTCCGCCCCGGAAGGCGACGATCGGACCGGGCCGCTGGAGGTTCTCGCCGAACTCCCCGTACCGCTGGGCGCGGTGGCTCCGGTCGAGGGCCGGCCCGGCAGCTGGATAGCGGCGGCAGGCACGGGCTTCTGCCTGATCGGCGCGGACGGTAAGACCGAACGGCTGGCGTGCCTCGAGGAGGGGCGTGCGAGGGTCCCGATGCGGATGAACGACGCGGCCGCCGATCCGTTCGGCCGATTCTGGGCGGGCAGCATGTCCTACGACGAGGTGGAGGGCGCGGGAGCCCTGTACCGGATGGACCGCGACGGGACGGTGACCAAGGTACTCGAGGGCATTACCGTGCCGAACGGCCCGGTCTTCGGGCCGGACGGCACGACGATGTTCCTCGCGGACAGCGTCCGCGGAGTCATCCGGAAGTACCTGGTCGCCCCGGACACGGGCGAGCTGGGCGAGCCGTCGGTGTTCACCACGTTGGATTCCGGCAGCCCCGACGGGATGGCTGTCGACATGGAAGGCGGACTGTGGACCGCCGTCTGGGGCGCGGGCCGTGTCCACCGCTACCTGCCGGACGGCACTTTGGACCGAGTGGTGCGGGTGCCGGCCGAGCAGCCTGCCGGGATCTGTCTCGGCGGCGCCGACGGCCGCACGCTTTACATCACGAGCGCCCGCGTCGGGCTGCCGACGCCGGGACCGCTCGACGGCGCGGTCTTCGAGGCCCGGGTGGAGGTGCCGGGCCTGCCCACCGCCCAGTACCGCCCGGAGTGGGTATGAGCACGCCGCCGGGTCTCGGGCCCGGACCCGTCGTGTGCATCGGCGAGACGATGGCGGCCATGGCGCCCGCTCCGCTGGCTCCGCTCGCCGCCGCCGAGTCGCTGAGCGTCGATGTCGCGGGCGCCGAGTCCAACGTGGCGATGTACCTGGCCGAGTACGGGATAAGCGCGCGCTGGGTTTCGGCGGTCGGCGACGACCCCTTCGGGCGCAGGGTGGTGGACCGGGTCGCGGCGTCGGGCGTCGATGTGACCGGCGTACGGACCGACCCCACCCGCCCGACCGGCTTGCTGTTCAAGGATCCCGGCGCCGACGGGACCCGGGTCCACTACTACCGGCGTGGCTCGGCTGCCTCGGCGCTCACCCCGAAGGTGCTCCGCGAAGAGGCCGCGCGGGGTGCGGTGGCACTCGTCCATCTCACCGGCATCACCCCGGCCCTCTCGTCGACGTGCCGGGCTCTGGTGGAGGAGGCGCTGGCCCCGGGCCGGCCGTGTCCGGTCAGCTTCGACGTGAACCACCGGCCAGCGCTGTGGAGCGAGGAACCGGCCTCGGGCGTGCTGCTGCCGCTCGCCGACAGCGCGGACATCACCTTCGTCGGCCTCGACGAGGCGCAGGCGCTGTGGGGCGACGCCCTCACGGACGCCGCGGCGGTACGCGCGCTGCTGCCGGGTCCCGGCATGCTGGTGGTCAAGGACGGCTCCCGGGCGGCCACGGCCTTCGTTGGCCCAGCGTCGTACACCGTGGCGGCCCTGAAGGTCGGTGTGGTCGAGCCGGTGGGGGCGGGTGACGCGTTCGCCGCGGGGTTCCTGGCGGGACTGATGCGGTCCGACGACCCGGTGCGGGCGCTACGCCTGGGCCACCTGACGGCCGCGTCCGCCCTGCGGGTCACCTCGGACCACGGCCCGCTGCTCCCATCCCCCCGGACGGCGGAACTCCTGGCGGCGGACGAGGAGACGTGGGCGGCGAGCAACATGTGAGCGGGCGGCGGCAGCGCTGCGGACGCTTCTCGTTTCCGGAGACGGTATGGGCGTCGGCCACCTCCTGAAAAGACCGGGTTGGCCGGGGCGAGGAGTTCTTCGATGTCCTGCGGTGTGTCGCCGACGGCGGCACCGTCGTGGACCCGGAGGTCGTGCGGCAACTCCTGCGCCGTCGCCGAGTTCCCTTGGAACGGCTGGCCACACGCGAGCGGGAGGTTCTGGCCCTGATCGCGGAGGGGGAGTCGAGCGGGGCGACCGCCCGTGAACTCGTCTGGAAGCCAGGAGCTGGCACCTGCCTGTAGGGTGCCAAAACTGGCGCGTAGCATCTGATCAGGGCGTTTGCGGTTCCAGGTGATCATGGCATGCTGCGACTCTATGGCGTTGCGTGTGCTCTACCTGATCTTCATCCGGCTCCTCGGACTGGTCCTGCTGCTGTCCCGGTGGGAGGATGCCAAGAACGTTGAGCTCCTCGCACTGCGCCACGAGGTCGCGGTGCTGCGGCGCCAGCTGGGCACCTGGCCGCACCTGACGTGGCCGGACCGCGCCGTGCTCGCCGCCCTCGCCCGCCACCTCCCGAGCAGACTGCGCCGCCACCGTCTCGTCACCCCCGGCACCCTCATGGCCTGGCACCGCCGACTGCTCCG